>CAVSCV010000006.1:0-152627 GCA_963726545.1 uncultured Acidimicrobiaceae bacterium | reverse complement strand
AAAGGAGTCGCGCTGAATGGCGATCAAGTCAGGGAGAGGCAGAGCCTCACTGATGTTGGCAAAGGAGACGCGTTCGGGGCTGCGGGACCGTGAGGACAACGGTCAACACCTCCAAGAGGAAAAAGACGGCGGGATGAGGGAACTACTGGACTGCTGAGGGTGAGGCTGGGACGGCGGGAGAGTGAGGGACGGGTGGTCTCAGACCTGTGGTCGGCGGGCAGGTCAAGGCTGCGTGGGCGCGCGCCGACTCCAAGGAATTACGGAATCGGAGACACGAAGACGCACGGCAACCGTGCATCCTACCGTGAGGCGTGCCTGAATACAACCCCTCGTGGCCGCGCCAAACCAACCGGGCAAATCGCCCGGGGTCCGAGACAGTCTGAGGGCGCCTCCGTCCCCCGTCAAGGATCCCCCTCCGGGGCCGGCGGGCACCAGGCCCACCAGCCCCTGAACAGGGATTATTGGATCTCGACGGTGGCGCCGGCGCCCTCGAGGGCAACCTTCGCCTTGTCGGCGTCCTCCTTGTTGACCTTCTCGAGCACCGGCTTGGGAGCCGCCTCGACGAGGTCCTTGGCCTCCTTGAGGCCCAGGCTGGTGAGGGCCCGCACCTCCTTGATGACCTGAATCTTCTTGTCGCCGGCACCGGTGAGGATGACGTCGAACTCGGACTTCTCCTCCTCGGCGCCGCCGCCGTCGCCGCCGCCCGCTGGGGCCGCGGCCGCCGCCACGGCCACTGGGGCCGCCGCGGTCACGCCGAAGCGCTCCTCGAAGTCCTTCAGCAGCTCGCTCAGCTGGATGACGGAGAGCTCTGCGATCCCGTCGAGGATCTCTTCTTTGGTCAGGGTTGCCATGTGGCTTCCTTTCTTCCTTCCGGTCTTGTGGTGATTCGGTCTCGAAAACTCGTGAAACGTGGGGGCTGGGTGTTACTCGGCCGGCTCTTCGGGCGTGGCCGCCGCCTCGGTGCCGCCTTCCGTCTCCGCGGCGGCCTCCGCCGGTGCGGCTGCCTCGGCCGCGGCCGGCGCGTCCGCCGTCTCGGGAGCCGCGGCTTCTGCTGCCTCCGGAGCCGCGGCTTCTGCCTCGGCGGGCGCTTCTGCGGTCTCCGGTGCCGCGGCTTCTGCCTCGGCCTCGGGAGGCGGTGCGTCCGCCTCGGCGGCCGGCGCCTCGGATGCCGCGGCCTCGGGCGCCGGGGCCGCCTCGCCACCCTCGACCCGCTGGTCGATCAGGGCCTGCATGCCGTAGGCCAGGTTCCGAGGCAGGGCCTGGAGGAGGCCGGCCATCTGCTGCATCGGCGCGGCCAGGGCACCGGCCAGGCGGGCCAACAGCACCTCGCGGGGCGGCAGGTCGGCCAGGGCGGCCAGGTCACGGGATGACAGGAGCGAACCGTCGGCCAGCCCGCCCTTGATCACGAGCAGCGGGTTGGTCCGGGAGAAATCGCGCAGGGCCTTGGCCACGGCGCTGATGTCGCCGTCCACGAAGGTGAGGGCGGTCGGGCCGCTCAGGTACTCCGAGAGCGGCTGGTAGTCGCCGCCGTCGATGGCCCGGAGGACCAATGTGTTCTTGAAGATGCGGTAGTCGCCGCCGACCCCTTCGAGGGCGGTCCGGAGCTCGGCCAGCTCGGCCACCGTGAGGCCGCGGTACTCGCTGACGATCTGGGCCGTCGCCGCGCTCATGCGCGTCTTGACCTCGTCGACGATCTCGACCTTCTGCGCTCGTGCTGCGTTCTGCGTTGCCATCGGTGTCCTCCACCGGGATCAACCGGCTGTGGGCCAGGATCTCCGGTGAGCAACGACGCACCACGGCTCGGCCGTGTGCTTCATGTCGTCGCCTGGTCGGGCGGGCCTTGCGGCCGCTTCTGCACCCGAAGGTGCACCGGAGGTCTTTGGCGTCGGATTCAGTGCCCGTCCGTCTTGGTCGGCTTCCCTGCCAGGGCGGTGGGCTGTTCGGGAGATGTTACTTGGTCGGCCGGTGCTGCTCCGACCGGGTCCTGCGTACGTACGTGGGTGCGGTCAGGCCGAGACGGCCAGCTCCTCCTCGGTGAAGCGGGCCTTGATCGGGTCGATGTGGACACCCGGTCCCATGGTGCTCGACACGGTGATCGACAAGAAGTACCGGCCCTTGGAGGCCGGCGGCTTGGCCCGCTGGAGCTCGTCGACGACGGCCTTGATGTTGGCGATGAGCTGCTCGTGGGTGAAAGAGGCCTTGCCTACCCGGATGTGGACGTTGCCCACCTTGTCGGTGCGGTACTCGACGCGGCCGCCCTTGAACTCGCCGACGGCCTTGGCCACGTCGGTCGTGACGGTGCCCGTCTTGGGGTTGGGCATCAGACCGCGGGGACCGAGGACCCGGCCGAGCGTGCCCACCTGGCCCATCAGGTCGGGGGTGGCGATGGCGATGTCGAAGTCGAGGAAGCCGCCGTTGATCTTGGCGACCAGGTCGTCGGCGCCCACCTCGTCGGCTCCGGCCGCCCGGGCCTCGGTGGCCGCCTCGCCGGCGGCGAACACGGCCACGCGCACGGTAGTGCCGGTGCCCGAGGGCAACGACAGCGTGCCCCGCACGATCTGGTCGGCCTTGCGGGGGTCCACACCGAGGCGCACGGCCAGCTCGACCGTCTCGTCGAACTTGGCACTGGCCAGCTCCTTGACCAGGTCGACGGCTTCGCCGACCCCGTAGAGCTCCTCGCGGTCGACCTTGCTCAAACTGTCCTTGTACTTCTTCCCGTGCTGGGCCATCGTCCTACTCTCTTCCTTCGCGTCCTGGTCTCGCTCGTGTGGTCCTGCGGTGCCGGCGTGTGGTGTGCCGACGGTTCAGCCGGCGACCTTGATGCCCATGGAGCGGGCCGTGCCGGCCACCTGCTTCTTGGCCGCCTCGAGGTCGTTGGTGTTCAGGTCCTTCATCTTGGTGTTGGCGATCTCCGCCAGCTGGGCGTCGGTGATGGTGCCCACCTGTTCCCGGCCCGCCGTCGCTGCGCCCTTGGGGAGCCCGGCGGCCTGGCGCAGCAGCACCGGGGTGGGCGAAGTCTTGAGCACGAAGCTGAACGAGCGGTCCTCGTAGATGGTGATGTCCACGGGCACGACCTGGCCCCGCATGCTCTCGGTGGCCGCGTTGTACTGCTTGCAGAACTCCATGGTCTGCACGCCGTGTGGGCCGAGGGCCGTGCCCACCGGTGGGGCGGGCGTGGCCGAGCCGGCCTCGAGCTGGATCTTGACGATGGCCAGCACCTTCTTCTTGGGTGGCATCTGGTGTCTCCTTACTTCGATCTTGTGCGTCAGCGAATTCGTACGTGGGCACCGGCCCGGGGCTTGGGCGCCGGTTGACTGCTAGAGCTTGGCCACCTGGCTGAACTCCAGCTCGACCGGGGTCTCCCGGCCGAAGATGTTGACCAGCACCTTGAGCTTGAGCTGGTCCTCGTTGATCTCGGCGATCTGGCCGGAGAAGTCGGCGAACGGACCTTCCTTGACCCGGACCGTCTCGTCGACCTCGTACTCGAGCCGGGGACGGCTGCGCTTGGGCGCCGCCCCTCCCTCGGTGCCCTCGACCTTGACCTGGAGGATGTTCTCGACCTCGCGGCGGCTGAGCGGCGTGGGCTTGGTGTTCGGCCCGACGAACCCGGTGACACCGGGCGTGTTGCGGATGGCACCCCAGGTGTCGTCGTTCATGTCGCAGCGCACCAGCAGGTAGCCGGGGAAGACCTTCTTCTGGACGGTGACCTTCTTGCCGCCCTTGAACTCGACGACGTCCTCCATCGGGATGACGACCTCGAAGACCCGGTCTTCGAGACCGCGGGAGGCGACGACGTTGGACATGTTGCCCTTCACCTTGTTCTCGTAGCCCGAGTAGGTGTGGACCACGTACCAGCGGCCCGGGCGGTCGTAGGGGCTCTCGACGGGGACGATCTCCTCTTCCTCGCCCTCACCGACCCAGCCCCCGAGCTCGTACTCGCCGTCCTGGGCCTCGGTGGCATCGAGCACGAGGTCGGGCTCGCCGCTGCCGTTGGACGAGTCGCCGGTGGCGGCCGCAGCCTTCACCTGGCCCGCCACGTCCTCGGCCAACTCGTCGACGACGGCTTCTTCGAGGGCGGCTTCCACGAGCGCCTCGCCGACTGCCTCTTCGATGATCTCTTCCACGATTTCTTCCACGATCTCCTCGGCGACTTCTTCGCCCACGACCTCGGCCACGGCTTCGGTGACCTCCTCGATGGCCTCGTCGAGTGCCTGCTCCTCGAGCTCGGCCTCGTCCTCGGCTGCCACCTCGTCGTAGACGTCCTCGACCGAGCTGGTGCTCATGGCCGCGACTTCGGGAGCCTCTTCGTTCTCGGCGTCCTCGAAGGCGACGGCCTCGGTGACGTCTTCCTCACCGCTGGCGTTGGCCAGCTCTTCTTCTGCGCTTTCGTGCGACATGTCAGTCATTGCTCGCCTGCTTGGTTGGGTTACTTGGTGAAGAGAAGCGTGATCAGCTTCCCGAAGGCGAGGTTCAGCACGAAGATGAGGCTGATCATGATGATCAGCGTCGTCAGCACGACCGAGGTGTAGTTGATGAGCTCGGAACGCGAGGGCCAGGCCACCTGGCGCATCTCGTCGCGTACCTCGCGTACGAATTGTACGGGCGTGGTCCGCTTGCGAACCGGGGCGCCGCCCTTCTGCGTCCGCTGCTTGGTCGCAGTACCCGCGGACGCACGCGGCGAGTGGACGGAGAGCCGTCGGCCTCCATCTGCCCTTGGCGCTGCATCATGCGCTTGGTCTCGCGGTTCACGGCTCTCGCCTCACAAAGTTCGAATTCGGATGATCACGTCCGGGGCAGGGCAGGAGGGACTCGAACCCCCAACCGCCGGTTTTGGAGACCGGTGCTCTACCAGTTGAGCTACTGCCCTCGGTGGGGTGCCTTCGGTTGCCCTCGGGCAGTGGTTCTTCCCGCTGACCTGGGGAACGACCTGTCAGAGTAGCACCGGCCGGGCCAGGCTGGCTCGGCGGCCTAGCGGGTCTCCTTGTGGAGGGTGTGCTGGCGGTCCCAGCGGCAGAACTTCTTCATTTCGATCCGCTCGCGATCGTTCAGCTTGTTCTTGGTCGTGATGTAGTTCCGCCGCTTGCAGACTTCGCAGGCCAGCGTGACCTGGACCCTCTTTTCGTTCTTCGCCATCTGGTTCCCTTCCTTCTCGTCCTGGTCGCTGCCCGGATCCTCGACCCGGGCCTGGTAGCGGCGGCGGGACTCGAACCCGCGACAACACGATTATGAGCCGTGTGCTCTGACCAACTGAGCTACGCCGCCATGGGCGAGCCCCCTGTCGGAATCGAACCGACGACACCAGCCTTACCATGGCTGTGCTCTGCCGACTGAGCTAAGGGGGCGCCGCGGGTTCTTTCCGCGAGCGGTCAATGATAGCCAGGGGACGGCACGGGTTGCCTCCGCTCCCTCCCTGGTTTGCCCACGTCAACAGTACCATCGCCCGATGCGGATCCGACTGGCCGAGCTGGCCGACGCCGAGGCGATCCGGGCCATCTACAACGTCGAGGTCCTCGGATCGACCAACACCTTCGACATGGTCCCGCGCACGAAAGCCGAGCAGGAGGCCTGGATCCTCGAGCACAGCGGGGTGCACCCGGCCGTCGTGGCGGTCGAGGACGGGGGCGGCCTGGCGGACCAGGCGGGACGCCCCGGGGAGGAGTCCGGCGGGCACCTCGGGGCCAACGGAGAGATCGTGCTCGGCTTCGGATCCCTCTCGTCCTTCCGGGAACGCTCGGGGTACTCGGCCACGGCCGAGAACTCCGTCTACGTGGACCGGGCCCAGCGGGGCAAGGGCGTGGGGCGGGCGCTGCTGGACGAACTCCTGGTCCTGGCGTCGGCGCACGGGTTCCACTCGTTGATCGCCCGGATCGCCGGGCACAACGAGACGTCGATCGGGTTGCATCGAGCGGCGGGCTTCGAACTGGTGGGGGTGGAGCGCGAGGTGGGGCGCAAGCACCGACAGTGGCTCGACGTGGTGGAGCTGCAGCGGCTGCTCTGACGACGGGCGGGGAGCGGGGCCGGGCGGGGCTGGCGGCGGGGCTGCCGCAGCGGCCGCGGGTGGGGGCGGGAGTTAGGACTCGAAAGCGGGGGTGCCCTGGCCGGGGTGGGCGGCATGGGGCGTCAGCACGGGCAGGCGCGAGGCGTCGAGGCGCCACGAGGTGGTCCAGCGGCCGAGGGGGATGACGGCGATGACCCAGAGGATCGCCACGTAGAGGACCATCGAGGCCGGCTGGGTGTGGACGAGCTGGGTCAGCAGTTCGGCGCCGCCGGTCAGGCCGATGAAGGGCACGATCATGGACAGGCCGAGGACGAAGTAGAGCATTCGGCCGGCCACGATGGGGGCGACGAGGATGATGCCCCAGGTCAGGTACCAGGGCTGGACGACCGGGCCGAGCAGCACGAAGCCCAGCATGGTGATGCCGAGCGCCTGGAGCAGCCCGATGCGCTCGTGCTGGAGCAGGCAGTAGACGGCCAGACCGGCCGCGGCCAGCAGCCCGATGGCCCTGGTCATGGTCAGCACCCCGCCCAGGCCGACGCCGACGCCGAACAGGTGCGAGGTGCCGCTGATGAGGAGGCCGACGCCGGTGGCGGGGGCCATCCAGCTGCGGACGGTGCCGGGGGTGCCGAGATTGGCTATCCACCCCCAGCCGAGACCCGAGACCAGCGAGAGGAACCCCATGACGGCGACGGTGATCAGTCCTGCCCGCACGGCCATGCGGGCGCGGCGGCCCCAATCGGCGTCGATGCCGGCCCAGTCCCAGGCGATGTAGACGATGCCGATGGCGGCCGGGACTTTGATGGAGGCGGCCAACGCGCACAGGACCACACCCCAGACCGGGTGCTTGGCCCGGGCCGCTGTGATGCCGGCCAGGAGGAGGCCGACCATGAGCGAGTCGTTGTGGGCGCCCCCGACGAGGGCGAGCAGGGTGAGTGGATTGAGGACGGCCAGGACGAAGGCCGGGCCGGCGTCGTGGCCGAAGGAGCGGGCCAGCTTGGGGATGCAGTAGGCGATCAGGGCCAGGCCGGCGACGGACTGGAAGCGGAGCAGGACCACGGTGATGAGCGCGTGGTGGAAGCTGATCGTGGCCGACCACCCGGCCAGCATCAGGAAGAGCGGGCCGTAGGGGGCGGCGGTGTTCAGCCAGAGGCTGTCGACCGGCGTGACGTAGGGCCCCGAGCCGAGGGTGCCCGGGCCGTAGTTATACGGGTTGATGTGGCGGCTCATCAGCTCGCCCTGGGCGGCGTAGGAGAAGACGTCCTTGCTGAAGAGCGGGGCCACCACCATGAGCGGCACCAGCCACAGGGCCAGCATGTAGGCCAGCTTCTTGATGGGCACGCCCGGGCGGGCCCGCAGGGTTCGATACAAACCGAACCAGACCCGGACGAAGAGGACCATTCCCCCGTAGACGGCGACGACGCCGGGAAGGAGGAGCCAGGTGGATCCCGAGCTGGAGGAGCCGAAGAACCAGGTGCCGCTCAGCTCGAGCTTGAAGGGCGAGCTCGGAGCGAGGCGCCGACGCAGATGGACACGACGGCGATGAAGCCGAGGATGGCCGGCTTGCGCAGCCAGGACCAGTCGCCCGGGTCGACCGCTTCGGCCTCGACGCGCTCGGTCAGCGTCCGGGTGGAGCTCACCCGCATGCGGAGCGCGTCGCCCCGCATGGAGAGGCGGCTCAGGCGCGACGAGGCCCGATCCAGGACGGAGGTGGATGAGGTCGGGGTCGGCGTCGGGGGTTTCGTCGGGCTGTCGTCCACGTCTACGTAGGTGTCAGTCTCGTCGTCTTGGTCGGTCTCGGCGTCGACTCGGGGGATCGGGTCGGGGCCGAGAAGGGCAACCCCAAGGACAGGTGCCGCCCGCAATCCATCTGCAACAGCATTGTAACGGGCATGCCCTGGGGGGCAAGGGTCATCAGGTCAACAGCCGTCCAACGGTGGGGGGCCGCCGGATCCTTGCGTGGGCCGGGGAGGATTCGAACCTCCGTAGGTGTTAACCGACAGGTTTACAGCCTGTTTCCTTTGGCCACTCGGACACCGACCCGCAAAGGGGCGAGATTAGCCGGGTGCGGGGACCCCGGTTTTCCCTCGGTGGCGCCGGTACGCTGGGCTTCATGCCCACCTTTGACATCGTTTCCGAGGTCGACATGCAGGAGGTACGCAACGCCGTCGACCAGGCCAACCGGGAAGCGGCGACCCGCTTCGACTTCAAGAACACCGACTCAGCCATTGAGCTGGCCGAGAACGAGCTGACCCTGCGCTCCTCGACCGAGGACCGGCTCCGGGCGCTCCACCAGGTCCTCGACGAGAAGCTGGTCAAGCGCCAGGTCTCGTTGAAGGCCTTCGAGGATCAGAAACTCGAGGAGGGCCAGAAGGGGACGGCCCGCCAGAAGGTGTCCATCCGGGCCGGGATTTCGTCCGACCACGCGAAAAAGCTGAACAAGTTCATCAAGGACCTGGGGCTCAAGGGCGTCTCCTCGCAGACGCAGGGCGATCAACTCCGGGTGACCGGCAAGAAGCGGGACGACCTCCAAGAGGTCATCGCCAAGTGCAAGGCGGAGGACTTCGGGATCCCCTTGCAGTTCGAGAACTTCCGGGACTGAGCGGGCGGACGGGCGACCGTTCGTCCGCTGGTCGGGTGGCGTTCGGGGCGGGTCGAGACCGGTGTGGTCCCGGTCCGTCAGCTTTGGCCGCTCCCCGAGTGGGCCGACTCTTCCTCTTCTTCTTCGTGGGTCAAGTGCTCGTCGAACTCCTCGAGCTCGACCTGGTGGTGGAAGAGCTTGTTGAAGACCACCAGCTTGAGCACCCAGAAGATGGCGAACGACATCACGTTGGCGAAGAGGACGAGGACCGTCGTCTCGAGGTGGCTGAGGTTGTACTTGACCGAGTAGTGGCGGGCGATCGAGGCGCCGACGATGGAGAAGGCGATGCCGGCGAAGGCCATGACCCAGAAGGGGACGACTTCCTTCATGAAGTGCGACCGGCCGTGCTTGCCCCAGGCCCACTTCCGGTTCAGCCAGTAGGACGGGAAGGTGGCGACGAAGTTTCCGAAGACGGTGCTCGGGACCTCGCTCCAAAGGTGCAGGACCCCGTAGACGATGGCGATGACGACGAGCGAGATCGTCGTCGAAATGACCGACACCATCGTGTAGCGGAAGATCTTCTTCCCCTCGTGGGTGTGCAGCCAGGCGTAGAGGCGCTGAAGCTGTTCAAGCACTGCGACACCCTAGCCCGACGGGCGTTTGGCACCCTGGCAACTCGCTAAGAGCCCGCTGTCAATCGGCCGGTCCGGGCGACGTCGCCGAACCAGTGGGCGCTGGGTTTCGGCCGGCGCTCGAAGATCCCGGGAGCCACCGCGACCAGGCCGAACTTGGGCCCGTAGCCGAGGTGCCACTCGAAGTTGTCCAGGAGGCTCCAGACGAAGTAGCCCCGCAGGTCGATCCCCTCGTCCAGGCAGCGGTGGGCGCTGCGCAGCGCCTCGCCGAGGAAGTCGATGCGCTCGGCGTCGTCGGCGGTGGCGATCCCGTTCTCGGTCACCATGACCGGGCACCCGCTCACGGCGGCGGCCCGGCGCACGCAGTACTCCACGCACTGGGGCCAGTACTCGTCGCCCATCTGGGTGAGCGCGGACCCCGGGGTCGTTGGGGGCCACCCCTCGGGGCCGAAGTGCATCCGGGTGTAGCACTGCACGCCGACGAAGTCGTCGCCGGCGGCGGCGCGCAGGAAGACGTTCTCGAGCATCTCCTCGGCCGCGTCGCGCAGGGCCTCGCCGCCTTCGTCGGCGACGATCTCGGCCATCGACAGGGTGAGGCCGACGGGGAAGCCGCCCGGGCCCGGACCGCAGCTCGTCGACGGCCAGGCGGTGGGCCCGGATCATGGCGTCGTTGACCGCGCCGAAGCGGTGGAAGTCCTCCTTGACGCCGGGCGGGTACTGACCTTGGAAGTACCCCATGACGCCGACGACGTTGGGCTCGTTGATGGTGCAGGCCCAACCGATGAGGTCGCCGAGGTAGGCGGTGGCCCGGGCCACGTATCGAGCGAAGCGCTCGGGCGCGTCGGGCGACTCCCACCCTCCTCGGGCCGTCAGCCAGAGCGGGGTGGTGAAGTGATGGAAGGTGACCACGGGCGCGATGCCGTGACCGAGCAACGCGGCGCAGATGCGCCGGTAGTGCTCGAGCGCGGCCAGCGAGAACTCACCCTCGGCGGGTTCGATGCGGCTCCACTCGAGCGAGAAGCGGTAGGCGCCCACCCCCATGTCGGCGACCAGCTGCACGTCCTCGCGCCAACGGGTGAAGGAGTCGCAGGCGTCGCCGCTCGGCTCGAGCGTGCCCGACTCGGGATTGTGCTCCCAGGCCCACCAGTCGTTGTTGACGTTGCCCCCTTCGATCTGGTGGGCCGCCGTGGCGACGCCCCAGAGAAAGTCGGGCGGGAAGACGATCTCGTTTTCGTTGCTGGCCACGGCCGCGCAGGGTAGTGGGGGCGGCGGGCAGGCGCTCGGACACGGTCCGCGCGGCGGCCTGCGAGGATGGATCCATGAGCGAGTCCCTGAAGTTCCTCGTCAGCCTGCTGGACCTGGAGCCCATTGAGGTGAACATCTTCCGGGGCGCCCAGCTCGACGAGGAGCGCCAGCGGGTGTTCGGCGGCCAGGTGGCCGGGCAGGCGCTCATGGCGGCGGGGCGCACGGTCGAGCACGGCCGGGTGCACTCGCTCCACTCGTACTTCCTGCGGCCCGGCGACCCGACCGTGCCCATCCTCTACGAGGTCGACCGCATCCGCGACGGCCGCTCCTTCACCACCCGGCGGGTGGTGGCGATTCAGCACGGGCGGGCCATCTACAACATGGAGGCGTCGTTCCACGACATCGAAGAGAGCAGCATCACGCACCAGTTCGCGATGCCCGAGGTGCCCGACCCCGATTCGCTGCCGACGTTGTGGGAGCGGCTCCAGCCCTTCCGGGAGGAGCGGGCCGAGTGGTTCGAGAAGCCGCATCCGATCGACCAGCGCCACATCGGCGAGCTGCCCTGGCACCACAAGGTGGCCGACGCCGGGCCCTACCACCGCTTGTGGATCCGGGCCGACGGGGACCTGCCCGACGACCCGCTGCTGCACGCCTGCGTGATCACGTACGCGTCGGACATGTCGCTCTTCGACACCGTGCTCATGCCGCACGAGGTGAACTGGGACGACCCGGACTTCATGGGGGCGAGCCTGGACCACTGCATGTGGTTCCACCGACCCCTGCGGGCCGACCGCTGGATGCTCTACGACATGGACTCGCCGGCCGCGGCCGGCGGGCGTGGTCTGGCCCGGGGTTTCCTCTTCAACCAGGAGGGCGAGCTCTGCGTCTCGCTGACCCAAGAGGGCCTGGCCCGCCTGGTCAGGAGCGGGGACTCGGGCTGACGACCGGGGCCGGCGGCGGCCGTCGGCCACTGACCCGGCCTGGCCCGGTGTTGCGGCCTACCGGGAACCGATCGGGACGTAGTCGCGGGTGTCGGAGCCGATGTAGAGCTGGCGGGGCCGGGCGATCTTCGAGTCCTGGTCGAGCATCTCCTGCCAGTGCGACAGCCAGCCCGCCGTGCGGGGGATGGCGAAGAGCACGGGGAACATCTCGAGCGGGAATCCCATGGCCTGGTAGATGAGGCCCGAGTAGAAGTCGACGTTGGGGTAGAGGCGGCGCGAGGTGAAGTACTCGTCGTTGAGCGCGATCTCCTCGAGCTTGAGGGCGATGTCGAGCAACGGGTTCTTGCCCGTGACCTCGAATACCTCGTCGGCCGTGCGCTTGATGATCTTGGCCCTCGGGTCGTAGCTCTTGTAGACGCGGTGCCCGAAGCCCTGGAGACGGCCGCCTGATCCCGACTTCACCGAGGCGATGAAGTCCGGCACGTTCTCGATGCTGCCGATCTCGGTCAGCATCCGGATGACCGCCTCGTTGGCGCCGCCGTGGCGGGGGCCGTAGAGCGCGGCTGCGGCGGCGGCGGTCGCCGAGTAGGGATCCGAATGCGAGGAGCCGACGACGCGCATGGCCGTGGTCGAGCAGTTCTGCTCGTGGTCCGCGTGGAGGATGAAGAGGACGTCGAGGGCCCGGGCCAGGACGGGATCGGCCTCGAAGCGGGGCTCGGCCACCTTCCAGAGCATGGAAAGGAAGTTCGGCGCGAAGTCGAGCGAATTGTCCGGGTAGACGAAGGGCATGCCCACGCTGAAGCGGTGGGCAGCGGCGGCCAGGGTCGGCATCTTGGCGATGAGCCGGATGATCTGCTTGTTGCGCGACTCCTCGTCGAAGATGTCCTTGGCGTCGAGGTAGAAGGTCGAGAGGGCGGCGACGGCCGAGACCAGCATGCCCATCGGATGCGCGTCGTAGTGGAAGCCCTCGAGGAAGCGCTTGCGCACGTTCTCGTGGATGAACGTGTGGTACGTCACGTCGTGCTTCCACTGGGTGAACTGCTCGTCGTTCGGCAGTTCGCCGTTCAGGAGGAGGTAGGCCACCTCGAGATAGGTCGACTTCTCGGCCAGCTGTTCAATCGGGTAGCCCCGATAGCGCAGAATGCCGGCCTCGCCGTCGAGGTACGTGATGGAACTCTCGCAGGCCGCGGTCGACATGAAACCGGGATCGAAGAACCACACCCCGGGGAGGAGCTTGGCCCACTCCTCCGCCGATACCCCCCCGTTGACGAGCGGGATCTCAATGGACTCCCCACTGCGATTGTCCGTGATCGTGATGCTCTCGGCCACGTGAGAGGCCCTCCAATCCCTGGTATTCGATCCCTCTCGATCCTATGGCCACCATGTGCGAGCGGTCGACACGCGTCACCCCCGGCCGGCGGCTCGGCCTAGGCCCTGGTCAGGCTCAAGTGGCCGGGGAGACCTGCACCGTCGCCTGGGTGGCGGTCCCCAACGTCGAGGTCTGCCCCGGCGGCAGGGCGATCGAAATCGTGAGCACGTAGGTCGTTCCCGGCTTGACCTTGAAGTCGACCGCAGGCAGGCCGACCGTGCTGCCCAACGCGACGGCCGTGGTGAGGGTCCGGGTGTCCGTCGCCCCCGACGTCTGGTTGGCCATGGAGACACGCACGGAGGCATGGCGCTCGTCGACCGAGCCTTCGTTGGCCACCACCACGCTCACCTCGAACCTCGTGACCGGACTGATCACCAGGACGTTGGCGGCGGCCCCCTGCGGGGTCGGCAGGGCGGGCGGGTTCAGCCGCACGGTGCGCAACACGAGGTTGTGGGTGACGGCCAGCGTGCTCGACGTCGCCATGAGGTCGACGTTGGCGGCCACGGTGCCCACCTGCCAATCCTGGGGGTCGCTGACCCAGCGCGACGCCGGAAGCCGCCCGTGGCCCGTTGCGGCGGCGAGCGCACGGCGGACCGTGCCGTACTGCGCGTCGGCCCGACGGAGGAGTGCGCCCGCCGCGGCGATCCGATTGCTCGCCTGGGTCGCCGACACCGTGGGCGACGACGACGCCACCGTGGTCGCCAGCGAACCGGGGCCGCCGGCCGGGGGAATCGCGTGCAGCCCGAGGAAGCCGTCGATGGCGGCGCGCAGCTCGTCCATCGCCTGCGCCCGGTCGACGAAGACCTCGGCGAACTGGCCGCCCGGCGACTGCGACGACGCGCCACCGGTGGCCTGATCGGCCGCCTCTGACTGGTCGGACGTCTGGCGCACGGCACTGTCGAGGCTCTCCTGGAGGACCTGGCGGCTCTGGTTCGGAAGGTCGGCGACCAGCTTGCGCACCTCTACCGCGGTGGCATTGGACTTCTCGGCCGCGACCGAGCCGAGCGAGGCCAGAGTGCGGTTGGAGTCGGAGTCGTACCCGCCGGACTGGCGCGAGACCTGGGTCAGTCCTCCGATGACGAGGGCGACGACGATCACGGCCGCGACGAGCAATACGACTGGTCGGGCGGAAGATCGACGACGCGCGCGCCGGTGTGGCCTGCGTGGCGACATCGCCACGAGAAGCTACTGCCAGTGGTGCCGGGTTACACCGCGAGGAACGACGAGTCCGACGTGCTGTCGGCCGTCGTGAGCGTGCTGGCGCTCTTGCGCCACTGCACCGTGGGGGCGATGGCCCGCACGTCCACCCGGTCCCGATGGTGCTCCACCAGGCCCAGGATGTCCCGAATCACCTCGTCGGTCAGCAGGTGGGGCTGCAGCCCGAGGTCGAGCAGCTTGGTGTTGGCGGCGTGGAAGTAGTGCTCCTCGTTCTCGACCCGGGGGTTGGCGAGGCCCTCGGCGATGTCGACCCGGCCCGGGCAGACCCGCTTGACCATCTCGGCCATGTCACGGACCGAGAAGGACTCGGTGAACTGGTTGAACACCCGGAACTCTCCGCGGTCGGCGGGGTTCTCAATGGCCAAGGTCACGCAGGCCAGGGTGTCGCGGATGTTGAGCATGCCCCGGGTCTGACCGCCGGCGCCGTAGACGGTCAGCGGGTGGCCGGTGACGGCCTGCACGCAGAAGCGGTTCAACACGGTGCCGAACACGCCGTCGTAGTCGAAGCGCGTGGCCAGCACCGGGTCCAGGTCCGTCTCCTCGGTCGACTGCCCGTAGACGATGCCCTGGTTGAGGTCGGTGGCCCGCAGGCCCCAGATGCGACAGCCGAACATGATGTTGTGGCTGTCGTGCACCTTGGACAGGTGGTAGAAGGATCCGGGCTGCTTGGGGTAGGGCAGCACGTCGGTCCGGCCCTTGTGCGTGATCTCGATGAAGCCCTCTTCGATTGCGATGTTGGGGTAGCCGTACTCCCCCATCGTCCCGAGCTTGACGAGGTGGATGTCAGGGTCGATCTCCTGAATCGCGTACATCACGTTCAGGTTGCCGACGACGTTGTTGACCTGTGTGTAGACGGCGTGCTCGCGGTCGATCATGGAGTAGGGCGCCGACCGCTGCTCGCCGAAGTGGACGATGGCGTCGGGCTTGGTCTCGGACACCACGCTGTAAGTGAATGCAGCGTCGGTGAGGTTTCCGACGCGGACGTTGACGGCGTGACCGGAGATCTGCTCCCACTTGGTCACCCGGTCCTGGAGCGAGGCGATGGGCACGAGGCTGTCGACGCCCATTTCGCGGTCGTACTCACGCCGCACCATGTTGTCCACCACGGTCACCACGTGCCCGCGTGCGGAGAGGTGCAGGGCAGTGGGCCAACCGAGGTAGCCGTCTCCTCCGAGAACCAGAATCTTCATCCCTCACCTTTGTTTTTCACTCAGGCTCCGCTTTTGTTACGGAGATATGTCATTCCAGATCATCGTTCAAAAGTCTGAATGCAAGCTGTGATAGGGCTGTAATTTGCTTGAGCTAACCGAAATTTCTGCAAAGACTCGCCCAGGAAGCTTGATGGACTGTGATTTCGTGCGTGATTATACGGGAAACGCACAAAAGTGCGCGGATCATGCGGACGGGCTCGGCCCATCCGACCAGAGGGAACGGCGCAAACCGGAGGCCCGGGTGATCGGGCGTTGGACCGCCGCCCTGATCGGTTCCTCGGTGCCGACCAGGATCAGTCGCTCCTGGGCCCGCGTCACCGCCGTGTAGAGCAGCTCGCGGGTGAGGAGTCGGGAGCCCGCGCTGGGGAGCAGGAAGGCGACCGTATGGAACTGGGAGCCCTGGCTCTTGTGCACGGTCATGGCATAGACGGTGTCAACCGCGGCGAGCCTGGTCGGGCTGACCTGGGCGATGGTGTCGCCCCTTTCGAAGGCGGCGACCAACCGGTCGTCGCCGGCGGCGACCACGACTCCGGTGTCACCGTTGAAGAGCTGCAACCCGTAGTCGTTCTCCGTCACGATGAGCGGGCGGCCGACGTACCAGTCCGCGCCGGTGGCGAACCCGAATCCTTCGACGTCGGCGCGCAGCCAGTTCTCGACGTGCTGCATCCACGCGGTGACGCCCTCGGGTCCACGCCGGTGCGCGCAGAGAAGCCGGAACCGGCCCAGCGCCTCGATGGCTTCGTGGGCTTCGCCCGCCCGGGCCGCATCGATCACCGCGCGACCCTCTTCGACGGCCAGGCGCCGCACGCCTCGCAGCGCCTCGAGCGCAGCGGGCTGGGCCGCATCGACGGGAATCCATTCAACGTTCGTCTCACTGCGCCCGAGGACGGCGAGCACGGCGTCGGCGTCCCCCCGTTGGATGGCCTCGGCCAACTCGGCGATGGCGCCGCCGTAGCGATGGACCCGGCGCAGGACGACGATGCCGTCGCCCACCGGGGCGGGCTCGGCCGCGTTCGGCGGCAGGGGTTGGCCGGTGACCGCGCCCAACGCTTCCCGGGCCGACTCACCCATGCAGATGCCGAGCGAGGCCGGGCCCACGATGTCACCCAGGACGGCGCCGGCCTCCACCGAGGCCAGCTGCTCGGGGTCGCCCACCAGGATGAGCCGGGCCTCGGGCCGCACCGCCTCGACCAAGCGGGCCATCATCGAGAGCGAGACCATCGAGGTCTCGTCGACCACGACCACGTCGTGGGGCAGCCGGTTCAGCCGGTTGTGCCGGAAGCGGGTCCGGTTGCCCGGGTTGAAGCCGAGGAGCCGGTGCAGGGTCAGCCCGGTCAGGGCCCCGAGCCGCTCCTTCACTGCGTCGTCGACCGCCATGGTCCCCGCGCCAGCCCGCACCGCCTCTTCCAGGCGGGCCGCCGCCTTGCCCGTCGGCGCGGCCAGGGCGATGAGCGGAGGTCGCCGTCCTGCCGCCGAGGCCTGCTCGTCCAGGAGGGCGAGGACGCGGGCCACGGTCGTCGTCTTCCCCGTCCCCGGACCGCCGGCCACGACCGAGACCGGCCGAAGCACGGCCACGGCCGCAGCCATGCGTTGGAGGTCGGGCACCTCGGACCCGTCGAAGAGGCGGGCCAGACCAGCGGAGAGAAGGGTCGGATCCACGCCGACCGCCGGGGTGGCCGCCCGCTCCCCCAGGTCCTTCGCCACCTGGAGTTCGTCGGTCCACAACCGATCGAGGTACAGGGTCGAGCCCACCAGGTGCAGCGGGCGGTCGTCGCCGACGAGCGGGCTTTCCCCAAGAGCGGCCAGCCAGGCCACGGGGTCGGGCCACGGCAGCTGATCGAGATCGTCGGGCGTGTCGGTGTCGGCGTCCGCCGTGGCCCGGACCGTGGCCAGGTCCACGCACACGTGCCCCAGGCGCGGGGCGCGGGCGGCCAGGGCCGCGGCCAGCGAGACCCGGTCGTCGGCGACCGCACCGAGCCGGGCCAGGCGCCGCGCCACATGCACGTCCGACGCCGTGAGCACCCCGGCCCGGTTGAATTCATGCAGCAAGCCCGCGGCGCCGAGGGCCAACGCGGCGTCGAAGGTGTCGGTCCCCTCGGCGATCGTCACGGCGCGCCCTGGTCAAAGAGGTCGCTCAGGGCGGTCACCAGCGAGGCGGGCGGGCGCCACGACCACACGCCGCAAGGCTGGTCGTCGAAGCTGGTCGGCTCCTCTGCGCTCATGCCGCGGACGAAGAGGTAGAGCACGCCGGCCAGGTTCGTCGCGGGCTCGTAGCCGGGAAGGCGCCAGCGCAGGTAGCGGTGGAGGGCGACCGAGTAGAGGATGGCCTGTAGCGGGTAGTGCGCGGCCACCATCTCGGCCTGCAACGCCTCGGGCCTGTAGTGCCACGCCGTGAGCGTCTCGTCGGGTGCGCCCAGTTTGTTCGTCTTGTAGTCGGCCACGAAAAAGCGGTCACCGGGCAGGCGGAACACCAGATCGAGGCTTCCGGTCAAGTAGCCGCGCAACATGGCGTGCAGGGAGGGATCGCGGAGCCGCCCGGCGTAGCGGGCCACGGGGTCGGTCGCCGGAAGGTGGGATTCGAGCAGGTCGGCCACCGCGCCGACGTGCAGCGTGGTGACCGGCGTGTCCCCGCCCACCAGCGGGATCTCGAAGGTCAGCTCGTCCAGGCGGTCACGGCGGGTGATGTCGCGCAAGGCGATGCCGTCCGCCAGGGGACCGAGCGGCGAGGTGATGGCCCCGCACAACCCGGCCACGACGGCCTCCGGCCCACCGAGATCGACGTTGCGCCAGGTGGTTTCGCGCTCCAAGGCCTCGCCGACCTCCACGGCCAGGTCGGGCGCCTCGAAGTCGAGTCGCTCGAACACACTGTGCACGACGGTCCCGACCAAGGCACCGCCCGGCATGTCGGCCAGACCAAGGGCGACGGTCCGAGCGCCCTCGGCCAGGAGCGACGGTGCCCTTTCGTCGAACACCGGGAGCGCCAGGACCTCTTCGTCCGAGGTGAACCGCTGTTCGGGCTCGCTGCCGATGGCCGGTTGGTCATGGGAGGCCGCCGTGATGCTCGAGTAAGAAGCCCGGCGCCACTCGGTGTCGAGCGTGCGGTCGAAATGGGCCGCCTCGAGCCTGGGTGGGGCGCCGCTGTCGACCTGCCACCGCACCGCGGGCGGTGCCCCGACCCGCTCGACCGCCACTCGACGACCAAGGGCGCGGGCAGCCGCTTCGACCTCGTCGTCGCCGCGCACCTTGGCCCCGTAGGGCGGGACGAGACCGTCGGGGTCACGGTCGAAGAGCAGTCGGGCCAGCGGTGAATGCTGGCTGTCATTGGCGCCGGCCCACCAGACGATGGCCTGGTGACAGGCCCGGGTCAGCGCGACGTAGAGCAAGCGGAGGTCCTCGCCCCGGCCTTCTTCGAGTTCGAGCTTCTGGTGCTTGTTGAACTCGTTGCCCTCGTGGGCCACGTCGATGGTTCGCCGGTTGGCCTGGGCGGGGTCGTGGAACACCGGCACTTCGGACAGGGAGCCACGACCGTCCCAGGTCGCCGGGCAGTAGACGATCGGGAACTCCAGGCCCTTGCTGCGGTGGATGGTGATCACCTGGACCGCCTCGGCGTCGGACTCGAGCCGCCGAGCCCGCTCCTCGTTCTCGGTGTCGCGCGCCGCGTCGTGGATGCGCCGTCCCAGCCACGTGGCCATCGCCGTCGGCCCCAGGCCCTCGGACACGCCGGCCTCGTGGAGCAGTTGGGCGATGTGCCGGAGGTCGGTCATGAAACGTTCCCCCGACGACCGCTCGAGCACGCGACGGGGGACGTCGCGCGCCGCGCTCACCGTTTCGAACAACGAAGCGACGCCCTGGTCGCGCAGGAGAGCCGCCCACTGGTGCAAGGACCAGTGCAGATCCTCCCAAGCTTCCTCCGAGGCCGAGGCAACCTCCTCGGCCGTCCAGCCGACGAAACGCGTCAGTGCGACGAGCGAGGCTCGATCGCGCGCGGTCGGGCGCTCGAGAGCCTCGAGCAGTTGCAGCCACTCCTGGGCCGGCGCGGTGGAGAAGACCGAACCCGAACCACCGATCACGGCCGGCACGCCGACCGCGTGCAGCGCGTCGCGCACCATCGTCGCGTGCGAATTGGTCCGCACGAGCACGGCCATGTGACCGGGATGCAGCGTCGTACGCTCAGCCTCGGAGCCGTCCCGGCGCCGGGTGACGATCTGCGGGCGCGCCTCGAGCATCTGCACCACGTCCGCGGCCAGGTCCCGGGCGATCAAGGCCCGGGCGTCGGGCACCCTGGGCTGTGCCTTCTTGGCGGTGAGCGGGACGAGCCCGTCGCCCGCATGCAGGATGCGGAAGCGGAGCGGCGCCGGCTCGGGCGCGTCGACCAGGCGTGACTCCTGGTGGGCGTCGGCGGCACGGGTGTGTCGATACGCGATGTCGGCGTAGCCGAGCTGGGCGTCGGCGAAGAGCGCGTCGTAGGCCTCGAGCAATCCCTGGTCACTTCGCCAGTTCACGTCCAGCGTCCACTCGGACTGGACCACCTTGTTGGCGTCGAGGTAGGCGTGCACGTCGGCACCCCGGAAGGCGTAGATGGCCTGCTTGGGGTCGCCGATCAGCACGAGGGTGGCGTCGCCGCCCTGGCCGAAGGCCCGGTGCATGATGTCCCACTGCACCGGGTCGGTGTCCTGGAACTCGTCGACCAGAACGACGTCGTACCGCTCGCGCAGGCGGGCGCACGCCACCGGGCCCCGCACGTCGTCGAGCAAGGTTCGACGCAGCCGGAGCAGGACGTCGTCGTACGTCATGATCTTGAGCGTCTTCTTCCGGCGCTCCATCTCCTCGCGTACCGCCTCGGCGAAGCGTCGGCGGATGGACGGCAGGTCTTGCTGCTGGGAGAGCGGGGGGACGATGTCCGCGTCCGGGTGGTTGAGCACGAACTTGGCGATCTCGAGAGCCTGCTTGCGGCTGAACTGGAGCGGGTTCGGCCTCGTGGCGAACTTCCGCAGGTAGAGGTCGTCGACGACTTCCTCCATGAGATCACTGACGTCCTCGACCAGGGTGACCTCGCGGTCGACGTCACCGGCCGTGCCCAATCCGTAGAGGACCTGGAGGCAGAACCCATGCGTCGTCTCGATGGTGGCCGCGTCAAAGTCGGCGATCGCCTTGCCCAAACGGTCACGGCGGGCCTCGACCTCGACCCGGTCCCCCCGGGCCAGCAGGAGCACGATCTCGTCGTCTTCGTGGCCGCCGGCGCCGTCGAGCAGATCGACCAGGCCGTCGAAGGCGCGCACCAGGCGGTCACGCACACGCTCGCGGAGCTCTCCCGTCGCCATTCGGGTGAAGGTGATGACGAGAAGGCGGTCGATGGGCAGGATGCCCTCGGCGACATAGCGCGTCGTCAGGGCCGCGATGGTGAACGTCTTGCCCGTCCCCGCGCTGGCCTGGAGCAGCGTCATCCCGCGGGGCAGCTCACCGCAGACATCGAAGGGCTTCGGATCCGGCTTGGGCTGGACCAGCGGTACCACCACGCCCGACTCGCTCACTGGTCCACCATCTGCTCGTGGTCCAGCAGACCGCCCCAGAGCCGGTGCGCGTAGACGCCGAGCCGGGTGGTCTCACCGGGTTGCCACGGCGCCTCGTCGTGGCGCGGGCCGCCGGTCGAGCTGAGCAGGTCGTCGAACGACACCTGCTCGCCGAACACCAGCATGTGCTCGCTGTCCCGGTCCTCCTGGTCGAAGTTGAAGCCCGAGACCCACGAGTCCCGAGCCGCCGCCACGGGGTCCTTCCCCTCCGCCATGGCGTCGGCCCAGGCAGCCGAGGTCCTGTTGTAGAGCGGCAGCGGCTCGGCCATGCCGCGTTCGAAGAGGTCGACCAGCGCCTGCAGGTGGAGCTCCGCCTCGGCGCGGCGATCCTCGGCGTCGGCCCCGAGTGCGCCAATCCGCGCGGTGGAGATCGTGAACTTCTTGCTCCGGCTGCGCCCGATGGTGCAGGCCTCGAAGGGGCGGTCGGGGTAGCTCGCCGTCAACGCCAGCAGGCGGAGCCATGCGATAAGGCGCGGCGCAGGTCCGAGTTTCGAATAGGTCACCGTGTGCACGACGTCGCCGCGCAACCCCGCCACCGTGCCGACCAGGGTCCGCCCGCCGGGCAGCTCGACGTGTACGTCGAGCGAGGACGGGGCCACGGTGCCGCTGTTCTGACCGGCCCGCACCAACTCGTCGAGCGAGCCGGTGATCTCGTTGAGCAGCGAGTCGGCCAGCCGCCCCGGTGGAAGACCGCCCCGGGCCACCTCGGCGGTCAGGCACGACTCCTGGCTCGCCCCCTCGAGCTGGGCCTGCAGGACACGGTCGGCCACCTGCCACCGGTCGAGCGCGTCGAGCTCAATGGGTATGGCGTCTTCGAAGTCCCGCGTCTTGCTGCGCAACGACACCGTGAGGCGCTCGCGCAGGAAGGCCCGGACCGGGTGACGGAGGAAGCGCTCCAGCTGGTCCAAGCCGATGGAGTCCCCCTCGTAGGGCGCCAGGGGGTTGTCCAGGAACGAAGCGATGGCGGTGTCGCGGCGCCTGCGCGGCCTCGGCGCCCGCCAGGTTGAGGGCGTCGAAGCTCCACGGCCGGCCGGCCACCAGCGCGCCGCGTTCGAAGTTCCGCGGGTCGAACGGCTGGAGTGGATGCGCCACCACGATGTCGTCGCGAGCCCGGCCCTTCGCCCCGCGCACCGTGTGGTCGATGACATCGAGCAGCTCGCCTACCGGCACGGCCGGCGGACGATGGAGATTGGAGCGTTCATCGCGACCCGAATAGGTCAGGATGAGGTGGTCGCGGGCCGCCAGGAGCGCGTCGAGCAGCAACTGGCGATCCTCACTGCGCACGTCGCGGTCACCGACCCGCGGCGACAGGGTCGTCAGATCGTCGCCATCGCGCTCGATGTGCCGAGGGAAACTGCCGTCGTCCAGCCCGAGCAAGCACACGACTCGGTGCGGAATCGATCGCATCGGCACCAGCGTGCAGACCGTGAGGTGCCCGGTGCAGAAGTTCGCCCGGGTCGGCTTGCCTTTGAGGCGGTCGGTCATCACGGAACGCACGTCGTCACAGGTGAGGTCCACCGAGCTCACCTGTGCGTCGACCGTGGCCTCGCCGACCAACTCGTCGAGCAGCGTGGTCAGCTGGGCCCGCTGCCACGCATCACGGGGTGAGGTGGCGGTCAGGGAGTCCGAAATGCGGGCCAGGGTGTCGGCCCAGCCCTTGATGTCGCGTGTGGCACCGAACAGATCGAGTGCGTCCTGCAGTCGCTCGAGGAACTCGGCCACCCGTCCGGCCAGATCGATGTCGCTGCTGTCCACGTCGTCGAGCGGAAGCGCGCCGCCGAAGAGCCTCTGACGTTCGTCGGCCATCGTCACGCCGAGCAGCACCCGGTCCAGTCCGGACTGCCAGGTGTTGGCCTCGAGATCGGCCAGTTGGAACGACCCGCGGTGCTCGGCGTCGAAGCCCCAGCGCACGAACGCCCCGTCCACCCATTCCTCGAGGCGGAACAGATCCTCGTCGCTGAAGCGGAAACGTCGGCGCACCGGTTCGCGCCCGGCCAGGTCGAGCACTTCGGTCGCAGTAATGCGTGCGGTGGCCAGCTCGAGCACCTCCGCCAGCACCCCCATCACCGGATTGGTCTGGCGCAGCGAGCGGTCGGCCAGCCGCACCTCGAGCGAGCGCGACGTGTCGGTCCCGTCGTGGTTGAGGTCATGGCCGCCGAAGGTGGCTTGGATCAGTGGCGCGAAGTTCTCGATGTCGGGACACATGACGATGATGTCGCGAGGTTCGAGCGTGGGATCGTCCTCGAGCAGATGCAGGATGGCGTCGCGCAGCACCTCGACCTGGCGTCCGCGCCCGTGACACGAGTGCACGCGGATGCTCTCGTCCTCCGGGTCGAGCGTCGGGCGGGGATCGACTCCGCCGGCGACCGCCGCGCCGGCACCAACGGGACCGCGGTCGAAGCGCACGTCCTCCTGGAGCCGGCGCAGGAGCGAACGGTCGTCACCGGATGCGGAGACAGAGCCGGAGACGGAGGCAGAGGCTGCGTCGACCGCCTCATCCTGGTTCGAGTTCGCGTCCGGGTCGCCCTCGCCCACGGCGTCCCCGTGGGTGATCGCGCCCCCGAGCACCAGCTGCATCTCCCGGCTGTCCCGCCCCCACGAGGCGAGCAGCGGGTTGCGTGGTGCCCTGGCCGTCGGGTCCTGGCTGCGGGCGATGAACCGCGATTCCGGACCGGCCTGCTCGGACAGCCGGTCCCACAGCACGGGTGACGGGTGGAGGAGAAAGAGGTGGACGTCGCGCCCCGCCGCCACCGCGTCGAGGACGTCGAGATAGCTCGCCGGTAGCCGGGTCAGGCCGAAGAGCGACAGGCGCGGCGGGAGCTCGAGCAGGTGCGGCTCGGCCCGCAGCTGGTCGCAGGCGGCCAGGAGCCGCTCGGCCGGGCTCGGCCGCCCGATGCGTTCCCGCAACAACCGCCACAGCTGGGCCTGCCAGTACGTCTCGCCACCGGGCTCGCCGGTTCCGGCGCCGCCGCCACCGTCGCCGTCACCGTCGCCGTCGCCGCCGCCCTCCGCCCACGCCTGCAACATGGCCGGCCGGTGCACGGCGTAGCGGTCGAAGAGATCGGCCACGTGGCGGATGCTCGAGAAGCGCTTCGAATCCGCCACCGTCTCGGAGTTCCTGATGTGCTGGGCCAGCGGGGCCAGCCAGGGATCGTCGAAGTGCTGCTCGACCACCTCGATGAGCGGCCAGACGGCCCGCTCGGGTAGCCACGGGTCGGACTTCGGATCGGTGCCCGAGGCCAGGGCCAAGGCACCGGACACGAGACTCCCCGGAAACGGGAAATCGATGTTGGCGCACACCCCGTCGTGCCCGCCTGGGCTGGCCCCCAAGGTCGAGGACAGGCGCTGGGTCAGCCAGCGCTCGATGCCTCGGGTGGGCACCGACACGACCTCAGGCGTCATCGGGTCGTCGAGCGGGACGGCCACGAGGTCGGCCAGCATCGACACCAGCGCGTCGGCCCGGTCGGAGCGGTGGACGTGGAGCACCCGGGCAGAGTACGTCGCGGCTGTTGCCCCTCGGCCGGCCGGGTACCGGCCCAGCGTGTGGGCGTGGGCCTCGTCTAGACGGTCAAGCGCCCGTGCCCGTGCTGGCGCCGCCCTCGGGCAGCGACCAGAGGGTGGACTCGCCCAGCTCGTCCTCGTCGTCGAGCAGCTCGACCGCCTGGAGGTGCCGGGGGACGACTCGATCGGCGCCAGCTCCTGAATCTGTGCCGACGCGCCGTCGAGGACGCCGAGACCGGGCAGCTTGCCGCGCCGTGACCAGGACGCGGGACTCGAGCGACCCGACGGCCTTGTTGTACGCCTCGACGCTCGAGGCCAGGCTCTTCTGGAGCGACTGCATGTGGCCGGTCCAGATGCGCAGCCGCTCGTACAGCTCGGCGCCCAGTTCCTTCACCTCGCGCGCGTTGGCGGCCAGCGTGTCCTGGCGCCACGACAACGCGATGGTGCGCAGTGCGGCCACCAGCGTGTTGGGCGTGGCCAACACGACCCGCTTGTTCAGCGCGTAGTCCTGCAGCGTGGCGTCGGCCTCGCAGGCGGCGGCCAGCAACGGCTCACCGGGGATGAAGGCGATCACGAACTCGGGCGAGCCGTCGTACTGCTTCCAGTACTCCTTCTTGGCCAGCTGCTCGATGTGGGTGCGCAGCTGGCGGCCGTGCTTGGTCAGGAAGTTCTTGCGATCCTCCTCGTTCTGCGCCTCGGTGAAGTGGAGGAAGGCGTCGAGCGGCACTTTCGAGTCGATCACGACCTCGCCCCCGCCCGGGAGGTGCACCACCATGTCGGGGCGCAGCACCCCGGTCTCGGTGGTGGTCGTGTGCTGCTCCTCGAAGTCGACGTGCTCGAGCATGCCCGCGGCCTCGACGGACCGGCGCAAGGTCATTTCGCCCCAGCGGCCCCGGGTCTGCGGCGAGCGCAGCGCCGTGACGAGGTTGTGCGTCTCCTGCTGCAAGCGCTCGTGGCCCTCGCGCAGCGCGGCAACCCGCTCGTTGAGCGTGGAGTAGGCGTTCTGGCGCTGCCGTTCCATGTCCTGGACGCCCTGCTCGTAGCGGGCCAGCGTCTCGCGGAAGGGTTGCAGCAGCTGCTCGATCGCGTCCTGGCGCTGCGTCAGATCCCCCGCCGCGGCCGTGCGCGCCTGGCCCAACCGGGTGTCGGCCAGGGCGAGGAACTGCTTGCTGGTCCGGGCCAGTGCCTCGTCGGACAGCCGGGAGAACGTGCCTTCCAGCAGCCGCTGCGCGGCCTCGGCCCGAGCTTCCGCCTCGCCCTCGTGGTGGCGCAGCACACGCAGCTCGTTCTCGAGGACCGCACGCGCCGTCTCGGCGTCGTGCGCGGCGGCGGTGGCGCCGGCCAGGCGCCGGTCCTGTTCGGCCACGAAGGCCTGCGCTTCGGTCAGGCGCTGCTGCGCATCGCCGAGGCGACCGCTCACGACCCGGGCCTCGCTGGAGACGCGGGCGTTCCGCACGAGGGCCCACGCAATGCCGATGGCAAGCCCCACGGCCAGCCCGATGACGACGCCGATGATCATGAAAGCCAAGGTAACGAGGGGGTGTATCAGGGTTGTGGATGGTCTTCGACCTGGTCACACCGTGTCTTCGCGCCTCCCGGCGGCGGTCCGGGACCGTTCGGAGCCCGGGCCGCCGGCCCGATTTCCCGCTCCGATCACCGGCGGTAGCGTGACCCCATGGCGTTCCGGCTCGGGGCAAGCACCAAGGCGGCCAAGGTTCCCGCGCACCGTGGATCCTTGGCCGAGGTGGACGACCGCGACGACACCGACGTCGATGATCAGCCCCAGCTCCAGGTCGGCCCGCTCGCCATGGAGCAGCCGCTGTGGCCGCCCACGGTGCCCGAGCCCCACGAGATCGACCGGCTCTTCGCCCAGGTGTTCGCGCTGGTCGGCGAAGGCATCGCCGGGGCCACCCACGCGCTGCTGACCGGCGACCGCGATGCAGCCAAGATCCTCGTCCAGCGCGACGAGGTCGTGGACAAGCTGATCGCGCAGATCCTGACCACGGTGCAGCAACAGCTCGTGCACGGCGTCACGACGCCCGACGAGCGGCGCGAGTACGTGGCCATCCTGCGCATGCTGCCCGACCTCGAGCGCAACGGCGACCTGGCCGAGCACATCGCCCGTCGGGCCGCGCGTGGCCTCGGTGCCGAGATGTCGGCCCGCAGTCGCGGCCTGGTCGAGCGCATGGGCGAGGTGGCCACCACCATCTGGCGCGAGACGGCGGACGCCTTCGCCGAGCGCTCACCCGAGGCGGCCTACAACATCGACGACACCGACGACGAGCTCGACGACCTCCACGTCACCCTGACCGCCGAGCTGGTGGCCGGCACCATGTCGCTGCCGGTGGCCATCGAGCTGGCGATGGTGGCCCGCTTCTACGAGCGCTTCGGCGACCACGCCGTCAACCTGGCCCGGCGCCTGCAGTCGCTCGTGACGGGCGGCCCCGAGCCGCTCTCGCACGGCCCCGACTGACGCCTCTTCTTGACGGCTCGCCGCACCTGCGCGGGCCGGACTCGGCCCGGCGGTCGGACCGAGGAATGCCGAGCGCGCGAATTCTCTGAGCGCTGGTTCCTCAAAGCGCTTGTTCCTGAGGAGCGCTGGACGGCTTCCTTAGGAACGCTGGGCGGCGAGGGCTTCGGCGATCTGGACCACGTTGAGCGCGGCGCCCTTGCGCAGATTGTCGCCGGCGACGAAGAAGGCCAGTGAGTTGGAACCACCCTGGGCCCGCCGGATACGGCCGACATAGGACACATCGCGGCCGGCTGCCAGGAGCGGCGTCGGAAGGTCGGCCAGCTCGACGCCCGGCGCGGCGTGTAACACCTCGGTGGCACGCTCGGGAGTGATGGGACGTGCGAACTCGGCGACGATGGCGGCGGAGTGGCCCGTGAAGACCGGCACCCGCACGCAGGTGGCGGTGACGGCAAGGTCGGGCAGGCCGAGGATCTTGCGCGCTTCGTTGCAGTACTTCTGTTCCTCGTCCGTCTCGAGCGAGCCGTCGTCGACGATCGTGAACTGGAGCGGGATCACGTTGTACGCGATCGGGACCGGGTACACCGACGGCGGCGGGAAGTCGACGGCCGCGCCGTCGAAGGTGAGGTCGGCGGCGCGGTCCGCCGTCTTGACCAACTGCTCGGAGAGCTCGCGCACCGCCTCGATGCCGCCGCCCGACACCGCCTGGTACGACGACACGATGAGGCGGGTCAGCCCGGCCTCGTCGTGCAGGGGCTTGAAGACCGGGATGGCCACCATGGTGGTGCAGTTCGGGTTGGCCACGATGCCCTTGGGGATCGAGGCCAGCGCGTCGGCGTTGGCCTCGGGCACGACGAGGGGCACCTCGGGGTCCATGCGCCAGGCCGACGAGTTGTCGATGACGATGGCACCGGCGGCGGCGAGGCGGGGGGCGAGCTGGCGTGACACCGAGGCAGGGGCGCTGCACAGGGCGAGGTCGATGCCCGAGAGGTCGGCCACCTCGGCGTCCTCGACCACGATGTCCTCGTCGCCCCAGGGGAGGGTCGAGCCGGCGGATCGAGCGGAGGCCAGGTAGCGCATGGACGTGACGGGGAAGGCGCGCTCGAGGAGGATCGAGCGCAGGACCACGCCGACCTGTCCGGTCGCTCCGACGATGGCGATGCGCATCGGTGAATTCTACGAGATGGTGGCCGGGCCCTGTTCCGCGGGGTCGTCGGCGTCGAGACCGGCGGGATCGCCGTGGTCGTGGAGGTCGGGCAGGACCACGATGGTGCCGATGCCCCCCTCCTCGCGCCGCCAGACGTCGGCCAGCGTGGTCAGGACCTGGTCGGCCGCGGCGAACTCGCCCAGGTGGCTCTCGCCCGGGCGCACCACGAACTCGACGTCGGGCAGGAGCGAGGCGGCCCGGTAGGCCTGGTCGATCGGGACGAAGGGGTCGGCGTCGCCGTGCCACCAGTAGACGGGCACGCCGACGTCGGCCAGGCGGAAGCCCCAGGGCCGGCCGAAGAGGATGAGGTCGTTCATGACGGCCTGGCAGTGGCGATGGGTGCCGCGCACGAGGTCATCGATGAACATCGACTGGATGTCGGGATCGTTCAGTACGCGCTGGTCCCCCGGCGGCAGGATGCGGGCGAAGGCCTCGAGGGCGAAGCGGGCGATCGGGCGTGGCCACCCGGACCAGGCCGGTCAGCCCCAGGGCCACCGGCCAACGGATGAGGCGCAGCGTCTCGTTCCACTGGCGGGTCAGTGCGACCAGACCTTCGGCCAGCTCCTCGTCGTCGACCGTCGGCACCACCGACCCCATCACGGCGACGGCCACCACCCGCGACGGCAGGTCGTGGGCGCAGGCCAGCGCGTAGGGCCCGCCGCCCGAGAGACCGACCACCGAGAAGCGGTCGTGACCCAGGCGGTCGGCGACGATGGCGACGTCGTCGGAGATATCGCGCAGCTGCGGGTACGTGTAGTCGCTCGAGTCCCCGACGCCGGGGCGTTCGAGGCAGACCACGCGCAGGCCGAGGCGCTCGGCGGCCCGGCGTCCGACGAGCGGAACCTGGCGGCGGGCGCCCGGGGTGCCGTGGAACCAGAGGACGAGCGGACCGGCCGGGTCACCGAACTCGGCGTAGCCGAGCTGGCGGCCGTCGGGCAGCGCGATGGTGCCCTCGATCAGGGGCGGCGGGCAGGGCGCAACGCCGAAGACGGGGATCACTGCACGCGACGCTAGCCACGCGACTGTTCGGGTCGGTGGTTCCCCGCTGCGATTCCCGCCGCTCGGTGTTCGCCGCCCGGTGCGTCGGGGTTCAGACCTCGAGCGGACGTCGCCCCTCGAGGGCCCGGCCCAGGGTGAGCTCGTCGGCGTACTCGAGGTCGCCGCCCACCGGGAGGCCGCTGGCCAGGCGGGACACGATGATCCCGCGCGGGCCGCAGCTCCTTGGCCACCAACATGGCGGTGGCCTCGCCCTCGATGTTCGGGTTGGTGCAGACGATGGCCTCGCGGATGACGCCCTCGTCCACCCGGGTCAGCAACTCGGCCAGGCGCAGCTGCTCGCGGCCGATGCCGTCGAGCGGGCTCAGCGCGCCCCCGAGCACGTGGTAGCGGCCCTTGAAGCCGGTGCGCTCCACGGCGACGATGTCGCGCGGGTCCTCGACCACGCAGAGCACCTCGGGATCGCGTCGGTCGTCACTGCAGACCAAGCAGAGCGCGCCCGACTCGGCCACGTTGAAGCAGACCGCGGACAGCGTGGTCCGCTCCTTGACCGCGATGATGGCGTCGGAGAGCCGGCGCGCCTCTTCCGACGGCACCTTGAGCATGTGGAAGGCGATGCGCTGCGCCGACTTGGGCCCGATCCCGGGCAATCGGCCGAGCTCGTCGATCAACGAGCGCAGCGGTCCGGTGTACATGGTCAGCCCGCCACCTCACTGGCGCCGGGGAAGGCCTGGAGCAGGCGGGCCTCGGCCTCCTTGGCCTGGTCGCCGGGGTCCGGCGCCGGCGCGGTGAAGGCCGCCGGGTCGTAGTCGTCCTCGGGCTCGTAGGCCCGGGGGTCGCCACCGCGGGCGGCCGGGGCCGGGGCGGTCGACGCGCTGGCCCCCGGGGCGCTGCCGCTGCCGCTGCCACCGCCACCGCTGCTCCCACTGGCACTCGCGCCGCTATTGCCGGCGCCCGAGGACCCTGCGTCGTCGTCCACGTCGAGGACCAGGCGCACCGGCGTGCCGAAGTGCTCGCGGAGTTTGCCCTCGACCGTGGCCGTCATCTCGACGCAGCGGTCACGGTGCGCGGCGTTGGGCAGCGAGAAGTGCGCCCCACCGTCGGCGTCGACCGAGACGAAGCGGCCCGCGCTGTACAGCGCCTTGGCCCGCGCCGGCAGTCCCTTCAGAATGGTGTCGCCCCAGGCCTCGGTGAGGCTGTCCCGGTCGACGGGCAGCGCGGCGGCCGCTGGGGCGGCTGCGGCGGGGGGCTCGGCCGGCGACGGCTCGGAGGCCACCGCCGCCGCCACGGCCTCGTCCGGTGCCGCCGGCGCGGGTGCCGCCGTCGGGTGCGGCCGCGGCGGCGGCCGCCTTGCTCCGCTTCAGGGCCCCGAGCGACGGGCGCTTGCCCACCTCCGCTGCCGGCTCGGCCGCAGGCGACGCCTCGGCCGAGGTGGGCGCGGGCGTCGTGGGCGCCGCCGCAGCAGCCGCCGCGGTCGCACCGCCCCCGTCCTGACCGCCCGCACCCGACCCGACCCCGGGCCGGGGAAAGGCCGGCGCCCCGGCCACCGAGCGCTCGAGCACAGCGACGCGCTCGGACAGCGCCTCCATCCCCGAGTCCAAGTCGGGACGCACGGCGCGCACCAGCGAGATCTCCAACACCACCTGGGCGTCGGGCGCCTCGCGCATGTCGATCAGGGCCTGCCCCAGGATCTCGATACTGCGCACGACCCTCGGCAGCCCCATCGCCTCGGCCAACCCCGTGTAGCGGTCACGCTCGGCCCCCGCCACGGCGCACAGGTCGGGGGCCAGCGCGGCCAGGAACACCTGGCGCAGGTCGTCGATGAGCTCGGTGGCCAGCGGCTGGGCACCCCAGCCCCCCGAGAGCAGGGTGGAGACCGCCACCAGGACGTCGGCGGCCGAGCCGGCGGCCAGCGGGTCGATCACCTGGGAGAGCTCGGGACGGGCGGCCTCCGACGACCCGGCCGCCACCACCTGGTCCAGGGCCGACAGGGCGTCGCGGGCCGAACCACGGCCCCGGCGCACGGCGGCCGACACCGCCGTCACGTCCAAGCCCAACCCGGCCGAGTCGTTGACCGACTCGAGCAGGTCGGTCAGGGTCTCCGCGCCGAGGAGCCGGAATTCGAGATGCTGCGTGCGACTGCGGATGGTCGGCGGCACCTTCTGGGGGTCGGTGGTGGCCAGCACGAACACGACGTGGGCGGGCGGCTCCTCCAACGTCTTGAGCGAGCGCGTTGGCCGCGGCCGTCGAGAGCATGTGCACCTCGTCGACGATGTAGATCTTCCAGCGCCCGGGCGTGCCCGAGGCCGGCGTGGGCCACCAGGTCGCGCATGGCGTCGACGCCGTTGTTGGACGCCGCGTCGAGCTCGTGCACGTCCATGGAGCTGCCGGCGGTGATCTCCGTGCACGAGGTGCAGACGCCGCACGGCTCGCCGTCGACCGGCGCCTCGCAGTTGAGCGCCTTGGCCAGGATGCGGGCCGACGACGTCTTTCCGGTCCCCCGCGGCCCGCTGAAGAGGTAGGCGTGCGAGACCCGCCCGTCGCGCACCGCGCTCTGCAGCGCGCGCACGACGTGGTCCTGCCCGCGTAGTTCGCTGAACCGGCCCGGCCGGTAGCGCCGGTAGAGAGAGACGAACGGGGCGGCGGCCATGTCGGCCGAGCCTACCCACGGGCTCAGACAGCACGTCCCGGTGCTCGGTACGGCGGCCAGGTTGACTACGGCACCCGACCAAACCCGCTGAGAGCTGCTGCCTTCCGACCCTGACTCGATTCACGAGCGGCCGTTGCGCAGGACCCGGCCACCGCACCGAACATCGGGACTGTGCTGCGGCAAGGCTAGTGGGTGACGCCGCCCGGGTTCCCCCGGACCCGTCCCGGCGGGCTGAAGGTCAGACGACGAGGACGGCGCAGTCGGCCTGGTCCATGACGGCCTGGTCGAGACCGGAGAGCTGGCGGTCCTCGCCGTGGTGGCCGCAGCCGACGACGATGAGGTCGGCCTGCTGCTCGGCCGCCACCTTGGTGATGGCCTGGGCCGGGTCGGCCAGGACGGGATGGGTCGTGACCCGGACCTGCACCTCGCCCGCCTGGGCCTTGACCTGGCTGAGCACCCAGTCGGCCTGGCTTGCGCCGGCGTCGGTGTAGCGGAATTCCTCGGGGAGGTAGGGCGCCGGCCCCTCTTTGGGCGCCAACGCGGTGACGACGTGGAGGGTGCCGCCCGAGGCCCGGACCAGATCGAGGGCGCGCCGCACCGCCCGGGTGCCGCCCTCGCTGTCGGTGGCGCCGACGACGACGTGCTCAAACACCGACGTACCGTCCCTTTTGGGCCAGACCCACGCGCTCGGCCGAGAACGGGTCGACATCGGGCATCTGATCGGCGCCGCCGGTCGTGGCCTCGCCCCAGGCGACCGGGGCCAGGAGCACCGGGACCTCGGTGGCCTGGGTCACCAGGCTGCGCAGGTTCGGGGCCAGGCGGTGCCGGGCCAGGCGGTCGCGCGAGAGCCCCAGCACGATCACGTCGGCGCCGAATTCCTCGGCCGCCTGGGCCAGCTCGGTGGCCAGGGTGTGGCTACGGGCGCCTTCGGTGGGGCCGCTCACCGTGCAGGTCGTGGCACCCCGACCGCTGCGGGCGATGTCGCTCCGCTGCCCGGCCCGGTGCCGTGCCTTGGCTTCGGTAACGAGCACGGTGGCCACGCCGGCGCCGAACTGACCGGACAGCGCGGTGGCAAAGGAGGCCGCCGCCCGGGCCTCGCCGCTCTCGTCCATGACCAGGAGGATCTGGCGGAAGCCCGTCGCCTCGGCCGTGCCCACGCGGTCGCTCGGGGTGTCGTTCTGCGCCTTGTGTCGGGTGTCGAGTGTCGTTCATTGCTCGTCCTCCGTCGCCAACCGCCGGTACCGCTTTTCGGAAGGTTACACGAGAGTGAACAAAAGGGGAGCACAAGATGAACAAAAGATGTCCCGCGGGTGACACAATCCGGCCGGAAGGTCGGCAATACCCCTGGTCAACGGCCCGGGACATGACCGAGGTCACCCGCCCGGCGAATCGGCCGATCCGGGTGTGACGGGGCCATTAGCCTGACCAGGCTGCACACCAGGAGGAGTGCGAGAGCGGCCGAATCGGCACGACTGGAAATCGTGTGTCGGGCAACCGACCGTGGGTTCAAATCCCACCTCCTCCGCCAGGCGGTCCTCACCGTGGCCGGGCACCCGGTGCGTGACCGGCCTCTACGGGGTGGCGTTGCGCAACATCGGGATCCGTCGCTTTTCGTCTCGCTGCGCCTCGAGGACAGACCGCATGCTCGAGGCCGTCGCCGCGATCCTCGGAGGCCCGGTTGTGGCGCTCTTCGGGATCGACGGTCAGGTTGTGCAGTTCCCATTCGGGCTCGGCGGGTGGGGCGCTGAAGGGGTTGGGCGCAATGCCCTGTGCCGCGTACCACTCGTCGATCCGCTCGTAGTAGTGGTTCAACTTCCAGAGCTCGGCGGTACCGCTCGGGCCGGTCGGCAACGTCGTGAGTACCGACTCGATGTTGATCGGCGGGGAGAGAGCGTCGAAGGGCGTCCCGTTGAGGATGTTGGTCTGCGTCACGCCCCGCGTCACGTCGTCCTCGGTCATGAAGTAGATCGGCGATGCCACCGTCGCTTCGACGGCGCTCCCGCGGACCAGCCCGCTCAAGTCGCGCCCCGGAAGCGGTTGGGCCTCGCTGTGGTGCGCGGCCACCGCGGCGCCCGCCTCCTCGATGTCGATGCCGGCGAGGCCGAGCAACGTCGGGATCAGGTCGACGTGACTGGTGGGAATGGCGACCCCGTCCCCTCCCGGGGTGATGCCCGGACCCGCCATCAGGAGCGGGACCCGGGTGGCCTCGTCGAAGGCGTTGCACCACTTCTGGACCAAGCCGCCGTGCGCACCCAACAGGTCACCGTGGTCCGAGGTGAACACGACGATCGTCTCGTCCGCCATGCCGCTCTGCTCGAGTGACTCGAGGATCCGTCCGATCGCCTGGTCGACCAACTTGTGCAGGTAGTAGTAGAGCCGGCGGTAGCCGAGATCTGTCGCCGTCTCGAACAGCATCTGCGGCCATTTCGCCTTGAACGCCTCCTGGCAGGCCGGCCGGCCCTTGAACAGGTCGGACTGGGACGGTGGCTCGGGCACCTCGGGCACCGTGTCGTCGGGCGGGCCGAACGCCAGCAGTTGTTCCCAGCCGAAACCCGAAAAGGCGATGTCGTGCGGGTTCACGAACGACGCCACGGTCAACCACGGGCCGTCGGCGCGGACTGCGGCCAACTCGTCGAACAGCTCCACCACCTGCTCGGCGAAGACGCCGTCGCGTACCGTTCCGCAGTCGGACTTGGCCGCGCCGTGGGGCTCACGGCCGATCCACCCGGAGAATCCGAACGGATCGAGCCGGTCGGCCTTCCGGTAGGCGGCCACCGCGTCGGGCACCAGATTGCCCTCGTCGTCCGAAGCCCTGAGCCCCTCGTGCGTGCCGGGAATGGTCAGATCAGCGTGGGAGACGTGCCACTTGCCCCGGTAGTGCGTGCGGTACCCACCGGCGCGGAACCAGTCGCCCAGGGTCGGCACCGAGTCGGGGTCGAGCCAGTTCATGCCCGGATCAGAGGCCTGCTTGGCCACGCCGTCGGTGGACGTCACCCCGTGCAGCGAGGGGTACTGACCGGTGAACAGCGTGGCCCGGCTGGGCGTGCACGCCGTGGAGCCGGCGTAGTGCCGGTGAAACTCCAGCCCGCGGGACCTGATCGACTCGCGGCGGTGAGCTGGGAGAGGCGGAACGCCCGCACGCGGTCGGCCTCGTACGGGGGCGGGTAACGCTCCTCGTCGGTCATGATGAGCAGGACGTTCGGCCGATTCATGGCAGCAAACTAGACGTGCGCGCATCGAAGTCGGGGGCGACCGGCTCCGGTGAGGCGATCGATCCAGGCGGGCCCGTGTGCCCAAGGCGGCGAGCTCGGCGCCGGGCCGACCCTCCTGGCGACACCATTCCTTGGCGGAATTTGTCCTTGGCGGAATTGCCCAGGCAGGCATTTGGCGAAAACAGGCTCAATGCGGACGGGTTCGCAGCCGATGAACCCAACGTGGACCCAATTTCCGGCCGCCAGGCCACTCAGCCTTCCCTGCACAGCTTCGAGCGCGCCCGACCCGCCAGCCGCCTCCGCCATGAGGCGCAGTGGGCTCGGAGCTCCCATCCGACGGCGACCTTCGTCGCCTGCGGCGTCTTCGCGCTCGCCGTCCTGACGCTCGTCGGGCTCTGGACGCGGGCGGGTGCGGGCCCGGCACTGGACTCGAGCAACATCGTGCCGAGCTCCCTCATCGCCGCCCTGGCCGTCTTGGCGGTCGCCTCGACCTACCGTCTCGAACACCGTCGACGTCCCGCGCTCGTGCACCGCGACGACCGCGTCTCGCCGGCGTACTCGGTGACCGCGCGGGCCCGGGCCAACGCGGCCCACATGGCCGGCGTCAGCCACATCCGCATCATCGGGTGCGATGCCCTCACGGTGGGCGTGGCCGCTCGGGTCCCGTCGTTCGGGGCGGACGAGGCTGCGCTCGAGCCGGGCGCGCTCCCACCCGGTGACCGACCGATCGAGCGCTCCGCCTGATGACGACCGGCTTCTTCAGCCGGGCGACCGAGAAGACCCGCGACAACCTCCTGGGTGGCAAGACCGTCCGCACCCCGGTCTCGTTGCCCACCGACGTCAGCGACGCCCAGCGTTCACTGACCGTGGGCGCCGCCAATGCGGGCCTCGGCCGGCCCCGGGTCAGCGTGCCCACGGGTGACCGTCGCCGCCTCGGCACGCTCATCGGCGGCCTGGCCGCCATCTTCCTGGTGCTCACCATCGCCGGCGTGGCCGCCCGGCACATCCACGTGACCCCCGTGACCACGACACCTGCCGCGAAGGCCGCGGCGGGGGCCAAGGCACCGCGCGCCAACGCCACCGACGTGTCGCGTCTGGCCGGCGCCACCACGGCGGCGGCGGCCGCCACGGCCGGGGTGCAGAGCCAGCTGGCGAGCTACGGAGCGCTCCCCACGCCCCAACAGGTCGCGACCGTGACCGGTTCCTACGTCGACTCGCTCGAGCTCTACCAGAGCGTGCTGGCCGCGACGCCCGCCCCGGCCACGGCCACCAAGGCGGTGCGCGCCCTGGACAGCCAGCTGCGGAGCGACATCGCATCCTTCGGGACGGCGGGGACGGTCACCCGGGCCCAGCTCGGGCAGTTCCTCGACCTGTTGTCCCTGCGGGTGGCCGGACTCCACGCCAGGCTGACCACGCTGCAACACACGCTTGACCCCATGGCGAAATCCGGCGGGTCCTGAACAGCACGACTCATTCCAGCCACCGTCCACGTTGCCGGCAACGCCGCGTGAAGCCCCGGCTACGAAAATAATCGGGTGGTACCCTTCGGCGGTGAGAACCCGAGGGGGATCCCGGGTACTGAAACAGGCCTACTCGTTCGCGACGGACCGCCGCTCATCCGACGCTCCCGATGGACCGTTGTGGGGCGCACTCATCGACTCCGCGTTTTGGTCGTGGCGTCAGATTGGACGGCAGATCCGGGGAAGGGTCATTCGGGACTACCTGTCCTCAGAAGGACCGAAACTCCTCAGGATCGGTGCAGGCAAGCACATCGACCCGGGGTGGCTCTCAACAGATTTCTTTCCGAGCGGATCGGTGATCTTTCTCGATGCCACCAAGCGCTGGCCGTTCGCGGACAGCTCGTTCGACGCCATTGTGTGCGAGCAAATGATCGAGCACGTCACCTACGACGCTGCGGGCACTTTGACGGCTGAAGCCCAGCGGGTTCTCCGGCCCGGAGGGATCCTGCGGGTCTCCACCCCCGATCTTCGTTTTCTCGCGGACCTCCTCGACGGAGGCGACGACGAATACGTGAAGTGGTTCACTGGCCTTGGTAAGCCAGACGGCCCGAGGAATGCGGCGGTCGCCATCAATCGCGCCATGCGCGACTGGGGTCACACGTTCATCTACGACGAGCCCACACTCCGGGGCCTCCTCGCCGAAGCCGGCTTCGCCCACGTGACGCGATTCTGCTCCGGGCAATCCGATACGCCCTACCTGGTCGGTCTGGAACAGCATGGCCTCGTGGCAGGGGCAGCGGCCTACGAGCGCGACTGCCTGGTGCTCGAGGGGACTTCGCTCTAACCCATACTTGGGGCATCACGTCCACCGATTCGCCCGCTGCTCCGTTGACCGACTCTGAGGCCATGGCCCTGGCCCTGGCCGAGGCGCGCCGCGCCGCCGAGGCGGGCGAGGTGCCGGTCGGCGCGGTGGCGGTGGTCGACGGCGCGGTGGTGGCGGCCCGGCACAACGAGCGCGAGGCCAGCAACGACCCGACGGCGCACGCCGAGATGTTGGCCCTGCGTGACGTGGCGGCGCACCTGGGCGACTGGCGCCTGCACGCGGTGACCCTCTACGTGACGCTCGAGCCCTGCCCCATGTGCGCCGGCGCCCTGGTGGCGGCCCGGGTAGGCCGCCTGGTCTTCGGCGCCGTCGACCCCCGGGCCGGGGCCTGCGGGACCCTCTACAACCTCTGCGTGGACCCCCGGCTCAACCACGAGCTCCCGGTGACCCCGGGCGTGGCCGCACTCGAGTGCAGTACCCTCCTGACCTCGTTCTTCGCGGGAAAACGCGCCGAGCGGACGGAGCCCTAAACCTTCGGAACAGGTGGGAGCGACTAGTCTCTCCTCCGGAGGAGTGCGAGAGCGGCCGAATCGGACGGTCTCGAAAACCGTTGTGCCTTCTGGGCACCGTGGGTTCAAATCCCACCTCCTCCGCTCTGGGCCCGGAAGGCCCTCGCATTCAAGGCGAAATGCGATGAAAAGTGGCAGGACCCCACGTCCTGCCTGCAGCAGCGTCTGGTCGTCCCCTCGGCCGGAAAGGAGTAGACCGTGGCACGCGCACGTTCCACATTCGGAAAATTGCAGCGCGACCAGGCCAAGAAGGATCGGGCCAAGGCGAAGATGGATGACCGCCTTTCGCGCAAGGAGGACAAGGCCGCCGCGGGTGACACCCCGAGTGGTCCTTCGGCCGACGACGTCGACCAGACCCGCCTGCTCGAGGAGTTCGCAGCACTGCACGAGGACCTGGCCGAGGGCCGCATCTCCCTCGACGACTTCGAGCTCCGCCAGGAGGAACTCCGGGCCAAGCTCGTCGTCTGAGCTCCGCCGAAAGGCCCTGCCCTCGAGTCCGGGCAAGGGCTGGCCCGAGGCGAGCTTCAGGACTTCGGCACGTCGCGCCCTTCGAGCCAGCGCCGGAAGCCGGCCGCATTGGAGTGGACGCCGTTGAGCGTTTCGAGCTTCTCCTTGTGCGAGGGCTCGATGTCGCCCTGCAGCGGGTCGAACCGGGCGGCCAGCGCCGTCGCGATGTCCCTGCCCTCGCGGTAGGCCGCTTCGGCCGTCTCCGCCCACAGGGTCAACGTCTCCTCCGCCTCGGCCAGGAGCTCCTCGGGCTGCTCGAGCAACCCGTAGTGGGCCAGGGCGATCGCGCTCGGACGGCGGTGGGCGAATTTCCGCAGCGAGCTCAGGGCCTGGTCGAGGTCGAAGTCGGGCGGCGGCGTGGCCGGACGCAGGACGCCGCCGTCGGGCAGCTTCACGCCCACGGCGTCGCCGGCGAAGAGCACCCCGCTCAGCGAGTCGTGCAGCCCGAGATGGTGCTTGGCGTGGCCGGGTGAGTCCACCGCGGTGAGCGTGCGCCCGGGTCCGACCTCGATCTCCTCGCCGTCGGCCAGGACGTGCAGGCGTTCGGGCGGCGTCGGGTCGAGGCGCCCGTAGAGCGAATCGAGCAGCGGGCCGTAGACGCGGGCGGCCGAATCGATCAGGCGGGTCGGGTCGGCCAGGTGGCGCGCCCCCTTCTCGTGGACGTAGACGGTGGCGCTCGGGAAGGCGCGGGCGACGTCGCCCACCCCACCGGCGTGATCGAGGTGGATGTGGGTGACGGCCACTCCGGCCAGCTCGGCCGGGCCGACGCCGATCTGGTCCAGCGCGGCCAGCAGCACCGGGACCGACGACTGGCTTCCCGTCTCGATGAGCACGGGCGCCGTGCCCTCGACGAGATACCCCGCGGTCACGCGCTCCCAACCACCCAGCAGCGTGTCGATCTCGAGCACACCCTGGGCGATGGCGCGGGGAGGCGGCACGGCGGGCCGCGCGTCACCACTCTCGGGATCGTGCACGTGCAGCCCCGCGTCCCCGTGGCGGTGCGTGTGCCCGCCGTGCGAGTGGGTCCCGCTCGAACGCGGCGCCCCCGCCCGACGCTTCACGTTCACCCGGCCCTGCCGCTTCATGCGCTGCAACGTCGGAGCGGTGATCGACGCGTTGTCGAGCAGGGGTCCCTGCTCACCGGCCGGGACGAGCGGGTCGGCCCCGCTGAGGCGGAAGGCCGAGTTGATCAGCGACACGTGGGAGAAGGCCTGCGGGAAGTTCCCCACCATGCGTCCCTCGTAGGCGTCGTACTCCTCGGCCAGCAGCCCGAGGTCGTTGCGCAGCGCGAGCAGCCGCTCGAACATCTCTGTGGCCTCGTCGTTGCGCCCGATCATGTGGAGACAGTCGACGAGCCAGAACGAACAGGCCAGGAAGGCGCCCTCCCGGCCCTGCAGGCCGTCCACGGCGCCGTCGTCGCTCGTGCGATAGCGCAACACGAAGCCGTGGTCGACGAGCTGGTGCTGGACCGCCTCGATGGTGCCGACCACCCGCGGATCGCTCGGGGGCAGGAAGCCGACCAAGGGGATCATGAGCACGCTGGCGTCGAGCAGGTCGCAGTCGTAGTACTGGGTGAAGGAGCCGAGCTTCTCGTTGTACCCCTTCTCGCACACCTCGTTGAAGATGTCGTCGCGCAGGGTGCGCCACTGGTCGAGCGGGCCCTCGAGCTCGGGCCACTCCTCGAGCGTGCGCACGGCCCGGTCGACGGCCACCCACGCCATGACCTTGGAGTGGGTGAAGTGCCGGCGAGGGCCTCGCACCTCCCAGATGCCGTCGTCGGGCTCGCGCCACCCCTTCTCCACGAACTCGATCAGCTTGACCTGGAGCTCCCAGGCCGAGCGGCTGTGCACGCCCTCGGCGTGGGCCGACGAGTAGAGCGCCGACATGACCTCGCCGTAGACATCGAGCTGGTACTGCTCCGAGGCCGCGTTGCCGATCCGCACGGGGGACGAGTTCTCGTACCCGGGCAGCCAGTCGGCCTCCCACTCGTCCAGCCGGCGCTCACCCGCCGCGCCGTACATGATCTGCAGCTTGGTGACGTCGCCGGCCACCGCCCGCTGCAACCAGTCGCGCCAGGCCATGGCCTCGTTGTAGTAGCCGCCCCGCATGAGCGACTCGAGGGTGAGCGTGGCGTCGCGCAGCCAGCAGAAGCGGTAGTCCCAGTTGCGGTTGCCCCCGAGCGCCTCGGGGAGCGACGTGGTCGGTGCGGCCACGATGCCACCGGTCGGCTCGTAGGTGAGCGCCTTGAGCGTGATGAGCGAGCGCACCACCGCGTCGCGATACGGGCCGGTGTAGCAGCAGAGCGCGGCCCACTCGGCCCAGTAGGCCTCGGTCAGGTGGACGGCGTAGTAGCTGTCGAGCGGCGGCGGCGGCTCTTCATGGGAGGGGTACCAGACCAAGGTGAAGGGATAGCGCTGTCCCTCGGTCACGGTGAAGTCGGCGATGGAGCTCAGGTCCTTGCCGACGACCTCCACCCGGTGCCACAGGGCCAGTGAGTCGGGGCCGGCGGTCATCCGGGTCAACCCGTCGTGGGTGGTGACCCAGGGCACGACCTCGCCGTAGTCGAAGCGCACGACGAGGTCCATGCGCATGTCCACACTGCCGCTCACACCTTCGATGGAGCGCACGAGGTGGGGATGGTCGTCGCGCACCGGCATGCAGTCGGTGATGCGCACCGTCCCCGTCGGTGTGTCGAATTCGGTCTCGAGCACCAGGGTGTCGGGGCGGTACCAGCGCCGGGTGGCCACGATGTCCTTGGCCCCGCCCGCCGGGGCCAGGCGCCAGAACCCGTGGTGGTCCTCGCCCAAGAGGCGCGAGAAGCACGACGGCGAATCGAAGTGGGGCAGGCACAGCCAGTCGACGGAGCCGTCCATTCCGACCAGGGCCGCGGTGTGCAGGTCTCCGATGAGGGCATAGTCCTCGATGCGCTGGCTCATGCGCTCATTCTTGGCTCACCCGGAGATACAGGGTCCCGTGCCCACCGCGGCGTGCCGCGTTTCGGCCATCTGCAACCGGCTCAGCACGCCCGGCGAGGTGAGGGCGTAGCCCACCTTGGGATAGACGGTCGAACGCGAGAAGACGACCCCGATGACCTGGCCTCCGGGCCCGAGCAGGGGTCCGCCCGAGTTGCCCGGCAGGACGTTGGCGTCGAGGGCGTAGACACCTCTGGTCACCGTGTTGCTGTTGTAGATGTCCTTTCCGATGGCGGTGATCTCCTCGGTGACCCCGGCCGGCCCGATGCTCAGTCCACCGTCTTCGGGATACCCGAGGATGGCCGCCTGGGTACCCCGGTCCACCACGTTCGGACTGATCGACAGTGCGGGACCGAGCGGCGCGCTGGTACGGAGGATGGCCAAGTCGAACTCGGGGTCGAAGAAGACGGTCGTCGCGCTGTAGGCGTTGTTGCCCAACAAGACCTGGGTGTCGCCGTCGCGTTCGCCGGCCACCACGTGCGCGTTGGTCGCCACGAGTCCCTTCCCGACGACGAAGCCCGATCCTTCCTGTTCGTTGCTGCAGGCCGTGCCGAGGATCTTGACGGTCGAGAAGACGGCGGGGTCGGCCAGGTCCTGGGTCTGGGCGTTGGTCGGGGTGGAGACGTCAGGCGACGAGGGAGGGGTGAGCGTCGTGAACACCTGCGGGAAGCCCTGGTTGTTGAGGAACGTCTGCAGGTCGCCGAAGACCGAGGGGGCCTGGGGGAGGATGTTGTCGATGGAGTGCAGGATGTCCGAGCGGTTCACGGCGGCATCGAGCGAGGTGAAGCGGCTGTTGGGCGAGGACACCACCGCGGCCACCAGCCAGACGGAGAACAACACGGCCACCACGGCGACGCCCACACCGAGCGCGGCGTCCACGTGGCCCAGATGGTGCCGGCGCAGGGTGATGTTCGAATACGTCCCGAGGACCCGGCCCACGTAGCCCAGCCCACAGGCCGTCGCCATGATGAGCCCGACGATGACGACCGACCGCGAGAGGTCGTCATGCGCGGTGTGCAGCAGCGGCACCCAGACGAGCGTGCCCACGAGGAAACCCAGCCAGAACCCGCCAAACGTGAGGATCTGGACCAGCGCTCCGAGCCGCAGCCCATGGACCGCGGCGAGGAGCATCAACCCCACGATCAGGATGTCCACCCAGTCCACCATGCGAGGGTAGCGAACCATGTCGATAAAAATGCGGCCCCCACCGCTATTGTCATCGCGCCGTGCCCCCACGCTCCGTGCCCGCACACCGGCGTGTTAGGCCACGTATTGGCGGTCTGATCCTTTTTCTCGCCGCGGTGGCGCTGACTGCGTCGGCCTGTACCGCCCAACCCATCGCGCCCGGTCCCGCCGCGGTGTTGGGCCAGCCGAACGGCACCCCCCTGGTGAAGGGAACGCCGGCCCCCGGGCTGGTGGGCCAGTTGGGCGCCGTCGCCTGCGCCAACGCGGAGCGCTGCTGGGCCGTCGGGGTGCCCGGGCCCAACGCCACCATGCCGGCGGGGGACAGCACCGTGATCGTGGCCACCACGAACGGGGGCGCCAGCTGGACCCCGCAAACGGTGGTGGGCGGGTACACGCCCGAGCTCAGCGGCATCGCCTGCCCGACCAAGGTCGACTGCCTGGCCGTCGGGTCCAACGGCTCCTCGAGCGGTGTGGCCGTGGTCACCCAGGACGGCGGGACCCACTGGACCTCGGCGACCACGCCGCCCGGCGCCATTGCGGTGCAGAGCGTGATCTGCGTCGGGCTGGCCGAATGCACGGCACTGGTGAGCAACGGCACGGTGGTGTGGTCCGCCCGCACCACCGACTTCGGGCAGACGTGGACCCAGATGGGGAACCTCCCGTCCTCGTTCGTCGTGGACGGGACGCTGTCCTGTGTGCCCGGCGGCGCCTGCCTGGTGCCGGGCTACACGCCCACCAGCGCCGGCCACGGGCAGGGAGCGCTGGCGGTGAGCGGCGACGGCGGACAGACGTGGAGCAGCGCGTCGGTGCCCGCCGGGACGGGCGTCCTCCAAGCAGTCGTGTGCCCGAGTGCGTCACTCTGCCTGGCCTCGGGCTCGACCTCCACCACGGTCAGCGACGTGGCCGCAGCCCAGGGCCAGATGCTGGGCAGTGCGGACGGGGGCATGACGTGGTCGGCCGCCACGGCGCCACCGGTCGACGACACCTACGGCATGGCCTGCCCCTCCGCCCAACTCTGCGCACTGGTCGGGGCCAACTGGGCCGGCAGTCCCGCGGTCGCCGGAGGTGCGGTGGCCCAGAGCCGCGACGGGGGCACCAAGTTCTCGCTCTCCCCGGCGGCCTACGCCCCCATCACCCTGACCGCGGTGGCCTGCCCGAGCACGGCCGGCTGCGTGGCGGTGGGGGGCAACGTGGTGGCCCGGATCACGCTGGTGCAGCCCCGGCCGCCACACAAGCGTTCGACCACCACCTGAACGCCCGGATCCGCACAGGGCCGGCGTTCCGGCGGGACCGCACCAACCGCCGCGAATTGCCCTGTTTTCACCGCGTCCAGAGGGCTCGAGGAAGCCAGGATCCCTAGCCAGTGGGGGTCAACCCCCGTAGTATCGAAGGCGCCGGACGGCAACAGCGTTCGCAGGGTCGGGGCCAGGGGGGCTCCCGCCGCCAGAGCATGGAGGACCGCGATGCCCAAGACCTGTCCCCAGTGTCAAAGCCAAGCCGGCGACGACGCCAACAACTGTCCGAACTGCGGGGCCGCGTTGAGTGCCGACGCGACGACGGCGCAAGCCGTGCCGCCCGCAGCTGCGACAGCGCAAGCAGCACCGGCAGGTCCCACGGTCGCCGCCTCGGGCGGATCCTCGCTCCCGCCCTTCAAGTTCGATCTGGCCAAGCTGAACCTGGCCGACATCATCGCGGCCGTGGCGTCCTTCGTCCTGCTGGTGTCGCTGTTCCTCTCGTGGTTCGGCATCACGGTCATCGGCATCCACCTGACCGCGAGCGGCACCTCGGCGCACGGCTGGCTCTGGCTCGTGTTCATCATCTGCCTGGCCATCCTGGCCTACCTGGTGTGCGTCGCCGGCTGGGGCAACCTGCCGTTCGCTCCACAGGTCCCGCATCTCACGGTGATGATCGTGGCGACCGTGGTCAACCTCGTCCTCGTCTTCATCGGCTTCATCGACAAGCCGGGGGGCTCGGGCGTCGGTTGGGAGTTCGGTGCATTCCTGGCCTTGATCGCGGCGGTCGTGGCCGCTGCGCCCTTCGCCATTCCGCAACTGCGGGCCAGGACGATGAAATAGGACGGCGCGGTCAGCCGCGCCATTTTTGTGTCGACAGATGAAGCCCGGGCTTGCAAGAGTCCGGGCTTCATCAATTCATCCGGGACGACTATTCAGTCGCGGGGTGCTGGTGCCTCGGTGGGCGGCTACGTGGAACGCTTCGACGATTTTGGTGATGCATCTCTGGACAACGGTCGACCATCAGTCTCCCGATCGTCTTCGATCCGAATGTTCAGGCCGGCAAACACGCCTTCGGCCAGCGGGAGGACCTGCGTGCTTTCAATCACGACGTCTCGGAGATATTCGCTGCCCTTCATTTCCGAGAGGACCGATCCGTGGAAGCGGGCCCCTGGAAGTTTCACCTGGGATACATCCGCCCCGCTCAGGTCGCAGTCGAAAAAGCGTGCGGCCCTCAAGTGCGCTGCATAGAACTCGCCTCGCTCGAGGTTCACATGATCGAAGACGACTCGTTCACCCTCGACCATTCGGAAATTCACTCCGTCAAGCCGTACGTCGGAGAAGGTGACGTCCTGCATGTGGACCCGTGGGAGGAGCGCGCCCGACATACGACACCCGGTGAATGTCACGCGGGTGAAGGAGGCCTCTTCCATGTCTGAGCCCGAAAAGTCGCTTCCCTCCACGCGGACATCGACGAGGCGGAGGCGGCTGAGATCGGAGGCAGTGAACGACGAACGGACGACATGGGAGTCCTCCACCCGCACGCCTTCGAAGTGACCATCCGAGAAGTCCCCCTGGATAGTCATGTGATTGATCTCGGAGCCGGGGGTGAGACGGATATCGGTTTCCGAGGGCAAGTCGGGAGGAAGGCGAGGAGGGGTGGGTCGGTCGCCCTCGGCACGCGTCATCCGATTGAGGATACGAGCTGTGGCATGGGTGCCCCAGAACGCACCGGGACGGTGACGGTTATGGACCGAGCACCTCCACGGCTCGGTGGCCTACGACAACTTTGGAACGACCCAAGTTCATGCAAGACCCAAAGGCGTGAGGGAGGCAGTTCGCCGTGCCCGCCTATCGGGCGCGGTATCGGTCAGCTGCGGACGGCCGCCAGGAGCAGGCCGGGAATTTTGGCCGCCGAGGGGTCGGCCTCGAAGGCCACGAACCGGCGCATGACTTCATAGGAATCGCGCGCGGTGGCGAACCACGGCGGCTTCGGACGGGAGCGGAACGGCGCCCGGACGACCGACTTCTCGGGCCGGTCGAACATGGCCGCGTTACCCACCACCCCGCAGCCTGACTGGATGTCGGTCCGCGAGTGCCCCGGATAGGCACCCCAGCTCGTGCAGCCCAGGGCGAAGGCCACGCCGTGCCAGACGTTGAACCCGATGGACCCGTAGCGCAGGTCGGCGATGGCCCGCTCCACGGCATCGCTGACCTCGGGCACCTTCATGGAGGAGGGACTGGCCAGGACGGTGCAGCCGAGCGTGCCCCAGACCACGTCGTTGCAGAAGGTCACCGCCGCGTCGACGAAGGCCGCCGGATCGGGAGCGGTGAGGGCGGTCTCGGCCAGCTCACCGAAGAACGACTCCACGTTGAAGCAGATGTCGTCGGTATGGCCCGGCGGCACGTCTCGGATGAAGGTCCAGGGCAGCGCGTCAGCAGGGCCGCGGCCGAGTTCCTCGGCCTCGGGATGCGCGGCCACGAAGGCATCGAGGCGCGCCCGTGCGCCCGGGTAGTAGGCGCGGCGGGTGGTGATCTCGGCCAGCGCCTGGGTCAGCGCGCCGAGAAAGGCCTCGCGCTGGGGCCAGGCCGCGTGGGTGATGACGAGGCGGGCCGAGATGCAGTTGAAGCCGGCGTTGTTGACCAGCATGGTGGCCACATGCTCGGCCTGGTAGCGCAGATCGGCCACCGACCACTTGCCCGGTACGACGATGACCGGCGACACGTTGCCCAGCTCGGCACTCACCGGCTTGTCGAGCGCAGGCTCGTCAGCAGCCTTGCGCCGGGCGCCTTCGGCGCCGGTGCCGAAGACCACAGCGTCGTAGGTCTTGTCGGAGCCGGTGATGTGCACCGCATCGATCCGCGGGTGCGCGACGAGGTACTCGCCGACTTCGGCCCCGCCGTCGACGATGCGCAGCAGGCCTGCCTCGATCAGCGCGGCGAGGGCGCGGTCCCAGTGCGGCACGAGGTAGTCGTTCACCGGATTGGCCTTCATCACGACGACCCGGCCCTCGACGAAGAGCTTGGAGATCACGTCGCGCGGGCCGAGCGAGGCCACGTTGCCGGCGGCGAGCACGAGCGTGGTGCCGGCATGGCCCTCGGGGTCGGCGTAGGCGGCGGCCTGGCCGACCACGAGGGAGGCGCGGGTGACGCCGGGCTGCATGATGACCTCGGCGGTGGTCAGGGGGAAGGTGACCTTGTCGAAGGTGCTGGCCGGGAGGACCCCGACACTCAGGCGCCCGTCGGCCGTCTCCCGGATCGGCCCGGGGATGTCGGGCTTGCCGTTCTTGTCGATGGCGCGCAGCGCGTCACGGAAGAGGCGGGCCATGCGCAGGAAGGTGCCGATGCCGGCGAACAGCTCCTCGCCGGCTTCTGTCGACCCCGGCGCCAGGCCCTTGGCGGCACACGCGGCGGCCAACCAGTCATCTTGCGCGGCGACGGTGTCCACGATGACGCGCGACAGGAGGTCCGCCCTGGCCGCGGCGTCGGTCTTGGCCCAGCCCGGAGCGTGATCGGCGACGAGGGCGACAATCTCATCGAGCGCGCCTTCGTCGAGGGGCCCTGCGTGGGTGGCGGTCGCGCCGCCCTGGACCTGGGCGGCCTGGCTGCCCGTCGGTGCCACCGCCCCTCGGGTCGTGATGGTCATCGGCCCCCAGCGTACCGAGGCAGCGATCCCGATGGTCCGGCGGTCGGCCAGAGGCTCTCGAGGAAGGCGTGGGCTGCCACGATGCGTCCAACCTCTCGCCCCCGGCTCGAAGTCGGCATCCGAGGTCACCCCTCGAGGGAGCGTCGAAGGTAGGCGCGCATTCGAGGGGTGTCGTCGTCATCGAGCGCGTCGAGTAGGGCGTGCAAGCCGGAGAACGCCGTTTCGCCGAGCTCGGCCGTGAGCTCGGCGTCGATCGTCCGCGTGGCCACTCGCTGTGCCTGGAGGTACTCGCCGCCTCGAGCGGTGAGCGTCACCGTCTTTTCCCGCCCGCTCGTCGTTGAATCCGCGACGGTCACGTAGCCACTCTCGCGTAGGCGTCCGACGACCTTGCCCGCCCCTTGACGAGTGATGTCGAGCTCGCGCCCGATGGCCGAGATGGTCGATCCCGCCGGTCGGGCACACAGGCGGAGTACCCGTCCATCGGGAAAGCGCCGCGCGCCGAAGCCCGCCTCCGCCATGGCGGAGTCGAGGCGGCCCTGGTAGCCGACCCAGGCACGGCGCAGCGCCGGGCCCAAGCTGACCGATGTGGATGCAGACGCATCGTGTGCCCCCGTGTCGCCCGAAGACGGGGGGTGCGAAGGCATGGGGAGATGTTAGCAAATTGTAAACCTAGTTGACAGTTGCGGAGGCTGGCCGAATACTTCGACTGTGCACCTCACGCGTCCTCTGGCCGGGAAGATGCGGAACGTGCACCGCCACGTCCGACGGCAAGCGTTCCGTCGTCCCTCTGGCTGCGGTCGCTCCCACTTCTCTTCCGGAGATGGGCTCCGGTCGTGCAGGATCAGAGGCACCTGGGCTCAACGGGCTCGCACGCCGCTGCTGATTCTGTCCCTTGGCTCGTGTGTCGTGGGTGTTGCAGCGCTGACGGATGGTCAGGCCGCGACCGCAGCCTCGCCGTCCGCCCAACGCGGCGGCGCTCCCCACACTCTCGGACCGAACGCCGTGCCCGCCGTGCGTCAACCGCTGACGACGAACGCCGACTCGGCGGTGACGCATGACACCGAGACGGTGGCACTGGTCTCCCATGCAGGGCGACTCTTCGCGGCCACGGACCAATGGGAGTACCAAGGTCCGTCCGCGTTCGGACAGGTCCTGGTCAAGAAATCCAAGACCAGCGCGTGGACGGTCTTCGAGCAGACTCGATCACTCCGGGTCCAGGCGCTGGACTCGTTTCCGATTCCCGCCGACCAGGGTCTTGGACGGGGTCACTCCCTCTTGGTCACCCAGGCGATCGTCGCCGGGCACCCCAGAATCCAATGGTTGGTCGACGGCGCCAACTCCTTCTCCCTCAGAATTCCTACGTCCTTCCCGCGGGCGCCGACATCCGAGCGTTCGGGGCGCACGAATCCGGAGGGGTCTGGTCGGTCTATGCCGGCGTCCGCCCAACCGGAGTCCTCCAGGGCGTCTGGTCGCCGCGTCGCCACACGTTGGTGTTCAATTCCCAGCCCGAGCTCACCGTGGCCCCGCCGGGATCTCGGGGCGCGGTGACACAAAAGGTGACCGGCTTCGCCGATTGTGCCGGGGCGCTCTACACGACGATCAACACGACGCTCTATCGGCGCAACGACGGCATGCTGCCGTCGGGCGTCGCTCGCTGGATCCCGGTGTACCGGGCTCCGCCCGTTGGCACGCACAACAGCGGACTCCGGGGCATCACGTGTCTTGCCCACGGCGGTGCACCGTCGCTCCTGATCTCGACCGAAGGCAGCGGCAACGTCTACCGGTTCGACCACCTCCCGACCGGGCAGTTGGACACGACCTTCAGCCCGAGCGCCGGCTCGGTGGCAGACGGGCTGGTACAGACGCTCGAGTTCCAGCCCATTCCCGCCATCCGTCAGATGCTCGCGGCGCAGGGCACGGTCATCCCGTCATCGGGAAGGGGTTCGATCGTCTACGTCATCGCGGCCTACAACAATGGCGATTTCCAGACGATCAAGACGGGCGGCGTCGATCGCCAGGCCTTCGGGCTCGAATGGGGTTTCCAGGGAATGTGCCCCGCGACGCTGCGATGCGGACCGATCGCATCCGGCATTGTCCACTTCAATGCAGCCGCGTGCTTTGCCATTCGCAGCGACCAGACGCCCTCACCGTCCTACGCCCTGCGCTGCCTCGCCGGACCGACGATGACCCCCTCAGCGCTGGTGTCGAAGCCGATCCGCTCGGGCCAGGCCTTCGTCTCCATCCGGAGCATTCTTCCCTCGCCCTTCGCCGACAGGCGGATCTACTACGGCGGCTACGACTGCAATTTCTATCCCGCTGACGGCACGGCTTGGATCGCATCCTCGACCCTCAGTTCTCTCGGCCTGCCCGCTTCGTCGAAAGGAAGTCCTCCATGACATCGCCGACAAAGCCCCGTTCGCGGGGCCGTGACCGCTGGTGGGCGGGCGCAATCGTCTCGGCCGGTCTCGGCGTCCTGGCCGTCGCACTCGCGGCGTGCGGCAGCCCGGCATCGACCCCGGCTTCGGTCGAGCGCGTACCGGGCGGGCCGACCGGCCACTACGACGTGGCGACGGGAATTCACAAGATCAAGCACGTCATCGTCATTGAGCAGGAGAACCGGTCCTTCGACAGCTATTTCGGCACCTACCCGGGTGCGGACGGGATCCCCATGCAGAACGGCAAGCCGACGGTGTGCGTTCCGATGGCTACCGGTGGATGCCAGATGCCGTACCACGACACGGCGGACATCAACGGGGGCGGCCCGCATGGAGAGCGCAACGCCACGCTCGACGTCAACGGGGGGGCCATGGACGGGTTCATCAAGGAGGCATCGGGCACCAAGAAGGGTTGTGGTGCAAATGTCGACAACCCTGCCTGCTCCAACTCGTCGACTCCCGATGTCATGGGGTACCACACCGCGTCGGAGATACCGAACTACTGGACCTACGCCAAAGACTTCGCCCTCGACGACCACATGTTCGAACCGGTTGCGTCGTGGTCGCTGCCCGACCACCTCTATCTGGTGTCGGGCTGGTCTGCCAAGTGCTCCAGTCCCGCTCCGTCGAGCTGTGTCAACGAGATCAAAGGGCCGTACACGCCGGAGCAGATGCAGAAATACGTGGACCAGGCCATCAACACCGGCACGGCCGACATCACCAACGCATGGACAGACGTCACCTGGCTCCTCTACAACAGGCACGTCTCCTGGGCCTATTACGTGCAAACCGGAGACCAGCCGGATTGCGACAACGACTCGGCCGTCGCCTGCCCGCCCGTCGCGCAGAGCTATCTCACCCCTGGAATCTGGAACCCGCTGCCCGTCTTCGAGGATGTCCAAAAGGATCATCAGCTTCGCAACATTCAGCCCCTGAACAATTTCTTCGCCGAGGCCAAGACCGGAAAACTTCCCTCGGTCATGTGGGTCACACCTTCGCAAGCCGATAGCGAGCACCCGCCCGCCAGCGTGCATCAGGGGCAGGCGTACGTGACCGCCGTGATCAACGCGGCCATGAAGAGCCCGGACTGGGACTCGACGGCGATTTTCTTGCAGTGGGACGACTGGGGCGGCTTCTACGACAACGTCATCCCACCACCGGTTGACCAGAACGGCTACGGGCTACGAGTACCGGCGATGGTGATCTCGCCCTACGCCAAGACGGGTTATATCGACCACCAGACACTCTCGAGCGACGCTTACCTCAAGTTCATCGAGGACGACTTCCTCGGCGGGTCGCGCCTCAATCCCAAGACAGACGGACGACCCGACCCCAGGCCCGATGTCCGCGAGGACGAGAAGGTCCTAGGCAACATGGTCAACGACTTCGACTTCAGCCAGGCGCCACGGTCTCCGGTGTTGCTCCCGATCAACCCGCCTACGGACTCACCGTCCATTCCGGCCTGGTTCCACGGCATGGGCCCCTGCGTGGGCTGCACGGCCACGCCCCCGAGCACGTCCTCAGGGGCCGGACGCCAGGTCAGACCCGGGGCATGACCTCCTGGGCCAACAGCTCGATGTGGTCGAGGTCGTGGAGATCGAGTACCTGGAGGTAGACGGTCTCGGCACCGATGCCGGCGAAGGCCTCGATGCGAGCCACCACCTCGTCAGGTGTGCCGGCCGCACCGTTGGCCCGCAGCTCGTCAGCCTTGCGCCCGATTTTGGCGGCGCGACGCTCGATCTCCTGCTCATCGCGGCCGCAGCACACGACCTGGGCCGCGGAGAGGTGAAGCGTCTTGGGATCGCGGCCGCGTTCCTCACAGGCGGCGCGCACCCGGCCGTACTGGGCTTCAGTGTCGGCCACGGAGGAGAACGGGAGGTTGAACTCGTTGGCGTAGGTCGCGGCCAAGCGGGGCGTGCGCTTCGCCCCTCCGCCACCCACGATGAGCGGCGGGTGCGGGCGTTGGGCCGGCTTCGGCAGGGCCGGGCTGTCCCTGAGGTGGAAATGGTGGCCGTCATAGCTGAACTTCTCGTCTTCGGGCGTGCACCACAACCCGGTGAGAATGGCGAACGTCTCCTCGAGCCGTTCGAACCGCTCGCCCACGGGCGGGAACTCGAATCCGTAGGCGGTGTGTTCGGCGTCGTACCAGCCGGCGCCGAGGCCGAGCTCGACCCGGCCGCCCGACATGGCGTCGACCTGGGCCACCTCGATGGCGAGGAGACCGGGCGGGCGGAAGGTGGCGCTGGTCACGAGGGTGCCCAGCCGGATGCGCTCGGTCTCGCGGGCGATGGCACCCAGGGTGAGCCAGGCGTCGGTCGGCCCGGGCAGCCCGTCGCCGCCCATGGTGAGGAAATGGTCAGAGCGGAAGAAGGCGTCGAAGCCGGCGGCTTCGGCCGCTTGGGCCACGCTGAGGAGGGTGTCGTAGGACGCGCCCTGCTGGGGTTCGACGAAGATTCGGAGCTTCACGTCGGCCAAGGTAGCCGGGACCTGCGACCCGTGGTCCGGCCGGTGGGCCGGGCGTGCGCCGACGACGCGGGGCAGACTGCCTGGCCATGGACATCGGCATCATTTTCCCGCAGACCGAACTGGGCCACGATCTTGGCGCGGTGCGTGCCGTGGGGCAGGCCGCGGCAGATCTGGGCTTCGAGCACTTCGCGGCGTACGACCACGTCCTCGGGGCGGACATCGCCGTGCACGGTGACATCGGCGGGCCGTACACGATCGACGACCCTTTTCGCGAACCCCTGACGATGTTCGCCTACCTGGCCGGCTTCACGAATCTGGCCTTCGCCACGTCGATTCTCATCGGGCCCCAGCGCCAGACGGCACTGCTGGCCAAGCAGGCGGCCGAGGTCGACATTTTGAGCGGGGGCAAATTCCGGCTCGGGCTCGGAGTCGGCTGGAACAGGGTCGAGTACGACGCGCTCGGGAATGCCTTTCGAGAAGCGCGGTCAGATTCTGGAGGAGCAGATCGCGGTCCTCCGAGCCCTCTGGACGGAGCGCAACGTGACCTTCGAAGGGCGTTTTCACCGGATTGAGGCGGCGGGCATCGCGCCGCTGCCGGTGCAGCAGCCCATCCCGATCTGGATCGGCGCCTTCGAACCGGCCGCGTTGCGTCGAGTGGGCCGGTTGGCCGACGGCTGGTTCCCCATGGCCCGCCCCCGGGGCGGGTTGGAAGAAGCGCTCGAGGAGGTCCATGCCGGAGCGGCCGAGGTCGGACGGGACCTCTCCAACTTCCAATTCGAAGGTCGGCTCGAGTACGCGGGTCGCGACCTCGAGCGCATGGCCGAACACGCCCGCCGCTGGGGCGAGGCGGGGGCCACCCATCTGTCGGTGAACACGATGCACTCGGGCCTGGCCGACGCCGACGCGCACATCGCCGCGCTCACCGAGGTGGCCGGCGCGCTCCTCTGAGCACCGATTCCTCGCCTTGGGACGAGGGCCGGCTGGGAGGCCTCGCTCGAGCTACCCGCCGACGAGGAGGGCCACGCTGGGGCACGAGGTGGACTTGGCCTCACCCTTCGACACGCTCACCGGACCGAAGTGTGGCACCGGGGCCGGGGGCGCCTTGATCGACACCGGGGCACCAAAGTCGGACAAGCGAATGGTGGTGATGGTCGTGACCGTCCCGGAGGGCGCGCGGATCCCGATGCTGGATACTGGCAGCTCCCCGCGCTCGGTGGTCGTGGTGGTCGCCGGGGTCGACTGACGCCGTCGAGGGGGCGGTGGCGCGGAAACTTGCCGAAAGACCGATCTCACCTGGACGATCCGGCCGGCGCGGTCGATCCACACCGTGCGGGGGTACTCGGTGAGGTCAGTCGAGATCGTCGTCTTCGTTCCGGGACACACAGGGAGTGGCCCGACCGAAACGGCGTACTTCGTGGTCGTCTCTCCCCCGATCACGGCCGCCCCCAGGTCGCGCACGGTGACAGCAGGAGTGAGGTCGTCGAACCCAGGAGGGATCAGCGTGATGCTGATGCCCTCCGGGTAGAGGATCGATCGAACCGTCTGGGGAATTGTCGTCCTCGACCAGTGTTCGATTCCTCCATAGTCGGTGCCGAAATAGAGAGACCGGCCGAGTGCGGTGGATTCGATGGTCAAGTTGGGCGGCTTGAACGTGTCGCCCTTGCTTGGCACGTCGAGTTCGAAGCTGGATCGATCCACCATCGTCATGTGGAGCGCACCACGCGTGAAGTCGAGGACGCCCGTCGTGCTGACCGAACTACGCAGCTCTGGATTTCGGCTCGAGGTGACCTGGAGAGCGGTGAACCTGGCGGTGCCCGCACGGTCCGTGGTGGCGTAGGCGCGTGCCACCCACTGCTCCGCCGTGGGGCCGCCCTGACTGGCCACCCCGAGAGCGATGCCCGCGGCGGCACCGACCGTGAGGAGACCAAGGAGGGCCCAGGGGACGAAACGGCGCATCGGGGACATTCGGACCCCCGCTTCGCTCACGGTCGACAAAAGCGGAGAAGAGTCAAGTCAGGTCCCTTGCAGGAGAGCGGGCCAGGCGACGTGCCAATCCGGATGCGCCGGCGACCACCCCAGCTCCCTCTTGGCCCGCTGGTTCGAGACAGCCGGTTGGTGACACAGGTCCCTGACCAGGGGTCGACCGATAGCGCCGGTTCCGCCCGCCACGAAGATCTGCACCATCGGCCGGCTACGCAGCAGCGCCGAGCAGGGAAATTGGGGCGGGTGTGTCTGGTTTGGGACCTGGGCTTTGGCAGGATGTTGGGATGACCGACCAGAGCGGCTACCCAGGCGCGCCCCCAGGTTGGTACCCGGATCCGGCGGGCGGACCGGGGCAGCGCTGGTGGGACGGGTATGCCTGGACGGAGTCGACCGTGTTGCCGCAGCAACCTCCTCCGCCGCCGTGGGCCAGTGCCTCGCCACCCCAAGGACCGCCCACAACCATTGCGCCCTGGGCGGAAGCTTCGCAACGGTTGGCCACGGTCACCACGGCCAACCTGGTGGACAACGAGCTGCGGCTAGCTCCGCTGGCCCGATTCGCCGTCGTCCTGCCCGCCATCTTCTACCTGGTCCTCCTGATTGAGGACAGGATCAACGCACAGCAGCTGCGCAATGCCGGGCATCAATTCCACCTCGACTTCCATGACGCCGAGGTGGGGAAGTCGACACCGCCGTACCACGGGGTCGCTCCCAGCTACAGCGCGCTCTTCTTCCTCCTTCTCGTGCTCACGGCCGTCGCAGTCGTGGTCGCCTCTGTCTGGCAGCACCGGGCGGCGTCGGCCGGCAGGGCTCTGGGTATCCCGGCTCGACATTCGCCCGGCTGGGGCGTCGGCGCCTGGTTCGTGCCCTTTGCCGCCCTCTGGATTCCCTATATCGCCGTCCGCGACTGCCTCCCGCCGGATGATCCACGACGACCACGCGTGTTGCAATGGTGGATTGCCTGGTTGGTCACGGCCGGCTTGGGTTCGGCCGCCTGGTTCCTGGCCTTCTTCTCAACGGGGGCAGCGCTCGCTCTCTCCATCCCCGCCGCCATTGCCTGCATCGCCATGATCGCCTGGGCACCCGGCATCGTGATCGCGGTGGCGGCGGCGCATCGGGACGCCATGGGGGCAACCCAGAAGTCGGACGTCCTGACCGGCTGAATCGCACCGGGTGCCCACCTGAACCGGCCCTGGGGCGCCCCAAATCGCTACGAACTGTTCACCTGGAGATTGCACGGCTGTTCCCGGCAATTCACCTCGCCTGGCTACGGTCCAGCTAGTGGATGATGCCGATCCCACCCAGACTCGTAACGAACCAGTTACGACTGCCGAACAGTCCGCCATAGAAGAGTCCTTGCGGTCCCTCGACCCCGACGCCACCCGACCGGAACACGTCATGGAGTCGAAGAAGCTGTCTCTCGGCTTCTCCGGCCGCATTGTCCTGTCCGACGTGAACGTCTCGCTGCGACGCGGCACCATCACCGCGCTCATCGGTCCGACCGGATCGGGGAAGTCGACCTTCCTGCGCACGCTCAACCGCATGAACGACCGGGTACCCGGCTTCACCCGCGACGGAGACGTGATGTACGACGACCTGAGCCTCTGGGCTCAGAGCGTCGACCTTCTCACGTTGCGGCGCCGCATCGGCATGCTCTTCCAGCGACCCAACCCGTTCCCGATGTCGATCAAGGACAACGTCGTTGCCGGCGTCAAGGCGCACCGCATCGCCAAGGGCAAGCAGCTCGACGTCGTCTGCGAGCGGCGTCTGACCGAGGTGGGGTTGTGGGACGCGGTCAAGGACCGCCTCAATGATTCTCCGTTCCGGCTCTCCGGTGGCCAGCAACAGCTGCTCTGCCTGGCGCGTGCACTGGCCGTCGGCCCGGAAGTGCTCCTGCTCGACGAACCCACCTCGTCGCTGGACCCGATCACCACGGAAGTGATCGAGGGCCTCATCAGGACGCTGACACCGGCCCTCAGCCTCATCGTCGTGACGCACAACCTGGGCCAAGCGACGCGCATCTCGGACGACACGATGTTCTTCTACCAGGGGGCACTGGTGGAACACGGACCCACCGAGGATCTCTTCAACCGGCCCCAACACCCCGATACCGAACGGTACGTCACAGGACGCATGGGCTAGGGGAGCCAGGAGGGGGCCGACGCAGCAGATGGCAGCGAACTGGTCAACCGGATCAACAAGAGCAACACCACCAACCACCATCACAAGGAGAGAACCTGTGACGAAATTCATGAGTACGACGCGACTGCGGCGAGGATTCATCGCCGCCGCGGTTGCCGGGCTCGCATCTGAGCTCGGTCGTCCTCAGCACCGCGGCCTCGGCGGCGACCATCAAGCTGCCCTCCGGCGGCGTGGAGAAGCCGAGCGGCGGCACCGTGACCGAGACCGGGAGCACGCTGCTCTACCCACTGTTCAACCTCTGGGCGAGCGGCTACAGCGAGAAGTACTCCAACACGACGATTCAGACGGCTGGGACCGGGTCGGGCACAGGGATTTCCGAGGCGCAGACGGGCACGATCGACATCGGTGCATCCGACGCCTACCTGGCCCCGAGCGTGACCCAATCGGATCCGCACCTGAAGAACATTCCGCTGGCCATCTCGGCACAGCTGGTCGCGTACAACGTGCCCGGCGTCACCGCCCACATCAAGCTCAGCGGCAAGGTGCTCTCCGCCATCTACCAGGGGCAGATCACCAAGTGGAACGACTCGAAGATCGCCAGCGCGAACCCGGGCGTGACCCTGCCCGCCACGCCGATCGTGACGCTGCACCGATCCGACAGCAGTGGTGACACGTTCCTCTTCACGAGTTTCCTGTCCAAGGCCGACCCGTCGGGCTGGGGCACCAAGATCAGCTACAACACGACCGTCCCATGGCCCAACGCGCCAGGCGCGCTCGGCGAGTCCGGAAACTCGGGGATGGTGTCGGGCTGCAAGGCCACACCGGGCTGCATCGCCTACGTCGGCATCAGCTACCAGACGCAGGCTCTCCAGGCCGGCCTCGGCTACGCCGCACTGCAGAACGCCAAGGGCCAGTACATCTTGCCGAACGCGTCGAACATCTTGGCCGAGGCGGCGTACTACGTGAAGAAGACGCCGGCGAACGGCACGATCTCGCTGATCTACGGCCCGGCCAACAATGGCTACCCGATCATCAACTACGAGTACGCCATCGTGTCGAACGACCAGCAGTCCTCCTCGACGGCCAAGAGCATCCGTTCCGTCCTGGAGTGGGCCATCAACTCGAAGCAGGGTTCGGCGTCGACGTACCTGTCCCAGGTCGCCTTCCAGCCGCTCCCGAAGTCGGTCGAGGCACAGTCGGTCAAGCAGATCCTGGGCATCAAATAGATGACCACCGTCGGCGGTGTGGCGGGGAGCGTCCCCGCCACACCGCGACCGGCGGCGCTCAGTAAGCCTCCGTGGCATCGCCGCGCCACTGACAGCATCCGTCGCAACGAGGAAGCCGGCTGGCGCAGCGTGGCCTGGGTGGCCGTCCTGCTCCCACTGGCCGCGCTCGTCTTCGCCATCACGGTCTTGGCCCTCAAGGCCTGGCCGGCGGTGCGGGTGAACGGCTGGTACTTCCTTTACGGGCGGACCTGGACGGACGGCCAGGGCGCCTACGCCGCCACCGTCAGCACCGACGGCGTCAAACACCTCCAGGGTGCCCAGTTCGGCGCCTGGGCCATCATCTGGGGCACCCTGGCCTCATCCATCATTGCCATCGTCATCGCGGTGCCCCTCTCGATCGGCGCCGCCTTTGCGCTGACTGAACGCATGCCCACCTGGATTTCCCGGCCGCTCGGATTCACGGTCGAAATCCTGGCGGGCATCCCGAGCGTGGTCATCGGGCTCTGGGGCATCTTGACCTTCGGCCCGTGGCTGGCCAGCAACGTCTATCCGATCATCGCCGACAACATGCCGGACGTGCCGATCCTGCGCTACTTCGGGAATCCCCACGGGACCGGCGAGGGCCTGCTCACGGCCGGCATCGTGCTGGCACTCATGATCGTCCCGATCATCGCCTCGACGACGCGCGATCTCTTCTCCCAAGTGCCCCCGCTCCCCAAGGAAGGGGCCTCGGCTCTCGGCATGACCGACTGGGAGGTGGCGAACCGGGTCACGATGCCCTGGGTGCGCTCGGGCATCATCGGCGCCACCGTGCTCGGGCTCGGACGCGCCCTGGGCGAGACGATCGCCGTCGCCATGATCGGCGGCGCCATTCAGCAGATCCCCCACACGATCTACCAGCCCTTCACCACGGCAGCTGCCGCGATCCTGACCCAGCTCGACGGCGCACAGACCGACGGCACCGGGTTCTACGTGGCGACCCTGGCCGAGCTGGCTCTCGTGCTGGCCGTGATCTCGGTAGGCGTCAACCTGATCGCCAGGGTCATCGTGAACCGGACCTCGCGGGTGGGCGCTCCCATCGGGGGAGCCTGATGAGCACGCTGCTGGCTGCGCAGACGACGCGGCGGCGTCGCGTCACCACCCAGGCCTGGCGCGCACTGACCTATCTCGCGCTCGTCCTCATCATGGCCCCGGCCGCCTGGCTGCTCATCGGCGTGGTGACACGGGCGTGGTCCCACTGGCGCTGGAGCGTCCTTTGGACGCAGCTCACCCCGACCGGTGGCGGCCTGCGCGACCAGATCCTCGGCACCCTGATCCTCATGGTGGCCGTGTTGGTGGTCGCCGGGACCATCGGGGTGATGGCGGGCATCCACCTCGCCGAGTTCACACAGAAGGGCAAGCTGAGCGGCTGGCTGGGCATGCCGCTGCGCACGGCCTCGGACGTCCTCTCGGGCTTCCCCTCGATCGTGCTGGGTTACGTCGGCTTCACGGCACTTGTCGTCGGCCTGGGCTGGAAGCTCTCATTCCTCCCAGCCGTGATCATCCTGTCCATCATGGTCATCCCCTACATCGCCAAGACGACGGAGAACTCGCTGCGCCAGGTGCCCACCGGCTACCGGGAGGGTGCCGCGGCCTTGGGCATGTCGGCCGGCTACTCGCTGCGCAAGGTGGTGCTGAAGAGCGCTCTGCCCGGCATCGTGACCGGCCTGCTGCTCGCTCTGGCCATCGCCTGCGGCGAAACGGCGCCACTCCTCTACACGGCCGGATTCTCCAACACGCTGCCGCACTCGCTCACGGGATCCCAGTTCCCCTACCTCACCTACGTCGTCTTCACGTTCTACAACGACCCCTCGGTCCAGAAGCACTACCTGGCCTACGATGCCGCACTGATCCTGATCGTCATTGTGCTGCTGCTCTTGGTGGCCAGCCGGATCATCGTGGCGCGCACCCAGCGACACTCCGAGAGTGCGCGGGTCACGGGCAACGGCCGCATCTTCGGCCGATTCCGCAACGACCCCGCCGGAGTGGCCTTGCCGTTGCCCAACCCCGACATCGACCGGGCTGGAGAACCTCCCAACCTCGTAGCCGGGCGCAGACTCTAAGGTGGCGCCGACGCCCGGGACCGAGCTCGGGCGGGTCGGAGAGAAGGGACGAACCGTTGAGCGCAGGACCTGAGTGGGGGCCGCTGGCCCGACTGGCGGGCATCTGGGAAGGCGAATCCGGCGAGGACGTCGCCTACGCCAACGATTCGGGAAAGGTCGGGCTGACCCCCTACCGCGAGCACATCGACTTCAAGCCCTTCGGCCCGGTGGAGAACGGGAGCCAGGTCCTCTACGGACTCGACTACCGCATGGCCGCCTGGCGCGGCTCCGAAGACAGCCCGTTTCACACCGAAGTGGGGTACTGGATGTGGGACGTCAACGACTCCGAGGTCGTCCGCTGCTTCCTCATCCCCCGCGGCTCGGCCATCGTGGCCGGAGCCACGGTGGCAGCTGATGCCACCAAGTACACGCTGGAGGCGAACGTCGGCAGCCAGACCTACGGGATCCTGTCGAACAATTGGCTGGACAAGAACGCGCGCGCGGTGCGCTACGAGGTGACGATCGACGTCAGCGTGCCCGACGAGTTCACCTATACCGAGACCACGGTGATCCAGCACGCCAAGATGCCCGACCACGTGGTGCACACAGACCAGAACACCCTGCGCCGGATCGGCGACGCCTGAGACGCACCCACTAGGGTCGTCTTGGGCGGGAAGCCAGGGGAGGCACCTACATGTACGAGTGGTCGGACGAGCAGCTGGCGATCCGGGACGCGGTGCGGCGCTTCGTGGACGAAGAGGTCAAGCCGAACGTCGAAGAGCTCGAGCACGGAGAGACGCCGCCCTACGACGTCATTCGGAAGCTCTATCGGACGTTCGGGCTCGATGTCATGGCCCGAGAGTCGGCCAAGAAGGCGATCGAGCGCAAGGTCAACGGCACGACGGCACCGGAGCGTTCCGAGGGTGGGGGCGGCGGGGCGGCCCTGATGTTGATCCCGATCATCGAGCTCTGTCACTACTGCCCCGGCATCGTCACCGCCCTCGGTGTCTCGACCGGACTGGCGGGCGGCACCATTATGAAGAGCGGTACGCCGGCGCAGATGGAGCGTTGGGGTCTCGACCTGATGACCATCGACAAAGTCGGCGCTTGGGCCATCACCGAGCCGGACTCGGGTTCGGACGCGCTTGGCGGCATGAAGTCCACCGCGGCGCGTGATGGCGACGAGTACATCTTGAACGGCAACAAGACGTTCATCACCAACGGCCCCTACGCGGACACCATCGTGTTCTACGCGAAGCTCGACGACGGGAGTGAGACCCCGCTACGCCAGCGCCCTGTCCTCACCTTCATCCTCGACTCCGGCATGCCCGGGTTGTCACAGTCCAAGCCCTTCCGGAAGATGGGCCTCCACTCCTCGCCCACGGGCGAGCTGTTCCTCACCGACGTTCGGGTGGGCAAGGACCGGCTGCTCGGCGAGTCGGAAGGCACACCGGGAGGAAACGAGGGGCGCGAGAGCGCCAAGGGCAACTTCGTGACCGAGCGGGCCGGCGTGGCCGCCATGTCGCTCGGGCTCATCGAGGAATGCCTCAAGCTCTCCGTGCAGTACGCCAAGGACCGCCTGCTCTGGGAACGACCCATCTCTGAGTTCCAGCTCATTCAGCTGAAGCTGGCCAAGATGGAGATCGCCCGGCTCAACGTGGAGAACCTGGTGTTCCGCCATATCGAGATGTCGACTGCTGGCAAGAGCCTCAGCCTGGCCGAGGCCTCGGCCATGAAGCTCTACTCGGCCCAGGCGGCGTCGGAAGTGGCCATGGAGGCGGTCCAGCTCTTCGGTGGCAACGGCTACATGTCGGAGTTCCGCGTCGAACAGCTGGCCCGCGACGCCAAGGTCTTCCAGATCTACGCCGGTACGGACGAGATCCAGGTCACGCACATCGCGCGCGACCTGTTGAGCCGCTGACACGAGGGCGGCCGGGGTCGTGAACCAGCGCGACCTGTTCGGAACCTCCCCCGCCGACGCCGTCTTCGACGACATGGTCGACAAGCGGCGCGTCCTGCACCGCCGGCCCGAGCTGGCCTTCGCCGAGCACGAGACGACAGCGCTGATTCGCGACCACATGGCATCGCTGGGCATCGCCGAGACACTGCGCACCACCGAGACCGGCGGGATCTTTGCCTTCGAGGGAGGCAGGCCCGGACGCAGCGTGGTCCTGCGGGGCGATATCGACGGCCTGCCGGTCCAAGAGGACGAGGCCCGGGCCGTCCACTCGGAAACAGAGGGCGTGATGCACGTGTGCGGCCACGACGTGCACGTGGGCTCGCTGCTCGGCGCGGCCTCGGTACTGGCGGCGCGGCGTGAAGACCTGCCGGGCCGCTACATCTTCCTGTTCCAGCCGGCCGAAGAAGCGCTGTGCGGGGCGAGCGCGATGCTCGAGCGCGGCGCACTCACGGCGATGGAGGGGGCCCGTCTCGTGGGTTTCCACGTCACGTCCCAGGTTCCTTCGGGCTTCGTGGCCCTGCGCTCGGGCATCGCGATGTCGGAGGCGCACTCGCTGCGGATCACGCTCAGTGGCCCGGGAGGGCACGGCGCGATGCCCTCCGCCCAGGGCGACGTCATCCGGGCCACGGCCGAGCTGGTGAGCCGGCTGGCCGAGGTGGCCTCAGGACTGCGCTACGAGGAGACCGACTGCGTGTGCAGCGCCGGCACCATCCACGCGGGCACCGCGGTGAACGTCGTGCCGACAACGGCCCGGGTCACCGGCACCCTGCGCACGTTCACCGAGGCCCAGCACGAGGAGGCACTGGTCCGCCTGCAGGACCTGTGCGACCGGATCGGCGACGACCAGGGCGTCCACGTCGAACTCGAGCTGCCCGAGCACACGCGGGCCGTGGTGAACGACGCCGAGGCCACCGCACTGGTCGAGGCGGAGGCCAGCGTGGTGATCGGCCCCGACCAGGTTTTCCGTATGCCGCCGGTCTCGCCGAGCGACGACGTGAGCGAGTTCCTGCGCCACCTGCCCGGCTGCTACTTCTTCGTCGGTGGTGGAGCGGCGGACGGCTCGAGCGGGATGCACCACAGCCCGACCTTCCGCGTCGAGGACGAGGCGCTGCGCGTCGGGGCCAGCGTGCTCGTGCGAAGCGCCCTGGCATTGGCTGCGCCGTAAGGCAACGGGCACAATGGGCCGATGACGGCATTGGACCTCTTCGACATCGCGGGCAAGACCGCCCTGGTCACCGGCGGGAGCCGGGGCATCGGGCTGATGATCGCGGAAGGCTTCGTCGACGCCGGCGCCACCGTCTACATCTCCTCGCGCAAGGCCGATGTCGTCGAGGAGGTGGCGCGCACCCTGTCGAAGAAGGGAACCTGCATCGGCATCCCGGCGGACCTCTCCCGAGAGGACGAATGCCGTCGCCTGGCTGACGAGCTCGGGAACCGCCTCGACAAGCTGGACATCCTGGTCAACAACGCCGGCGCCACCTGGGGGGCACCGCTCGAGGAGTTCGACGAGGCCGCCTTCGAACGGGTGCTCTCGCTCAACGTCAAAGGTGTCTTCCACGTCACCAAGTTCCTGGTGCCGCTGCTCCGGGCGGCCGGCACGGTCGACGAACCGGCCCGGGTGATCAACATCGGCTCCATCGACGGACTCGGCGTCCCCGCCCTCGAGACCTACTCGTACTCGGCCTCCAAGGCTGCGGTGCACCACCTGACGCGCCACCTGGCCAAACGCCTCGCCCCGGAGATCACGGTGAACGCCATCGCCCCGGGCCCCTTCGAGTCCAAGATGATGGCGGCCACGCTCGAGGCCTTCGGTGAGCAGATCGCGGCCAGCGCGCCGCTCCGGCGCATCGGGCGGCCTGACGACATGGCGGGCGCCGCCATCTATCTGTCCTCGCGGGCCGGGGCCTACCTCACGGGTGCCGTCATCCCGGTCGACGGGGGAATCGCCACCACTCGCTAGGACGTATCAATCGCAACGCGTCATTCGATGATTCACCATTCGCCGATCAGGGCGATCCAACTACAGGGGGTACAGAATCGTGCTGCTGCTGCACCAAGTCCACCAGGTCGCGGGCGCCCAGGAGGACGCTTTCGACGACTCCTTCCGCGACGAGTACATGCCGGCGCTGGCCAAGTCGGATGGGTCGCGGCTGCTCTGGTATCTGCGGCTGTCCCACGGATCGGGCCAGGCCTACACCGTGGTCTCCATCACCGGCTGTCGCGATGCCGCCGCCTGGGAGGACCTGGCCGAGCGCGTCCGCAGCGGCGACTTGGCCGACTGGTCGGCGAAGGTCGATGCCATGCGCCATTCCACCGTGGCCAAGGTGATCCAACCGGTGTCCTGGTCCCCGCTCCAGGAGATCGACCTGGACAGCGTGCCGACTGACGGCTCCACGCACAAGAACTCGCTCTTCATGGAGGACACGGCCTGGCCGTTCGCCGGCGGATTGCGGGCCTATCTCAACAAGGCCGGCACCCTCTACGACCACACGCTGAGCAGCCAGAAGGAAGAGGGCACGGGCATGATCGAGCTCGAGGCCGCCTTCCAGCCCGTCTTCGGGACCCACCAGACGACCGAGGTCATCCTCTGGCAGCGTGTGGTCAACACGAAGGCCGTCATGTGGATGTTGGGCCACGACCTCCCGGCGGAGGCCTCGGCCCCGGGGACGTGGCTGCACGATGCGCTCGAGGTCCGCGACCGCTGGGAGAGCCGGCTGCTGCGCAGCGCCGCCTGGTCTCCGCTGTACTGAGCGCGATGACAGGCACGCCGTTCGACCTCTCCAAGACCTTCGTGCACCTCGGGCTCGGTGCCCGGGCGACACCGCTCGATGATTTCGACTGGTCCCCCGACTCGATGTCCGGGTACCGCGAGCGGTTCGCCGGCGACGGGCCTGAGGGGCGGCTGGTCTGCATCCTCGAGCAGGAGGCCACGTGGAGCTCATGGGAGCGCCACCCGGCCGGTGAGGAGCTGGTGGTGCTCCTTTCGGGCCGGGTGGACCTCATTCAAGAGGTCGATGGAGCGGAGCGTGTGGTGGAGCTCGAGCCCGGCCAGGCTGTCGTCAATCCGCCGGGGGTTTGGCACACGGCGATCGTGCACGAGCCGGGATCGGCCCTCTTCATCACGCCCGGCGTAGGGACCGAGGTCAGGCCCCGATAAGCCTCAGCGGACCGGGGCCAGGTCGTGCGGGCCTTGCGCCGGGTAGGCCGAGGCGTCGCGCAGCGCGAGGCCCCAAGGGCCGAGGATGCTGAGAAGGTCGTCGACGTCGGAGCCGAGGGTGTCCACGATGACCATGCACTGGGCGTCGGTCGCTGCCTCGACCTGTTCGCGCACGGCCCGGCCCTCCGCCGTGAGCGCGCCGTCGGCCAGGAGCCCTCGGGCCTCCAATCGACCCTCGGCGCCGTCAAGGTCACCGTCGGACCAGGCCCGGGTGCGGATGTAGCTGCGGAGCGGCATACCCCAATAGAGCTCGGTCAGCAGGCCGACCTCGGTGGCGTCGAGCCCGGCCGAGGTCCACGCGGCAGTGTGCGCATCGCCGCGGTACTCGCGCAACGTGTCGGCCAGGCGCCACATGTCTCCGAGCGCGTCACCGGGCAGACCCAAGCCACGGAGACCGGCGAAGAGCGGCTTGCCCTCCGGGCGGAGGGGTTCGACGGCGCGGGCCAAGAGTTCGATGGCCTGCTCGAGGCCGTCCGGTGTCGGCCCCAGCACACGCTCGAGCTGGGCCACGCCGCCCCGGGTCCGGGCGTCGCAGATCGTCGCGGCGTCCACCTTGGTCCAGGCCCACTGCACCGCCGGCACTACGGCGGCCGGGTTGAAGACGGCGAAGGCGGCCGCCACCACCTCCCCCGGCACCTGTCCCAACAGCGAGCCACGGCTGGCGAAATAGGCCGGTCCGTCTGGCAGGGCGACACCCTGGCGCGTGGAGCCCGGACTCGGGTTGAACCCCAGGTCGGCGTAGGCGGCGTGCGCTTCGGGCGAGAAGTACACCTGGCCGGCGACCGGCTCCAGCGCCATGGCCAACTGCCTGGTCCGCGCCCCCAACGTCGCCACAACTGCCACCCTACGCGCCAGCCGGTCCCTTTAGCCTCTTGGGCATGAGCACCGGCGAACCCCCGTGGCTCACGCCGTCCCCCGGGCTCTGGCGGATGCGCCGGGCCGAAATCGCCGTGCTGACCGTCGTCCTGGCCCTGTTCTTCGGCCTGGTCTTCTTGGCGGCACAGGGCGCGCTCGCGGGGCTGATCAGCGTCGTGGTGATCGTCGTCCTGGGTGGGGCATTGTGCTGGTTCGCCCATCGCCGCTTCGGGGCCTGGCGGTATCAGGAACGCAACGAGGACCTGCTCGTCGCGCGCGGCGTCATGCTGCAACGCCTCTCGGTCGTGCCCTACGGGCGCATGCAATTCGTCGAGGTGACGGCGGGTCCGGTCGAACGCATCTTCCACCTTTCGACCGTCAAGTTGCACACGGCCGCCGCGGCGAGCGACGCCCGCATCCCGGGGCTCGAGGTCGACGAGGCCGCCCGACTGCGCGACCGGCTCACCGAGCTGGGTGAGGCGATGGCGGCGGGCATGTGAGCGAGCTGCCCGCCAGCGAAGGCTGGCGTCGGTTGCATCCGGCCTCGCCGGTGGTGCGAGTCGGCCGTCTGGCGCCCGCCCTCTTCCTGCTCCTGGTCCTCTCAAATGCCCATTCCGCCGCGGAGAACCAGTCGGCCGAGACCGACTACATCATCGTCTTCGCGGCGATCACCGTGGTCTACGGCTACATCCACTGGATGGTCACGCGGTGGCGCTTCGAGGGCGACACGCTGCGGATCGAGACCGGGCTCATCCGCAAGGATTCGCGACGACTCCCCCTGGCCCGCATCCAGGGGGTCGACATCGTGCGCCCGTTGCTCGGCCGCATCCTCGGGGTGTCCGAACTGCGCATCCGCTTGGCCGGCTCGGGCTCGACCGACGGCAAGCTCGCCTACCTGAGTGCGGCCGAAGCGGCGGAACTCAAGGTTGCCCTCCTGGCCGGGCACCGCACCACCGAGAGCGCGGCTTCGAACACGCCCGGACCGCCGATGGCCGCAGTGACCGTCGGCGCGCTCCTGGGCTCAGTGTTGCTCTCGCTGGTCACGATCATTTTGGTCGGCACCATCGCCTCTCTGGTCGTGCTCGACCAGTTCCAACCGAAGACCGCCGCGCTGCTCGCCGGGATCCTCGCCGTCTATCTCCTGGGCTTCGCCGGCATCATCTGGCGCCGGCTGTCGGGTCAGTACAACTTCACCGCAGTCGAAGGACCCGATGGGGTGCACATCCAACGAGGACTGCTCCAGACGGTCTCCGAGACGATCCCATACACCCGTATTCAGGCCGTGCGCCAGGTCGAGCCGTTGCTCTGGCGCCCGTTCGGCTGGTGCCGGCTCGAGGTCGACATCGCCGGCGCCACGAGGCGCAACCAGCGCAGCGAGGGCACGGCCGTCGTACGCAAGGCCTTGCTTCCCGTCGGATCCCAGCAGGACAGCTGGCACCTGATCGCGCGGCTGCTCGGGGGGCCCGATCCGGCCCGCACCCCGCCGCCGCGCCGGGCCCGGCTGAAGGCCCCCCTCAGTTATCACTTCCTGTCGGCCGGCCACGACGCCACCCACGCCGTCTGTGTGACCGGGCGGATCAACCGAGCCACCACCTGGGTCCCGTTCGAGAAGTCCCAGAGCATCCGCCGGGTGCAGGGACCCCTGCAGCGCCCACTCGGATTGGCCACGGTCCACGTCGACGTCGCGGGTCGGCGCACCCGGGCCGAGTTCCGCGACCGCACCATGGAGGAAGCGGACGTCCTCGTCGAGGCGCTGACCGTCCTGAGCCGAGAGGCGCGGCGTCGCGGTCCTCCACGGCCTCCCTCGCTCGCCACACCGGACACCGTTCCTTCGGGCTGGTACCCGGACCCCTCAGGGCGCCACGAGCAGCGCTATTGGCACGACGGCTCCTGGACCGCGCACGTCGGCGACGGCGGCCGCCGATCGACGGAAGTGCCTACGACGACGCCGTGAAGCGCATCGGGAAGTGGTCGATGGAGCGGATGCCGGACGTGTACTCGAGCGTCTGACCGTCTTTGATCTCGTACTCGGGGATGCGCTTGTGCCATTCCCGCAGCGCCACCCGCAGCTCCATCCGAGCCAGGTGGGACCCCAGGCAGCGGTGGATCCCTCCACCGAAGGCCAGGTGGCGGTTGATCTCACGGTCGAAGCGCACGACGTCGGCGTCGGGGAATTCGGCTTCGTCCGTGTTGGCCGAGCCGATCATGATCATGATCTGGTCGCCGGCACCGATCGGACATCCATTGAGCTCCGTGTCTTTCACAGCCACCCGTGCGATACCCATGACGGGGGTCTCCCAGCGCAGCATCTCCTCAATGGCGTTGGGGATGAGCGAGGGGTCGTCGACCAGTTGCTGTCGCTGTTCGGGGTTCTGGGCCAGGAACGAGAACATGCAGTCGAGCGTGGCCGTGACGGTGTCGAGCCCGGCGATCAAAAACAGGAAGCAGATGTCGAGGATGTCCTCGCGGCTGAGACTGTTGCCCTCAACCTCGGCGTCGAGAAAGTGCGACAGCAGGTCGTCCTTCCGCTCGATCTCACGCTGGTCGAGCACCTTGTTGAAGTAGTCGTAGACCGAGTCGGCGATCTGCTGTTGGTAGTCGGTCGCCTCCTTGGACCCGTAGCGCTTCCCGGTCACGTGGTCGGGGCGAATGATCCCGTCCTTCATGGTCAAGAACGTCTCGAGCTCCTCGGGCGGCAGGCCGAGGAGCTTCAGGAAGACCTGCGAGGGGAATGGGACGGAGAACTCCTTGGCGAAGTCCACCTCGCCGCGGTCGATGAACCGGTCGATGAGGTCGTTGACCAGCGCCGATACGGACTCGTCCATGGCGGTCATCTTGCGGGGCGAAAAGATCGGGTCGAGCAGCTTGCGGTACTTGCGCTGGTCGGGTGGGTCGATCTGGAGCGGGATCATCGGCCGCTTGTTCTTCAGGTCGACCGCGTCCATGTTGGACGAGAAGATCTCGGGGTGGCGCAGGGCTTCATCGATCTCCGCCTTGCGCGAAAGCAGGATGCCCTTGCCCGAGGGCAGGTCCATCGACATGACCGGCTCCTCTCGCATCAGCTTGAAGACCGGCTGCGGGTTGCGGGCCATCTCAGGGTCCATGCCCGAGAGCGGGTTCTCGCCGCCGCCGTCGGCTTCTGTCGTCGCTTCCATCTCAGTTTCCATCGGTTTCCTCCGGCTCAATCTGAAGAATGCGGTTCACGGACTGCACGAGCGATGCGTCATCGGACTCGGGAATGATCCAGCTGCTGGCGAACAGGCGGACGATCACGTCGGCGAGTTGTCCACGGTCGAGCTCGCCCCGGGCCACGGCGGGGACCGTGTCGAGCGCGTCGCCCAAACGATCCACCAGCTCGGTGTGCAGGGCGGGGAGGTGGTCGAGGAGGAAGCTCATGACGAAGCCGGGCTCGGACTCGAAGAGTGACCGGGCCGGGTGCGAACGAATGAAGTCGAAGGCGTAGGCCATGAAATCGCCGATGCGCGCCTCCGGCGTGCGGGCGGCGGCGAGCACGAGGTCCACCCCGTTGCTGAAACGGCGTTCGTCGTAGGCGGCGGCCGCGGTCAGGACATGATCCTTGCTCGGGAAGTAGCGGTAGAGCGTGCCCCGAGAGATGCCGGCCGCCTCGGCGATTTCCTGCATGCCCAGCCGTCGGACGCCCCGCCGGCCGATCAGGCCCAGCGCGGCCACCAGGATGCGTTCCTCGGTCGCGCCCAGCTCGCGTTCGGCCTCGATTCCCACGCCCACGTGCCGGTCCAGCGTCACTGCCATTGCAGGACATATTAGACACTTGGTGTCCTATTTGTCTCACGGGCAGGCGCGAGCAGGCTCCGAGAGGGCTCTGCGGCGACTCCTCGTGGGAGAGCTAGTTGGAGGCGTGCGCCGGGGGCGAGGAGGCCCGCCGGCGGCGCAGGCGAGGCCAGGCATAGATCCCGACCAGGCCGACGAGTCCGACCACCGTGGCGAGAAGACCCAGGTGGTTGGCCGAGGTCGCCCCGTAGGTCAGGCGCACGTCGTGGCTGGTCGGCACGACCACCATCAGGTTCGGGGTGACCCGCCACGGCCCTTGAGCACCGCTGGCGTGCCAATTCGGGAAGTACGACACCTTCACCAGGACAGGCGTGCCCACCTGTGAGACGTGGAACGCAATGGTCGAGTCGGTGGTCCTGATGGCCGAGACCTTCGTCGCGGGCATGTGCTTCACCGCCGGCTTGACGTCGGTCACCGAGGTGCGGGGCCAGGACGACGGGCCGCTCTGGGCCAGCTCGACGTTCCATTTGGTCGGGTCGTCGTACCAGGCCACCGACGGCGTCAGCCAGCTCGAGGGCGCCGGCTTCACCCCCGAGAGGACGACCGGGTCGTTGTGCAGCGGCGTGACCAGGTCGGAGTCGCGGACCTCGTAGATGTTCCACGTCGTGTGCGTGACCAGCCCGTTGTAGTTGTAGGTCCACGGTCCGGTCTTGGCCACCAATTTGAGGGCCGGATCGGCGTTCGCTGCGGCCTCCACCGTGGGGGTCTCGGCCATGAAGTACTTCACCCCGAGGAGCTGGAGGTGCTGGACGCCCAGAGGGACGTTGAGCGGTCCGTACGGCAGCCCGACCTCGGGGTCGGAGGGTCCGGCCGAGAGCTCAGCCTGGTTCAAGAAGTGGTACGGCGTCGTCGCCGATGACTCGAAGAGGAGGCCTTCCATGGAGTCGACGCAGCCGTTGGTCCAGTAGGGCAGGAGCATGAGCGCCTCGGGTGTCCCGAAGCGGTTCTCGCTTGCGCTGTACTCCCACATCTCACGTCCGCAGCCGTACTTTTTCGCCACCGATTCCATGGTCAGCATGATGGAGCGGTACTCGGGGTAGGAGGTCTGACCCTCGTACCCGGTGTAGTTGTAGTTCGACCAGTTCGCGACCTCGTTCGGGCCGGTGTGGACCCCAGGCGCGTGAGACATCCACGAGACGAACGGTGGCACCACGACGAGCAACGCACCCAAGAGTCCCAGGATGGCGCCGCTCACGGCGGCTGGTTTCCAGCGCGGTACCGGCTGCCGGTGCGGCGTCAGCAGGCCGACGGAGGGATCGGACGGCGGCTCCTCGTACCCGACCACCGGCTCCCCTGCATCGGGTCGCCCATCGGCGGCCAGTACACCGGCAGGCTCGCCGGCCGGCGCCTCGTCCGGTAACTCGGCCGACGGTGCGTTGGCGATGAGCGCTGGCAGGGCAGTGGCCTCGTCCCAACGGCGAAGCCGAAAGCGACGCCACCACATGGCCACGGCGATGCAGCCCGTGCCGAAGGCCCAGGCCGCCATGAGATAGACCGAAAGGAACCACAGCGGGAGCAGCCGCACGTTGTAAAGGCTCCCCTGCGGGTCGATCGCGGTGGCGAGCCCCGAGGCGATGCCGAGCAGGGTGATGCAAATACCAAAGCGACTCCGCACCAACACGGCGGTGATGGCGCCCAACCCGGCCAACACCAGGGCCCATGTGTCGGCCTCACGGAAGTAGAGGGCCCACCCCTCGACGTTCGTATAGCCCATGGAGATGGCGTAGGCGTGCTCGAGCCCGAACGGTCCGAGCCAGAAGCCGGTGAGCAGGATGCCGATGAGCACGGTCGAGGCGGCCCACCACAGGGTGCGCCAATTGGAGACGGTCCGGTTGAGCGCGCCGCTCCCGCCGATGCGCAAGATGCCGTCGTCGCGGATGCCCCAGCGCGAGGGCAGCAACTCGACCACGGTGATGATGGCGGCGCCCCCGAGCGCGTACAGGCCGCCGACGATGTGCGACAGGACGCACAGGGCCAGGACCACAGCGGCCCAGCCCCGGTGTCGGCCCTCGCGCACCGCACAGGCGAAGAGCCCGACGAAGAGGACCGCGATGGACAGGCTGAACGAGTACGCGTACTCCCCGGCCAACGTCGAGAACAGGTTCCCCCCGTAGATGGTGAACGTGTAATCGAAGAGGAAGGGCAGGGTGGCCGCGGCCATGATCGTGGGAATGGGCGGGCGCAGGCGGAAGAAGCGTCCGCAGGCCCAGGCGCAGATGGGCAAGATGAGCGACCCGAGAATGGTGCCGAATTTGAAGGCAATGTCGTAGGGGATGACCCAGCCACCGATGGCGATGAAGAAATCGGGGACCGTGAAGTAGAAGGTGTAGAGGGGGAAACCGTCGTACCAGCCCGGGTCCCAACCAGTGATGTGTCCATGGCTCAGCAGGGTCTCGAGGTATTTGGGCATCGCGACGTGCGCACCCGTGTCGCCCCCCGTGGTCGTGGTGTTGGAGATGAGCAGGCTGGGGTGCAGCTGCCAGATGGTGACCACCATCACCGCAGCGATGGTGAGAATGGTGACGGCGCCGGGGACCCACCACAGGTTCCCGCGGTCTCCGTGCACGAAGTCATCGCCCTCGGGGGCGCCGGAGGGCGCGGGAGCCTGACCCGCTGACCGCTGCTCGGGGTCGGGTGGCGCCCAGTCGGGTGATGTCGGTGGAGGTGGGTACAGGCTCACAGTGTCAGGGTCGGTACCGTGCGGATCGGTAAGAAGCCGAAAAAAAGAAGGTGAGGGGCGACTGGTGAACCCTGCTCGCGCCGTCCCTCGGCAACGTGGCTACGTTACTGGCCGAACCTGAACCGGCTGGGTCGCCCCTGAGGGGCGAGCGCAGGGAGAACACAACGCCGGCTCAACTCCTGACTCGGGCCGACGTGGGGTCGTAGAGGGCTGCGAGCTGCACTTCGATCGGTGCCGCATCGCCCGCCACGACCTCCCACACCCCGGTCGCCACATCGCCTGGGCCCACCGGTCCCCGATCGCCCCGCCAGACGTAGGCCAGGCCGACCGCCGCCCCGCAGGTCGTCGACCAGGCCGCCGACGTGACCTGGCCGGCCGGGACGCCGTCGTGGAGCACGAGCTCGCCACCCCAGAGCATGAGGTCGGGATCGCCGACTCGCAGCGAGACCAGTCGACGGCGCGGACCCTCGGCGATGGCCGACTCGAGCGGCGGCGCGGCCGATGAAGTCGATGGGGGTCTTCAGCTTGCAGGTGAACCGCAAACCCGCCTCGAGCGGTGTGTGGTCCGGGGTGAGGTCGGAGCCGAAGGCCCGGTAGCCCTTGTCGAGCCGGAGGCTGTTGATGGCGTAGTAGCCCGCGTCGGTGAGGCCGAGCTCAGCGCCGGCGGCCACCAGGTCCTCGTAGACGCCAACCGCGAACTCGGTCGGGACGAACAGCTCCCAGCCGAGCTCCCCCACATAGGTGAGGCGGGTTGCGCGCACCGTGGCGTAGCCCACGGAGATCTCCCGGCTCGTGGCGAAGGGGAAGCCGTCCTGAGACAGGTCGGCCGAGCTGAGCCGTCCAAGCAACTGACGCGAGGCCGGACCCATGATCCCGAGCACGGCGTAGGCCGAGGAGACGTCGACGACGCTCACGTGGTCGGCAGTCCGAAGATGGCGCTCGATCCACGCCTTGTCGCGGACCGGGGAGGCCGAGCTCGTCACGAGCAGGTAGCGGTCATCGGACAGGCGGGTGATGGTCACGTCCGCCTCGTAGCCGGCGTGCCCGTTGAGCATGCCGGTGTAGACGGTGCGCCCGGCCTCGACGGCGACGTCGGCTGTGCACAGGCGCTGAAGAACCGTCTCGGCGTCGCGACCCACGACCAGCAGCTTGCCGAACGAGGTCTCGTCGAACACGGCCACCCGCTCGCGGGTGGCCCGTTGCTCTGCACCCGACCAGGCCAGCCAGTCCGGTCGCCCCCACGTGTAGTCGAGTTCGGGCGCCACGCCCGGCGGCGCGAAGACGTTCGGCCTCTCCCATCCCATCTTCGAACCGAACACGGCTCCCTTGTCGGCCAGGAGATGGTGCAACGGCGAACGGCGGAAGGGTCGGGCGGTGGCGAGCTCGCGGTTGGGCCACGGCACGGCGTAGTGGAGGCCGAGCACCTCACCCACCCGGTCTCGGAGCCAGCGGTTGTTCGCGTTGAACGAGGCAAAGCGCCTGATGTCGACGGCCACGAGATCGCTGGTCGGCTCGCCTTCGACGATCCACTCGGCCAGGGCCCGGCCGGCTCCGCCGCCCGACGCGATCCCCACCGAGTTGAACCCGGCGCCGACGAAGAATCCACCGAGGCCGGGCGCCTCACCGAGGATGAACTGGTTGTCGGGCGTGAAGCTCTCGGGCCCGTTGTACAGCTTCTTCAGCCCGGTGCGCTGCAGGGCGGGTATCCGCTGCAACGCCGACTCCATGAGCACGCTGAAGTGGTCCCAGTCCTCGTCGAGGAGCTGGAATTCGAATGGGTAGGGCAAGGCGTCGGGGGCGACCCAGGGCTTCGCCTTCGGCTCGAACCCGCCGACGACGAGGCCACCGACCTCCTCCTTCACGTAGGTGTACCCGTCCGGGTCACGCAGGATCGGCAGGTTCGGGTGGACACCGTCGATGGCTTCGGTCACCACATAGAAATGCTCGGCCGAGTGGAGGGGGACGTCGACACCACACATGAGGCCGATGGCCTTGGCCCACTGGCCGGCGCAATTCACGACGACGTCGGCCTCGACCGGGCCGCGATCGGTCGTGACGCCCGTCACCCGCCCTCGTTCGGTGCTGATCCCGATCACCCGGGTGCGTTCGAAGATGCGGACACCGCGCTCGACGGGCGCCACGGGCCAGCGAGGCGGTCACGTCGACCGGGTTCACCGTGGCGTCGCCGGGCAACCACAGCGCGCCGAGGAGGTCGCCCGTCTCGAGGATGGGATAGCGCTCGAACGCCTGGGCCGGGGTCAGCAGCTCGCACTCGAGGTCGTAGACGTCCGCGGTCGCCGCGGTCCGGCGCAGCTGGACCATCCGGTCGGGCGTGCGGGCCACGGTGACACCACCGCAGCGCTTGAGGCCGGTGGCGAGACCGGTCTCCGCCTCGAGCTCGCCGTAGAGGCGCGCCGAATACTGGACGAGGCGGGTGCCCGATTCCGTCGCCCGGAGCTGGCCCAGCAGGCCGGCCGCGTGCCAGGTCGTGCCGGACGAGAGCTGACCCTGCTCGAGGAGGACGACATCGGTCCAGCCGAGGCCGGCCAGGTGGTAGGCGGTCGACGTCCCGATCACCCCTCCACCGATCACGACGACGCGTGCCCGGTCGGGCAGGTCGCGCCCGGCGGGCGCCCCGGTCGTCTCGTCTCCCAATGGGGGTCCTCCTCGTCGGATCCGGCCGCGACTCAGTCTGCCCGGGTCACGTCGGCCAGGAGGCCTTGGAGATCCGGATGGCCGAACGTGGCTTCGGCCCGCTCGTACTTCTCCATCCCCCAGCTCCAGAAGTCGAAATCGATCGTGCTGGTCGCGTCCTGAATGGACGCCCACAGGGTCCAGCCGTACTGCGACATCAGAGCCCACAGGCGGGCCCGGGCGAGGTGGCTCCGCGACGAGCTGCCGTCGTAGGCCACGACCAGTTCCTCGAGCTGGTCGTCGTGCAGGTGGCACTCGCTCCAGAGATTGCCGAGCTCGAAATACGGATCGTTGTTGCCCGAGTACTCGTAGTCGATGATCGAGACGGTCCGGCCGTCGTCGATGAAGTTGGCGGCCAGGAGGTCGTTGTTGCACGGCACCGGCGCCACCGGCCGGACGGCGAGGGCCGCCCGGATGCGGACCACGGTCTCGGCGTGGTCGTGGTAGCCGGCCGGCAACCGAAAGCCCCCGCGTTCGACTCGACCGAGGTATTCCGGCTGGAGTTCGAACATGTCGAAGCGGTTGACGAATGGTTCACCGGCGTGGAGCCGGCGGCAGGCGTCGGCCACCCGGGGCAGCATCCCGGCGCGCTGCAGGTGCTCGTCGCTGACGGTCTCCCCCTCCAAGAACCCCACGACGAGGATGCCGACCTCGGGCAAGAAGTCGACCACGGGTGCGCCGACACCGGCCCGGGCGGCCCGGACGCTGTTCTCGTACTCAGCCTGGCGGTCGACGCCCAACCCGTTGGCGGGGGACGGCGTCGAATGCCGCACGACGTAGGCCCCTTCGGGCGTCGTCACCTTGTAGTTCTTGTTGGTCAAGCCCCCCGGGAGGGGCTCGACGCGGCGCGCCCGACCCCGCAGGGCACCCACGCGCTCCAGCAGGTCCGGGTCGAGGCCGGCGTCCATGCCGGCGCTCACCGCGTGCGGACGCTCGGCCGCTCAGGGCAATGAGGAGGCGGGCGTGTCGGGACCGAGCAGCTCGATCGTCTCCAACTCGATGTTCTGCTTCGGACCCGTGAACCAGTGCTTCACCGAGACGTGCCAGTAGATGTAGAGGAAGATGAGGAACGCCGGGAAGACGAGGATCGTGTAGTTCACGTACTTGAAGGAGAAGCCGTTGGTCCACGGCACGCCCAGGTTCGACGTCGGCATGAAGGCCATGAACGTCACCAGGACGATGTCGAGCAGTGCGATGACGGCGATCACCTTGTACTTGGCGCCGAGGTTCCACTCACCCGGTTCGAAGCGCGAGCCCATCCGGAGCCGATGCCAGATCGGGATGCCGAAGCACCAGTAGAGGCCGATCACGCCGATGGACACGACAGCGAAGAAGGCGACGGGTGAGGGCACGCCGTTGATGTCGACCTGGATGAGGGCGGGCAGGGTGAGAACGATCGAGGATCGCGGCAACGAGGAGCACGCCGTAGATCGGGACCCGGTTGCGGCTGAGCCTCGACCACATCTGGTGGCCCGGCACGGCGCCGTCCCGGCTGAAGGCGAAGAGCATGCGGCTGCAGCTGGTAAGGCAGGCCATGGTGCAGAAGAGCTGGCCGATGGTGGAGATCAGGAGGACGGTGCCGCCCCACTTCGACGTGAGCGCCTGGGAGAAGATCAACGCCACGCCGCCGCCGCCCTTGGTCACGTCGCCCTCGTTCTGTACGGCAAAGAGGAACGCCAGCAGCAGGATCCAGCCGCCGATGGCCGAGTAGAGGATGGAGCGCCAGATGCCCTTCGCCGCCGAGGTGCCCGCCGAGTGCGTCTCCTCGGACAGGTGGGCCGAGGCGTCGTAGCCGGTGATTGTGTACTGAGTCAGCAGGGCGCCGATGGGCAGGATCACGAAGATGAACCCGAACCCGCTCGTCCGACCCCCGAAGAACCCGGTGTTATTGACGGTCGAGGTGAAGACCATCGACGCGCTGGCGTGATGGTGGGGCAGGATGATCAGAATCAACACGATGGCGAGAGCACCAAGTACGTGCCACCAGACGGAGATGTTGTTGAAGATCGAGAGCAGGTGGCTCGAGAAGATGTTGACCGAGGGCGGCGATGGCCAGGACCACGATGAAGTAGAGGAAGATCCTGTCGAGGTGCCCGGCCGTATAGCTCCCGGGGAACAGGAAGCCAAGTGTGAGGTCGAAGAAGGTGGCACAGCCGTAGGCCACCGAGGCCACGATGGCGAGGAGCCCGATGAGGTTCAGCCAACCGGTGTAGTAGCCCGACTTGGCCCCTCCGAGCTTGGAGGCCCACCAGTAGATGCCACCCGAGGTCGGGTAGGCGGACACGAGCTCGGACAGGCAGAGGCCGATGCAGAGCACGAGCGCAGCCAGGATGGGCCAGCCCCAGGCGATGGCGGCCGGTCCGCCGCCGTTCCAGCCGCTCCCGAAGGTGGTGAAGCAACCGGCCAGGATGGAGATGATGGAGAAGCTGATGGCGAAGTTGGAGAAGCTGGACCAGCTCCGGTTCAGCTCCTGCTTGTAGCCCAGGCCTGCCAGAGTCTTTTCGTCCGCGCTCAACTGCGGCGGCTCGGAAACCTCCTCGACGACACCTTCAGGCACGTACGGCCCCCCTTGTTCGGCGACCCCAAGGAGCAGGGCCGCATCCGGTATTGCGGATGCTTGTGGACGATAGCAAGGACGGCCGCCGCGTGACGGGAATGTGCTCGGACCGTTCGGTACGGGTCTGAGAGGGTCTTCGGCCGGGTTGATCGCGGCGGAATTCGCAACTCCGGTGCGAGCGGAGGTCGGCGGATCGGCGCCTCGCCCTGCCACAATGAGCGCGCATGCCCGTCCTCGCGATCGACCAGGGGACCTCGGCGACCAAGGCGGTGGTCTTCGACGAGGACGGCGCCATCCTGAGCTCGGTCGAAGCCGCCGTGACACCCACCGCTGTGGCCGGCGGGGGCGTCGAGCAGGATCCCGAGCAGCTCTGGGACTCGGTAGGCCGGGCCGGCCGCGAGGCGGTCAGCCGCGCCGGCGGGGGCGTGACTGCCGTCGGGTTCGCCAATCAGGGTGAAACCGTGCTGGCGTGGGACCGCTCGACGGGCCAACCGCTCAGTGCAGCGGTCTCCTGGCAGGATCGCCGTGCGGCCTCGGTCTGTTCCGATCTGTCGGAGCATGCGGCGCAGTTGACCCGGATCACGGGCCTGCCTCTCGACCCCTACTTCGCGGCGCCGAAGATGACGTGGCTCCGCCAGCAGGGGATCGGGGGCGGCGTCGTGACCACCAGCGACGCCTGGCTGGTGCACCGCCTCACCGGCGCCTACGTCACGGACGTGACCACCGCATCGAGAACACTGCTGCTCGACCTGGGACGCCGCACCTGGTCCGAGGAAGCGTGCGCCCTGTTCGGTCTCGACGCCTCCGACCAACCTGTCGTCGTGGGCTGCGCCCAGGAAATTGGACACACCGACGCCTTCGGCCCCACGCTGCCGCTGACGGGTCTGTGCGTGGACCAGCAGGCGGCGCTCATCGGTCAGCACTGCCTGGAACCTGGCGACTCCAAGTGCACCTACGGCACGGGTGCGTTCCTTCTGGCCAATGCCGGTCCGCGCCCGTTCACCTCCTCCGCCGGCCTGTCCGTCTCGGTGGCCTGGCAGATCGGAGACGATGCCGCGTACTGCGTCGACGGGCAGGTGTACGCCGCCGGCGCGGCCGTCGCCTGGCTGGTGCGCTGGGGCTTTCTGGCCCGGCCCGAGGACCTCGACGCGGTGGCGTCGTCGGTGCCCGACACGGGCGGCGTCACGGTGGTGCCCGCACTCACCGGCCTCGGTGCTCCGTGGTGGCAACCCGACGCGCTGGCCGCCATTGAGGGGATCGGCCCGGGCACACGACCCGCGCATGTGGTCCGGTCCACCGCAGAGGGCCTGGCCGCCCAGGTCGCCCTGTTGGCCCGATCCGCCGCCGCCGATCTCGGCCGATCGCTGGTCCGGCTACAGGTCGACGGTGGCCTGACCCGCTCGCGCCTGCTCATGCAGCTGCAGGCCGATCTCCTGCAGCTTCCGGTGGAGGTGGCCTCCTCGCCGCACGCCACCGCGGCGGGCGTCGGCGCGTTGGCCCGTCTCGGTGCCGAACCGGATCGGGCGTTGGCCGACGTGGTCGGACGGATCGACGCGCCGACGACCTACGAGCCGACGATGTCCGCCGACGAAGCGGCCGAACGCCTGGACCGCTTCGAACGGGCCGTGGCCCTGCGCCTCGACGCCGCCCGCGGGATGACGTCGTGAGCGACGCTCGCTCGTACGACGTCGCCATCATCGGCGCCGGCGTGGTCGGCACGGCACTCGGTCGGCAGCTGGCCCGCTACCGGCTCCGCACGGTGATCCTCGAGCGCGCCCTCGACGTCGGCACCGGCACCTCCAAGGCCAACACGGCGATCGTGCACACCGGCTTCGACACCGAGCCGGGGAGCCTGGAGTCGACGCTGGTCCGGCGAGGCCACCAGCTGCTCAGCGCCTACGCCCACACCTCGGGCATCGCGCTCGAGCAGACCGGAGCCGTCTTGGTGGCCTGGGACGAGGAACAGGAGGCGCGGCTCGACGACGTGCTCATCAAGGCACGGGCGAACGGGTACAAAAGGGCTACCCGCCTCACGCTGGACGAACTCCGAGGGCGCGAACCGCACCTGGGACCAGGGGCCAGCGGAGCCGTCGCCATCCCGGACGAGTCGATCATCTGTCCCTGGAGCCCGAGCATCGCGTTCGCCACCGAAGCAGTCGGCGCCGGCGTCGAGCTGCGGCTCGGCACCGCCGTGACCGACGTGATCCGCGACCTCGACGCCGGCTGCTGGGTCCTGCAGACGACCGACGGTCCGGTCCGCACTGATTGGGTCATCAACGCGGCCGGACTCTTCTCCGATCAGGTGAACCACTGGTTCGGGCACGACGAATTCACCGTCGCCCCCCGCAGGGGACAGCTCATCGTCTTCGACAAGTTGGCGCGTGCACTCGTGTCGTCGATTGTGTTGCCCGTGCCCACCGCGCGGACCAAGGGTGTGTTGGTGGCTCCCACCGTCTACGGCAACGTCCTGCTGGGACCCACGGCCGAGGACATCGACGACCGGGAGGACACCGCGACGACAGCGTCGGGACTCGACGGGCTGTTGGACGCGGGTCGCCGCATTCTGCCCGACCTGGTCGGCGACGAGGTCACGGCGACCTACGCCGGCGTGCGCGCCGCCACCGAGCACCGCGACTACCAGATCACGATCCACGAACGCGACCGCTACGTCTGCGTGGGCGGAATCCGCTCGACCGGGTTGACGGCGTCGCTCGCCATCGCCGAACACGTCACCAGCCACATGGGAGCGGCCGGGCTCTCGCTGGCCGAGGCGGAGAACGAGCCGGTGATCCCCCGCATGCCCGAGCTCGGCGAGCTCGGTGTGCGCGCCTTCGCGGACGCCACGATGGTGCAGGACGATCCGGCCTACGGGCACATCATGTGCTTCTGCGAACGCGTCACCGAGGGCGAGGTCCGCGATGCGCTGGGCACGGCCGTCCCTGCGGTCGACGTGGGGGGTATCCGCCGGCGCACCCGAGCCACCAACGGGCGCTGTCAGGGCTTCTTCTGTGGCGCCGCCGTCTCGGCCCGCCTGGCCTCGCGATAAAGGGATGGCCCGCACCGTCCTGTCGGTCGACGCGCTGGTGGTGGGCGCGGGTCCCGCCGGCCTGGCTGCCGCCGTCGAGCTCAGGACGGGCGGCGCGGGTCACGTCCTGGTACTCGACCGGGAGGACGAGGCGGGCGGGATCCCCCGCCTCTGCGCGCACACGGGGTTCGGCCTCCGCGATCTGCACCGGGTCTTGAGCGGCCCGGCCTACGCCCGCCGCTGGGTGGCGCGCGCCGTCGCCGCCGGCGTCGACATCCGCACCAGCTCCATGGTGACGGGGTGGTCGGCACGGGATCGGGCCGAGGTCACGGGGCCTGGGGGCTTGCTCGAGGTGCAGGCCCGGGCGGTGGTGCTGGCCACCGGGGCCCGGGAACGGCCGAGGGCCGCTCGCCTGATCCCCGGGACGCGGCCGGCGGGGATCTTCACCACCGGCCAGCTCCAGCAGTGGGTGCACCGCGCCCACCTGCCGGTCGGCTCCCGGGCCCTGATCATCGGGGCCGAACACGTGTCCTACTCGGCGGTCCTCACGCTCCGCGAGGCCGGCGTGCACCCGGTGGCGCTCGTCACCGACCTCCCGGGAACCCAGACCTACCGCGCCTTCGACGCGCTCACGCGCGCCGCCTTGCGGGTCCCCGTCTGGACCGAGACGGCGGTGGCCGGCATCTACGGAACGGGGCGTGTGGACCGGGTCCTGCTCCGCGGGCCCAGCGGAAAAGAGCGCGAGGTGGCGGTCGACACCGTCGTGTGCAGCGGCGACTTCGTGGCCGACCACGAGCTGGCACGCCAGGCCGGCCTCCTGATCGACCCGGGCACCGGAGGTCCGGCGTGTGACGCCGACGGCCGCACCTCGCGAGAAGGGGTCTTCGCGGCGGGCAATGTCGTGCATCCGGCCGAGACGGCGGACATTGCGGCCCAGCGCGCCCGGACGGTGGGTCGGAGCGCCGCGCGGTGGCTCGGAAGCGGCGGCGAGACGACGGTGCCCAAACAGGGCCGGGTGCGGGTGGCCGATCCCCTGCGCTGGGTGGTCCCGAACCTCAGCGGAGCGCGCCCGCACCAGGGCGAGCCGATGCTGCTCCGGTCACGAACCTTCCTGGACCGTCCCCACCTCCAGATCACCCAGGGTGAACGGCCCGTCGCCTCCTACCGGCTGCGGCGCATGATCCCCAACCGCTCGCATGCCCTGCCTTCGGACTGGCAGCGTCACGTGCGCGCCGACGAGGACGTGTGGATCTCTGTGGCCCCGCCGGCGTAGGCGGCGCTCACATCTGGGCGAGGATCTTCGCCTTCTGCGAGTCGAACTCGGCCTCGGTCAGGATCCCCTGGTCCTTCAGCTGGGCCAGTTCCTTGAGCTTCTCGATGGGGTCGTCGGCCGCTGCCGGGGCCGGCGCCTGCTCGACGGGTGCCTGCTGCTCGTAGGCCTGCTGTTGGGCGTTCGCGTCCTGCTGGGCGTACTTCTGCTGCTGGTGGCGGTTCACGCCGCCGGCCACCACACTGGCCGTGCCGGCGATGACCGCCGTGCGCCCAACGGTCCGCAAGACCGGACGTCGCCTCAATGGCATCGCTCTCTCCTTCTCTTCCTGATCATTTGGCTTCGATCATTCGACTCTTGGACCGCGGTCAGGTGGCGAGGGCTTCGGCCAGCTCGGCCATGGCCGACTCGACCAGCTCCCGGGGCACCCGGGCACTCTCGATGACGACGCCGCCCGACTCCTCGATGGCCTCGACGAAGGGCCGGGCCCAGGCGTCCTCCCACACGATGATGAGGGCGGAATTGCCCTCGGGCAACCCGGCCGCCACGTGGTCCAGGTCCTCCGCGCCGACCAGCCCGCCCACATCACCGTCCATCTCGTTGAACCCGGCCAGCTCGTCCATCTGGTCGAACTCGAGGCTCATGGTGTTGCCGTCCTCGTCCTTGCCCACGAAGACCAGGTCGAGGATGCGCACGGTCCCGTTGGAGACGAGCCGGGCGACCTCGGGGGCGATGTTCCCGTTGAACCGATTCCCCGGGAAGGCGATGACGGTGTAGCTCACGGGTCCCATCGGCATGGCGATCCTCCTGCGCTCTGTGCGTATGGTCGAACTTTGAACTGTGATGCCTCGTGGCTGACCCTAGCGGGGCTCAGAGGGCGAGGATCTTCGCCTTCTGCGCATCGAATTCGGCGTCGGTCAGCACGCCCTGGCTCTTGAGGTCGGCCAGCTTCGAGAGCTGCGAGGCGGTGTCCCCTCCGGGCGTCCCGGCGGCCTCGCGCACATACGAGTCGAAGGCCTTCTGCTGCTGGGCCGCCTGCTCGGCCGCCCGCTCGTGCATCTTGCCGCCGCGGGCGATCAGGTACACGAAGACACCCAGGAACGGCAGGATGATGATGAAGATCACCCAGAGCGCCTTGGCCAACCCACCGATGTCGTGGCTCCGGAAGACGTCCATGAAGACCATGATCAGCAGCCAGATCCAGATGACGAAGAGGAAGAAGTACAGCATCGTCAGAAAGGCATCGAGAATGGGATAGCTCGAGGCAAGCATCAAAAGCTCCTTGTGTCATATGGGGTGCCTGCACCCGGCACCGGGCTGTGACCATATCGACTGCAGCCGCGGCGCGCACCGCCGTTGGGGTCGAAAAATCACGTTTCGCACAACTCCAGGCGTGGGTGACCCACGGCGGCCGGGCGACAACGAGGCGGACGCCGGGCCTGCGCACGATCCGCCCCCAGGACCGGCCCAGGTCTCTCGGAGCCTCAGAGGCCTTCCTCCGCGTGGAGCCGCCCCGATCGGCACGCCTGCGCGAAGGCCTCGTAGTCCCGCTCGTTCTGGTCGGCGTAGCGCTCGGCGAAGCGGGACAACGCCTTCTCGAAGGACGGGTTGTTCCCGAGGTAGGACGCGATGGCGATGCGGTCGCCTGAGCGGGCGTGGGCCCGGGCCAGAGCGTTGGCGCACATGGCGCCATAGGCCGCCATGCCGGCGGGGATGGCGTTCTCGATGTCGACCGAGCCCTTCCAGTCCTGGAGCTGGCGCACGTAGTAGTCCCGGCTCACCCCGTCGATGCCGTCGCTGCGCTGCCAGCCCAAGAAGATGTCGCTGCTGGCCTGCATCAGCCGCTGGCCGGCCACGACGCGGGAGCCATGATTGAGGTACGCGCTCTTCTTGGTGAAGCGCTCGAGCACCGAGGCCTCCGCCTCCTTGGCCTGGAGGAAGAGGACGTCATCGGGCCGGCGCCCTTCCAAGAGCACGATCCAACAGCGCGTGCCGACGCTGCCCACGCCCACGACCTTGCGGGCGATCTCGGTCACCTGGAACTCCTCGAGCAGGTGCTTGCGGTCTGAGGGCAGCGAGGCCCGGTACTTGCGCAGGATCTCGTGGAACTTCTCGATCATGAACTCGCTCTGCGACCTCTGGGTAGAGCTCACCCATCGGCACGATGAGCGGCGGGTCGCTCAAGATGCGGCGCTCGCCGTCGACCACCGTGGTCAGCTTGTCGAGCGCCTTCATGCTGTCCTTGGTGTGCGCCTTGGCCACCACCCGGTCGACGGTGGCCGCCATGTGCGCCACGTCCTTGGCCTTGTTCCGCTGGGCCTCTTCCTTGAGCATGGCCAGGCCCGATTCGACCTGAATATGCGAGTACCACACCTCGAGGTTCGTGAGCGTGGCCATCTGGCGCATGCTCTGGCGGTAGGCCAGACCGAGGGCCACGATGGCCTCCGTGCGCACACTCTTGGCGAAGCCGCGCACGCGCCCCGCCACCACCATGCTGGCGGCGAGCCGCTTCACGTCCCACTCCCAGGGACCGGGCAGGGTCTCGTCGAAATCGTTGCAGTCGAAGACGAGCTGGCGCTCGGGCGAGCCGAAGACACCGAAGTTGGAGAGATGCGCGTCGCCGCAGATCTGGGCGTGAATGCCCGAGCGCGGGGTGCCCGAGAGGTCCGACGCCATGACGAGGGCGGCGCCCCGGAAGAAGGTGAAGGGCGAGACCACCATGCGGCCGTAGCGAATGGGCACCAGCTCGGGGACCCGGGTCGTCCCCTGCTCCTCGAGCAGGGCCACCGGGTCGGGGCGGTCCGAACGCGGCTCGAAGACGGCGTGACTGTCCCGCGGGGCGGTGTCGCGCGCCTTCTTTCCCTTGGCCTTGCTCTCGTCCTCGCTCAGGTGGGTCACCACCCGAGGCACTCCGGTCGTGTCCGGGCCGCTTGCCTCGACGACAGCCATGGTGCGTCTCCTCCCCGGTGCGCCCTGGTGCACCGTTCCTGCCTGAGGCTACGCCGACCTCGGCCCTCCGTCACCAGGCGTCGACGCCCCGGCCGGCGCGCGCGGGCCGTCGGCGGTCTTTCGCCTTCCAGCCGTGGCAGTCACAATGGCCAAACGGGAACGCCGGCCACCCGGACCGGGCCGGCCGGTTGGAGCGCACGACGCGCAGAGGGGAGTTCGGGTGACCGTGGGGCACGAGGACCGCATGGCGGAGGGGCCGGGCCCCGCCGCGCCCGATGCGGAGAGCCCCGAGGCGGCGGCCCGCCGGCAGCGCCTGTGGGCCACGGTCGTCAACCTGGTCAACCTCATCCGGGCCAGCGACGAGGCCGCAGTGGAGAAAGCGATCATGGAGCTGAGCGAGAAGCGGCGCTGGCTGGCCCCGCTGGCCCTGATCATCGGCGCCTTCCTCCTCCTGTTCCGGGGGCTCAAGCTGCTGGTGACCAACTGGCGCCTGACCCTGGTGCAGATCGTGCCGGCGATGTGGATCTGGGTGGCGCTGCTCGACATCAAGATCCACCTGCTGCACGGCCGCCAGTTCCACGACATCCGCGGGCCGATCCTTATTCCGTTCGCCCTCGCCATCACGGCGATCACCGCGGCGAGCTTCTACCTCAACGGTGTCTTCGCCTTCGCCATCTCCGACACCGACGGCACGCCGCAGATCCGCCCGGCCTTCAGCCGGGCCAACGAGCACCTCAAGACGATCCTGGCCTGGGGCGGCGGCATCGGCCTGGCCCTGTCCTTCTCGACGCTGATCTCGTCGCGCTGGGGCCACCTGTGGTTCGCCATCGCGCAGGGCTCCGTTGTCGGCGTCATGATGATCTGCTACCTGTCGGTGCCGGCCCGCATGGTGGGCGTGACGAAGATCAAGAGCCGGCGTGACTCGCTGGCCACCAGCGCCATCGGTGGCGCGGTCGGCGCCGTCGTGTGCTCGCCGCCCTACATGATCGGGCGCCTCGGGATCCTCATGCTCGGGTGGCGCTACCTGTTCTGGCCGGGCGTCCTCCTCATTGTGATCGGGGCGGCCCTGCAGACCGGCGTGACCAGCGCGGTGAAGGCGGTCAAGTTCTCGGCCAAGCTCGTGGGCGACCCCACCCTCACCGAGGCGGACGGCGCGACGGCGAGCCCGCAGACCTGACGCACGCCCCCCGGGCCGGGCGCGGCGCCTGGACCGGGGCGCCCCTACCATCGACGGCGCCGGGCGACGAGGCCCGGTGGGCGGAGGGAGACGACGGTGCCGGCGACGATCGAGTGGTTCGGGACGACGACCTTCCGGGTGCACACCGGCGGGCCCGTCCTCTTCTTCGACGCCTACCTCGATCGGGTGCCCGGCCTCGACCCCGTCGGGCTGTCGACGGCCGAGGTGGCGGAGGCCGACTTCGTCTTCGTCAGCCACGCCCACTTCGACCACCTCTACGGGGCCGACGCCATTGCGCTGCGCACGGGCGCGACCGTGGTCGGCTCGCCCGAGGTGGCCCGCTGCCTGCGCACCTGCGGGGTGCCCGAGGAGCAGCTGGTCATCGTGACCGGCGGGGAGACGGTGGACTGCGGCGGTGGCGTGAAGGTGCGCGTGCTGCCGGCGCTGCACTCGTGCCTCTTCGCCCACGGCGAGAGCGACACGGCCCTGCCCTGCCTGGGCGACCTCGGCATCAGCGCGCAGGAGCGCATCGCGGCGCGCCAGGTCTTCTTCGACCTGATGGCCGGGCTCAAGGGTCCCCAGGGCGAGGCCCTCCAGGCCATGAACACGAAGTGCTCGGCCCACGACGGGGGCCAGCTCTCCTACGTGCTGGTGACCGGCGAGGGCTCGGCCCTGGTCAGCGCCAGCGCCGGCTACTGGACGGGCCTCTTCAGCGGGCTGCGCCCCGACGTGGCCCTGCTGGCCATCGGCGGGCGGCCCAACGTCGACGGCGAGCCCTTCCAGGGCACGGGGGCCGAGTACATGCTCGAGCAGGTCCGGTTATTGGCGCCCGGACGGGTGGCCTTCTGCCACCACGACCCGCTCTTCCCCGGCCTGCCCTGGGTCGACGTCGGCGCGGCCGCCGAGGCGCTCACCGTGCCGGGCGCACCAGCGGGCTACTTCACGCTCGAGTACGCCACGCCGAGCCCGCTCTTCGCCTGAGGCTCCCGATGGCCGCGGCGCCCCGCTGGTCGACAGGGTCCCTCAGGGAACCATGGCCCAGACGAGCGTGATGTGGTCCACTTCGCCGGACGTGAGGGTGATCTCCACGGGCTTGGAGCACTGGCCACTCGGCGCGGTGCCTGACGCGGAGGGACCACAGCCCGTGACGGTGTACTGACCCGCGGGCAGCTTCACCTTGAAGTGACCTGACGGGCCGACGTGCTTCTCGAGCGACAGAGGCGTCGGACCGTCGAAGTTCACGACGACTGATCCGGCGGTCGGATGGAACTTGCCGGGGAGGGCGCCTCCCTCATAGCCGAGCTTGCCCACGAGCTCGGACTGTCCTTTGGACGCGATGGCCTGAGCTGGTCCGGCCTGGAGGGCAATGATGCCGACGCTCCCGGCGGACACGGCCAGAGCGAGGTTGGTCAGTCTCGACACGAGTTGTCCCTTCTCCATGATCTTGGAATTTGTCGCGGGGACCAGACAGCCTGGAAAGCGTGCTCGAGACGACTCTTCCCGGTCTCGGGCGAGCCCGCCGGACCATTCCCTCCGGGCAGGCTGGCACGAGAACGGTGCCTGATCAAGCGACATCCTCGACCCGGACTCGGTGCTCCACTCCGGACGAGATCGGATCACCGGAGATGCGAGTGTCCAGTCGAGGGATGTTGGCTCATCCACCGGTTGGTATGCTCCCCCACTCCGGCCTGATATTGGTCTCGCGACGGAGGGTTCGTGGCTGGCGGGCTCAGGACTTCGTCGGGCCGGTTCCGGTCCCGCCGGTGTTGCCGCTGTTCCCGGCTCGGGCGACGTTCTGGCCGCTGCCGCTGCTGCCCGAGTTCCCTGACCTCACGCTTCCACCGCCGGAGCTGGCGCAGTGGACTACCCCGTTCGTTCCGTCGGGAGTCGTGGTCGGCGTGCAGGAACCGGGGGCGGGGGGCGTTGGCGGTCCCTTGGTCGATGAGACCAGAGTTTCGGACGTCGTACCGGACGCATTCGTTACCTGCGACGAGGTTGCCGCGGCGTCGCTGGGCCACCAGGCGAGAAGCCACCCGTCGGCCACGGTGGCCACAACGTCTTGCCCGTTATCGAGCACGAGGGTGACCCCTGTCACCCCTGACGCGACTCGCCCGTCGACGAGTGTGTACGGGCCGTCAGCCGTGGAGAGATGCGATTGCACGACGTTTTGGAGATCGCCAGAGGTGGTACCGCCAACCGTCACCGTCGACAGGCCCTGCGAGGGGCTGCCAGAGCCGGAACCGGAGCCGCTGACCCTGAGCACGCCGTTCGAGGTGTCGCCGTCCGAGCTCACCTGGGTCACTTGCGTGAAGGAGGAGCTGGTGAAGCAGCCCATGTAGGCGCTGTCGTTCTGGTAGAGCGCCACCGTGAACGGGCCACGCACGTCGGTGAGCAGGGGCTGCCAGGGCCCAGAGCCGAGCTGGCCGCCGGCGGGCTGGTCAGAGGAGAGCGCGCCCAGGCAGCTCTGGTCGGCCTGCGACGACGGTGAGGACGAGGCCGCGGTCGGCGCAGCGCTCCAACCCGCGTAAGCGGGAGCGGCCCCACCGAGAGCGACCACCAGGGCGGTTCCCGCCGCGGCGGCACCGACAGCAGTGGCGCCGAGTGCCGCAGGCGCGGCGCGGCGATGCCGGCGTGGGTGGTAATCGACGGAGCGCAGCTTCTCCGACGCGTCCGTCGGCAGCGCTGCCGCGCGAGCTCTGAGGGCGGAGATCAGCTCCTCTTCCAACGTCGTCTTCATTTGGTGGTGCTCCCTTCAGTCGCTTGTGTCGTGTCTTGTGCGATTGCGTTCACGTCTGGCCGGGCGTGTGAGAGTGCGGCCGTTCGGAGGTCGGTTGGCCGCGACGAACCGCTGGCACCGCCTTCCTGCGTGCCGTCCGCCATGATGTCGGATGCCGCTCCCCGTGCCTTCGACTTCCCGACGGAGGCGCCCGAGGGCTCGCGACGTGGTGCTCTTCACCGTCCCCACCGAACAACCCATGACATCAGCGACCTCCGCTTCGCTCAGGTCGTCGAAGTACCGCAGTACGAGGGCGGCGCGTTGCCGTGGTGGCAGCTCTCTGAGCACTCCCAGCAAGTCGGTACTCGTCTCGACGCGTCCAAGGACGCGCACGGCGGCATCGTCGTGGTGCGCTTCGAGGAGCCCGGTCGCTTCGGGTCCGAGCTCTGAGCGTCGCTGGCTCCGCCGCTTCCCTTCGTCCAAGCGCAAGGTGGACGAGCACCGTCCGCGCGTACGCGACGGGCCGCCCCATCTTCTTGACCCGGGGCCATCGGCGGGCGACCTTGAACAGACACTCCTGAACCAGGTCCTCCGCCTCTGCGAAGTCCCAGGTGATCAGGTAGGCCGACCGCAGCAGCGGCTGAGCCGTCTCGGCGACGAAGCGGTCGAAGTCAATCCGGGGCTGGCTCTGATGCCGACGTCCGTCCATTACCTACTTCAACCCTCCTGTGTGTTCGAAAGGTTGCCTCCCACTGCGGCAATAACAGGACAAAAGCTCGGCAACGACGTGCCGGTGGCGTTCGCCGAGAGGGGATCGGCCGGGTAGGAAGGGCCGAGCGAGGCCACTTCGAAGGACTGCGCCGCTGGATCGCGGCGCAATAGTCGCCGTTCGCCGCGAGGGAACTCAGGACGAGCGATGCTTCTTCTTCGTCGAGCCCGAGCTCGAGCCCGAGCCGGACAACGACGACAGCAGCGGCGCGGTGGTGGTCGTCGTGGCCGGGCGCGACGGCGCGGTCGTCGTGGTGACGGCGTGCGGCGGCCTGGTCGTGCTGGTCGTCGCCGTGGTGGTGGTCGTCGTGGCCGCCGTCGTGGTGGTCGAGCCCGGTGGCGACGTGGGCGAGGCACCCGGGCTGGCGGTCCAGCTGCCGCCCTGCACCGTGACCGAGCTGGACCCGTCGGCCGTCCCGGGCGTGCCGTATCCGGTCACGACGTCGTTGTCCAAGGTGACCGTGCTCCCGTGGGTGGCGTGGTAGATCGGCTCGTGGACGGTGCCGGGTGGCACATGCACGAACGTGTTGCTCACGTTCAGGTTCCCGTTCGACACCTCCATGCACGAGACGTACACGCTGGACCCGCAGCGCAGTACGTCGTCGCTGAAGGTGATGGGCCCGCGCTGCGCTCCCGTCGACTGGGCGTTGGCGATCAGGATGGCGTCACCGGCCAGCGGCGCCGCCATGGTGCAGTGTTCGACCTGAATGTTGGAGGTCCAGGGGCTGCCGCTCCCCAATCCCGCGTTGGCGAAGAACAGGGCGCCCGTGGTGCCTCTCACCCGGCAGCCGTCGATGGTGACGTTCTGCGCCCCCTCGTTCCCCTGGTCCGCCTCGACGTCGAACACATCGAACCCGATGTCGATGAACACCAGGCCTGACAGAGCGGCACCGTTGACGCTGGCCAGCGTGACGCCCTGGCGGCCGGCGCCGTCGATCCACACGTTGTGCAGGGCGACGTTCTCGCTCGGGCGGAGGATTTTCCCCGAGTCGTCGTTGGCGCCCCGCAGCGGGGTGAGCTCGACACCGTCACCGTAGACGTGGTCGACGAAGACATCGGTGGCGCTGAACCCGTTGACGCCGTCGGAGCGGATGCCGGCGGCGAAGGCGCCCGGGGTGTCGTAGCCACCGGGGTTGACGCCCGAGATGAACAGGTTCTGCACCGTGATCCCCGAGCCCCCGACGAACCAGAACAGGGGGTGCATGTCGTCCGGGCTGGCGTTGGCCACCGGTACCGTCTGGTCCTCCCAGGTACCGCCGATGATGGTGATGTCGTGCAGCCCGACCAACCGCAGTCCCTCGTTGACGAGGTAACAGGCGCCGGCCGGGGCGCGCACGACGGTGCCGGCGGGCAGGTTGTTCAACCAATGCTGCATGTGGGCCGACACGTCCTGGGCACAGGTGGCCGACATGGAGGGCGGCGGCGCCAGACCGGGCAGCGGGACGGGCAGCGGCGTGGCCGCGGCCGGCGCGGCGTCGGTGGCCGGCTCGACGGCGGCCGCGAGGGCGTGGGCCCGGGCCGTCGAGAGGGTGGCGTCGGTCACCGCCGCACCGTGGGGGCCGGTCGGGGCGGCCGTGCCGCCCGCTGCCGCACCGGTGCTGGCCAGGCGGGCCACACCGGCGGCCGCACCGCCCAGGGTCCGGATGGCGGGCGACGAGGAGGAGTGCGGCCCGCTGGCTTTCCCGCAGGACGCCACGACGAAGCTGACGATGATCAGGCCGAGCAGGACCAGGGCGCCCTTGCGGGCCCGCTCCCACCCCACCTCGGTCGTCGTTGTGTTCACTCTTTGTGAAACGGTTGTGCGAACAGAACCTGGCGCGCACCGTCGTTGGAGGCACCAGGGAGACGTGTCGACCCAGGTCAGCGGGTCAACGATCGGTCAACGCAGGCGCAGCGTCCGTGTCCAGATCTGCACCAGCACGGCGGTCGGCCGCTCGATCGGTACCCGATCGTCGGACCAGTACACGTCGAGCAGGTAGCGGTCGGTCAGCACCGAGAGCGCCCGCACCGTCTCGACCGGGTGCGTCACGTCGACCCGGCCCGACTCGGCCAGGCCCACGATGTGGCGCTCCACCGGGCCGACCAACTCGCCCAGGGTGCCACCCCATTGCTGCTTGAGGTCGGGGCCGGCCCCGGTGGCGTCGTCGAACGCGCTCATGAGGCGGCCGTGGTCGCGATAGACGGCGGCGAAGTGCAACAGCGAGTCGTGCAGCTGCGTCTCGGAGTTCTCCGAGAACATCCAGCGGTGCGCCGCCTCGCTGAGCTCGTTGACCAGCCGGCCCATGAGGCGGGTGACCACGCTCTCGAGGTCGGGGAAGTAGCGGTAGAAGGCGGTGCGGCTGAGCCCGGCCGACGCCATCACCTCCTCCACGCTGATGTCGCGGAACGTGCGCTCCTCCAGCAGGGCCTCGGTGGCCCGGAGGATCGAGAGCTCGGTGGCGGCGCGGCGTTCCTGCGCGGCGAGACGGGTCTTGGTGCGGTTCGGGGTCATGACTGCGCGGCAGAGTTCCGTGCTGTAGGCGGCGGCGGCCCAGCGCTGGCAGTGGGGCAGGTGGTCATCGAGCCAGTAGGCGTCGTCCTCGGTGACCACGAGCAGCTCCTCGAACTTGACCCCGACGCCGTCCCGCCCGATGTGCGGCGCGACGGCCCAGAGGCCGGGCGCCGGCGGTTGGTCGGCCAGGGCCCGGTCGTTCCAGATGGGGTAGCCGGCGCCATGCTCGAGCGCGCCGAGGCTGGCCGCGACCAGCCCCTCGGCCGCGGCCGTGCCGAAGCCGGGCAGCGGCGTCGGGCGGGGCGGGTCGACCTCGAGTGGGAAGAGCAGGTGCCCGAGCGCCCCTTCGGGGTAGTGCCGGTAGCAGCTCAGCGCGTCGTGCTCCGTCAGCATGTCGTCGAGGGCGAGGTAGATGTCGCGCAGCGTGCGGCCGGCCCGCACGCCGTCGAGGAGGAAGGTCCGGACTTGGGCCAGGCCGCGGTCGAGCCTCTCGAACACCGGGTTGGCGCCGACCGTGCACGAGTAGCCGACGTCGGCGCTGTAGCCGTCGAGGGCGGGGGCCAGGTCGATGATCAGGGGCATGCCGTAGGAGAGTGCGGTCTCGGTCGGGAAGAAGCCGGGGGCGGCACTGACCCAGTCCGGCCCGAGCAGGGTGCGCCGGCCGAACCAGGCGAAGGGCTCGTGGAAGACCTGCTCCGCGCCGTGGCCCCGCTGGGCCACCTCCACGAGGGTGCAGACCTCGGTCTCGGTCATGCCGATCTGGAGCTGCGCTTCGACCTCGAGCGCCATGTCGTAGGCCAGTCGTTGGACCTGGCGGAACCGGTCCAGGTCCGCGGCCGAATAGGGGAAGGGGGCGTGGCGAGACACGAATGATCCTCAATCAGATGGTGATTCGGAAGGCCGCATCTATCCGGGGGGAACGTGGTGACGCGGTGTCACCCATTGTGTCACCCCAATTGACCTCTTCGGGCGTCGGGCAGGCCGCCGGACCCGCTCTCGTGGGGAAATAGCCAGGTCAGGGGGCCACCAGGGCATCGGTCAGCCCGTCGATGCCAACCAGCGGCGCCAACAGCCCGGCCGGCACGCCGTAGCGGGCGCCCAGGACGGCCGGATCCGTGTAGCTGACCTGGCAGCCCTCGTCCCCGTCGGCCCAGACGAGGACCTTGAGCGGGAGGTCGAGCGCCGAGAGCGGCGCCGCCTCCATGACCGGCGTGCCGCCGGCGGGGTTCCCGAAGAGCACGAGCGTGGTCGGACGTAGGTCGAGCCCGACCTGGCGCGCCGCCGCCTGCTGGTCGATGACGGCGAAGACCGTCATGCCCTTGGCCTCGAGCAGCTCGAGGAGGCGGGCCACCGTGTCGCCCACCGGGCGCGGGCTCGCCTTGGTCACGGCGCCGGACCCAGGGTCGGACGCCATCGACGTGGGTCGGGCGAAGGCCTTAGGAGGCGGCGAGCCGGGGGGCGTGGCCGGCGTGGTTCTCGCGCAGCCGCTCCGCCGTCTCCCGGTCGCGGAGCGGCATACCGATGCCGACGGGAAGCTCCGAGTGGGTGTCGTTGCGGCACTGCGCACAGTCGACGACCCAGGTCCGATCAGGGCGCTGCGTGATCCTCGGTTGGTGGTTCTGCACTGCTCCCTCTCCTGCCGCGGCCCCCTCTGGCGGGGGTCACGATAGTGAGGTCACAACGCAGGTGAAAAGTCCTTCTCCTGACCAGGGCGTCCGGGCCCGCGCCGGGCCGAACCGCCGCCAGAGCCAGTCCGTTCACCCAGGTGGGAGGCCTGTCACCGAGGATGCAGCCGAACGATCGTTCAGGTCGTGAGCTGGGCGTCGGCAGGCCGGGCGGCGATGTAGACGATCGACCCGATGACGGGGATGAAGAGGATCACGATCGTCCAGATCGCCTTCGCGGCGCCGTGGTGGTCGCGGCGGCGGAAGTTGTCGACGAAGCACCACAGGATGAAGAAGACGAAGAGGAAGACGACCGCGAATTCCAGGAACGTCCAGAAAAGGCTCAGCAGCGGCCATGAGTAGGCGAGCATCGGTCCACCTCCGTGTTGTCCGGCTTCGGGCGCAACGTAGCCCTGGCCGCCTCGGCCCCGGTGGATGGAGCGACCGGCCGCTCAGCCGTTGCTGACCAGGCCGAAGATGCTCTTGGCCATGAGGTAGAGGCCGAGGGCCAGCGAGAGGAGGGCGATGGCCTGGTCCCGGTGCGCGTTGATCGACTCGAGCAGGGCGCGCCAGCCGGTCACGGACCTCGGCCGGCCGCACAATGGCGTAGATCTCCATGGTCAGGTAGCTCGTCGTGCACCACAGGCAGAAGGCGAAGACCCAGAAGTACTCGAGCGGGTTGCTGAGCTTGGCATCGGCGATGGTGGCCACGCCGGCGGCCACCAGGACCCAGGGCTGGACGACGAAGGCCACGCCGGCGGCGGCCACCGGGCTGACCCGGTCGATGCGGGCCATCCACTTCGGTTGTTTCGGCTGTGTGGCCGGGGTGGGCGAGGTGGGCGTGCCCGAGGCCGAGCGATCCGACCGGCGCAGGCTGCCCCGCCGGCGGTAGGCGACGAAGACGAGGAGGGCGCCGCAGGCCAGCTTGGCGGCGAGCACGGCGGTCGAGGGCGCGCTGGCCGGGGCCGGTGGGCGGCCGTCGGTCGCCACGACGGTGGCGGCGACGATGACGACGAGGGTCAGCATCCAGCCGAGGACGAAGCCGACGCCTTTGAGCACGCCCCGTTCGGCCGCCAACAACAGGATCATCGCGCTGAGCGGGATCGGCTCGAGGTTGACGACCAGCCCGATCAGGAAGAGGTCAAGGAGCACGCGTCGCCGTCGACTCGTACGGGCGTCTCCGCACGGCACCAGTGGAGGTCGCCGCACGCCGCCCGAGCGGCGACACCTGCGCAGTGCCGTGCCCGCGCCTGGCGTGTCGCTCGTGGTGGTCGCGCCGGCGAGTCACTATGTCTGCACGGTAGTGAGTCCCTTTCGTCGCGTGGCGGACGCTGTCTCGTGGAGTTGATCCAGTGCGCCAGCCTCAACGTGTGCGGCCGTGAGGCGTCACCCGGTGACGACTCCCTCTCCCTCGTTACCCTGCCGTGACCGTCACCGTGAAGACCTGCAGCACGACGTACCCACCGAAGTTGGCCTTGATGACCACCTCGGACGAGCCAGCGTTCTTCGCCGTACCGGAGATGGTGGCGGTGCCGTCGCCATTGTTGGTGAAGGCGAGCTTCCCAGGCAGGGCCCCGGTCTCGGAAAGCTTCGGCGTGGGGGTGCCGGTGGTCGTCACCGTGAACGAGAACGGCTGGCCGGCCGTCGCGGTGGCCCCGTCGTTGCTGGTGATGTCCTGCGGAGTCGGCGACAGCTCGACGGCGCCGATGTCGCATTCGCTGGCCTGGGGACGTGCGACGCCGCGCTCGATCTGTGCCGGGGCACAAGGTGACTGCGTTGGCCGTGGTTCCCGTTGGGATGTCATTGAGGAGGGGGCTGCCGAGCGCAGGCTCTTCGGTGTTGGTGGGACCGCCGTTGTCTTGGAGCGGTCCGAGAACTGGTTGCACGCCCGAGTCGCTGTGGTCGGCCGCGGAGAAGCCGCACGATGCGTCGTCATCGAGGTTGTAGCCGGCATCGGTCATCACCCCGGAGCAGTCAGCTGGGGACGACCCGGCGACCACGGTGGCGGCGAGAGTCGCCGTGCCACCACCGGCGTTCTCGATTCCGCCTCCCGCCTTCTTGCTCACGTTCTGGGCCAGCGTGCTCGCCGTGATCATTGCGGTCCCACCGTTGTTCTCGACTCCACCACCGTGGCCGGCGCTGTGGTTCTGGGCCAGGGTGCTCGCCGTGAGTACCAGGGAGGCAGCGGACCCGTTCACGGGCTCGTTCAAGATACCGGCGCCGCCGGCGCCGCCTGTGTCCTGGAGGGTGTTCTGGGAGATGGTGCTATCGGAGACGTTCAGCGTATTGGCGTTGCCGATTCCGCCTCCGCCTCCCTCGTTGGTGTTGGAAGAGACGGTGCTGTCAGTGAGGGACATGGTGCCGTCGTTGTAGATACCTCCGCCCGTTCCGTTGTTCGAGTTGTTGCCCGAGACGGTGGTATCGGCGATGTTCATCGTTCCTGCGTCGTTGCTGATGCCGCCGCCATGCGCTTTTCCGTTTCCGTGGACGAAGTTGTTCGAGATAGTGGAACCAGTGATCGTGACCATTCCCGCGCTGTCGATTCCTCCGCCACCGTCCAGGCCGGTATTGCGAAGAATGTCGCTGCTGGTGACGCTCAGCGTCCCGGCGTTGGAGATTCCGCCCCCCTTCACGGCAACATTGGAGGAGACGGTGCTGGCGGCGACGGTCATGGTCCCGTCGTTGGAGAGCCCTCCCCCTTGCGTGTTGCCCGTGACGGTCGTACCAGAAACGTTCATGGTCCCCGCGTCGTTATCGATCTGATCGCCCGTGCTGTTGATGGCCTCGTTGTCGGTGAAGATTGAGCGAGCGATCTGCACCGAACCTCCCTCACTCTCGATCGCTCCAGCGCCATGATGACCGACGTTCCCATCGAACGAGCACTGGTTGATGCCGAGCTGTCCGTCGTTGGAGACGGCGGGCCCGCCCGAATCGTTGGCCTCGTAGCCCTCCATGGAGCAGTCGCTCAGCTCCGTTGTGCCATTGTTCTCGATGCCCACAGAGAATTGGTCGTTGAGGTTCGCGTCGTTTCCATTCATTGCGCAGTTGTGTATTGCCAGCGAGCCTTCGTTGTCGATCGCTTCGGACTGTTCCTGGTTGGGGTCGTTCACCATCGTGCAGGTGTCGAGGGTCAGGGTGCCCTGGTTGACGAAGCCCAAAGCTTCGATTTGGAAAGCAAGACCCGAGATATCGACGTCGACGTTCGGGTGGACGTCGAAGGCATCTTCCGCTTCGCGTTGAGGGCCGATCACTTCCAGCGCGCTGGCACCGGGACCGATGATGACGAGCGGAACCTTCAGATTGATGGGCGAAGTGAGGGATATGGACGGGCACGTCACCGAGAACGTGATTTCGGAGTTCGCGGCTGCACCGGCCACCACCTTGAAGAGTGAGCCCGGACCCCTGGCATTGCAGTTGGTGACGGTCAGCGTGGCGGCGCTGGCACGTTGGGCGGTAAACACCATCGCCGAAACGAGACCCGAGCTGGCGAGCAACGCGGCCAGCCCGACCCGGAATCGGGCGCTCACGCGCAATCGGTGGTGATGGGTCGAACCGGTGGCACGCATGAGTAGCCCCTTCCCGCACGGGTCCTGATGACATGGCCGCCGAGCGTGATCCCGCATGTGCTCGGCGGCTACCCCAAGATGCTTTCAACCGACGGGCAAAAGGTAGTACCAACTGGCGTTTCTTGCAGAGGTGCGTGCGAGTCGTCCAGAGCCTCCCGCTTGGGTATCCGATGGACAGAGGCGATCTCCCTCGGTAGGTGGGAGAATGAGTCGAGGAGGCTTCATGGCAACTGCCAGGGTGTTCGTCGACGATGCGGTGCTCGGTCGGTTGCCGTCGGTCTGCGCCAAGACCGGGGTGGAGACGGCTGACCACCTCGTCATGACAGTCCCCGTTGGAGGGAGCGACGGCTTTGGGCTCGCCTGGCTCCTCGTTCTTGCCGGTCCGATCGGCTGGCTCGGGCTCTTCGTCTACGGCGTCGTGCGTCGAGTCGAGACGCTCACGGTGCGGCTTCCCTACTGTGACCAGGCCTACGCGGAACTCTCGAACGCCCGGCGCATCAGGCGGAACGCCGGTCTGGCGTCACTCGTCCTCTTCGTGCTCGCCGTCCTCTTCTTGATTCCGCGGACCTACCCGGCTTGGGCGGCGGCAGGTGCCCTCGGAGCCCTCTGTCTGGGCCTGATGATCATGTACATCGTTGAGACGATCCGAATTCGGCGTGCCGCCGTCGGCGTTGATCTGGACGGATCGCGGCGTTGGGTGACTCTTTCGAGAGTCAGCGACGAGTTCGCGGATTCCATCAAGAGGTCACAGTCCGAATACGACTTCGACCGGAGGTAGGCGCAACTTCCGGCGGAGGAACCGGGACGCGCGCCGCAGACACTTTCCTCGTCCTCGTCCAAAGGGGCCGACCCGCCAGGGCCTATGTGAGTTACGTCTCTGCCGAAGGGCCGGGAGCCACGTTTGGTGACTGGCGGTGATGGAGTTCGATCCCCTGCGGCGGTCCATCGATCTCGAGGAAAGCCTCACCCGGGGCGCCACCGCCGTCGAGGCTGCTTGCCGTCGCAATACCGCTGCCCGATGACGCCGCCGTCACGGTGCAACCTCGTGCCTGCGGGACCACGGCGCGAAGAACTACTTGCGCGGACTGCGCACGCGACGGAGTCCTGCGGTGGCGCACTGGAAGTAGTGGCGCTCGTGCAACTCGTGCACGGAGCGGGCCGACTGGATGGACGAGCGACCGCCGAGGGAGGGCGTCCCGTGTTCGACCGCGAAACGACGCTTCCCTCTGCAGGTTCGTGCCGGATTCATCGATCGTGCCCTACAACCTCGACGATCGTCGCCCATAGAGGGATCTTGGCGATGGGACGCCGAGACGACTAGGGCCATTGGTCACCCACAATCGCCGCGGCGATCAACGGGTGCACAACCTTGTGTGACCGCTGCCCGCCGGCGCGCGCGGCACAACCGCGGTGCAGGACCCAGACCAATTTCACTTGGAGTGCACGCGACAGATGCGAGTGTGGGCCGTGCGGACTCAGCTCCCCACAGCTGAGTCCGGCACCCCGTCCCGGAAAGGACGGGCGGGCGGGGCCGTGGCCCCCCGGTCCGGCCCCGCCGCCCAACCAGACGAACCTTGGTGCCGGAGGAGGATGCGGCCACGACCAACTGGTGATCACGGCCACCTCGGCACTGCCCGATCCCCTTCGATCGACGGTGTGCTCTCTCCCGGCGGTGTCGTCCTGTGCGGCCATGATGCATTACGGACGAGTCCGCGTGCCAGTGTCATTGGTCACGCAAATTGTCACTTCGTTGTCGTTTCAACGAACGCTGAAACTCGAACGCAGCAACACCCACGTAGAACCACGAGGTTTCACCAATCGCTGAAATCCTTGGACGCACGCTCAGCCGATCCGGGTTCGCACGCCCTGACCCAGGTCGAGCGCCGTCACGGCGGAGAGCGACAGTCGCTCGGGCAGCGTCACCGCCAGCGCCCCGTCCTCGTTCGACCACTCGAGCAGGTCGTTCGTGCCGACCAGGCGCACCCGTGACACCCGGGCGCCGTCGATCACCCGCAGCACGAGCCTGCGCTCCTGGGGCATACCCATCACGAGGCAGTACACGCCGCTGCCCGACAGCGTGAAGCGCAACGAAGTGCCCCCGGTGGTCTCCGACTCGGCGATGGCCCAGGGCCGGCTCCCGTAGATCGCCTCGCCGTTGTCGGACAGCCACGCCCCGAGCCCGCGCAGCGGCGCCACCTGGGACTCGGGGATGGTGCCGTCCGGCCGCGGCCCCACCCCGATGAGCAGGTTGCCGTTCTTGGCCACCACGTCGCAGAACAGCTGGATCAGCTCGGGCGCGCTCACAATGTCCTCTGGCCGCTCGAACCGGTTCGCCCCGAACGAATGTCCCACCCCCCGGGCCAGCTCCCATTTCTGCTCCGACTGGGTGTGCACCATTTCGTATTCGGGGGTACGGAAGTCGCAGTGCCGCGGCTGAATGAAGGCCAGCCGCTTGCGCTGCGCCGGGATGAACCGCCACAGCAACTGCACCAGATCGCCCGCCCCCATCACCAACCGTTCGGTGAACCAGTTGCGCGGGAACCCGGGCTCCATCCAGCGGTCGTTGACCACGCCGTCCGCCACGTGGTTGTAGTAGTAGGCGAAGAGCTCGGGCAGGTTTCCCCCGTTGGGCCACGAGATGTCGTTCCACAGCACGGACGGCTCGTAGCGGTCGATGAGCTCGCGCACGTGCGCCGTGACGTACTCGCGGTAGGGGCGGTCCTGCGGTGCGGCCAGCACGGCGTCACCCGCTCGGGCCAGCACCGCCCCGTTGTAGGGCCAGTCGTAGCCGCCCGAGTAGTAGAGGCCCATGCGCATGCGGCGGGCCCGCACCGCCGCAGTCAGGTCACCGACGAGGTCGCGCCGGGCGTGGTACTCGCCCTTGACCGGGTGCGGCACCGCAGACGGCCACAGCGCGAACCCGTCGTGGTGCTTGGTCGTGAGCACGACGTAGCGGGCGCCGGCCGAGCGGCACACGTCGGCCAGCGCGTCGAGGTCGGCCCCGCTCGATGCAGCGTCGAACTCGTCGATGAACCGGTCGTAGGGGTAGTCGTCCCCGTATTCGGCCCGGTGGTGCAGCTGGGTCGGGCTGCCCGGGATCTGCATGGAGTTGAGGTACCACTCGGCGTAGGGGTTCTCGTGGAGCATCCGCTTCGGCCCGTTCTCGCTGAGCATCTGCTGAATATCGGGCACCCGCGGCGCCCAGCCCGGCACCGAGTACAGGCCCCAGTGCACGAAGACCCCCAACTTGGCGTCGTCGTACCAGTCCGGCACCACGTGAGAACCCACCGAGTCCCATGTGCCCTCGTACATGAACGGCGAAGTCTCGCACGTGCCCCCAGGCCGCGCACAGGTCACCCGCACCCTCCGGAGGCGGAGCGTTGACTCGGAGTCAGAAACCCCGGCCCTCTTGCCGCGCCCCCGCAGGCTTTCAGGCCGCGGCGGTGGCCGTCGTCCCCGGTGGGTTCGGGTGCCCGGGTGGCCCATAGCGGATGCGGAAGAGCACGTAGGCCACCGGTCCGGCCAGCGCCGGCAGCCAGTACGAGATGATCCGATAGGCCAGTGTGGCCAGCACGGCGGCACCGCCCGGGATGCCGGCCAGGATGAGCATCCCGCTCAGCCCGGCCTCGACGATGCCTAACCCGCCCGGCGTGATCGGGATGAGCCCGAGCAACCCCGCCACCGCGTAGGCCAACAGCACGAGCGAGGGCTGCGGCTTGGTCCCCGTGGCCCAGATGCAGGCCAAGAGCGTGATGAAGTCGAAGGCGAGGCGCCCGCTGGAGAGAAGGAGGGCGGACTTCCACTTGGCGCCGAGCACGTCGCGGATGCGGTTGCGTTCGTTCACCAGACGATCGGGCAGGCCGGTCAAGGGCGGGCGCTTGCGCAGAAGCTTGTTGCGCACCGCCTGGATGACGCGCCCGGCCCAGTGCATCGGCCCGTCGACCACGAGGACCACCGCGCCGAAGCCGGCGAAGAGGAAGAAGGCCCCGATGCCGAGCAGCGCCGCATGCTCGAGACCACGGTCGATCGGCGTCCCGGCGATGATGGCCGGCAGCACGAAGATCGGCAGGGCCAGCAGGCCGCCGATGCCCAGGATCGAGATCGCGGTGAGCCCGCCCACCGCCGTCGCCGGGTCGCTGCCCGAGGCGGACAGCATGCGGAACTGTGTCGCCGCGCCGGCCGCCTGGCCGCCGGGCACCACGAGCGAAATGGCGTTGCCCGCCAGCTGCGAGGTGGCCACCGAGAACCAGGCCTTGGTGCGCAGGGCGAGGCGCTGCAGGGCGATGGTGCAGGTGAAGTGGGCCACCTGGGCCACGAGGGCCACGATGAACCAGAGCGGGTTGAGCGACTTGAGCTTGGGCCAGGAGCCGAAGACCGCGACGAGGGTGGGAAAGACGAGGTAGATGGTGACGCCGGCCACCACGGCCGCCACCGTCGCTTTGAGCATGGTGCGCCACGCCGGCGGTGACTCGACGTCCTTCTCAATACGGCTGGCCAGGCGCTGCGAGATCTCGTCGTCGCCCACCGACGGCCTCGGCGGCGTCGGCCCGTCAGGCCGCGCCGTGTCGACCGGGTGCTCGACGTCCTTCTCGGTCCCGCCGGGCGCGGGATCAGTCACAGACCCTCATCATCCCGGCATACCCGGTGATCGGCCCGCTTAGGCCAGGATCTTCGCCTTCTGCGCCTCGAACTCGGCGTCGGTCAGCACGCCCTGGTTCTTGAGGTCGGCCAGCTTCGAGAGCTGCGAGGTGGTGTCCTCCCCCGACGTCCCGGCGGCCTGGCGCACGTACTGGTCGAAGGCTTTCTGCTGGTCAGCCGCGGCCCGGGCCTGGCGCTCGTGCATCTTGCCGCCGCGGGCGATGAGGTAGATGAAGACGCCGAGGAAGGGGATCACGATGATGAAGATGCACCACAGCGCCTTGGCCATACCGCCCAGGTCGTGGCTGCGGAAGATGTCCCCGAAGACCATGATCAGCAACCAGATCCAGATGAAGAACATGAAGAAGTACAGGATCGTCAGGAAGGCGTCGAGCACCGGGTAACTGGAAGCGAGCATGACTGAATCTCCTCCGATTCGCGGCAGGCGGCGGGAACTTGCAGCCCCATGTTTAGCTCGGCAGCCCCGGTTGCGAGTGGTTTTCCCACTCCAATGGTGGCCGGAAGCTGCAGACCGGGGGCGGACTTCAGCTCATGAGGCTTGCTGAAACTGGTCATAGCGAGCCTCGAGGCGGACAGGATCTGGCATCTCGGCCTGCCTGCGTGGCGCCTGAATGGTCGAACCGTGCATGTCTTGGAGACCGTGCTTGAGCATGGGTCCGTCCACCTCGTCGAGAAGCCTCTGGTTGATTCGGACCTCAAGGCTTGGGGTGATGCCGAGAAAGTTGCGGTCGAAGGCAGCGTGGTGGATTTTGCACAGGGCCAATCCGTTGGGAACCACAGGATCGCCACCTTCTTCGGAGTCCCCAATTATGTGCGCCGCATCCAGCAACTCAGCATGTCGCAGGCGGCAGACCGCGGTATCGAGATGAATAGGCGTGCAGGACTCGCTCCCGGAAGATCGGTTGGTGGAGCCTCTGGCGAGTCAGACGAGCTGCGTAGACCTTGTCCGGTCCGGTAAGGCTGGCGAGATCCAGTCCGACTTCTGCTCGTGAGTAGCCGACAACGAACTCGTGACGAAATGGGTCGTCTCCGATAATGAAGATTGGATAGACGGGCCGATACACCGCAGGTCTTACTCCGACGAAGTACACCAGCGGCAGCGCCGCATTCATCGCAGAGACCAGCGAGCGATTCGATGCCAAGCCCGCATCCTCTCCTTCGTAGTGGTACCTGGCATACCCGTCGGGTCCGATTGAGTCCTGGTATGGCGGCTCACTGCCGAATCTGGTGAATGCGGTGGTGATCGAGAGCGCAGCACCGAGTTGTCTCGGCTTATGGATTCCGCGTCCTCGCGTCTGACGAAGCGCAATCGTCTCACCAGCAAAAGAAAAAGACTCGGTCTGTTTCCACGTCAGGTTGCCCTCAGGAGACTGCGTGACGAGAACATTCAGGTGAGCGAACATCGCCTCCCGCACTGCGAGTTCGCGCACAAGGTCCACGGTCAGAGCCTGCCACGAACCGCCCACAAGGGAGGGCACCCACTCGTGATCCGAAGGGTGCAGCGATGGGTCGGCCGGGTGGCCACGCATCGCTCTACATGATGTCCTTGAACACCGAGGTGCTGTTCGCCGTTTCCTTGGCCACCGGGAAGTTGAAGCCGCACTTGGGGCAGGGTTCGGAGAGCACCTTCTGCTCGGAGGCCAGGTCGTACTCCTTGTCCTGCAGCGTCCCGCAGGTCGGGCAGATCCGCAGCAACCTCGTCGCCTTCAGCTCGAAGTTGGTGATGATGTCCTCCATGATGGCGCCGTTGGCCGCCCACTCCTTGGCGTGCTTGTGGTACGTGTCCATGTGCCAGTCGTTGACCGCCTCCTTGGACGCCCACATGGAGATCTCGTTGTACCAACCCGGTTCGTCGGGGTGCTCCCACCACGTCAGGTGGATGAAGCCGGGCTTGCTCATCAGGTGATGGCGCACGTCGCTGAACACGGTGCGGAACTTGTCGTAGGCGTCGGGGCTCGAAAACCGGACCCGCTGCATGCTGAGGTACATACCTGCTGTTCTCCTTGGCGTTGACGGTGGTGGATGCGACAGCGCGCCCCGCGGCTACGGGCTGACCCCCTCGACCTCGACGTCGGGCCCCAGCTTGCGGGCGACCTCCTTGGCCAGGTCGCCCTCGACCACCGCACGCCAGCGCGCCGGCTGGTCGGGTCGCACCACAATGACGTGGGCGACGCCCCGCGCTTTGGCCGCCGCGGCAATCGTCTTGACCGGCCGCCGCGTGATGGCGACCTGGCCCCAGGCTTCCGAGCCACCCTTCTCCAGAGACGACACGGCGCGTTGCACGTGGTCCTGCTGTTCGGACAGCTCCTTGCGGGTGGGCATGAGACCCGGGTTCTGCAGACCGAGACCAGAGCCGTAGAGCCGGGCGATGCTCACCACGGCGATCGCCTCGCCGCCGCTGACCCGCCGGGCCAGGCGGAGCGCCGCGTTGGGCACCGCCACCCCGTTCGAGGCGATGAGGACCGCGGCGGGCTGCGCCGGCTGCTTGTCGAACTTGCGCCGGCCGAACCGCCGTCGGACGGGGCCGCCAGTCGGCGGGGGGGAGGCCGCCGACTCCGCCGCGGCCACCGTCACAACTCGGTCTCGGCCTGCATGGTCGACATGCTCGGCAACGTCTCGACCACCGTCGGTCCGGGGATGTCGTCCAGGTCGATGCCACCCGGCGACCCGACGACCAGCGGCACCTCGTCGGAGGGCGCGATGCCGTGACGCTGGTCGCTCCACTTCCGCCAGAAGTACAGCGGGAAGTAGGCGGCCACGATGACGAGACCCAGGATGTAGAGGAAGTGCCCGGATCCGGGCCCGACCACGATGTCGGGCGAGTTCCAGCCACCCACGAAGTAGTCGAAGGTGAGGAACAGCGCGCACACCAGCGCCACCCAGCGGAACCAGTAGGGCATCCGGAAGGGGCTGACCCGCTCGGGCTGCCACTGACGGAGGATGAAGTAGCCGTAGAGGGAGGCGCACACCGCCACGAGGTAGCCGACGTTCGAGAAGATGTAGATGCGCACGGGCGAACCGAAGAGGCTCACGATGATGGCGCAGACCACGTTGAACGCCATGGCCCGGTCCGGCACGTGGTGCTTGTTCGTGTGCTCGAAGAACTTCGGGAGCAAACGGTCCTCGGCGGCCTGGAAGAGCGACCGGGCCACGCCCATGATGGCGTTGAGCACCGAGAGCAGCAGGGCGAAGATCAACGGGATGCCGATCAGGTACTTCACCCAGGCCGCGTTGCCGAAGATGTGGTCGCAGAAGCTCGTGTAGAGCGTGAGCGGGTCAGCCGTCTGCAGGGACGCCCCGAGGACGCCGACGAAGACGATCGCCGTACCGATGTAGACGAACACGCCGTAGAGGCCCTCGGCCGTGAGTGCGATCTTGGCGTCTCGTGCCGGGTCACGGCACTCGCCGATGTAGCAGGCCGCCGCCTCCATGGCGATGGCGTTCCACGAGATCACGAAGATCCACGCCATGAAGAAGATGAAGCCCGACGTCTTCGGATCGGCGAAATGGAAGCCCGAGATGTTCGACCAGTGGAAGCTGCTCGGCTTGAAGACGGGGAGGATGATCAACAGCGTGAGGGGCACCATGGAGGTCACGCCGAGGATGGTGGCGAACGTCGCCCCCAGCCGGATGCCGAGGAGGCACGGCACGAAGAGCGCCAACAGCCCGACGATGGTGATGACCAGGACGCCGAGCGAGACCGGCGTGCCCAGGCTGCCCAGCGGAGAGAAGCTCCGACCAAGGGGCACGTGGAACAGGACCGCGATGTACCCGGCGGCCAGCAGCATGTTGATCGGGGCCACCGGGAACCAGCCCAGCCAGTAGCCCCAGCCCGAGAGACCGCCGATGTGCTTGGCCGTTGTCTTCCCGACCGGGAGGAAGCTGTCGAAGGCATAGGACGGCATGCCACCCGTGCGATGGGGCAGGAGTGCCGCCAGCTCGCCCATGCAGAGGCAGACCATCATGCCGATCACCACGACCAGGGCAATGGCCGGGATGGCGGCCGCGCCCATGGACGAGACGGCGAAGGGGACGATGCCGGTCACCAGGATGGTGCCGGCCAGGCCGATGACGAAGGCGCCCCACCAGTTCGTCCCTCGGCTCAGGGAGGTCGCGACCTCCGGCGTGCTCGTCACGGCGCCTTGTTCACTCATGGGTTGGTCTCCTCGTGTCGGATCGGAGGGTCACGTGTGGTCTCTTTCTCTTGTGTCGGGACGCCGTCGCCGCGGCGCCGGGCGGTCAGAAGGCCTGCAGGTAGCGATCGAGCTCCCAGGGCGTCACCTCGGCGTGGGAGGACCGCACCTCGTCGCGCTTGGTCCGGACGAAGTAGTCGACGTAGTCGCCGTCGGGCGTCTTCCCCAGCCCCTCGCGCACCACCCCGTCGATCTCGAGGTGGTCCAGCGCGTGCCACAGCGTCATGGGCATGGTGCGTAGCCCGAGCGTCGAGGCCTCGAGGGGCGACAGCGAGAGCAGGTTGAACTCGCAGGGGTCGCCCGGGTCGAGCTCGCGGCCGATCCCGTCGATGCCGGCCGCGATCAACGCGCTCATGGTGAGGTAGGGATTGGCCGAGCCGTCGATGCACCGGTCCTCGACCCGGCCGGCCTCGGGCACCCGCAGCATGTGCGTCCGGTCGTTGCCGCCGTAGGTGGCGAAGGTGGGCGACCAGGCCGCGCCCGAGTTCGGCGCCGGTGCGGCGAGGCGCTTGTACGAGTTCACCGTCGGGCAGGCCACCGCGGTCAGGGCCTCGGCATGCTCGAGCAACCCGGCGATGAAGGAGTAGCCGAGTGACGACATGCCGAGGCCCCGCCCGTCTGTGGGATCCGCGAAGCTTTCGACACCCTCGCCGTCCCACAGGCTCAGGTGCATGTGCAGCCCGTTCCCCGTCAGGTGGGTGAAGGGCTTGGGCATGAAGGTGGCCAGCATCCCCGCCTGTGCGGCGAGCGTGTGGACCATGTAGCGGAAGACGATGACCCGGTCCGCCGTGGTCAGCGGATCGGCGTAGCGGAAGTTCTGTTCGAACTGCCCGTTGGCGTCCTCGTGGTCGTTGGCGTAGTTGGCCCACCCCAGCGTGTTCATGTGGCGCGACACCGTGGTGAGGTGGTCGAACATCCGGGTGAGGGCCCGGGCGTCGTAACAGGGCGCCTTGGCCTCGTCCATCGGGTCGGCCACGGTGATGCCGCCGTCGGGCGTGCGCCGCACGAGGAAGTACTCCGCTTCGGCGCCGACCCCCATCACGTAACCGCTCTCGGCCAGGCGCTCGACCTGGCGCCGCAGGATGACGCGGGGCGCGTACGGCCAGGGCTCGCCAAGTACGTACGGATCACACTGAATGATCCCGAGCCCTGGCTGCCACGGCGCCGGCATGTACGAGCTCAGGTCGGGCATGGCCAGGATGTCGGGCGACGACGGGGTCTGACCCATCGGTCCTGCCGCGAAACCTGCGAACCCCGCCCCGTCGGCCAACAGGCCCTCGATGGCCGAGACGGGGACCATCTTGGCGCACGGCTTGCCGTGCATGTCCACGAACATGGCGAAGAGGAACTCGACGCCGTCACGCCTGGTCGCCTCGGTCAGTTCCGCCGCATTCGTGATCGAGGTGGCCTCTCGTTCCAGTGTGCTTGTCAGGGCCGATCACCTCCCGGAGGTGGTTTGTGTCAGGGGGTCTGTGTCAACGATGTTGCCCCACGGGAAACGACGGATGGTTACTAAATCGTTTCGAAGTGTTGCGTGCCGGTTAACAGGTTCACGCAGGTCCAGCACGTAACAAAGCAGTAATCCAACCCGACCCCGTTGTTGCCTATTTCTCTACGGCGTTTCTTGACAGGCAACAGTGCCTCGTCATAATGAAATGCAGGCGGCGGTCCCCCGGACCCTGCTTCACCCCGGACGAAAGAGAGCGCAGTGAGCGAACCCGCCTCGGAGCGCAGCACGTTGCACCGCTACGCACATCGTGCCGCCTACGACCGCGAGACGATCGATGCCATCCTCGACGAGGGCTTCGTCTGCCACGTCGGCCTGTGCACCGACCAGGGCTTCCCCGTCGTCATCCCGCTGGCCTACGGGCGCGACGGCGACATCGTGTACCTGCACGGCTCGGCCGCCAGCCGCCTCTTCCGCGGCGCCCGGGCCGAGCAGGTCGAGATCTGCATGGCCGTCACCTTCGTCGACGGCCTGGTGGTGGCCCGCTCGACCTACAACACCGACATCAACTACCGCTCCGTGGTGATCCTCGGCAGCGCCGCCGAGGTGAAGGACCTCGACGAGAAGCGCCGCGGGCTCGAGCGCATGGTCGACCACATCGTCCCGGGGCGCAGCCGCGACGCCCGGCCCCCGACCGAGAAGGAGCTGCGCAGCACCATGCTCCTTCGCCTCCCTCTCGGTGAGTGCTCGGCCAAGGTGCGCACCGGCTTCCCGCTCGACGAGGAGGAGGACTACGACCTCGAGATCTGGGCGGGGGTCATCCCGATCACTACCGTGGTCGAGGCGGCCCAGCCCGATCCGGACCTGCGGGTGGCCGTCGACATGCCGTCCTACGTGGAGCGCTACCGGCGCCCCGTCGCCGTCGGGGCGGTCTGACCGTGTGCGGCGTGATCGGGCTCCTGCTCCGCGACCCGACCCTCGAGCCCCAGCTGGGCTCGCTGCTCGTCCCCATGCTCGAGGCCCTCGACGAGCGCGGGCCCGACTCCTCGGGCATCGCCCTCTACGCCGACCGCCCGGCCGGACCGGCCTCAGCGGACCCCACCCTGCGGATCTCGCTCGGCGCCGACGTCCCGGTGGACTGGGTCTCGGTCGGCTGCGCGCTGCTCGACCTCTGCCCGGGAGGCGCCGACGTGCAGCGCTTCGGCGCCGGTGCCGTCCTCGACGTGCCCGAGTCCGCGCTCGGGGCGGTCGAGGCCGCCCTGGCCGAACAGTGGCCCGAGGTGCGCGATCCTCGGCAGCGGCTGGAACCTGCGCGTGCTCAAGGACACCGGCCGGCCCTCCGACACCTGCGCCCGCTACGGCGTGCGCGACTGGGAGGGCTACCTGGCCATCGCCCACACCCGCATGGCCACCGAGTCCGCCGTCACCGTGCTGCACTGCACACCCCTTCGTCCCCGACCGCGACCTCTGCGTGGTCCACAACGGGTCGTTCTCGAACTACGCCACCGTGCGCCGGCAGCTGCAGGACGAGGGCATCGTCTTCGACTCCGACAACGACTCCGAGGTCGGGGCGCGTTTCCTGGCCACCCGCCTCGCCCTGGGCGACGACCTCGAGGAGGCCACCCGCTGGGTCATGAAGGAGATGGACGGGTTCTTCACCCTCGTCATCACGAGCGCCGAGGGCATGTCGGTGGTGCGCGACGCCTTCGCCTGCAAGCCGGCCGTCGTGGCCGAGACGCCGGGCTACGTGGCCGTGGCCTCGGAGTACCGGGCCCTGGCCGAACTCCCCGGCATCGCCGACGCCGTCGTCTTCGAGCCGCACCCCGAGGAGGTCTACACATGGACACGCTGAACCTGGACTCGATGCACCTCCGGACGCTCCACGCCCCCGGAGTGCTCGACTGCGACCTCCTCGGCACGCGGGCGGTCAACCAGGCCCTCCGCGCGCTGGAGCCGGGAGACAGCGCCACCATCGCGGCACCCCGAGGACGCCACAACCTGGCCGTCGGGCTCGACCGCCCGATCGCCGTCCGCGTCGAAGGCAACGCCGGCTACTTCCTCGGGGGCCTCTGCGGCACCAAGGACGGCGCCGGGCCGGACATCATCGTCGACGGCTTCGTGGGCTGGTCGGTGGGCGAGAACCTGATGGGCGGCACCATCCGCGTCCGGGGCAGCGCCTCGCAGAGCGCGGGGGCCAGTGCCCGCGGCGGGCGCATCGTCATCGAGGGCCACGCCTCGCTGCGCGCCGGCATCTCCCTCAAGGGCGCCACCGTGGCCATCGCCGGCAACGCCGGCGCCATGACCGGGTTCATGGCCCAGGCCGGCACCATCCTCATCGGGGGCGACGCCGGCCACGCGCTGGGCGACTCCCTCTACGAGGCCGTCATCTACGTGCAGGGCAGCATCGCCTCGCTGGGCGCCGACGCCGTGATCGAGGACATGACCGACGACGACCTCCTCGCCGTCAAGCAGCTGGTCGAGGACACCGGGTTCGACCACATCGAGCCCGAACGGGTCACCAAGGTGGCCTCGGCCCGCCAGCTCTACCACTTCGCCACCCACAACCACAGCGCCTACTGATGCCTGGCCCCGACACCGATTCCGCCCCCGACCGCCCCGGAGAACCACAACTTCCCGCCCGACGTCATCGCCCGCATCCACGACATGGCCGCCACCGGCCACTACCCGATCCGTGGGCTGGGAGCCCGACGCAAGCTCCCCACCTTCGACGATCTCGTCTTCCTGACCGCGTCGGTCAGCCGTTACCCGCTCGAGGGCTACCGCGAGCGCTGCGACACGGCCGACCACGCTCGGCACCCGCCACGCCACCAAGCCCATTGAGCTGCAGATCCCCATCACCATCGCCGGCATGAGCTTCGGCGCCCTCTCGGCCTCGGCCAAGGAGGCCCTCGGCCGGGCCGCCACCGAGGTCGGCACCTGCACCACCACCGGCGACGGCGGCATGACCCCCGAGGAGCGCAAAGCCTCGGACCAGCTCGTGTACCAGGTCCTCCCTTCTCGATACGGCTTCGACCCCGCCGACCTCCGCCAGGCCGACGCGGTGGAGATCGTCGTCGGCCAGGGCGCCAAGCCGGGCGGGGGCGGGCTCCTGCTCGGCCAGAAGGTCAACGACCGCGTGGCCGGCATGCGCAGCCTCCCGCCGGGCATCGACCAGCGCTCGGCCAGCCGGCACCCCGACTGGGTCGGTCCCGACGACCTGCGCATCAAGATCGAGGAGCTCCGCGAGGCCACCGACTGGGCCATCCCGATCTACGTGAAGATCGGGGCGACCCGGGTCGACCACGACGTCAAGCTGGCCGTGGCCGTCGGGCGCCGACGTGGTGGTGGTCGACGGCATGCAGGGCGGCACCGCGGCGACCCAGGACGTGTTCATCGAGCACGCCGGCATCCCGACCCTGCCCGCCGTGCGCATGGCCGCCGAGGCCCTGCGCGACATCGGCATGCGCGACCAGGTGCAGCTCGTCGTGTCGGGCGGCATCCGCTCCGGCGCCGACGTGGCCAAGGCGCTGGCCCTCGGTGCCGACGCCGTCTCCATCGGCGTGGCCGCGCTGCTCGCCCTGGGCTGCAACAGCGCCACCTACCGCGACCACACCGGGGCCGCGGTCGACGTGTCCGCCGACTATGCCGCGCTGGGCACGCGCCCGGGCGGGTGCGCCCACTGCCACACCGGGTCGTGCCCCGTCGGCATCACCACGCAGGACGCCGCGCTCGAAGCGCGGCTCGATCCCGTCCACGCCGCCACCTCGGTGGCCAACTACTTACGCGCCCTCACCATGGAGGTGACCGCGCTGGCCCGCGCTTGTGGGAAGTCCAGCGTGCACCACCTGGAGCCTGAGGATCTCGCTGCGCTGACGGTTGAGGCCGCCGCCATGGCCCGGGTCCCTTTGGCCGGCACCGGTTGGATCCCGGGCTGGCCCTCCTGACGCACCGTGGGTTCTCCCCGCACGGCCGAGGTCGTGGTCATCGGTGGCGGCGTGGCCGGTCTCAGCACGGCCCGGGCTCTGGTCGAGCTCGGGCTGACCGACGTCCTGGTGCTCGAGCGCGACACCGTGGGCTCGGGCGGCAGCGGCAAGTCGAGCGGCATCGTGCGCTGCCACTACGGCATCCCCTCGCTGGCCGCCATGGCCTGGCGTGCCCTGCCCGTGCTCGAGCACGCGGCCGAGATCCTCGGCGCGCCCTCGGGCTACACCAAGACCGGGCTACCTGGTCGGCGTCGGCCAGGAGAACCTCGCCGCGCTGCGGGCCAACGTGGCCATGCAGCAGGCCCTCGGCATCGACGTGGCGTTGATGGGCCACGACGAGGCGCGCCGCCTGTGGCCCGCCGCCCGGCTCGACGACTTCGCCGAGTTCGCCTACGAGCCCCATGGGGGCTTCGGCGACGGCCACCAGACGGCGCTGGCCTTCGCGGTGGCCGCCCGCCGCGGCGGCGCCCACCTGCGCCAGCACACGCCGGTGGCCGTCCGTCGAGGTGGTCGCCGGCCGGGCCATGGGCGTCGTCCTGGCGGACGGCAGCCGCATCGGTGCCGCCCACGTCGTGCTGGCGGCCGGACCCTGGTCCGCCACCCTGGCGGCCGGCCTCGGCATCGACCTGCCGGTCCGGGCCCAGCGGGCCCAGATCCTCCTGGTGGACGCCGGCCGGCCGCTCGGGCCGCTCCCCGTCTTCTCCGACCTGGTGTCCCTCCAGTACGTGCGCACCGAGGGCGCCGGGCAGATCCTGCTCGGCGACTCGGATCACTCCGACCCCGAGTGGGCCGACCCCGACGTCTACCGCGAGCGGGTCAACGACGACGAGCTGGCGCAGTCGGTGCCCAAGTTCACCCACCGCTTTCCCGGCTTCGACGGCGCGTCGCTCGCCTCCTCCTATGCCGGCTGCTACGACGTCACCCCCGACTACAACCCTGTCATCTCCGCCTCACCGGTCGAAGGGCGTGTGGCTGTGCGCCGGGTTCTCGGGTCACGGCTACAAGATCTCGCCTTCGGTGGGCAAGCTCATGGCGGACCTGATCACGAGCGGCGAGAGCCGCCACGCCGACGTCGACCCCCACGACTTCCGCTTCGAGCGCTTCGCCGAGGAGGACCCCTTGGTCAGTCCGCACCCCTACGTGGGCGCGGGCCAGATGCGCTGAGGGCGTTCGGCCACGCGTGCCACTCGCCACGGGGACCGAAGTAACGCGCAGCGCAGCCTGGCGTTCTCACCCGGGGCGTAGAGTGATGCGCCGTGGCCACTCGCCGGACCGCATCCGCCAAGAACACCCGCGCCACGTCAGCCCGGTCCGCGTCGGCCAAGTCCGGCCAAGGTCGTTCGTCCCCTCCAGCACGGAACGGCGGCGCCGCGCCCCGCGCCAAAGCGAGGTCCGGCTCCTCCGGTCAGAAGCCCGTGGCCATCGATAACGCCGGGGCGATCGAGGCTGAGGGCCAGCTGGGGCAGGTCATCGCCAATCACGTGCGGGCACGCCGGCTCGAGATCGGCCTGAACGTCGGCCAGCTGGCGGAGCGGACCGGAATTTCGAAGGGGATGCTCTCCAAGATCGAGAATGCCCAGACCTCGCCCAGCCTCTCGACGCTCGAGCGGCTGGCCGCCGCGCTCGACATGCCGGTCACCTCGCTCTTCCGGGGGCTCTCCGAGGAGCGCGACGCCGTGTTCGTCAAGGCCGGGAGCGGCCCCGAGATCGTGCGCAAGGGGACGAGGGCCGGGCACACCTACGAGCTGCTCGGCAGCCTGCGCGGGCCGTACAAGCGGGTCGAACCGCTGCTGGTGAAGCTGGACGACGAGACCGAGGTGTTCCCTCTCTTCCAGCATTCGGGCATCGAGGTGCTCTACATGTTGAGCGGCGTGATGGAGTACGGCTACGGGCGCCAGCGTTACAAGATGGAACGGGGCGACACGCTGCAGTTCGAAGGCGACATCCCCCACGGGCCCACCCAGCTGGTGAAGCTGCCCATTCGCTTCCTCTCCATCACCATCTACGGCGGCGAGCGCAGCTGACCCGTGGGGAGACCCCCACACAGTTAACAGAATGGCTATACGGCAAGCCTTGCCCGGGCGGCTCCGGCTGTTCACTATGGGTGAACAAAGTTTCCCCTAGTGGGCAGGAGCACGCGTGACAGACCTGGAGCGATTCGTCGAGCAGCCCGGACGGGCCGAGGCCATCGCCGAGGTGGCCCGGCGCATCGAGGCCGAGGGCATCACCTACGTGTACTTCCAGTTCGTCTCGGTCACCGGACGCGTCATGGGCAAGGGCATCCCGGCCGCCCACTGGTCCACGGTCGCCGTCAAGGGTTTCCAACTCGTCTACGGCGCCACGGCCAACCTCTTCATCGACCGTCACGGCCAGTACATCGGGTACGGCCCCGAGGCCGCCGAACTGGTCGGGCTGCCCGACGTGGACACCTTCTGCCCGCTCCCCTGGGACCGCAGCGTGGCCCGGGTCTTCTGCACGCTCTTCCGGGGCCGGGAGGAGACGGTCGACGGCGGCGCCTACCTGACCTCTGACTGCCGGGGGAACCTGCGGCGCCTACACGACGAGTTCACGGCGGAGACCGGCCTGCACCTGCGGGCGGGCTGCGAGCCCGAGATGATGTGGCTCAAGACGAATCCCGACGGCACGCCCTCGGTCGAGGGTGTCACCAAGCCGTACTGCTACCACATCGACCAGTTCTCCGAGCTCCAGCCGGTCATCCACAAGGTGATCGAGTACTCGACGCGCGATGGGCCTCGACATGATCCAGGGCGACCACGAGGACGCGCCGGGACAGCTGGAGCTGAACTTCACCTTCGACCGGGCCGAGGAGACGGCCGACCGCCTCACCACCTACCGCCAGGTCTGCCGACAGGTCGGTCGCGAGTTCGGCCTCTTCCCCTGCTTCATGCCCAAGCCGTTCATGGGCGTATCGGCCAACGGCTGCCACCACAACTTCTCGCTGTGGGAGGAGGACGTGAACATGTTCCTCCCCGACGGCGACGACGCCCGCCTGCCCTCCAAGACGGGCCTGCACGCCATCGGCGGCGTCCTCACCCACCTGCGTGCACTGACCGCGATCACGGCGCCGACCGTGAACTCGTACCGGCGCTTCGCCGACGCCGGCTTCTGGGCCCCGATCTTCGCCGACTGGGGCTTCCAGAACCGGACCACCGCGCTGCGGGTGAGCGCGCCCGGTCGCTTCGAGTACCGCTCGGTCGACTCGGCGGTGAACCCGTACCTCTCCATGGCCGGCCTGCTCGTGGCCATGCGCGACGGGTTGGACCAGAGCATCGACCCCGGTCCGCCCGAGGAGGGCAACATCTACGACGCCATACAGGCCGGGAAGGCGGTGGACCGCATCCCCTCGACCCTGGGCGAAGCGCTCGACGCGTTGACGGACGATCCGGTCGTGCGTGCGGCGCTGCCCGGCGAGATGTACAACGTCTTCATGCACTACAAGCGCGACGAGTGGGAACGCTTCATCGGCACCGTCTCGGACTGGGACGTCAAGGAATACCTCGACATCCTGCCGTGACCACCTCCCCATCCCCGGACGGCCGCGGACGCGTCGCTCGTGCTCCAGCACCACCCCGACGAGCATCCGGGTTCGCTCGGGCCCTTGCTCGAGGGCGCCGGCCTGGCGTTGACCGTCGTCGAGCTCGATGCCGGCGACGCCATTCCCCCGCTCGAGCCCTTCGACCTGATGCTGGTCATGGGCGGTCCCCAACACGTCTGGCAGGAAGAGGAGCACCCGTGGCTGGTCACCGAGAAGGCGGCCATCCGCTCGTGGGTGGGCGACCTGGCCCGGCCCTACCTCGGGGTGTGCCTGGGCCACCAGCTCCTGGCGGCCGCCATGGGCGGCCGCGTGACGCTGATGGAGGCACCCGAGATCGGCGTGCTCGACGTGGTGCGCACGTCGGCCGGCGAGGCCGATCCCGTATTCGGCCGCCTCCCGTCACGGCTGCCCGGCCTGCAATGGCACGAGGCCGAGGTGGTCGAGGCACCCGCCGGCGCAGCCGTGCTGGCCGAGAACGCCTCTTCGCCGGTGCAGGCGCTGCGGGTCGGCCCGCATGCCCTCGGCGTGCAGTTCCACGTGGAGGTGGAGGCCGAGACCATCCCGAAGTGGGCCGCCGTGCCGGAATACGAGCGCACCCTGTCCGCGCACTTCGGGAGCCCCGACGCGTTGCAGCACGCCGTGACCGAGCAGCTCGCGGCCATGACGGCGACCGCGGTCACCCTGGTCGAGGGCCTGCTCGACGATCTGCTCGACGCCTGCGCGGCGCCGTGAGCGAGCCCGGACGCGTCAACCCGTCGGAGCCGCTCGCCGGCGCGTCCACGGTCCACCTCGGTCTGGTCGACGCCTCCGGGACGCTGCGGGAGAAACGGATGAGCGCGGCGGCGGCGGCACGCGCGCTGCGACGAAGGCTGGAGCTTCATCGACGCCATCGAGTGGTGGGGCCCCGACGACACGGTGTGGCGCACGGGCGGCTCGCGCAGCTGCCGGGCCGTCGTCGACCTCGAGTCGGGACGCCCGTACCCGTTCGGAGACGACGCGTCGTTCTTCCTGGCCGACTTCGCCCCGCCGCTGCGCGAGCTTTCGCCCCGTGCCCGCGTGCAGGACCTGGTCGAGCGGGCCGCCGCCTCGGGACTGCGGCGCGGTCTGGGCTGGGAGTTCGAGTGCCTGGTCCTCGAGCCGGGTCCGGGCGCGCCGCAACCCGCCCTGGCGGACAACCGCTGCTGGTCCGCCCTGACCATGGCCTGCGAAGAGGAGCTCCTGGCCGGACTGGTCGACACCCTGACCGCGGGCGCCGTGCCGGTCGACCACCTCTGCGCCGAGCTGGGACCGGGCTGTCTCGAGATCGCCACCGCTCCCGAGGAGCCGGTGCGCTCGGCCGACTCGGCCCTCCTGGCCAAGCTCTACACCAAGGCCTACTTCTCCCGTGCGGGCCGTCAGGCCACCTTCATGGCCCAGCTGGGACCGCAGTTCCCCGGGCTGGGCGGCCACCCCAGCCTGTCGTTCCGGTCCACCGTCGACGGGACGGCTGCACTGTGCGACGAACCGGGCGTCCTCTCCAAGGTCGGCGCCGCGGCCGTCGCCGGCGTGCTCGCGTTGCTGCCCGAGCTCCTCGCCTTGGCCGCGCCCTACCCCAACTCCTACCGGCGCTTCGGCCCCGGCAACTGGGCCCCGGCCACGGCCACCTGGGGTCTGGACAACTACAGCTGTGCGCTCCGCGTGCTGGCCGACGACCCGGAGTCGGCGCGCCTCGAGCTGCGCATCCCCGGCGCGGACGTGAGCCCGCACCACTGTGCGGCCACTGTTCCTCGGGTCCGCGCTCTGGGGCATCGAAGAGCGCCTCGAACCTCCGCCACCCGTGCAGGCGCCCGACGACGGCCGCACCGACACCAGTGCCGTTGCCGCTGCCCCGGGACCTGCTCGAGGCAGCCGAACGCTTCTCGACCAGCGCGGCGGCCTGCGATCTCTTCGGCTCCGCCTTCGTCGAGCACTACGCCGCCGCGCGTCGGGTCGAGGCGGTGGCCTGTCATCGCTTCGTCTCCGACGAGGAGCGGGCCCGCTACCTGGCCCAGGTCTGACCGGGCGAGAGCATCGAGCAGGAAGGAGCAGAACGCTGGGCGACCAAGGTGCATTCGAGTTCGAGCTGAGCGACCGTCAGGCGGACACCTTCGCCCGCGACGGCTTCGTCGTGGTCGAGCAGATCATCGATCCGGCCCTGGCCCGGCGCGCCCTCGACCGCTACGACGAGCTCTTCGCCGGGCCGCTTCGAGACCGGTCTCCATCCCGACGAATGGAACTGGCGCGCCGGGGTGAGTCCGCCCGACCTGACCCGCCAGATCTGCAATGCCTGGAAGTCCGATCGCGACATCGCCCGGGTGGTGCTGCGACCCGACGTCGGGCGCGCCTGCGCCCGCCTGGGCGGATGGCCCGGAGTCCGCCTCAGCCAGGACAACGTGCTGTGGAAGCCGCCGGGCGGCAAGCCGCTCGGCTTCCACCAGGACTCGAGCTACGAGCAGTGGGCCGTCCCGTCCGAGTGGGTCAGCTGCTGGATCGCCCTCGAGGACACGACGGCCGCGCAGGGCACGGTCGAGTACGTGCGCGGCTCGCACCGCTGGGAGCGTCGCTGGGGGATGATCGACGAGTTCCACGGGCCCGACGACCCGCACCGCGAGCTCCGCCAGGCCGCCGCCGTCGAAGGTGTCGAGCCCGAACTGGTCCCGGTGGAAGTCCCGGCCGGCGGTGGGGCGTTCCACGACGGCTGGACCTGGCACGGCTCGCCGCGCAACGCCTCGGCCGCCCCGCGACGCTCGCTGGTCGCCCACTGCATGTCCTCGGAGGCCCGCTTCCACCCCGAGATGACGGGGTACCTCTACAGCCGCTACAAGCGGTTCGGCGACGACGCGATGGACGAGTCGTTCTTCCCGATCACCTGGCGCGAGGACGGCTACCGCTCGCCGTTCATCGACCCGTACCTCGCGGAACAGGTGGGCTGGGGGGGCTCGCCCGACGCCCGGTCCCGGGCGGAGGCACCGCTGGTCAGCTGACGGTCAGGTCCTCGAGGGGCAACAGCGCCGCCGGGTCGAGCTCGCGGTCGGCGACGCGACGGGCGACGCGGAGCGGGGCCGGGGCCACCAGGGTGGGCAGCCCGGTGAGGGCGGTGACGCGCTCACGGAGTCCCCTGCCGCCGAGGCGAGGAAGCCGGCGCCGGCGCCTGGAGCCGAAGACGATGACGTCGGCGCCCCACTCGTGCGCGGCCTCTGCAATGCGATCGTCGAGCGTGAAGCAGTTGGCGAGGTAGTGCACCCCGTCGGCGGCCACGCCGGCGCCCCGGAAGCGGGCCACGGCCCGGTCGACGATGTCCATCGCCTCGAGCTCGGTCTCGGCGGCAAAGCCTCGCCCGCCGACCAGGAGCTCGTTGACGTGCACGACCCTGACCTCTGCGTCGAACTGCCGCGCCAGCGCCGACGTGAAGCTGACGGCCACGTCGCCGGAGTCGGTCCCGTCGACGGCCAAGAGAATTCGAGTGAACATCGGGTCCACCTCCTTCCGTCCGCCCAACGGCGGCTTCAATCATTTGTTTCCAGCATGTTAACAGCTCTGTCTACGGAAAGGAATCAGAGTTTCCTGTCAATAAACAGTGAACGGCGCGGATCCCCCCGGGCTTGAGCGGATCTTTGTGGGCCTGACCCCTCTCGAGATCCCGCAACGCCCAGAAAGGGCAGGCGGCCTGGCTTTAAGAGCCCTGCACCTGGACCTTTGGGAGTTTGTCCGCTGTTCGGTCATAACCGACCACCGGACACTAGGATGGGCAAGGTGAGGACGACCACGGCAGAACTCGAAGCCCAGGCCACCGCTGCGCTCCAGGACGCCTTCGCCTCCGCGGGACTCCATGCCGAGCCGGCACCGGCGGGGGAGCCCGGTGACCTGGTGCTTGACGGTCCCGCCGGATCCATCGCCATTGAGGTCAGGGCGGTCAACACCCTCGACCCCGGGCGGCTGCACGGCCTCACCGCCGGCACCCAGGAAGACCGAGACCATCACGTGGTCGTCGTAGCGGATCGGCTGATCGGACCCGTGCCCGACCTGCTCGATGAACTCGGGTGGGGCTACCTCGACCGCAGGGGGCACCTCCGCTTCCGGGCCGACGGGGTATTCGTCAACACGGATGTCGAACCCCTCCTCCGGACTCGCGCGACACCGTCCGAACCGATCGCCGGACGTGTCGCCCAGGGCGTCGCGCTTCTGATGCTCATGACGCCGGACCATCCATATGGCACCCGCGAGCTCGCCCGGGACCTTCCTGCGTCACACTCCACGGTTCACGACGCGCAGGTCCGGCTGCGCGGCAGCGTCGCTGATCGACCGCACCGGGCTCCCACTCGTTCCCGATCTGTTCTGGGCCCTGGTGAGCGCATGGCGGGTCGAGCGCACCCCGGTCGGACGCCGGCCGGACGAGGATCCACCGATCCCGACCATCCTCGGTACGGCCTTCGCCGAGACCGGCGACAGGGCCGCCGCGCATTGGGGCGCGCCCGTCGGCGTCCGCGCCGAATCCATACCGGACTTGTACGTGGAGCCCCAGGCCCTGGCGCGGGCAATCCGGGTTCTCGGACCGGCCGATCCATCGGCGTCTGCATGCACCGTCGCGGGCGCACCGGTCGACGCCCTCCTCCGCGAGGCCAGCGCACATCCCGCCGACGCCGGGCTGTTGTGGGCCCACCCCGTGGTGGCCGCCCTCGACCTGGCCCAGGACCGCTCCCGTGGGCAGGAGATCCTCGCCGACTGGACCCCACCGCAGGAGTTCGTCCGTGTCTGGTGAGACCGTCCTGCTCCAGGACGGACCGGAGGGCAACGTCGCGGCCCTCGTCCGTGCTGCAGGCACGGTGGCCGAACACGCCGGTGTGCCGGTAGCCCTCATCGGCGGCCTCGCGGTGATGTGCCGGATCAGCACGGGCACCCGTGCGACCGGGGATGTCGACGTCGTCTCGGACACCGAGGCGGACCTCGTGGGCGCTGCGTCAGCCGCGGACAACCTCGTCGCTGCCCACCTGGCCCGTCGCGATCCGGGCTCCGAATCCATCCGGCTCTGGGTCGGTCCGACCAAGGTCGAGATCATCGAGACCCAGGCCGTGGCCGAGGCGGATACCGTCGGCATCGAACCCGAACTGAACCGCCTCTTCGTGCTGGCCCACCGCTGGGCGCTCGAGACGGCGAGCCCCATGACGCTTTCGGTCGTCGGGACCCACGTCAGCGCCGAGATCGGTGTTGCCTTGCCGGCGGCGCTCGTGGCCATGAAGCTGCACTCGATCCACTCGCGGACCGAAGAGCGTAAGCGTGCGTCGGATGCGTGGGACCTGGCCCGCCTGCTCGACACGCACAACGCCGACGACTCCATCAGCCACGCCCTCAAGGCGGGGCCGGCCGGCTTGGACGAGCTGGTGGCGACGCAGCTCCGGCGGGCCTTCGTTGATGACGTGACCCGGACCCGGCGCCGCCTCGTGGTCTACGGGGACCCCTCCTGGGCCGCCCTCCTGAGCGAAGACCGCCTGATCGCGCTGGCCGAGGAGCTGTAGGAAACGAGGCCGGTGACCACCGCCAGGCACGGTCGCGCCTCGCCACGACAATCAAATGTGACACCGAAGGAAACGTCACGGGACAGCGAGACCACAGCGCAATATGGTGTCCCGATGGCGACCGCCTTCCCTCCACCGTGTACCACCGCGTCCACGGTCGACGGGGCCATCGCCGTCATGGAGCAAATCGATCGGTCCCTACCCTCGCGGGACGGTTTGGCCAGTTTCAACCGCATGTACCTCGGCGTCACCCGGCAGGTGAGTGCCCGCATCGAACAAGGTTTCTTCCATAACGCAGAGTTCATGAGCGCGCTCGAAGTGGTGTTCGCCAACATGTACTTCGATGCGGTGAACGCCATGTTGACGACACCCAACGCGGTGCCCACCGCCTGGCGGCCACTCTTCGACGCGCGCGACGCGGTCGACGTCTATTCCATTCAGTACGCGCTTGCCGGGATGAACGCGCACATCAATCACGATCTGCCGATGGCCCTGGTTCGCACCTGCACGCAACTCAACACGTCACCCGAGGCGGGTACGAATCACCGGGACTACCAGAGAGTCGACGCGCTGCTCGATGCGGCCGAGATGTCGGTGCGCCACACCTTTGAGTCACGCGAGGTCGAAAAGGCTGATCGCTCGGTGCAAACAGTGCTCGACCTCGTGGACAACTGGAGCATCACGGCGGCACGCAACATGGCCTGGGCCACCGGTCTGGCCTTGTGGCGCTGCCGGGGCGACACGACGCTCGAGGACCTCATCATGAGCAGCCTGGCCTCGGCCGTCTCACTGTCGAGTCGGTGCCTGCTGACCGCCCCCGAACGCGAGATCCACATCCCGGTCACCGCGCCGTGCAACCGGGTCATGAAATCGGTCGGCGTCCTCCTCCACGGCTGAGCCGGACGGTCGACGACCGACGTGTCGTCAATACCCTCCCAGCTCCCGCCAAGCTAAGTGGCGCCCGGTAGGGCAGCATGGAGGGATGCGGACATCCATTCTCGCCATCGCTGCGCTCCTCGTCGGCGGCTCCACCCTGGTGTTGCCCGTCGAGGCCGGTGCGGCCACGAAGTCACCGACCTATTACGTGTCGCTCGGCGACTCCTACGCCGTGGGGTACCAACCGGGCCGGGGCTCGACTGCGGGCTACACCGTGCCCACCGCGAAGAAGACGCATCTCACCCTGGTGAACTTCGGGTGCGGCGGGGCCACGACGAGCTCCATCATCAACGACGTCGGTTGCCCCGACGTCCTCCCCCACACGACCGGCGGGCAGACCTACCCGACCACGACGCAGATCGCCGCGGCCGATGCGTTCATCACCGCCCACAAGGGCCACATCGGGCTCATCACCGTCTCCATCGGCGGCAACGACGTCACCAGCTGCGCCACCCAGGCCAACCCGATCTCCTGCGTCGGCACCGCGGTCCAGAGCATCAAGACCAACGTCACCACGCTGGCCGGAGACCTTCGCACGGCCGCCGGCTCCGGCGTGCCGATCATCGGCTCGACCTACCCCGACGTGATCCTGGGCAGCTACGTCTATCCCAAGAACCCGGCACCCCCCGCGACCATCAACCTGGCCAAGCTCTCCGTGACCGCCTTCAAGTCACTCATCAACCCCGCACTCTCCAAGTCCTATGCGTCGGCCAAGGGGAGCCTGGTCGACGTCACGGCAGCGTCGGGTGCCTACGGGCCGCTGACCAAGACCGTGAAGACGAAGAACTACGGCAAGATCCCGGTTCCGGTCAGCAAGGTCTGCCACCTCACGTGGTTCTGCAAGCAGGGCGACATCCACTCGAGGAACGGCGGGTACAACCTCATCGCCAAGCTCATCGTGACGAAGTACAACGCAGTGAAGCCGAAGTAGAACTGAGTCATGGCTTTGGTATCGAAGTTCGATGAACGCCCACTCGATCCTCGAAGGATCCACGGGGAATTGACGTGCGGCTACAAGGCCGTCGACATCGGAACCAGACGTATTCTGCAGCTCGAAACGTATGGTTCCAGCGAACGGCAGATTCCCGGCAAAACCAGCCAGTCGATTCAGCTGGACGAGACGTCTGCACGAAGACTCGTTGAGATCATTCGCGCATCGTTGCCCGACACCTAAAAGGAACGATTGGCTCTGCAGGAGGAGTCCGATTGATGAGGTACAACGAGGCAGACGTGGACGCCGCAACGCTGGCCATGGAGAGGTACCGGATCGACGGGGTCGCCGAGGTGGGCGCAGCGTTGGCCGTCGTCGGCCTCTGTGCGGAGCGTGCCGACGAAGGAAGCGGAGATCCGCGACGACATGATCCGCGTCGCCCACAAGGCCGGAGCCTCCCTGCGCCAGCTCGCCGAAGTCTCGGGCCTGGGCCGCAAGACTGTGACGGCGGTCGTCTCTTCAGACCCGCACGGCTCTTCGATCTAAGGCCCCGATCCCAGCCAGTCGCCGACAGCCGCAGCCGCCCGACGAGGCGACCGGAAGCGACCGCCCGAACTCAGCTCCCGGGCTCGTGCTCCTCGAGCGCCTTCAGCAGCAACCGCCGCAGCTCGCCCCGCTCGGTCACCGAGAGCCCACCCAGGATCTCGTCCTCGATACTCCCCTGCGCCACCTCGGCCAACTCCAGCGCCTCGAGGCCGGCGTCGGTGATGTCGACGATGTGGCGCCGCCGGTCGGCCGGGTCCCGCCGCCGCTCCACGTACTCGAGGTCCTCGAGGTCGTTGAGCACCAGCACGCCGGTGTTCGAGTCCATCGAGAGCTGCTCGGTCATGAGCTGCTGGGAGACGCTCGGGTGGTCCCGCAGGTAGGCCAGGACGACCATGTTGCGCAGGTTCATCCCGACCAGCTCGACCGACGAGCGCAGGTAGACGACCCGGGCCAGCCGGTTGAGCAGGACGATCGTCCCCGTCGTCCCCGTTCTGGTGGAGCCCCCCCGGGCCTTCATGGTGCCGTCGCCTCCCGTGTGCCCGCGCGCTCGATCCCGGAAATCATACCTCTATGATAGTCCCGAAACCATGACTATCCCCGCGACCATGACCATCCCGGAGATCGGGACCGCCCAGGGCGACCGCCGCCGCTGGATCGCCCTGGTCGTCGTCTGCCTGGCCATGTTCATGAACGCGCTCGACGGCTCCATCGTCAACGTGGCCCTGCCCGACATCCAGAAGAGCCTGGGCTTCAGCCAGTCCGGCCTGACCTGGGTCGTCGACGCCTACCTCATCTCCTTCGGCAGCTTCCTCCTCATGGCCGGCCGCCTGGGCGACCTCGTCGGCCGCAAGAAGGTCTTCCTCGCCGGCGTGGCCCTCTTCACCCTCGCCTCCATCGTCTGCGGCTCGGCCCAGGACCAGTCGATGCTCGTGGCCGCCCGCTTCGTCCAGGGCATCGGCGGCGCCTTCTCGTCCTCGGTCATCGTGGCCATCATCGTCACCGAGTTCGCCAGCCCGTTCGAGCGGGCCAAGGCGATGAGCGCCTACGTCTTCGTGGCCGTGGGCGGCGGCTCCATCGGGCTCCTCGCCGGCGGCGTCCTCACCCAGGTCCTGGACTGGCACTGGATCTTCTTCGTGAATGTGCCTATCGGCATCGCCACGCTGGCCGCCGGCTACTTCCTCCTGGTGGACAACGTCGGGCTGGGCATCAAGCAGGGCGTCGACTGGGTCGGCTCCATCCTCGTGACCGTCTCGGTCATGGTGATCATCTACGCCATCGTCACCGCGGCCACCTACGGCTGGGTCTCGGCCCACACCCTGGGCATCCTCGGCCTCGGCCTGGCGCTGTTCGTCGCCTTCCTCGTCCTCGAGTCGAAGATCGAGAAGCCGATCATGCCGCTGCGCATCCTGAAGCTGCGCACCCTCACCGGCTCGGCCGTCATCCGCGGCCTGCTCATCATCGGGATGTTCTCGACCTTCTTCATCGGCGCCCTCTACTTCGAGCACGTGCTCGGCTACAGCCCGATCAAGACGGGCCTGGCCTTCCTGCCCCAGGCCGTGATGATGGCCGGCATGTCGACCGGGCTCACCGCCAAGCTGGTCCACCGCTTCGGCAGCAAGCCCGTGATGTACCCCGGCATGGTCCTCGCCGCCGCCGGGCTGCTGCTCTTCGCCTCCGCCGGCGCGCACGCCGAGTACTTCCCGAAGATCTTCATCGCCTTCGTCATGCTGGGCCTCGGGGCGGGCGTCACCTTCATGCCGCTGCTCCAGATCGGCATGTCCGAGATCCCCAACGAGGACGCCGGCCTCGGCTCGGGCGTGGTCAACGTCTCCCAGCAGCTGGCCGGCGCCATCGGCCTGGCCGCGCTGAGCACCATCGCCGCCAACAGCTCCAAGTCCCTGCTGGCCTCGGGCCACGACGTGATCTCCGCCCTGACCCACGGCTACCAGCTGGCCCTGCTCATCGCCGCCTGCTCGGTCATCGCTCGGCCTCGTCCTCTCGCCGATCCTCCTGCGCACGCACGAGTCGGCGGAGGAGCAGGCCGCCCACATCCGGGAGAACATGGCCAACCCGGAGTCCAAGGAACACCTGATCATCTGATCCCGCCGGCGGCCGCACCCGGACCGCCCCGGCACCGCGCCTCCTGCGCTCCGCCTACTGTGCGACGGCCATGCGGCGCTGCGCCGAGCAGGTTTCCCCAGCCTTGAGGCGGCGAAGAGCCAGCTCTGACCAGCCCTTTTCGCAACGGCGCCCGCCCCCGAGCCAGCCTGCGCAGCCCCGACCGGCCCCGCCGCTGGCGAATCCCGGCGTCGATCGCCACGCCGGGATCCGAGTCACCCCAGGCCAATCGGTAGAACCCGTTCTCGTTCATGGCCGAGTATTGCGGAACTATGACGATACTGACACAAGTGTCAGGAAACTCCGATCTCATGCCACAATGAGGGCGTCCCTGCACCGACTGGTCCCCCTGACCTCTCCATGACGCCGCCACCACTCGACACCGAGCACTACGACCCCGAGGCCGTCCGGGCCAAGTACCTGGCCGAGCGCGACAAGCGGCTGGTCGCCGGCCGGGCCGACATCCGCGACCTGCGCCACGACGAGTACTTCGCCAAGTACCGCGACGACCCCTTCACGCCGGCCACCGAGCGTGATCCCGTCGTCGACGAGGTCGACGTCGTCATCCTCGGCGGCCGGCATCGCCGGTGTGACCACCGGCGCCCACCTGCGCCAGGCCGGCATCGAACGCATCCGCCTCATCGACCAGGCCGGCGGTATCGGCGGCACCTGGTACTGGAACCGCTACCCCGGCGTCATGTGCGACGTCGAGTCGTACATCTACATGCCCATGCTCGAGGAGATCGGCTACGTCCCGAGCCAGCGCTACGCCTTCGGCGAGGAGATCCGCCAGCACCTCGAGGCGGTGGCCGAGCACTTCGACCTGGTCGACGACGCGCTCTTCCACACCGGGGTGACCCGCGCCGAATGGCGCGAGGAGGAGTCGCGCTGGCTGCATCCACACCGACCGCGGCGACGCCATCTCCTGCCGCTGGTACGTGCTGGCCCCCGGCATCCTCAACCTCATGAAGCTGCCCGCCATCAGCGGCATGGAGGACTTCGCCGGCCACTCCTTCCACACGGCGCGCTGGGACTACGCCTACACCGGCGGCGGCCCGCAGGCCCCGCTCGAGAACCTGAAGGACAAGACGGTGGCGCTGATCGGCACCGGCGCCTCGGGCATCCAGGCCCTGCCCCCGCTGGCCGCAATCGGCCAAGCAGGTCTACGTGTTCCAGCGCACCCCCTCGGCCATCGGCGAGCGGGGCAACCGCCCGACCGACGACGACTTCGCCGACACGCTCGAGCCCGGGTGGCAGCGGGCCCGGAATGACAACTTCCAGGCCATCATGCTCGGGCGCGCCGGCCGAGGTGGACCAGATCGACGACGGCTGGACGCACCACTACGCGGTGGTGAACAACCCGCCCGCGGCGCAAGGGCATGAGCCTGGCCGAGTTCATCGAGAACGCCGAGGCGCTCGACTACGAGATCATGGACGAGCACCGGCGCCGGGTCGAGGCGCTGGTCGAGGACCCCGACACCGCCGAGATCCTCAAGCCCTACTACCGCTACATCTGCAAGCGGCCCTGCTTCCACGACGAGTACCTCTCGGCCTACAACAGCCCCAACGTCACCCTCATCGACTGCCCGGCCGGCATGGAGCGCATCACCGAGGCCGGCCCGCTCGTGAACGGGCAGCAGTACGAGGTCGACTGCATCATCTACGGCACCGGCTTCGAGCCCGAGCGCACGCCGCTCTACCGCCGGGCCGGCCACGACATCGTCGGGCGCGGCGGCGTGACCCTGGCCGAGAAGTGGGCCGACGGGGCGGCCAGCCTCTACGGCATCATGAGCCGCGGCTTCCCCAACCTCTTCCTCATGCCCGCGCCCACCCAGCAGGCCGTGGTGACGGTGAACTACACGCAGCTGGCCGTGGCCGGCGCCGAGTTCGTCACCGGCGCCATCTCGCTCCTCCGCAAGCAGGGCGTCGAGGCCTTCGACGTCAGCGCGCAGGCCGAGGAGGCCTGGACGCAGAAGGTCGTCGACTCCTACATGCCCGGCACGAGCGTCATGGCCGCCTGCACGCCGTCGCGCATCAACAACGAGGGCCACCCCGAGACCATCAACCCGCGCGACGGCAACTACGGCGGCGGGTTCGGCGACTGGTTCGGCTACCGCGACCTCCTCGAGAGCTGGGTGGCCGACGGCCGCTTCGAGGGCCTGGAGCTCGAAGTCCCCTCGAGCGCGCCGTGAGCACCCGCCAACGCGTGGCCGTCGTCACCGGCGGCGGGGGCGGCATCGGCGGCGCCATCGCCGAGGACCTCGGCCGCAGCGGCTGGTTCGTCGTCACCGTCGACCCGCTCGTGACCCTCGACGGCACCGAGCAGCTGGCCCAGACCGAGGAGACCACGGCCGGGCGCATCGTCGCCGCCGGCGGCACGGCCCGGGCCTCGTCGGCCTCGGTCACCGACGGCGAGGCGCTGCGCACCCTCTTCCAGGAACTGGCCGCCGAGCGCGGCGGCCTCGACGCCGTGGTCAACGTGGCCGGGATCACCCGGCAGAGCTACTACGCCCGCGGCACCGAGGAGGACTGGCTGGCCCTGCTCGACGTGCACCTCGGCGGCTACCTCAACGTGCTCGAGGCGGCGCTGCCCCTCATGGCGGCCGCCGGGCACGGGCGCATCCTCGGCATCACGTCCGGCTCGGGCTGGCGGGCCGCCGACGCCGGCGGCTACAGCGCGGCCAAGCGCGTCGTCGCCTCCCTGACCTGGCAGCTGGGCCGGCTGGCGCCGCCCGGCGTCACCGTCAACGCCATCTCACCCATCGCCAACACCCGCATGGTGCAGGCCGCCCTGGCGCGGGCCCAGAGCGAGGGCCGCAAAGGCGGCGGGGGCGGGCTGACCCTCAACTCCATGCCCGGGCCCGAGGACATCGGTCCGCTGGGCGCCCACGTCGTCGGCGACGGCTTCGGCTGGTGCAGCGGCCAGGTGCTCTTCGCCGGCGGCCCCGAGGTGGCCGTGGTCGACCAGCCCCGCCTCGTCGAGGTCGTGCGCACCGCCGGCGCCGCCTCCCTGGCCGGCGTGCTCGATACGGTCGTTCCCCGCGCCTTCGTCGGCGCCGAGACCAAGCAGGCCAGCGACGGCGGCAGCAATCCGCGCTTCGCCGGGATCTTCGAGACGGCGACGCCAGACCAGCCGACCGTCCGCGCCGGTGCATTCCTGCGCCATCGTCAGCGACCGTCCCCAGCTGGCCGCCGCGCTCGCCGGCGCGCTCGATGCCCGCGCCATCGCCTGCCGCCGCGTCGAGCTGGCCCACGGCTTCGACGGCACGGCCAAGAGCCTGCAGGCCGCCGTCGAGAAGGCCGGTCCCCTCGACGCGGTCGTCGTCGCCCTCGAAGGCCACCCGCGGACCTCGAGCTGCGCTCGAGGGCTGGGAGCACGTGCTGGCCGACCACCGGGGCCTGCTCGAGGCGCTGCACGACGACGCCTCGTGGTCGCGCGCCGTGGCCGACTACGCCGGCGCGGCCGAGCGTCCCGTCCGCCTCATGGTCCTCACCGACGCCACCACCCCGGCCGGTCGCAGCCGGGCCCAGGCCTCGGCCCAGCTGGCCCGCGTGGCCGCCGCCGGCACGAAGAACCGGGTCACCGCCCTCACCGCCGGTCTCGAGGCCTCCGGGCCCGCGCGCCGACCAGGCCGCCAGCGAGCTGGCGGCCCACCTCCTCGCCCACCCCGACAGCGCCCCGCTGGCCGGTGCGGAGCTGGTGGTGAGCGACCAGTGGCTCGGGCTGCGCAGCCACCCGCGCCCGATCGGCACCGTGACCTACGGCGGCCCCGCCATCCCCGAGTGGCTCGACGGCAGCCTGCGCGAGATCGTGGGCGCCACCGGCCCGCTCGCCTCGATGGAGACCTGATGAGCGACAAGCCCACCCGCGTCGTCGACGCCCACGTCCATCTGTGGGACCCCGCCAACAAGAGCCTGGTACCCCTACCTCTCCATGGCCCCGTCCCACGGCGGCACCGGCGACGCCGCGCGGATGAACCGGCGCTTCGACGTCGAGACCTACCGGGCCGAGTCGGCGGGGTGGAACGTCGAGAAGTTCGTCAACGTGGCCGCGGCCACCGGGCCCAACTCGGTCGAGGAGACCATCGAGCTCGACCGGACGGCCGAGGCCAACGGCGGCCCCGACGCCATCGTGGGCGGGCTGCCGCCGACCGAGACCGTGGCCGACGCCATCGCCCTGCTCGACCGCCAGATGACGGCGCCGCGCTTCCGCGGCGTGCGCCCCATGGGCCCGCTGAGCCACCCCGTCCCCGACCCGGCCGTGCTCGGCGCGCTGCAGGAGCGCAACCTCGTCTTCGAGCTCATGGCCCACCCCGATCTGCTGGCCACGGCCGCCGCCGAGCTGGCCGGCTTCGCCGACCTGACCATCGTGGTGGAGCACACCGGCTGGCCCCGCTCGGACGCCGACGAGGAGTTCTCCCTCTGGCAGGAGGGCATCGACGCCCTGGCCGCCCTCGGTGACCACGTCGTCTGCAAGCTCTCGGGCCTGGCCATGCCCCTGGGCTCCATGCAGCCCGACGCCATCGCCCCCTGGATCGAGCACGCCCTCGAGGTCTTCGGCCCCGCTCGCTGCATGTTCGCCAGCAACTTCCCCGTCGATGCCATGGCCGGCACCTTCGACGAGCTCTACACGGGGTTCGCCGCGGTGACGTCCGGACTCGACGACGCGTCGCGTGACCTGCTCTTCGCGGGCACGGCCGAACGCATCTACCGCCTCTGAGGCGGACCCCTCCTTCTATCGATACGCAGAACACCCCACTGGAGAACTGAGCGTGAGCACGACGTCGACCGAACCTGACGTGGACCAGTTCCGCAAGGAGCTGCGGACCTTCCTCGAGGACAACCTCACCCCCGAGGTCGTCGCGGCGGGTCACCACTCGGTGGAGGGCAACCTCGACGTGCTGCGCGCCTGGAACCGCACGCTGGCCGACGCCGGCTGGGCCGCCCCGTCGTGGCCGGTCGAGCACGGCGGGCGCGGCGCCGGCGTGCCCGAGCAGCTGGCCTTCATGGAGGAGACCAGCCGCCTGCGCGCGCCCGGCCCGGTGAACGTGATCGGCGTGTCCAACATCGCCCCGGCCATCATGCAGGTCGGCACCCCCGAGCAGCAGGAGCGCTTTCTCCAGCCCATGCTCCGGGGCGACGAGATCTGGTCGCAGGGGATGTCCGAGCCCGACGCCGGATCGGACCTGGCCTCGCTGCGCACCGCCGCGGTCGAGGACGGCGACCACTTCGTGATCAACGGGCAGAAGACCTGGAACTCCCTCGGCCACGTGGCGGACTGGTGCCAGCTCTACGTGCGCACGGACCCCGACGGCCAAGAAGCACGCGGGGATCACCTGCTTCCTGGTCGACCTGCGCACGCCGGGCATCGAGGCGCGGCCGCTCACCACCATCACCGGCGAGCACACCTTCGCCGAGCTCTTCTTCACCGACGCCCGCATCCCCCGCTCCGCCATGCTCGGCCCGCTCCATCAGGGCTGGTCGGTGGCCATGACGACGCTGAGCTTCGAGCGGGCCGGCGTGGCCCGGCTCCACCTCTCCCTGGCCAACCGCCTCGACGAGCTCCTGGCCGACCCCCGGGCGCAGGAGGGCCTCCGCGACCCGGTCCTGCGCCAACGGCTGGCCGGCGTCTTCGCCCGCATCCGCTGCATGCGCTATCTGACGGAGCGCTCGTTCGCCGACCCCACGGCCGCCAATGCGGCCGGCAGCCTGGCCAAGCTGTCCTGGGCCAGCTGCGACCAGGAGCTGGCCGAACTGGCGGTGGACCTGATCGGGCTCGATGCGCTGCTCGCCCGCGACCGCTGGGCGCTGAACCTGCTCGGGGTGCGCCAGGCCTCGATCGCCGGCGGCACCACCGAGATCAACAAGACCGTCGTCGGCGAGCGCGTCCTCGGACTGCCCCGGTGACCCGCACCGGATCCGCAGGAGCCGCACCCATTCGACTGCGCTGGGTCGTTATGACAGACTCCCGACGCACCCAGATCGCAGCACGGCAGTAACGCAACGATCCCGTCGTCCCAACCGTGCGCGACGGGCGCACGAGAGCGAGGAGCACATGGCGCGAGTTCCCATTGAGGAGGGGTTCTTCCGGATCCCCGAGGACCCGGCCGAGCCGCCCCGCCTGCTCGGGAGCCGCTGTCCCGCCTGCGGCGAGGTCTTCTTTCCCCAGCGCCTCGTCTGCGCCAAGTGCCTGCACGAGGGCACCGAGGACATGGAGCTCTCGACCCAGGGCGTGATCTACACCTGGACCTACTGCCACGTGCCGCTCTTCGGCAAGAAGGACGCCGACGTGGCCGGCTACGGCGTGGCCCAGGTGGACCTGCCCGAAGGTCCGCGCGTCCAGTCGATCCTCTCCGGCGAGCGGGACGACTTCGCCATCGGCATGCCGGTGCAGATCGACCTCGAGACGCTCCGCGACGAACTCCAACGGCGACGACGTCGTCATCTACCGCTTCCGCCCCGCCGACGCGGCTTCGAACGCCGGAGGCCACGTCGTGACGCACGGCCTGAAGTTCGAGGGCGTCGCCGTGGCCGGCATCGGCATGGTCCGCTTCGGCATGTTCCGTGACATCCCGGGCGCCCACCTGGCCCGCGACGCCGGGCTGCTGGCCCTCCACGATGCCGGCATGACCCTGGCCGACGTCGACGAGGCCTTCGTGGGCTACATCCAGCCCGCCTCCATGCTGGGCATCAAGGCCATGAAGGAGTTGGGCCTGACCGGGCTCCCGGTGACCCACATCGAGAACGCGTCGGCCACCGGGCTCGTCTCCTTCCGCGAGGCCGCCTGGGCCGTCTCCTCCGGCCGGGCCGACGTGGCCATGGCGCTGTGCTTCGACAAGTTCACCGACATGACGGGCACCGGAGGTCGGGGCGCCGGGCGTGACCAGATCGACGCCCCCATCCTGCCCGCCGCCTACTTCGCCCTCTGGGCCCAGCGGCGCATGCACGACCGGGGCACGACGCCGGAGCACTTCGCCACCATCGCGGCCAAGAACTGGAACTACGGCGCCGCCTGCCCGTTCGCCCACCGCCGCTCCGACCACGTGGTCACCGCCGAGGAGGTGCTGGCCGCCCGGATGGTGGCCGAGCCGCTGACCACCATGATGTGCTGCCCGCCCGACGACGGCGCCGCCTGCATCATCCTGGCCCGCGAGGACCTGGTGCGGCAGCGCCAACCCGACCGCCCCCTCGTCCGGGCCCTGGCTTCGGCGCTGATGTCGGAGAGCTACACGCCGGGCCACACCTTCGTCGGCCCGGTCGTCGGTCCGTCCAGCATGACCCGGAACACGGCGAACGAGTGCTACGAGGCGGCCGGCCTCGGCCCCGAGGACGTCAGCGTGGCCTACTGCCACGACGCCTTCATCAACGAGGAGCTCGAGTACTACGAGCTGCTCGGGTTCTGTGCCGAGGGTGAGGGCGAGAAGCTGGTCGTCGAGGGCGAGACCGGGCCGGGCGGGCGCATCCCCTTCAACACGGACGGCGGGCTGATCGCCCGCGGCCATCCCGGCGGTCCGACCGGTGTGGCCCAGCTCCACGAGGCCGTGCTCCAGCTGCGCGGCCAGGCCGAGGGCCGCCAGGTCGAGGGCGCCCGGGTGGCCTTGGCCCACCTCGTCGGAGGCGGCAGCATCGCAACGGTGAACCTATTGGGCGTCGACAGGAGTGCCACATGACAACGAGTGACGAGCGCAGGGCCGCGGGCCGGGAGATCCAGGGCCAGCTGTGGCCGGCCACGCTGACCGCCCCGACCGGGCAGTTCCCCGCGGCCAAGCTGGCCCCGGACTACTACGACCACGTCCAGCAGAGTGCCTTCGGTGACATCTGGACCCGACCGGGCCTGTCGGTGCGTGACCGCTCGATGATCACCGTCGCCGTCCTGGCCTCGCTCGGTCAGCCCGAAGAGCTGCGGGCCCACCTCGCCGGTGCGCTCAACGCCGGTCTCAGCCGAGAGGAGATCGTCGAGGTGCTCATGCACATCTCGATCTATGCCGGCGTGCCGGCGGCCGGTTCCGCCATGCGGGTGGCCGCCGACGTGCTCGGCACCGACTGACTAACCCGACTCACTCGCGCCGCCCACCGACCATCTGACCCGAGAGGGTCGTCTCGTCAGCTCGGGCCGGTCGAAGGGTCCCAGCGCAACGTCACGTCGCCCTGCCGCTCGGCGAACGTCACCAGCTCGCTCCAGTCCGCGTCACCGAAGCCCTGATCGACCGCGTTGTTGAGGACGCCGCGCACCGCCGCGGCGACCGGGGTCGGCACATCGAGCGCTTCGCCCGATTCGACGATCAAGCCGGCATCCTTGGCCGCCAGCACCAAGGCGAACTGCGTCGGCCGATCGCGGCCGTCGATCGTCTCGACCTGGCGGTCGATGAAGAAGTTGGACGCGCCGGCCGTGCGCAGGATCTCGACCGCGTCCTGCACCTCGATCCCGGCCTTGGTGGCGAACGACAATCCCTCCAGGCTGACCCAGGTGGTCGTGAAGGCGATGAGACTGTTGAGCAGCTTCATCGTGTTGCCCAGACCGAGCGCACCGACGTGGAACGTCGCCCGTCCGAGCGGCTCGAGCACCGGCCGGACCCGCGCCGACGGCCTCGTCGTCGCCACCCATCATGAAGACGAGCATCCGGCGCTCCGCCCCGATCGCCCCGCCGGTCAGAGGCGCCTCGACCAGGTGATGGCCCGAGCTGGCCAGCCGGGCCCCCAGCTCGCGCACCACGGCCGGGCTGTTGGTGGAGAGGTCGACCAGGATCGAGCCGGGCTTCGCGGCGAACGCCCAGGCCTCGGCCACCGCGTTGACCACCTCCGGTGTGGGCAGGGACAGCAGGGTGATCTCGGCCTGAGCGGCCAGCGCCTGACGTCGGACGCGGCCGTCGCCCCCGTGATCGCCTTCGACCGCCGCGGCGTCCAGGTCGTAGACGACGACCTCCTGGCCGTCGGCGACGAGGTTCGTCGCGATGCCCTTGCCGATGTTGCCCAACCCGATTACGCCGATCGCCATCGTCTCTCCTCAAGCTCCAAATGCCCTGGCAGAGCCCCCAGAGCGCTCGCCGACCGAGAGCGTATAGTGAAAGCTGACTCGAGTGTCAGGGATCTTTGGGGGGTCTGTGATGGGACTGCGCGATCACGTCATCTGCGACAGCGATCTGCACGTGATGGAGCCACCGGATCTCTGGGAGCGCTACATCGATCCGGCCTACGCCCACGCCGCGCCGCGTGGGCTCTCGGAGATCCAGCGCGACATGCGCGTCCGGGTCAAGAACCACACGATGCTCCGGATGGGGGCCACCCGCCCGCAGCGGGTCGAGGGACGGAAGACCGGCTGGCAGCCGCACCACGACAACGTGTACGCCGCGTCGGAGGCCCGGGGCTGGGATGCGCAGTCCCAGATCGACGCCATGGACGCCGAGGGTCTCGACCTGGCCGTCCTCTATCCCTCCCGCGGCTTGTTCGTCCTCGGCCTGGACTCGACCGAGCAGATCGGCAGCGACGGGCTCGAGCCCGAGTTCGCCACCGCCATCGCCCGGGCCTACAACGACTGGATGAAGGACTTCTGCGACGTCGCCCCCGACCGCATGTTCGGTGCGGGCATGGTGGCCGCGCACGACGTGCCCGGCGCCGTCGAGGAGGCCCGGCGCTGCGTCGAGGAGCTCGGCTTCAAGGCCATCTTCCTGCCGCCGGCCGCCGTGAACCGGCGGCCCTGGTACCACAAGTCCTACGACCCGCTCTGGGCCGAGATCGAGCGGCTCGGCGTGCCCCTCGCCTTCCACGGCGGCGGCCAGACCTACCTCACCCCGGACTTCGGGCTCGAGGTCTTGGACCGCCTCATGCTCTGGCACACGTTCAGCCAGCCCCTCGGCATTCAGTTCGTCACCGCCTGCCTCTGTGGCGGCGGCGTGCTCGAGCGCTTCCCGAATCTGAAGGTCGCCCTGCTCGAGGGCAACTGCTCGTGGGCGCCGTGGTTCATGTACCGGCTCGACGAGCACTGGGAGTGGACCGGGTGGTACGAGGCGCCCGAGCTCACGATGCCGCCGTCGGAGTACTTCAAGCGCAACTGCTGGATCTCGGTCGAGGCCGACGAGCACACGGTGCCCCACTTCGTCGAGACCTTCGGCGACGAGCGGATCATCTTCTCGACCGACTACCCCCACGGCGACTCGAAGTTCCCGCACGCCGTGAACGCCTTCGACAAGCTCCCGCTGAGCGAGGAGAGCAAGGCGCGCATCGTCAGCACCAACTGGGCCGCCCTCTACGACATCCCGCTGGTCAAGAAGACCTGAACCCGACCTCTGCTGCTCCGGACCTGCCGGAGCGACTCAGAGCTCCCAGGCCTCGCGGCGGCCGTTGGCCTCGAAGGCCTCGCGCAGGGCGAGTTCGTCCTGCGCCGTGAACGGGCGGTAGTGCGTCACTGCCCCGCTCCCGCATGTAGAGGGGGTCGCCGTCCACCCGGTCGGCGCGGAACTTCTGGTGCACCAGGGTGCGGGCCAGCACCTTGTTGGTCGGCGTCGTCGGCAGCGCGGTGGACACCCGGACGTAGCGGGGCCGCCACTTGGGACTCAGGTCGGGCTGGTCGTCCAGCCACTTGGCGAACGTGGCCCCGTCGAAGGTCGCACCGTCGCGCAACACGAGCGCGCACATCACCTGGTCACCCGAGTCCGGCTCGGGGACGCCGTAGACCGAGGCCAGGATGAGGTCGGGGTGCCGGGCGATGATCGCCTCGATCGGCGTCGACGGGGAAGTTCTCGCCGTCGACCCGGAGCCAGTCCGAGGTGCGCCCGGCGAAGTAGACCCAGCCGTCGTCGTCGACGTAGCCGAGGTCACCGCTCCAGTACCAGCCGTTGCGCGTGGTGCGACGCATCGCTTCGTCGTTGCGGTAGTAGCCCTCGAACGGGCCGACGCCGAGCGTGTTCACGATCTCGCCGACACTGCGGTCGGCGTTCGTCAGCCCGCCATCGGCGTCGAAGACCGCCCGCGGGGCCTCCTCGCCCGTCCTCGTCGACGACCTTGATCCCCTCCCGCAGACGCCCGATCGAGGTGGGAGGACGCGCCCCCGTCCGGTCGAGGGCGATGCCGCCCTCGGTGGAACCGAAGACGTCGATGATCCTCATGCCGAAGCGCGTCGCCGCCTCCGCCGTCACTGCGGGTGACCCCTCGTTCCCGAAGGCCACCCGAAGCGGGGTTGTCGGCGTCGTCCGGGTGTGCCGGCGTGGCCAAGATGTAGGTGAGCACCTTGCCCGTGTAGTTGAACCAGGTGACGCCGTAGTGCCGCACGTCGGGCAGGAACCGTGACGCGCTGAAGCGGCGAGCCAAGGACAGTGACGCGCCGGCCACGAGCGCCGGGGCCAGTCCGGACATCAGCGAGTTGGTGTGGAAGAGCGGCATGGCCGCGTAGCCGACGTCGTCGGGCGTGAGCTCGAGCATCATGGCCATCCGGTTGCCCGTGGTGAGGAGCCGGTACTGCGTGCAGCGAACCGCCTTGGGCGCCGCCGACGTCCCCGACGTGAACAGCAAGGCCCACAGGGCGTCGACCTCGGGCTCGGCCAAGCCGAGCGCCTCATCCGTCGAGGCGCCGAGCGCAGACGACTCCTCGAGCGCCTGGGCCAGTGACTCCCCGGCAAGCGGCGGGTCGTCCTCGTCGGCGAAGCGGTCCGAGACCAGGACACCGCCAGGCAGATCGAGGCCGCCGATGGCCGCATCGAGCTGCGCCTGGTGCCGTGGTTCGGTGATCAGGAGCTGCACGTCCGTGTGGACGATGTCACGGGCCAGGTGCTCCCCCACTCTGGTGTGGTTCAGCCCGGCCACGGCCGCACCGGCCAGACCGGCGCCGCACAGCGCAAAGACGTAGTCAGGCGTGTTGTCGAGCAGGAGACCGACGTGCGGGGGACGCTCCGGATCGAGGCGGGCTCGGAAGAGGGCGGCGAAGCGCTCCGCCTCGGCCAGCAGCTCAGCGTGGGTCCAGATCCGGTCGCCGAAGCGCAGGGCGGGCCGGTCGGCGTAGCGGGCGTCGGTCCCGTTCCGGCGCAGCAAAGCGGCGGTGTTCGGAGCGGGGAGCGGCACTTCGGCCAGCGCAGGAGCGAAGGTCTGTTGCGCCTGATCGGACATCGCCGCAGCATACCGAGCAACGCTCCCACTGATCGATCTGACGGACGCACTCGTGGGGCGTTCGACCTACCATGGCAGTGACAACTCGACTCCGTGGGATGGCGTGAATTTCGATGACCGATAGCAATCTGGACAAGCTCTTGATCGGCGAGGACGACACGATCCCGCGTGCCCGCTACACCAGCGCCGAGTTCGCCGAGTTGGAGTTCGACCGTGTGTGGTCCCGCGTCTGGCAGGTGGCCTGTCGGGAAGAGGAAGTCGCCGAAGTCGGGATCATTCCTCGAATACCTGATCGGCGACCAGTCGATCCTCGTCGTTCGCTCCGACGCCGACACCATCAAGGCCTTCCACAACACCTGCCTGCACCGGGGGACCCGCCTGGCCGACGGATCCGGCTCCTTTCCCGACGCCTGCATTCGGTGCCGCTATCACGCCTGGCGCTATGACCTCGACGGCAAGCTGGTCGAGGTCGTGGACGAGGACGAGTTCGATCCGATCCCGCCGGGCACCGGGCTCAAGGCCGTCCAGGCCGAGCTGCTGGGGTGGCTTCGTCTGGATCTGCCTCGATCCGGGTGCGCCGCCGCTGCTCGAGTTCCTCGACCCGCTCCCGAGTCTCCTGGCGCCCGTACCACCTGGATCGTCTGCGCATCCGCACCTATCTCTCGACCGTGCTCCCGGCCAACTGGAAGGTGGCGGTCGACGCGTTCAACGAGGGCTACCACGTGCAGGGCACCCACCCGCAGCTGCTGCCCTGGACCGACGACGTGAGCCTCGACTACGAGCCGCTGGGCGTCCACGCCCACTACGGGCGCCTCCCGAACTCCCGCCGCCAGCTTCGCCCCAGTCCTCGCCTGGGCCTCTCCGAGGACGACTACGACGAGGGCGAGATCCTCGAGAACTTCGTCCGGGGGCTTGGGCGGGCTCTTCTACCGCGACGAGAGTGCGCTGGTGGAAGAGATCCGGGCCAACCCACGCGACGACGAGAGCATGTTGAGCCGCTACCAGAGTGGCCGGCGCGAGCTTCTCGTCGGCCGTGGCGTGGACGTCGAGCGGGTTCACCGACGACCAGCTGACCAGCGCCGAAGACGTCCACTTCTTCCCCAACATGGTGGGACCGATCTATCCCGGTATCGCCATCCTGTTCCGCGTTCGGCCCAACGGCACCGATCCGGACAGCTGCATCAAGGACACCTGGTTCCTCCAGTGGCCGTCCGAAGACAAACCCTTCGAGCGAGCAGGACGTCGATTCTTCCCCGAGTGGACCGAGCGCGACTGGGGCGAGATCACGAATCAGGACTACGCCAACATGGAGCACGTCCAGATCGGGATGAAGTCACGAGGAGGGCCGCCTCTCCGGCTCAACCGCCGGCAGGAGAGCAATCTTCTCCACATGCACCGCATGATCGACCAGTACCTCACCGGCGGATAATCAGCGTCGCCGAGGACTCCAGGATCTCGCCCTCAGACCCGAACGCCCGCAGACGGCGGCCCGATCAGAGGGCGCGATACAAACCCCCGTCGACGGGAATCTGGGCCCCGTTGACGTAGCTGGCGGCTTCGCTGGCCAGGAAGATGCAGGCGCCCACGACGTCTTCGGGCTGGCCCATCCGCTTCATCGGATTCCCCTCGGCGATGCGCGCCTTGACCTCCGCCGGCCATCTGCTGGTCAGATCCGTTTCGGTTGCGCTCGGGAGGACCAGGTTGGCCCGGACCTTCGGCGCCCAGACGCCGGCCAGCCCGAGCGTCAATGCGTTGAGCGCCGCCTTGGCCATGGCGTAGGGCAAGTCGGTCGGAGTGGGGCGGAACGAACTCACCGACGAGACATTGATGATCGAGCCACCGTCGCCCTCAGCCATCCGAGCTCCGATCAAGCGCGCTCGAGACGGAACGGTCCCTTGGTGTTGATGTCCTGCACCTTGTCGTAGAGGTCCTCGCTCACCGAGGCGAGGTCCTTGATAGGCCGGCGACATGCCGGCGTTGTTCACGAGCACGTCGCACCGCCCGAACTCTCGATACACGGCATCCACGAGGTTGTCGCAGTCCTCCCACTGACCCACGTGGCAGGCGATCGGGCACCGCCCGCCGACCGGTAGCCTCTGCGATCTCGCGCGGCCGCCGCTTCGCAGCTCTCGATCTTGCGACTCGCCACGACCACGTCGGCGCCGGCTGACGCCAGGCCTTCAGCGATGGCCCGCCCGATCCCCCGGCTGCCTCCGGTGATGACGGCGACCTTGCCACGCAGGTCGAAGAGCTCTTCAGGTGTCTGCATGGTCGCCCATTGTCGACCAGGGCAGCGACAAGGGCGAACCTGGATCGTCGTTCGCAGACACGATCCTTCAACTGGACTCTCGGCCTGCTCCGACGGAGAAAAGGTCCAAGCGCAGATGGGCCAGTCCTTTGCCCGCAATTGCCATTGCAAGTCAAGGACGGGCCCCGAAGTGCCGACCCTCAGTGAATGGAGGCCAAGTCGGCGGAACGCCATATTTCGGGCGTCTACACCAAAATGCTCATGGATCTCTTGGGCGACACGATGTCGCCAGGCACCGTCCAAGACCTGCTTCGACGCGCCGGCGAGACCAGAACGCTCGACGAGCTATCCGACATTGGTTCGTGGAGTTCCTATTCCCAGTTCCGGAACCTCCTCGAGCAACGACATCAGCTCGATGGAAGGCGTCTGGTCGACCAGGCCGACGTTCTCGTCAAGCCCCAGCACGACTGGGAGATGTCCCAATCGGCGCGGACGCTCGGATCTCCCGGAGAGCTCATTGCGGGTGGCACCGACTTCAACCCCCTCGTGCCAATCCGCAGCTACGAGAAGACCGAGGTGGCGTCGAACGAATGGATCATCCGAGAGTGGTTCAAGGAAGGCTTCGAACCGTACCCGGACTTCTGCGATTTTGTTGCCCTCCAACTCACGCCTGATTCCTGTGATCTTCCGGCTTCCGCCCGGCGAGGTAATCGAGGAAACGTGTCAGTGCCGGGGCGACGACAGCTGCACGTTCCGAATTCGCTGGCAGCAGCTCGAAACGGACGAGAACAAAGTTGACCAGTACCGGGCCCGTGCCGAACTGGCGGAGGTCAGACTCGAGCAAGTCCAGGACATGATCACCGCCCTGGCGTCGAACGAACAGCACGAGGAGATCCTCAAGGGATTTGTCGGTTCACTGTTGCGTACGGCAGTTGGAGCCAGCGGGGCGTTGCTCGTCATCGAACCTCGGGCGGGAATGCCGAAGGCTGTCTATTCCGAAGGGTTCGACCAATCCGATGTCGATGCCATCGCCGACGACCTGCTTTCCGGCGGGGCCGGGATGGCCAACGTGATGGCCGTGGAAGTCGCCTCGGCCCGCCACCACTACGGGTACCTGGCGGTCGACCAGGACGGGGGCGTGTTCCTCGAGCTCGCCCACGCCACCCTCCAGACCTACGGCCGCCTGGCGGCAGCCGCACTCGACACGGCGAACGCGCTCGAGGAGGCGCGGAGCCAGGCCAAGACGGCCCAGGTGTTGTTGGATCTGGCGACTTCGCTCACCGAGATCGTGAGCTCTCAGGAAACGGCGGCCAGGGTTGTCCGAGCGGTGCCCGACATGATCGATTGCGATCGGGCCGCGATCTTCTTGAACGAAGTTGATCCACTCGGAGTCCAAGGCGCCACCCTCAGCCTGGCCGGATCAATCGGGCTCAGCGACGAGGAGCTGGCCAAAATCAAGGCGCAGCCATGCGACACCCCGCCGCCCGACCTCGTGCACGAACAAGGATTGGAGCGCACGACCTCTTCCAAGCTCGACAGCGTCGCCTCGGTCGCCGCTCCCATTGTTGTCGCCGGTGAACGCATCGGTTTCATCGTGGCCGGCGTCACCTCGGGTCCCGAGCGCCTAACCATCACCCCAAAGCTGGCGACTCGGTTGAAGGGTCTCGCCGCCCAAGCCTCCACCGCAGTCGCCAACGCGCGGCTGGTGGAGCAGATCCGATTTCAGGCAATGCATGACGCGCTGACGGGGCTTCCGAATCGCTCCCTGATCCTCGATCGCGCCGAGCAGATGCTGGCTCGGGCTCGGCGAGCGGACATTCAGGTCGCTGCCCTGTTCATCGATCTCGACGGGTTCAAGGACGTCAACGACGACTTGGGGCACGAAGTCGGTGACCGCCTGCTTCAGGTGGTCGCGGAACGGCTCTCGGTGGCGATGCGCGGAGGCGACAGCATCGGGCGCCTCGGCGGCGACGAGTTCGTGGTGCTGGTGGACGGCAGCAGCATGGACGTCGGTCCAGAGATGGTCGCCGAGCGCCTGCTCGAGTTGCTGCGAATACCGTTCGACCTACCGTTCCTTCCTGGTGGACCCCTCACGCTGACCACCAGCATCGGCATTGCGACAGGGGTCCGGGACACGGCAAACGAGCTCCTCCGAGATGCCGATATCGCTCTTTACCAAGCCAAGGCAGCCGGCAAGAACCGCTTCGTCGCGTTCGAGCCCGAAATGCACACCGCCGTGCAAGATCGTCATCTACTCGAAATGGAATTGCGCGACGCCCTGGCGCTTGGCCAATACCATCTCGTCTACCAACCCATCTTCAACCTGGCCGGAGGCCAAACGACGGGGTTTGAGGCTCTCCTGCGCTGGGACCATCCAGAGAGAGGATTGGTCCAGCCCGACAACTTCATCCCGATTCTCGAAGACTCGGGAATGATCGTCGAAGTTGGACGGTGGGTGCTCGACGAGGCATGCCGTCAGGGAGCCCAATGGCACGCCCGCGGCCTCAAAATAGGGATCTCAGTCAATGTCTCGGGCCGACAGCTTGAGACGGACGACTTGGTCCAGTTGGTGCGGACGACACTCGCTTCGACCGGATTCCCGGCTTCCTCTCTGACGCTCGAGATCACCGAGACCGCAATTATGAAGAACGTGGGTGCTGTGATCTCGCACCTCACAGCGCTGAGAGGAATCGGAATACGGATCGCGATCGACGATTTCGGTACGGGATACTCGTCGCTCGCCTACCTCCAACAGTTCCCAGTGGACACTCTCAAGATCGACCGGTCCTTCATCTCAACCATGGCCGGGTCGTCCGAGTCGGGGACGCTTATCCGTACTCTCGTTCAGTTGGGTAAGACCTTGGGACTCGAGACCGTGGCGGAGGGGATCGAAGAGACCGAGCAGTACGAGCAGCTCGAGCGGGAACACTGTGACAGTGGCCAGGGTTTTCTTTACGCACGGCCTCTCGAGGTCGACGCGGTCGAAGACTTTCTGCGCTGCTGCACACACGACTCCACCCGGGCTCGTCGTGTGAGGTACGACGTAGGCGTTGAAAGCAATCTATCCGTCCGCTGAATGCCCTCAGACACGGACAAGACGGTCCCGAGCGAGCGAGACGTTTCGTCTCACAACATCCCCTTGACATGCCACCGAACCACCTCGCTTCGCAGCTGCGCGCAAAGCGACACAGTCGCATTTGATCTGTGCTTGTCGTAGTAGAAGGGCGCACCATCCTGAGCGATGAAAAGGAGGCGGCCTCGGATGCTTGACCACTGGGTTAGGCGAGAGATGTCTAATGACAGTCTGTTATCCCGCGACAAGGCAGACTGACGTGAGAGATGGAGTTGTTGACGGCGATGGACCGGTATGGCAGGACATCTCCAAGAACCGAGCTGGCCAATCTGCTCGCGAGAGAGCGGTGGAGTTGCGAAAGGAAGCACCAATCAAATCGGTCCTTGCTCGTCTGCTTGGAAGTCCGCGAGAGAGAGAAATTGGGCGGTTGGTGCCGATGGAGAAGAAGAGGTAGCGCTGCGACTACGCAAGCTTGGTGACGGGTGGCACGTAATCCACTCCGTACCCGTTGGGGAAAACGGCGCCGACATCGACCATGTCGTAATCGGCCCAGCAGGCGTGTTCACGCTGAACACGAAGAATCACAGCAAACATAGGGTGACCGTTACGCAAGGTGGCGTCTACTTGAATGGCCGACGGACGGAATACCTCAGGAACTCTCGGTATGAGGCAAAGCGAGCCAAGAAGCTGCTCACCGCTGCTTGCGGCAACGTCGAGGTGCAACCCGTCATCGTGATTATGGCGGCAGATCTCAAAGTCAAATCCGAACCCACAGATGTAAACGTCGTTGGTCGCAAACGGATCGCACGTTGGCTAACGACACGCCCCGCTTTACTCACACCTGTGCGGGTCGATGAAATTTTCGAGCAGGCCCGCCGTGACAGAACCTGGAAACCTAAGCCGGGTCCAATCAAGTAATCCAGCTATTTCAGACGCGGGAGTTGGAAGTCTGGCGGGGAGCCAACCCGCTGGTTCATCGGATTGTAGCGACCTGAACTGATTGAGTAGATGTGGCACTGACCTTCTAATCCGCAGCGCCTATTTGGGTATATGACAAGAGGTGACAATGGTCGTCAAGGGATCCCAGTTATGACCTCTGAGGTGGACCGATGGCTTCGGCTGAGTGGCCAGCATATGACACGCAGTGACAGTCGTATCCGGCTTTACATTTCCCTATAGTTCTCACCGCGGTTCTCAAATTCGCCACTTTGACTAGGATTCACCGCCAATATTCTTTTAATCTTTGATCAGGGACTGCTCCTTTTGTCAAATCATAGTTCCTAACATAGCCTACATTGGGCGCCTTTTTTCTTGGCATTCGCGACAGGAAGGTACCTTGATTTCCGACAATCGTGCAGCTCGGACGACTTCGGCCGCAGCGAGTGCTTTCGTCAAGGCAGAGTGCGTCGTGGGTCCGTTGCTCAGCAACAACTCGGGGACGTGTGGCGGTGCCTTACGAGCCCGGCGACTTTCGACTCCTCACCCAATGCCAATGCGATGGCGTGGGCGGTGATGCCCTCGTAGAGCGGACGGAGCTCATCGATGATGCTGGCGGCTTCGCCGAGCGGTGACGGGTCGAGTTGTCGGAGGATCAGATCGGCAGCGACGGCTGAACGTGGTCGGAGCTCAATGGTCGACACGTCCTCGGGATTACCCCAAAACGAGGCAATATCAGCTGATCGAGTGGCGTTCCTGTGTTCAGGATCGAACGTCGGCCATCCGAACTTCCCCACTTGAAATCCGCCGACAGGCGTTCGTGCCTCCGACTCACCCGCACCCGGACTGTGCCGCCGGGCCCTCAGGTCGGCGAGCAACTGGTCCTTGTCCCGGCCTCGCCAGGCGAAGATGAGGAAGGGATCGTCGTCGAAGGCCTCGGCCATGAGATAGAAGACCGCGGCCACGTGCTTGCACGGATTCTCCCAGTCGGGGCAGGAACACGCGGAGACGAGGTCGTCGCCCGAAGCCGGGAACAGGGTGGTCGCGGACTCGATGAACGCCTCTTCGATCTCCTCGGGCATCTCTCCGGACAAGAGTCTGGCCAAGAACACTGCACGTGACGCCATGACATCCTCGATGCCGGCCCACTCGAGGTCGGTCAAGATCTCGGTCTCGATGAAGACTCGGTACGGCTTGGCAGCGCGAACCCTGAACTGAAGCGCGGACCTGGCCGGGCACGAACTCCAGGCTCAGTACCTGCCCGGCACGGGCATAGCGCTTTCCCCTCTGCAAGCGGCTGCCGATTCCGAACGACTCCAGCACGCCGATGAAGCGCTGCGACCACCAGGTGTCACCGATCTGTCCGCGTTTGCTCCGGGCCGCCACCCCTCCTTCGACCGCAATCGGCTTCGAGGCCGGCGGCCACCAGCCGTCGGGAGGTCGCCCGGTTGGGCTCGACGGACGACGGGATCGACGGCGCGGTGGCATCAGTCGTCCTCCACGGCATCGGCCGACAGGGCGACGACCTCGCGCAGCTGATCGGTCGACAGCTCGGTCAGCCAGCCCTCTCCGGTGCCGACGATCCGCTCCGCCAAGGCCCGTTTCGCCTCGATCATGGTGTCGATCCGCTCCTCGAGCGTCCCTCCGCAGACGAATTTGCGGACTTGCACGTTGTGCTGCTGGCCGATGCGATAGGCCCGATCGGTCGCCTGGTCCTCCACCGCCGGGTTCCACCACCGATCGAAGTGGACGACCTGGGTGGCCGCCGTCAGGTTGAGACCCGTCCCGCCGGCCTTCAAGGAGAGGAGAAACACCGGCGGCCCGTCACTGCTCTGAAAATGCTCGACCATGGCGTCGCGAGCCCGCTTGGTCACTCCGCCGTGCAGCCACAGGACATCGCACCGCAGTCGATGGCGCAGGTGCCGCTCGAGCATGCCGCCCATCTCGGTGAACTGGGTGAATACGAGTGATCGGTCGCCCTCGGCCATCGCCTCGCTGAGGATCTCGACCAGGCGCGTCACCTTGCCCGAGCGTCCATCAAGGGAAGAGCCGTCGGCGAGAAAGTGCGCCGGATGGTTGCAGACCTGCTTGAGCTTCATCATGGTGGCCAGGACGAGGCCGCGCCGTTCGATTCCCTCCGCTTCGTCGATCCGAGCCAGCATGTCGTCGACAACAGCCTGGTACAGGGTGGCCTGCTCGCGGGTTAGGGGACAGAACTCCTTCATCTCGAGCTTTTCGGGAAGGTCGGCGATGATCGTCCGATCGGTCTTGAGGCGCCGGAGGATGAACGGACCGGTGACCCGGCGCAGTTTGCCCGCGACCACGTCGTCACCCCCGCGCTCGATGGGGTCGGCGAAGCGCTCTCGGAATCTGCGCTCAGAGCCGAGGATGCCTGGGTTGAGGAACTCCATGATCGACCAGAGCTCGCTCAGTCGATTCTCGACCGGGGTACCGGTCATGGCGATCCGCCGCTCGGCGGGAATCGACCGGACGCTCTGCGTGGTGCGGGCGGCGCTGTTCTTGATCTGTTGTGCCTCGTCGAGAACCAGCCGGCGCCAGCGAACGCCGGCCAGCAACTCCGCGTCACGCGTGGCGAGACCGTAGGTCGACAGGACCAAGTCCACCTTGCCCGCGTGCTTGGTGAAGGCGTTGTCCGTGAGCCGGTCGGGCCCGTGGTGGACGTACACGGCCAACTTCGGAGCGAAGCGAGCGGCCTCGCGCTGCCAGTTTCCCACCAGAGACATGGGACAGAGCACCAGCGTCGGGCCTAGTCTGCGTCGCGTCGGTTTGGCGAGCCGTTCCCGACGCGCCCGACCGCTGCCGGCCGTTCGGAGCGAGGGCGGCTCGGGCCCGCTCGTCAACCAGCAGCGCGAGAAGCTGGGCCGTCTTGCCGAGTCCCATGTCGTCGGCCAGACAGGCCCCGAGACCGAGCTCACCCAAGAAGCTCAGCCAGGCGAGCCCGCGTTCTTGATAGGGGCGGAGCTCGCCGACGAAACCGTCGGGCGTCGGCGTGGGCTCGAGCGTTCGGTCTTCGGCACCGGAGAGCAGGTGGCCGAGCCAGCCGTCCGCCGCCACGTCGACGACCGGCAGTTCTCCCGGACCGTGCCCGAGTCCGAGCGCCGACCGCAGGACCTCTCCAGCGGACAGGACGTCGCCAGTAGTGCCCCGCTTCCCGACCGCGGTGATGGCGGCCGAGAGCTCCCCGTGATGAAGCTCGACCCATTGGCCGCGCACACGCACGAGCGGCTGCTTCAGCCGAGCCAGCTGGCGGAGCTCGGTCACGCTCAAGGTGTCGTCTCCCAGCACGGCCTCCCAACGGATGTCGCACAGTCCGTCGAGGCCGATGGTGCCGATGGAAGTCCCACCCTTCGAGCTGGTCCGCGCCTTGAGCCGCAGTCCGAGCCTGGTCCTCGACGAGCGCCACCATGGGGGCGCGAGTACGCCGAATCCGGCCTCTTCCAAGAGAGGGGCGCCCTCGCGAAGGAAGGTCAGGATGCCCGCAGCGTCCGTGGTGTAAGCGCAAGGGGTCGCCGAGGACAGTGTCTTTCCCAGCGCAGGGACGAGACGGGCGGCCTGACCGAGGCCGCGCAGAAGGTGCTCGTCGGGGTGCACGACGTGGCGCCCGATGGCGGTCAGTTCGGGCCCGTCGGACCAGACGTCCTCGGCGGAAACCACGAGGCTCGGGTCGTCGACCGCCTGGAGGGCGAAATCGATGCGCCAGACCGGCTCCGAACCTGGCGAGGTGATCGTTTCGCCGCCTGGATCGAGCGGGCACGTTCGCCGGGTCGGCTCGCTCTTCTCCCTCGTCGGTGGGAGGGACGATCCGAAAACAGGTCCGTACCGCTTCGGCCTGCGCACTCTTGGTGGCGTGCCACATCGGCGAGCCGCCCGGCCAGTTGCACGCATCTCGTCGTCCTCGCACTCCTCGAGGGAGCCGTCGGGTGAACCGAGGGCACGCAGCCAGGAATCGGCGACGGTCGCTCTGGCACCCCGCCTCCGGGCGTTCGGCGTGGCGGGCGTGATCAGGTCCCGAGCAAGGGCGTCGGTCACGGCCCACATCAGCGAGCGGAGGACCTCGTCACCGGGTTCGGCTTCCAGCTGACCGACTGAGTCATCAGTGTTCGACTGGGGCAGGCGCACCGCCACAAAGGAAGCAGGAAGGGCCCACGCCAGCGCCTCGATCCGACCGCGGTCGTGACCTTCGACGAGGGGACGCCAACAGGCTCTCCAGTGATCGGCGACGAACTCGAGATCGGGCAGCAGCCGGCCCCGGGCGAGGAGTTCGAGCACCATCTCGATCGCGTGGGCAGCGAAGCGGAGATCGGGCCCCAGTTCGATATCCGAGGGTCCCGCTTCGGTGAAGGACCGGTCGTTTCCGCTCACCAAGGGCATCGACCGGAGGAACTTCGTGGCAGCAGAGGGGTCGAGAACGTACCCCGGGGCCGTCCAGAACGAGAGGTCCTCCCAGGAGCTCGAGAACGCCGCGGAGCCGCCACCTGGTCGGCTCGGGCGCTCGTCGTCCAGGGCGGAGACGATCGGAACTCCGTCGGCCTCGGGGAGCTGGAGCGTGAGTTTCGCGTCCTCGCCGAGCAGGTCCGCCGCCGCGATCCCTGCAATGTCCGAGACCGCCAGACGCAGACCTTCCGGATCGAGGGCAAAGGGATGGGGCGGGATCCGGCGTGCCGAACGGCGTCGGGGACCCGGCCTTGATCCGTCCGTTTCCACCCTCCGCCCAAAGAGCCAGACGCCTTGAACCGGTCAGCCAGGCGGCATGGAGCACGATCATCCGCCCATATTGGCGCGGCGTTGCCACCGCTTCCGGACTCAGCGTCGGAGCAGGTGGCGAGCTGGTGACAGCGTCGGCCCGCCGATGCAGCGGGTCGCCCCTACGGCGCAAGCGTCTCTCTGACGAGGTCGATGGGGCGCCGGTAGTCCCGGGCGCTGTTGATGTTGCGCCGAAGCCGGCGGTTGAGCGCTCGAACATCCAGCGAGGCCAGGCCGCCGCTCTGACCGACGGTCACTTCAGCGAGGAACGCCATGTCGTTCATGCAGCCGAGCACGCTGCGATCGGCGGTCTTGGCAATGACCAGCTCCTCGCTCCTGAGGTCGCCGAACGTGTGCGCCGGAAGCTGCTCCTCGCGCAGCTCCCGCTCGACAAGCGCCGAGACGAGCTCGCGGGTCGATCGGAGCTGACCGACTCGAACATCTGGTTCGAAGACGCTGAACAACGTCGCGGCATGCGTCAGGAGCAGGCACTTGCGGCGATCAAGGACGAGCACGTTGGCGTACCAGTCCTCGTCGCAGGGCTCGAGCGCCGATACCTCAGGGGGCCGGAGAAAGTCGAGGAGCTTCTTGGTGCAGCGAAGGACCACGGGCGAATAGTAAGGGTCTCCATCACCGAAAATCATGAGCCTCGCTCCGAATGGCGAGCACTCGAGCGCCAAGGGTAGGTCGTGCGGGACGCGCTCAAACCCGGAGTCACCTCGATGGGGTAGAGAAGGTCAAAGCGGTGGAATCACTTCGAAACGCTGGCGTCCTCGGATTCGATACACGTGGAAGTCTGAGGCGAGCGTGAAGATCCTTCGATCATTCTGCTCCTCGGCCAGAGCTACCAGTGTTGCGTCGGCCAGGTCCATGGGCCGGTCCGCGTATTGGTCCATCAACTTCGCACTCCGCTCTACGGCGGACGAGGACAGGTCGGCGATGACGAGACGTCCCGAATGGACCAGCCGCCAGAGTGCGCATTGTCCGGTGAGCCCCCCGACCCTCGTCAGCAGGTACATGGCTTCTGCGAAGGCTGGCCACGTCGTCAACAAGGGCAGACTCACCTGGTCGAGCGTCTCGAGACAGACCTCGTGATCCTCCTCATCCGCGTCGATGATGGCGATGAGCGGACCCGCGTCCGTCAGGGTCACTGCTGCAGGTGCCCCCACGCCGGAACGTCGGTAAACGCCTCGCCGGAGCGCCGGGCTTGCCCGCCGCCACCGTGGACCACACCAGCGACATCGGCGAAGCGATCGCTCCCCGCGCTCGCCAGTGTTTCCTCGGCCCGCTCGTCAGCCGCATGGCGGATGAACTCTGAAACCGACTCACCCTTGACGGCGGCCGCCCGCCGCACTTTTTCGTCAAGCTCTGGATCGAGCCGGAGGCTTCTCACAGACAACTGTATCACACCAGTTAACATTCTGTACTACATGCCATGCGGAAGATCGGTCTCGGTCGGGGTCACTGCACGGCCCGGATATCGACGATCGGGGCGCCGGCTGCGCAATTCGCCCGCCAGGTCGCCCACCGCCCCAGGGCACAACAAGAACTGCGCTACTCACGTGGCGTCCCCCTCGAAGCGTTTGAGCACGTCGTCTAGGTCGATGCCGGTGTGCGGAGGGGAATCGATCACACTGAGGATCTCGCCCAGAGCCAGGAGAGTGCGCAGCACCAGCCCGAGCTCGACGGACGATTTTCCGCCTTCGAGCGACTTCAGCCAGCGCACGCTGACCCCGGCCTGTTGAGCCAGAGCCTGCTGACTCATCTTCCTCGTGTTGCGCTGGTGACGAACGTGGGCACCGAGGTCAACGGCGGTCCGAATCATCATGCAGTCTCCAGTCATCATGCTGTCTCCAGGGTGCACGTTCATGCACCTCTCAAGTAGTGCATGTTCGTGCCCCTCCAGAGTAGTGCACGTTCGTGCCCAAAGCCCCGAAAATCGGCGTGGGATATCCCCAAATTTTGTCTTGGGCGCCCACGGAGCGTCGGTTGTCCGGTAGTGACGTCAAGGCAGCTGCATAATGTCGGTTAATCTCTAACTGGTACTATGAGAGCCGAAGGAGGACATGGGCCTTGGCGCGGTACGAGGAACTGACCTGGCAGGGAAGTCCGACGGGGCAGACCCGCCGCGAGCGAACCCCGTGCTCCTACCGGTCCTACGTGCCCGATCGCCTGGCTGATCGGGTCCTGGCGCTCCCCGCCGATCTCGTGGCCGACCTCTCCGACGCTGACCGGGCGGTGGGCGCACTCCAAGACCGCAGGACGGGCCTGGCCAGTGTCGAGTCGGTGGCGCGGCTGCTCCTGCGGGCCGAAGCGGTCGGTTCCTCCTATATAGAAGGCCTTCAGGTCAACGCGCGTCGGCTCGCCAAGGAGGAGTTCGCCGAACGGGCGGGCCTCCCCACGAACGACGACACCGCCCGGGCGGTGCTCGGGAACATCCGCGCCATGGGCAGTGCCCTCGAACTGGCCGATCTCGAGCGGCCGATCACCCTGGAAGATCTCTGCACACTTCACCGCGAGCTGCTCGTGGGAACACGAGACGAGCACTGGGGTGGCGTGGTCCGCCAGGAGCAAAACTGGATCGGCGGTGTCAATCCCTGCCGCGCCGCCTACGTCCCACCGCCTCACGGGCATGTGCACGGTCTGCTCGAGGACCTGTGCTCGTACATGTCGGGGGACGACCATCCGCCCACTGTCCAAGCCGCCTTGGCCCACGCCCAGTTCGAGACGATCCACCCCTTCGTCGACGGGAACGGGCGGGTGGGTCGGGCATTGATCCACCTGGTCCTGCGCCGCCGCGGCCTGGCTCCGAACTTTGTGCCCGCGGTCAGTCTCATTCTGGCGACCAATGCAGGTGCCTATATTGCCGGTCTGGTCTCCTTCCGCTACGACGCTCGAGCTGATGACCCAGTGGCTGCCGGGGCGGCCATTCAGTGGATCGACGTCTTCGTCAACGCGTTGCTGCGGGCCTGTGCCGACGCCGCAACGTTCGCCGACCAACTCGACGAGCTCGAGGAGCGCTGGCGCGAGGCGGTGAGCCCTGTGCGCCGTAGCTCTGCGGTTGACCTCCTCTTGTCTGCCCTGCCGGGCCTTCCGATCCTCACGGTCGAGACAGCTGCTGAAGCCATCGGCCGGTCGCGTAAACGGACGAACGACGCGGTCAATCATTTGCACGAGCGTGGCGTGCTGCGACAGGGAACTATCGGAAGACGCAATCGCGTCTTCGAGGTCGCTGATCTTCTCGATGCGATCACTCAATTTGAGCGCCGTCTCGCGTCGCCAGCTTCAGATACAGCAATCGCGCCACCTGCTCGTGCCGTTCCCGCGCGCAGCCCGCGGCATGGGATAGACCTGAACAGCAATCAGCTTCCACAGTACGAACACGAACCCGCAGCCCGGATCGTGTGCGTGATCCGTGCCGCATGCGGTCACGGTTTGGACAGCGCAGAGCTGAGCAGCTCGTCGATGTCGTCGGCCACCGTCTCGTCCTCGAGAGGCATGGCGTGCGCGTAGTTGCGCAGCGTGGTCGAGGGATCCCGGTGCCCGAGGCGTTGCTGGGCCCGGAGCAGTTCGCCTCGTCCGACGAGGAACGTCGCGACACTATGGCGCAGGCGGTGTAGCGATGCCTCGGGGACCTCGGCCTTCCGGGCGAGCTGGGCAAACCAGTGGCCGAGGGCGCCCGCGGTCAATCGGACGTGGTGATCTGCCCCAGAGGAGAACAGCCATGGGCCGAGCCCAGCGCCCTCGGGAAGACGGCTGGCCCAGGTCTGAGCACTCGCCCGCCACAGTTCGACCGTCTGGCGCCCGAGGGTGAGCCTCCTGGTGCGCCCCGTCTTTGTGGGCCCGAGCACGTCGGCCGAGACGCCTCGCTCGATGGTGAGCGCCCGGCCCTCGAGGTCGTCGAAGCGCAGGGCGACGAGTTCGCCACGCCGGGCGCCGGAGTCCGCGGCGAGACGGACGAGCAGCCGGATCTGCTCGGCCTTGTGTCGGCGCTTCGCATCCCGCGGCTCAGCGCACGCAACGAGCGCGTCGGCGGCTGCGAGCAGACGGAGCACCTCTTCGGTGCTGAGATGGAGCCGGGTGCCCGGGCGCTGCGGCCCGCGCATGCCCGAGAGCGGGTTGACGTCGATGACGCGCTCGACATGCGCCGAGCCGATGGCTGAGCGCAACACGCGGAAGCGCCCCGAAACCACGGCCACCGAGGCGCCCGCCGAGCTCCACGCCGCCATGGCCGCCCGCACGTGCTCGGGTTTGCTCGTTGACACCCGGCGCACCGAAAGTGGGTCGCTGCGCAGGGCCTTGACGTTGGAGCGCGCCCCGATCCATGTGGCCGGGCGCCAGTCGTGGTGGGCACTGAGCCAGCGCTCAAGCAGCTCGCCGACACTCAGGAACGGGGCGGCACGACGGACGGCGCGCCGTTCGGCCCACTCGGCGGCGAGTTCCTTGCGGCGAAGCTCAGCGTCTTCCGCGCCTCCGTGGAAGGCGAAGGAACGCTGCACCGTGCGCCCCGAGATCGGGTCGACGCCGACCGAGACGCGGATCTCCCAGTTGCCGGGACTGCGCTCGCGTATGGTGCCGTCGCCCCACGCCATGCGCTCAAAAGTAGGGATAAATGTAGGGATACGGCGCGGATCCCTGGTCCTCGCAGTTACCCGTTTGTAGCCTCTACGCTGGGATTACAGAATGCGA
>CAVSCV010000005.1:0-208195 GCA_963726545.1 uncultured Acidimicrobiaceae bacterium | reverse complement strand
CCGGTCGGCGATGCGAGCGCGGCGCTGCCCCACGGCGGCGAAGTACCGCTACTGCTGGGAGCTCTGAAGCGGAGCACTTGGGCTATTCGGGGTCGGCGCCGGCGCCGGCCAATTCGAGCGGCGGCGGCTCGATGCCCTCGATGGCGTGGAAGCTCAGCTGCGGCCCTTCGCCGTCGATGGGTGACTCCTCGACGTCGACGACGATCGTCTCGCCGACCCGGAACTCCTTCCACAAGATGCGCTCCGACAGGGGTTCTTCCACCAGCTGCTGGATGGCCCGACGCAACGGCCTGGCTCCAGCTGGGGTCGTAGCCTTGTCGGCCAGGAAGGTACGGGCCGCCGGGGTGAGCTCCAGGCCGATGCCCTGCTCCAGAGCTGCTTGACCGTCCGTGCCATGAGCAGGTCCACGATCTCGGTGACCTCGGCCCGCGAGAGCTCGTGGAACACGATGACCTCGTCGATGCGGTTGAGGAACTCGGGCGGAAGTGGCCCTTGAGCGCCTCGTCCACCTTGGCCTTCATCCGCTCGTAGGTCACGGCCTCCGACGTCTTGGCAAAGCCCATATTGGACTTGCGCAGGTCGGCTGTCCCGAGGTTCGACGTCATGATCAGCACGGTGTTCTTGAAGTCCACCGAACGACCCTGGGCGTCGGTCAGCCGGCCGTCCTCGAGAATCTGGAGCAGCGCGTTGAACACGTCGGGGTGCGCCTTCTCGACTTCGTCGAAGAGCACCACCGAGAACGGCTTGCGCCGCACGGCCTCGGTCAACTGGCCACCCTCTTCGTAGCCGACGTAGCCCGGAGGCGAGCCGACCAGCCGGCTGACCGTGTGCTTCTCCATGTACTCGGACATGTCGAGCTGAATGAGCGCGTCCTCGTCGTCGAAGAGGAACTCGGCCAGCGTCTTCGCCAGCTCCGTCTTCCCGACGCCGGTCGGGCCCGAGGAAGATGAACGAGCCGCTCGGGCGCTTGGGGTCCTTGAGGCCGGCCCGGGTGCGCCGGATGGCGCGCGAGAGCGCCTTGAGCGCCTCCTCCTGGCCGATGACCCGCTTGTGGAGCTCTTCCTCCATGCGCAGGAGCTTGGCCGTCTCCTCCTCGGTGAGGCGGTAGACGGGAATGCCCGTCCAGGCGGCCAGCACCTCGGCGATGACTTCCTCGTCGACCACGTCGAAGAGGTCCACGCCCTCGGCCCGCAGCTCGGCCTCTTGGCTCTCCTTGCGGTCCAGGCGCTCCTTCTCCTGCTCGGCCAACTTCTTGGCCTGCTCGAAGGCGCCCTTCTCAATGGCGGCTTCCTTGTCGGCGCGCAGCCGGGCGATCTCCTCGTCGAGCTTCTTGGCGCTCGGCGGCGTGTTCATGCGGCGGATGCGCAGGCGGCTGCCCGCCTCGTCGATGAGGTCGATCGCCTTGTCCGGCAGGTAGCGGTCGGCCAGGTAGCGGTCGGCCAGGTTGGCCGCGGCGACCAGGGCCTGGTCGGTGATGTTCACCGCGTGGTGCGACTCGTAGCGGTCGCGCAGGCCCTTGAGGATGTCGATGGTGAGCGCCACGGAGGGCTGCTCCACCTTGACCGGCTGGAAGCGCCGCTCGAGGGCGGCGTCCTTCTCGAGGTGCTTGCGGTACTCGTCGATGGTGGTGGCACCGACGGTCTGGAGCTCACCGCGGGCCAGCATCGGCTTGAGGATGGAGGCGGCGTCGATGGCACCTTCGGCCGCGCCGGCGCCCACCAGGGTGTGGATCTCGTCGATGAAGAGGACGATGTCGCCCCGGGTGCGGATCTCCTTGAGGACCTTCTTCAACCGCTCCTCGAAGTCACCGCGGTAGCGGCTGCCCGCCACCAGCGCGCCGAGGTCGAGCGTGTAGAGCTGCTTGCCCGTCAGCGTTTCGGGGACCTCGTTGGCCACGATGCGCTGCGCCAGCCCCTCGACGATCGCCGTCTTGCCGACGCCGGGCTCGCCGATGAGGACGGGGTTGTTCTTGGTGCGGCGCGACAGGACCTGCATCACGCGTTCGATCTCTTTCCCACGTCCGATGACCGGGTCGAGCTTGCCGTCGCGGGCGAGCTGGGTCAGGTTGCGACCGAACTGGTCGAGCACGGGCGAACCCGAGGGGTTGTCGCCGGTGCCGGTGCCCTGGGCCGCGCCCACGGACTCCTTGCCCTGGTTGCCCGACATGAGCTGGATCACCTGCTGGCGCACCCGCCCGAGGTCGGCCCCCAGGCTGACCAGGACGGTGGCGGCCACGCCCTCGCCCTCGCGCACCAGGCCGAGCAGCATGTGCTCGGTGCCGATGTAGCTGTGGCCCGAGTTGCAGGGCCTCGCGCAGTGACAGCTCGAGGACCTTCTTGGCCCGCGGCGTGAACGGCGGTGAGCCGCTCGGTGCCGTACCGGCCATGCCGATCGTCTCTTCCACCTTCTCGCGCACGGCCTCGAGGGAGATCCCCAGTGACTCCAGAGCCTTCGCGGCGACGCCTTCGCCCTCGTGAATCAGACCCAAGAGGATGTGCTCGGTCCCGATGAAGGAGTGGTTGAGCAGGCGCGCTTCCTCTTGCGCCAGCACCAACACCCTCCGTGCCCGGTCGGTGAAACGTTCGAACACCCTGACCGCCTCTCTCCTGTTTCTAAAAGTTTTCTCGGTTCAGTGTACCTGTGGCCTTAGTTGGAACAGACCTCGCGGGTCAAAGATGCGAACTTGGTCGAAGAACCTCCCAAACTGGGATTTCCGGTGGCCCTGCGACCAGGCGGTTGTCAGGTTTAGCGGGCGTTGACCTAACGTTTCGGTCAGTGAACCCGACCGAGGCCCTCGGCCTGCCCCACCTGCAAGAGGGACTGCAGCGTCTGGAGCCCCTGCTCACCGCCTCGGTCGTGACCGGAGACGATTTCCTCGATGACGTCGCCACCCACCTCATCGCCGCAGGTGGCAAGCGTTTACGACCCCTCCTGGCCCTGGCCACGGCCACCGGGGGTCGGCGTGAGGCGACCGACGACGACCTCCTCGGCGGCGTCTCGGTCGAGCTCGTGCACCTGGCCTCGCTCTACCACGACGATGTCATTGACGAAGCAACCATCCGGCGCAACGTCGAGAGCGTGAACAGCCGCTTCGGCAACCTGGTGGCCATCGTGGCCGGCGACTACCTGCTGGCCCGCTCGGCCGCCATCGCGGCCGAGCTCGGTGTCGAGGCGGCCAAGCTGCTGGCCGAGACCCTGGGGCGCCTGTGCCAGGGCCAGGTGACCGAGGTGCGCTCCGTCTTCCAAATCGGGCGCAGCCGCGACGAGTACTTCGAGACCATCAACGGCAAGACGGCCGCCCTCTTCGCCGCGTCGTGCCGCATCGGGGCGCTGACCGGCGGGCTGCGACTCCGCCGAGGTCGAGGCCTGCACCGAGTACGGGCGCTGCTTCGGCATGGTCTTCCAGATCCGCGACGACATCCTCGACTTCACGGCCACCGACGGCCAGCTGCTCAAGCCGGCGGGCCAGGACCTGGCCGAGGGCGTCTACACCCTGCCGGCGCTGCTGGCCCTGGCCGACCCCGATGCCGGGCCCGACCTGCGCGCCCTGCTCGGCCAACCGCTGGCCCAACCCGAACGGGACAAGGCGCGCGACATCGTCATGGCGACCGGAGCCATCGCGGCGTCGGTGCAGGAGGCGGCGCGTTGGGTGACCGACGCGCAAACGGCCACCGCGGGAATCGGCCGGCCCGAACTACGGGCTGGACTGTCCCGACTGGTGGCCGAGTTGCTGAGCGACTTGCCCTGAATCAGGTGCTGGCCGAGCCGCTCGTCGTGCTCGTGGTGCTGCTCGTGCTCGTGGTGGTCGTGGTGGTCGAACCCGACGTCGACGTCGCGGGGCACTTGGACTGCAGCTTGGTCACCCGGTTCTTCATCTTGGTCTGACGGTTCTCCACCCGCTTGATCTGGCCGGAGACCTTCTTGGCCGCTTTGGTGTGGCCGCCTTCGGACTTCAGCTTCTTCTCGAGGGCCTTGGCCTTGGCCAGCCGAGTGCTCGCCTTCTTCTCGCGGGTCGGCAGGTGCGCCTGGATCTTCGGCAGCTTGGCGCAGCCCTTGGGTGTGGACGCACCCGAACCGTGGTCTCGACGGCGCGGTGGGCGTGCGGCGTGGTGCGGTCGTGCGGTGGCGGCGCGTGCTCGGCGCTGGCGTGGTCGGGGCGTGCTGGCTCGCGGCGTGGTCGGGTGGCGGTGGTGGGCGTGTCGTCGGCGTGTCGGCGTGGTACGGCGTGGGCGTCGTGGCCCCGGCCAGGCCGGCCATGCCGAACGTCACTGCCCCGGCCAATGCGGCCCCTGCGATCACTTTGCGAACCATCTGGTGAATGTCCTCCCTGACGCGCCGTGCCCTGCACACGGGTGCCGACTCCTCGACGGCACCCCGACACTGTGCCTGACGGATGTGAAGGAGGATGTGAGGAGAGGGTGGACAAGTACCAAGAATGCACGAAAACCTGGCCTGACCACCTGCACTCGCCGATGCACATCGTCGAGCGGAGCCGTCAGCGACCGGCGTCGACGCTCGTCGAGTCCGGAATCCGGCGCAGGTCAGGCCCGCTCGGGGCGCAGCGTCGGGAAAGGCGATCACCTCGCGGATGTTGGGCACGTCGCCCAGCAGCATGAGCAGGCGGTCCACCCCGAGACCGAAGCCCGAGGTCGGGGGCAGCCCGTACTCGAGGGCGCGCAGGTAGTCCTCGTCGATCTCGGCGGACTCCTCGTCGTCGCCGGCCCGGGCCTTGGCCGCCTGCTCCTCGAAGCGGGCCCGCTGGTCGTCGGGGTCGATCAGCTCGGTGAAGCCGTTGCCCAGCTCGCGCCCGGCCACCACCGGCTCGTAGCGCTCGACCAGCTCGGGCCCGTCGCGGTGGCGGCGGGCCAGCGGCGAGACCTCGGCCGGGTAGTCGGTCACGAACACCGGGCCCCAGAGCTCGGGCTCGGTCGTCTTCTCGTAGATCTCGAGCAGGAGCTTGCCCGGCCCCCAGGCCGGCGTCGGGCTCGAGACCGACCTCGGCCGCCACCCGGACCAGCTCGTCGCGGGGCGAGCGCGCGTCGAGGACGAAGCCGGTCGCCTCGGCCACCAGCTCGGTCATGGTGGCCCGGCGCCACGGCGTGGTGAGGTCGAGGGCGCGCCCGCCGTAGCTCAGCTCGGTCGTCCCGCACAGGTCGAGCGCCAGCCCGGCCACCAGCTCCTCGAAGACGACCATGGTGTCTCGATAGTCCGCGTACGCCTGGTACAGCTCGAGCGTCGTGAACTCGGGGTTGTGCCGCGGCGAGATGCCCTCGTTGCGGAAGCTGCGCCCGATCTCGAACACCTTGTCGAAGCCGCCGACCACGAGGCGCTTGAGGTAGAGCTCGGGCGCCACGCGCAGGTACAGGTCGATGTCGAGCGCGTTGTGGTGCGTGACGAACGGGCGCGCCGTGGCCCCGCCGGCGATCGGGTGCAGCATCGGCGTCTCCACCTCGACGAAACCCTGGTCCCACAGGCGCTGGCGCATGCGGCGCACCACGTCGCTGCGCAGCTGGAGCAGGGCCCGGCTGCGCTCGTTGGCCCACAGGTCGACCTCGCGCTGGCGGTAGCGCGTCTCGGTGTCGCTCACCCCGTGCCACTTGTCGCCGAAGTTGCGCCGGGCCTCGGCCAGCAGCTCCCAGCTCGCCACCTTCACCGAGAGCTCGCCCCGCTTCGTGCGCACCACCTCGCCCGTGGCCCCGACCCAGTCGCCCAGGTTGAGGCGGACGAACTCGTCGAAGCGCTCGGTCAGCGAGGCCAGCGCGAAGAGCTGCACCGCGCCCGAGTTGTCGCGCAGCTCGGCGAAGGCGAGCTTGCCCTGGGGCCGCGCGAGCATGATGCGGCCGGCCACCCCGACGGTGACGCCGGACTCCTCCCCGGGGGCGAGCGACGACCAGGCCTCGACCACGGCCGCGGCGTCGTGGGTGCGGTCGAAGCGGTAGGGAATGCGCCCCTCGGCGTCGCTCATCCGTTGACGTTGCGCTCGTAGACGATGCGCAGGCCGTGCAGGGTCAGCCAGGGCTCGACGTGCTCGATGGTCTCGGAGTAGGGCGCGATGAGCGAGCTGAAGCCGCCGGTGGCCACGACGGTCGAGGGCCCGAGCTCCTCCATGAAGCGCCGGGCCAGCCCGTCGACCAGCCCGGCGAAGCCGTAGAGGGTCCCCGACTCGATGGACTCGACGGTGGAGCGGCCGATGACGCTGCGGGGCTCGACCATCTCGACCCGGCGCAGCGCGGCCGCCTGCTGGTAGAGCGCTTCGAGGCTGATGGCCACGCCCGGGGTGATGGCGCCGCCCATGTACTCGCCCTTGGCGCTGATGGCCTCGACCGTGGTGGCCGTGCCCATGTCGATCACGACGCACGGGCCGCCGTAGAGGTCGTAGGCGCCCACGGCGTCGGCGATGCGGTCGGCCCCGACCTCCTTGGGGTTGTCGTAGAGGATGGGCATGCCGCTCTTGGTGCCCGGGCCGAGCACCACGCAGGGCACGTCGTGGAACCAGCGCGTCGCCATCTGGCGCAGCTCGGCCGTGACGTGGGGCACCGACGAGCTGATGGCCATGCCGCTCACCGAGGTGGCGATGTCGAGGCCTTCGAGGTCGAGCAGCTGGGTCAGGAGCACGGCGTGCTCGTCGGGCGTGCGGCTGGGCACGGTCGAGAGGCGCCAGTGGTGGGTGAGGCCGGTGGGCGCGCTCGGGTCGCGCTCGGTGCCGATGCCCACGCCGACGCTCTCGTCGACCACGGGCACCGAGTCGGTGTCGTCGCGCGAGTAGAGACCGATCACGGTCTCGGTGTTGCCGACGTCGATGACCAGCAGCACGGTCAGCCGTTCCCTTTCGCCAGGTCGTCGTCCGCGCCGGCGGCGCGTCGGCGCGCCGGCGGCTCCATCCGTCCAGATGAGATCGAGCCCGAGGTCGAGCACGGTGGCCGAGTGGGTCAGGGCGCCGACCGAAATGCGGTCCGGTCCCGGCCGCGGCGTAGGCCCCGATGGTGGCCAGGGTCACCCCGCCGGACACCTCGGTGAGGATGGGTCCCGGCGCGTCGAGGTGGGCCACCCCGATGGCCTCGACCACGGTGCCCGGGTCCATGTTGTCGAGCAGCACGGCGTCGGCCCCGGCCCGGGCCGCCTCGGCCACCTGCTCGAGCGAGTCGCATTCGATCTCGACGCCCCGGCCGGGCCACAGGGCGCGGGCGCGGGCGACCGCCTCGGTGATGCTGATGCCGGCCAGGTGGTTGTCCTTGACCAGCACGGCGTCGGAGAGGCCGACCCGGTGATTGGTGCCGCCGCCGGCCCGCACGGCCGCCTTCTCGAGCAGGCGCAGTCCCGGTGTGGTCTTCCGCGTATCGAGCACCTCGACCGACGGGTTGCTGGCGTGCGCCGCCGCCACGAACTGCGCGGTGAGCGTGGCGACGCCCGAGAGATGGCCGAGGAAGTTCAGCGCGGTGCGCTCGGCCGTGAGGATGGGCCGCAGCGGGCCGGTCACCTCCATGCACGGTGGCGCCGGGTTCGAGCACGTCGCCGTCAGCGGCCCGCCACTCGAGCACGAGCCCGGGCCCGAGCCGGCGGAAGGTCGCGTCGGCCGGCGCCCGGCCGGCCAGCACGCCGGCCTGGCGGGCCCGCAGCGCGTAGTGCGCCGTGGCCGCCTCGGGCACGAGCGCCGCGGTCACGTCGCCGTCGGGACCGAGGTCCTCGGCCAGGGCCCGGTCCACCGCCTCGTCGACGGCGGCCGCGTACGGCGCGGGCGTCGTCTCCCGCGGCCGTTCCCTTCGTCGCGCTCATGTCGTCGCGCTCATGCGCCGTGCACCAGGCGGCGGCGCCACGACGGCTCGGTGTCGGGGAACTCGGCCCGGGCGTGCGAGCCGCGGCTCTCGGTGCGTGCCGTGGCCGAGGCCAGCAAGGCGTCGGCCAGCTGGAGCAGGTTGGCCAGCTCGCCGGCGGCCACCGAGGCGGCCGGGCGGCCGAGCGCGGCGACCGCGTCGAGCGAGCGCGGCCCGGGCCCCGGCCAGCGAGGCCTCGGAGCGGACCACGCCGGCGCCGCGGGTCATGGCCCGCTGGAGGGTGTCGCGCATTTTGGTCACGTCGGGCGCGCCGAGGGCGTCGGCGGCGTCGCCCGGGCCGACCGTCGGTGCGAACAGCGGGGCGCGGGCGGGCAGCGGCGTGCAGGCGATGCCGTCGAGCGGCTCGTCGCCGAGCACGGCGCGCAGGGCCCCGCTGGCCTCGGGGCCGGGGCCGCCGGCGGCGATGCGCTCGGCCAGCCGGGCCCCGAAGACCATGCCCTCGAGCAACGAGTTCGAGGCCAGGCGGTTGGCCCCGTGCACGCCGGTGCAGGCGACCTCGCCCACGGCCCACAGGCCGGGCAGCGCGGTGGCCCCCCAGAGGTCGGTGACGACGCCGCCCGAGAGGTGGTGGGCGGCGGGCGCGATGGGCAGCCAGTCGCGCTCGGGATCGAGCCCGATGCCGCTGAGCGAGGCGGCGATGGTCGGGAAGCGCTGGGCGAAGCGCTCGAGCCCGGTCGCATCGAGCCAGAGGTGGTCGACCCCCTGCTCGGTCATGCGCGCCGCCATGGCCCGGCTGACCACGTCGCGCGAGGCCAGCTCGTCGACGAAGCGTTCGCCGTCGCCGTCGCGCAGCAGCGCGCCGTGGCCGCGCAGCGCCTCGGAGAGCAGCGGCCGGGGCATGGCCGGGTGGTGCAGCGCGGTCGGGTGGAACTGCACGAACTCGACGTCGGCCGTGGCCACCCCGGCCCGCAGCGCCATGGCCACCCCGTCGCCGGTGGACTCGGGCGGGTTGGTGGTGACCGAGAACAGCTGGCCGGCGCCGCCCGTGGCCAGCACGACGTGGCCGGCCCGCACCTCCACCGGCCGGCGCACCTCGCCGAGGACGGGGGGCGCCAGCGCGGTCACCCCGACGCAGCGGCCGCCCTCGACGATCAGGTCGAGGGCGAACCAACCCTCGAGCACGGCGCTGGCCGAGCTGTAGGTGGCGTCGACCAGGGCCCGCTCGACCTCGGCCCCGGTGGCCGCACCGCCGGCGTGCACCACGCGCGGGCGCGAGTGCCCGCCCTCGCGGGCCAGGGCGAACGAGCCGGTCGCCTCGCGGTCGAACTCCACCCCGAGCGCGATCAGCTCGTGCACGCGGCCCGGGCCTTCGTCGACCAGGATGCGCACCGCCTCCTCGTCGCACAGGCCGGCGCCGGCGGCCAGCGTGTCGGCCAGGTGCAGGTCGGTCGAGTCCTCGTCGCCGCCCAGCACGGCGGCGACGCCGCCCTGGGCCCAGCGGGTGGCCGACTGGGACAGCGCACCCTTGGTGAGCACGCCGAGCGAGAGGGCGCTGCCCGGCCCGGCCAGGCGGACCGCGGCCGACAGCCCGGCCACGCCGCTGCCCAGGACCAGGACGTCGAAGGGCCCCGGCCCGGCCTCTGCGCTCACGCCGGGTGGGACAGGGGTACCGACAGCTCGGCGTCGAGGCGGGCCGAGACCTCGTCGATGACGCGGTTGCGCCCGTCCACGTGCACGACGCGGGGCACGTACTCGTCGAGCTCGGCCCGCTCGTACTCGGCGTAGGTGATGAGGATCACCTTGTCCCCGGGCGCCACCAGGCGGGCCGCCGCGCCGTTGAGGCAGATCTGCCCGGGCTCGCCCTCAATGGCGTACGTCTCGAAGCGGGCGCCGTTGTCGATATCGAGGACGGCCACCTGCTCGTAGGGGAGGATGTCGGCCAGCGCCATCAGCTCGGTGTCGATCGACACCGACCCGACGTAGTGCAGGTTGGCCCCGGTCACGGTGGCCCGGTGGATCTTGGACTTCATCATGCGGCGGCGCATCGCTCAGGCGATCCTTTCGAGTTGGCGGGGGCGGACCTCGTCGGTCACGTGGGGGCGGACGGACACGGTGGCGTCCTCTTCGTGGTGGCGGGCGGCCAGCGCGGCGCAGTTGTCGATGAGGCGCACCGGCCCGACCTGCGCCGCCACGAGGAGGCGGGTCCGGGCCGGATCGGCCAGGGTCGGGTGCTCGAGCAGCGACGCCGCGTCGACCGCGGCGGCGTAGTCCAGTGCGACCAGGGGCTCGGTGGCGACCACGGCGGCCATCACGGCGTGGAGCGCGGCGGCCGAGCGCTCGCCCGCCTCGACGGCGGCCCGGCCGGCGGCCAGGGCGTGGGACAGCACGGTGGCGGCCGCCCGTTCGGCGGGGGCCAGGCGCACGTTGCGGCTCGAGAGGGCCAGCCCGTCGGGCTCGCGCACGATCGGGCAGCCGACCACCTCGACGGGGGCGGAGAGGTCGAGCGCCATGCGCCGCACCACCGCCAGCTGCTGGAAGTCCTTGAGCCCGAAGTAGGCCCGGCAGGGCCCGGCGACGGCGAAGAGCTTGGAGACCACGGTGGCCACGCCGTCGAAGTGGCCCGGGCGCGAGGCGCCCTCCCAGGACTCGCTGACCCCCTGCACCGAGACGGTGGTCGCGGGCGGCTCGGGCCAGGTCGGGTACATCTCGCGCACCGAGGGCACGAAGACCAGGTCGGCGCCGGCCGCGGCGCAGGCCGGCAGGTCGCGCTCGAGGGTGCGCGGGTAGTTGGCGATGTCGTCGGGGTCGCCGAACTGGAGCGGGTTGACGAAGATGCTCACGGCCACCACGTCGCACTCGGCCCTGGCCCGGGCGACGAGCGAGACGTGCCCGGCGTGGAGCGCGCCCATGGTGGGCACGAGGCCGACGCTCCGGCCGGTGGCCCGGGCCGCACTGAGCCGGGTCCGGCAGGCTGCCCTGGTCTCGACGACGTCCATCGCCGCTACACCGCCGCCGGCACGGCGGAGGTGGCCAGCCGGGTGGCCAGCGCGGCGCCGGCCTGGTAGCCGGGCCGCTCGCCCTCGGGCAGCGCGTCGAGGTGACGGCTCAGCGTGGCCCAGTCGCCCCGGCGGGCCGGGCCGGTCAGCGCGTCCGCCGCGCCCAGCGCGTCGACGTCGTCCACGGCGGCCCGGGTGAGCGGGAGGAAGGACTCGAGGTCGAGGCCGACCGAGGCGGCCACCCGCTCGACCTGGCCGAGCAGGGCCACCACGTGGTTGGCCGCGATGCAGGCGGCGGCGTGGTACGCCGCCCGGTCCCCGTCGGCCACCTCGACCAGGCGACCGCCGAGGGCCTCGACCATGGCGTGGGCCACGGGGGCGCCGGCCACGGCGAAGGTGACCCCCGAGCGCAGCCGGGCCGCCCCCACGTCGCCGTTGGGCAGGGGCACCAAGGGGTGCACGGCCGCCCGCAGGGGGTGCGGGTCCAGGGCGTCGAGCCCGAGGGAGCCCGAGAGATGGACCACGGTGGTGGTCCCGACGGGCGCCACGGTGGCGGCCACCTCGGCGATGGCGTCGTCGGGCGTGGCCAGCACGAGCACGTCGACGCCGCGGGCGGCCCCGGACAGGTCGTCGTGACGTCCCAGGAAGCCGGCGAAGGCCCAGCCGCGCGCCGAGAGCGCAGCGGCCAGGGACGTGCCGGCCCGACCAGGACCGACGATACGGAAACTGAGCATCTGACCTCCTTCGGCGTTCCAGCCCCTCGCGGGTGCCGTTCGCCTACAGACGGACCAAAAATGTCAGTTACAGACTACCCACACGGACCACCGCGCCACCAGAGGCCCCCACCTGGGCCGGAGTCACCAGGTCGGGCGCCAGGTCGGCCAGCGGGGCCAGTACGAAGCGGCGCTCCCACAGCCGCGGGTGGGGCACGGTCAGGTCCGCCTCGTCGACCGTCTCGCCCTCCACGTAGAGGACGTCGGCGTCGAGGGTGCGCGGGCCCCAGCGTTCCTGGCGCACCCGGCCGGCCGCCGTTTCCAGTGCCTGGCAGCGCTCGAGGAGGCGGCGGGGCGAATCGGCCGTGGCCAGCTCGACCACCAGGTTGAGGAAGGGGCCCTGGCCGGCCGGGCCGCCGACAGGATCGGTCTCGTAGAGCGGGGAGACGGCGACCACGTCGCCGCCCCGGCGCAGGCCGGCCACGGCCTCGGCCAGCAGGGCCCGGCGGTCCCCGAGGTTCGAGCCCAGGCCGACGAAGGCCCGTCGGGTCGACGGCGGCGCCGTCATCGTCGTCGGCGGGCGGCCACCGCCGCCGGTCCCGTCACCGATTCCGGCGCACCCGCACCCCGGTCGAGCCGACGTCGAGGGGCAGCGGCGGGTGCAGCTTGCGCACGGTGACCTCCACCGCTTCGATGCGGGCGTCGACGATGAGCAGGGCGCTGGCCAGCCGCCCGGCCAGGGCCTCGAGCAGCTGGTAGGAGCGGCCGCCGACCACGTCGGCCGCCGTCTGGGCCAGGGCGCCGTAGTCGACGGTGTCGGCCAGCTCGTCGCTCTGCTGGGCCGCCTCGGTGTCCACCCAGGCCACCAGGTCGACCGAGAAGGGCTGGGCCCGCTCGCGCTCCTCGGGCAGCACCCCGTGCACCCCGGTCACCCGGAGGTCACGGACCTCAATGCGGTCGGTCACGCCGACTGGCGGCGGGTGGGCATGCCTTCGAGCTCGGAGAGCAGCTCGCGGCCGGGCCCACCCATGGCGTGGCCCACGAAGTGCTCGACCAGGGCCACCGCCTGGGGCTGGGTGGGCACCCGGTCCGACCAGACCAGGTAGCCGGCCACCACGCCCATGAGCCGGTCCCCCAGCTCGTCCTGGTGCATCAGGATGCGCAGGCCGGCGGCCAGGGAGGCGTCGATGTCCTGGTAGCAGGAGGTCAGGACCTGGCGGGGGTCGCCGGTCCGCTCCAGCGGGTAGTGGCCCCAGGCCAGGCCCTCGTCGTCGTAGGCGGCCAGGTTGTGCGGCGAGACCAGCAGCGAAATGACCCGCCCGAAGCCCTGGACGCGCAGCCAGATGATCTCCTCCTGGCGCCGCACCCGCCGGTGGTTCACCCCGAAGCCGCCCGGTCGCTCGCTCACGGCCAGGTGGTCCTTGATGATCCAGGTGAAGTTGCGGGGCGGAATGCCGGCAGCCCACTTGCCCTTCATGCGGCTGGACCATACAGCCGGGCCACCTGCACCGTCGCCGCCACGTCGTGGACGCGCACCATGCCGGCCCCGGCCACCAGGGCGGCAGCGGCCGTGGCCAACGAGCCCTCCAGCCGATCGGCCACCGGCGCGGGCGCCCGGTCCTCCCCCACCGCGGTGCCTGCGGCGAGCACCCCGAGGAAGCCCTTGCGGCTCGTGCCCACCAGCACCCCGGCACAGCCGGCCCCGTCCGCCCCGGCGACCAGTTCGGGCAGGTGGTGCAGCAGGGCCAGGTTGTCCGCCGTCGTCTTGCCGAAGCCGATGCCGGGGTCGACCCAGACCTCGCCCACCCCGGCCGCCCGGGCGGCGGCCGCCCGCTCGAGCACGAAGGCGTGCACCTCGGCCACGACATCGGCGTAGCGCGGGTTCGCCTGCATGGTGCGGGGCTCGCCCTGCATGTGCATGGCCACCCAGCCGGCGCCGGTCTCCGCCGCCACCTCCCACAGCGCGGCCGAGATGTCGTTGAGCAGCGTCGCCCCGGCGGCCACCGCGGCCCGGGCCACCGCGGCCTTGGTCGTGTCGACCGAGACGCGCGCGCCCGAGGCGGCCAGCGCCTCGACCACCGGGACCACCCGGGCCAGTTCCTCGTCGAGCGACACCGGGTCGGCCCCGGGGCGCGAGGACTCGCCCCCGACATCGATCACGTCGGCCCCCTCCGCGGCCAACGCGCGGCCGCGCGCCACGGCACGCTCGGTGGTGGCGTAGAGGCCGCCGTCGGAGAAGGAGTCGGGGGTCACGTTGAGCACCCCCATGACGAGCGGCCGCCCCGCCCGCACCGCCATCGGGTCAGCGACCCCGGATGAACTGCATGGCCTCGGCCCGGGTGGCCACGTCGGAGCGGAACAGCCCGCGCACCGAAGAGGTCACGGTGACCGTGCCGGGCTTCTTCACGCCGCGCATCGACATGCAGAGGTGCTCGGCCTCAATGACCACCAGGACGCCGCGGGGCCGGAGCACCTCGGCGACGGCGTCGGCGATCTGGGTCGTCATGCGCTCTTGGACCTGGAGGCGCCGGGCGTACCCGTCGACCAGGCGGGCCAGCTTGGAGAGCCCGGTGATGCGCCCGTCCTCGGCCGGGATGTAGGCCACGTGGGCCTTGCCCAAGAAGGGGACCAGGTGGTGCTCGCACAGCGAGGCGAACGGGATGTCGCGCACCATGACCATCTCGTCGTGGTCGGCGGCGAAGGTCACCTCGAGGTGGCGGGCCGGGTCGTCGTGCAGGCCCGAGAACAGCTCCTCGTACATGGAGGCCACGCGTCGCGGCGTCTCGACCAGCCCGTCGCGTGCGGGGTCCTCCCCGATGGCCTCGAGCAGCTCGGACACGGCGGCCTTGACCCGCGCGATGTCGACGCTCACTGATCCCCTCCCTTGTAGCGATGGACACCGGCCAGGTTGCGGTAGCGCTCGTCGACGTCGAGGCCGTAGCCCACGACGAAGTCGGGCGGGATGGTGAAGCCGATGTACTTGAGGTCGAGCTCCACCCGCTGCTCGCCCTCCTTGACCAAAAGCGCGCACACCTCGACGCTCTTGGGCGTCCGGGCGTGCAGGTACTTGCGCAAGTAGTTCAGCGTGAGGCCGCTGTCGATGATGTCCTCGACCACGAGGACGTGACGCCCCTCGAGCTCGGAGTCGAGGTCCTTGACGATGCGCACCACGCCCGAGGTCTTGGTGGCGCTGCCGTAGGAGGAGACGGCCATGAAGTCGACGTCGACCGGCAGCGCGATGGCCCGGCACAGGTCGCTCATGAAGAGCATGGCCCCCTTGAGCACGGCCACGAGGAGCGGTGGCTCGTCCGCGTAGTCGGCCGTGATCATGACGCCGAGCTCGCGCACCCGGGCGGCCAGGCGCTCGGCGTCGACCAGCACGGGTCCCACGTCGGCCTCGGCCCAGGACGGGACCCCTGCATCGGCCGCCTCCGGGGTCACTGGCGTGACACTAATACCGGTGCCCGGCGGGTCGGCCCGCTCGACCCGGAGTCGGCCGGCCCGGCGGCGCACCCGGTGGCCCCCGGTCAGCTCGGTGCCGACGGCCTCGCCCCGGGCCACGGCCAGGGTGCGCTCGACCTCGGCCAGCGACGGTGGGTGCCCCCCGCCCCCCGCGGCGCGCAGCCAGGCCCGCAGCGCGCGCCGGGCCAGCACCGGGTCGGCGGCGGCCACGGCCCGGGCATCCGCGGGGTCGGGCAGGGCGGCCGCGGCCAGGGCCTCGAGCAGGGCCACGTCGTCGCGCAGCAGCCCGGCCTGGCGGGCCAGCAGCGGCACGGGGTCGCGCCCGGCCACGTCCGCGCAGAGCGGCAGCAGCTCGTGGCGGACCCGGTTGCGGGTGAAGGCGGCGTCCTCGTTGCTCGGGTCGTGCACCGGCTCGAGCCCGGCGGCCCGGCACAGCGCATGGGTCTCGGCCCGGCGCAGGGCAAGCAAAGGGTGGCGCGGCCCCGGGGCCATGCCGGCGAGGCCGTCGGCCGCCGCGCCGCGCAGCACGTGCAGCAGGACCGTCTCGGCCTGGTCGTCCATGGTGTGGCCCGTGGCCACGCCGGCGGGCAGGGCGGCGAAGCGGGCCGCCCGGGCCCGGGCCTCGAGGTTGGGCCCGGGCGCCACCGTCACCCGGCGCGCCTCGAAGCGGGCCCCGACCTCCGCGGCGACCTTGGCCACCACCTCGGCCTCCGCCGCCGAGCCGGGTCGCAGCCCGTGGTCCACGTGGTAGGCGGTGACTGCGCAGCCGGCCGCAGCGGCCAGCAGCAGGAGGGCGAGCGAATCGGGCCCGCCCGAGACGGCACAGGCCAGCGCGGTCCCGGGCGGCGGGAAGCTGCACCGGGTCAACAGGTCGGCGAGGAGTGGTGCGGTCGCTCCCTCAGCCACCGGCCCGGGCCACCCAGAGGGCGGGGTCACGGATCTCCTCGAGGGTGGGCAGCCACTCGGGGCCCTCCCAGACCCGGGCCATCAGCACGGGTCCGCCGGCCGCCTCGACCGACTGCACGAAGCGCTCGCCCTCGGCGTACTGGCGCATCTTGGCGTCGAGCCCGAGCAGCTTGGACATGAGGCGGGTCAATCCCTTGGCGTTGGTGCGCCGTTCGTGCAGCACCTGGGAGAAGTGGGCGGCCCCGGGCACCTCGGCCGCGCCGGCCCGGTCCATGGTGACGTCGCCGTGCCCCTCGAGCAGGCTCATCATCCCCGAGATCTTCGAGAGGGCGAGCCGCTGCTCGGGCGTGGCCAGCATGGTCAGGACGCCGCCGTCGCCGGCCGGGTTGCGGCCGGCCCGCAGCTCGGTGGTCACCCGCTTGAGCATCTCGGCGAAGTTGGACGGGTCGCCCGAGAGCGGGCCGAGCAGCTCGGTGATCTGGCTGACGAAGTGGTCGCGCAGCCAGGGCACCGCGGTGAACTGCATGCGGTGCGTCACCTCGTGCAGGGCCAGCCAGAGCCGGAACTGGTTGGGTGCGAAGTCGTACTGCTCCTCGACGGCCACGATGTTCGGCCCGACGTAGGAGACGAGGTCCTGATCCTCGGGTGTCTCGTCGTTGATCAGCAGGTCGTACTGGCCGAGCACCCGGGTGGCCATGTAGGCCAGCATCAGCCCGAGCTGGGTCCCGGCCATGGTGCGGCCCACCACGAGCGAGGGCCCGGCCAGCTTGGCGCCGCGGGCCTCTTGGAGCTCGAGCAGGGCCGGGCCGACCAGGCGCTGCATGGAGCGCACGTTGGCGGCGGCCCAGCCGGGCCGATCGGTCACCTTGGCCCGGGCCGAGCCGTGCCGTGAATGCAGGCCCGTGGCCTCGCTCACCAGCGTCTCGGCCCGTGCGGTCAGGTCGTCGAATTGCCCCTGGAGGGCGGAGGAGCGGTAGGTGGCCGGGGCCGGCTTGAGGATCAGGGCGCCCGCCGCCACCCGCTGGGCCAAGGTCCAGTCCACCAGGGCGGGAACGGCCGGCGGGTCCGGGACGGGGACCGCCGGCGAGAGCTCAGTGCTTGCCGTCGTGCTGCCGGCTTTCCTCGTCGATCGCCGCGGCCACCCGCTCGATCAAGGTCTGGGGCACGCGGTCCTTGCACCGGTTGGCGATGACCCGGCGCAGCTCCGCCTCGAATTCGGCCGCACCGCCGCAGGGCCCGCAGTAGTCGAGGTGGACCCGGATCTCCTCGCGCCGCTCCTCGGTCAGCTCGCCGTCGAGATACACGTAGAGCTCGTGGACGGCCTCTTCGCAGTTCAGGGTCGGGCCGAACAGGCCCGACGTGTCCTCGCTTTTGCCCATGTTCCCGGTCACTCTCTCGTCCCACCCGGCACGCTGCCCACGAGGCCGCGCGCCTCCGCCACATCGTGCAACGCCTTCTGGAGCGCTCTTCTTCCCCGGTGGATCCGGCTCATGACCGTGCCGATGGGCACCTCGGTGATCTCGGAGATCTCCTTGTAGCTGAATCCCTCGACGTCGGCCAGGAGCACGGCCATGCGGAACGCCTCGGGCAGCGCCTCGAGCGCGGTCTTGACGTCCTCGTCGGTGAAGCGGTCGAGCGCCTCGTCCTCGGCCGAGCGCCCCTGCTCGGGCCCGCCCGAGCCGGCCAGCCGCTTGTAGAGGTAGAGGTCCTCGACGTCCTCGACGTCGGTCGTCTCGGGGCGGCGCTGGGCCGCCCGGTACGAGTTGATGTAGGTGTTGGTGAGGATCCGGTAGAGCCAGGCCCGCAGGTTGGTCCCCTCGGTGAAGGAGCCATAGGAGCGGTAGGCCTTGAGATAGGTCTCCTGCACCAGGTCCTCGGCGTCGGCCGCGTTGCGCGTCATGCGCAGGGCCGCCGAATAGAGCCCGGGCATGAACTCCATGGCGACGTCGGTGAAGGTCGCCTGGTCTGCCATGGGTCAACCCTACCCACCCGGGGATATCGTCTCCGCCGTGACCACCACCGCCCCGGCTTCGCTCGGTATCGACCTCATGGACGGCGCCTTCTACGGGCGCGAGCCCCACGACGCCTACGCCTGGATGCGGGCCCACGCACCCGTCTACTACGACGAGGCCAACGACCTGTGGGCCGCCGCCAGCTACGCCGCCGTCAAGGCGGCCTCGGTCGACACCGAGGGCTTCTCGAGCGCCCAGGGCATCCGGCCCAAGTACCCGCCGCTGCCGATGATGATCGACTTCGACGCCCCCGAGCACGTGCGGCGGCGCCGCCTGGTCTCCGAGGGCTTCACCCCCAAGCGGGTCCGCGAGATGGAGGAGCAGGTCCGGGTGTCGTGCGACGCCATCCTCGACCTGGTCTGCGAGCGGGGGCAGTGCGACTTCGTGGCCGACATCGCGGCGCCGCTGCCCATCGCGGTGATCGGCGACATGCTCGGCGTCGCCCCGGCCGACCGGGCCGAGCTGCTCGAGTGGTCCGACGTGATGCTCAAGGCCCAGGGCTCGCCCGACCCCGAGGCCATGGTCGGGGCCATGCACGCCTTCGAGGGCTACACCGCGTACATCAACCCCGTCCTGGCCGACCGCAAGGCGACGGGGAGCACGGCCGACCTCGTCGGCGTGCTCTGCCAGGCCGAGATCGACGGCGACTCGCTCGACGAGGCCTCGCTCGTCCACGAGACGCTGCTCATCCTGATCGGCGGGGACGAGACGACGCGCCACGTCATCAGCGGCGGCCTGGAGGAACTACTGGCCCGGCCCGAGCAGCTGGCCCGCCTGGCCGCCGACCCCGAGGGCCTGCTGCCCGGCGCGGTCGAAGAGATGCTGCGCTGGGTGTCGCCGATCAAGAACATGGCCCGCACGGCCACCCGCGACGTCGAGCTGGGCGACGCCACCATCCGCGAGGGCCAGGAGCTGCTCCTCCTCTACCCCTCGGCCAACCGCGACGAGGCCGTCTTCGACGAGGCCGACCGCTTCGACATCACCCGCAGCCCCAACCCCCACGTGGCCTTCGGCTTCGGCGCCCACTTCTGCCTGGGCAACCAGCTGGCCCGCCTGGAGCTCAAGGTCATGTTCGAGCGCCTCCTGGCCCGTATGCCCGACCTCCACCTGGCCGTCGAGCGCGGCGCACTGCCGCGCCGGCCGGCCAACTTCATCTCGGGCTTCGAGGCGATGCCGGTCGAGTTCACCCCGTCGGCCCCGCTGGGCGCGGCCGGCTGATGGCGCAGACGGACGGGACCGGCATCGCCGGCCACTCCATTCTGGTCACCGGCGGCGGCAGCGGCATCGGGCTGGGGACGGCGGAGCGGCTGGCCTCGGACGGCGCGCACATCACCATCTGCGGGCGCACCGAGCAGAAGCTGATCGACGCCGCGGCGCGGATCCGCGGCAGCGGCGCAGGCGGCACGACGGTGCGCCACATCGTGGCCGACGTCACCGTCGAGGAGCAGGTGGCCGCCGCGGTGGCGCTGGCCCAGCAGGAGACCGGGCGCATCGACGGGCTCTTCGCCTGCGCCGGCGGCTCGACGCACATCGGCTCCATCCTCACCGCGGAGATGGACGCGGTGCGCAGCACGGTCGACCTCAACCTGGTGGGCTCGACCATCTGCGTGAAGCAGGGCGGCCTGGCCATGCAGGCCCAGGGGGGACCCGGCGCCATCGTGCTCATGTCGTCGGGGGCGGGACGCTTCCCGCACCAGTTCCTCTGGGCCTACGGCATCGCCAAGGCCGGCATCATCTTCCTGGCCAAGACGGCCGGCGAGGAGCTGGGGCCGCTGGGCATCCGGGTCAACGCGGTGGCGCCCGGCATCATCGACGACGAGCTCATGAGCTTCATTACCGCCGGGGGCCCGCTCCTCGACCACTACCTCTCGCAGATGCCGCTCAGCCGCGTCGGCACGGTCGAGGACGTGGCGGCGGCCGTGCGCTACCTCATCGGGCCCGAGTCCTCCTGGGTCACCGGTGAGACGATCAGCGTCGACGGCGGCCACCACCTGCGCCGGGGCGCCGACTACTCCCTCCTCTTCGGGGGCTGACACGCGGCATCCGGTTTTCCCTGTTCAGGGGGCTTGCATTCCGTTATCCGAAATGATTACGGTTATGGTTGTGATGATCCCGAAGCAGAGGGCGGCCCTCGACGCCATCGCACTCCTGGCCGGCCTCACCCTGGGGGCGACGCTCCCGGTGGCCCTGGCCCCGCCGGTCGCGGCGGCCGCCGCGGCCCCCGTACGGGTGGTGGCGGCCGAGAACTTCTGGGGCAACATCACCGCCCAGATCGGCGGGCGCGACGTCGCCGTCACCTCGCTCATCACCAACCCCAACGCCGATCCCCACCTCTTCGAGACCGACGCCCGGGACGCTGCCGACCTGGCCCGGGCCCAGGTCGTGGTCGAGAACGGTGCGGGCTACGACACGTGGATGCGCTCGCTACTCGGCGCCGACGCCGGGCACCGCACCGTGGTCACGGCGGCCACCGTGCTCCACGTGACGGGCAGCGATCCCAACCCGCACCTCTGGTACGACATCCCCAAGGTGCCCGCGGTCGCCGCCGCCATCGCCGCCGCCCTGACCAAGGCGGCCCCGGCCGACGCCGCCACCTTCAAGGCCAACCTGGCCACCTTCGACGCCTCGCTCGCCCCGCTGAACGCGACGCTGGCCACCATCAAGACGCACTTCCACGGGGTCGGCGTGGCCTACACCGAGCGCGTGCCGGGCTACGCGCTGGCCGTGGCCGGTCTCGTCGTGCGGACGCCGCCCGGGTTTGCCCGGGCCATCGAGGACGGCGTCGACCCCGGCCCGGCCGACACGGTCGCCATGCAGCAGCTCTTCACCGACCACGACGTGAACGTGCTGCTCTACAACTCGCAGACGGTGACGCCGGTGACGACCCAGATACGCGCCCTGGCCCGCCAGCACGGCATCCCCGTCGTCGGCGTCTCCGAGACGATGCCGGCCGGTGTCACCACCTACCAGCAGTGGCAGCAGCGCCAGCTCACCGCGCTCTTGCACGCGCTCGAGCACAGCCGCGGCCCGTGACGCCGGGCGACGACGTCACGAAGGCGAACACCAACGCCCCGGCGACCCCGCCCATCGAGCTGCGCGACGCCGCGGTGCAGCTCGGTGGGCGCACGCTGTGGTCGGGCCTCGACCTCGACGTCGGGCCGGGCGAGTTCCTCGCCGTGCTCGGGCCGAACGGCACCGGCAAGACGACGTTGCTCAAGGTGCTCCTCGGCCTGGTGCCGCTGTCGGCGGGGACCGTGCGCGTGCACGGGCGCCCACCGAGAAGAGGCGACCCCGAGCTGGGCTACGTGCCCCAGCAGCGCGCCTTCGAGCAGGGCCTGCCCATCCGCGGCCGCGACCTGGTCCGCTTCGGGGCGGACGGCGGGCGCTGGGGCGTGCCGCTGCGCAGCAACCGGGCCACCCGGGCCCGGGTGGACGCGCTCATCGAGGCGGTGGGGGCGAGCGCCTACGCGCAGGCGCCGGTCGGCACCCTCTCGGGCGGCGAGCAGCAGCGCCTGCGCATCGCCCAGGCCCTCCTGGGTGACCCGACCGTGCTGCTGTGCGACGAGCCCCTCCTCGCCCTCGACCTGGCCAGTCAGCGCACCGTGACCCGACTCATCGACGAGCACCGCCAGCGTGCCGCCACGCCCGTCGTCTTCGTGACCCACGAGGTGAACCCCGTCCTGCCCTACGTCGACCGCATCCTCTACCTGGTCAACGGGCGCTGGGCCGCGGGCACCCCCAGCGAGATCCTGACCAGCGAGCGCCTCACCGACCTCTACGGGATTGAGGTCGACGTGGTGAAGGTGCGCGACCGCTACCTGGTGGTGAGCGCCGAGGACGCGCTGGCCACCGAGCCGCACGGCCACGCCCACCATCATCATCACCACCACCCGCACCACGAGGGTGGGGGCGGCCACTGATGGGCATCGGCTACTTCCTCCAGTTCGGCTTCGCCCAGCACGCGCTCGAGGCGGCGGCGCTGGTCGCGCTCAGCTGCGGGCTCCTCGGTCCTTTCGTCATCACTCGATCCATGGCGTTCGCCGTGCACGGCACGAGCGAGCTGGCCTTCACCGGGGCCGTGGCCGGCCTGCTCGTGGCCAACAACGCATTGGTCGGCGCCCTGATCGGCGCGCTGGTCGTGGCCACCCTCATCGGCGCGCTGGGCCAGAAGCAGGCCGAGCGCGACTCGAGCATCGGCGTGATCCTGGCCGCCGGCCTCGGCCTCGGCGTGTTCCTGCTCGGCTACTACCACGGCTACGCCAGCGAGGCGCTGAACATCCTCTTCGGCAACATCTTCGGCATCAGCACGGGGCAGATCGTCCTGCTCGGCATCATCGCGGTGGCCGTGGCCGCCGTGCTCATCGCCGTCTGGCGGCCGTTGCTCTTCGCCTCGGTCGACCCCGACGTGGCCCGCGCCCGCGGCGTGCGCACCGGCCTGCTGGGCATCCTCTTCCTCTACGTGCTCGCCGTGACCGTGACCGAGGCGGCCCAGGTGGTCGGCACCCTCCTGGTGCTCAGCCTGGCCATCACGCCGGCCGCCGCGGCCCAGCGCCTGAGCTCGAGTCCCTTCGTCGTCACCCTGCTCTCCGTCGTGATGGCCGTCGTGGCCGCCGACGGCGGGATCCTGCTGAGCTTCCAGTTCCCGACGGTGAAGCCGAGTGTGCTCATCGTCGCCCTCAGTTTCGCCTTCTATGTGGTGGCCCGCCTCGCCGGGCCGCTGCTGAACGGGCGCCGGAGGAACCCGACGGTGCCGCCGGACCTGGCAGAGTTGACCCATGGCTGAGCGCGTGCGCCAGACCCGGCAGGGACAGGCGGTGCTCAACGTCGTGGCCGGCTCGGACAACTTCCGCTCGGCGCAGGACATCCACGCGGAGCTCCGCGCCTCGGGCGAAACGGTCGGGCTGACCACCGTCTACCGCCACCTGGCGCTGCTCACCGACGAGGGTCGGCTCGACGCCCTGCAGACGGCCGACGGTGAGCTCGTCTACCGGCGCTGCCATTCCGAGCAGCACCACCATCACGTGGTCTGCCGGCACTGCGGGCGGGGCACCGAGGTCGAACTGCCCGACCTGGAGCGGTGGGCCGAGACCACGGCCACGGCCCTGGGCTACAGCGACGTGACCCACACGGTCGAGATCTTCGGCGTGTGCGCGGAGTGCCGCTCGTAGTCCTCGGGGCTCAGTCGGCCGCTCGTAGCCCTCGGGGCTCAGTCGGCCGCCGGCTCCGGCGGCTCCGGGGCGGCCATGCCTCGGCGCAACAGCTGGCCGATCTGCTCGGGACTGTATTTGGACAGCAACGAGGTCAACTCCGCGTCCTCGACCGTCGACGAGCGCCCGCCGATCCTGATCTCGAACCAGCGCGGTGTGCCGGTGACGTCGCTCGTGTCGCGCACCGGCACCTCGCGGAGCGCGGCGGCCAGCGCGCCATGGGAGACCCCGGCGCGATCGAGCATCTTGGCGCCCTGCGAGTCGGGATCGGCCGCGATGGCCACCAGCAGCTGGCCCGTGGTGAGCGGGTCGTCGCCCGCCTCGCCCTGGGCCCGGCCGAGTGCGGTGTGCAACGCAGGCGAGCGGCGGTTCCGCTCCCCCTGCGGGCCGGCCGCCAGCTGGATGACCCGGGTGCGGAGCTTCTCGCCGTCGACGCGGTAGAGGCCGGCGGCCAGGCGCTCGTCGAGACGGAGCAGTCCCAGCAGCTGGTGCTCCGTCCCGATGTAGCTGTGCTTGAGGCGCAACGCCTCGCGCAACGAGAGCTCGAGCGCCTTCTTGGCCTCGGGCGTGAAGGGCAGCCGCTCGCCGGTCCGGGCCTCGCTGCGGGGCAGCGCGGCGACCAGCCGTTCGCGGACGCCGGCGTCGGTCACCCCGAACTCTTCGAGGGCCTGTCCGGCCAGCCCCTCGCTCCGGGTCAGCCCGAGGGCGAGGTGTTCGGGCCGGATGAAGGGATGGCCCAGCTCACGCGCTTCGTCCTGGGCCACGACGATGGCCCGCCGGGCCCGATCGGTGAATCGTTCGAACATGCTTCGATTCTACGAACCCTGTCAAGACGGTGTCAGATAGTAGAGTGAACCACCATGGCAGGCGAGCAGGCCGACGACGGAGACCCCGCGGGCGAGGTCGACTGGGACGAGCTCCTCGAGCAGCTGCCCGACCAGCCCGCCGAGGAGGGGTGGCTCACTCTGGAAGAGGCCTCCGCGGCGGCGGGGGTGGCCCGGTCGACCCTGCGCTCGTGGTACCGAGCCGGGCACATCCCCTCGCGCATGGTGCTGGGCGCGCACGGGCCCCAGCGGCTCGTTCCCCTCGACGCCGTGCTCGACCGCGCCCTGCGGTCCTCGCGGCTGCGGCGCCAGATCGAACAGGGCCGCTCGCTGGCGGCCGAGGTCGACCGGCTCCGTCAGCGCGTCGAGGTGATGGAACGGTTGCTCGGATTGCGTTGAGCGGGCTCGCCCGCTCGCTCAGGCGATCTGGAACAGTCCGGAGTCGATGACGGTCTCACCGGGCTGGGTCTCGGTCCGGAAGCGGTAGAAGCCCTCGGCCTCCGCGCCGATGTCCCACACCGACACCGTGAGCGCGTCGCCCGGCATGGTCGGCTTGGAGAAGCGGGCCCGCATGGCGCCGAAGCGCGACGGGTCCGAGCCGCACACCGCGTGCAGCAGAGCGCGGCCGGTGAAGCCGTAGGTGCACAGGCCGTGCAGGATCGGCTTGTCGAAGCCGGCCCGCTTGGCGAACGTCGGATCCGAGTGGAGCGGGTTGCGGTCACCGCTCAGGCGGTAGAGCAACGCCTGGTCGGGACGCGTCGTGTACGTCACGACCTCGTCAGGCTCGCGAGCCGGAAGCGGCAACGAGGCCAGTTCGCTCTCGGTGTCGCCCTCGGGATTGCGCGGGCCACCCCAGCCACCTTCACCGCGGATGAACAGCGTCGTGCGCGTCGTGAAGGCGGGGCTGCCGTCCTCGTAGTGCGACGCCGTTTCCATCACCACGAGACCCGCCTTGCCCTTGTCGTACATGCCGGCCACGGTCGTCACGTTCGACACCGACCCCGCGGTCGGAATCTCGCCGTGCAGCACGATCGACTGCTCGGCGTGGACGAGCATGGCCGGGTCGTACTCGCCGATGGAGGTCCGTCCCCCGGCGCCCTGGCCGACGATGGTGGTGAAGGTGGGCAGCACCCGCTGGGTCACCCCAGCCGAGTTCTCTGTGGTCAGGTCGAGCTCGAAACCGGTCGGGTCGGTGGCTCCCGCTCCGACGCCCAGGGCGTAGAGCAGCGTGTCCTTGTGATCCCAGGACCTCTTGACCGGGTCCGACGTCGATCCCACCGCATCCGGGTTCAACGGCATGTGCGACACCTCGCTTTCGTTCGTATTCGACAGTTTTTGATGTTACATAGATTCATGTCATACTTGTCAAATGCCGGCCGGCCCCACCCTGACCATCGACCAGCTGGCCGCCACCACCGGCACCACCTCCCGGCGCATCCGGTCCTTCCAGACACTCGGGCTGCTCCCGCACCCTGAGCTGCGGGGCCGTACCGGCCTCTACGGAGACGATCACATCGGCCGGGTGTCCGCCATTCTGCGCCTCCAGGATCGCGGCTTCTCGCTCGAGTCGCTGGCCGAGCTCTTCGCCGCCCTCGAGGCGGGACAGACGCTCGCCGACGTGCTCGGCGCGGCACCACTCGCCGTGGCCGGCTCCGCCGTGCCCCGCCCGTCGGCCCGGGGCGACGAGGCGGAGCTCTACGGCTTCAACGAGCTGGAGACGGGTCGCTCCTCGGGTGCTCGGTCCGAGCGTCCCCTGCTCTCCATCGTGCCGACGACGATGTGGGGCGAGAGCGAAGCCTCGTAGCCTCGGTCGATGCCCGAGTCCCCGCTCTTGATGCCCTGGCCCGGCGCGGGCGAGCACGGCGTGGCGGTGGCCGTCACGACGAGGCACGGCGGGGTCTCCGCTGCCCCTTACGACTCCTTGAACCTCGGCCTGCACGTGGGCGACGACCCCGAGCACGTGGAGATCAACCGGACCCGGGCCGCCACGGCGTTCGGCGTCGAACTCGAGACCATGGTCTACGCCCGTCAGGTCCACGGCACGGCCGCGGTGGTCGTCGGAACCGACGAGGCCGGGCGCGGCACGCGCCGCGAGGACGATGCCCTCGCGGACACCGACATCCTCGTGACCCGATCGCCCGCGGTGACCGTGGCCATCATGGTGGCCGACTGCGTGCCCATCGCCCTCGTCGATCCCAGCGTCGGCGTCCTGGCCGCGGTGCACGCCGGCTGGCGCGGTACCGCGGGAGGCGCCGTGTCGTGCGCGCTCGACGCCATGGCCGACCTTGGGGCCCGGCCCGAGCGGGTGCAGGCCTACGTCGGGCCGGCCGTCGCCCCGGGGCGCTACCAGGTGACCGACGCCGTCAGTGACGCGCTGGCCCACGCCGTGGGAGCCGACGAGCTCGACCCCGGGGTGGCCTGCCCCGACGGCCCGGGTCACTGGCTGGTCGACCTGGTGGCGGCGAATGCGCAGCAGCTGCGCCGGGCGGGCGTCCCGGCGGCTTCCATCAGCCGGGCGCCCGTGGACACCACCCACCCGGCGCTCTTCAGCGACCGGGCCGCCCGTCCCTGTGGTCGTTTCGCCCTGTTCGCCCGCCTGTTGGCCTGACCGACGGCGGGGCGGGCGGCCCGTAGCATGGTGCGGGCCTCGACGGGGCACCCTCTTCCGATGTCAGCTCCCGACCAATTCCGCTACGACGGCTTCGTCATCGACCCCGTCGCCGGGATCGTCGAGTGCTCGTACTCGACGTCCGGCCACACCTTCACCGAGTCGTTCGACTTCGGACCCGACGGGGACTGGGAAGGTCCGGCGCTGGGCGCCGCCGCCCGACTCCTCTTCCTGCTGGCCGGTGTCTCCTACTACAAGACCTCGGCGGCACCCGTCATCGACCTCGGCTCCCACCCGACCACGGCGACCGAGCGTGCCTTCCTGCGCCGCTACTACCTGCAGGGGCTCGGAGAGTTCGCCTACCGCAACGATCTCGACCTCGAGCACGTCGAGATCGTCGGTCCCGAGGCCCGCCCCAGCGCGCCGGTCGCCTATGACCCGGCGCCGGGCCGGCCCCTCGTCCCGTTCGGCGGCGGCATCGACTCCATCGTCACCGTCGACGCCATCGCCCGGGACCATCCCGACACCGCGCTGTGCGTGGTCCACCCGCCCGGACAGCGCTTCGCCGCCATTGAGGACGCGGCGGCGCTCACCGGCCTCCCGGTGCGCCACGTCGGGCGCCGGATCGATCCCCAGGTACGCCGCTCGGCCGAGCTCGGATTCCGCAACGGGCACGTTCCCGTCACCGCGATCGTGACGGCGGCCGCCATCGTCGCGGCCGTGCTGGACGGGCGCGACGCCGTCGTGCTGGCCAACGAGTGGTCGGCCTCGGTGCCCACACTGGTGGTCGACGGGCGCCCGGTGAACCACCAGTGGTCCAAGGGTGACGAGTTCGAACGCGAGCTCGGCGACCAGGTCGCCTCCACCCTGGGGCCGGGCCTCGATGTCTTCTCCTACCTCCGGCCCCGGACCGAACTCTGGGTCGGGCGTCGCTTCGCCGCACTGACGGCCTTCCATGGCACCTTCCGCAGCTGCAACCGCGCCTTTCACCAGGATCCCGCGCAGCGGCTCGACCACTGGTGCGGCGTCTGCGACAAGTGCTGCTTCATCGACTTGATCCTCGCCCCCTTCATGTCGGCTCTCGAGCTGACCGCCGTCTTCGGCGGCTCAGAGCCGCTGGACAATCCGGACAACGAACCGCGCTTTCGCTCGCTGCTCGGGCTCGACGCGGACACCAAGCCCTTCGAGTGCGTGGGTGACGCGGACGAGTGCCGGGCCGCGCTCCGCCTCACCGCCCGGCGCGACGATCGCGCCGAGGCCGCGCTGGTCCAGCGGCTGCGGACGGATGTCGAGGCCGCCATCCCCTCCGCCGGTCCTGACGACGCCTTGCTCGACCCACGCGGCCCGCACCGAATCCCCGATCGCTATGCGCCAGCCGATCTCCTGGTCCGCGCTCGCTGACGCGTCGGGCCGGGTCGGCGTCTGGGGCCTCGGCGTCGAGGGCGGAGCCAGCCTGCGCCGACTCCGCGCCATGGGCCACGTCCCCGTCCTGGTGGACGACAAGCCCGGCGCGCCCACCCTCGACGGGATCGAGGTGCTCGCCACCGACCGGGGCGGGCTCGACGCGCTGATGGCCTGCGAGGTCGTGGTGAAGAGCCCGGGGATCAGCCGCTACCGGCCCGAAGTGGCCGAGCTCGAGGCCGGGGGGATCGCGGTCTGCGGCGGGCTGGGCCTCTTCATGGCCGAGGCCGACCCCGAGCGGGTGGTCTGCGTCACCGGCACCAAAGGCAAGAGCACGACGACGGTTCTGGCCGTCCACCTCCTGCGCGCCCTCGGAGTGCGGGCCGAGGCGGGGGGCAACATCGGGCGACCGCCCTGGGACCTCTCGGACGAACCGGACCCGGACTACTGGGTGATCGAGACGTCGAGCTTCCAGGTCCCGGACCTGCCCGTGGCCTCACGCGTGGTCGCCGTGACCTCCTTGGCCCCCGACCACCTCGACTGGCACGGGACGGTCGAGCGCTACTACGCCGACAAGCTCTCGCTCTGCACCAAGCCGGGCGTCGAGCTGGTCCTGGCCAACGGAACCGACGAACGGCTGCGCGCCGAGGCGTCGCTCATGGGTCCGCATGTCCGCTGGATCACCGAGGCCGACGGTGACCGCGACGCCGTCGTGGTCCGACGAGCTCGGCCTGCGAGGCCGCCACAACGCGCGCAACGCCACCCTGGCCCGTCAGATCCTGCAGGCGCTCGAGATCCCGGGCGCCGACGACGATGCGAGACTGCGCGAGGCGACCGTCGGGTTCTCGGGGCTACCGAGCCGGTGCCGCTCGGTCGGCACCATCGGTCCGGTCGAGTTCGTCGACGACAGCCTGTCGACCAATGTCCTGCCCACCGAAGCCGCCCTGGACGCCTTCGACCAGGTCCCGGTGGCGCTCCTCGTAGGCGGACACGACCGCGGCGTGGACTACGCGCCGCTCGGGCAGGCCGTCGCGCGGCGCGCCCGGCCGACGCTCGTGGTCACCATGCCCGACAACGGGCCGCGCATCGGCGACGCGGTCCGCGCCGCGGCGCCAACCGCCGAAGTGATCGACGCGCCCAGCCTCGAGGAGGCCGTCGCCGCCGCCTACCGCTGGGCCCTCGAGGCCGAGGCGAATGCACGCGGCGACCGACCACCGGGATCGACCGAAGGCAAGGCCGTCGTGCTGCTGTCTCCTGCTGCCCCGAGCTTCGGGCGCTTCAGCGACTACCGCGAGCGAGCGGCTGCGTTTACCGACGCCGCCGGCCGCTGCGGTCGACTCGTCGGCGACGCCTGATCAGCAGCTTGCGCCGAGCGGGGCCAGCTCTTCACGCTCGCTGAGGAACAGCCACCAGGAGTCAGCCGACACGGTCGCGGCGGCCTGCACGATGTCGGGGTCAGCCCCCAACTCGGCCAGCGCCTCGACCGACCAGTCGGCATGCTCGGTCTCCTGGGTGCGGTGGACGTCCCAGAAGGAGGTGGCCTCCTCGTCGAGTCCGTAGTGCCGCACCAACCCGTCAGACTTGGAGGCCGCGATCTCCGAGGCCTGGACCTCGTAGGCGGCCACCATGGCCAGCGCCAGGGCCGGATCGGTCGCAGCCGCCGTGCGCACGAGCGCCAGCAACGCGGCCGTCGACGGCGTGGCCCGGACGTCGTCCGCCGCGCCGGCGGCACGGGCAAAGGACTCGAAGAGCTCGGTGTGCGGCGCCGGCGTGCCGAGTTCATCGGCCAGGTTGGCCTCGACGAGGTCGCGGGCCCGGCCCGGGGAAGGGCCGTTGCGATGGCCTCGAGGGTCACCGGCAGCTCGCGTTCGATGTGCCGGTATTGCTCCGCGTAGGCGGCCAGCTCGCCCTCCGACAGGGTCCCGGCCTCCCAACGGCGGTAGAAGGGGTGCGTAAGCAAGTGACGCCCGACAATCGCCTCCGCCAGCACCTCACGGATCGGCTGAGTGTGCATGCCGCGCACTGTACCGTCCACCCGCGCCGGCCACCTTCGGGAGGCAAAGCCCCAGCAAGGCACAATGCTGGCCGTGCTCAGCCTGATCTGCTTCATCGCGGGAGGGATCCTCGGCTGGGCCACGGCCCAGGGCGGACCGGCCGTGCAGCGGGTGTGGCCGGTGGTCCTGCGGGCCCAGATCCTGGCCACCTCGGCCACGCTGTCACTGGTCGCGGTCTGGCGGCTGACATCGGTCGGGGAGCTGCTCGGCCCGCTCGGCCTGGCCGCCGGACTCTGGGTGACGTTCCTGTGCTCACAGGCGACGCGGGGCCGACGCAGCGCCGGCGAGGGTGCGCTCGAAGCCTGGGCCGCCAGCCCGAACAGCGGGTTCTGGGTGGTCCCGGCCGCCGCCGCGTTCGCCGGAGCGGCGGGCACCCAGATCGCGGTGCTGGCCAATGTGATCAACACCGCCTGGTCGGCCGTGTGCGTCCACCTGATGCGGCGTGACGCCCCCGTCCGCCAGCGCCGGGCCACGTCCTGGGTCGACCAGTCGCCGATCCTGGCGTCGCTCGCCGGGCTCGTGCTCCTGACCATCGAGCCGGCTCCCGCGTGGAGCTCCGACGTCCTCACCCTGGCCGGTCCGCTCCTCGCCTTCTCCGGCGCCGCCCTCTTCACCGGGTCGGTCATCCATCCCCACAACCTGGCCGTCGCCCGGACCGAGCACGGGCTGCGCCGCTGGACCTGGCTCAGCGCCGTCCGGGTGGCGTACTACCTGGCGCTCGTCGGCATCGCTGCCTTGGGGTCTTCGACGGCGCTCGCCGTGGTGGCCGTGCTCAGCGGCCTGAGTGCGCCCTCATTCCAGCCAATACAGCAGGCCGTCCTCTACGGCTACCGCTGCGAGGTGGTCATCGCCGGTGTCCGCTGGGGTTGGATCGTCGCCCCGTTCGGACTCGCGTTGGCGGCGCTCGTCCGGTAGTCGCCTCGTCTCTCACCCTTTGGGGCACCACGGCCGGCGCCAACGGATCGGCGGGCCGCGGGCTCAGTGGTCAACGGCCCGTTCGAGCTCTGCCTTCGTCATCTTCGAGCGGCCGTCGACACCCTTGCGGCGCGCTTCTTCGTAGAGCTGTGCCTTGGTGCGGCCACCGGCGCCCTTGTGCGAACGCAGCCCACCGCGGCGCCCCGATGAGATGTCATGAATGGACGCCGAGCTGGCCTGTTCACTCTCGCCGGCGCGGGCTCGTTCCTTGTTCACGGTGCGCGCCGCGATCTCCGAGGCGAGTTCTTCGGAGTCGCCGCGCTCCTCGAGCCCGTCTTTGATGTGTTCATATTGACGCTCGCGTTTGGCATTCCATGCTCGTGGGGGCATCGGATTTCCTCCTTCGGCGTACGTCACGCGGCCGCGCCGCGCGTGTTCGTCCAGAAATCGCCGCCACAGATCGCCTACCCCCGTCACGACGCCCGAAACATGAATGCACGGTGACCAAGGCAGAGCACCCCTTCGTCCCCTGCATCATGCGTGTGTCCTCGACTTCGCTTGATGGGCGACATTCCGGGTATCGGTTCAATTCCCGACAATGAAGGAGGCTGCATGACAGCCGAGGACAAGGTTCGGAACGCGAAGGACTCAGCCAAGGGTGCGGCGAAGGATCTGGCCGGGCGGATGAAGGACGACAAGTCGCTCGAGGCAGAAGGCAAGAAGGATCGCGCCGTGGCGGACCTCAAGCAGGCGGGTGAGAAGGTCAAGGACGCGATCAAGCGCTAATTGAGACCCGCGGAAGGAGGGTGCCCAAGGCTGGGCCCCTCCTTTCGTCGCGCCAGGACCAGCGCCGTTCCTACGAGGAAAGGGAGAGAAGTGCAGACCATGCAAGCGCCACGTCGTTCAGCCAGCTCCATGCTGGCTCCGATCTTCATCAATGGTGGATTGGACGCGATCCGCAATCCTGAGAGCAAGGTCAAGGCGGCTGAAGCAGTCACGCGACCGCTGTCTTCGACCTTCGATTTCGTCCCCGACGATCCAGTGGTCCTGGTGCGGGCCAACGGCGTCATGCAGGTGGCTGCCGGAACCCTGCTGGCCCTTGGGAAGCTGCCCCGTCTGGCGGCTCTCGTCCTGGCCGGATCCCTCGTGCCCACCACCTACGCGGGTCACCGATTCTGGAACGAGGTCGACGACGAGGACCGGGCCAAGCAACAGATCCAATTCCTGAAGAATCTGGCCGTGCTCGGCGGTCTGTTGTCGGTCGCCGCCGGTCGCCGGACACCGCACGGAACCCGCTCGGGACTGGGGCGACTCCGCCGCGTCCGATCTGGAGCCGTGGAGCCCACGGCCTGAGCCATACCGCCGGCCCCGACACATCCGTCGGGCGCCGGATCAGACGGAAAGGAGCACCACCGCTGCGACGGTTTCGTTCCCCAGACAGCGCCGCCCACACCCTCAAGACGGCGCGTCCCGCCCAAGTCGGCTCGTGGGTACGCAGTTCGCGCGTTCGGCTGGCCATCACGACGGGCATCGGTGCGCTGGTCGTTCTGGTCATCGGATCCATCGTGAAGGATTGGCGCGTCGACGTCCCCGGGTGGCGTCACGCGGTGGAGATCGCGCCGCCGCTGGTGTTCCTCTTCCTGGCTGTTCCGTGCGTCCGAGCGACCGCACACGAGCTGGACGAGATGGCCAAACGACGAGGTGGCCGAGGTGCAGCCACCTCGATCAGATTGATCTCCACGATGGTGGGCTACCTCGTGGCGCTCCTCCTCGCCTTGGGCCTGACCAATTACCCCGTCGGGCATCTGCTCCTCGGTGGCGCCATTCTGGGCGTCATCCTGGGCATTGCCGCGCAGCAGAGCCTGGGCAACGTCTTCGCGGGCCTCGTCCTGCTCGCGGCCCGACCCTTCACCGTCGGGAACTACATCCGGGTCCGATCGGGAGCTCTCGGCGGCGAGTTCCATGGCACGGTGCTCTCGCTCAGCCTCACGTACGTCACCCTGGCCACGCCCGAGGGCGTGTTGAAGGTTCCGAATTCATCCGTGATGGCCTCGGCCGTGGGACCGATCATGCGTCCTTCGAGCCAGACCCGCGCGGAAACGGTGGAACGAGCGGAGACCGCGAAAGGGGTTTCCGTGCACTGAGCCCGGGGTAGCAATTTTTGTGACGTTCATTGCACGCGACCATGCGAGGAGGCTCACACATGTCGGCCGAAACGGTGACCCGAGGAGACGCACTCGACTTGCTCGAGGAAGAAGACCTGGCGCTCCGTCGCCTCTTTACACAACTGCGGGCTCGGCAAGGAACGTCGGTGAGCGAGCGGGCCGACTATGGCGATCTGGCCAAGACGACGATCCGGCATCTCGCCACCCGCGAAGCGGCGATCACCGAGGTGCTGAGCGTCGTCACGGACACACCGGAACTGACGGACGTGGTGGCCCGAATCGGGACAGACATGGGTGTCCGCCGGCCGTTGATCACCCGAGTGGAGAAGATGTCCCGGGGTGTGCCGCCGATGAACCTCAACCAGGGTCAGGACTTCGATGCAGCATTCGGCGACATCGTGCAGGAAGTCGGCACCGAGATCGAGTGGGATCTCGAGGTCGCGCTCCCGGCGATGAAGGCGGCCGTTCGAGGCGGTGAGCGCTCGGACGAGATCAAGAGCGCGGCGCACGTGGCCCGGCATGCGCCGACGAACTTGCACCCCGATGGCCCCCGGTGGTTCGAGCGTGCTCCTGTGATCTCGCGACTTCGGACGATCTACGACCGCATGAGGGATTACCCCCGAGCGGATCACAGTTCGTAGCGGCCAGGCCTACGGGCCGGTCACGCGGGAGAGGCGCGCCTCGCTCGCAGGTTGCGGTTCTTGATCTTGTTGCCGCACGACGCCATGTCGCACCAGGCACCGCGACCGGCATGGGAGCGATCGTAGAAGGCCCATCGACACTCGTCGTTGCGGCAGGCCTTCAGGCGCTGCCAGCTGCCGTCACGCTGCGCGTCACGGACGATGAGCAGAAGAGGCGCCAACCGAACCGAGGTGGCCCCCACGTCGCTCTCGAGGTGGACGAGGCCATCGTCGCCCACGATCGGCTGCAGTCGTGACGCCGCTCCCAACGAAGCCAACGGCTCGAGCTGCGCGGCGCTCGGCATTTCACCGCCGGCGTTGTGGACCAGCAGGGCCCGCAGGGCTTCACGCACCCGGCGCGTCTGCTCCAGCTCGCCACTCGTGACCGACTCGCTGTCGAGAAGCCCTGCTTCCTTGAGCCAGGGAAGTCCCACGTCCAGGTCCGCCAGGAGATCCACACCCGTATCCGCTTCGTAGGTATTCACGAAGGACTGGACCAGCAGCAACGGCATCGGAGCCGGTTTCGTTTCGATGTCGGGGACCCAGGACGGAAGAGCCACCTGCACAGTGTAGTCGCCCCGTGACTCGTAAAGGGACTTGACTGGTCATCGCATGACCGTCATACTGAATTTGATGGTCATGACAGATGAAAGCACCAGCGGGACCCAGAGAGCACCAGCGGTCGTGCTGCTCGAAGAGGACAGTGCGCTCGGGCTGAAGCCGGTGCACCTTCGGGACCGGATCCGAGCTCGCCTGCGCACCGTGCGGTTGGACGTGGAGTTGGCGGCCGGAAGCTCGCCCGAATCCAACATGCTGCTCGCGCTCCATGCGGCCCGTCTCTCGCAACCGAGTCAACGGCAGCGCTTGGCCGGCAACGTTCGGGCAGTGGCCGCGGCGGCGCAACGGTCGCGCCGGACGAAGGCACCGATCGACCGGGAGGGCATACAGCTCGCGCTGGGCGAACTCGAAGCGGTCGCCGCCCGGCTCGACACCTACGGGCCGGTCGACGTCAGGGGCATCGCACGCGTGCGCACACTCCTCGCGGACGGGGCCAGCCCACTCCACCATCGATCCCAGGCGGGTCTCCTGCGACGGGAGCTCGTCGCGACCCTGCGTGCGCTCGACGTCTCGGTCTAAGAGACCATCAGATCTCCCGTGCACTCTACGGCAGCACGTCGGCCCGCGCCGCCAAAATCGCCCGCAGGCGGTCCTCGACCTGCGTGGTGCTGTGATCGTCGGTGAAGACGTAGGGCCGTCCCCGCCGCATGGCGTCGAGCACATTGGCCGCGACCGATGAGGGCTCGACCGATCCGACCGGATTCATCCCCGTCCGGATCATGCCGGGCATGACCACGCTGACCCCGACCGGGGCGCCGAGCGCCTCCAGCTCGGCCCGCAGGACGTCGCTCAGACCGAGCACGCCATGCTTGGCCACCGTGTAGGGCCCGATCCCCGGGAGCGCCAGGACGGCCGCCATCGAAGAGGTGTTCACGACATGCCCTTCCTCACCCGTGGCGAGGATCATTGGGACGAAGGCGCGGACTCCGTGGATGACCCCCCAGAGATTCGTGTCGAGCACGCGATGCCATTCGTCGAGCGACAGCTCCCACGAGTTCCCTCCGTTCACGATGCCGGCGTTGTTCACCGCAACGTGGAGGGCGCCGAAGCTGTCCAGGGCGAGTCGGCCCGCCCGTTCCACCGACCCCTGGTCGCTCACGTCGGTCACCACAGGCCGAACTGACTCCCCCAACCGTTGGGCGTGGAGCGTCAACGCCGGCTCGTCGATATCGGCCATCACGACCCGCATACCCTCGGCCACGAAGGTCTCGGTGAGGGCCAGCCCGATGCCGCTGGCCGCGCCGGTCACCACGGCCACCTTGTCCCTGAACTCACGCATGGGCAGATTGTCCCACGGCCGCCTTCCTGGCTCCGCAGCTCGTGCGCCGTCTCACGACCGAGTGCGGTGCAGGCCGCGGGCCAACCGTCAGATGGCCCGGGCTGGCGTCAGGTCACCGTGAAGGACGTCGACGTGGTGGCCGAACCCTTGGCGGTCTGCACCGTGATCGGTCCGGTCGTGGCTCCCGCCGGCACCTTCACCACGATCTTGGTCGCGGTGTCGGAACTCACCTTGCCCTTGACCCCGTTGAAGGTCACCGAGGTCGCGCTCAGAAGTCCCGTCCCGGTGATGGTGACCTTTGCACCGGGCGCACCCGCACTCGGGCTGAACTTCGTGATCGTGACCGGTGAGGTGCCCGTGGTGGCGTGCACCAACTGATTCTCCACGTTCTCCGGTGTCCCGTTGACCAACGGCACGACGGCGTACTCCGAGGTCGTGTTCCCCGGCAGTCCGGTGACGGTGTCCTTCGTGACCGCTCCCACCGTGGCCAATGGTGACCCGCTGAACTGCGTCAGGGTCAGGAAGGGATTGCTCGGAAGGGGATCCGGCCACGCTGCGGTCGACCAGATCTGGTACCCGGTGGCCCCGGGTACGGCCTGCCACTTCAACTGGACCCCGCCGGGCTTGCTCTTCGCGGTCGCGGTGAGACGAGCTCCCTGGTCGGGCTGCGCGTTGATAACCGCCGTGTTGTCGACGGCACCGCTCGCCTCCTTCTCCGTCACGAACGACAGATTGGGGATGAGGTTGCCGGACAGGTCGGGGTACAAGATGCCGCTGAGCGAGAGCGACTGGCCCGGATCGAGCTTGGCCGCGCTGGTACTCATCTGCTGGTTCGGTTGATAGACGAAGTTCACGGCCCCATCGGTCAAGAATTGGAGCCCGACGTTGAACAGAGGTATGGAGTCGCCCGGATCGGAACCGGTCACGTTGGTGATCGACACGGTGACGGCGTAGGGCTCGCGAGCCACTGCCGTCTGGTCGGCCGTCACCGAAAGCTGGATCGCGGAGAGGCCCCAGACATGAATCGGGTTCGGGTCGACGGCCTGAATCTGGACCGGGAGACCAACGGGATCGAGCGTGGCGCTGTAGCTCGCCGAGATGTTCCAATCCCCTTCCTCGTCACCTCGAATCAACCAGTCGATCGTGGCCGTCCCGCCTCCGGGGATGTCGGGCACGCTCTGGGCGGCGGGCTGGGCTTGCCCGAACAGCGCTGGCAGGGCCAGCGGGCTCGATCCATCCGGGGCCACCGGCAATTGCAGCTGAGCTGATCCACCGGTGAGGGTGAAGCCGGACGAGCCGAGGTTGGTGACGGTCATGGAGACGTCGTAGAACTCCTTGAGCCACTCCGCTTGGACCGGAATGATCAGCTCCAGAAGTTCTGGGGTGTTACCGACGTATTGGACCTGCGTCACCAGGGTGTAGCCAGAGCTCGTTCCTTGCGTGCCCGGGATGGACGGTCCGCTGCAGCTGAATCCACTGCAGGAGATCTCGCCTCCGCCACCGCCGCCTCCGCCACCGCCGCCTCCGCCGCTGAAGCCCGTGCCGGAGCCGACGAAGCCGCCGCCCTGGGACACGTACCCACTGAAGGTGATCGGCGTTCCGCCAAAGACCAGATGGATGAAGAACTGGTAGATGTTGTTGTTGTTCGGGTCGTTCGGGTCGATGCCGTCATTGATGAGCGTTTGCAGGTTGGTCACCCGACTCGACGTCACGGAGGTGGTAGCGATGCCGCCGGCCGTGAGGGCGATTGAGGTTGAGCCGAGACCGTTGTGGACCGTGAGCGTGCCCTGGTTCGGGTCGTACCCCGACGTGACGACGTACGCGGTGTAGACACCGTCGGCCAAGCCCTGCAGCGCCGCTGCACCACTGCCATTGGTCGACGCTTGGACCTCTTGACCTGCCGCGCTCATGACCACGACATCGGCACCGGAGACCGGCTGGGAAGTCGCAGCGTCGGTCACGTTCACCGTCGGCGAGTTGCTGGTCTGGGGTTGCACGGTGATGGTGGTGGTGTCGCTGTCCGAGTCTGAGCCCGTCTGGACGGTGAGCGTGGCCGTGTACGTCCCCGGCGTGGCGAACGTGACGTCGCTCACCACCTTGGTCCCGAAGTCCTCGCTGACCGAACCGCCCGAGACGTGCCAGTGATAGCTGAGGATGCAGCAGGCCGGCGTCGAAGCGGATCCGTCGAGGACCACCCCGTTCGGATCGTTCGCAGTGGTCGTCACGTTGGGACCGGCGTTGGCCACCAGAGGCTGACTGGGTTCGACCGAGACCGACGTCGTGGCCTGGGCGGTCGCGCCGGCCGGATCCGTGACCTGAACCGAGACGCTGTAGGGGCCGGCCTCGGCATAGGCGTGCTGCAGGCTGACCGGAGTGCCCCCGTAGCTTCCGTTGGCCGTAGACCCGTCGCCGTACTGGACGCTGTAGTCCAGTGCATCACCGTCGAGATCTGACGCGGTCACCGTGAATCCCACCTGGGCACCGGTCGTCGTTTCAGAGGGCGACGCGGAAATCTGTGCGGTCGGTGGACGGTCGACCAACAGTGTGAAGCTCTGGCTGGCATGTGACCCCGCGCTCGTGGCGGTGATCGTGATCGGGAAACTGCCATGGCTGGACGTCGAGGGCGAGCCCGCGAACGTCGCCGTTCCGTTCCCATTGTCAGCAAGGGTCACGCCAGAGGGCAGCGTGCCGCTCGCCGTCAAGGACGAGACCGGAAATCCGTGGCTTGTCACGGTGAAGGAGCCTGGACTTCCGGCAATGAAGGTCGTGCTGGCACTCGAGGTGACCGCTGGCGCCTCATGGACGGTCAGCGTGAACGACTGCGTCGCCGATGGGACCGCCCCGTTCGATGCGGTCAGTGTGAGCGGATAGACACCACCCGGACCCGCCGCCGGCGTCCCGGCCGAGCGTGGCCGTCCCGTCGCCGTTATCCACCAAAGACACGCCCGATGGAAGCGGTCCGGTCTCGCTGAAGCCCGGCTTCGGCGACCCCGTCGCCACAACGGTGAACGAGTCAGCGGTGCCGGCGCTGAAGGTCGCGCTGGTACCGGAGGTGAACGCAGGAATCGTCGCCATCACGTTCGTGGCGACCAGCTGAACCTCGTTCGTCGGATAGTTGACGTTGTAGATCTGCGACCCGAACCGAGTGCAGGAGAACTGGTCCGCTCACCGTGGCGCTGGTGATCACGCTCAACACGGTGTCCGTCGGCAGGTTCGGACCCGAGGTGCCGACGCACCCGCCCAAGCTGAGCGACCCGCTCGAGAAGGAGCCGACGTTCCCGGCGGCATCGTGGACAAAGTTCGTGACCCCGCCGCTGGTCTGTGAATAGGTCCCGGGGTTCACCGTCTGACCCGACCCGACGGTGAAAGAGCCGCCATTCGTGACCGAAGAAGCGATGTCCAGTTGACCGTTTACCTGGACCGTCCCGGTGTTGTCGATCGTGCCGTTGTTGAACACCTCGGCCGAGCCACCGCTGCCCGCGCTCACGTCGAAGGTGCCCGCGTTGGTCAAGGTGTGCCCGTTGAGGTTGATGAAGGACGTGCTCGGGCCGTCGGTCTCCATGGTGATGGTGCCATCACTGGTCAAGTCGTTCGCCAGGGTGAGCTCGTCGTTCCCGGTCGGGATGTCGATGCTCTGACCGGCTTCGAGTGGTCCACCCTGCACCGTCATGCCAATGGCCGAGAACGAGGCCGCGCCTCCTCCGGCCAGGACCAAGGTGCTCGGAGACAGCGGGTTCCCCGTACTGGTTCCGCCCGCCTGCGTATAGGTCCCTGTGGACAGTGATCCGACGCCCGTCACGGCAACCGAGCCGCCCGCGGCATTGGTGAAAGAAGTGGAGGTAGGAGCGAACGAGCCGGCGATCTGGACCGTCCCGGTGTTGTCGATCGTGCCGTTGTTGAACACCTCGGCCGAGCCACCGCTGCCCGCGCTCACGTCGAAGGTGCCCGCGTTGGTCAAGGTGTGCCCGTTGAGGTTGATGAAGGACGTGCTCGGGCCGTCGGTCTCCATGGTGATGGTGCCATCACTGGTCAAGTCGTTCGCCAGGGTGAGCTCGTCGTTCCCGGTCGGGATGTCGATGCTCTGACCGGCTTCGAGTGGTCCACCCTGCACCGTCATGCCAATGGCCGAGAACGAGGCCGCGCCTCCTCCGGCCAGGACCAAGGTGCTCGGAGACAGCGGGTTCCCCGTACTGGTTCCGCCCGCCTGCGTATAGGTCCCTGTGGACAGTGATCCGACGCCCGTCACGGCAACCGAGCCGCCCGCGGCATTGGTGAAAGAAGTGGAGGTAGGAGCGAACGAGCCGGCGATCTGGACCGTCCCGGTGTTGTCGATCGTGCCGTTGTTGAACACCTCGGCCGAGCCACCGCTGCCCGCGCTCACGTCGAAGGTGCCCGCGTTGGTCAAGGTGTGCCCGTTGAGGTTGATGAAGGACGTGCTCGGGCCGTCGGTCTCCATGGTGATGGTGCCATCACTGGTCAAGTCGTTCGCCAGGGTGAGCTCGTCGTTCCCGGTCGGGATGTCGATGCTCTGACCGGCTTCGAGTGGTCCACCCTGCACCGTCATGCCAATGGCCGAGAACGAGGCCGCGCCTCCTCCGGCCAGGACCAAGGTGCTCGGAGACAGCGGGTTCCCCGTACTGGTTCCGCCCGCCTGCGTATAGGTCCCTGTGGACAGTGATCCGACGCCCGTCACGGCAACCGAGCCGCCCGCGGCATTGGTGAAAGAAGTGGAGGTAGGAGCGAACGAGCCGGCGATCTGGACCGTCCCGGTGTTGTCGATCGTGCCGTTGTTGAACACCTCGGCCGAGCCACCGCTGCCCGCGCTCACGTCGAAGGTGCCCGCGTTGGTCAAGGTGTGCCCGTTGAGGTTGATGAAGGACGTGCTCGGGCCGTCGGTCTCCATGGTGATGGTGCCATCACTGGTCAAGTCGTTCGCCAGGGTGAGCTCGTCGTTCCCGGTCGGGATGTCGATGCTCTGACCGGCTTCGAGTGGTCCACCCTGCACCGTCATGCCAATGGCCGAGAACGAGGCCGCGCCTCCTCCGGCCAGGACCAAGGTGCTCGGAGACAGCGGGTTCCCCGTACTGGTTCCGCCCGCCTGTACGAAACGCCCGGGGTCGAGAGAACCCGCGGACCCGGCCCGAATGGCACCACCCGTGGCATTCACGAAAGTCGTGCTGGACGCATCGAGTGTCCCGTTGAGCGTGAAAGTGCCGAGGTTGTACATGGATCCATTGTCCTCAAAGAGGGCAGAACTACCACCCGAGTTGACAACGAACGATCCGGCGTTGTCGAAGACATTTCCTTCGAGATCGAGAATCGATTCGCTACTTGTGTCCATCAATACGGCGCCATGGGTGGTCGTCACGAAGTTGCCCTGGACAGAAAGAGATTGGCTCGCGATATCGAGTGTTTCCGTTTTGGCCGTGCTCCCGACGCTGAGGGACGCCAGAGACGCGCCGACGTCGAGTGTGACGGTGTAGTTGGCCGTGTTCGCCGCAATGCAGACGTTGTCGCTGCTGGTCGGCACACCCACGGGAGCCCAGTTACTCGGGTTGGACCAGTTACCGTTCACCGCCTTCGCCCAAGACCGAGTGCACTTTGGCGTCGTAACGGCGCTGACGGTAAAGGTCTGAGTCGCCCCAGTGGCGGCCTGATATCGGTTGGTGGCCGTTGCGTGTGCGACCAGCTTGCAGGTCCCGGTCGCAATGAAGAAGACCGTGCCGTCGTCCGACGACGAGCAGATCGACGGCGAACTCGACGTGACTGTCGGCGCGCCATCGCCTCCGTAGTTGTAGGACGGCGAAAAACTCTCGCCGACAAGGGCCGAACTCGCTCCAGGGAGATTAGAGATGGATATCGGCACGACGCCGGTCGTCACAGTGAAGGACTGATCGACCGAGGGCGCAGCCGCAAACGTCGCGTTGCCGGACTGATCCGCCTGAACGGTGCACGTGCCGGCACCGTCGACCGTGATGGTCGCGCCATTAGTGCTGCTCGAGTCACACGCACCCGTCGAGCTGACGATCGAGAAGGTGACCGCTAGCCCTGATGACGCAGTGGCCGAGACCGTGAACGGAGCGTCGCCGTAGACGTGGCCAGGCAGCGCGCCGAATGAGATGGTCTGCGGGGTCGACCCGGTTGCCCCCGCCGGAGCGGCCAGCCCAACGACGGACGCCAACAGGCCGGCGATCAGCGCGGCTGCCATCATCAGCGCGCCACGTCCCCTGGAGCCGGGAGCCTGATGATGCTTCCCGATCAAATCTGATCCTCCACGCTTCCGTCCCCCAAGACTTTCGAACCCCATCGAGATCCCTCCCACTCGTTGGCGAAGAAATTGGCCAGTGCGTGCAGTTGGGTGGTCACGGCCTCCCGGCGCACGACACGGCCGTTTCAGACGGTAGGTGTAAACGACCGTTGACCCCCCTGTCAACTGGTTCTCCAGTTCCACGTGACGCCCAGGTAGACCTGAGGTTGCAACGTGGGTCGCTTTCTCCTCTACTCAGGTGAATATCAGGCGCATGAGGTTACTTACAAGTGGGGTTGCGTAATCGGCGGCATCCCGGGGAGCAGCACGAAATGCGGGGCGATGACCTACGGCGGGCGACGGAAAAGGGCCATTCACGGAGGGCGTGATCGCACGCAGAGATGGAGGGCAGGAGCAGTGAGCAGATCGGTGCTGGCCCTGCTCCCAATAGGTCTGGTGTCCTTCGGCGTGTTGGGCTTCTCAGGAATAGCCAGCGCAAGCGGTGGTCCAGGATCGATGAAGGTCAGTCCGGCGGCGATCGCAGCCGGAACGAACCCGGCGACCTTGAAGTTCACCTACGTCGCTCCGGCAGCAGCGACGTCCGGCACCCTGCTCCTGACCGTTCCGACGGGTTGGACCGCGCCACAGACGACCAAAGCGGGGAGCCCGGGCGATGTAGCAATCGGCTCCAAGACCTGCAGCAGCGCGGTCTTGTCTGGCGTCAGCGGCAGCGGACCTTGGGTGATCAAGATCAAGATCAACTGCGCGGCCGGGAAGAAACTCAAGATCTCCTATCGAGACGTCTCCGTTCCAACCACCGCGGCCACGGATCAATTCCCCGCTTCGTTCAAGACCGGAAAGACCACGACACCTCTGACGGCCTCCGCTCGAAATTGCCGTCAGTCCCGGTCAAGCAAGCTCTCTCGTACTCAGCGGACCTTCAAGCGTCGCACCAAGGCTCGAGAGCCCAACAGCTCAATACTCCGGTCAGTTCACCGCGACCTACACGGCGGAGGCCTTCGACCAATTCGGCAACGACCTCGGAGACGTCACCTCGGACACCGGCTTCAGTATCTCGCCCGACGGGGAGTGCGACCTGGCCCAGTGCACCGTGGACTCCGTAGGAGCCCACGAGGTCACCGGTACGTTTGGATCGGTATCTGACGAGGTTTCTCTCGACGGAGATCCGTCGCTCCTCCAGATGGCCTGCCTCGGTGCGAACTACGACGTCAACGGCGATGTGACCGACGGGTGCGAACAAAACCAGACTGACGATGCGACCACGGAGTCGAACGCCACCTCGCTCGGTTCCATCTCCTGCAACGACGGAAACGGCGACACAGTCAGTTACATGGGGTCCCTCCTTTCCGACACGAGAATCCACGAGGACCCAAGCATTATTGGATTCGACGCGACAATGGGCTCTGCTCCGAGCTGGCGGTCTATCGACGCAGTCGGAGGAACTTCTGCGAGAACGACGTTGTCCTCACCCTCAACGTGACCGGCAGCGAGCATCCGAGCGGGTGCTACCGCTTGACCGCGATCACGGACAAGGAGACCTACACGGTTACGACCGACGGCACCGGAACCGCCTCCATCAATGAGACCTCCGGCCAATACAGCGACGACTCAACCATTGATCTCGAGGTCCAGAAGGTGTGTTCGACCGCAATCACCGAAGCCGTGACGTATTCGGTGAACGGCATCTGTAGCGTCGAGGACAGCTCGTTCGTAGATGCTCTCGATCGACTGAGCCGGCCTTCCGGGTACAACTGTGGGGGTGGCAAGCCCACCGAGCGCTCCCTCCGTCTCATGGCAACCGTCGTTGTGGGCTGACCAGAGACCCGTCGTCGACGAGTCTTTCTCTGGCCTCGATCGAATCCAACTCGACCAAGACTCCTGGGTGGACTACTGCGTCGGGTGGATGTCCGGCTCCGACCAGGCCTTTGAGGAGTTGCTCCGCCAGGTCGAGTGGAGCCAGAGGCGGCGACGGATGTACGACCGGGTGGTCGACGAACCTCGGCTGACCTCGTGGCGAAAGACCGACGAGCAGAATGCCGTCTCACACCAGTGGCTCGAGGAAGCTCGCACCTCGCTATCTGAGCACTACGACGTGTCGTTCGATTCGGTGGGGCTCAACCTCTATCGCGACGGCGCCGACAGCGTCGCTTGGCATCGCGACCGCATACCTCCCGAGGTCGCCGATCCGATCGTCGCCCTCGTCTCGCTCGGTGAACCACGCACGTTCTTGGTACGCCCGCAAGGAGGTGGCAAGTCGCGCTCATTCAGACTCGGTCAGGGCGACCTTCTCGTCACGGGTGGCCAGGCTCAGCGCCGTTTCGAGCACAGCGTCCCGAAGGTGAAGAGATCGGGCCCCCGGTTGAGCATTGCCTTCAGACACGGCGTCGGTTGACCGCAGCTGACCGCCCCGTGGTCGAGCGCGCTGCAGAGCCATCGTCGGGGTCGTCATGGAAAGGCCGAAGTGGACAGCCAACGCCGCAGGCATCGGCCTCCCGATCGCCTTCAAGTTTTACGTTCACCCGATCGGGCGATACATCCCGTTTCCGTGTCATGCCGATACGGAAACCGAACGGGTGTCGCATACGTCCATTGTCATTGGTTGTGCGTGAGTCCCAAATCCGTTCTACGAGCGTCCTGAATCCTCAGTCGTGGACGTTGTACGCCCCCGTTCACGAAGCCGGTGACAGCGGCCTCCTCCAACTACTTTGGTTGTCGTGCAGCTGTCGAACGCTTCCGACGCATCGACACGCCCTACGACAAAGGACAAAGACGACCACATGCGACACAAGTCGAGGACCTCCACAATCGACCGGCTCGTTTTCCTGATTGCCTGTACGGCCGTTTTCTGGGGCACTGGTTTGGGAACTCAGGCGTCGGCAACCGTCGGTCAGAGCGCGCAGGGTTCCAAAGGTGGCATCGCTGGATGGACTCAGATGGCGAGCTATGACGAGAACACACTTTCGGCCGGCGAGGGGGTCGCAACCGTGTTCGCACCTCCTCACGGCACCACTGTGCTGTACAGAGGGCTCCAGTCGGTACCGAGCAACCTCAAGGCCCAGGGTTGGACCCACATCGGAGACCCTGACTCGGTACACGGATACGTGATCGATGCCTATCAAGGCCCGAGCTCGGGCAAGACGAAGATGTTCCTCGCCACGACCCCGGGCGGTGACAGCTTGGAGTACCTCCACACGCTTGCGCCAGGTGAGCTGTACAACAATTCCTTCGACGCCATCTCTCCAGACAGCCAATGGATGATCGCCGGCGAGTGGGAGACGATGAGCCATCTACAGATCTACCCCACGCCCCTCCTCAATCACAGCACTCCTCGTCACGGCGGATCGCTTCGACTTGCCGGGTACATCAAGCTCAATCACAAAGTGAACGACATCCAAGGCTGCGATTTCGTGACTCAGACGAGGCTGATCTGCGCTTCCGATGACGACTCACGAAAGCTGTTTCCGAACGAGAAACCGTTGCTGCAGATTGATCTGCCCACACTTCACGGCACGAGCGTGAAGGGGAAGGTGAAGGACCTTGGATCGATCCCCCAAGTGAGCACCTGTTCCGGAACGTTCGAAGCAGAGGGGGTCGATTTCGATGCCTCCACGCACGTCCTGCGGGTGGAGGTCATCGCGCCGGGGTCTTGCATTCTCACCACGACGGTCTACGAGTACACACCGGTCGGCACACACGGCTGAGGTTCGACGCCACGACCGTCGCCTGGCGACGCCTTGATCGACTGCCGCATCACGTCGCGTTCGCCCCTCTGACCAATGGTGTGCCTCATGGTCGGAGAACGCGCTCAGTGCACTCCCAGACCTCAGTGGAGCGCAGGTGGGTTGGCTAGAAGATGGACGGGCGTACCGTCAAGACCGAGCTGGTCCAGAACGCCGTCTCTGGTTGCTGGATTTCACGCATGGGAGAAGTCCGTTGGGTCGAGTTTCGCCGAACGCACGTGCGATGAGGAGGGTGGTCGGAGTGTCCCGCACCTGACCTTCGGAGAGCTGGATCGGAGGGTCAAGAGGTCGCGCTCCACAGTTGCGGGGGCTGCGCGCGTCAGCCACACCACGCCGGCACAGAGAATCGCGAAGGACGCCGATGCCACGACCAGGGCGCCGATGTCCGAGGTGAAGTACTCCCCGAAGAGATAGACGCTGAGCGCGATGCTCACCAGCGGGTCCACTATGACCAGGAACGGCTGAGAAACCCGGAGGGGTCCAACGTGGAGCGCTGCCTGGGTCAGGAGTGTCCCGACAACCCCACCAACCGCGACGGCATAGACGGGCCAACGAAGAAAGGCACCTCCCACTCCGTCCTCGGTCAGAGTGTCGGTCATGGTCTTGATGAAGGTCGCCTCGAGCGCCCAGACCACGGATGACGAAATGGCCAGCAAGGCGGCGCGTCGGCTCGGTGACCCCCGAGAACCGAGCAGGGCCAACACACCCGCAGCAGCCGCACACGCAATGATGGTCGCAGCCCACGCTCTCGAATTTGCGTCGGCGTGGCCTCCCTGAGGCTCGGCGGTCACGATGAACACCGATACGGCGGCACACGTCACCACTGCGGCCGTCCAGGCCTGAGGGCTCACCGACTGCCGAATCCAGAGTCGGCGGAGCACCAAGGAGAACACCAGCTCGGTCATCAGGAGGGTCTGGACGACCGACAGCGAACCATTGTGAAGAGCGAGAGCCTGAAAAACGAACGCGCCGATCAGGGCGGCACCGCCGAAGAGCCACAGCGGATTGCTCACGAGATACCAGACGAAGCGCCAACCCTTCGACTTGTCGGGGTCGCTGGTGCTCGCCACGTGCTGGGTGATCACATTCGTTGCGTTCGACAACGCAGCGAGGAGGGCGAAAACCAAGCTCATTCAGAAATGCTACTGAGCCGACGCGCAAACCCAACGGACTACCTCGATTGAAGGACTATCGCCATGAGGTGGGCCTTTCGGCAGCGCAGGGCGAAAGAGATCTCGCGCACATCGCCGTCGTCCATGCCAGGAACAGGCGACGCCGGTGGTTTCGTCACACCACACCGAAAACGATCCAACTCAGATCGAAAGCGCTCTTGATCTTGGGCACCACCGGGCACGAATTCGCGCGACCTCAATTCCGACCACCTGGTGTGCCCCCTGTCTCACCCACTCCAGGAAGACTCGCAGTCCAATCCTCAAGGCCGGGAAGCACAAAAGGCGGCGGGCTCGTCGAGCGAAGATACGAAATAACCGCGTCACGAGTGACGGTATTGGCCATGAATCGAATCGTCGTTGCTTTCACGGTGTTCGGCATTCGAATTGTCGTGAACCAACCGATGGTCGCTTTGCGCTTGGGCAAGTTGTCGAGCAGGGACATGCAGAGTCCAGTGGCCCCGAGTCCAAGACGATCTCTCACCACATGGGGAGCAAGTTCTCTCATCGTGGCCAGAGGCCATGACTTGAAATGATTCCCCATTGCACTCGCGAGTTCGTCGAGGAGCGCCTTGGTCAATCGTCGACCGGGTCGCAGCGAGTTCCAGACGTCGTCGAGGGGGACTCCCAGAGCGTCGGGAACTACTGTTGTTTCTGCAACGAAGGGCGGTACCGCCTTCCATTGTCGTATTCTGAGAAGTTCGAGCAGCCGACGCGCTCCCTCGACCGATTCAGGGTCCAGTTCGGGCCAGTCGGCGACGTTGAGTGGGTCGATCCCGAGCAGGCGTCCGATCAGGTTCCAGGTCGTCAGGTACGCCAGCTGGTCTTCGGTGCTCCACGACAATCCGAATTTCTCGAGCACCTCGAATACGGTGATGCAGAAAAGAAGCTGGGTCGCCAACAGGTCCTCTTGATTCAAGGGCTGATACGGAGGCAAGTTCTCCGGCCCAAGGGCGACTTTGATCGCTTCCTTAGCCGTTTCGTTCTCCTGTGTGGTCAGAATCGTTCGGATGACCTGGTGAAGGAGCCGCAGGCCCATGACAGAACGGAATGCCTGCCCTTTGCCGGGCGACCACGGATCCCACGCGTTCTCGATAGCCCCGTTGCTTGGATCCCCTTCCGCGACGAAGCCACTGGGGCCGAGCACAAATGTGACGAATTGAGCCGTCGCGCGTATTCGTCGCGTGAGATCTCCCGGCTGGTCGTTCTGCAAATGGCCCGTCGCAGCGAGGACGCGCGCGCCCCAACTGGTTGCGTACGCCTGCGGCAGTGCTGCCAAAAGAAGGGCGCTTCCGATTTCGGTCCCGTACTGATGGAACAGCGACCGCGTCTGGTTCAACTCGTTGATCGGAAATGACGGCAGCACTTCGCTGAACTTCTGCGTCGTGGCATCGGCGGCCTCATTCGCGCCTCCATACGAACTCCTGAGAACCGAACGGCCGATTGCAAGAGTTACGTCCCACCACTTGAGATAGGTCTCTCTTTTTTGCGGGTCTAGTCGGTCCCCCAATAGCTTCTCGTCAATGTCGGGACCTTGTTCGTAGACCAACTTCATATAGTCAACGCAATTTTCGCAGGTGAGCGTTCCCAGGGCATTGAGTGCCGACGTCAATGGGTCGTCGCCAATTTTACGGAGCCCGTCGAAGTAGGAATCTTGCGGTTTGGTGAGCGTTCGCATCTTCGGTTACCTCCGAACGACGTAGGTTCGGACGGAGGGCAGTCCTCCGACCGGTGCCTCGACTTCGTGACTGCTCGGATCGCCCAAGCTCTTGGGTAGCTCACCGTCCAGGATCCGCTTCTGGTCTTGGACCGAGTATGGAGACCACCACAGACTTTGATCCTGCTGGCGCGACCGCATCATGTTCACAATCCAGTTGAGGCGATCGTCGTAGCGACGCCAGTCTCGTGCGGCCGACCCTCGGCCATCACCCAGGGAACGGTCGAAGCTCGCAACAAGATTGAAGACGTTCTCGTTCAACGCGGCGTCGTCAATCGATCCGGACCTCACAGACGGTCCCTTGGGGAGTGAACTGAGGTCATTCAGGTCGGGCGGGAACAGTGGAGCAATTGCCGACCTCGGCGGTACATCCTTACCCAGCCTGAGTGTTTCGCTCGGGAGCATCACGACCAAGATTTGACTCGTCATGAAGCGAGCCCACGCCTCAGTAACGGACTTCGTAAAAGGCTCCATTTGAAACGGAGCTTCCAGCGCAGTCACCTGGCGAGGTACACCGGCGAGCCGCTCACCCCACCGAGTGGCCCCATCAGTGAGCTTTGTCGTAAATAGTTCGGGCACCTGGTTGATGGTTTCGCCAACTGCTTGGTGAAGGATGTCCTGCTCTACAGCCGAGATCATCAGGTTCGCGTAGAGAATGCTCCGTGAGCGAAGGGCGTACAACCGTTGAAGCGATCCGCTACCGGGGTCGCTCTGTCGAAGCTCGCGGATTTGCTTGGAGAACTCCGCCGCCTGCTCATAGTGGCCGAATGCCTGCCATACGACTCTGAGATGCCGTTCTCGGTCTAAGTAATCCAGATTTCCCCATCTCCCGAGCTGCAACACGTGGTCGAAGGTCAACTCTCGTGCCTTGTCTTCAGACAGATTCGATTGGAGGTCAGGAGTCCTTTCCGGGTGCAGACGACTCAGAAATATGAGGGTCGTGCTCACGAATACGAGACGTTGACCCCACGACAAGGCGCGAGTTACCCGCTGGCCATCCGAGGCCCTCAAGTTGAACATCATCGGCGTGAGTCTCTTTCTGAGCATTCCTGGGAGAAGGCGGTCCACTCCCGACGGTGTTCGGCGCAGTGCGAGATCACGATTGACTGTCACCGTCGCCCATGTGGCGAAGTTGAACCAGTTGGCGTTGCTCACGGACAGCTCTCGCTGCGCGTCAATACGCGCCCAGACGCTCTCATTCTCGTTGATGTCGCGGTCAAGCGTCCGTGCAAACCACCAGTAGGTCAATGCCACTCGATGAGCACGCACATCGGTGTCCTGCGTGTTCGCTACCTCGTTGATCCATTCCGGCGTCAACAGGTCGTCCATCACGTTGGCCCACCACCCTTCCGTGTCGTCCTGCACCACATCTTTGGGCCCCGCTCACAGGAACTTAGGTCAGTAGCTCAAGTCGATCTTTCTCCGTTGGGCCGACGACGATTGCTCGTCACGAGGAGCACCATGCTCGGATTCGGAGGCAAGACGGTCCCGCCGCTCGCGCACGACGTCCTCGGTAACCTCGACCAGATGCCGAGTCGCAGACAGCACGCCCAGCGCGGCGTCGAGCAGCGCCACCAGTGAGTCCCGGTTTGTGCGCGAAGCCGATGAATCACCAGCCGCCGCCATTGGGTCGTCCGCTGCCCGATCACGCAGGAGTGACCAGATCGCCTCCTCCCGATTGTCAGCCATTGGTGAGTTCTCCGAACACGATCTCTAAATACTGGCCCCGCAGACCAGCGCGATCAACCGGCCGGCCGATGAGGCCGTCAGGAAGTTTCACCGTCCTGCGGTGGGAACCGAGCGAAATGATCAGCTCGTCGACCTCCATCTCAATGTCGAGTTCGTCCCTGCTGGCACCGGGAACAAGAATCCGGAGCACCGTCTCGCGTCCGTCTGAAGCGATATCCAGCGCAGGTCTCTCGACCAACTTCGCAAGCGGATCAACATCTCGGAACAACTCCGAACCCAGATCTCGAAGTTGGACGAGTCCTATCGGCTCGTCTGGCCGGTGGCTCATGGTGAGGAGCGGCAATCCTGCAAACAGATCCGAGATGGTCTGCAACGGGATTTTCTCCGCACCACTTGGTACGCGGTTGACCAACACTGCGTCGACCGTGTGTCCGTAGAGGGCAAGATACGCCAATGTTCGTTGAGCCTCAGAAATGACGACTCGCTCAGGGGTAAGCACCACTCGAGCCGTGGTTGTCTCTGAGTTGAGAACGGTGCGGAGCTGTCTGAGTTCTCCGCTCATTTCTTCAATCGAATCCATCACTGCCTCGTCAGGAAGTGGGAAAGAGAGCGACCTCTCGATTCGACGGCGCCCCCACTTGCCAAAGGTGCTCCCGCGACCGAATAGTCGATCCGAGTACCACTGCAGGACCTCAGGGAGGCTCAGCAGCCTGAGGCTGTCGGCACTCGGAGCACAATCCACGATGATCGCTTCCCAATTGCCGCTGAGTGCGAGCGATCGAAGCCGCGTCAACGCAACCAATTGGTCCAGACCTGGGACGACAACGAGCTCATCCAACTGCAATCGATCGATCTCGGCCATTCCCAGCACGCGCTTCAGGTAATGAGAGATCGTCGACCACGACTCTTGAAGCTCGTGCCTCGAATCGATTTGCATTCCGTCGAGGTTGTCGGCGACCGGAGTCGGATCTGCTCCGATCTTCATCCCAAGTACGTCCGACAAAGAATGGGCCGCGTCCGTAGAGACAAGCAGCGTCCGCGATCCACGATCGGCGGCATTCACCGCAGTCGCCGCGGAGAGTGTCGTCTTGCCGACACCACCCTTTCCCGTCATCAACACGGTCCGTGCGGGAGTGGGCGAGGGCGTTGTCATGACGGGCAGCCGCTCACGCGACGGCACGGTAGAGCGGCACGTTGATCCCGAATCCCTTCAGCGGGACCGTATCGAAGAATTCGAACTCTGCCGAACCCCCCATGACGGTTTCTGTGACGTCCTCGCCCGCAAAGACTTGACCCGCCGCCGCAGCCGAGCAAATTCGCACAGCTCGGACAACGGTTTGACCCACGTAGGTAGTGTCACTCTCGATCACGTCGCCACGTGCCATCCCGATGCGGACACGCAAAAGGGTGTCGGGATGCTTGGCGTTGGCCTTGTCGAGCTCCGCTTGCAAACCTTGAGCGAACCCCAACGCGTCAGCGACATCCGCAAACATGAGGAGGAAACCATCTCCAGTGAAGGCGAACTCGGACCCATTGAACTGACTCAATCGGCGCCTGACGATGTCGGTGTGCTCACCGAGAAGTTCCCGGTACCGTTCGTCGCCAACCTCGACATTCAATTCTGTCGATGCGACCAAATCAGTGCATTCGACAACGACATCAGCGAGTCTCTTTGGTTGGTCGATTTGCTCCCAGTGTCGAGTCGCGACGGCGCTCTCGAGTGCAGACCGGCACTGAATGATCATGTCGTGCTCCGAAACTGCGGAGGCGCGGACCGCCAGGCGCGCTCTGCCCGGACCAACCTCGGACTCGAGCATCTGGCCGAATTCCAAATTGTGCTTGGCATCGCTGTGCGGCCTGGTCATCTCTGGAAGGCCGAGCCTGCATCTATAGGCGACATAGGCGAGCTCAACGTCTCCCTGTCGAGCGAGCACAAAGGCTGATTCGAGAAAGGTCTCCGCCAGCTGCGAGCGGTTACCGGAACCACCGAGCAGCTCGAGCACCTCGAGCAACGCACGCGCTGCCCCTCCGAAATCCTCCAATCTCCGACGTGCTTTCGCGAGACCCAGCAAATTCACACTGAGATTCCAGCGACTGCCAACCCTTCGAGTTGCGTCAACTGCTCTCTCGAACGCTTCGGATGCTGCCTCCGGATCCTCATCCAAAAGGAGCTGACCCAGGCAGTACAGCGTGAGCTGTGTGCAGTCCGGATTGTTGAGCCGTCGAGCGAGCGCCGTTGCTTCGTCGATCCGTTCGGCGGCGGACTTGGATTGGTCAAACAGCCAATAACTGATCGTTTCGAAGCAAACGCCGGCAATCTGCCAGTACGGATCATCGGAGGCTCTGGTTTCGGCCACAAAGTCCCGAAGATGATCGAACCCCTCGGCTGCCCGCCCCGCGTAGCCATACGCGTCGATGAGCGCGAGATGCGCCCAGAACGCAAAGGGCTGCCTGGCAAATTCCACTGAGCGAAGAGCTCGTTCACCAAGGTCGATGGCTCGCTCGGTGTCGCCTTCGTACCAATGTCCAAGGGCGGCTGCACCACAGATCTCCGCCAACAAAGGAGAGTTCTCGTCAAGAGAGTTCACCAGCGTTGCTGCCCATCCATAGACCTCAGAGATCATGTGGAGGAGACAGAATTGGAAGACTGCGATCACAAGAGTGGCCGCCTCCTCGACAAAGCCACGCTGCAAGAGATATTCGACGGCCTGTCGAGAGTCGGGAAAGTCCGCCAGGAGCACTTCGGATGCGCGCTCTTCGTCGTCCGTCTGAGCCAACGGCGCGAAACACTGCGCTCTTTCGACGAGCAGCGCGGCATGGCGTCGACGCAGGGCTTCCAACTCGTCCGTGCTCATGACGCCGTACGCGAATTCCCTGGCATGGCGAAACAGGCGGAACCGCGAGGAGTCCTGCGTCGTGCGGACTACCATGCTCGCCCTCACCAACCGGTCAAATGCGCGATCGCCGCCCGCTCCGGTCTGAGCGACTTTTAGCGCCATGTCCCGGCTGAAAGACCCAGCGAACACCGCCAGAGCGAGAAACATTCTGCGCTCGAGCTCAGAGAGGAGGTCAAAGGACCACCTGATTGAACCCAGGACGCTTGGCTGGTGCCTATCGCCAAATTCATTCTCGAGTCGCTGCAGGAGGTCGGTTGTAGCCGATGCCAACTCATTCAGCGATTCGACATCGAGACGTGCAGCTGCGAGCTCAATGCCAAAGGGCAGGCCATTCATACGACGACATATTTCTCCAATAGAGCTCGCACTTTGACCGTCGAGTGAAAAGGTTCGGTCTGCGAGCCGGGCACGGTTCCAGAACAGGCGAACGCAAGGATTGGCTTTCAGGTGTTCCAAGTCCATGTCGTTCTTGTCGGGGAGCTCGAGGGGAGGAACGGCAATTCGGCATTCGTCGCGGAGAGCCAGGAACTCGCGGGAGGTCGCCAGTACGTGAACCCATGGACAACCCTCCAGGACGGAAACGACGAGGTCACGCACCTCCGCTACCAATTGCTCACAGTTGTCCAGGACCAGGAGGAGCCGGGCTGGGCGAAGGAATCGAACGACAGCCTCGCTGCTCGACTCGCCTTCCCTTGCGGTCGCATGGAGAGTGGTCAGTGCCGCCTCCGCCAAACGGCTGCCACTGTCCAACACCGAGAGATCGAGGAATCGGACCCCGTCATCGAACTCGCAGCCCGTGCGCGCGATCCGAATCGCCAGACTCGATTTGCCGATTCCTCCGGCGCCCCAGAGCGTCACCATCCGATGCTCGCGAAGAGCTCCGACGGTCTCAAGAAGCAAATCGTCTCGACCGACGAGTTCCGAAACCTCGACAGGGAGATCCAGATCGGCTTGGGTCGGTGATGGAGGCACCGAGAGAGCGCCATGCATGTGTTCTGCGCTCGCCGGAAGCCAGTCCAGCTCGACTTCTTGGTGAAGAATTCCTTCCTCGAGCGCAATGAGCTCCGCAGACGGCTCGATCCCAACCTCGTGGACGAGGTGGTCCCGCAGGCGCTGGAAGGCGCGGAGCGCCTCAGCCTGACGGCCGGAGCGATAGAGCGCCACCATCAGCTGAGCCCAGAATCGCTCCCGGAGTGGGTGCTCGGATACCGCTGCCTCACTCAATGCGACGACGTTCGCATAATCGCCGAGTGCCAGCCGGGCATCGAGCCAGGCTTCCGTCGCGGCCAGTCGCAGATTCTCCAGCCGGACGATTTCCGGTGTCGCCCAAGCCGACCCAGCGACATCGAGGAGCGCCGGTCCACGCCAAAGATCCAAGGCACCCTGCAGAACGTCTTGAGCTCGGCGCCAATCTCCTCGGCGCACCGCATCCTGTCCGGAGCCCGCTGCCAGCTCAAATGTGGACACATCAAGCTCGCCTTCCTCCACCACCACCGAGTAGCCGCCGCCAAGACTGACGATCCGATCGGGTCCGAGCGCACGGCGGAGGAGCGAAATGTGGCTCGACAGCGTCGAACGCGTTCCGGGTTGAGGCTTCGAGTCCCAAAGATCCTCGGCAAGGAGGTCAGCAGAGACCACCTGGTTGCTTGATACCAGCATCCGTACCAGCAGCGCACGACGGCGAAAACCCTTGATTTGAACCTCGTCCGCTCCGCCGGCAACTTGGAGCGGGCCCAAAATCCCGAACGCGATCACGGTTGTGCACTGCTCCTCAGCCCCGGACCAGAGGCAAAACAATAGCGGTAGCAGGCACAATGCGCCGCCTGCCCCGGACAACGCCCTCGGCGCCAGAGCAGGCGGGGCCGTGGTGGGGCTCTCTGCGGAGGTTCTCTGGACTCTCACCCCTTGGGCCGCAGCCGGTCCGGCAAAGTGGAGCGACCTGGCCGCTCAATCCAGTCTCCGGCTCGCTCTTGGATTCTGGTTGGACCGTCCTTGGATCTTGCGCGTTCAAGGTGATGACACCGGATCGGGAACGGCCCATCCAATGGAGCACCGAGGAGCGCTGACCAATGTTCAGACGAAACAGCAATATGGCGCGGGTTCGGCTACTGAAGTCGTTTCCGTTGTTCTCGACCTGTTCCGTACGGCAATTGACCCGGGTCGATTCGCTGACAAGTGACGTCCACGTGGAAGCGGGACGAGTCCTTACGCTGAGTGGCCAACCGGGCTACGAATTCTTCATCGTGATGAGCGGCGAAGCAACCGTATGGTGTCACGGAGTCGAGCTCGACCGACTTGGGCCGAGCTCATTCTTCGGGGAGCTGGCTTTGCTCTACCGTCGGGATCGGGTAGCCACCGTCGTGGCCGACAGCGACATGGATCTCTTGGTGATGTCCATCCAGGAGTTTCAGAGCCCGTACTTTCTGATGGGAACGATCAAGGACGTGATGTTTGCCGAGGTCGAAGAACGCCTTTGCAGAACCAATGAGACCTGGGCCGCGCCAGGCGAACCAGCGGTGAGGTCCGACCTCCCACGCTTGCCCACCTCAGCCACGGCCGATTGGGGCGCCGCCATGACACACTCACGGTGACCTGCGACTTGAACGTAGCGCCGCCGCTCACCAGATACGGAGAGAAAGTGTCTGTCGGTTCTGGGAATCGAAACCAAGCGAATTCGGTGATGCTGCCGAGCCGGCGCTGACCGCCCGATCTCAATGGGTGGAAGCCGCCACGAATGGCGCTTTCTCTTCGCTAGGGAAGGGTCCGTCTCCCGGATGGGTCAAACGCTTGCACCCCAAGTATCAGGACCGTTGCAATCGCGGCGGCCGAGGCGAATAATCCAAGCACTGCAACGGCAACACTCGGGGGGGCCGTTGCAGTCGGAAGCAGGGCCGGTGCGAACCTGGGCGTACGGTCCGCATCGGCCCGCTCCCGGCGTCACCGCAGCCAGAAGTGATCCTGACGAATCGCCGACTCGGATTTGGTTCCGCCCGGTCTGCCGTCTTTCCTGCACTCTGCAAGACGTTCGCCGGCGACCTTCGCCGAGTCGATGAAGGCGCGCGAGACAGACCTCGGTTGTGATGCCGATGGAATGGCGTTGCGAACATTCCGCTGAACTGGAGCCTGAGGTCAGATTCGAACTGACGACCTGCGCATTACGAGTGCGCTGCTCTACCGACTGAGCTACCCAGGCCGGCCGGAGACCTGACGTCGACCTGAGGTGACGCCTGGTCTGACCAGGTGGGCCAGTGTAGGTCAGGCCGTCGAGGGGTCAGATCGCCCCGACCGCCTCGACATCTGGCCACCTGCCCTGCTCCTTGCCGCACCCGCATCCGACGACGGGTGCGTTCAGGCGGCCAGGGCGGCCAGCCGGACGAAGAGCGACTGGAGCAGCAAGGCCTCGTTGGGGTTCCGGGGCAAGGCCTGGGTGACCTCCGTGATGAGGTCCACGGCCGCCGCGGCGGACCGCACGTCCGGATCACCCACGCCGACGGCTCCCCCGCGCACGACCCTGGCGAGCTGGGTCCGATAGGCCCGGGCCAGGACGCCCAGCCCCGCCCGCAGGGCGTCCACCCGGAAGCGGCGCTCCTCGCGCTGGAATTGGTCCGTAATTTCCTTGCGGCCCGGCAGGGAGCGCTCCCCCATCTCTTTGGCCGCCTCGGTCAGCGTCTCGAGCTGGCGCTGGTGCGCCACCCGCAGGGGTTCGACGGCGCGGTCGGCCGACTCGATCACTTGGCGCACCAACAACGCCGCCGTGGTGCCCGAGCCGGTCAGGGCGTCGGGCACCGACGACCACAGCGCCACCCGGGCCGCCACGTCGGAGTCCTCCACCATGATTCGGGCCCGTTCCGGGTTGCCCCCGCTGCTGTCGGTCACTGCTGCAGCGAGCTCTGGTGCGACGCCGGCACCCTCGAGCCAGCGCAGCAACACGTCCCGTGGGACCTGCGGGAAGGGCACCGTGACGCAGCGGCTGGCGATCGTCACCAGGTCGGAGTTCATCTCGTCCGCCAGGAGGACGAACACGGTGTCACCCGGCGGCTCCTCGAGCGCCTTGAGCAGCACCGGCGCCCGGTCCTGCACCAGGTGCATGTCGTGCACCACGATCACCTGGCGGGCCGCCACCAGCGGGCGGTGATGGGCCAGGTTCACCACCTGGCGCATCATCTCCTTGTTCACCGAGGCACCGCTGCGCCGCACGACATGGAGGTCGGGCGCCGTCCCGGCCAGGGCGGCCCGGCAGGTCGCGCAGGTCCCGCAGCCCCCGTCCGGGCAGAGCAGCGCGGCGGCGAAGCCCGAAGCGGCCGCCAGTCCCCCGTTGCCCGACGGGCCGACGAACAGATAGGCGTGCACCGGATTGGCGGCGGCGGCCCGCAGCGAAGCCACCGCCTCTTCCTGGCCCATCACGCCTGAGAACAGGGCTGGGGCGGGACGTTCTTCGCTCACCGGGCGGAGGCGGGCGGTTCGCCGAGTCGATCGTGCACGGCGTCGACGATATGCGCCGTCAGCGCGGACACGTCCTCCGTGCCGTCGACCACGACCCAGTGTTCGGGGTCGGCCACGGCCTGGGTCAGGAACCCCTTGCGGACTCGGGACGCGAAATCGGTCCCCAGGCGTTCGAGACGGTCCCCGTCGCCGGCCGCCGACAGCCGCGCCGCCGCCACGTCGACCTCGACGTCGACCAGGATCGAGAGGTCCACGGCCAGGCCGCCCGCGGCGAAGGCCACCAGGGCCTCCAGCTCGTCGACCGGCAGTCCCCGGCCGTAGCCCTGGTAGGCGATGGTCGAGCCCGAGTAGCGATCGCTGACCACCCAGGTGCCGGCGGCCAGTGCGGGCTCCACCACGGCGGCCACGTGTTCGGCCCGGTCGGCCGCCATCAGCAGCGCCTCGGTGCGCGGCGCCAGGGCAGGCCCGTCCGGGTCGAGCAGTATCCGGCGTAGGGCCTGGCCCACCGACGTCGCCCCCGGCTCGTGCGTCAGCAGGGCGCCGAGCGCCTGGGCCAGTGCCCAGGCCTGGGTCGACTTGCCGCATCCGTCAATGCCCTCGAGCGCGAGGAAGCGTCCTCGGGCCGGCATCTCAGAAGGGTTCGCTCAGTGGTGCCTTCATGCTGGGCGAGTCGGCCGCGTCGGCCGTCGCGCCCGCCTTGGTGGTGGCCGTGGCCTTCTTGGCCGTCGTCTTCTTCGCCGCGCTCTTCTTCGCCGTGGCCTTCTTGGCCGTGGCCTTCTTCTTGGCCGGCGCCTTCTTGCCCGCCGACTTCTTCTTGCGGGTGGACGGACCGGCGGCGCGGCGCTCGGCCAGGAGCTCGGAGGCCCGCTCGATGTCGATCGACTCCACCACGTCACCCTTGCGCAGGCTGGCGTTGGTGGTGCCGTCGGTCACGTAGGGGCCGAAGCGTCCCTCCTTGACCACGACGGGGAGGCTGGTCGACGGGTCGGCGCCGAGCTCGCGCAGCGGTGCGGCGGACGCCCGGCCCCGCCGCTGCTTGGGTTGCGCGAAGAGGGCCCGTGCCTCGTCCATGGTGACCGTGAGCAACTGCTCTTCACTGGCCAGGCTCCGTGTGTCGGTGCCCCGCTTGAGGTAGGGCCCGAAGCGTCCGTTGTGCGCGACGACGTCCTCGCCCGTTTCGGCGTCGGTCCCGATGGTGCGCGGAATCTGCAGCAACTCGAGCGCCTGCTCGAAGGTCAGCGTGGCCGGGTCCATGGCGGCGAACAGCGACGCCGTGCGCGGCTTCTCTCCGCCCTCGACGAGCTCGCCCACCTGCACGTAGGGCCCGAAGCGTCCCGCCTTCACCTGCACGTCGAGACCGGACTCGGGGTGGGTGCCGAGCACGCGGTCGTTGGACGGCGCGGCCAGGATCTCCTCGGCCCGCTCGATGGTCAGCTCGTCGGGAGCGAGGTCGTCGGGGATCGAGGCCCGGTCCTCACCCCGTTGCAGGTACGGCCCGTAGCGGCCCACCCGGGCCACGATCGGCTCGCCGTCGCTGCCCAGGCCGAGCGGGATGGAGTTGATCTCGCGGGCGTCGATCTCGCTCAGGTGCGCCGCCACCGTGGCCTTCAGCCCGAGCGTGTCCACCTCGGAGCCGTCGCTGACCATCGCCCCCGGCGCGCCGCTGCCGAAGTAGAAGCGGGTCAGCCAGGGCAGAGCCTCGCCGCTGCCCGAGGCGATCCCGTCGAGGTCGTCCTCCATGGACGCGGTGAACCCGTAGTCCACCAGGTTGGTGAAGTAGCGCTCGAGCAGCCCGACCACCGCGAAGGCGGTGAAGCTGGGCACGAGTGCCGTGCCCTTCTTCCACACGTACCCGCGGTCGAGGATGGTCGAGATGACACTGGCGTAGGTCGAGGGTCGCCCCACCCCGAGCTCCTCCATGGCCTTGACCAACGAGGCTTCGGTGTAGCGCGCCGGCGGCTGGGTGGTGTGCGAGCCCGGGACGAACTCGGTGCCGTCGACCCGGTCGCCTTCGCGCAGTGCGGGCAGCACCATCTCCTCGGCGCTGTCGGTGTCGGGATCGTCCTCGTCGCGACCCTCCTGGTAGGCACGCAGGAAGCCGGCGAAGGTGATCACCCGGCCGCTGGCGGAGAACTCGGCCTGCTGGCCTGCGGCCAGGCCCGAGGGCACGTCGGCCACCAGGCGCAACTGGGCGCTGGTCCCGGTGGCGTCGTTCATCTGCGAGGCCACCGTGCGCATCCAGATCAACTCGTAGAGCCGGAGCTCGTCCCCCGACAGGGCGCGCCCGACCTGATTGGGGGTGCGGAACGTCTCACCGGACGGACGAATGGCCTCGTGGGCCTCCTGCGCGTTCTTGACCTTGCGCTCGTAGCGCCGCGGCGCGTCGGGCACGAAGGCGTCCCCGTACATCTCTCGGGCCTGGCTGCGCGCCGCGGTGAGCGCCTGGTCCGACAACGTGGTCGAGTCGGTGCGCATGTAGGTGATGTAGCCCTGCTCGTAGAGGCGTTGGGCCACCTGCATGGCGCGCTGCGCGCTGAAGCGGAGCTTGCGCCCGGCCTCCTGTTGCAGCGTCGAGGTCATGAAGGGCGGGGCCGGTGAGCGCCGGAAGGGGCGCTCGGTGACCGAGCTCACGGTGAAGGTCTGCCCCGCCAGCGCGCCCGAGACCGAGGTGGCCTCCTCTTCGCCGAGGATGCGGACCTCGCTCTTGCCCGTCGGGGCTCCCTGCTCGTCGAAGTCCTTCCCGCTCGCGATCGACGTCCCGCCCAGGCTGACCAGGGCGGCGCCGAAGCCGGCCGGGGCGTCCGCGTTGGAGAAGGTGCCGTCGATGCCCCACCAGGTGGCGGAGCGGAACCGCATGCGGGCCCGCTCGCGCTCGACCACCATCCGCGTGGCCACGCTCTGCACCCGACCGGCGGACAGGCGGGGCATGACCTTGCGCCAGAGCACGGGTGAGACCTCGTAGCCGTAGAGGCGGTCGAGGATGCGCCGCGCCTCCTGGGCGTCGACCAGGCGGCGGTCGAGGTCGCGCCACTCGTCGACGGCGCGGGCGATCGCGGCCGGCGTGATCTCGTGGAACACCATCCGCTTCACCGGGACGGTCGGCGACAGCACCTCGGACAGGTGCCAGGCGATCGACTCGCCTTCGCGGTCTTCGTCCGTGGCCAGGTAGAGCTCGTCGGCTCCCTTGAGGAGCTTCTTCAGGTTGGCCACCACCGACTTCTTCGGCGCCGACACGACGTAGAGCGGCTTGAAGCCGTTGTCGACGTCGACGCCCAGACGGGCCCACGACTCGCCCTTGTAGGCGGCCGGCACTTCGTCCGCCCCGCGGGGCAGATCGCGGATGTGTCCGACCGAGGACTCGACGATGAAGTCGGGGCCGAGCATCCCGCCGATCGTGCGCGCCTTGGCCGGCGACTCGACGATGACGAGCGCCTTACCCATGGCTCACCCCGTGGAGGGCGGGTTGGAGCGGGAAATCAGAGGGCATGATGAGCCACAGAGTGCGGGCATCCCACCCGCCTGTCAAGAGCGCCCGATTGGGGCGACCCCGTCAATGTACGCCTTACTGGGTCTCTGACCAGGTCAATCGACCGAGGCAACCGGCGCCGCAGCGGCCGTGATCGAGTCGGCACCCGCACCCGCATCCGAGTCCATGGCCTCGCCGGCCCGCTTCGAGAAGGCGAGCGCCGCCAACAGGATGACGAGCGACACCCCGGCGATGGCCAGGCGGGCACCGGTGTTGTGACGCAACGTGATCACGGCCGGGAGAATCAGCAGCGACACCAGGTTCATGACCTTGATCATCGGGTTGAGCGCCGGACCGGCCGTGTCCTTGAAGGGGTCACCCACGGTGTCGCCGATGACCGCGGCCTTGTGGGCCTCCGAGCCCTTGCCGCCCTCGTGGCCGTCCTCGATGTACTTCTTCGGCGTTGTCCCAGGCGCCACCGGAGTTCGACAGGGTGTTGGCCATCAGCTGCCCCGTGAGGATGGTGCCGGCCAAGAAGGCCCCGAGGGCCAGATAGTTGATGCCGAAGCCCACGATGACCGGGGTCAGGATGGCCAGCAGGGCCGGCGTGGCCAACTCGCGCTGGGCCGCCGCCGTGCAGATGCTGATCACCCGCCCGTACTCGGGCTTCTCGGTGTAGTCCATGATCCCCGGGTGCTCGCGGAACTGCCGCCGCACCTCGAGCACGACGGTGCCGGCCGAGCGCCCCACGGCCCGGATGGCCAGCGACGAGAAGAGGAAGGCGATGGAGCCGCCGATCAGCAGCCCGATGAACGTGGTCGGGTTGGCCACATTGATCTGGATCACGCTGAAGAGCTTGGATCCCGTCGCGTGGAGGCTGGGGATCTGTTGGCCGATCGTCTCGATGAACGACGCGAAGAGAGCCACCGACGCGATGACGGCCGAGCCGATGGCCACACCCTTGGTGATGGCCTTGGTCGTGTTGCCCACGGCGTCGAGGCTCACCATGATCCGCTCGGCGTCCCCGGTGAACTCACCCGACATCTCGGCGATGCCCGCCGCGTTGTCCGAGACCGGACCGAAGCTGTCCTCGGACACCACCATGCCGGCCGTGGCCAGCAGGCCGATGCCGATGAGGGCGATCAAGTAGAAGGTCAGCTCGATGTTGCCGTCGCCCAGGCCGATGGCCACGCCGATCGCGATGGCAATGGCGATGATGGCCCACACCGACGACTCGAGCCCGATGTAGATGCCCGAGAGCACCGTGGTCGCCGGACCGGTGCGAGCCGATGCCGCGATCTCCTTGACCGGGCCGCGTTCGGTCGAGGTGAACTGCTCGGTGATCTGACTGGCCACCAAGGACAGGACCACCCCGGTCAGCACGGCGTAGAAGACCTTGAGGTCGTGCACGTAGTACTGCGCCACCAGGAAGGCGCCGATCACCGTCAGCCCGGCGGAGAGCCAGAAGCCTCGGTTGATGGCCGAGAGTGCGGTCTTGTCGTTGTTGCGATACCGCACCACCACGATGCCGATCACCGAGGCGAAAATGCCGATCGCCGGCACGATGAGGGGATAGAGCACGGCGGCCGTGGGGTTGTGGCCGATGGTCCGGAAGGCCGAGTAGCCGAGGATCAACGACGAGATGATGGTGATCTCGTAGGACTCGAAGAGGTCGGCCGCCATGCCGGCGCAGTCGCCCACGTTGTCGCCCACGTTGTCGGCGATGGTCGCCGCGTTGCGTGGGTCGTCCTCGGGGATGCCCGCTTCCACCTTGCCGACCAGGTCGGCGCCGACGTCGGCCGCCTTGGTGAAGATGCCGCCGCCGACTCGCATGAAGAGGGCGAGCAGCGAGGCGCCGAAGGCGAACCCGATCAGGACCGCAGTGGCGGAGTTCTGGAAGATCAGGACGATGGCGGTGGCGCCGGCCAGGCCGAGACCCACGCAGAGCATGCCGGTGACGGCGCCGGTGCGGAAGGCCACCCGGAGCGCGTCGGCCATGCCGCCGCCCTTCGATGCGGCCGCGGCGGTGCGGACGTTGCCCCGCACGGCGATGCTCATGCCGATGAAGCCGGTGAGGCCGGAGAAGGCGGCCCCGAAGAGGAAGCAGATGACGCGGTACAGCGCCGTCCTGCTGGAAGGTGAGCGCGACGCCTCCGTCGGGCTTCACCACCTTGGTGGCCGTGAAGAAGATGAGGATGGCCAGCGGGATGATGATCATGACGATGGCCCGGAACTGGCGGGCCAGGAACGCCTCGGCGCCCTCTTGGATCGCCTTGGCGATCTCCTTCATCTTCAACGTGCCCTGGTCGGCCGCGAGGACGTTGCGCGCCAGCAGCAGACCGGAGGCGATGCCGACGATCCCGGCGGCCAGGCAGATGTAGAGCCAGGTCTTGTCAGTCCCGCCGAGGTCGGAAGGCCTGATAGCCACCGTCGGCTGCGAGGAGATTGATCATTCCCGGTGTGCCCTTTCTTCTTCTTCAGGTCCTGCGGGGAGAGGGCGGAGCCGCCGTCCTCCCCGGTGCGGCACCGGTCGGCACCGTGTTGGTCGATGTCGTAAGTCCGGTCGGGGAGCGCGCCGACCCGGCGCACCCGTTTCCGGGCCGTCGGGACGTTAGCGACTGGGCGCCCCCAGGGGCAATTTCATTCGGTTTTCCTGCGTCCGAGGCGCCCGGCGCGCGCTCAACCCTCGGCCGGGTCGGCCGGCGCCCCCTGCACCAGCTCGAAGGAGGGGTTGAGCATGGCCGGCCGCCGGCCCCACGCCCCGACCATGCCCTCGGCCACCAGCCGCGCCCCGGGCTCGATACCCGCGATCTTGGGCCGGCCCTGGAAGACGAGCAGCAGCCCGCCCGAGCCGTCGCTCAGCACGCACTCGAGGTTCTGCGTCCCGGCCCGGGGTTGCACCCGGACCGACTTCACCCGGCCGGCCATCCGTACCCGCTGGCGGCGGCACCACCGAGGCGATCGGTGTGGTGGCCCCGGCCCGCTGCGCCAACGTCTGGTCGGCCGCCAACAGCGCGGCCGGCCGCTTCGGCCCGTCGCGTCGGCCCTGGCGGTCGAGGCCGGTGCGACCCTCGGGGTCGATGACCTGATCGTCGAACTCACCACTGCGCGCCCGCTCCTGGACCGAGCGGCCGTAGCGACGGACCTGGTCGCCGTAGTGGCTGGCCACGTTGAAGGGCACGATGGTGGCGCTCACGTGGGGCACCTGCCCCAGGACGGCGGCGATCTTGTCGGCCGTCCGGTCGTGCAGGAAGCGCTGCCAGCCCCGGGCGAAGGCCCGCCGGGGCAGGAGCACCGTGCACTCGGTGTCGCCGTCGAGCGTGGCGTCGGCCACCAACTCGACCGCGGCCCGGCCCAGCCGCCGGTCGGGGCACTCGATGATGTCGAGCGGCAGCCGCGACAGGCCCAGCCGTCCCCACTCCTCCTCGAGCTCGCGGGCCGCCTTGGTGTCGATGTCGAAGTGCACCGCCCGCAGGTCGTCGGGGGCCAGGGTGCGGGCGTACTGGAGGGCCCGGGCCGTGGCGGCGTCGAGGCGGTCCACCAGCACCACCACGACATGGCGGCGCAGGATCGGGGTCTCGGACACCTCGACCACGCCGGTCTCGAGCAGTTCGGCCTCCTCGACGTACTGGTGGTGCAGCCGGATGAGGCCCGATATAGAGGAGCGGCCCGACCACCACGATGAGCCAGGCGCCCTCGGTGAACTTGGCCACCGCGAAGATCAGGACGACGGTGAGGGAGAGGAAGGCCGAGAAGCCGTTGATGGCGACGCTGCGTCGCCAGTGGCCCTCGCGGGCCGTGAGGTGGTGTTTGACCATGCCCGAGCCGGCCATGGTGAACCCGGTGAAGACGCCGATGGCGTAGAGGGCGACCAGCCCGTTGACCGAGGCCCGGTAGACGAGGACGAGGGCCAGCGCCACCCCGGTCAGGACCAGGATCCCGTTGGAGAAGGCCAGGCGGTGCCCGCGCCGGGTCAGCTGGCGGGGCAGGAAGGCGTCGCCGGCCACGAAGCTGGCCAGGTAGGGAAAGCCGTTGAAGCTCGTGTTCCCGCCCGTGTAGAGGATCAGCATGGTGGCCAGCTGCACCACGTAGAAGCCGACATGGCCGACCGGGCTCGTCCCGAAGACCGCCTTGACCTCCTGGGACACCACCGTGGGGCTGCCGACCTGGTAGGGGACGGCGTGGGTCCACTTGGCCAGCAGGGTCACGCCGAGGACCAGGGTCCCCAGCGTGGTGCTCATGACGACCAGGGTCTGGCGGGCGTTCTTCGCCTCGGGCCGCTGGAAGCTGCTCACCCCGTTGGAGATGGCCTCGAGGCCGGTGAGCGACGATCCGCCGTTGGCGAAGGAGCGCAGCAGGGAGATGAAGGCGAGGCCCATGAGCCAGCCCGAGCCGGGTGTCCCGATCTTCCCGCCGAACACCTGGTTCGACGGAGGCAGCGGAATCTGGTGCAGCTGGCCCAGAGCCTCCTTGACGAAGCCGACGATGATCACCGAGGCCAGCGAGAAGATGAAGAAGTACGTGGGGACGGCGAAGAACCTGCCCGCCTCGCGGATGCCGCGCAGGTTGCCGTAGAGCAGGACGAGGACGACGGCCGACCGTGATCGTGACGGTGGCGGTGGTGTTGGCCAGGCTCGGGCACCGCGCTGGTCAGGGCGGCCGTGCCGGCCGAGGTCTGCACGGCGACGGTCACCGTGTAGTCGATGAGCAGCGCCACCGCGGCGATCTGGGCGACCCGTCGGACCGAAGTTGTCCCGGGCCACCACGTAGGACCCGCCCGCCTTGGTGTAGAGCTGGATCACCTCGAGGTACGAGAGGGTGACGAAGAAGAGGACGCCGATGATGGCCAGGGTGATCGGCACCACGAGCGTGAAGGCGGCCAGGCCGACGTAGGGCACCAGCTGGGTCAGCATCTGCTCGGTGCCGTAGGCCGAAGACGAAATGCAGTCGGGCGACAGGACGCCGAGGGCGATCGGCTTGGCTCAGGCGCTCCGAGGCCAGCTGCTCGGTGACGAGCGGCGGGCCGAGCAGGCGATTCTTCAGCCGGTAGCGGCGCGACTCGGGGATCTCCGCCGCGGCCGGCCCGGGCAGCGGCATCGTGGCGCCGGGGGTGCTGCCGGCCGTACGCTCGCCTCGGTGTCGTCCGCGGGCGACGAGGTCGACGCCGTCGGGGTGGCCACCGCCACAGAGTAGAAGCAATCCTGTGCCCAACCTGGACTGCCTTTGCGCGACCCTCGGCGGGCGTGTTGCACTGTGGCCCGTGCACGTCATCGTCGTCGGGTGTGGCCGGGTTGGCTCGGGCCTGGCCGTCCTGCTGAGCAAGGAGGGCCACTCGGTCGCCGTCCTCGACCGGTCGCCCAGGGCGTTCCGCCGCCTGAAGGACTGGGACGGCCCCCGCATCGTCGGCTCGGGCTTCGACCGCGACGACCTCGAGAAGGCGGGGGCCGACGAGGCCGGTGCGCTGGCCGCCGTCACGAGCGGTGACAACACCAACATCCTGACCGTGCGCATCGCCCGGGAGACCTACAAGATCCCCCATGTGGTGGCCCGCATCTACGACCCCCGCCGGGCCGAGATCTACCAGCGGCTCGGCATCCCGACCGTGGCCACGGTGACGTGGACCATCGACCAGGTCCGGCGGCGGCTTGCTCCCCGAGGAGACCACGGGCGATTGGTCCGACGCCAGCGGGCGGCTCTCGCTCCTCGACCGCTCGCTCCCCGACGCCTGGGCCGGCCGGCCCCTCCGCGACATCGAGGTCCCCGGGCGCGTCGTCGCTCATCGCCGTCACCCGGTCCGGGGTCCCGCGCCTCGACGCCCGCGAGCTCGTCGGCCAGGAGGGCGACGTGCTGCACCTCGCCGTCCTCGACGACGCGCGCAAGGAGCTCGACTGGACCCTGTCCGGCGCCGTCGGCCACCACAAGGACGGGGCCACGTGAGGGTCGCCATCGCCGGCGCCGGCAGCGTCGGCACGGCCATCGCCGCCGACCTCAAGCACAGCGGGCACGACGTGCTCGTGCTCGAGCAGGATCCCGATCTCGTCGAGCGCCTGCGGCCGACCCTCGACATCACCTGGATCGCCGCCGACGCCTGCGAGGTCTCCTCGCTCGATGCGGCCGGGCTTGGCCACGGTCGACGTCGTCGTCGCGGCGACCGGTGACGACGAGGACAACCTCGTCATCTCGCTCCTGTCCAAGCAGGAGTTCGCCGTGCCCCGCGTGGTGGCTCGGGTCAACCACCCGAAGAACCAGTGGCTGTTCAACGAGAGCTGGGGCGTGGACGTCTCGGTCTCGACGCCCCAGCTGCTCACCGCGCTGGTCGAGGAGGCCGTCTCGGTGGGGGCGCTCGTCCGCCTGCTGCAGTTCCAGGGGGGCGCCGCCCACCTGGTCGAGATCACGCTGGCCGAAGACTCCCCGGCCAACGACACCGCCATCGCCGATCTCGACTTCCCCCGCGACGCCGTCGTGGTGGCCGTGGTCCGCGGCGACCGCCTCGTCGTGCCCCGGGGCGACACCATGCTCCAGTCCGGCGACGAGGTGCTGGTGCTCGTCACGGCCGAGGCCGAGGACGCCGTGCACGCCGCCTTCATCGCGGCCGGGACATAAGCAACCTTTCCGCAACCCCCGGAACGCGCCCAGTTCACGGGCCCCGTTTGTTCGCGCCGGTGACGGCCAAACGTCACGGTTGCTAAAGCCTGAGTGCCCTCCACCCGTACCATTGAGGATATGGAGGCGGCTTTCTTCGATCTCGACAAGACGGTGATCGACCGCGCCTCCATCGCCGCCTTCGGCCGGCCCTTCATGAAAGGCGGCCTCATCAACCGGCGCCTGGTGGCCCGGGCCGCCGTGTCGCAGCTCATCTACCTCTACTTCGGGGCCGACGAGGACCGCCTCGTGCGGGTGCGCGAGTCCATGCTGGCCATCACCAAGGGCTGGGACCGGGCCCAGGTGCGCCAGATCGTCCGCGAGACGATGCTGCAGACGATCGAGCCGATCATGTACGCCGAGGCCCTCGAGCTGATGGAGCTGCACCGGGCCGCCGGCCACCGCGTCTATCTGGTCTCGGCCTCGCCCGAGGAGATCGTGCTGCCCTTGGCCGACCTGCTCGGCGTGGACGGCGCCATCTGCTCGCGCGGCGAGGTGGACGAGTAGGGCCGCTACACCGGGCGCATGGCCTTCTACGCCTACGGCGAGGAGAAGGCGTGCGCCATCCGCGAGCTGGCCGAGCGCACCGGGCTCGACCTGTCGGCCAGCAGCGCCTACTCGGACTCGGCCACCGATCTCCCGATGCTCGAGGCGGTCGGCCGTCCCGTGGCGGTGAACCCCGACCGCGCCCTGGCCAAGGTGGCCCGCGAGCGCGGCTGGGAGATGCGCAACTTCACCAAGCCGATCCGGCTGCGCGACCGCGTCGGTCGCACCACCCCGGTGGTGACGACCAGCCTCGCCGTGGCCGGTGCCGCGCTGATCCTGTGGCGCCGCGGCGTGCAAGGGCCGCCACCTGGCCGGCCCGACGGGCACGCGCGCGCCGCGTAGAACTCCGCCGTGCGTGGATGAAGGTCCCGGGCCGACCGCCCGGCGTCGTTTACGCCTCGCGCAGACGACGAGCGGCGACGACGCCGATGGCAACCAGGATGGCGAGGATCAGCAGCTTCTTCATGGGGCCGATCCTATGCGAGCGCCGCCGGCGTGTTGACGCCGCCGGCGGCCGACCCGGCGCTCAGACGGTGAGCAGGTCCCGGGCGCCGGTGTCCGAGGACGGGTGGCGAAGCTTGGACATCGCCCGCGCCTCGATCTGACGGATGCGCTCACGGGTGAGGTTGAAGTGCTCGCCGACCTCCTCGAGCGTCCGGGGCTCGCCCCGGTCCAGCCCGAAGCGCAGGCGCAGGATCTCCCGCTCACGCTCGTCGAGCGGTGAGAGCAGCCGGCCGATCTCGTCGGGCAGCAAGGAGACGGCCGCCACCTCGAAGGGCGACTCGGCGGAGCGGTCCTCGACCACGTCGCCCAGCTCGGCGTCGCCGTCCTCGCGGAGCGGCTCGGAGAGCGACAGCGGCTCGGCCCGGAAACGCAGGGCCTCGACCAGCTTGTCCTCGGGCATCTCGACCTCGATGCCGAGCTCGGCCAGCGTGGCCGGACGGCCCAGCTTGAGCTCGAGACGGGCCTGCGCCTTCTGCACCCGGGCCAGCGTGTCGCCGGCGTGGACGGGCAGGCGGATCGTGCGCCCGGTGTTGGCGATGCCCCGGGTGATGGCCTGGCGGATCCACCACGTGGCGTAGGTGGAGAACTTGAAGCCCTTGCGCCAGTCGAACTTCTCGACGGCGTGCATCAGGCCGAGGTTGCCCTCCTGGATCAGGTCGAGCAGGGGCAGGCCCGACGCCTGGTACTTCTTGGCGATCGACACGACGAGCCGGAGGTTCGACTGCACGAAGGTCTGCTGGGCCTGCTCGCCTTCCATGACGGCCCGGCGCAGCTCGCGCTTCTTGGCCGTGGTCAGGCCCTTCGGCGCCTTGGCGACATCGCCCTCGGCGGCCCGACCGGCCTCGATGGCCTGGGCCAGGCGGACCTCGTCGTCCTTGGTCAAGAGTGGGTACTGGCCGATATCCGTCAGATAGAGGCGTACGAGATCCTCGTCGTCGCGCTCGATTCGTTCCTTCGCCAAGTTGGTCGCCTCTATCCTTCAAAAGGGCCAAGGCGTGGAGATTCGCCGGCCGTGTTCGCGCTCGATTAAGGCAGCAGGCGCCCGTTCCTGGCGTTTCTCGGCTGCGGAGACAGTGTAATGGAGCTGTCAAGATGCCGGTACAGCAGGGAAAACGCAGAACTTATCGAAGACCTGTTCGAAATCCGTCACCTCTTTCGCCACGCGCGCAGCACGTTGCGCCCCGTCACCCAGATTTCGCACAACGGACACGCCCGACCGGGCCTCCCCGAGGGCCACGCGGCGGGATTCCACCAGGACCTCGGCGACGGCCGGCCTCGCGCACCGGCGAGGCCGTGTCCAGGTGGGACCCGTAGATCTCCCCCAGTCGGGGTAGCAGGCTGGCCACCAGGACGCCCAGCGCCACCCCGGTGTCGGCCAGGCCGTCGAGGCCCTCCAGGGCGCCGGCCAGCTCGGGGGACGGCGCCCGGACCAGGGCGCCGGCGTCGACGCCGGCCCGCACGGGCAGACGCTCGGCCCAGCGGGTGGCCAGGTCGGCGTGGCGGCGCGCCGCCGCGGCGCACCACACCGCGACCTCGGCCTCCCCGCTCGGGCGCACCGCCCAGGCGCCCGTCAGCTCGAAGATCCGCCACTCCAACCAGCCGTAGTGCCCGACCAGCTCGGCCAGCGCGTCGATCCCACGCCAGCCCGCGGCCTCGTCCTCAGCCGCCACCGGACTCCTCGAGCGCGGAGGAGCGGTAGCGGTTCGTGATCGGCATCCGGCGGTCCTTGCCGAAGGCCTTCGTGGTGATGCGCACACCCGGAGGGTTCTGGCGCCGCTTGTACTCGGCCCCGTCGACCAGTCGCACCACCTGGTCGACCACCGCCGGGTCGAAGCCCTCGGCCACCAGTTCGGCCGCCGTGCGGTCGCGCTCGACGTAGCCCTCGAGCACCGGGTCGAGCTCCTCGTAGGGCGGGAGTGACTGGTCGTCGCGCTGATCGGGCCGCAGCTCGGCCGACGGCGGCTTGTCCAGCACGCTGTCGGGGATCGGCCCGGGCAGGCCCTCGAGCACGGCCTGCGTGTTGCGGTACCGGCACAGCTCGTAGACGAGCGTCTTGGGCACGTCCTTGATCACCGCGAACCCGCCGGCGGAGTCGCCGTAGAGCGTCGAGTAGCCGGTCGCCATCTCGCTCTTGTTGCCCGTGGTCAGCACGATCCACCCCTTGGCGTTCGACACGGCCATGAGGAGCACCCCGCGCAGGCGCGACTGGAGGTTCTCGTCGGTGAGCCCGAAGGGCTCGCGCCCGAGCACCGGCGCCAGCATGGAGGAGAAGGCCACGTGGGCCTCCTCGATCGGCGCCACCTTCAGGTCGATCCCGAGCCGCTCGGCCAGGGCCTCGGCGTCCTGGCGCGACCCGTCGCTCGAGTACCGCGACGGCATGGCGATGCCGTGCACCCGGGCCGGGCCCAGCGCGTCCACCGCCACGGTGGCCACGAGCGAGGAGTCGATCCCGCCGGACAGGCCGATGACCGCCTCGGCGAAGCCGTTCTTCGACAGGTAGTCGTGCGTCCCGAGGACGAGGGCGGCGTAGACCTCCGCCTGATCGCTCAGGGCCGGGCGCAGCTGCGGCGGCGCCAGCACCGGCCGGTCGGCCTGGCGTTCGTCGGTGACGTGCACGCGGGGCAGGAGCTCGGTCACGGTCTGGGTCCGCCGCTGCCCGAGCGGGAGGTCGACGACGACGAAGTCGGTGGCGAATTGCGCGCCCGAGGCGACCAGGGTGCCGTCAGCGCCCATGACGAGCGAGTCGCCGTCGAAGACGAGTTCGTCCTGTCCGCCGACCTGGTTGACGTAGGCGACGGCGCAGCCGGCCTCGGCCACCCGCTCCTCGCAGCATGGCCAGGCGCTCGCGCCGCCGGCCCCGGTTGTACGGCGAGGCGTTGAGATTCACCACCACGTCGGCCCCGGCCCGTCCGGCGTGCGCCACCGGCCCGTCCGCGAACCACACGTCCTCGCAGATCGACACGCCCACCCAGGCCCCCGCCACCTGGAAGAGCGTCGGCGGCTCGGTCCCGGCCTCGAAGTAGCGCTGCTCGTCGAACACGCCGTAGTTGGGAAGGCACTGCTTGCGGTAGACGCCGGCCACCCGGCCCCGGGCGCACACGGCGGCGGCGTTGGCCAGCCCCTGTCCGCCCGGCGCGGCCGCCACGAAGCCGACCACGATGGCGCAGTCGCCGGTGGCCGCCGCCACCTTCTCGAGGGCGGCCACGTTGTCGGCCACGAACCCGGGCTTGAGGAGGAGGTCCTCGGGCGGGTAGCCGGGGATGGCCAGCTCGGGCACCACGCAGAGGTCGGCCCCGGCCGCCTCGGCGGCGGCGAGGGCGTCGAGCACCAGCTCCACGTTCCCCGCCAGGTCCCCCACGACGGTGTTGAGCTGCGCGGCGGCCAGGCGCAGATGGGGCATCGGTCCAGATTACCGGGGCCTTCGGCCGGCCCGATGGTGGCGGGCGCCAGGCCTGTGGCCCGGCCACGTCGAGGCCGGCCAGGAAAGCGGGGGTCCCGCGGCATGCGAAACTTGTGCGGTGCAGAGCCAGCGCGACTACGTGCTCCGGACCGTCGAGGAGCGGGGCATCCGCTTCGTCCAGTTGTGGTTCACCGACGTGCTGGGGACCCCCAAGGGATTCAACATCACCTCGACCGAGCTCGAGAACGCCCTCGACGAGGGGATGACGTTCGACGGCTCGGCCATCGACGGCTTCAGCCGGGTCCAGGAAGCCGACGTGCTCGCCCGCCCCGACCCGAAGACCTTTCAGCTGCTGCCCTGGCACCACGACGACGCCCAGGTGGCCCGCGTCTTCTGCGATGTGGCCAATCTGGACGGGACCCCGTTCGAGGGCGATCCCCGGCACGCGCTGCGGCGCACGCTCGAGCGGGCCCGGACCGCCGGCTTCACGTTCTTCGCCTCCCCCGAGGTCGAGTTCTTCTACTTCGCCGACGCCGATCCCGCCCGCGGCCCCGTCACCCTCGACTCGGGGTCCTATTTCGACCTGAGCGTGGCCGACCTCACGAGCGACCTGCGCCGGCGCTCGGTCCTGATGCTCGAGGAGATGGGCATCCCCGTCGAACACACCCAGCACGAGGACGCCCGCAGCCAGCACGAGATCGACCTGCGCTACACGGACGCCCTGACCATGGCCGACACGGTCATGACGACGCGCATGGTGATCAAGGAGATGGCGCGCCAGGAGGGCGTGTTCGCCTCCTTCATGCCCAAGCCGCTCGGCGGGGTGCAGGGCTCGGGCATGCACACCCACATCTCCCTCTGGGAGGGCGAGCGCAACGCGTTCGTCGACGAGAACGACCGCTACGGGCTGTCCGAGGTGGCCCGGCGCTTCATCGCCGGCCTGCTGCACCACGCCCGCGAGATCACCGCGGTGACCAACCAGTGGGTCAACTCCTACAAGCGACTCATCGGGGGCTACGAGGCCCCCGTCCACGTGAGCTGGGCCCGCAACAACCGCTCCGCGCTGGTCCGCGTCCCCGTCGTCAAGATGGGCAAGTCCGAGTCGACCCGCCTCGAGTACCGCGCCCCCGACAGCGCCTGCAACCCGTACCTGACCTTCGCCGTGATCCTGGCCGCCGGGCTGCGCGGACTGACCGAGGACTACCCGCTGCCCCCCGAGGCGGACGACAACCTGTTCAGCCTGACCCCCAAGGAGCTGGCCAAGAAGGGCATCGAGCGGCTCCCGTCGAGCCTGCACGATGCCGTGAACGAAATGGAGGGCTCCGAGCTCCTGGCCGAGACCCTCGGGGACCACGTCTTCGAGTGGTTCATCCGCAACAAGCGCGAGGAGTGGGAGGCCTACCAGGCCGAAGTGACCCAGTTCGAGCTCGACCGCTACCTGCCCCTGCTCTAGTCCCGCTGCCGATGGACCCGCTCCTCTGCTTCCCCGCCGACCTGCCCGCCGAGGTGACCCTCGCCCTGCAGAACGCGGGCCTGGGCCACCAGGGCGTGAACGGCCCCGACGAGGTGACGGCGCCCGGTCCCGACGGTCGGACCGAGGGGTACTCCGGCGCGCTCGTGGTGGCGGCCAGCGACATGACGGCGTCCGTGGCCTTCTGCCGGCACCTGCGCCTGCGCGAGGTGCCCCTCACCCCGCTCCTCTTCTGCATCGGGCAGGAACAGGTGGGCGAGCTTCTCTTCCGCGACGACCTCTACGACGACTTCTGCGTCCTGCCGGCCCGCCCCGAGGAGTTGGTGGCGCGCCTGCAGCACCTGTTCTGGCGGACGGGCCAGAGCATGCGGCCCGACATCATCGAGTACGGGCCACTGATGCTCAACCTCGAGACCTACCAGGCCGCCGTGGCCGGGCGCGTGCTCGACCTCACCTACATGGAGTACGAGCTCCTGCGCTTCCTGGCCGGGCATCCGGCCAAGGTCTTCACCCGCGAGACCCTGCTCAGCCGGGTCTGGGGCTACGAGTACTACGGCGGGGCCCGCACGGTCGACGTCCACATCCGCCGCCTGCGGGCGAAGCTCGGCGAGGAGCACGCCCATCTGATCCAGACCGTGCGCTCGGTCGGCTACCGCTTCGGCCAGGTGGCCTGGCATCCGGGCGCGGCGGCCCAGCGCAACGGCACCGGAGGGGTCAAGACCGAGCCCTCACCGTCCTCGGTGACGGCTCAACCCAGCGGGGCGTAGGCCCAGGCTTCGACCTCGACCCGGGCCCCGACCGGCAGCGCCGCCACGGCCACGGCCGAGCGGGTGGGCCGGTTCTCGGTGAAGTACTCCACCCAGACCTCGTTGACGGCGGCGAACTCGCCCATGTCGATGAGGTAGAGCGTCGTCTTCACCACGTCGGGCAGGGTCGCGCCCTCGACGGCCAGCACCTCGGCCACGTTCTGGAGCGCTTGGCGCAGTTGCGCCACCGTCCCGCCCGCGACCAGTGCGGCCTGGCCACTCTCGTCGGTGGCCAGGCCGACTTGCCCCGACGTGATCACCCAGTCGCCGACGCGGCGAACGGGTGCATAAGGACCGATGGCTGGACTCATGACGACTCCTCTCTTCCCGCCGATGCTGACACGTCGCGTCGAGGCGCCCGCACGGCGGCGCGGCGGGTGGGCCAGTGCGGCGGCCGCCCCTCGGCGGACCACGCCGCGGCGAGGGTGGCGACGAAGATGGCGTCGGACCCGTTGACCGGCCACCGGTCTTCCTCGTGCACGGTGACGCTGACCTCGGGCATGTCCTTGGCCGCGAGGATCCCGAAGGACCGGATGGTCAGGTCCACCGGTTCGCCTGCCTCGTCGACCGCGATGCCCTCGCTCCACACCAGCCCCAGCGCCTGGTGCACCGCACCCAACGCGTACGAGCGCAGCGTCACCGGGCACAGCACCTCGCCCGCCCACACCTCGACGTCGACCCGTCCCCGCGGTCCCTCGCCCGTCCGCACCTCGACCCGGGCCCGACCACCGCCGGGCAGGGTGACCTCCGCCACGCCGCTGCTCTCCGCCGCCGCGCCCGCCTCGATCGTCGGCGCCCCCACCGTCGCCTGGGCCGCCATCACCTCGGCCCACACGGCCCCACGCAGGTCGGGCGACACCGGTGGCCCGGCCACCTCGACCTCCTCCACCTCGATCCCGGGGCACCGCTCCCGCACCCGCGTCAGGGCCGGCGCGAGGTCGGCCGACCCCGGGCTGCGGCCCACGCGCACCACGCCGGTCCCGTCGGCCCGCAGCGCCACAGCCAGCGGGGGCCGCTTGGGGGCTCGTCGCACCACGTCCTCGCGGCGCCACAGGACGCGGGCGGCGCCGTCGGTCTCGTCGGCCAGGGCTCGGGCGCGCCCCGGCACCGGGCTGTGGCGCTTGCCCCCGAAGGCCCCGCCGTTGGCCAGCGGCGAGGCGGGCCGCTCGCCCGGGCGGCACCAGCTGGCGTCGGGCTCCACGTAGGCCGGCTCGACCCAGGTCGTCTGCAGCGTGAGGGACCAGGTGCCGTCGGGGACCGGCACCGGGCTGGTCAACGGCACCGTGCTGTTGCGTCCCTGCACCCGGCCGGTGGCGGCCCGGGCCGCCCGGAGGTCCGGCGCGAGCGGGGCGTCGGCGCCGAGCTGGACGGCCGCCCAGGCCGGCGCGCCGTCGTCGGCGAACCCGCCGCCGCCCAGCACGACATCGGCTCCCGAGTGCTGGAAGGCGGGCCCCTCGAGCTGCGCCCGCCAGGCGGCCAGCAGCGGATCACGGGCCGGGTCGCCGGAGTCGACCGCTGCCCCCTCGCCCGCGGACTCGGCCGACCCGAGCGCCCGCTCGGCGGCCTCGAGGATGGACTGCCAACCGGTGCAGCGGCACAGGTGGGCCCGCAAGGCGCCCTCGACGTCACGCCGGGTCGCCACCCGACCGGGGCCGGACGACGCCTCCAGCGCGGCAAGGCGCAGCACGATGCCCGGGGTGCAGAACCCGCATTGGCTGGCTCCCGTGGCCACGAAGGCGTCGGCCCAGCGGTCCCGCTGTGCCGCGGGCATCCCCTCCATCGTCGTCACGTCCCGCCCCGCCACCCGGCGCACCGGGGTCACGCAGGCCACGCGGGGCAAGCCGTCGACCCAGACCGTGCAACAGCCGCACTGACCCTGCGGGCTACAGCCGTCCTTGACCGAACGACAGCCCAGGTCTTCGCGCAACGCGTCGAGCAGGGAGACGCCGTCGGCGACGGCGACCTCGCGTCCGTTCAGGACGAACGCGACGACGAGAGGGTCGGGAGTGGTGCTGCTCAGGGGACGGCTCGCCCGGACGGGCGGGAGCTCAGCTGAAGGAGGAGCCGCAGCCGCAGGTGCGGGTGGCGTTGGGGTTCGTGATGTGGAAGCCGGTGTCCTGCAGGCCGTCGCTGAAGTCGAGCGTCGATCCGGTCAGGAGCTCGGCGCTCGCCGCGTCGACCACGACCTTGACCGCCCCGAACTCGCGGACCACGTCGTCGGCCATGACCTCGGTGTCGAAGAACATCTCGTAGCTGTACCCCGAGCACCCGCCCGGCTTGACCGCCACGCGCAGGGCGAGGTCGTCGCCGTCCTCCTGGGCCAGCAGCTGGGCCACCTTGGCCGCGGCCTCGTCGCTGAGGGTGACCGGTGCCGGCTTCTTCCCGATGTTCACCGTCGTGGAGATGGTCGTCACTGGATCCTCCTCGTTGCGCCGCCTGTCCTGGCAGGTCGCACGCGGGGCACGGTGCCTGCGTTCGCCCACCATGTTACCGGGGCCTCCGACCGGGCCGCACCAGGGGTCGGTCAACCTGGAAATTCGGTCCACGCAGGTAAATTGTCGCCATGGCCTCCGACTCCGACCACCCGAGCCCGGCCCGAGGTGCTGCTGGGCTCGCCCCGCGAGGAGGAAGTGCGCGACCGCCTGCGCGAGGTGGTCGACCCCGAACTGGGCGACACCATCGTCGACCTGGGCATGGTGCGGGCCATCCACGAGGAGGCGGGCCGGGTCACGGTCGACGTGGCCCTGACCATCGCCGCCTGCCCCTTGCGCACCCAGATCGAGAAGGACGTCGTCAGCCACACCCGGGCCCTCGACTGGGTGACCTCGGTCGAGGTGCGGATCGCCGCCATGGACGCCGAGGAGCGGTCGGCCGTGATGGCCCGGGCCCGCTGGAAGGCCCGGGAGGACGCGCCCCAGACCGCCGTCCCGCCGAGCGCCCGGGTCCTGGCCATCGCCTCGGGCAAGGGCGGCGTCGGCAAGTCGTCGGTCACCGTGAACCTCGCCGTCGCCCTGGCCGCCCGCGGTCACGTGGTCGGCGTGCTCGATGCCGATATCTGGGGTTTCTCCGTCCCCCGCCTCCTCGGCATGGAGGGTGACGTCGAGGCCCGCGCCGGCAAGATGGTCCCGCTCGAGCGCCGGGTCGGGACCGGCACCCTGCGCGTGCTCTCCATGGGCTTCCTGGCCGACGAGGAGCAGGCCATCATGTGGCGCGGCCTGGTGCTCAACCGGGCCGTGCAGCAGTTCCTCCAGGACGCGCACTGGGGCGACCTCGACTACCTGCTGATCGACCTGCCCCCCGGCACGGGCGACATCCAGATGGGCCTGGCCCGGCTCCTGCCCCGCACCGAGATGCTGGTGGTGACCACGCCGCCGGTGGCCGCGCAGAAGGTGGCGGCCCGGGCGGCGGACATGGCCCGGCGCGGCTACCTGCGGGTGGCCGGGGTGATCGAGAACATGAGCGACTTCACCTGCGAGCACGGCACCACCTACGCGCTCTTCGGTTCGGGCGGCGGACGAGCGCCTGGCCCAGAGCCTGGGCGTGCCGCTGGTCGGCTCCATCCCGCTGCACCCCGACCTGGCCGCCGCCGGCGACGCCGGGGTCCCGGTCGCCCTGAACGAGGGCAGCGAGCTCGGCGCCGTCTTCGCCGAGCTGGCCCGGGTGGTGAGCGAGGACGTCGCGCCGCTGGTCGAGGCGGAGGGCTGCACGGCCCGGATGCTCGAGCGGGTCGAGGCCGCGGTGGCCCAGGGCGACGCCGAGGCCTGAGGCCGGCCGGCCCCGACCATCACTGCACCACTCCTCACGCGGCGGCGAACTTCACCGCGCCACCCTCAGGCGGCGGCCCAGGTGGTCTCGATGGTGTCCTCCCCGACCGCCACGCCTGGCGCAGTTGCCCGGCCCTCCTCGACCAGCGCCCGCAGATGGGCCCAGAGCGAGAAGCGGGCCACCGGCAGCTGGCGCTCGGTGACATCGCCGTAGACCTCGCCGAGCAGGTCGTCGACCGTGCCCGCACCACGCCCGGACAGCACGGCGGCCACCCGCTCGTGGCGCCCGCGCCGGTGGGCGATCAGCCCGTCGATCACCTCGGGCACGTGATCCATGAGCCGTCCGTGGCCGGGGCCGAGGGTGCGCACCGCCGGGCGCTCGTCCCGGACGCGAGCCAGGCTGGCGAGATACTGCTGCAGGTCCCCGTCGGGCGGCCGAATGACGACGGTCGAGCCGTGCATGACGTGATCGCCGGTGAGGAGCAGCGCGTGCTCCTCCACCAACCAGCACAGGTGATCCGACGCGTGCCCCGGCGTGTGCAGGGCGCGCAGCGTGAGGTCGCCCGAGGGGGCGGGGCAGCGCAGCGTCCAGCCCTCGCCGGCCCGCTCGTCGGGCGCGAAGTCCTCGGCCGGCCCGAAGCCGACCACGCGGGCGCCGGTCGCCTCGGCCAGCGCGGCAGCACCCGGTGCGTGGTCCAGGTGCGTGTGCGTGACCACGATGGTGTGGATGGAGCCGAGCGGTGCGGCGGCGGCCGTGATGGCGGCGGTGTGCGTCGCATCCGCCGGACCGGGGTCGACCACGACGGGATCGACCCTCCCGACCAGATAGGTGTTGGTACCGGGCCCGGTCATCAACCCCGGATTCGGCGCGGTGAGCCGGCGCACGCCGGGTGCCACCTCGTCCAGCCGGCCCGGCTCGGGTGCCGGGCCGAGCCCGAAGTCCGGCACGGCCGGAAGCGTCACGCTTCCGGTCTGGCTTCCCGCCGCGCGCGTCGGGCCGAGGCCCCGGTGCCGTGTCGGGCCCCTCCACGTTGGCCTGCATCGACACGGCGCGCACGGCCTCGTTGAAGTCGCCCAAGGAGCCTCCGTCGCCCGGGTCGGCCACCGCGCCGCGCTCGTAAGCGGGATCGCCGGGCAGCACGATGCGCATGCCGGTGCCGTCGGGGACGACGCGCGGCTCAATGACGGGCACCGCGCTCGATGCTTCGGCCGCCGCGTCGAGCAACGCGGTGCTGGTCGAGAAGCGGCCGATGGCCTGCAGACTGCGGATGGTCGGGAAGATGATCTCGATGTCGCCCGCACGGTGCTGGGCCAGCGCGTCGTCCGGGGTGATCCACACCTCGGCGATCGTCTCGCCGGCGTCGTGGGCGGCGCGTTGCCCCGGCGGAGCGGCGGCCACGAAGAACCGGGTGTCGTAGCGGCGGGGGGCGCCGCGCGGGGTGATCCAGTGCGCGAAGTAGTGGATCTGGTCCACCGAGAGGCGCAGATCCTCCTCGCGGCACAGGTCGAGGAAGCGCAGGCTCCCGTCGTTCACCCGGAGGCGGGCCGCGGCCAGGCGGGCCTCCTCGCCCGCGTCGCCGGCCAGCAGGGCGGGGCCGTCCTCCCGGCGGGCCAGCAGCAGGCCGGCCTCCTCGAAGGTCTCGCGCACCACGGCCACCCAGTAGGCCAGCCCGCCGGACGGGAAGCCGAGCAGAGCACTGGCCTCGGCGTCGCTGCGCCCGGCGCACAGGGCCTCGGCCTCCACCCCTCCGTCGGCCAAATCGACTGCCCCACCGGGGAAGACGTAGGCCCCCCCGACGAAGTCCGACTTGAGGTTGCGCCGCACCATGAGGACTTCGAGCACGGTCTCCGGCGGCCGCCTCTGGGGGAGCGGGGGCGTCGCGGACCAGCATGACGGTGGCGGCGGGACGGATCTCGACCGATGGGGGCACGACGGAAGAGGGTACCGCCGGGTCGGGACGGCGCCCCCCGCTACCGGGGCGGTCGTTGCTACCCTGACCCATTCTGTGAGCGAGACCCTCCAAGAGCCCGCGACGGCGCCCGTCCCGCGCCAGATTCCGCGCCGCTACATCGCTCTGGGTCTGATCGTGGTCGCCATCTGCCTGCTGGGGGTCCTCGTGATCGTGCGCGACCGGGCGGCGCCGTCGAGTTCGTCGACCGTCGAGACCTTCAGCGCGGCGCCGTCCTCGCTCATCTCGACCATGGCCTCGGTGCCCGCCGCGGTGTACGACACCGTCGGGGTCGCGTCGCCGACCATTCCGCTGACCTCGCCCCAGCCGACGGGGAGTGCGCAGACCTGGCAGTCCTCGGTGAACGGCAGCTCGCCCAAACCGGTCGTCTTCTTCTACGGCGCCGAGTTCGCGCCGTACGCGGCGGCCGAGCGCTGGCCGATGGTCCTCGCCTTGTCGCGTTTCGGCACCTTCGACCAACTCGGCCTCATGCAGTCGAGCCCCACCACGGCGTTCGCCAACCTGAACACCTTCACCTTCTGGCAGGCCCGGTACTCGAGCAAGTACGTCGTGCTCCAGCACGTCGAGCGCTACAGCGCGCTCAACCCCACCGGTGGCGGCTACCTCAAGCTCGAAAAGCCGAGGGGCCGTCAGGCCGCGGCGGTCGAGAACTACTCGACCAACCCGACGAACTTCGCGCTGTTCGACGTGGCCAACCGCTGGGTGCTCAACGGGAGCAGCTTCGCGCCCACGGTGTTGGCCGGCATGACGCAGGACCAGGTGGCCGCCGTTCTCACCTCACCGGCCAGCCCGCTCACCCAGGCCCTCATCGGATCGGCCAACGCCATCAGCGCGGCCATCTGCGACGCCGATGGCCAGGCACCCGCGTCAGTGTGCGACTCGAAGGGCGTGGTCGCCGCGGACCAGTCGATGAAGATCGCGCCGCCGGCGGGTGCGGGCTCGCGCTGACGCCACCGGTTCGGGCGAACTCGGCCGAACGACACGACGGACACACTGAGGCGCCGCTGTGTGCGGCGAAGGTGCGGGCTGCGTGCGGCGACTCGCGCCGCTCGGTTCAGCTAGCCCGGCGATCGAGCATCAGCTTGCGCTCAACCTCGTTGAGCCCGCCCCAGATGCCGTGTGGCTCACGGATCCTGATGGCGTAATCCAGACAGTCCCCCCGGACGTGACACTGGTCACAAATCTCCTTGGCCCGCACCTCCCGCGTGGCCTTTTCTTCCTTGCGTTCGGCGTGTGGAGGCGGAAAGAAAACCGCTGCCTGCGGCCCCCTACACGCTGCCTTCAACTGCCACGTCTCTGATCCCTGGCGCATCGAACCCCCCGATAGGGCAAACTGACTTCCCCCGAGACCTCAACCTACCGCCGGGGAATCGACGCTTTCAAGGGTCCTGACCTGGGATCATGGCGAGCCGTCGCTGGGCGGCCCGACCCGTGCAACTACGCTCGGCGCCGGTGGACGTGGCAACTTTCTGCGCAGAGAGCCATGTCCTCGTCGTCGCCGGCAAGGGCGGCGTGGGCAAGACGACGATGGCGGCGGCACTGGCTCGGATGGCTGCTCAGGCAGGCCTTTCGGTGCTCATCGTCGAGCTCGAGGGCAAGTCCGGCATCGCCGGTGCCTTCGGCCGGACGGGCGACCTCGAGTACGAGGAGAGGGTCCTGTGGGGTGATCCGGCCCGCCGTGGCGAGGGCTCGGTCCGCGGCCGGCGCATCACGCCCGACGACGCCCTGATCGAGTATCTCGAGGGCCACGGCCTGGGACGGGTGTCCCGCCGGCTGGCCCGCACGGGCGTGCTCGACGTGGTGGCGACCGCCATTCCCGGCATCCGCGACGTGCTGGTGCTGGGCAAGGTCAAGCAGCTCGAGCAAGGGGGCGCCGCGGACCTGATCGTGGTCGACGCGCCGGCCACGGGCCACGCCATCACCTTCCTGACCTCGGCCGCCGGCATGGTGGACGCGGCCCGGGGTGGGCCCCTGCGCACCCAGGCCCAGGACGTGGTCGACCTGCTCTCCGACCCGGCCCGCTGCCGGGTGATCCTGGTCACCCTGCCCGAGGAGCTGCCGGTCTCCGAGACGATCGAGTCGGCCTACACCCTCGAGGACAAGGCGGGCGTCCAGCTGGGCCCGGTCATTGTCAACGCCTGCGATCCCGAACCGTCCGGCCTGGACCGGCCGGCTGCCGATGTGGCCGCGGCGGCCGGCGTGACCCTGGCCCCCGACCATGAGGCCGCCCTCGAGGAGGCCCGCCTCTTCCGGCTGGCCCGCCACGCCGTGTCGGCCGATCAAGTGGAGCGCCTGGCCCGCGAGCTGCCCCTGCCCCACCTGGTGGTGCCCGCCCTCGATGCGCCGGCCATCGGCCCGGCCGAGACGGCGGCGCTGGCCAAGGCGCTGGCCAACGGGGTCGGCGGACTGGTGCAGGAAGTGGCGCCATGAGCGGGACCGGACCGACGGACGCGAGGGCTGCGACGGCAGCTACGGATGCGGTGCGCTGCACCCGAGACGCTGACCTCCCTCGTGGCCGACCGCTCGGTCGTGGTGTGCTGCGGCTCCGGCGGCGTCGGCAAGACGACCGTCTCGGCCACCTTCGCCCTCGCGGCCGCCCGGGCCGGCCGGCGGGCCTGCGTGGTCACGGTCGACCCGGCCCGGCGCCTGGCCGACGCCCTCGGGGTGGAGTCATTGCCCAACCAACCGACCGAGGTGGCGGGCAACTGGCCCGGGCACCTGCACGCGCTGATGCTCGACTCGAAGGGAACCTTCGACGATCTCGTCGGGCGCTACGCCCGCACCCCCGAGCAGGCCGAGAGCATCCTGGGCAACCGGCTCTACCAGAACCTGGCCGGCGCGCTCAGTGGCACCCAGGAGTACATGGCCATGGAGAAACTCTACGAACTCGTGCAGTCGCAGGAGTTCGACATCGTCGTGGTCGACACGCCTCCGACGCGCAATGCGCTCGACTTGCTCGACGCGCCGCGACGGCTGACCCGGTTCCTCGAGAACCGGCTCTTCCGGGCCCTGCTGGTGCCCACCCGCATGTCGTTGCGGGCGGTGAGCGTGGCCACGCAGGCGCTGTTGCGCACGATCTCCAAAGTGGCCGGCGCCGAGATCGTCCAGGACGCCGTGGGGTTCTTCCAGGCCTTCGAGGGCATGGAGGACGGGTTCCGGACCCGGGCCTCGGCCGTGCACGAGCTTCTGGTCGACCCGGCCACGGCCTATGTGCTGGTCACGTCGGCCCGTGCGGACGCCGTGACCGAGGCGGGCTTCTTCGCCGAGAAGCTGGCCGAGCGCGACCGGAGGGTGGCGGCGCTCGTGGTCAACCGGCTCGCTCCCTCCTTCGGCACGGGCGAGGCCGCCCCGGACGCGGCAACCGCCGCCGCGTCGGGCGCGCGAGCGGTGGCCTCGAACGGAGGATCCCCCGACGCCTTCGAAGCCCTGGACGCACTCGAGGCGAACTTGGCCACCCTGAACGCGGTCTCGGCGCGCGAGGCGTCGGCCTTCTCCGGCCTGGCCGCCCAGGTGGCGCCGGCGCCGGTCGGGCGTATCCCGCTGTTCGCCCAGGACGTGCACGAGGTGGCCGGTCTCGAGCGCGCCGCCGACCAGCTCTTCGCCTAGGCGGGCTCGGTTTCCAGGCCCGGACCCTGGTCCGATAGTGTCCCCGCGGTGCAGACCATCCTGGTCGCCAGCGACGCCCCCACGCTCCGACGTGAGATCGAAGCCGTCATCAGCGGGCCCGATCGCGAGGTGGAATCTGTCACCTCCGGACCCGAAGTGATCGCCGCGGTCACCGAGGCATCCCCCGATCTGGTGATCGTCGACATGCAGATGGGCAACATGGGCGGCATGGCGGTGACCCTCGAGCTTCGCCTCCAGGAGTCCTACGACGCCCTGGACCATGTCCCGGTCCTGATGATCCTCGATCGTCGTCCCGACGTGTTCCTGGCCCGTCGTTCGGGCGCCGAGGGCTGGCTGGTCAAGCCACTCGACCCGCTGCGCCTGCGGCGGGCGGTCAACATCCTTCTCGACGACGGGACCTTTGCCGACGACTCGTTCACCCCGGTACCCGTCCTGGTGGGGGCTGAACCCCAGCTCCAGCCGGGACCAGAGCCCAGTACCTGAGCCGCCTGACCGTGGCGCGCCGCCGAGAGGCAACGTCGGACCCGACCCCCAAACGGTCCCGTATGCCTTGGCGCCGCGAGGAAAGCGAGGGCGGGGCACAGAGTGGAGCGGGCTCCCCCGAGGCCGAGGCGTCCGAGCAGGAACGGATCATCATCGAGGCGCTGTCCGATCTGCGCGACATGGACGTGCGCGAAGTCATGACGCCACGCACGGACGTCACCTACCTGACGATCCCGGTGCACGCCGACGACATCGCGCAGGCCGTGCGCACCTCGGGGCACAGCTGCTTCCCTGTGGTGGTGGACGACCTGGACGATCTGGTGGGCATCCTCTTCGTCAACGACATCTTCCGCACCGGGCGTCCCCGTCCGAACAGTGACGAGGGCGGCCGAGCGCGACGCCACCGACCCCAGCCCGCTCGAGATCTCCCGCAAGGTTCGTCAGCCCTATCTCGTCCCTGAGTCACTCGGGATCCTCGAGGCACTGGCCGACATGCGCAAACACCGGCGGGCGGTGGCCGTCGTGGTCGACGAATACGGCGGGGTGGCCGGCCTGCTCACGGTCAAGGATCTGCTCGAGCCCTTGGTGGGAGACCTGCACGACGAGTTCGACGAGGACGAGGAAGCGACCATCGTGCGGGTGGACAACACCCGGTGGCTGATCGACGGGCAGACCAACGTTGACGACGTCCGCGACCGACTCGGCATGGAGATCCCCGACGGCGAGTACGTCACCCTGGGTGGGCTGTTGTTCGAACAGTTCGGCCACATCCCCGTCGAAGGCGAAGAGACCCGGGTGGGCGACTGGAACCTCCGCGTCATCGAGATGGACAAGCGACGGGTGGCACAAGTCGTCGCCACCTTTGCGGGCACCGGAGCGGGGCCGCCGGGGCCGATGCGGGAGGACGATTGGGACCCCAAAGAGGGGACCGCGTCGGCGCCACCGACTGCCGGGGAAACCGGCGCCTGAGCCGGAGTAAGGTGGCGTTCGCTTCCCTCGGGGGGCGGACGGGCTGTGGCGCAGCTTGGTTAGCGCGCTGCGTTCGGGACGCAGAGGTCCCCGGTTCAAATCCGGGCAGCCCGACTCACAAGTCCCTGATCAGAGCGTTGGCGGTGGTGATGTGCTCGAAGGTTACGAGCTATCGGCGCGGAAGCTCTTGCAGACATTCCGGCCGACTTCAGGCCGTCGAGCGTTCGCCGCGCCCGCGCCAGCTTCTCGCTGGCCTTGACGGCCGGTCGTGAGTCGTTTCTGGCCAATGCCCCCAATCGCGACTTACCCATGTCATCGCACGGCGGGGAGGCCCGTCCGAGGCGTCTATCAGTGACGCAAAGACTGACGAGCTTCCCGGATGGCGTAGTACAGCAGCACGTATCCGGCTAACGGATCGGCCCACCACCAACCAGCCACTGCATTCAACAGCAAGCCAGCAAGAACCGCCGTCGCCAAGATGCCGTCGATCATCGTGATCCTGCCCTCGGCTTGAAGGACTGGATTGTTCAACGCCGCTCCAGTCCTGGCTTTGCCGTGTGCGAGTCCGAACATGACGGTTGCGGTCACGCCGGTCCAGGCAATGCCGAGTGAGCTGTGGTGCGGGTGAAAACCGATGACGAGAACCACGGTGCTCTGGATGGCGAGATAGGCGGCAAGACCGACGAAGGCGAGCCCGATCAAACGCATCGCCCGGCGCTGACGCTCTTGACTTACGTCCGCCAACTCCCAAAGCACGACCGCCGACGCGCCAATCTCAATGAGGCTGTCCAGGCCGAACCCCGCCAGGGCAACGGATCTGGCCTGCACGGCGGCGAACGTCAACACGAACACACCGACAACGTTCCAGCCGAGGGTGGCCACCTCCAACTTGCGGCCCCGACTCAGGAGCCGAGCCTGGCGGGTCCTGTCGGCAATCTCGGTCACCAGGCCAGTTTCTCAGACTGCGCTGCCGATCCCATTGGGACGCGCCCGGCCGCCACGACGGGGACACGCCCGGCTTCGGCACGATGGGGCAGCGGCCATCCCCTACTACTGACTCCGATGGTGCGCCGTTGCGGCATGTGGGTCGAATCCCACGCCGGTGGGATCTACGTGGATGATGGCATCGGAGAGGTTCGAGATGTGGTGGAGAAGCTCGTGGTGGGCGACCTCGGCGATGGCGTGCGCCTCCGTCACGGACAACGTCCCATCCACACTGAGGCGGACTTGTGCGAGCAGGCGGTGTCCCATCCACCGTGCTCGGACCTCGGTCACAGCCACGACCCCGTTGACTGCCGCCACGGTTTCTCCGATCCGAGCGACGATGGCCGGATCAACGGCGTCGAGGAGACGCTGGCCGACACTTTGGGCCGCCTGATAGCCGACGACCAAGATGGCGAGCGGTGATGACCAGGCCAACCACGGCGTCCGCCCACTGGGCGCCGAGCGCCACAGCAATGGCGCCGATGAGCACCAACAACGAGGTGACGCCATCCGTGCGGGCGTGGATGCCGTCGGCCTCCATTGCCGCCGAGCCGATGCGGCGACCGACTCGGATGCGATATTGGGCGACGACTTCGTTTCCCACGGCACCGACCACGGCTGCGGACCATCACGATGCCGAGATGCGTGATCTTCTGCGGACGGATTAAGCGGTCGATGGCCTCATAGCCAGCGAAGACGGCAGACCCGAAGATCAGAGCCAGGACCACCACCCCGGCCACGTCCTCTGCCTTGCCATAGCCATAGGTGAATCGGGAGTGGGTGCCCGTCGTCCGAGACGGAAGGCCAGCCACAACGGCACCGCCGTCAAGGCGTCGGCCGCATTGTGCAAGGTCTCGCCCAACAGCGCCACAGAACCACTGGCCACCACGACGAGGGCTTGGATCCCGGCGGTGACGAGCAGGATGCCAAGGAAATGGCGACGGCGCGGATGCCGTCCCGACTCCCTTCTAGGGCCTGATCGAGCGAGTCCTTTGCATCGTGCGAGTGAGGGCGTACCAGGTCTGTAAAGAACCCTAGGAATCCGCCGCTGTGGTGGTCGTGTTCATGACCAACGGTGTCGTGACGGTGATGCCTGTGGGTTCTCAACTCCTCGTCCTTCACCAGAGACCAGTCTCGTACCGTCCCTCCTTGGCTGCACGTTGCGAAGTACTCGCACTAAGACAGCGGGGACCGCGCACGTCCGCAGGCCCGGTACAGCGTGGAGAGGCAGGGGTCGCGAGCTTGGAGACCGCGACACCACGATGATCCTTCAAGGCAACCGGGATGTTGGACCTTCCGTGTTTTCGTTTGGCACCCTGAGAGTGGTTCGATGGGGAGCGTTCACCCGATCCGTGTCATTGGTCGCGACAGAACGGAAGGAGACTCCCTCATGGAACGACAAGACATCGACGACGAGCTGTCCACGACCGGCGCCCAAGAGCTGCTCGCCTCCACGTCGGCCGCCCACCTCGCCTACATAGGAAACGACGGAACACCGCGGGTGATTCCGGTTGGCTATTTCTGGACGGGGGACCACTTCGTGATTTCCACGGCCACGACCTCACCGAAAGTCGCGGCGCTGTCGGCTCGCCCGGACGTGGCACTGGCCATCGACTCGGGCGACACACCCGGTCAGGCACGAGCACTCTCCGTACGCGGGCAGGCCAGTGTCGAGATCATCGATGGTGTGGTGCCGGAGTACCTGGCCGCCGCCAGGAAGGCGATGGACGCCGAGGCGGCGGCGGAGTTCGAACGGAATGTCCGAGGCATGTACGACCAAATGGCCCGCATCGCGATCACGCCGTTCTGGGTGCGCTTCTACGACTACGGCGCTGGCCGATTGCCGCACTTCCTCCAAGAGTTGGCTGAGCAACACCGCTCCTGAGCGCAGACCACAGTTTGCGTCTTCCGGAAGTCCCGCGAGCAGGGGCGCTTCGGTCTCGTGTCGAGGGGAAGCCCCGGGGGCGATGTGCGCCCCGAGGCTCCCCCCGCCTTTGTCGAAGGTTCAGCAGCCTGACACTGCTCCCTTGACCAGCTTGCCCTTGTCACCAAAGGCGGTACCGCTAAGACCGTTGCGTGTCGCTTATTCATTTTGATCCTCTTCGTCGTGATCCGAAACGCCCATCAGCCCGCCAATACCAAGTTGAATCGGCGCAAACGCAGTTGTGCGTCTCACCGACGTACGCGCCTGTCAGCTACGTGACCGATCGCAGACATTGGTATTGAAGTTCTCTGCTGCAAGGGGGCGTGTGGATGTCGAACTCCGTGCGGTGTAACCGTGTCGTGCGCCGCGCCCGGCGATGCGGCGTTCGTCGTGCTCGAGCTCTGCCTTCAAGGTCAGACTGCGTCCTGCTTTGTGGGTCGAACGAAACAGGACAACGGGAACGCCGAGTGTGCAGACTCGGCAGCTGCGACGGTCAGCGGGTGTGACAAGTCGCACACAACGCTTGGCGGAACTCAGCGCGGCGAACCAGACCTGCGCCTCACAAGGTGGTCGCGGGAGCTTCACGCAGTAGAGTCCCCCGTCTCAGTTCGAGTCCCAGGGAGAAGGAGACCGACGATGGCCGGAGGCGGATGGCGAAGGCCAAACGGAGTAGTCGGCGGAATGGTCGCCTGCGGAATGGCAGCCGGACTGTTGTTCTTGGCGGTGGGCGCTCCGGCTGGGGCCGGCACGTCGTCGAGTGTGGCTCTGGCGAAGAAGCATCTGCTCGTCCTCTCCGACCTACCCCGGGGATGGAAGGTCGAGAAAGGCACCGGCGGCTCGGGGGGTTCGGGGGGTTCGGGTGCCGTGCCACGGGGAGCAGCAGCCCAACTCGCGACCTGCATCGGCGTCCCGGAATCTGTCATCAATGACAACTCCCCAAGCGCCACCGGTCCGTACTACGAGAACAAGGACACCTCGCTCGAAGTCCAGGACAGCGTCTCGGTGTTCCCCTCCTTGTCCTACGCCCGGACGCAGCTCGCCTGGGTGGCCAGTCCCAAGACGCCGGGCTGCTTGGCCGCATGGATGAACGGACCCGGGAAATCCTTCATCGAGGCCCAGGGACAGAAGGGGGAGACCTTCGGGAGCACGACGGTGACGCCGCTCAACTCGAAGGTCTACGGCTCTCATGTGACCGGCTTCGTGTTGAGCCTGCCCGTCATCTACAAAGGGGTGACCGTGCCCACGCAGATGATCTCCGTCTACGCCATCCGAGGTCGCCTCGGCCAGAACATCACCTACAACTCCTACGGTCTGCCCTTCCCGGCTTCACTGGCCAAGCACCTGGACTCCATGGCCCTCAGCCACCTGTGACGAGCGCGAGGGCGGCCGCGCACAGGAGGTAGGCGACGCTCAGATCCCGTCGGCGGCGGGCGCGACACCCCGGGCGAGCGAGATCAGGTCCAACACGGAGACGTCTCGAGCTCGACGACGCTCGGCCGCGGTGAGGTTGTCGCGGGGAACGAGGAGCCGGAGACCGCGAGGGTGAATCTCGAACCGCAGGGGGGTCCCGAGCTCGAGGGCTTCACCATCGATGCCGGCGAACGCCTTCCCCGATCGTGACCGGACTTCGAAGCGCTGGGTCGTGAACTCGTGCCAGTGCCGGCTTCGACGCCGCTGGCCGAGCGCGGTGAGGGCGACGACCTGTGCGGCCTCGGCGCCCGTCGACGCAGTGACGGCGACAACGCCGAGCATTCCCGTGTCCAGCCGTCGGCGCTGTGACGCGTCCAGCGTTGCGCCGAGCACGTAGGGGTTGTTCGAGACCTGGATCAGGAACGCACCGTCGACATGACCGCCGTCAGGGTCGTCGAATTGGAGGTCGAAGGGCTCGCTGGTCTTGCCGAGCATCTCGGGCAGCAAGGCCTTGGTGGTCTCTGATTTCGCCTCGCGATAGCCCGGCTGTTGGACGATCGTGGCGTAGATCCCGAGCGACACGTTGTTCACGAAGAGACGGTCCCCGACCGTGGCGTAGTCGATCCGGCGCTCGACGCCGTCTCGGAATGCGTCGAGGCTCCGTCGCGGGTCTTCCCGATCGATCCCGAGGTCGAGGGCGAAGTGATTGCGCGTCCCGGCCGTGACGCACACGAATGGGAGATCGTGCTCGATGGCGATCGAGGCCACCAACGCCTGCGAGCCGTCGCCGCCGGCCATGGCGAGGCAATCAGCCCCGCGCGCCACCGCGTCACGAGCGAGCTGCTCGAGGTCAAGGCCGCGATCGAGCATGACCACCTCGACGCCGAGGCTCTCGGCGAGTTGGACGAGCCCGAACTTTTCGACCTTGCCTCCTCCGGACCATGGATTGCAGATGAGAACCGGTTGTCGAGGTCGTGTCACGTCCAAGGGCCGACGGGCATCCCGTTCGTGCAAGTGGCGGGTGAGGGCCGCTCTCCCGAATCCGACGGTGGCGACCAGGAGGACACCGACGACGGCAAGGGCGGCCACGCGCCGGTCAACGCCCGCATCGGCGCCAATGACGGCAACGATGATGAGGGCACCACCGATCACCGCTCCCACTGTTCCCACGACCCGGCGGGACAGACGTTCGGTGATGACCCACCAGGCACCTCCGACCGTCAGTGCCAGGCCGATCACGCCGACGACGAGAAAGCCGACATTGCGGACCAAGAAGACGACGGCGGCCAGGGCGAGTAGCAGCGCACAACCGAGCGCGGCCAACGCGAAGCCCCGTTCGCGCCAGCCGACGGTGCCCTCAGGTTTCATCCTCCAAGCTAAGCCGAAAGACTCGCCGTCGGCCTCGCCGGTCTGCGGGCGGCGACCACCTCAAGCGACGTCGGCCCGATCCGAGGTGGGAGACCGCCGTACAGCCAGCGACCCCAGGAGACTCTCAGGCAGTCGAGGGAGCGACTGCCCGCGGGCTGTGGCGCAGCGTGGCCAAGCGCATGAGGACGAGCGCCCGCACGGCCCACCAGCCCGGGTCGATCTCACCCCGGGCCATGGCCATACGCCCTGATGTCGTGGCCGCGTGGTGGTTGTTGTGGAGACCTTCGCCGGCCACCAGCAGGGCCAGCCATTGGTTATTGGTGGCCAGATTGTCGTAGGGCCGCTTCCCCCATTTGTGCCCGATGGCGTTGATCGCCCCGCCACCGAGGATGTAGGCCGTGGCGTGCACGCCGGCGGCGATCAACCCGATTTCCCATCCAAACACTCCCACCAGGAGCGCAATGCCGACGCCGAGGCCCAGCAGGGCATGATCGAAGAGCAATCGGTCCCAGCGGTCGGGGGGAGGTCGCGGGCGTAGCGGGCTACCTGGTCGGGCTTGCGGGCCACCCTCCGGTAGAGCACGGCGTTGCCGAACTGGACCGCCGAAAAGCCGAACACGGCCGGCGAATGGGGATCGCCGTCCTTGTCGGTGAAGGCGTGGTGCTTGCGATGGACGGCCACCCATTGGCGGGGCCGGGTCCCCGTGGCCATCCAGATCACGACTCGGCAGGCGAAGGCCACCGGGGGCTTCAGCTTCACCGCCCGATGAGCGAGCGATCGATGGAGGTAGACCGTGGTGACGACGAACGCCACCTGCGTCGTCACTAGGCCGATGATCACGGCCTCCAAGACCGCTGGCACGGGCCCCACACTACGCAATCGCGGAGGCCCTATCGAAATTCGGCCAGCGTCCTCGTCCACAGCGTCTCCACCTCGAAGCGGGGCGGTGGGGCAATGGGGCGGTGCGATGCTTTCCGGATGGACCAGCGCCTTTCTCTTGTCACCCTCGGTGTCGCCGACATCGATGTCGCACGGGCGTTCTACGAAGCCCTCGGGTGGACCGGCCAGTCTCCCGACGGTGAAGTCGTCTTCTTCCAGGCCGGCGGCATGATCGTGGCGCTCTGGGGCCGGGAGCGACTCGCCGAGGACAGCATGGTGTCCGACCAGGGGGGCTGGGGTGGCGTCACCCTGGCCTACAACGCCCGCTCCCCTGAGGAGGTCGACCAGGTGCTCGCCGAAGCCGACGCGGCCGGCGCCACCATCGGGCGGGCGGGCGCGCCAACCTTCTGGGGCGGCTACTCAGGCATCTTCATCGACCCCGACGGTCATCCCTGGGAAGTGGCCCACAATCCTGGATGGACGATCGCGGCGGACGGATCCGTGCGCCTCGACTGAGTCCTGCCACGAAGGCGGGAGAGAGCCCGCCTCCGATGACTCCTCGGCCCGGTCAGCCCTCGGGCGTGGACCCAACCTCGAACATCTTGACCGCGGCCTCCCGGTCTGGGACACCGAGCTTCTTGAGGATCGTCGACACGTGGCTCCGCACCGTGGTCGGCGAGATGAACAGGCGCTCTGAGATTTCCGCGGTGGACGCACCGGTGCGCATGAGCTCGAGCACGTCCCACTCTCGCCCGGTCAGGCGAGCGGCGGCGGCCTGCGGCACGGCGACGCGCCGATGCTCGCGATCCCTGAATTCCTCGACCAGACGAGCGACCAGGCTCCCCGGCAGCGGTGACTCGCCCTTCAGGACCTGGTGCAGCGCATCGCCGAGCGCCTGCTCGTCCATGCCCTTGAGCAGATAGCCGGACGCCCCGGCCCGCAGGGCGTCGAAGAGATCATCGTCCTGTCGCGACACGGTGAGCATCACCACCGCCGTCTCGGGCAGCGCGGTCGTGATCCGGGCCGCCGCGGCGATCCCGCTTCCGGGCATGTTGATGTCGAGCAGGCAGACGTCGGGATGCTCGACCAACGCGGCGGCCACCGCCGTCGGCGTGTCGTGCGCCTCGGCACAGACTCGGAACTCGCCGTTGTGCTCGAGCGCCAGCCGGACGAGCGCCCGTGTCGCGTGCGTGATCGTCGGCGACCAGGACGGTGATGGCGTCGCTCACGGGAGCGCGAGCTCGATCCGCGTGCCCAGCGATGGTCGCCGAGGCGACGGCAAAACCGGCCCCGATGGCGTCGGCTCGCTCGCGCATGCTCACCAGTCCGAAGCCGGAGCGGGCTCCGAGCTCTGGATCGAACCCGCAGCCGTCGTCCGCGATGACGACGCGCACACCATCGTCCTTCCGCACGGTCACCGTGACGACGGAAGGTCGGCCATGGGTAGCGGCATTGGTTATGGCCTCGCGCACGATACGCAGGACGTGCTCAGTCACGTCGGGCGGAGTGTCGATGTCGTCAGCCACTTCGAGGCGCACGGCGACGCCGAGGCGGGCCCCCAGATCCTCGGCGGTCTGGGCCACCGCACCGACGAGCGACTGCGGCGCGGCCAGACGAGAGCACGGTGATCGCCCGGCGGGCCTCGTCCAAGGCCCGATCGGCGGCGCTGGACAGCTCCTGGACGTCGACGTCCACCTTGGCCCGCCACGAACTCCGGGCCATGCTGGCGATGTAGGCCAGCTCGTGGGCCAGACCGTCGTGGAGATCGCGGGCGATCCGTCGGCGCTCTTCGGCCCGGCCCGCCTGCTCCAGCTGCTCGTGGGCGGCCCAGTTGGACAGGGCAAGCTCGAGGAGGTGCGCCGAGCGCGATGGAGCGCTCGAGCGAGTCGTCCGTGAGGACGCCCTTCGGGCTGACGATCTCGAGCACGCCGTGGAGACACCCAGCGGGAGCGACCGGAACCAGGACGACATCACGAACGACATCGGTCGACGCGGCGCCGTCATCACGAGAGTCCCCGACCATCCGCGACGCCGGCCTGAGATCGTGGACGACCCCGGCGAGCAGCGAGCACTCGTCCAGGCGCCACGAGTCTTCCCCGAGCCTGGGCCCGAAGCTGGCTTCCACCGTGACGGTGCCCCGGTCGATCCGCAGATAACGGGCGGCGGCGGGAGAGCCGCCGGGCGGTGACGCCGTCTGGGCCGCCAACTCTGCGCCGAGCGCGGCGATGGCTGGAGGTTCGAGGAGCGAGGAGAGCCGATGCGCCGCCGCGTTGATCGATTCGGCCTGATGGAGCAGCTGCTCGGTGTGCCGCTTGGATTCGAAGAGCCGCTGGCGCAGCGCATGGATCGACACCGAGAGCACGCAGCTGATGCCGGCCAGCAGGGCCAGACGGCGCGCCGTCGCCATCGCCGCATCGTCACCCCGAATGGACACGACGAGGAGCCCGAGCAGTACCAGGGCCACGACGATGCTGGTGTCGCGTCGGCTCCCGTAGAGCGCCACGCCGACGACGCCCATCAAGTAGAGCGGCCCGAACCCGCTCCCGACTCCGCTGGTGGCCAGCAGAAGAACGGTGACCGACACGATGTAGACCGCTGCCGGGAGGAGGAGGGGGCTGAAGCCGGCGGGCGCGCGCACGAACAGGAGAAGGGCCGCCAGCACGAGCAGCGCGGTACTCACGCAGAAGAGCCAGATGTTGCTGGGCCCGGGCGGCCAGATCGCGCTGATCTGACCGGCGGCGGCTATGGCGGCAAAGGGCCAGGTACGGGCCAGGCGGCCGCGGTCGATCAGGGCGGCAACGGAACTAGTCACCTGAGCGCCTCCACGTGTCGAGCAGAGTCTGTCACGTTGCCCGTGCACGGGCCGAGGTGATGGAAGCACAGATGAAGTAGTGGCCCCCGCCCGGGGCATCGGAACGGGGGCCACCACATCGAGCGGCAAGTAGCGCCTTGGGCACTATCGGACAGGGCCGGCGGCCCTGTCGAGTACCGCGGCGTCCAAATCTTTCAACACCGCTGCACCAAGATCGACCGTGGCGAACGGCGGAAACCCGCGGCGCACCCGTCGAGCACGGCCTCGTGCGGTGGGCTACTGGGTGATCGACCAGGTGAGCGGGATGGTCGCCGCCAACCCTTGATCGGCGTTGGTCGCTCCATCATCGAGCTGCACGGTGATGACATAGGTGGCCGAGCCTCCGGCGGCCAACGCGGAAAGCGCCGGGGTACTGAACGTCTGCGACGCCAGGCCGGCCAAGGTGGCCGCGCTCGAGGGAGCGGGACAGCTCCCGACTTGGGTCGGATACACGCACTGATCGGCGGCGCCGGCGGTCGTGTTGGCGATGGTGACGTCGACTTCCGCGCAGAAGCCCGCGCCGTCGGCTCCGACGTACCCTCCGTCGTCCGACGCCGCGGCGGCGCCACAGGCCGACGCGGCCAACGTCGCGTCGGTGGTGCCGACGTTGCCGGCGTTGGTCACGGTGACCGGGGTACTGACCGGGGTCCCCCCGGGCACCTGGTCCATGGCGGCGCCCAGGTCGTCGATGCTCGAGCAGGTCGCGGCGTCGGCCGCGGTCACGCTGCCACCGCTGCCTGTGCCGGTGGAGAAGCACGTGGTCGAGCCGACGCCCTCCTTCAGCTGGATCGTGCCCGAGCTGAACTGGTTGGTCGTGTTGGCCACGGTGGCGGAGAACCCACCGAGCGTGGTGCCGGCAGTCAGCCCGAGCACGGCCACGGCACCAAGCGCCACCAGCAGACCCTTGATGTCATTGCGTATCCACTTCCAGCGCACCGCTCCCCCAGCCGTGGTCGGGCCATCGGTGTCCTAATCGGAGGGATCGGACAGCCGGTCGAGGAATTCGTCCGGCCCGCCGGGAGCATTCCGGCGGATCAGGGCGGCGAGCCACCCGCAGATCCCTCGGACCGGTCCGGCTGGACGGCCTGGCGCAGGCGCTCGAGGAAAGGGATCTGAGCAGGGAGGATCTTGGCCGACGCCTGCTCGAGGGGCATCCACTCCACCCGGTCCACCTCGGGGAACTCGGCCATCCGGCCCGAGCCGCGGGGCCATTCCATCTCGAAGGTGTTGCTCGAGGCGCCGCTGAGGTCGAGGTCCCCCTCGAGGGCCCAGGCCGTGACCCGCTTGCCGCTGCGCTGGGTCACCTCGCCCAGGGGCCACGGCTCGCCGTCGGGGATCTCGAGGCCGGTCTCCTCACCGAACTCGCGTCGGGCCGCGGCCAGGGCGTCGGCCCCCTCCTCGTACTCACCCTTCGGCACGGACCAGACCCCCTTATCCTTCCTGGCCCAGAAGGGACCGCCCGGGTGGGCCAGGAGGACCTCGAGGCCGGCGGAGGTGGAGCGGTACAGCAGGAGTCCAGCGCTGCGGGCGGGCACGCATGGATGCTGCCGCCCGGCGGGACCTGCGGCAATGCCAGCCGCAAAATCCCTGCTCAGCGCCGACTGCCGTTTTCGGAGGCCCCTCAGTAGGATGACCCGACCGCGAGGCCGCCACGGCGCCCGCCGACGATGACGGGCCCCCAGTCCAGCGATCCGGCCCGGTCGTCCCGCGACACCACCTCCATGAGCCCCCCGAACGCCGAGAACGATCCCGTCCACCAGGGACTCCATCGGCTGGGCGACGAGGTCGACCAGGTCTCGCCGCCGGCCGACCCGGCCGACCCGGCCGACAACCCCGTCGAGCGGGGCCTGCACGACCTGGGCCGCCAGATCGACGAGGCGGAGCGGACCAGCACAGGGGGCCGGCGCAAGGGGGCCCACGCCGCCCCGAAGCGACGTTCGCGGCGCCGGACCGTGGGCTACGTCCTCGGCACGCTCGGGCTGGTCATCGCCGTCCTGGTCGGAGGCACGGCCGGCTACGCCTGGTACCTCAACCACGAGATCCACCGGATCGACCTCCACAACCTGACCTCGTCGCCGGTCAAGGGGGAGGACGCGGGCACGGAGAACATCTTGATGATCGGCTCCACGTCGCGCTGCGCGTTGACCGTGCAGAACCCCGCCTACGGGCTCTGCTCGCAGGGGGTCAACGGGGTCAACAGCGACGTGGTGATGATCCTCCACCTCAACCCGACCGCCCACACCGTCTCCATCCTCTCCATCCCGCGTGACCTCTTCGTCCCCAACGCGCGCTCCGACGGCGCCAACAAGATCGACGCCGCGCTGTTCCAGGGGCCGGACCAGCTCATCGACGCCATCGAGGAGGACTACGGGATTCCGATCCAGCACTTCGTCGAGCTGAACTTCGACAGCTTCATCAACGTGGTGAACGCACTGGGCGGGATCAAGATGTACTTCCCCGAGCCCGTGTTCGACGCGTACTCGGGGCTGAATATCCAGACGACGGGCTGCATCGCGCTGAACGGGACCCAAGCCCTCCAAGTCGTCCGGGCCCGCCACGTGCAGTACAAGGGGCCGGGGGTCACCACCTCCAATCCCAACTACTGGCCCCAGGAGGCGCAGAGCGACATCGCCCGGATCCGGCGCGATCACGAGTTCCTGCGCGTGCTCGCCACCGCGGTCAAGCAGAAGGGCCTCAGCAACCCCTTGACCGACCAGTCGCTGGTGTCGGGTGTGGTGAGCCAGCTCACCGTGGACTCGAGCTTCTCGGCCTCGGCGATGATCGACCTGGTGCTCGGGTACCACGACGTGGACGTGAACTCCGCGCCGCAGCTGACCCTGCCGGTCGCCGTGGACCAGTTCGGGAGCTACACCTACCAGGGCGGCAGCTACGGCGACGTCGAGTTCCCGGCCGAGCCGCAGGACCACGAGGCGGTCGACCAGTTCCTGGGGCTGAAGTCGAGCAACGAGGACACCTACACGGGAGGGGCACTGCCGGCGCCGTCGTCGGTCACGGTGTCGGTGATGAACGGCTCGGGGGCATACAACCAGGCGACCGACACGGCGTCCGCCCTGGCGGCGCTGGGCTTCAAGACCGGGACCATCGGTGACACCACGCCGGTCGGGCACGAGGCCGAGACGGTCGTCTACTACTCGTCCAAGTCGCCGGCCTCGCTGGCCGCGGCGCAGGTGGTCGCCAACTCTCTCTCGGGGGCCGTGATCATGGCCGACGACGCCTCCCAGGTCAGCCCGGGGTCCCAGGTGACGGTGGTCACCGGGACGGACTTCAGCGTGAACCCGCCGGCGGCCGCGGCAGCAGGGGCGACGGGGACGGCCGGCTCGGGCACGTCGACCTCGGCCTCGACCTCGGCAGGGGCGGGGGCGGGGGCGTTGGGCACCACGACGACGACCACCAGCCCGGCGTCCTCGGGGAACAGCGGCAACAGCGGCGCCTTCGCCGCCCCGACCTCCACGGTGGAGAAGCTGCAGCCGTGGGATCCCCGCTCGTGCACGCCGAGCGGCGGCGAGGGCTCCTGAGCCAGGCGACGGCTCAGGCGAAGATCTCGCCGCCGTTGGTGTCGAGCGCCTGGCCGGTCATGGCCCGGGACAGGTCCGAGGCCAGGTAGACGATGGAGCCGGCCACGTCCTCGTCGCTCGGGATGCGCCCGAGCGGCACCCGGGCGTTGAGCTCGTCCACCACCACCTGGGCCGGCACGCCGCGGCCGGTCGAGGTCATGTCGATGTAGATGTCGACCGAGGGTCCGGCCATCCAACCCGGGACGACGGCGTTCACCCGGACGTTTGACGGCCCGAGCTCGAACGCGAGAACCCGGGTCGCCGTCAACAGCGCACCCTTGGAGATGGCGTAGCCGCCCTGCACGGGTTGGGGCTGGCGCGCCACCATGGAGGCAACCATGACCACCGAGCCGCCGCCGCGTGAGCGCATGTAGGGAAGGGCGGCGCGGGTCATCTGGAGCGAGCCGAAGAGGTTGGTGTCCATGATCTTGCGCCAGATGGCCAAGTCGACTTCCTCGAAGCTCTGGAAGGCGTCGAAGCGGAAGGCGTTGTTCACCAGGACGTCGACCCCGCCGAACGTGTCGGCGGCCGCCGCCATCAGGGCCGCGCAGGCCTCGGGGTCGGTGATGTCCGTCGGGACGGTCATGCACTGGGTGCCCAGGTCGCTCAGCTCAGCGGCCACCTCGTCGAGCGTCGACTGACGGCGGGCGGCCAACACCAGGGTGGCCCCGTGCGCGGCCAGGGCCCGTGCCGCCTGCCGGCCCAGGCCGGGGCCCACGCCCGACACGATGCACACCTTGTCCGCCAGCAGCCCGGTCGTGGCGACCTGGCCCGATTCACCCGTTTTCGTCGTCATGGGCGCAGCGTAGGGCAGACCGCAGCACCGGGTCCGGTGCCATCCGCGCCGGTGTCGCGCCCGCCTGAGATGATCGAGCCAGCGTTGAGCAAAAGGAGGGTCATGGCCATTTGTTCGCAGTGCGGCGGCGAGATGACCGACGGGATCAGCTGCCTGACCGATCCCCTCATCATCGACGGCAAGGCCTACGCTCCCGTCCGCTGGGGCCAGGAACTCCGACCCCGGCACCGCTACGAACCCGAGGACTGCCGCGACTGCGGGACCCCCCTCGGGGGCGTGCACCATCCGGGGTGCTGCATCGAGCGCTGCCCGGCCTGCCACGGGCAGGCGATCTCGTGCGGGTGCTTCAGCGAGCCCGACTGCGGGTACGCGAGCCCGCGGGCGCCGCGCTGCCGTTCACACGTGCTGCGGCGGGTGGGCTGGCGCTGACGACGGCGGCCCGGGTGACCCGTTGGTTGCCAGGGCCAGTGCACGAGCGACGGTGTCGTGGTCAGCGGATGGTGCCGGCTCCGGCGATCAGGGGAAGGTCGAGCGCGGTGACCCATCCAGGTCCGAGGTCGTTGACGGCTGGGACCGCATTGAGGGCGCGCAGGCCCGTGGCCAGACAGCCGGCCGCAGCGGCGTCACGCCCACTGCCGTCGGTGAAGCGGAAGGCCGTCTCCTGGACGATCGACGGCGACCCTTCGATCTCCACGCGGTAGACGTCGTCCTGGGTACCGCGGGGCCAGTCGGGCGCGGCGTCGGTGCCCACCCGGTTGACGTGCTCGAGGGCGATGCGGGTCTCTCCGTCGAAGATCCCGTTGATGGTGAAGTGGATGGCGGCGACCTCGCCCGGATTGATCACTCCCTTCGCCGTCTTGATCGGCTCCGGGGTGACCCACTTGTCCCAGGTGGTGGTGATGCGATCGAGCTCGATGCCCGCGGCGTGGGCCATCATCGGCACGGTGGCGCCCCAGGACATCACGAGGATGTCCTGGTGTTCGAGGAGCGGGGTGAACTCGGACGGGCGGCCGATCCCCATTTCCGCCTCGTAGTCGCCCGTGTAGTTGATGTAGTCGAGGATCTCGAGCGCCTTGACGGAGCGCACTTCGGCGCAGAGGCCCATGAGGGTCATGGGAAACAGGTCGTTGGCGAAGCCGGGGTCGATACCGGTGGTGAAACAGGAGGCCCCGCCCTCCTCGCAGGCCTCGGTGATGGGATCGATCCACGAGGGCGGGTTCTGGGCCATGGTGGGCCAGACCCAGGGCGTCATGGCGGTGGAGCACACGTCGATGCCGCGACGGAGGAACGCGCCCATCAGGCGGATGTTGTCCTCGGCGTGCGCCGCCGTCGGGCCGTAGTGCACCAGCGCATCAGGATTCAGGTCGATGAGCTGGTCGACGTCGTCCGTGGCGGCCAGCCCGACGGGGCCGAGGCCGCAGATTTCCCCGACGTCCCGGCCGACCTTGTCCGGTGCCGAGACGCCGACGCCGACCAGCTCGAAGCTGGGATGACGGAGCACCTCCGGGATCACCATCTTCCCGACAAAGCCGGTTCCCCACACCACGATGCGCTTTCGGTCCTGTGTCACGCGCCAAAGCTTGCCAGGCCCGGGCGCCGGGTGGAGCGGCGTGGGGCGGCTTCGGCCGGCTCGCCAGGAAAACCAATCCCAAATTCTTCGCTGTACGTAGCCTGATAGAGGGATTTCCTCGGCAGCAGCGGAAAGGCGGATACATCAATGGCAATCACCAAGCACGGGCTCGCGCTCCGCACTGGCGTCGTCGCAGCCACGCTCACCGGACTGGCCGTGGCGGTACCCGGAGTCCAGCCCGCGCAGGCCGCCGGTGGCGGAACAGGTGCCACGGTGGTCCAGACCGTGTCTCGAGCCCCGGTCGGCAACATGCTGGCCACGACCAGCGGCGCCAGCCTCTACATCCACCCCAAGGGTCCCTGCACAGGATCGTGTCTGTCGATATGGCCGCCGTTGCTGATGCCGGCCGGCAAGACCAAGCCGAAGGGCGCAGCCTGCCTGAGCACGGTGGCCTTCAAGAAAGGTCTCCAAGTTCGCTACGACAACCAGCCGCTTTACACCTTCGTGGACGACACGGGCACCAGCCTGAATGGGAACAAGGTCGCCGGGTTCGTGGCCGCGAAGATCAAGACCAACTGCGCCTAACGACATGTGGGCCCATCCGGTTCGAGCGCCGGATGCACTGCTCCGGAACCGACTCGACGACGCCAGCCGTCGGCCACACGCTCCGACGCCAAGGCAATAGCGTGGAGGGCCGATGGGGATCCCTCCGCGAAACGCCTCCCTCGACCGTGACGGGGGCCAGACGTGGCGAAGCTGATCTATTCGGCGATCGCCTCGCTCGACGGCTACGTCGAGGACGCCCAGGGCGGCTTCGACTGGGCGGCGCCCGACGACGAGGTGCACGCGTTCGTCAATGCGCTCGAACGTCCGATCGGCACGTACCTCTATGGCCGGCGCATGTACGAGACGATGGTGTACTGGGAGACCGTTGGACGTGATGAGCCCTCTTCCCCGGTGGGGCTGGAGTTTGCGGAGATCTGGCGCGGGGCCGAGAAGGTGGTCTTCTCCCGCACGCTCTCGACGGTCTCAACCGGGCGGACGAGGGTCGAATCCGAATTCGACCCGGCCAGCATCCAGCGACTGAAGGACACCTCGGCCCGCGACCTGACGGTCGGTGGTGCCGACCTCGCCGGCCAGGCGATCACCGCCGGCTTGGTCGACGAGTACCACCTGTTTCTCCATCCGATCCTCGTCGGTGGGGGTAAGAAGGCGATCCCCGACGGCATCACCGTCCAGCTCGAGCTCTTGGACGGGCGGCGCTTCGGGAGCGGGGTCGTCCACCTACATTACGCGGAGAAGCGGAACTGATCCGGGCTCACAGGCGGGCGTCGTCATCGACCCTGCTCCGCTGCAGTCCGTTGGTTCGGGAGTAGGTTCCTTCCGTGGACCTGCCGGAACGCACCACCATCCGACGACATCGAACGATCGGGGGATCGAGACGGTGAGAAGGAAGGGCGCGGTCCGAGGTCTGACCGCACTCGGGGCGTTGCTTCTGACGGGAGCCGCCCTGGCGTCCTGCTCGTCGAGCAGCAGCTCCCCCGAGGTCCTCCTCGTAGGCACCTACCACGGCAAAGCCGGGCAGTACACCACGATCCAATCCGCGGTGAACGCCGCCCAGCCCGGCGCCTACATCCTGGTGGCCCCGGGCGACTACCACGAGGACGACGACGCCCACGTGACCCAAACGAGCCTGCTGAGCACGGGGGATCACGGCGGTGTGGTGGTGCACACATCGAACCTGACCATCCGGGGGATGAACCGCGACTCCGTCATGGTGGACGGGACAAAGGCGGGCGCATCGACACCGTGCAGCCCGAATCCGCAGTATCAGAACTTCGGCCCGGTCGTCGGCGGCAAGGCGCAGGGACGGAACGGGATCGTGGTGTGGAAGGCGGACAACGTCCGCATCGAGAACCTCACGGCGTGCAACTTTCTCGGTGGAGCGGGTGACTCGGGGAACGAAGTCTGGTGGAACGGAGGCGACGGCTCCGGCAAGATCGGGCTCACGGGCTACACGGGCAGCTACCTCACGGGGACCAGCTCGTTCTACCGCGACGAAACATCCGCCGCGGAGTACGGGATCTTTTCGTCCAATGCGCAGGGACCGGGCAGCTGGAACCAGATCTACGGCTCCAACATGAACGACTCGGGCATGTACGTCGGTGCCTGCCACCAGGTGTGTGACGTCACCATCGACCACGCCTGGATGGAGAACAGCGCGCTCGGCTATTCGGGCACCAACTCCGGCGGTGCCGTGGTCATCGAGAACTCTCAGTTCGACAACAACGAAGACGGGGTGGACACGAACACGCAGATCGCCGGCGACCCGCCACCGCCCCAGAACGGTGCGTGCCCCAACGGCGGCACGAGCTCCATCACCCACACCCACTCGTGCTGGGTGTTCATGCACAACAACGTCCACGACAACAACAACGGCAACGTGCCCGAGGCCGGTGATGCGGCCGCCGGCCCCATCGGCACCGGCATGACCCTCTCGGGCGGCCGCAACGACACCGTCATGGACAACACATTCTCGAACAACGGCGCGTGGGGTGTCCTGTTCGTCCCTTACCCCGACAGCGGCACTCCCTCGCTCAATCAGAAGTGTGCCAACTTCGGAGGGTTCCAAACGTCGGGGCTCGGCTGCGTCTTCGAGCCCGAGGGGGACGCGCTGAAGGGCAATACCTTTGCCAACGACGGCTACTACGCCAACCCGTCCAATGCGGACTTCGGGCAGATCGTGCTGCACACGGGCTTGCCGTCGAATTGCTTCATCGACAACACGGCGCCGGGCGGGAGCGCACCGGCCAATCTGGACCAGCTCCAACCCGTCTGCGGCGTGACGACCACCACGACCAACGGGGACTCCACCTTGGTCGGTCAGGTCGAGTGCGATGCCCGGCTCCTCCCGTGCCCACCCGGCGCGAACTACCCAGCGCAGACCGGGGTGCGCCTGGCGCCACTTCCCAAGGGGCTGCCCACCATGGCAAACCCCTGTGCGGGAGTGCCGTCCAATGCGTGGTGTCCGTCGAGCGGGTCGAGCGGGTCGTCACTCGGGACGCGCAAGGGCGGCCCATCGGGGGGACTCCACCCGGGTGGTGTCGCCGCCGCGACCTCCTCCGTGCGGTCCGTGCGGACGAACGCTCAGGTGGTACACACGCGGCTCCGACCACCAGTGGAGGTGAAGGGACTCGAACCCTCGACCTACGGCTTGCAAAGCCGCCGCTCTTCCAGCTGAGCTACACCCCCGGAACGGCATGCAACCAACTGCCGGGAGGACAATTGTAGGCGTCCTGAACTGACGGACCCGAATCTCCTGGGCAGAGAGCGTTGGCGGCAGGTGCATTGCCGTGCGCTGCACGGCTCCCAGTAGGGTGCGGCCTCGTGGACGCACGGACCTTCCTCGGGATGGAACCCGACGGTGACGAACTGCACTGGCATATGGATGTCGTTCCCCAGCTCACGACGCCCGGCAACTTCCTCTTCGGCGGATGCGGGCTGGGCGCGGCGCTCGTCGCACTCGAGGCGGCTTCGGGACGGCCGACCGTCTGGGCCACGGCGCACTACCTCTCCTACGCCCTCCGGGGCGCGGAGTTGCGCTGGGAGGTCACGCTGGCGGCGGTCGGGGGCCACGTCACCCAAGGTCGAGCAGTCGGCCGCGTCGACGGCGAGGAGATCTTGACCGTCAATGCGGCCCTCGGGAAGGACGATCTCGAGATCACCGGTATCTGGGTGCAGCCACCCACCGTTCCCCCACCCGACGAATGCGCCCCCCGATTCCTGCCTGAGTTCTTCCGCAACACCATCATGGACAGCATTGAGGTGCGGTCTGCCGTGGGACGGTCCTTCGAGGAGATGGACGGGACCATGGGCAGTCCGGACTCGGCCCTCTGGGCCCGCGTGCCCGGCCACTTGAGCCCATCGGCGGCCACACTCGCCATCGTCGGCGACTACGTCTCGGGTGCGATCTCACAACCGATCGGCCGCCGTGCCATGGGCCGCAGCCTCGACAACACCTTGCGCATGGTGCAGTTGAAGCCGACCGAGTGGATCCTCTGCGACATCCGCATCCACGCCCTCGTCGGGGGATATGCGCAGGGCGTCGCGTTTCTCTGGTCAGAAAACGGCGATCTGCTGGCCACAGCGAGCCAGTCAATCGGGGTTCGCCTCTGGCCCGAAGACGCAGTTCTCCCTGGATAACCGACCAAAGTAAGGGGGTGACGGGATTCCACGACCCCGTAACGGCGACAATTGGCACATGGCCCGTGCTGGCGCCGCCACCCGAAAATCAGCTCGATTCGTTCCGCTCATCCTCTGTCTTCTCCTCGCGGCGTTGGCCGTGGGCGCTGCCGTCATTGCGAAAACCTCGTCTTCCTCCACTCCCACTTCATCCGTGAGCTCCGCCGCGACAACGTCTCCTGCTGCGGCGAAAGTCAGTGCATCCAACCCGTCGACGAGCACCACGTTGGCTCCGGCGACCACCACCACCGCGCCTCCGCCGACCACCACGACGCTCCCGGCCGCGGCCGCCGGGTTCGTGGCGGGTCGCGTCACTGCAGTCGGCGACTCCGTGATGCTCGACTACCAAAGTCCGCTGCAGACCGATATTCCCGGGGCGAGCGTCGATGCGTCGGTGAGCCGGCAGTGGTCCGAGGGCGAGTCCATTCTTCAGGAGCTGAAGAGTTCCGGACAGCTCGGAGCTGAAGTGATCGTCGCCCTCAGCACCAACGGCCCTATCAGCAACACCGACTTCGACAACATGATGGCGATACTCGGCGGCGCCAGTCGGGTGGTCTTCGTCAACGTCCACGTGGACCGCCCCTGGCAGGACCCGAACAATGCCGTGCTGGCCGCTGGCGCCGGTCGCTATCCCAATGTGGTCGTGGCCGACTGGGCGACCTTGGCGGCCCAGAACCCAGGTTGGTTCGGGTCCGACGGCACGCACCTCGCCATCGATGGGCCCGGCGCCGACGCGCTCGCCAATCTCATCACGTCCACCCTGAACAACGGGTGAGCAGCGCGAGACCACAGAGGCCGCCGGACCGGTCTTGGGCGATTCCGGGCAATGGGTATAGTCGGGGGTTTCCCGCCTCGGGGCTATAGCTCAGTCGGTTAGAGCGCAGCACTGATAATGCTGAGGTCGTAAGTTCGATTCTTACTAGCCCCACTCGATTTCCTCATGGCCACTGATCGCCGTCACAGCACGTGGACTCGGCAGCGGGACACCCGGGGGATCCTCGGAAATTGGGAGCGCTAAATCGTTCAGCTTCGCTGGAGGATGCGGAGTCCCTGCACCGTCGGCAGGACCACCTTGACCCGAGAAAATCTGATCGTCCCGTCAAGTCTCGGAGTGATGTAGGCGACTGTCGTGGCGACGAGCTGCAACTCGAGCGAAGTCCCGGCCTTGGTGGTGTAGCCGACGGTCTCGAGTGGAAGCGTGAGGGTGTGGGCCTTGCCGTCGAGCGTCACGGGAACGGGAGTGATCTGGTTGTTGAGGACGATCCCCGTTGCGGGGTCGACGAGCTGGGCGAACACGCGGGTGGGTCGCGTACCTGGCGCCACTGTGCCCGAGTAGGTCATCGACAGGCTCGGTGCTCCCACAACGACCGCCGCTCTCGTCACCGGAATGGTGACGTTCAGCGCGTTGACCGCGGGCCCCGGGGTGACGGGGTCGGCCACAACGTCGACGACGTTGGCTGCCTCGGCGTTCGCAGCGACCGTTGGTGGCACCGACCCGCCACCGGCTTTCAGATCAAGACTCCCCGAACCGGTCGCCGTTATGGGAAGTCCCGGAGTTAACGGATAGCCGGCGGCGGCGTACGACGTGCCGCTCTGATCGACGAATTCGAATCCTTTGAGCACGCCGACCGAGCTGTCCCCGGCTACGTAATGCTGCATCCAGGCGAGCGACAGCGGTCCCACTTCGAGGGCCGTTCCCGGGTTCGTCAGGCAGGTCCCGTGCCCTCCGCAGAACCACGCCATCGAGACCGTGGTTCCCTGGCGGTGGAGCGCCTCGTAATTGGCGATCCCCTCGTCGAGTGTGAACAGGTCGTCGACCGTGCCCTGCAGGATCAAGGTCGGGACCCTCACGCGCGAGAGGAACTGCGCTGGTCCTCGACTTTCGAAGAAGGAGACACCTCGCGCGTCGATCACACCGGTCGTGTTCATCGCATGGTCGGTCGCGGAGATCTCCGGATCGAGCTTGGCTGTCGCGGAGACGCTGGCGAGGATGTTCCCCCACCCCGCCTTTGGCGTCTGGTTCTTGTCCAAACTGGTTCCCAGCGAATGCCACGCGATGGTGGGAGCGATGGCATCGATCCGACAGTCCTGCTCGGCTGCCGCGAACTGGATCCCGCCGCCGTAAGACTCACCAACCATGCCAACGCGAGGCACGCCGGGACGCTCCAGTTCGACGCCGGGACGTCGGGCCACCCAGTCGATCATGGCCGACACGTCCCGACCCTCGTCGTTCGGGCTGTCCACTTCGGCTTCTCCCGTGGAGTGACCAAATCCTCTGGGGTCCCACGTCAGCACGTTGAATCCGCCCTGCCAGAGCTGGGCGATGCTGAGCGCACCTTGGATCCCCGTCTGCGCCGTATCGGTATCGCCGGACTGACCCCAACCCGGACCCATGAGTACGGTCGGACGGTCCCCTCCATCTGCTGACGGATCCGGGAACCAGTGGATCCGGATGGTCGTGCCGTCGAACGACGTGAGGTCGAAATCGGATGGGGCGCCGGGCACTGCCACCGCCTTGGTGGACTGCCACCCGCTGGGAGGCTGGCACGCCTCCGCCGCCGCCGCTGTCGACCCTTGTAGCCAGTGGACCGGGCCGGGCGGCGCAGAAGAGGCGGCGCCACCCGCAACGACGAGGGCCAGTGATAGCACGGCGATCGCCGCCGCCGAGCGCCAACCTGACTCTCGGACGAAGAGGTATCGGGATGCTCCCGCCCCACCCGTTCCCGTCACTGCTTGCCCTCCTCACCCCGAGTCGTGCCAAGGCCAGATGGAAGAAATCGGATCTCACCCAACATGAACCGGCGACCTGGTGACTACGACCTTCGCCTTCCACGATCGGGTGGCCGACGATCCTACAAGGCCTTCAAAGCATCGGTCCGTGAGTTGAGTTCGTCACCTGTGGCCTCTGCGACGGCACCCGATTGAACGGATCGCGCCCCCGGGGCGACACCTTGGCGACACCAAGCGCGGGTTCGGATGTGTCGTCGTTGGTCCGTCGACTCCAGTGCCACTCGACGTCGATCACCGCGGCGGCCCCATGGAACGCAGTACTTGGCGCTCGGTCCGAAGAGGATCTCAGCCCGCCAGCGAGTGGCGTGGCGAACGATCGGAGATCGATGGATTGCCCCCGTACACCGCCCAGGTGGTCGCACATTTCGAACGAAACGGGAAGGGGCCTATGCGGAAGCCCTGGTCGAGGTCATCCTCGTGGACCCACCGTGACGCACCTTCTGGCCGGTTCACTGTCCTTCGACGCAAAAATGACCCGCACCTAGACCTGTGGCGCGTGGATATCGCCAGGCGATGCGGGACCACGCACTTGCCCCTCATGGCGCCGCACTCAGGTTTCAGGAAACCCTGAAACACCGAAGAGGGCGCTCGGCGGACGCCCAGCTACAACTGCTATTTTTACAGGATGAACAGAGGTCTTGGTCGCAGAATCAATGTCGGGGTGGCGGCGCTCCTCGCCTTCACCGGAAGCGCAACCGCCGTCGGACTCGCCGTGGCACCAACAACGGCGACGGCCTCGCCCGTCAACCTGATTCAAAACGGGAGCTTTGAAAGCGTCGCCAAGCAGACGACGACATTCGAGCGTGTATTGGCCGGCGACTCCACGTCCATCAGCAACTGGACGGTCGACACCCCGTCCATCTACGGCGATGGCCGCGGCAGCGTGGACGTGACGGCAAACAGCTACTGGAACGCAGAGGACGGGAACTACTCACTCGACCTGGCAGGCACGAGCAGCGCCCCGGGCGGGGTGTACCAGAACGTGGCGACCACGCCCGGCGTCGAGTACTCGCTGTCCTTCTGGTCCGCGGTCAACGGCGATGAGAAGCCGGGCATCAAGCACACCATGGGTGTCAGCGTCAACGGTTCGGCGCTGGCCAAGATCAAGGCAGTCGGCGTCGGCCGGCCGCTGCACTGGGTGCAGAACACCGCGAGCTTCACCGCGTCCTCGACCACCAGCCGGATCGAGTTCGACGACACCACGCTGAAGGACCACCATCAGGGACCGACCCTCGACAACGTGTCGCTCACCGCGGTACCCGACGTCATCTCGCCCAGCCCAGTGGCCATCGCCAATCAGACCACTGGGGTCTCCTTCACCGAACCGGTGGCCACCTTCACGGACAGCTACCCGGGTGCTCCCGTCACCGATTTTGCCGCCACGATCAAATGGGGTGATACCACGAGCAGTGCGGGATCGATCAGCCTGTCCGGCACGACGTACACGGTGACCGGAACCCAGTCCTACGCCACGAATGGCACCTACACGCCCGAGGTGGACATCTCCTCCATCGCTGGATCGACGGCATCAACCACCGACTCGGTCATGGTGGCCGACGCGATCTCACCATGCAGCGGAGACGGCTGTACCGGCACCGTCACTACCCCTGACCAGACGGTGGGGATCGACTCGACATCGACCACAGGCACCATCTTCACCTCGGTCGACCCAGCTAACACCGGACCAGACTGCGGCCCCAACGACCAATTCCGACACGCACCTCAGGTGACCACGTACGACGCTGTCGGACTGAATGCCAACATCGTCTTTACGGTGACTTTCAACAACGCTGACGCCGCTGGCCTTTGGTATGTCCCCTTCGAGGTCTGCTATCAGGCGCAGACCCCCTTCACGGACTACTTCGGCAACACCGGCGTGACCACCGGTCTCCTGCCGCAGTGCGGAAACCCCGCCGTGGCCCCATGCGTCAAGTCCATCGTCGAGTCGCCCGACCCTCAGGGCAATCCCAACAACACCGGCACTGTCGTCGAGACGATCGTGGTGCCACCGACCGACCCCCCCAAGTTCCACTAGGAGAGCCGGCGCGGCGGCCGGCGCCATTCTCTGCGGGGTCAGGCAGCCTCGTGTGTGTCCACCAACAGCACTGAACAGGGCGCACCGTGTGCGATGGAGTTGGGGACGCTCCCGAGCACCCGGCGCTTGCCGGACATCCCCTTGTTCCCCACCACTATCAGATCGGCCCCTTCCGCTTCGGCCACTCGGATCACCGCCTCGGCCGGCTGACCCAGCGCTGGGTGGATTACCGACTCCAGTCCACGCTCCTTCACGATGAGGGACAACTCGTTGAGGAGGGCGTCCGCCGGATTGATCGTCGCCGTGTGGCGGAACTCAGCGGGGAGGTCCTGGAGGGTCACCGCCGTCCGCTGATAGGCGGTCACGATGTGAAGAGTTCCACCGATCAATTTGGCGATGTCCGCCGCCACGATGACGGCCTGTCGGGCGGTGGCGGAGTCGTCTGCCCCGACCACGACGGTGTTGAACATGACGACCTCCAGCTCGTGAAACGTCAGGACTGCTCGGGCCTGCACGCACCGGCCTCATCCGGATTTCGCCGCCCGGAGAACGCTCCAACCGGCTCGTGCGAACGTCGCCGAGTGCTGGCGCCGTTGGTGGCGTGAGGATAACCACCGGGATCACTCGGGTCAACGACGATGTCACCAGGCCCGACGGCGAGACGAAGTGAATTCGGTCTACGCCTCGGACGAGTCGGACGCTTCCACCGGAGCGGCGAGCGGTGCCGCCAAGAGATCCAGGGTCCATTCCACCTTGAGCTTTCCGAATATCTGTGCCGCCGAGCGAGCGAGGCGCTCCTGCTCGCGCGGGTCGGTTTCGACGGCGGCCAGAACCCGCATGGTCCGGGCCGCCTCGTACTCCACCTCCCGCACCTCGGCAGCCCGCAGGCTCTCGCGCAGCGATTGGCGAGCGCCATCGCCGTCGCCGGCGAGGGCCAGTGCTGCACCGCGCACTCGATAGAGAGCGGGCATCTGAGGAGCCACGCCACCGAGGGCGTGGGCCTGAGAGATCGTCTCGTCGGCGAGCGACAGGGCGCCCGCGGGGTCTCCGCTGAGGAGCAGCAATTCGGCAAGCCCGGCCTGGACCTCCAACACCTCGCCACGACTGCCGATGGCCGACAGCTCTTCGATCGCCTCCTCGGAGAGGCGCCGGGCGTCGCCGTACCGGTGCTGCGCGGTGGCCACCCGGGCCAGCATGCCCTTGGCGTATCCGGTTCCCGATCGATAGCCAGCGGCGCGCCAGGTTCGGAGCGCCGAAGTCAGGGCGCGTTCCGCCTCGTCAAGATGGCCCTGGTCACGTGCGATTTCGCCCAGATTGAACACGTAGAACGCATCCATGACGGCGTTACCGGTCCTCTGCACCGTCGCCTGGGCGCGGAGGTACAGGGCGGACGCCTGCTCCCAGTCACCCTTCCAATAGGCGAACCCGCCCAGCATGTTCAGCACCCCGGCCGTTCCTGGCAGATCCCCCAGCTCCTCGAAGAGGGCCAGCGCTCGCTCCAGGTTGTGGGGGTGATCGAGCTCGCCGAGGTCCATGGCCGCCCAGTCCATGACCCGGAGCGCGTCGGCGAGGACCGCTTTGTCGCCAACGGACTCGGCCACCTCGGCGGCGAGGGTGCACCACCGGACGGCCCGACGGTGGTGACCCTGCTCCTGACAGAACCGCCCATACCAGGCCATCAGCTCTGCCCGCTGCCTTTCGGCGTCCAGACCGGCGGATTGCTCGAGTACCCGCAACCCCCGGCTGATCCAGCGAAGGGCGTTGCCGTAGCGATCCAGCCACCCCTGGACCCGGGCCAGCTTCAGCATCAGGCGCGCCTGGGACACCGCGTCGTCCCCGATCAGCCGGCGGGCTGAGCGGTAGGCCGCCGCCGCTTCCGTGTACTCGCCGGACCGGTTCCGCGCATCCCCCATCGCCTCGTGGAGCGCGCCGACCTGTCCGGCGGTCATATGAGGGAGTCGTTTGGCGGCAGTGATGGCCCGTTCGTAGAACTCGGCCGCCTCGATGTTGGCGTAGACGGCAACGGCCCGGTCTGCCGCCCGAAGCGAGAACTCCCAGGCCTCGCCGAAGCGTTGCGAGTGCAGATAGTGGAAGGACAACAGTTCGGGTTGCTCTTCGAGGCGATCGGCCGATCGCCGGCGAATCGTGTCCGCCGCCCGTGAATGAAGTTGACGGCGCAGCTGAAATGTCAGGCCGCCGTACGCACTGTCGCGCGAAAGGCTGTCGCGAAACGACAGGATGCCCGCGTCGTCCCGGGAGACGAATCCTTCCAGCTGGTGCCAGATGGGGTCGTTTGGTTCCGGAAGGTCGTCGACCACCTCAGACAACAAGTCGACCCGGAACGACTGCCCGAGGACCGACATCCGGCGCAGGAGGCGGCGGGCGTCGACCGGAAGCCGGTCGATACGAGCGGCGGCCACCTCTTCGATCGACTCCGGGAGGTTCTCGACCGCATCTCCGCTCCTGGCCGCAGCGATCAACTCCCGGAGGAAGAGTGGGTTCCCTCCCGACCGTGCAACCAACAAAGCGAGCTCGCGCTCAGAGAGTGGGGCGTCTTCTGTGGCGGCGCGGGCCAGCTCGAGTGCTGCCTCCTCGGTCAGCGGCCCAAGCTCAATCCGGGTGCTGCTCTCTTCGGGCGCGACGAAACCGGACTCGACGTTCGATCTGGTCATGCACCAGAGCCAGGAGGTGGCCCCGACCGCAGCGGCCAGATGACCGAAGAGGTCGGCCGACGCCTCGTCCATGTTGTGGGCGTCTTCGATAGTGAACAGTCCGCACGTGGGCAGGAGCTTGGCCAGGAGCTCGATAACGATGCTGGCCAGCCGGGGTCGCCGGAATTCCTCTTCCAGGTCCCGGGACTCCGGAGTCTCGGGGACGGTGACTCCGATGGCGCTGGCGAGCAGCGGCGCCCAGGGAAGTAGCTCCGGGGCACGGCCACCGAGTTGAGCCAGGAATCTGTCCGCCATCGCCTCGTCCGCACCCTCGGGGGGGAGGTCCAGGAGGGAGCGCAACAGCCGCCGGACCTCGTGGTACGGCGTCGACGAGTCGTACCGTTCGCACACGGCACTGAGCTGCATCCGATCCGAGGCCATCTGCCGCAGCGCCGAGACAAGTCGGGACTTCCCCGACCCTGTGTCACCCACGATCTCGACGACGGCACCATGTCCGGCCGCGGCCGACGCGGCCAGCTCGGCGAGCTGTCGCTCTTCTCCTTCTCGGCCGAGCAGAGGTAGATCGATCGTCGCCTCCGCCGAACGGGCCGCCATCCGGGCCCCCACCGCCTGGGCCTGGACCGGACGGGCCTTACCCTTCACGTAGAACGGTTCGAGATCGATCGTCTCGAAGCGGGTCCGCGAGCGGGCCAACAGCTCGGGCGTGGACAGGATCTGGCCCGTTTCGGCCTTCGCCATCAGCCGGGCAGCAAGATTGACCGCGTCGCCCATCACGGTGAAGGTCCGCCGGTACGGCGGACCCACCTCGCCGACGAAGACCGAACCTCTGTTCACGCCGATTCGGATGGGCAGAGGAGCACCGGCGTCCATGATCTCGCGCACCGCGAGGAGCATCCGGTGTTCGTCATCCCCCGACGTGGCGGGCGCCCCCGCCGTGAGGATGATCTTTCCGCCGTCGCGGTCGGCGTCGGTACCCAGGAACGTGACCTCTTGGCGCTCGACGGCATGCTGCGTGATGCTGACGAGGGCATGAAGCCGGTTGGCGGTCACCTCCGGGCCTTCGTTGCCGATCATTTCGTCGGTGCCGTCGAAGTGGACGAAGGCCACGGTGACTCGACGGTGCTCTGACTCTGGATGGGCACTCGTCAGTGCATCTCTCAGCCCCACGGGCACGCCAAGGATCAGCTCGACGTCGTCTGGCACCAGCTCGAACGGTCTGAACGAGTCGTCGGGAACGGCGGGGGCACGTCGGAGCAGAAGTCCCGGGCCCTTGGCCGCACCGATCACAGTCGGCCGGAGTGCGGAGGCTGTGCTCGGGCTCAACACGATCTCGCCGGCCGCAGCGGTTCCCTCCATGGTCACCACGGTGCTGGCCCCGGGGCCGGCAACGATGAACTCTCGGTGCGAGTCCCCGACGAGGAAGAAGTTGAAGGGTCCGCTGTGGACGCCCACTGACATCCGCAGAGCGACCCGTTGGCCCAACACGGTCATTCGGCCGACCTCTCGGAGGGCGCGCCGCATCTCGATGGCGGCGCGGCAGGCGCGGGCCTCATGGGCCTCACCGGAGAAGAACAACAGCAACGCGTCGCCGCCGAACTTGAGCAGTCGACCCCCGTAGCTGACCGCCAGGTCGAGCAGGCTCACAAAGCAGGTTCCGATGGCCGCCGTGAGTTCCTCGGCGCCGACCTTGCCGTGCCGAGCCAGCCCTTCTGAGAGCTTGGTGAAGCCTGAAATGTCGACGAACGCGATCGTGCCGACCTGCTCGCGGTGACGTTCTTCGGGTGTGGAGGCGATCCAGTCGATGACCAGCCGCGGGAAGTACGGCGCCAGCGGATGTTGCGCTTCGGGGCCGTCGGATACCGCGGTATTCACGTTGGCCAACCCATGGACTCATTCCCTCGAGCAGCACCACCGAATGGGTGCATGGGCAACTCTATGACAGACCTCTGGCCTCAGAACCTCGGGGTCCCGGGCCGATACCACCGGGCCCGTGATCGATCAGGCCGTCCGGTGTTCGCCCTGCAGACCCTCGAGCGGCGTCTGCTGGAGCAAGGCGGTACCCATTACCGGCTCCCCCCTCTCGTCCCGAACCTCGATGGTGACCGCCTTGGCCGTGCGGTCTGGATACGGATCCGGATAGTCGACCACCCGGATCCGTCCCGTCGGTCGGTACCGGCCAGCGTCGATGACGACTCGCGGGATGTAAGGATCCAGGTTCATCGACCGGAACAGGCGGGTGGTCGGTTCCCAGATCGAGGTCCGTTCGTGCCATCGCAGGAGGTCGAGTTTGCGCAGAAGGATCATGAGCGTGGTCAAGGTCCCGGCCATGACGCCGGCAGCCGCGGCGCCGAGCACGGTACCGCCCGGAATCACCGCAATCAGTCCGATGAGAAGCAGAAGCAAGAGGATCAAGCCCGACCACTCGAGCGCCGAGAGTGACTGCCCGGTGATGGATTCGATGATCGCCCGGTTGGATCCGACATCGATGCAGAGGCGCAGGAGCTCGCGGTACGCCCCGATCTGTTGTTGGCTTTGCGGCTCGAGGTCGTAGATGGCGGCGGCCAGCGCCAGGAACGCCGGAGTCGAGTAATGGTGATCGACCAGTCGATAGTCGATCTCGGACGTCAGCTGCTCGTCGATGAGATGGCGGATGCGGGCCTGGTCTTCCTCGGGAAAGACACTGATCATCTGATGGATGGACAAGAGGGCGGCATCGTTCTTGTTGATCGTGTCCTGGAGGAGCAGCAACCGCTCACGGGCGCGAGCGATGGTGAAGGCCAAGAGGACACCGAACAGGAAGGTGGCCATGCTGGCCAGCGCGACCTCCACCTCCAACTCCCCGCTCCTCGAGCCCAGGGCAAGGGACACGCCGCCAACAATGATCCCCACGGCCAGTGAGGGTAAGAGCGTGGTCTCACCGTTGAGAAGCGATTGCGCGGTGGACCGGAGTGCGGTCATCGGCTCAAGGTAACCCATGGCAACGATGGCTCGTTCGTCCTCCGTGGAGGAGTTCACCGGGAGTTCACGCAACGTGCCCCGATCGCGTACCCGTTGCGTGGACTAGTGGTTCAGCGGGTTTTTTGAGATGAGGTACTGCTTCCCCGTCACGTTGTAGGCCAACGAGTGGGAGAAGAAGAAGCCGATGCTCGTGTTGAACTGGGTGTAGTTCGCCGACAACGGCTCGACTCGGAGCACGTTGGGCACCGAGACGTTCGAGCCCGTCATAAAGCTCCAGAGCGGTGTTCCCGACGGCGACGTGATGCTCACCGTCTGACCGGGATTGAAGGTCTCTCCGTTGTGGAGTCCCTGGAAGTTCGTGTTGACCGCCGGACTCGGGTCGCCCAGATCCATGTCCGTCAAGCCGCAACTCGTCGCCAGGTGACCGATTTGCCAGCACATGGCGGTGTCTTTTTGAAGCGCCGGACGACCATTGGGGTAGGTCGAGGGTGTCGCCGGGTACATGGGGAGCGCCACGGCGCGTTTACGGTTCCGAACGGGACCAATCATCAGTGATCCTTTTGCACCTTGGCCCCTGGCCACGTTCACGGTCACGCCCTGCCAGTACGGACTCGGCAACTGCAACAGGGGCGAGTACACCGTCGTCGGTGATTCGTCGTCCGTCATGGCGATACCCAAGATGCCTCGAACTGGCCCACTGGCCCACGTCTTGCCGATCGGCGAACTGGTCGGCACGACTGAGAAGGCCGTACTCGAAGTGCTCTTCAGATCACCGATCGCGACCGCTCCCGTCTCGATCTTCCCGTTCACCGCGCCGCTGAGGTAGCCAGAGGAATAGGGCTGGCCGGTGGAGCGCGCCCCTTTCCCGACGGCGGTCGCGTCGATGACAAGACCGGTCGAACCCGTATCGAGCTGCACCGGCACGCTCGGGCCGCCCGCCACACTGACGTTCACGGTCACCAGCCAACTACCGTCACTGGCCTGCTTCGTCACGATGGGAACAGACATGTCATTGCCGCTCGTGTTCGCTCCGGCCGACCGGGCCACGAACAGCGATCCCGCGGCTGCCACCAGGAGCACACAGACAGCCACCGCGCACAGGCGGCCGCGCCGGAGGAAGCCAGGCTGAGGCCTGAGCAGTTCGGCCTTGGTGTGGTGCACGCGTTGTGATATCGGGCGTGCCGCGATCATGCTCGAGAACTCCGTGAACCGGAGGAAGCCCGCAACCCCGATCCCGCGCCGCGTGATCCGAAGCTCACCAGCTGGGCCGACTGAGCAACCAGGGACATTGCAGCTCGATCAGGCGCGTGCCGGCGACAGGCGGTAGAGCTTGGCGGCATTCTCACCCAAGATCCCTCCCATCGGTCACGGCGTTTCGGTTCGGGACAGCGACCATGCCCCTCGTCGGCAGCCTAACGGCGGAGACTCCCCGCGCTCCGTCGGCCGTGCACACTCAGCCCGGACCGTTGACGAACCAGACGTTCTCCTCAACGAGCCGCTCACTTTTCCAGCCTTCCTCCGTCCGGACCATTTCATGGTGGTAATAACCGCCGCAGAAACTCATGGCTGCCATGCCCGGTAGCCGCATGGGGTTGTAGAACATCGCTCGCACTTTGGCCTTGTCGCCCCGCACGTCCACTTCGATGTTGCTGATGAAGTGCTGCGTCATGGGGACCACCTGTAACGCCTGCTCGAGCCACAGCGCGATTTCATGTGGGGGTCCGACGGGAGCGCCGGCCGAGCTGTAGTCCACGAGGGCGTCGAGCGTGAAGACGCTCTTCCAGAGTTCCCAGTCCTTCGTGTCCACACCTCTGGCGTAGCGGGCCAACAGCTCATGAATCTCCAGCTTGTCCTGCACGGCTTGCGCGTCCATCGGCCGTCCTCCTCTCATTGGTCCCGGGCAAGCCCACGCTAGGTGGAACCTCGATCTGCTTCACCGAGTCGCCCGTCGGTAAGGTGCACGGCGCCTCCTCCAGGGAGGACGTCAGACGTCAGACCAGGGGAGGCCCGATGCGATTCATCCTTCAGTACCCAGAGGCGACGGGGAGTGAGCTCGACCTGCTCGACGCAGGTGCGATTCCTGAGATCGCGGCGGCGGCCGAGGCCGCCGGTTGGGATGGTCTCGCCCTGACCGAGCATCCGGCGCCCAGCGCATCGTGGCTCGAGACGGGCGGCCACCAGAGCCTCGATCCCTTCGTGGCCCTCGCCGCGGCGGCCGGAGTGACGACGACGCTGGCTCTGGTGACGAACCTCAGCGTCATTCCCTACCGCAACCCACTTCTGCTGGCCAAGAGCGCGGCCACGCTGAACCGGATGTCCGAGGGCCGCTTCTACATGGGTGCCGGTGCGGGGTACCTCAAGTCCGAGTATTTCGCCCTGGGCGTCGACTTCTCCGAGCGCAATGCGCTCTTCAACGAGGCGCTCGAGGTGATGCAGCTCCATTGGAGCGGCGCACCGTTCAATTTCGAAGGCCTCCACTTCTCAGCCCGCAACATTCAGGCTCGACCGGTTCCGCGCAACGGTGGCGTGCCGATCTGGATGGGCGGCAACTCCGACGCCGCGCTCAAGCGGGCGGCTCGCTTCGCCGCCGGTTGGATGCCCATGACGGCACCCGCCTCGGTTGCGAAGACGGCCCGCACACCCCCGGTCACCTCACCGGAGGAGCTCAACGAACGGCTCGCGAAGCTCAGGGGGTACGCCGGCGACCGCTTCGACGACATGGAGCTGATCCTCGGTTTCGGCGGACACAGCCTGGCCAACTTCGAGCGCGACGCCGAACAGATCCGGCACCGCCTCGGCGAGATGGACGAAATGGGCGTTGACTGGACCATCATCGGCGCCCCTTGGCGCCTCGCCCCAGGTCCCCTCGAGTGGCTCCAAGCCTTCGGCGAGACCTTCCTGAAGGCCTGAACCGGCTCCACGACCCATCAACAATTCGAAAACTCCCTTGGTTGTCAGATCGTTTCCGCAAGGAACCAGGGCTGCCGATCCGATACGTCTTCTGAAGGGAGACACGGTCGATGGCGGAATCGAGACGGACCTCCAGGTGGCGGTACCTGGGGCCCACAGGCTGCATCCTGGTGGCGCTGGCGATCGTGCTGGCACTGCTCAATAGCCCCGCGCCTGTGCAGCGGGTGCCCCATGCCGCCCTCAAGACCCAGGACGTGGGCGCCCGGACGGCGGCATCGTCCGGGACGCCGACCAAGGCCGGTCCGAATCACGCGTCGGTGACGGCGGACGCGCGCCGCTCCGGGTCAACCACGTCGACCTCGCTCGGCCGGTCCGCCCGCACCGGATCGACGTCGACGAGCACGACGGCGGGCAGCCTGGCCGGACGAGCCGGTTCCGCCGGCGTCGGTAGCGGCACGGGTACGGGGGGTGGCACGACGACCAGCACCTCGGCGGGGCCGAATCCGGCCGGCGCCTGCTCGGGTTCCACGCCACCGGTGGCCGCGCCCGCCGGGGGCTGGCAATGCACCTTCGACGACGAGTTCAACGGCAGCGCGCTCGACACGTCGAAGTGGCAGCCGCAACTGTCCAGTACGAGCGGCTACACGACCGGGGCGTTACCCGATCTGGTCTGCTACGTCGACAACCCGAACACGATCTCCGAGTCGGGCGGCGCGCTCAACCTCTCTGTCGTGCAGACGCCGACCCCGCAGGCCTGCGGACAGGGCCAGACGCAATTCGATGGCGGGATGGTCAGCTCGTATCAGCTCTTCACCCAGCGCTACGGCTTCTTCGAAGCCCGGGCCAAACTGCCGGCGTCGACGCTCTTGGGCCTGCAGGAGACCTTGTGGCTCTACCCGGAGAACCAGACCCTTTTCGGACCGTTCCCTGACAGCGGGGAGATCGACTACGGCGAGTTCTACTCCGAGTTCCCGACCACCGACATCCCGGTGGTGCACTACCCGGGCTCCCAGGACGATCCGAACGCGACGAACGACTACTGCTCCATCGCCGGCGCACAAACCGCCGGGCAGTTCAACACCTACGCGTTGCTCTGGACACCCACGACGATCACGGCCTACTTCAACGGTGTGCCCTGCATCACCGACACGTATGCGTCGCACGTACAGAGCCCCGACGCGGCGCCTGGTCCGTTCAACCAGCCGTTCTTCATGGCCTTTACGTCGGCGCTGGGTTACGGATCCGACTCACCGGTGGGCCAGGACATGTCCCAGGAGCTCCCCGCGACGACGTCGATCGACTGGATGCGGGTCTGGCAGTACGGCTGACCGTCTGCACCTGGACGTAGCCTGGTCGGCGGTGCAATTCAGCCACGAGCTGCACGACGACATCGCGGCAGGCGACATCACCGTCACCTTCCGTCTCTGGCGCCGCCGCCAGGTGAAGGTGGGCGGGCGCTACCGGGTGGGCCGGGTCGAGATTCAGGTCGACAGCATGGAGCTGGTTCCTTTTGCCACCATCAGCCCGTCCGATATCCATCGAGCCGGTGAACCCGACCGCGAGACGCTGCGCCAACGGGCTGCCCATGCCGGTCCGATCCACGACGACACGCCCGTCTACCGGATCGCCTTCCACGTGGTGAGCTGACGCCCGCCTGTGCAGGCCGCACGGTTCCCCCGGTATCGTCTTCCTCTGTCCCGGAGACGCTGGCCACGGAGCCGCCTCCGACACCCACATGAGGAGGTCCGACATGCAGCAACGCCCTATCGGTAACAGGACGGTGAGTGCGATCGGCCTCGGCGAGATGCCCCTTTCCATCGAAGGCCGCCCCGATCGCGCCCAGGCCATCGCCACCATTCACGCCTCGCTCGACGCGGGCGTCACCATCATCGACACGGCCGACGCCTACTCACTTGGCGTACAGGAGCACGGCCACGGGGAGGAGCTCATCGCCGAAGCGCTGGCCGCCTACGCCGGTGCGACCGATGACGTCCTCGTGGCGACCAAGGGTGGGCACCGCCGGCCCGGAGACGGGAGCTGGACCGTCCACGGCGATCCGGCTTACGTGAAGGAGGCGTGCGAGGCCTCGCTCAAGCGCCTCGGGGTCGATGCCATCGGGCTTTACCAGTACCACCGCCCCGACCCCAAGGTCCCCTGGGCCGAGTCCGTGGGTGCGCTGGCCGACTTGCTCGACGAGGGCAAGATCCTCCTGGCCGGAGTGTCCAACGCCACGGTCGAGCAGATCGACGAGGCCCAGCGCGTCCTCGGGGGTCGCCTGGCCAGCGTCCAGAACCAGTTCTCGCCCCGCTTCCGCTCGTCGGAGGGCGAGCTCGAGCATTGCCAGAAACTCGGCATCGCCTTCATCCCTTGGAGCCCGCTCAACGGCATCGGGCACACCGACTCCATTGAGCAGAACCACGCCGGCTTCGGCGAGGTGGCCGCCGAAGTCGGCGCCAGCCCTCAGCAGGTCACCCTGGCCTGGATGCTGGCCAAGGGTTCTCGGGTCATCCCCATTCCCGGGAGCAGCCGTCCAGCCACCGCCACGGCCTCAGCCGCCGCGGCGGAGCTTTCCTTGAGCGCCGAACAGGTGGCCCGACTCGACGCCTCCTGACGGCGGCTGCGGAACAGATCGGTCACGCGGTGTGTTGCACAAGTGTCGTCTTGTGCTCGGCGAGAGTCGTCCCGACGAGGCACCCACGTAATCGGTGCCGGAGCTCGCAACAGGAAGTGAGGCTGTCATGCCTGCGGTAACCGTTCCCGACAATCTGGTGCTGCCCCAGGTCCAGTCGTCGACCGACGCGACGGCGCGCCCGGTCAAGAGCGTCACCGACGCTCCGGCAGGCTTCGAGGGCGAGGGCTTCCCCGTCCGGCGCGCCTTCGCGGGCGTCTCGGTGGCGGACCTCGACCCCTTCATCCACATGGACCAGATGGGTGAGGTCGAGTATGCGCCGGGCGAGCCGAAGGGCACACCCTGGCACCCCCACCGTGGCTTCGAGACCGTCACGTACATGATCGACGGCACCTTTCAACACCAGGACTCCATCGGTGGCGGCGGCCTCATCACCAACGGCTCCACCCAATGGATGACCGCAGGCTCGGGCATTCTGCACATCGAGCGACCCACCGAGCAGCTGATTGCCACGGGCGGCCTGTTCCACGGGATCCAGCTCTGGGTCAACCTCCCGTCCGCCGACAAAATGATCGATCCCCGCTACCAGGACGTCGACGCGAGCAACGTCCTGCTGCTCACCTCGCCCGATGGCGGCGCCCTCGTCCGCGTCATCGCGGGCGACGTCGATGGCCACCGGGGTCCCGGCAGCACCCACACGCCGATCTCGCTGGTGCACGCGACCGTGCAGCCCGGTGCCGAGCTGGTCCTGCCCTGGCCACGTGAGTTCAACGCCCTCGTCTATGCGCTGTCCGGCCGCGGCACGATCGGTCCGGACGGCCGCCCATTCCATTCCGGCCAGCTCGCCGTGCACGGTCCCGGCGACACCCTGGTGTTGCGGGCCGATCCCTCCCAGGAGTCCCGCAGTCCCGCCCTCGACGTCCTCGTCCTCGGCGGCCGTCCGATTGGCGAGCCGGTCGTGGCCCACGGGCCGTTCGTCATGAACACCCGGGCCGAGATCATCCAGGCGTTCGAGGACTTCGACGCCGGCAAGCTCGGGACGGTGCCGGCCGATCACATCGGCAACGCCTAGCCTGCGCACCCCATGAAGCGGATTCCCGGCACGGAGGTCACCAACGGTGCCACCTGGACCGCAGCGGACATCGGGGACCTGACCGGGCGCACCGCCCTCGTGACCGGAGCCAACAGCGGCATCGGGTACGAGACGGTCCGCGCCTTGTCCGACCACGGGGCGCACGTCGTGATGGCCTGCCGGAACCAAGAGAAGGCGCGCAAGGCTCGGGACCGCCTCGAAGGCGAGCTCACGCGGTCGTCCCTCGAGCTCCTGCCCCTCGATCTGTCCGACCTGGGCTCGGTCCGGCGGGCCGCCGACGCCTTCCTGGGTGCGCACGCCCGCCTCGACCTCCTGGTCAACAACGCAGGCGTGATGGGCACGCCGTACGGCCAGACCGCGGACGGCTTCGAGTTGCAGATGGCCACCAACCACCTGGGTCACTTCGCGCTCACGGGCCTCCTGCTCGACCGGATCGTGACGACCGAGCGGTCCCGGGTCGTCACGGTCAGCTCGCACATGCACCACCTCGGCCGCCTGCAGATCGATGACGTCGGGAATCCCTCGCCCCGCAACACCTGGGTGACCTACGGCACCACGAAACTGGCCAACCTCCTCTTCACCGAGGAGCTGAGCCGGCGGCTGGCCGCCGGCGGGCTGGCCACTCTGGCCGTGGCCGCCCACCCGGGCTGGACCCAGAGCAACTTGACCCGCAACGGCACCGACCTGAGCGACAGCCGGGTGCGGCGCACGCTCGGACGAGCCGTCAGCTCCACCCTGGGGCAGACGACCGCTACCGGAGCGCTGCCCGTGCTCTGCGCCGCCACCTCGCCCGCCGTGCACTCCGGCGACTACATCGGCCCCTCACGGGTGTTCGGCTTGTTCGGCCCACCGCGCCTGACCCGGCCGTCGCGCCGGGGCCGCGACAGTGCCGCGGCGGCCGAACTCTGGACGCGCTCAGAGGAGCTGACCGGCGTCCGCTATTCGCTCGGCGCACCCGTCTGAACGCACCGACGACACGCCGGTGCGTCGGGGACCGACGCCGCGACGTGGCGGCGGAGAAAGTCGGCGTGGCTCGGCACCCGGTCGGGTCGCAGCACGCGACCTGCAACCACGATCTGCACTGACGCCGCCCCAGCCAGCCGCAGGGCGGCGGCCGTGCTCTGGGCCCGAGCGCCGCTGACGTAGGTGTCGTCGAGCACCAGCAGGTGCCGGTCCCACACGGTGGCGCGCCGGTTGGGAGAGACGGCGAACCCGTCGCGCCCGGGGCGCATGTGGGCGAGGCACCCCGGGCCGCGGCGCAACACGTCGGTCCGCAGCGGCGCGCCCAGCCGGCGCTGCACGACGTCGCTCAACCCGGCCACCCCGGCCAGCGGCGCCCCCGACGGGCGCGCCGTCGAAGGAACGGCCAGGACGAGGTCCACCGGGCCAGCGCGGGCCAGGCACGCCGCATGGGCCGCGAAGAACGCGTCGAAGAGGTCCCGGACCATCGGCGTGAAGCGCCGGCGCGCCTCGGGCACGGGCGATTCCTTGTACCCCATGAGCACCGTGTAGAGCGGGCTCGGCAGGGGGCAGAGCCGGACCGCGAACACGGGGGTCAGCGGGAGGGCCAGGCGCTGGCCGATGAGGCAGCAGGCGAAGCAGACGGCGGAGGTCCCCGCCGGCCCACAACAGATGAGGCAGACCCCGGGCCCGGGCGTCGGGACGCGGTACGGATCAGGCGGTGGGCTCGGGCTCGGGTCGATGCAGGAGAAAGGTCGCGGTGGCCCGGCTGACGAGCGCCCCGTCGGCGTCTCGCAGTGAGGCCTCCCCGTAGGCCACCTGCTTGGCCATGCGCACGACCTCGCCCCGCAGCGCGAAGGAGTCGCCCAGGCGTGCCGGGCGCATGCACTCGGTCTTCATCTCGAGCGTGCCCCGGGTGCGGGACTTCCGGGGCAGTGCGGCGTTGATGGCGAAGTTCATGGCGGCGTCGAGGAGGAGGGAATGGATGCCGGCCTGGGTGATGCCGTGGGGATTGCAGGCCAGCTCGGTCGGGGTGAACGTGCCCCCGGCCCAGCCCAGGTCCTCCCCGTCCACGCCGTAGGTGCTGAAGGCGCCGCCGACCAGCCCGATGATCGGCATGCCGCCGTCGCCCAGCCAGCGGTCCATGTCCTTGCGGGTGTCGCCCGGCGCGCCACGGTCCGTCTCAGCCATCGCCGGGAGACCCTACTGGGCCACCGGGACGGCTCCTGGTCCCAGGTGGCCCGGTCCGAGGGCCCAGGTACACTGGCTTTCTGTTCTGAACCGGCAGGGAGCGCCCGCCGGAATTGGTAAGGAGACACCCATGACCACCGCAGTCATCGTCGACGCCGTACGGACCGCCGGAGGGAAGCGCAACGGGAAGCTCCGCGGCTGGCACGCCGTCGACCTGGCCTCGGAGTCGCTCAAGGCCCTGGCCGAGCGCAACAAGCTCGACCCCGCCCTGGTCGACGACGTGATCATGGGCTGCGTCATGCAGGTCTCCGAGCAGTCGCTCAACATCGGCCGCAACGCGGTCCTCGCCGCGGGATGGCCCGAGTCCGTGCCGGCGACGACGATCGACCGCCAGTGCGGGTCGTCGCAGCAGGCCTTGCACTTCGCCGCGCAGGGTGTGATGGCCGGCGCCTACGACATCGTCGTGGCGGCGGGCGTCGAGAGCATGACGCACACCCCGATGGGTTCCTCGGTCGTCAAGGACTTCGGCTTCCCGTTCGGTCCGCGCATGATGGCCCGCTACCGCGACGAGGAAGGCCACAACCGCCTGCAGGGTCAGGGCATCGGCGCCGAGATGATCGCCGACCAGTGGGGCATCTCACGCGACGAGCTCGACGCCTTCTCGGTCCAGAGCCACCAGCGGGCGGCCCGGGCCACGGCGGAGGGCCGCTTCGAGAACGAGATCATCCCCGTCGCGATCAAGGACGAGGAGGGCAACGACACCGACGCGCTCCTCACGGCCGACGAGGGCATCCGCCCCGACTCGAGCGTGGAGGCGCTGGCCAACCTGAAGCCCGCCTTCAAGGAGGACGGCAAGGTCACGGCGGGCAACTCGTCGCAGATCACCGACGGCTCCTCGGCCGTGCTCATCATGAGCGAGGAGAAGGCCAACGCGCTCGGACTGCGGCCACGGGCCCGTTTCCACGCCTTCGCCCTGGCCGGCGTCGACCCCGTCACCATGCTGACCGGCCCAATCCCGGCCACCACGGCGGTGCTCGAGAGGGCCAAGCTCACGCTCGACGACATCGACGCGGTCGAGATCAACGAGGCCTTCGCCTCGGTCGTGCTGGCGTGGGAGAAGGAGCACCACCCCAACATGGAGATCGTCAACGCCAACGGCGGCGCCATCGCGCTGGGCCACCCGCTCGGCGCGTCGGGCGGCAAGCTCATGGGCACGCTGCTCAACGAGCTCGAGCGCACCAACGGCCGCTACGGCCTCCTCACCATGTGCGAGGGCGGCGGGCTGGCCAACGCCACCGTGATCGAGCGCCTGGGCTGAACCGGGTCCGGCCCCCGGCACGGGGCCGGAGGGAGGACCGGGCCGTCCCCGTCAGGGGAGCCCGGTGACCCTCAGCGATATCGGGTCGCCAGCAGGAAGCCGACGAAGATCATCACGAGGCCGATGACCAGGCCCCAGGGCGAGCCGTGGGCCAGGCCCGGGAGGCTGGCCAGGTAGTTGAGCGTGATGACGGCCACGCCGCCGATCAGCAGGATGAGGATCAGCGCGCCGTACCATCTCGGGCTCTGGCGCACGCTCTTGGGGATCGGCGCCGTGTAGCGGCCGCTCTCCTCCGCCGTCTTGGGCCGACCGACCTTGGCCGTGGTCCGGCCACCGGCCGACTTTCCCTTGCGCGAGCCGCCGCCCGGTCCCTTGGTGCTGGTTGCCACGAAGTGAGAGGTTAGCCAGCCCCGGCGGGGCGCTCCGGGCGGACATCGGACCCGGTGGCGGTACGATCGTCGGCCCATGGGACCACGGGTGCTCCTCGTCGACAACTACGACTCGTTCGTCTACAACCTGGTCCAGGAGCTGGGCGAGCTGGGGGCCGAGCCCGTGGTGTACCGCAACGACAGCATCGACGTCGCGGGCATCCGGGCCGAGAAGCCAGACGCCGTGCTCATCTCGCCCGGGCCCGGGCGTCCCGAGGACGGCGGGGTGAGCCTCGAGGCCATCGCCACCCTGGCCGGGGAGATCCCCCTGCTCGGGGTCTGCCTGGGGCACCAGTGCATCGGCCAGTCCTTCGGTGGCGAGATCGTGCCCGCCCCCCACCTGATGCACGGCAAGACCTCGGAGATCCACCATGACGGGAACGGGATCTTTGCCGGCCTGCCCAACCCGTTCGTGGCGACGCGGTACCACTCGCTGGTCGTCCGGCCCGAGTCCGTACCGGCGTGCCTCGAGGTCACGGCGACGTCGACCGACGGGGTCGTCATGGGCCTGCGCCACCGGGAGCTGGCGGTCGAGGGCGTGCAGTTCCACCCCGAGTCGGTGCTGACGGCCTCGGGGCCGGCGTTGCTGGGCAACTTCCTGGCCCAGTTGGGGGCGGCGGCGAAGGCCTGATCAGCCGCCCGGGCCGGGCCCCGGACCGCCGCCCCGCAGCTGTCCTGGCGGGCTGGGGGTCGTCGGTGTGGTCGCGGTGGTGCTCGTGGTCGTGCTGGACGCCGATGTGGTGGTCGTGCTCTGGCAGACCGAGAGGTTGACCGTGCTGCCGTTGGCCACCTGCGTCCCCTGGGCCGGGTTCTGATTGTCGACGTTGCCGGGTTGTGCGCCGTTGGCGCACGCCGTGTCGAAGGTCGTGTTGGGCACCAGCCCGGCGCCGCTGATGGCGTTCTGGGCCGCGTTGGCCCCCTGGCCGATGACGCCGGGCACCGAGACGCAACTGCCGCTCGAGACCACGATGTTGACCGGGGTGTTGGGTTGCACGGTGACCCCGCCGGCCGGGTTCTGCTGCGAGACGAGCCCGGTCTGGAACTGGCTCGAGCAGGCGCTGGTCTGCGTGCCGACGCTCAGCCCGGCGTGGGTCAACTGCGAACCCGCGGCCAGGGGGGTCTGCCCGAGCACGCTCGGCACCGGGATCTCGCTCTGGGTGCCCGAGACGGTCAGCACCACCGGCACGTTCTGCTTGACCTTGGTGCCCCCGGCCGGGGTCTGTGAGATGACGGTCCCGACCGGCTTGGGGCTGGTGATGTCCTTGACCGAGTAATTGAGGCCCTGGGCGCTGATGAGCGGAATGGCCGCGGTCAGCTGCTGGCCGGTGACCGACGGCACGGTGACGATGGGGATGTTGGGGCCGTTGCTCACCACCAGGTCGACGGTGCTGTCCTTGCCCACCGAGGTGCCGGCGGTCGGGTCCTGCGAGAGCACGAGGCCCTTGGTCTTGGCGTTGGTCTGGAAGCTGATGGTGCCGACGGCCAGCCCGTCGTTCTTCAAGGTCTGGACGGCCACGCTCTGGGTCTCGCCGACCACGGCGGGGACGTCGACCTTGCTGGTCAGCAGGGAGCTCAGCAGGAAGTAGGCGATGATGCCGAGCGCGACCAGGAGCACGACCAGGATGATGACGAGGCGCTTGTTGCGCTTCTTGCGTTCGGCGTCGTCCTGACCGGGGAGCATCGTCGTCCCGTCGAGGACGGCCATGGTGCCGGTCGACGGCCCCATGATGGAGGTGGCGCCGATCGCCGTCATCATGGAGGTCATGCCGGGATCGACCGCTTCGACGGGGCGCCCGTCGGCGAAGCGCAAGAGGTCGGCCCGCAGCTCCTCGGCCGACCCGTACCGGTCGTCGGGGTTCTTGGCCATCGCCTTCATGATGATGGCGTTGAGGGCGGTCGGGACGGCCGGGTTGGCCACCCGGGGCAGGATGGGCTGGTCGCGTACGTGCTTGGAGGCAACCGCCACCGGCGAGTCGCCGGTGAAGGGTGGCTTGCCGACCGCCATTTCGTAGAGGACGACGCCGAGCGAGTAGATGTCGCTGCGGGCGTCGACCCCCTTGCCCTCGGCCTGCTCGGGCGAGAAGTACGCCGCGGTGCCCATGACGGCGCCGGTCTGGGTCAGGCTCTCCTCGGTGTTGACGGCCCGGGCGATCCCGAAGTCGGTGACCTTGACCTCGCCCTCGGGCGTGATGAGGACGTTGCCCGGCTTCACGTCGCGGTGGATCACGCCGTGGCGGTGGGCGAAGGCCAGGGCGGCGGCGACCCCGGCGCCGATGTTGGCGATCTGACGGGGCGGCAACGGCTCGGGGTCCTTGAGCACGGCCGACAGGGCCCGGCCGTCCACGTACTCCATGACGATGAAGTACGAGCCGTCGTCCTCGCCCCAGTCGAAGACGGGGACGATGTTGGGGTGGGACAGGTTGGCGGCCGCCTGGGCCTCCCGGCGGAACCGCTCGACGAAGGTCTTGTCGACGGAGAGCTCGGGGAAGAGGACCTTGAGGGCGACCGGCCTATCGAGCTGGCGGTCGACGGCCCGGTAGACCTGGGCCATGCCGCCGCGCGCCACCAGATGGGTGATCTCATAGCGTCCCGAGTAGACGCGCGGGTTTTCGACGGGTTGCATTTGGGCCGTGAGCCTACGCGTGGGTTCCCGCGAGAACTTGGACAGTCTCGCTTTTTGACGGGGTGCGCGACTGGGCCGGGTGCGGCTGCGGTCGCTGTGGCTGTGGCTGTGGCTGTGGCTGCCGGCGGCTCACGGGGAGCCCCCGGCGGCCGTCTGCGTCGCGGCCGGCGTCGCCGGCACCGTCGTGGTGGGCAGGACGGTGACGGTTGTCGTGGTCAGCGCCGTCGTGGTGGTGCTCGGGCCGGGCCCGACCGGGGCGAGGTGACGGGTCAAGGGCTGGGTGGTCGTCGTGGTGGTCGTGGTCGTCGTGGTGGTGGTCGTGGTGGCCAGGCCGTTGATGTAGGACTTGGCCTTGGCCAGCGAGGACTTCTGGACCCCGGCGTGCAGTGCGAGCAAGGCGACGGGCGGCACGTCACTGGTGGTGTGCGGGGAGCGGTACACCACCTTGGGGTGGAACCACAGGACGCCGCCCTGCTGCCCCTGCTTGACCACGATCTGCGCGCCCTGCGTGGTCACGATCCAGTTGTCGTAGGCGTACCAGCGGATGGCGTAGTAGGCCCCGATGGGCACGGCCGCCACCAGGATCAAGAAACCCAGGACCCGGAAGGTGATGCGGCGGGGGACGCCCAACCGGCGGCGGCGCTCGCCCCGGCTCTCCTTCTCGTCCGTCGGGGCGGCGGGCGGGTGCGGCTGGGTCTGCGGCGGGACGCGGGCGGTGCTGCGGGCGACCGGCACCGCCGCCGTCGGATTGCCGAGGAAGAACTCGTCGCTGCGCGGGCCGTCGTCGGCCAGTGTCGCCTCGTCGTGGCGGTCCCCGAAGCCGAGCTGCGCGCCGGGGGCCAGGGTGTCGTCGGCGCGGGCACCCACCGCCGGCTGTTGCTGGGTGAGGAGTGTCGCGGTCAACGCGGCGGCGCCGGCCGCCCCCGCGGCGGCGCCGGCCCCGCCTGCCGGGTGGTCGCCCTCTCCGTCGGCGTCCGTGCTGTCGCCCGTGCCGGTCGGGTCCGACCCTGCGTCATCCGGATCGCCGACCACCGGGGTCGCCGCCGTCGTCGTCGGCTGGCTGGTGGCCCGACCGATCGGCGTGACCACCGCCGCAGATCCGTTCATGTCCTCGCCCACCTGGACGTCGACGATGACGACGGTGATGTTGTCGGCGCCCCCGTTGGCGTTGGCCACGTCCACCAGGCGCTCGGCCGCCTCGCCGGGGTCCGCCACGGAGCCCAGGACCTGGGACATCTCGTGGGGATCCACCTCGTTGGACAACCCGTCGGAGCAGAGCATGACGCGGTCGCCCGAGCGCAGATGGAGCTCCCACATGTCGGTCTCGACGTCCGAGGAGACGCCCAGGGCCCGGGTGAGGATGTGGCGCTGCGGGTGGACCGCCGCCTCGGCCTCGGTCATTTCGCCCTGGCGCATCCGCTCCTCGGCCAGGCTGTGGTCGTCGGTGACCTGGACCATCTGCCCGTCGGAGAACACGTAGGCCCGGGAATCGCCCACGTTGGCCAGCGCCAGCACGTCCTTGCCGTCGCCGCCGCCCACCAGGGCGATGGCCGTGAGCGTCGTGCCCATGCCCCGGAGGTCCTCGTTGGCCAGGCTCTCGCGCCACACGGCGGTGTTCGCCTCGGAGAAGGCCTCGCGCAGGCCGCTGGCGGTGGGGGCCCGTTCGAAGGCCTGCTCCAGGGTCTCGACCGCCACGCGCGCCGCCACCTCACCGCCCACGTGGCCGCCCATGCCGTCGGCCACGGCGAACAGGTTCAGGCGCTCGAGCGGGACGTCCTGGTTGACCGGGCGGACGCGGCCGACGTGCGTCGCCGAACCCGAGCGCAGCACGGTCACCGGGCCACCTCGAACACGGTGGAGCCGATCTGGAGCAGGTCACCCTTGCCCAGGCGCATGGCTTGGGAGATCTGCTCGGAGTTGACGTAGGTGCCGTTGGTGGAGCCGAGGTCCTCGACCCAGAGCTGATCGTTGTGACGGAACAACCGGGCGTGCAACGTCGAGGTGTAGATGTCGTCGGTCATGGAGACGCCGCACCCGGGCGAGCGTCCGATCGTCAGCTCGTCGTCGAGGTCGTAGTTGCGTCCGGCTTGCTCGGGGGGTTGAAGCACGGTGAGGTAGAGCGGGCGGCGCCGGCCCTCCTTGCGTGACTCCACCGGCTGGCCGGCCTCACGGGCCTCGCGTCGCTCCTGGCGGCGCTCCCACCGCGGCTTGCGGATGGTGGCGGGGCTCATCTCGACCCACACCGCCCGGACGACGCGGAGGAAGAAGATGAAGATCAGCGCGATGACGCTCCACTGCAGGATGTGCAGGACGGCATTGAGATTCTGTGTGGCGAGCAGGACCGCCACCCCACCTCCTGCCGTCACGACATTTCGAAGATGAGCCGCGTCGACCCGACGCTGATCTCGTCACCGCTGGCCAGGAGATGCTCCCGGATGGGAGCGCCGTTCACCCTGGTGCCGTTGGTGGAGCCGAGGTCCGTGACGAAGACCCCGTCGCCCTTCCGTCGCAGCTCGGCGTGGCGCCGGCTCACGTTGGAGTCCCCCAGGACGACCTCACACTCGGGCAGGCGCCCGATCACCACGGCGTCGGAACCCACGGTGACCCGCCGCCCGTCGGGAAGGACCAGCTCGGCCAGGAACCCGCCGTCCTCGCTCTCGCGCACCTCGGCCGAGACGGTGAAGCGGCCGGCCTTGAGCGACGAGCCCTCGAAGATCTCCACCTCGACCGGCCCGACGAAGGAGTAGCCCTCGATCTTGGCGTGCTCGCGGGCGGCGTCGGAGAGCTCGCGTGAGAGCGCATCGATGAAATTGGCGAACCGGGCGACATCGGCGGGCGAGAGGGTCACGGCGAAGGCATTGGGCGCGATGAGGCCCCGCACACCCACCCGCCGGTGCAGGTCCATCTCGCGGGTCAGCCTGCGGCCAATCTCGACCGGCTGGAGGCTGCTTCGAAATGGCTTGGCCAACGTACCCTCCACCAGACGCTCGAGGCGCTCCTCAAACTGCTGGAGTCCCATGGTCTTTTAGAGATTACCGGCCAGGGGCCCCGAACTGGGATTCATGGGGCGTCTGACCTGGTCACCCCGGTACGTGCGGCCGGGGCCAGGCGGCGCAGAGACTACTGTTGGCCGGTCACTCGGGCGAGTGGCGGAATTGGCAGACGCGCAGGATTCAGGTTCCTGTGTCCGAAAGGATGTGCGGGTTCAAGTCCCGCCTCGCCCACGCTGGTGGCCGTTTTGGTCCCTCACCTCGGGGTCAATTCGGCCTTCCGGGACCACTACGACCCGTCGCCGGGACCGCGGCGCCGGTCGTAGCTCGGATCCTCCCGACCGCGGCTCGACGGCCAGTACGCCGCCGGGTCGTCACCGGCCGGTACGGCATCCGGCAGGACACGCCGGTAGGAGAGCTTCCACTCCCCGTCGACACGCCGGAAATAGTCGGCGTACCGACCATGGCCCGAGACCTCGGCCGTCCCCGCCCTGCCGTGGAAGCCGTAGAAGGTCTCCCCCCACGCCTCGTCGCCCTGGAGGTCGAAGACCGACTGCCCGATCAGGTGGTGCATGGAGCTCATGGGGCCCGGACGGCTGACGAACTCGGCGAACTCCTGGCCGCTGCCCTTGAAGGTGCCATGGTCGTCGAAGGACTCCTCGGTGTAACAGGAGGCGATGCGCTCGCGGTCCCCCCGGTCGACGGCCGAGGACAGGGTCGCCACCAGCTCGGCGAGCTCGAGCTTGTCCCGCCAGGCCTGCATCTCATCGGACACGGGTTCCTCCATCCTTCTGCCCTCCGCCTCGCACCACGATCCCTCCCGGGCTGCTCCACCGTCGCCTCTTCGAGCAACCAACGAGGTCGACCCTCCCGACGGGACGCTGCGGGCGACGTCCCGAAGGAATGGGTGGAGCTGGGCCAAGATGGGAAGCCATGGCGGAGGCTACCCAACCAATGCGTCGTCGGGCCGGGGGCCCAGCAGCGGCCCTGGCCGTGATCCCGCCGGTGAGCGTCGCCGACTTCGCAGACCCCGATTGGATTGCGCCGCTCTCGCGGGAGGCCGAGCGGCTCGGCTTCGAGTCGCTGATTCTGCCCGAGCACGTCGTGCTCGCCGTCGACTACACGAGCCGCTACCCGTACTCGAAGTCCGGACGAGTGCCGCTACCCGACGACTGCGTGATCCCCGACCCGCTCGACACGCTGGCCTATGTAGCCGGCTTCACCACCACCCTTGGTCTGGCCACCGGCCTCCTGGTTCTCCCGATGCACAATCCCCTCATGCTCGCCAAACGTGCGGCCACGGTCGACCGGTTGTCGGGAGGACGGCTCCGACTCGGCGTGGGACTCGGGTGGCTGCGCGAGGAGATCGAGTCTGCGGGCGTCGACTTCGCGAGCCGAGGCCAGCGCGCCGACGAGGCGATCGATGCCATTCGTGCCCTGTGGAACGGCGATCGGAGCCGCGGTGCACACTACGAGGGAGACCACTTCCGCTTTTCCGGCGTGCAGTCGTTCCCTCGCCCGGTTCGACCCGAGGGAGTGCCGATCGAAGTGGGCGGAACATCGCCGGCGGCCATCCGCCGGGCGGCCCGCCGGGGCGACGGCTGGCTCTCCCTGGGCTTGCGCGGCGACGCCCTGACCGAGGCGATGCGCCTACTCGAGGACGAGACCATTGCGGCGGGCGCGACGCAGCCGCCGTCGACGTCACGCTGAGCGGGGTGACCACCTCGGCCACCGTCGACCGGGCCACGCTGGAATGGGCCGGCGCGGTCGGAGCCTGCAGAGTCGTGATCAATTTGGGCTCCGCCGACCTGGCCGGGGCGACGGACGAGCTCCGTCACGCCGCCGAGCGGGCGCAGCTGACCCGGCCCTGACCCGCTCTTGGGAACGGACTGCGCCTGGGCCCGGGTTGATCAGCCGGCGCGCAACGGCTGATCGCTCACGACGTCCACGCGCAGCACCCGTTCGAGAATCCGCCAACCTTCCGGGCGGCGCACGTAGGTGTCGAGATAGCGAATGTGCCACACGAGCAGCGTCTCGCTGCCCTCGTCGCCCAGCACGTGGTAGGCGACGCAGCGCGTCTCGGCCGTGGCGCCATCACCGTCCACGGCCGCCACGTGGTTCCCGATGGTGTGGGTGGTGGAACGGTAGTGCCGTGCCATGGCGATGGCCCGGGTGATCTCCGCGGTGCCTTGGCTCCGGCTGGTCGGCTCGGTGGCTCCGGGCTCCGCGTAGGCGATGAACGTGCCGTCCTCAGTGAAGAGCCGGGCCACCGCGTCGGGGTCACGCCGGTCGACACCCTGGGCGTAGGCGTGGACGAGGTCGGAGATGGCCAGACGATCCACGAGGAGCGCCAAGGAAGCCGAGTCTGCGGGCACGACCACGTTGACCCTGATCCGCTCGGCTCAGCCCAGCTCGAAGATGCTGCCCGCGCCGGCGGACCACTTGGCGCTGCAGGGCGAGGCCTGCGTCACCATCAGGTCGGTGAAGGATCCGTCGCCCGCGAACGACCCGGCCGTGACCGCGCCGTTCACCTGACCTTCGACGGTGTCGTTCTCGACCGCCTGGACCGTGTTGAACGACAGTGTGGTGGGCGTGAGCTTGGGATGTCCGCTCTTGACCGTGTAGGTCACGGTGAGCGAGCCGCTGGTCGAGAACTGACTGACGCCGCAGTCCCCCGTCGGTGTGCCCGTGAGGGTGCCCGTGACCTGGCCGCCGGAGACGGTCTTGCCGGCGTTCGAGCCGTGACATCCGGTCAGGGTGAAGCTGACCTTGACCGCCGTCGGTGTCGATGTGCTGCTGAGGGCCGGATTGAACTTCACCTTCCCAGAGACGGTGCACTGCATGGCCCCCACGCCCTTGACGGCCGGGGCCGCAGTGGCTCCCGCGTCGACGGAACCACCCGCCACCAAGACGACCGTTCCCGCCGCGAGCATCGCGACCGCCATCCCGTTGCGTGCCTTCATCGCCGTCTCCCCCTTCGATCACCCTGAGCCCTGACGGGTCAAACGGTAGTTTCCGCTCGAACGCGGTGCCACAACCCGGGGTGGGCGGGGCGGTCGTCCCAATCACGCCCCAACTCTCGCCTGGCACGGCCGATGCAGCCCTCAAGGGGACCTCACCTCGCGACGATCCCTCCATGTGCCGTTCGTGAATCGTCTCTCCCGCCGCGGGCGCGCCACCGTCGCCGTCGTCGTCGGCTCCATCCTCTGGGCCGCTCTCGCGCTCGGCCTCGCCACGTCCGGAGGTGCCATCGCCGGAGCAAGCAGTTCCGTCCAGGCCTTGACCGGTGTCCCCTCGGACGATTTCTGGTTGGCCAGCGCACAGGGTGCCGTGTGGAACTTCGGTTCGGCCGGCTCCTACGGCTCGGTCAGCGGACCGCTCAACCACCCCGTCGTCACCATCACGCCGACCAGTGATGCCAAGGGCTACTGGCTCGTGGCATCCGACGGTGGCATCTTCTCCTTCGGCGACGCCGCGTTCTACGGCTCGACCGGAGCCATCGCGCTCAACAAGCCGATCGTCGGCATGGCCGCCACGCCCGACGGCAAGGGGTACTGGATGGTGGCGTCCGACGGTGGGATCTTCTCCTTCGGCGACGCCTCGTTCTACGGCTCGACCGGCTCCATTGCGCTCAACAAGCCGATCGTGGGCATGACACCCACGCCCGACGGCAAGGGCTACTGGCTCGTCGCGTCCGACGGTGGCATCTTCTCCTTCGGCGACGCCGCCTTCTACGGCTCCACCGGCTCCATCCACCTCGCCCAACCGATCGTCGGCATGGCGGCCACGCCCGACGGCAAGGGGTACTGGATGGTGGCGTCCGACGGTGGGATCTTCAACTTCGGCGACGCCGGCTTCTTCGGCTCGGCCGCCGGCGCGGGCAGTCTCGACCCGGCGCAGAAGGTCGTGGCCAGCCACTCCGGCCACGGGTACTGGGTCGAGGAGCAGAACGGCACGGCCTACGGCTTCGGCGACGCCCAGGGGGCGGCACCTCCGACCGAGGCACTCCTCTTCCAGCCGGTCACCCCGGGCGACAAGGCCGTCCTCTTCGCCTTCGCACAGCTCGGCAAGCCCTACATCTGGGGCGGGAACGGGCCGGTCGGGTACGACTGCTCGGGGCTCGCGCTCGCCTCATGGGAGAACGGTGACGGCATCGGCTTCGCTCGGGTGGCCGATGACCAGTACGACACCGCGGGCGGGCCGGTGGCACTGACGAGCCTCGCCGCGGGTGATCTCGTGTTCTGGGGTTACACGCAGACCGACTGGACGAGCGTGTACCACACGGCCATCTACGTCGGCGGCAACCGCATCGTCGAAGCCACCGGGGACCACGTGCAGCTCAACTCCATCGACCAGTGGGGATTGGGCGACCTCATGCCGAACGGTCGGCGGCCGTAGGCGCCAGACATATCGGCTCTGCGGTCCGGCCGGGTCGGTGTGGCGACCGAGTATGCGGCCGCCCGGAGGTTCAGCGGTTGGGGTCGGCGCGGCTGACGTCGAGTGACGACTCGAGATGCAACGACAGGTCGCCCGCGTCGATGGGCTCGTCGAGCACCTTCCGGAGCCGGTCGGTGAGGGGCCCGATGTTCTTCTCCTCCGCCACGGTGACGACGGTTTTCAACTCGTACTTGCCGGTCCGTCCCACCGTGTCCTCGGTCCGCAGCGCGTGCGTGAGGCGGTTCGCCGCCTCGAGCAGCACGGTGTTGCCGACGTCGAACCCACGTTCCTCGTTGATGACGGCCAGGTTGTCCAAGATCACGGTGATGATGACGACCTCACCGCCGTGACGAGGCTGGCGGACCAGAGCCTGGTTGAGGCGGTCCTGCACCACCATCTCGTTGGGCAGCCCGGTCTGCGGATCGGTCATGACCAAGGCCCAGGCCTTGTCCTTCCCTCCGCCGGACGCCGCCGGTTCGTCGTGACGCGCCATGCTCTCGCCGCCGGGCTTCATGCGAGCCAAACATATGTCATGGACGCCCTCTCGCGCCGTCTTGTCTGGCTTCTCGGTGACACGAGGGGTGCGCCGTGCGGGCAGGACGAACCGGGTGGTCGCCTCTCGGCGACGGCGGCGAAAGGCCGCTCAGAGGCGGTAGAGCTTGATCGCGTTCTCGCCCAGGATCTTGCGCTGCACCGCGGGCTCCAGGGTCGACATCTTCTCGGCCACCGTGTCCAGGGGCTTGGGGTACAGGCACGTGGGGTGCGGGAAGTCCGTCTCGAAGAGGATGCTGTCCGCCCCGACCGATTCGATCAGGTTGGGCAGGTTGTTCTTCTCGAACCAGAACGTGGCGTAGAGGTTCCGCTTGAAGTACTCCGACGGGAGCATCTTCATGCCCTCGAGTTGCTTGGGGGCGTTCTCGGACATTTCGTAGTCCAGCGCCTCGAGAATGAAGGGGACCCATCCGACGCCGCTCTCGACCGAGACCATCTTGAGTTCGGGGTGCCGGTCGAGCATGCCGCTCAGAATGATGTTCGTGACCACCCGGGCGTTGCCGATGAAGAGGAGGGTCCCACCGATGGCCAGTTTGGTGTCCTCGTCCTGGGACTCCCAGGGGTAGGTCCCGAAGTAGGTCATGGTGGTGAGGCTGGCCCCGATGTGGAAGTGCACGGGCAGCTTCAGGTCGGAGCAGACCTCCCAGAGTGGGTCCCAGGCCCGGCTGGCCAGGTCGGGTCCCCCGACGTCGTTGGGATCGGACGTGATGTTGACGCCGCGCAGGTCGAGCGACGCCACCCGCTTGGCCTCGGCCACGGCCTCGTCGACATCCCACGCCGGCAGGACGGGCATGGGCAGGAGCCGGCGGCCGGAGTCGGCCTGCACCTCGGCCATGGCGTCGTTGTAGATCTGCACGCAGAGCAGGCGCAGCACCGGGTCCTTCACGATGTCGGAGATCCCCTGCCCGCCGAGGCCGATGGAATTGGGGAAACAGACCTGGGCGTGGATGCCCGAGTCGTCCATGACCTCAATACGAGCCGGGATGTCGAAGGCGCCGAGGTGGATCTCGTCCTGGGTCCATTCGAAGAGCGCCTCGGCGGCGCGGCCCTTCCCTCCGTCGCGGTCGATGACCCCGCCCCCGCCGGCGAAGCCGAGCTCCACGCCGTCGACGTACCACATGGGCTTCCCGTCGACCTCGACCACGTGGGGCACTCGGTCGGCGTACTTGGCCGGGGCCCGCTTCGTCCACAGGTCGTGGGCCTCGGTCAGATGGGTGTCGGCATCGATCACCCGCAGACCCTCAAGTGCCAGCGTCATTCGTCCCTCCCCGGGGGTTCAGCTCTTCGATTTCACTTTCGACGTCGATGTCGAAGTTACCCCACGCCGAGGTTCTACGGCCAAGGCGGGCAGGGGGATGGCCCCGGGGTGCGGTCCTCAGCGGGTCTGGGGAAAGCCCAGGTCGATGACGCTGGTGGCGGGGTCGGGCCAGCGGGTGGTGACCACCTTGGGCCGGGTGTAGAACCGGATGCCCTCGGGGCCGTACATGGCGCTGTCGCCGAAGAGCGAGGCTTTCCACCCGCCGAAGGAGTGGAAACCGACGGGCACGGGGATGGCCACGTTGATCCCCACCATGCCGGCGGTGACCTCACGCTCGAAGCGCCGGGCCACCCCGCCGTCGCGGGTGAACAGCGCCGTGCCGTTGCCGTAGGGATTGGCGTTGACCAGGGCCAGCGCCTCCTCGTAGCTCGAGACCCGCACGACGCCGAGCACCGGGCCGAAGATCTCGTCGTCATAGGCCCGCATGCCGGGGCGGACCCCGTCGAGCAGGGTGCAGCCCAAGAAGAAGCCCTCGGGCCACTCCCCTCGCCCATCGACCACGACGGTGGCCCCCTCGGCCGCGGCACCCTCCACGTAGGAGAGGACTCGGGCCCGGTGCTCGGCGGTCACCAGCGGTCCCATCTGGGACTCGGGGTCGCTGCCCGGGCCGATCACGAGGGTGGGCATGCGGGCCGCGATGGCCTCGACCAGCGGGTCGGCGACCGCCCCGACGGCGACCACGACCGAAATGGCCATGCAGCGCTCGCCGGCCGAGCCGTAGCCCGCCGAGATGGCGGCGTCGGCCGCCGCGTCCACGTCGGCGTCGGGCAGCACGACCATGTGGTTCTTGGCCCCGCCCAGCGCCTGGACCCGCTTGCCCGCCCGGGCCCCCTTCTCGTAAATCGATCGGGCGATGGGCGTGCTGCCCACGAAGGAGACCGCAGCCACTCCCGGGTGGGCCAGAAGGGCGTCCACGGCCACCGCGTCGCCGTGGACCACGTTGAGCACGCCGTCGGGCAACCCCGCCTCGCGCGCCAGCTCCGCCAGCAGCAACGAGGGGGAGGGATCCTTCTCGGACGGCTTGAGGATGAACGCGTTGCCGCAGGCCAAGGCGTTGGCCATCATCCACAGCGGCACCATGACGGGGAAGTTGAACGGCGTGATCCCCGCCACCACGCCCAGCGGCTCGAGCACGGTGTGCACGTCGACGCCGCTCGACACCTCACGCGACATCGAGCCCTTGAGCAGGTGGGGCAGGCCGCAGGCGAACTCGATGTTCTCCAGGCCCCGGGCCACCTCACCGGCGGCGTCGCTCAGCACCTTGCCGTGCTCGGCCGTCACCGCGGCGGCCAGATCGGGGGCGGCCCGGGCCACGAGGTCACGGAAGCGGAACAGGACGGCGGCCCTCGAACTGAGCGAGCCCGCGCCCCACTCGGCCGCCGCCTCGGTGGCCACCTCGACCGCGCCGTCCACCTCGGCCTCGGAGGCCAGCGGAACGCTGGCCGTCTGCACGCCGCGGGCCGGGTCGTAGATCGGGCCGAGGCGACCGGAGGTACCGGCCACCGACTTGCCGCCGATGAAGTGCTCGAGGGTTTGCATCCCCCGATCCTCGCGCTACCCCGTGGGTGCCGGTTCCTGAATCAGCTTGGCCAGCTCCTCGGTGACTATGCGCTCGTGCTCGTCGAGGTCGCGCCGGGCCGCCCGCGGGCTCCAGCGGCCGCGCATGGTGAAGACGAGCACGGCGAAGATGAACATGCCGGCCATGCAGACGCCCCACCAGCGCTTCCACTCCCCCGGCGACGTCTTCTGGGCGGGGATCAGCTTCTGCTCGGCCACCAAGAGGTTGGCCAGGTTCGGCGAGTACTTGGCCACCCCGGCGATCTGGGCATGCGTCACCGCCTTGCCGTTCTGCACGTCCAAGGCAAGCGGGTTGAACGCGTTCAGGCCCAGGACGTGGGGGTTGGTGAGGCCACCGGCGGCCGTGAGCGCCTTCAACAGGTTGTGGGTGCTGTTACAGGCCTGCAGGATGGTGGCGAGTGTGTTGAGTTCGGGTTTCGCGTCCGCCGTCGTCTTCAGATTGGCGATCACGTTCGCCGGCGCCGGTGTCGCACTGCACTTCAACGTCGCGGTATTGGGCGCGTAGGGCTGCGCTGTCTGAATGGTCTGGAGGGTGGCGCCCGCGGTCTGGTTGTCGACCAGCACGGTCGACGTCGTGATCACGTAGGGGAGCACGAGGAACGAGAGTGCCACGGTGATGCGCAGGATCCAGCCCCAGATGGCCAGCCCCGTCGCGGTGAGCGCAGGGTTGTGCGACTCGACCTGCTCGGTGTAGTTGGCCATCCACGGCGCGTACGCGAACGAGATGGAGACGGCCAGGAGCACGATGACGAGGACGTTCGAGTAGTAGCCCGTGTGCGGATGACCCGTCTGGATGATGAGGAAGCCCAACATCACCATGGCGCAGATCGCGCCCACCAGCATGAACGGCTTGCGTACCTTGGCCCAGTCCGACAACGCGCCGGCGAGCACGAGGCCCAGCGAGAGGAACCCCGCCAGCCACACGTTGATGCCGTTGGCCTGTGGCGTCGTCCGGTTGAACGTGACCACCCAGTAGATGGTGAGGACGCTGACCGACGCGTAATAGAAGAGAAGGAACAGCGAGATGCCCACCGACGACGCGATCAGGTCCAGCTTCAGCATGGAGCGGAACGGGTGCGCGGCGCCATGCTCCATCTCGATGCCCCGTGCCCGCGCCTCGACGAGGGCGCGCTCACGCTCGGTCACCATCAGCTGGTCGCGCAGCCCGGGCGACAGCTCGCGCAGGAAGAAGAAGGCGATCACGACGACGCCCAGGCAGACCAGGCCCGAAATGATGAACTGGTCCTGCCACGGCCCCAGGTGGTCGAGGGTGTGGGTGGCCACGAGGCTGGCGCAAAGTGCACCCATGGTCGGGCCCAGGGCCCAGAACCCCATGGCCACGCCGCGTCCCATCTGGGGCGAGAAGTCGCGCATCAGCGCGGGGGTGGAGACCAGGATGATCCCCTCGACGAAGCCGATGACGCAGTAGGAGGCGGCGAACCAGAACTTGTCGGTGATGTGCGGAATGGCGAAGAGCTGGACGAGCGCCACCACCAGGGTGCCGTAGATGGTGAGGTTGGCCCGGCCGATTTTGTCGGAGAGGCCGCCGATGAATGCGCTGAACGCACCGATGGCGTTCGACACGACCAACAGGTACAGGAAGAACTGAAACGACATGTGGTAGTAGGGCAGCAGCAGCGGGGTGACCGCGCCCTCCACGTAGTAGAGGTAGTAGAGCATGATCGTCGTGAGGACGACGATGGCCAGGTAGCCCAGGCGGGGCAGCGTGTCCGGGTACTTGTAGAGCTGCCGCTTCCAGAGCGCGTTGGACATCCTGCTTCCGGTCGGCCCGGCCGCACTCTCCGCCGTCATGGTCATGCTCGAACCCCTTTCCCGACCCTCACCCCCCACGGTGCCGAGCCATCGTCGATGCTACGACCGCACCGTCTCGGGCGCTCCCGCGACGGTTCAGGCTGGTGCCGCTGCGTTCACACCCTCTTCGGCGTCTTCGAGCGGGACGTACCACGACAACCGGGTCCCACCCTCGCGTGACGTGCCGATGTCCATGCCGCCCCCGCGCCGCTCCGCCCGCTGACGCAGGTTCCTGAGACCGAGACCACCGGTCGAGACCTCGCCGATGCCGATCCCGTCGTCAGCCACCACCAGACGCAGTTGGTCGCCGGCGGTGATGGTGACCACGACCTGATTGGCATTGGCGTGCTTGCCCACGTTGGTCAGCGTCTCGCGCAGCACGGCCAGGACCTCTTCGGCCAACGCGCCCGTGACCATCTTGTCCACGGGCCCACTGAAGGAGACCTGGGGATGGATGCCCAGGACCGGCCGCAGCTCGTGCACCAGGTCGAGGACCTTGGGGTGCAACCCTTCCTTGTTGATGGTGAGCTCGATGTCGAAGATGGCCTTGCGCAACTGGCGGATGGTCTCGTCGAGCTTCTCGATGGCTTCGCCGATGCGCATCACCGCTTCGGGGCGCTCGACCAGGCGGGCCGTCCCCTGCAGGGACAGGCCGATGGCGAAAAGGCGCTGGATCACCGAGTCGTGCAGGTCACGGGCGATGCGGTCGCGGTCCTCGGTCAGAGCCCGGTCCCGCACCAGCGAGTGCAACCGGGCGTTCTCGATGGCGATGCCGGCCGAGACGGCCAGGGCGGTCACCAGCTCCTCGTCGACCTCGGAGAACTCCGGTGCGCTCCGCTTGTTGGTCAGGTAGAGGTTCCCGTAGACCTCCCCGTGAATGAGCACCGGGACCCCGAGGAAGGAGGCCATCGAGGGATGGTGCTCTGGCGTGCCGAAGCTGTCGGGGCTGTCCGTGAGGTTGGGCAGGCGCAGAGGCTTCTCGTCGGCAATCAGGGTGCCGAGGACGCCCCGGCCCGTCGGGCGCAGCCCGATGGCCTCCTCTTGGTCGCCGGTCAGTCCGACGGTGATGAACTGCTCCAGCGCGCCGCCGTCCTCGGTCAACACGCCCAGCGCGCCGTACTCGGCGTCCACGAGGTCGCAGGCCTCCTCGATGATCCGGCGCAGGACCATGGGGAGGTTCAGCTCGCGATCGAGGATCACGATGGCCTGAAGCAGTCGGCGCAGCTTGGCGGGATCCTCAATACGGTCAAAGGGCTGCACGGACTGCAGGCTATCGGCGGCGGCCGCCTCCTCAGTGGAGGTTGGCGGCACGGCCATGACATCGCCTTACGATCCGGGCCAGCGGGCGCGTGCCATGATTTGCCAATGGCGATCCGCGTCTTCCTGCTCGATGATCACGAGCTCGTCCGGACCGGCCTGCGCACGCTGCTCAACGGCGAGAGCGACATGGAGGTCATCGGCGAGGCGGGCACGGCGGAACAGGGGCTGCTGCTCATCCGGGAGCTCGAGCCCGACGTGGCCATCCTCGACGTGCGGCTGCCCGACGGCAACGGCATCGAGGTCTGCCGCGAGATCCAGTCCACCTCGCCCTCGATCCGCTGCCTCATGCTGACGTCGTACTCCGACGACGACGCCCTCTTCTCCTCCATCATGGCGGGCGCCTCCGGCTACGTCCTCAAGGAGGTCGGCAGCGGCGACCTCCTGGGCGACATCCGCCGGGTGAGCCAGGGCATGTCGCTGCTCGACCCGGCCCTGACCCACGAGCTGATGGACCGGCTGCGCAAGGACCAGGAGGCCGAGTCCCGCCTCACCGTGCTCACGCCTCAGGAACGCCGGGTGCTCGAGCTCATCGCGCTGGGGCAGTCGAATCGTCAGATCGCCGAGCAACTCTTCCTGGCCGAGGCCACGGTCAAGAACTACGTGTCGAGCCTGCTGTCCAAGCTCGGCATGCGACGCCGGACCGAGGCGGCGGTCTACGCGGCGGTGCTGGCCGAACGCAAGGCGGGCGGACCCGGGTCAGGACCAGCGCCTCGACAGCAGTGAACTGAGCCGAGAGGCGGCACCCGTGCCGACCATGCGGGCGCTGCCGCCCAGCCCGGTCAGTCAGTCAGTCAGTCAGTCTCAGGCGACGGCAACCCGCCGGTTGTCGTCGAGCGTGCGGAAGTCGACCCCGGCCAGGCGGAGCAGCTGTTCGAGGCGGTCGCGCTCGGCCAAGGGATTGACGAAACGAGAGGGATCGCTCTCAATCCCCAGGGCCCGGCAGAGCCGCAGCAGCATCCGGTCGTGGTCGAGCTCGAGTGCCAGGTCCTCGGCCATGATGTGGCCCTCTTCGGGATCGTGCCCGAGCAGCCGGCGCCGGCATTGCAGCAGCACGACGACCAGTTCGTCCTTCGAGACGGGAAGTTCCAGGGGGTCCATGTCGGCGCAGAGACCGCAGAGCAATTCGCTGTACATGGACATGACCCAGACAGCATGGCCGGTTGCAGGACGGGCGCACTAGAGCCGATCCTCCTGTATTTGGTTCCCGCGGACACGGCGTCCACACGGCGTCGCCCCGGCGTCTGGTCGGCGAAAAAGGCCGTCTCAGCTGGGCCAGCGGGGCCGCGCCGGCGCTTCTCCCCCCGAAGTGGCGCTCAGCGGTGCGAGACGCGGGTGGAGCGGTCGGCTCGGATCAGCACCTCTTCGGCCGTCTCGTTGGCCTCGGCCAGGGCCAGGCCCAGAGCCGCGTGCATGCGGATGTTCTGACCGCCCACCATGACGGGCTCGGCCAGGGTCTGCTGCAGGCGGCGCACCAGCGGAGCCGCGTCCTGCTCGTCGTTGATGGTCACGACCACCACGAGCTCGCTCCCGCCGACCCGGCCGACGGTGTCCTCGGCGCGCAGGATGGCGGTCAAGCGACGTGCGCCCTCGCACAGCACGGTGTTGCCGGTCGTGTAGCCCAGGTCGAGGTTGATCTCGCCCAGGTTGTCCAGGTCGATGTGGCAGACGGCGACCTCGCCCCCGTGGCGGCGACGGCGGGCCAGCGCCTGGGTCAGGCGGTCGAGGAGCAGCAGTTGGTTGGCCAGGCCGGTGTGGGGGTCGGCCATGGACAGCTGCCAGAGCTGGTCGTACTTGCCGCTCGGCGCCGCGCCGGCCCCACGCTCGGGCGCCCCGGTCTCGCCGCGGCTGAACTCCTGGAGCATCGATTCGACGGAGCTGGGCGAGCCGCCCGGGGCGGCCTCGAGGGCCGCGGGGACGGCAGCCGCCGGGACAGATGTCGCGACCGGCTGGATGTCGCGCGCAGGGGCGACCAAGTCCGGCACGACATGGCCGGACTGCTTCTTCCTGCCCTTCTTCACGGACCCCTCCCATCCCAACAAAGTCACTGTTATGGATTTCGGACCGGTCGAACAGAGCCTTAAGTCACGGTACGAGTGGCTCGGGGCGCCCCGGGGAGCCTCGTTTTCCCTGGTCAACGGTGTATTGAGGCCCCCGCGGCGCCGGATCGTGCACCCCGCCTGCACCGTGCCCGCCACCGCACGGTGTCCTGCCGCCAGCGCACGAAATGGGCCGCGATAACCTCGCCAAAAGTCTTGTCACGGTCCCCTCTCCCTCAGGCGCAGCCCCGCGGCGGCGCGGCGCAGGCTCGCCACGGGTGGGACGCGAATGAAGGCGGGGTCCCCTCATCTCTTTCTTGTCCATGTCGCGCGTGTCCCCCCTGTTGGCAGCCCCCTCGTCGTCCTCGCCCGCAATGACCGCTGTTGCCACACTCCCCGTCGTGCCGAAGACCTCACAGTGACGAGCGCACCCGACGTGCCGGCCATGGTGGACGACCCGGCCGGCCTCGCCGCGCTGGTCGACGCCCTCGAGGGCGAGGAGTACTACGGCTTCGACACCGAGTTCCACACCGAGCGGACCTACGTGCCGGACCTGGCCCTCCTGCAGATCGCCTGGTCCGACCAGGTCGCGCTGGTCGATCCCCTGGCCGTCGACCTGGCTCCTTTGGCCGCGGTGTTCAACGGCCCCGGGATGGCCGTGGCCCACGCCGCCGGGCAGGACCTCGACATCCTGCTCGCCGCCTCCGGCGCCCTGCCCGCGCACGTCTTCGACACCCAGATCGTGGCCGGGTTCCTCGGCATGTCGTCACCCTCCCTGGCCCGACTGGTGGACCAGATGCTCGGGGTCACCCTGCCCAAGGCCGACCGCCTCTCGGACTGGCTCGAACGACCCATCTCGGACCGCCAGATCTCCTACGCCATCAACGACGTCGCCCACCTGCTCGAGCTGCGCCGGGTCCTGAGCGAGCGACTGAGTGCGCTCGGCCGCCTCGACTGGGCGCTCGACGAGTGCGATCAGGTACTGGGGCAGCGGGCGCCGGCCCGGAGCCCCGAGGAGGCCTGGTGGAAGCTGGGCGACATCCGCAGCATGTCGCGCCGCCAGCGCGCCGTGGCCCAGGAGGTCGCAGCCTGGCGTGAGCGCACGGCGGCGGCCAGCAACAAGCCGCGGCGCATGGTCCTGTCCGATTTGGCCCTCCAGGCGATCGTGCAGCGGCCGCCCCACAACGCCGACGAGCTGCGGCGCACCCGCGGGGTCGACAGCCGCCATCTGGCGCAGGGACGGGCGCGCGAGATCCTCGACGCGCTCGCCCGGGGCGAGGAGCTCGCCCCCGACCAGATCCGCATGCCGTCCGAGGGGCGCGACGCCCCGGCGCCGGCGGCTGCGGTGGCCGTGTGCTCGGGAGTGGTGCGACAGATCGCCGACGATCTCGACTTCGACCAGGCACTGCTGGCCACCCGAGCCGACGTCGCGGAGCTGCTCTGCGGCGAGCACAGCCGGCTCGACGAGGGTTGGCGCCGTTCCATCGTCGGCGACCCCCTGCGCCGGCTCATCGGCGGTGAGGTGGCCGCCGCCTTCGGGCGGCGGGGCCGGGTCGTGCTCGAGGAGCGCTCCGGGCGCCCGGTGCCGCTGGCCACCGAGGCTCGTGACGGCGACACCGACGGCGGTGGCACTGGCGCCGGCGCGGCCTCGCCTCGTTGACCAATTGACCCGTCGCCCTAGTTGACCCCACGCTCGCGCCCGGCCCAGTAGGGCTGGCGCAGCTTGTACTTCTGGAGCTTCCCCGTCGCCGTGCGGTCGAGCGCCTCACGGAACTCGACCGAACGCGGCGCCTTGAAGTGCGCCATGTTGGCCCGGCAGTGCGCGATGAGCGCGTCCTCGTCGACCGTCTCGCCGGCGCGCACGACGACGAGCGCCTTGACCGTCTCGCCCCAGCGCTCGTCGGGGACGCCGATGACCGCCACCTCGGCCACGGCGGCGTGCTGGTAGAGGCAGTCCTCGACCTCGATGGACGACACGTTCTCGCCGCCGGTGATGATCACGTCCTTCTTGCGGTCCGAGATGACGACGTAGGCGTCGTCGTCGACGTACCCGCCGTCGCCGGTGTGGAACCACCCGCCCTCCAGCGCGGCGTCGGTCTCGACCGGCTGCTCCCAGTAGCCGGCGAAGACGTGGTTGGACCGGGCCAGCACCTCGCCCTCGTCGTCGACGCTGATGCGCACGCCCAGGGCGGGGGCGCCGGCCCGGCTCAGCAGGACCGAGCGCTCGGCCGCGCCCAGCTCGTCCCACTCCGCCGGGGCCCGGTTGATGGTGAGCAGCGGCGACGTCTCGGTCAGCCCGTAAATCTGGATGAACTCCCACCCGAGCTCGGCCTCCACCCGCTCGACGGTCTTCGACGGCGGCGGCGCACCGGCGACGACGATGCGCACCGTGCCGTGCCCGGGCAGGTCGCGCCCGGCATCCCGGCGGGCCTCGGCCGCGGTCAGGACGGCGGCCACCACGGCCGGCGCGCCGCACAGCAGCGTGACCCCGTGCCGCTCGATCCGGCCCAGGATCTCCTCGCCGTCCACCTTGCGCAGCACGACATGGGTGCCGCCCATGCCGGTCACTGCGTAGGGCATCCCCCAGCCGTTGCAGTGGAACATGGGCAGCGTGTGCAGCAGCACGTCGCGGTCGCTCACCCCGGTGTGCCAACCGAACGTCGTCGCGTTGAGCCAGCAGTTGCGCTGGGTCAGTTGCACGCCCTTGGGTCGCGCCGTCGTGCCCGACGTGTAGTTGACCGAGCAGGTTGCGTCCTCGTCAGCGGCCCACGGCTGGGGGTGGGCGCCGTCGGGGGCCGGCGCGAACAGGGCGGCGTCCTCGACCCCGTCGAGCGCGATGCGGTGAGCCACTTTGATGGTGTCCACCTCGCCGGCCAGATCCGGGTCGTACAGGAGGACTGACGCCCCGGAGTGCTCAACGATGTACGCGATCTCGTCGCCGGTGAGACGGAAGTTGATGGGCACGAGGACGCGGCCGTAGCCGCTGACCCCGAAGAACGAGGTGAGGAAGCGACCCGAGTTCGGACTGACGATGGCCACCCGCTCGCCGTGGCCGACGCCCATGCCGTCGAGGGCCAGGGCCAGGCCACGGGCCCGGGCCTCGAGTTCGGCGTAGGTGGCGCGACCGAGCGAACCGTGCACGTCGGGCTCGTCCACCACGGCGACGCGATGGCCGTAGACCAGGGCGGCCCGGTCGAGGAAGTCGGCCACCGTCAGCGCGACACGCATGCGCCCCCCGATCTCGATCAGTCGTTCTCGTCGATGTCGTCGGATGTCGTCGACGAGGGTGTCGACCGGGGACCCCACGGGGCCCCTCGCCCGGACCCTAGTGGACCCGCCCCGGCCCGATCAGAAGTGGCCGAGCACCGGGTGGGCCACGTAGGGCTTCTCGAGCGCCTCGACCTCGTCGTCGCTCAGCGTCAGCTCCTCGGCGGCCAGGGCATCGAGCAGATGCTGCTCCTTGGTCGAGCCGACGATGGGTGCGCTGACGCCGGTCTTGCCCAGCAACCAGGCCAGCGCCACCTGGGCCGAGGGCACGCCGCGTGCCTTGGCCGCCGCGTCGACGGCGTCGACCACGTCGAAGTCGGTGGGTTGGGCGTAGAGGTAGTCGGTGAAGGCGTCGGTGCTCGAACGAGTCGTGTTGCGGTCACCGCCACGGGAGCGGGTCCCGGCGAGCACGCCCCGGGCCAGCGGGCTCCACGGGATGCAGCCCACGCCTTGGTCGAGACAGAGGGGGATCATCTCGCGCTCTTCCTCGCGATAGATGAGGTTGTAGTGGTTCTGCATGGACACGAACTTGGCCCACCCGTTGCGCTCGGCGGTGTACTGGGCCTTGGCGAACTGCCAGGAGAACATGGAGCTGGCCCCGATGTAGCGCGCCTTGCCGGCCCGCACCACGTCGTTGAGGGCCTCCATGGTCTCCTCAATGGGCGTCCGGGGGTCCCAGCGGTGGATCTGGTAGAGGTCGACGTAGTCCATGTTCAGGCGTTTGAGCGAGGCGTCGATGCCCGAGAGCACGTGCTTTCGACCGAGGCCGCTGCCGTTCTCGCCTGGGACGTTGACGGGCATGAAGACCTTGGTGGCCACGACGGCCTCGTCGCGGCTGAGGTACTTCGGGACCAGTTTGCCCGTGGCCACCTCGCTCGCCCCCGCCGAGTAGGTGTCGGCGGTGTCGAAGAAGGTCACTCCACCCTCGACGGCGGCCTTCACAATCGGGTCGGCCGCCTCCTCGTCGATCACCCAGGGGCGTTCGCTCCCGTTGCCGAAGCCCATCATGCCGAGGCAGATCCTCGACACGCGCAGACCGGACGTACCCAAGTTCGTGTAATTCATGGCTGACCTCGCTCGTCGCCGCCGACGGGTCCGGCGGTGGGTCCATGCTTACCAGCCGTTCCGGCGCCACGGCGCGGGACGAGCGAACGCGAGGCGACGTGTCCGACCGTCGCGGTGTCGTGGTGGGTTCAGCTCAGGGGCAGGTCTGGACGACGTGTCCGTTGGACTGGTTGTCGCAGGTCGGTCCGCTGCCACCCCAAGGCGGCCACTGCCCGCGGTGCCCGTTGCCGGTGGCGCCGCCCCCGCCGGTGGGCGGTGTCGTCGTGGTCGTCGTGGTGGTGGCCGGTGGCGCCGTCGTCGTGGTGGTGGCCGCGGGCGGCGGCAAGGTCGGTGCCGTCGTCGACGCCTTCGCCGCGAGTGCGTTCAGCGCCGCGACATTGGCGCTGTTGTTGTTACCGCTGCTGCTCGGAGTGAAGTCGGCCACGGTGGCGGTCACGCTGCCGTGCGTCGTCGAGACCGGCACGCCTCCCGGCGCCGGGCTCGTCGGCGTCGACGGTGGTGGCGTGGCTGTGCTGGCAGAACCCCCGGTGTTGGCGTTGGCCGACCCCGAGCCGCTCAAGGCGGGGTTGGAGAAGTCGGGGTTCGACGGGCCTGGCGCGCCGGCGTTCTCCGCGCTGAGCGAGGGCGCCCTCACGGTGCCCGTGCTCACGGCCACGACGGCCAGCGACAGCACGGCCGCCGCGACGCTCACCGTGGCGATGAAACGATTCTTGACGATCCCGGCCGCTCTCGGACCCGTGGCATCTGCCATTGCAGATGCCGAGACGAGGCTCAACGGGTCCGGCAGCTCCTTGCCGAAATTCGTCGATGAGAAGACGTCTTCCAGGGTGGCCTGTTCGTCGACGTCTGATGCCCTTTCGGGCTTCGAACGCTGCATCCCCCCTCCAGTGGATTGGCGTTATTTACAGGGACTTCTGCGCCGGGGCCCTGACCCCCGAAGTCTTGCGCGACCCTTGCTGTGCACCATATAGGGATGCTTCACAAAGGGGAACCAACTGCTGCGATGTCCGTCGAAATCACCGCAAAACTGCTTGCACCCTCGTTTCTATTTTCAGGAATCTCTGAAAGCACATCCGGAATGCGCACCATTCCTGCGGGCGCACGCTGATGCAGTTACGCATTGGGTGCCGCGAGCATTCCCGAGAGGCCGCTCACGCTCGTTCCGACGTCGTTCACCTCTCCTGTAATCGGCGCTGCGGCGGGTACCGCCGCGTTTATTTGTTGAACTGTTGTCGAGATGGTGCTGCCGACGTTGCTCGTCAATTGACTGACCGGACTCAGCGCGGTCGTGACGGGGTTCGGCACGCTCGGGAGTGGCGACGAGCCACCCGCCGCGGACCCGCCACCCGACGACGCGCTCGCACCGGGCGACGACGAACCTCCTGCCGCGACGCCGTTGAAGATCGAGAACGACCCGAGGACATTGGCTCCGCTGGCCCCGGCCGCGGTGCGACGGACGGTGTTCGCTGCCTGTCGAGCCGCCACACCCGTCGTCGACGCGGCGCCTCGGCGAGACGGGGGCCCGTCCAGCGGCGGCAGATGGGGACCGCCCTTGCGGTCTTGAGCCAGGGCTTGTTGGCTCTGACCCGATCCGGCTCCGTGGGGTGCTCCCGAGGTCACGCCGACCACGACCAGCACGGCGGCGGCAACACCTCCGATGGCGGCGATGGCTCGTTGTCTGGCTGCAGGCGTCTGCGGGGCAAAGGCGAGCACGGTGGCGATGGGGCTGTTCATATCGAGTGAGCTCTTCTCGGGATGCTGTGGAAGTTGACCGAACGTGGATGTAAGGACGAGGTGTTCCAACCGGGTTGACGGCGCGACGTCTGCGAACTCCCGGTGCCGGGGCGCGCCGCGCGGGCCGAACTCGCGCAGATGGAGAAAGAACTCCTCCAGGTTCGTGACTGTCCTGCGGCCGGACATCGATCCCTCCCCTCCATCGGATCTGTCCAAGTCGGTAACGGGGCAGACAACCCCGACCTACCCCTCACTTCACTTCACTTCACTTCGCGCTCGGCTGCGAGCTCCTCTCCTTCTTTCAAGAACGGCTCCGGCGCAAACGGCCGGACAGGCTGAGCGCGAGGCCCGCCAGGAGCGCCGCCGCGCCCAGAAGGAGTTCGAGCAGGACCGGCGCCCCCGTCTGGGCCAGCGCTCCGGCCGGCGTCACCGCGGCGGTCGCGCTCGCCGTCCCGGGCGAGAGCGGGCTGGCGGTGACGGTGGCGGGGATCGTCCCTCCGGTGGCCGAGCCCGTCGCGCTCGTCGGGCCACTGCCCGCACCGCCCCCAGACCCGCCGCCCGGCGTGATCGTGCTCGGGCTGGTCGAGGGTTCCGGGCAGGCGGCGCTGGCGCTGCCGCCCACCGAGCCCTGCACCCCGCACACGTCGACGGGCACGGTGGCTCCCGTTCCCGGGCTCCCGGGCTGGCCGATCGGCGTGACGTTGGCGCTCTGCGCCCCCGTGCAGGTGCCCGAACTCGTCCCGTCCACCGAAGCCACGATGGAGCACAGGGTGACCGTGCCATCGACGGGAGCCGAGCCGGCCTGGGTCGGCGCGACGTGGTCGGGTTCGCACGAGTTCGTCGCGCTCCCCACCACGGCCACGACGACGCTGCAGCCGCTCACTGGGAGGACCGCGTCGACCGGCGCGCTCTGGGACTCGTCGCTGGTCGGCAGGTCGCTCGTAAGGGCGGCATCGCTGGCCGGCATGCACGAACCGGTGGCCGAGCCGTCGACGGCGACGACGGCCCCGCAGGCCGTCACCGGGACATCCGCGTCGGCGACCTGGCCCGACTGCGACCCCGTGTCCGTCTCCTGAGGGCACCCGGCAGTCCCGGAGCCGTCGACCTCAGCGATGATGTCGCACACGGTGACCGGCGTGTCCGCGTCGACCAGGCCCGTCTGGTCCGTGTCGCCCGACGTCCCGCTCAGCCCGCACTCGCTCGACGTGTCACCGGCCACACCGGCGTCGACCGAGCAGACGCTGACCGGCGCATCGGCGTTGACCATGCCGTTCTGGTCCGTGGAGGCGGCGGATTGTCCCGAGGTCAGGCCGAGCGCCGACGCCTCCTGGTTCAACAACCCGGCGGCGTTGTCCTGTGCGGTGACCGGAGCACTGACGTTGGCCACATTGCTCGATCCGCTCGTCCCGACCGAGGTCGTCGAGCATCCACTCCCGGCCCCGGCGTCCGCGCCGACCGACAGCGAGCACGCGTTGACCGGTGCAGCGACATCGGCCACCGAGGACGACTGGGTGGTGGTGTTCGTCCCGGTGGTCGAGTCCTGACCGGGCAACGCAGTGCCCGCGATCTGATTTTCGAGCGCCGTGATGGGCGCCGTCACCGACACCGGCAATGACCCCGTGGGAAGCGGCGGCGTGTCCGCGCCCGCTCCCATCGATGTGAGGCCCAGTGCACTCGCCCCAATGAGGACGAGGCCGCCCGTCGACATACCAACCGACATAAGTCGTTTCCGCCACATGAATTCCGCACTCCTTTGGGGAGTCAGACAGCATCCGCTCTGCCATCCGCTCGCTGAGTGGAGATGCCCAAAGGCCCGAGCACGAAACGATCAGTTGAGCCTGCGTTGACGACTCCGGGCACGCGTTGGCGCGCACACCCCGGTTCTGCGTCGAGTGTTGTGCCGACGTGTTGTCGCGTGCCGAAGCGCGGGCGTCGCGCGGCGGGGACACGCTGACCGTGGCGCGCCGCACAGGGCGCCCCGTCGCTACACGGCCGTGCGACGGAAGTATCGGCTGAGCGTTTCTTCCTGCTGCTGGTACGAGGATCCGATCCCGGAGCCGTAGAGCGCCACGGGTTCCTCGAGCATGCGCTCGAAGGTGAGCTTGCAGACCGCTTGGCCGTTCTCGACCATGAACGGCACGTCGTGCGCCCGCACTTCCAACGCGGCGCGCGAGCCGCGGAACGAGCCCGCCGGGTCATAGCCGAACCCCGGATCGAAGAAACCGGCGTAGTGGGTGCGCAATTCCCCGCTCGTCGGGTCGTAGGCCGTCATCTCGGCGGCCAGATTCGGTGGAATGCACACGGCCTCGTCCGACATCAGTAGGTAGAAGCGCTTGGGTGAGAGCACGAGCCGGTCGCCATCCTCGCGGAAGACGGGATCCCAGAACGGGCCGGGGTCCGTCTCGCTGCCGGTGGTCAGGTCGAGCAGCGGCGCGCTGTCCCGGGTGCTGTAGCCCACCTGGCCCCGATCGTCGCCGTGCAGGTCGAGCCCAAGGAAGAGGCCGTCGGACAGGACGAGGTCCTCGACCGGGAGGGGCTGGCCCTTCCGGAACAGCATCGGCAGCTCGAGGTGGGCCTGGCGCACGTCGTCGTCGGTGAGCCACGGCCGCCCGACGGCCAGGCGCAGCTGGTTCAGCGTCAGGTCCTCCCGGACCCGCACGGCGAAGGACAAGGGGACGACCTCGAGGTAGAGCGGGCCGCTGTAGCCGGGCGCCACCTCGTCGAAGCGGTCGCTGTAGTCGGTGATGACCCGGGTGAAGACGTCGATGCGACCGGTCGAGCTCTTCGGATTGGCCTTGCCCCGAAGCCCGGCCGGCAGGTCCAGCTGCTCCTTGAGCTCGATCAGGTACGGGCAACGGGCCTCGAGCATGGCGCCGTCGCCACGCAGGTCGATCTCGTCGAGGACGTAGTCCTTGAGCTTGCGCTCGACGGAGTCGGTCCCGGGCAAGAAGCTGCAACGGATCCGCAATGCCCGCTCGCCCAGGCGCAGGTCGAGGCTGGCCGGCTGGATATTGGAGTCGGGGATCTTGAACCGCCCGGCGTGGATGTAGCCGGCCCGGATCGCCCGCTCGAGGTGCTGCCCGGGCAACACGCCCTCGGAAGTCGGCGGCAGGTTCAGCACGCCCGTTCCGACGGGTCGAGGGGAGCGAGAACCACCATGTGCAGAGCAAAGCACGCGGTGAGTCCCGGCGAAAGCCCCCAGCGTGGGGACGGCCTCGGGCACAGCCTGTGGACGAGTTGGGGACGAACCGCCCGCACACCCCGGTTCCACTGGTAGGAACCGGTTGTCCACAGGCCGAACGGGGGGTGGGGGAAACGGCCGAAATTAAGTGCCCTTGGCCTGCAATAACGATTGCTTTTAGTGTCATGCCGGGCGCATCATGCCCGTGGTAGACAACAACCGAGGGTCGGCTCGATGCAGCTCCGTGGGGACGACGAGGGGAGTAATCCGGTGCGATCGGCGCACGCACATCTTCAGCCAGGTGGCGGGCAGGATCTCGACGGAACGCAGAGTCCTCTTCTCTCCGAGACGGATCCGATCCACCTGACGGACATCGATCGCGTCCTCGAGGACTCCGCCGCCGTGACCGAGGCGGACGAGGCCGCTCCCGTCCGGGTGTGGCGCGAGGAGCTCACCGTCGCCCTCGAGTCGCTCTCCTACGCACGGTCGGTGCTGGCCAGCGACGTGGGCATCTTGCGCCACTGCCTGGGAGCCGAGTCTGTCGACTCCACGTCGGTGGTGGCGGAGTTGCCTCGCCTGGTCACCGGCGAAGCGGGCGGCGAGAGCCGGTCCGGGGACACGGACGCAGACGTCGACGACGACTTCGACGTGGATGTGGACGACGACGACCTGGACTGGACCGTGTGCATCCGCTCGGACCCGCTCATGACGGCGCACCAGGAGATGGCCCGGGCCGACCTGTCCTCGTCCGAGGACGTCACCCGGGTGCTCCGGGACCTCGAAGCCCAGCTCTCGGAGCTGGCCCGACGCCACAATGCGGTCGAGGGGCGGCTCCACCAGGTGCGTCAGGCCATCACGGGCCAGTACGGGACGGGCACCGTCAGCGCTCGGGACTGGCTGGGCTGAAAGACCCGACCATCCGCCGGTCGGCCTGGCTGTGCCGGCCCTTCGGCACCCGAGAAGCCGAACACTAAGCTGACGGTCCGTCAGATTTCGCGCCGCAGCCCCCGGGCACGGCGTTCGCCTCCGGAGGTTCCATGCTCGATTACGCCATCCGTTCCGGCACGCTGATCGACGGCTCGGGCGGCCCGGCACGCCTGGCTGACATCGGCATCCGCGACGGCCGCATCGTCGCCGTCGGCCAGGTGGACGAGCCGGCCGAGGTCGAGTTCGACGCCACCGGCTTGATGGTGGCCCCCGGGGTCGTCGACCCCCACACCCACTACGACGCCCAGTTGTTCTGGGACCCCTCCGCCTCACCGTCCAACGTGCACGGCGTGACGACGGTGATCGGCGGGAACTGCGGGTTCACCCTGGCCCCGATCAACGCCGAGGACGCCGACTACATCCGCCGGATGATGGCCAAGGTCGAGGGCATGCCCCTGGCCGCCCTCGAACACGGCGTGCCCTGGACCTGGTCGACCTTTGCCGAGTACCTCGACGCACTCGAGGGCAACCTCGGCGTCAACGCCGGCTTCCTGGTCGGGCACTGCGCCCTGCGCCGCAAGGTCATGGGTGCGGCCCGGGGCGAGGAGGTCGCCACCGACCAGGAGATCGACGAGATGCGCGCCCTCTTGGGCGAGTCGCTCGACGCAGGGGGGCTCGGGTTCTCCTCCTCGCAGTCGCGCACCCACTCCGACGGGGACGGCCGGCCGATCAGCTCGCGCCATGCCGACCGCCGAGAGATGCTGGCCTTCTGCGAGGAGGTGGCGGCGCACGAGGGCACCACGCTCGAATACATCACCAACGGGTGCCTCGACTCCTTCAGCCCCGAAGAGATCGACCTCATGACCACCATGAGCGTCACGGCCCAGCGACCGCTCAACTGGAACGTGCTCACGGTCGACGCCCGATCGGCCGACCGCATCGAGCACCAGCTCTCGGCGTCGTCCGCCGCCGCTGCCGCGGGCGGACAAATCGTCGCCCTGACCATGCCGACGCTGGTCCCCATGAACATGAGCTTTCGCACCCACTGCGCGCTCTTCCTCATCCCCGGCTGGGGCGATGTCATGGGGCTGCCGCAGGCCGAGCGCATGGAGAAGCTCGCCGACCCCGCCGTGCGGGCCCAGCTCGACGAGCGAGCCCACAGCAAAGAGGCCGGCGTCTTCCGCGGACTGGCCCGCTGGGGCACCTATGTCATCGGCGACACGTACGCCCCGGCCAACGAGGGCTGCGCCTTCCGCACCGTGGCCGAGATCGCCGAGGAGCGCGGCACTGCACCCTTCGACACCCTGCTCGACATCGTGCTGGCCGACGACCTGCGCACCGTGTTGTGGCCCAACACCGACGACGGCGACGAGTCCACCTGGTCCATGCGCGCCGCCATCTGGAACGACCCGCGCGCCATGGTCGGCGGCTCCGACGCCGGGGCGCACCTCGACCGCATGTGCGGCTCCAACTACCCCACCGCCTTCCTCGGCGACTGCCTGCGCGGCCGCAAGCTGGTCCCGGTCGAACAGGCGGTACACATGATGACGGCGCAACCCGCCGCCCTCTTCGGCCTGCGCGACCGCGGCCTGGTCCAGGAGGGCTACGCGGCCGACCTCTTGGTGTTCGACCCCGAGGTCGTCGCCTCCGAGCCGGCCCGCCTGGTCCACGACCTGCCCGGCGACACGCCGCGGCTCTTCGCCGGATCCCACGGTGTCGTCCGAGTCCTGGTCAACGGCGTGGAGACGGTGCGCGACGGCGCGCCGACGGGGGCCGTCCCGGGCAGCCTGCTCCGCTCAGGACGCGACACGGCCTCAGTCGTCCCGACCCCCGCCTGACCCCGAATCCCAACCCCCCACTTCGCCGTCTAGCCTGCCTCCGGTGACGACCGACTCTCAGGACCCGGCGCTCGTCGTCGACGAGCCCGGACCCGGCGGTCCGGAGGCCGGAGCCACCCCACCGGCGGAGCCACCGGACCAGACCAAGGAAGCCCGCACCGAGAGTTCGTCGCGTTGGCTGCGCGAGGGGATCATCGTCGTGATCGTCGCGGTGCTCGTCGCGGTGCTGCTGCGCGCCTTCGTCGTCCAGACCTTCTTCATTCCGTCAGGATCGATGGAGCCGACGCTGGGGATCGGCGATCGAATCCTGGTCAACAAGCTCAGCTACGACCTGCACGGCGTGGACCGGGGCAACATCGTCGTCTTCTCACGGCCCCCGGCCGAAAACTGCGGCGGACCCGAGGTCAACGATCTGGTCAAGCGGGTGATCGGCCTGCCCGGCAACGTCATCTCGCTGTCCGGCGGCTACGTCTACATCGACGGCAAGCGGCTCGACGAGTCCTGGCTGCCCAAGTCGGAACAGGGGGTGACCACTGCCGGCCCGCCGGGCACCACCTACAGCCTGGCGCGGCCCTTCAAGGTTCCGACCAACGAGTACTTCGTGATGGGCGACAACCGCACCGACTCGTGCGACAGCCGGTACTGGGGCCCCATTTCCAAGTCCCTCATCGTCGGCAAGGTCGAGCTGCGGGTCTGGCCGCTCACCTCGATCAAGCTTTCCTAGCCGGGGCAGCCGAGCCCGCCGGCCCGGCGCCCCGGTCACTCGCCTTCGTTCTCGGCCGTCACCCGGGCCACCGCCGCCACCGACTGGCCGTCGTCGAGATTCATCACCCGGACGCCGGTCGCGTCGCGACCCTGCGAGGCAATCTCACGAGCCTCGGTCCGGATGACCACCCCGCCCGAGGAGACCAACAGGATCTCCTCGTCCAGCGCGATCATGAAGGCGGACACCACCGAGCCCCGCTTGCCCGTCAGGCGAATCCCGCGCACGCCCTGGCCGCCCCGGGCCTGCCGGTTGAAGCGCTCGAGCTTGGTTCGCTTGCCGTAGCCGGCGTCGGTCACGATCAGGATGTCGGTGTCGTCGGCCGCCACGTCCAGGGACACGACCGCGTCGCCCTCGCGCAGGCGGATGCCGCGCACGCCGGCGGCGTCACGGCCCATGGCCCGGACGTCCTCCTCGTTGAACCGGATGGTCATGCCGTTGCGCGTCACCTCGAAGAGATCGTCCTGACCCGACGTGGCCACCACGCGCACCAGCTCGTCGCCGTCGCGCAGGTTGATGGCGATGAATCCCTCCCGCCGCGACTTGTCGTACTCGCTCATCGCGGTTTTCTTGACCTGGCCTTGCGCCGTGGCGAAGACGAGGTACTGGTCGGGCGAGAACTCACGGGTGGAGATGATGGCGGTGATCGACTCGCTTGGGGCCAACGGCACCAGGTTGATGGCGGCGGTCCCGCGGGCAGTGCGGTCCTTCATCGGGATCTCGTGGCCGCGCAGGCGGTACACCTTGCCCTGGTTGGAAAAGAGCAGCAGGAACGAGTGGGCCGAGGTGTGCACCACCTGGCTGACCAGGTCCTCCTCCTTGAGCCGGGCCCCCTGCACGCCACGCCCGCCCCGTCCCTGGGTCCGGAAGGCCGCCGCGGCCACCGACTTGATGTAGCCGGCCCGGGTCATGGTCACGACGACGTCCTCGTCGTCGATGAGATCCTCGACGCCCATCTCGCCAGGGTCGTGCGTGATGATGCTGCGGCGCGGGTTGTCGTACTTGTCGCGGATCGCCGTCATCTCGGTCTCGATGACGCCCCGCAGCTTCCCGTCGTCCGAGAGGATCGATTCCAACTCGGCGATGGTGGCGAGCAGCGTCTGCATCTCCTCTTCGAGCTCGGTGCGTCCGAGCCGGGTCAGGCGACCCAGCGTCATGTCGAGGATGTGCGTGGCCTGCAGCTCGGTGAAGGAGAAGGGATCGGCCATCAGCGCGGTGCGGGCGGCCGGTCGGTCGTCCGAGCCACGGATCGTGGCGATCACCGCATCGAGCATGTCGATGGCCTTGAGGAGACCCTCGACGATGTGGGCCCGGTTCCGGGCCTTGTCGAGCCGGTACTGCGACCGGCGGGTGATGACTTCGATCTGGTGGTCGATGTAGTGCGACAGGGCCTGGGCCAGGTTCAGCGTGCGGGGCACGCTGTCGACCAGCGCCAGCATGTTCACGCCGAAGCTCGTCTGCAGCGGGGTCTGCTTGAAGAGGTTGTTCAGCACCACGTTGGCGTTGGCGTCGCGCTTGAGCTCAATGACCAGCTGCGGCTTCTGGTTGGCCGAGGCGTTGCGCAGTTCGCTGATGCCGTCGAGATCGCCGGCACGGACCAGGTCGGTGATCTTCTGCTCAATCACCTCGACCGAGGTCTGGTAGGGCAGCTCGGTCACCACGATGCGGTCCCCGGAACGACCCTCTTCGATCTCGGCGACCGCCCGCATCTTGATGGAGCCGCGCCCCGTCCGGTAAGCGTCGAGAATGCCCTGCCGCCCGAGGATCAATGCCCCGGTCGGGAAGTCCGGTCCCTTGACGAACTGCATGAGCTCGTCCGGGGTGGCCTCGGGGTGGTGCAGCACGTGGATGGCCGCATCGATGACTTCGCCCATGTTGTGCGGCGGCACGTTGGTGGCCATACCGACGGCAATGCCCTGCGAGCCGTTGACCAACAGGTTGGGGAAGCGCGCCGGCAGCACGGTGGGCTCCACGGCGGAACCGTCGTAGTTGCCCACCATGTCGACGGTTTCCTCGTCGATGTCCGCCATGAGCTCGAGGGCCAGCGGGGCCAGCCGGCACTCCGTGTACCGCATGGCCGCGGCCCCGTCGTCCGGACCCCGGCCGCCGAAACTGCCGTGCCCGTCGATGAGCGGGTAGCGCAGCGAGAACTCCTGGACCATGCGGGCCAGGGCCTCGTAGATGGCCGAGTCGCCGTGCGGGTGGTACGTCCCCATGACGTCGCCGACCACCTTGGCGCACTTGTTGTGCGGCCGATCAGGTCGGAGCCCGTTGTCGAACATGGAGTAGAGGATCCGGCGGTGCACCGGCTTGAGGCCGTCGCGCACGTCGGGCAGGGCCCGGGCGACGATGACCGACATGGAGTACTCGAGGAACGAGCGCTCCATCTCCTCTTGGATCTCGATCGGTTCGATGGACCCGCTGACCGGGTCCTCGCCGGGCGGCGGAGCGTCGTTGCCCCCGCCTGAGCCCGAGCCGGCGCCCCCGCGACCGGACCCGCGTGTGGATTGACGTGCCATGTCTCGTTACTCCTTGCCTGTCCGCTCAGATGTCAAGGAAGCGGACGTCTTTGGCATTCGTCTGAATGAAATGGCGACGCAACTCGACGTCGTCGCCCATGAGGATCGAACAGACCTCGTCGGCCAGCGCGGCCTGCTCCACGTTCACCTGGAGCAAAGAGCGCTTGCCCGGGTCCATCGTCGTGTCCCGCAGCTCGTGGAAGTCCATCTCGCCCAGGCCCTTCAGGCGGTTGAACTCGTGCTTGTGGTCTGGGTGCTCGGCCAGGAAGGCGGCCTTGGCCGCGTCGTCCTTGAGGTAGAGCTTCTCCTTGCCCACCAGCGTCGAATACAGCGGCGGCTGGGCCACGTAGACGAAGCCCCCCTCCACCAACGGCTTCATCTGCCGGAAGAAGAAGGTGAGCAGCAGCGTGCGGATGTGGCTGCCGTCCACGTCGGCGTCGGCCAACAGGATCACCTTGTGGTAGCGGATCTTGTTGACGTCGAATTCCTCGGCCAGACCGGCCCCGATGGCCGAGATGAGCGCCTGGATCTCGACGTTCTTCAGCATCTTGTCGATGCGCGCCCGCTCGACGTTGAGGATCTTGCCCCGGATGGGGAGGATGGCCTGGGTGACCGGATTGCGCGCGTCCTTGGCCGATCCACCGGCCGAGTTGCCCTCCACGATGAAGAGCTCCGACTCGCGGGGATCGCGCGACGAGCAGTCGGCCAGCTTGCCGGGCAGTCCCGCCCCGTCGAGGGCCGACTTGCGGCGCGTCAGGTCGCGCGCGCCCTGGGCCGCCATGCGGGCCCGCGCCGCCTGCAACGACTTCTGGACGATCTGGTTGGCCTCGCGCGGGTTCTCCTCGAGCCACTCGCGCAGCTTCTGGTTGGTCGTGCGCTCGGTCAGCGAACGGATCGACTGGTTCCCGAGCTTCGCCTTGGTCTGACCCTCGAACTGGGGGTCGCGCAGGCGCACCGAGATGATCGCGGTGAGGCCCTCACGGATGTCCTCGCCCTTGAGGTTGTCTTCCTTCTCTTTCAGGATGTTGCGGTCCCGGGCATAACGGTTGACGACGTTGGTCAGCGACTTGCTGAATCCTTCGACGTGCATGCCGCCCTCAATGGTGGAGATGCCGTTGGCGAAGGAGTGGATCGACTCGTGGTAGCCGGTGTTCCACTGCAGCGCGATCTCGACCTCTTGGCCTTCTTCGGCCGACTCGAACGACGCGACCTTGCGGAACAGCGCTTCCTTCGACGCGTTGAGGTGCTTGACGAAATCGACGATGCCGCCGTTGTACTTGAACGTGGTCTTGGTCACCGGGTCGGAGCGCTCGTCGGTGAAGCGGATCTCGAGGCCCTTGTTGAGGAAGGCCATGATTTGCATGCGCTCGACCACGGTCTGGGCCCGGAACTCCGTCTCGTCGAAGATGGAACCGTCGGGCCAGAAGGTGACCGTGGTGCCGGTGCGGGGCTCGCCGGTGCTGCGGTCCTTGGGGGCCGGCCCCGTGGCGGTCATCTTGTGCTTGAGCTTTCCGCCCTTCTCGAACTCGGCCTCCCAGTGCTGGCCGTCGCGGTCCACCTCGAGGATGAGCCGGGTGGACAACGCGTTGACCACCGAGACGCCCACGCCATGGAGGCCGCCCGAGACCTGGTAGCCCTTGCCGCCGAACTTGCCGCCGGCGTGCAGGATCGTCAGGACGATTTCGGCCGTGGACTGCTTGGGGTACTTGGGGTGGGGCCCGACCGGAATCCCGGCGCCGTCGTCGACCACCCGGACACCGCCGTCGGCCAGCAGCGTGACGTCGATCCGGGTGGCGCGGCCCGCCATGGCCTCGTCCACCGAGTTGTCCACCACCTCCCACACCAGGTGGTGCAGGCCCGTGGGTCCGGTCGACCCGATGTACATACCGGGGCGCTTCCGGACCGCCTCGAGCCCCTCGAGGATGGTGATGTCAGCCTCACCGTAGGAGGCGTTGGCCCCGTTCGATGTCTCGTCCACCTTTACTGCCACAGGCGCGCCCTTTCAAAACCCTTGTCTTCGCGGTGCGTATCGAATCCCCGAACGGTCGACCTCCGGCCTTTCGATGCGAACGCACCATTCTACCCGACAACCGTGTCATTTCGGCACTCATGAACGGTCGCAACGCCCCACGTCAGAGGGCGGTTTCAGGGTCGTTCGACGACAACTTCCAGCCGCTGAATCGGGCTGTCGCCCAGAGCGTGCACGCGGGCCAGGATCTCGGCCGATTCCAGGCGCGCCCGGGTGGCCCAGGCCGCGTGGTCCGCGGCCACCACGAGGGCCCTCTGGTCGACGCGCAACGGTCGTAGATGAGCCCCGAGCTCACCGGTGACCACCTCGTTCCAGCGGGTGAAGACGACCTCGAGCACCTCGGTGGGGGGCGCCCCCAGACGCCCGAGGACGCGGGCCATGGAGTCGCCCACCCGCCGGGGGCCGTCGCTGCGCCGGTGCCTCACCGGACGAGGTCTCCGACCTGCACCACCGTGGCCACGTCGATCCCGCCGGGCAACGGAGCCGCCGTGGTCAGCAACGACTGGCCGACCGGCAGCTCGGCCACCAGGGCCTTGCTCCGTACCGGGTCGAGCTCGGAGAAGACGTCGTCGAGGAGCAGGGTCGGCCGCAGACTCGTCTTGGTCCGGACGAGCTCGTGGATGGCCAGGCGCAAGGCCAGGGCCAGGCAGCGCTGCTCGCCCTGCGAGGCGTGGCTCCGGGCCTCTCGGCCCTCGAGCAACAGGACCAGCTCGTCGCGATGCGGCCCCACCGTGTTCACTCCCCGCCGCAGATCGTCCTTGCGGCTGGCCACCAGGGCGTCGAGCAGGTCACCCGTCCAGGACCTCTGGTAGGCCTGGCGGATCAGGGCCGGCGCCCCGCCCGCCCCGGCCAGTCGGTTGTAGGTCGCGGCCACCAGCGGCTCGAGGTCGGCCACCAGCCCTTCGCGGGCGGCCACGAGCACCTTGCCCGCGTCGGCCAGGCGCTGGTCCCACACGTCGAGGGTGAGCGCGACGTCCTCGCTGACCCGCCCGCCCGACTGGCGCAGCAGCGCGGCCCGCTGGCGCAGGACCCGGTCGGTCTCGTCCGCCGCCCGCGCTCCCTCCGGGTCGAGCAGGGCCGAGCGCGTCGTCGAGCAGGTCCCGCCGGCCCTTGGGGGCACCGCCGACGATGGCCAGGTCCTCGGGGGAGAAGATCGTGCACGGAATGGCTGCGGCCAGGTCCTTGCGGGCCGAGGCCGCCTTGCGGTTGACCCGGATACGACTGCGCCCGGCCGACGCGATCTCCGCATCCACCAAAACCGGTCCCGTCTCCCCCGCCACCTCGGCGCGCACGATGGCGCTCGAAGCCTCCGTCCGGATCAGGGCTTCGGTCGGCGCGCCCCGGAAGGAGCGTCGTGTACTCAGGTAGACGATCGCCTCGAGCACACTCGTCTTGCCAGTCCCGTTCTCTCCCGTGATCACCGTCGTGCCGTCGGGCTGCAGGTCGAGCACGGCGGCCCGGAAGATACGGAAGTCGGTCAGCTCCAGATGACGGATGCTCACCGATTTTGCGGCCCGCTCAGGACACCCGCACCGGCATCAACAGGTAGCGGAATTCCTCGTCTTCCGCACCGCGCACCGTGGCCGCCCGTGACGCGTCGGCGGTCTCGACGATCACTTCGTCACCCGCCACCGCCTCCACCCCGTCGATCAGATACGACGGATTGAACGCGATGATCAGGTCTTCGCCGGTGTAGTCCCCGTCGACCGCCTCGGCCGCGTCACCGACGTCCTGGCTCTGCACGCTGAGATCCACGCCGGCTTGGCGCATCGAGAGGCGGACCGGCGTCGTGTTGTCCCGGACCAGGAGCTGGACGCGGCGCAGCGCGGCCAGGAAGCTCTCCTTCCCCAGGTGCAACCGGTTGGGGTAGTGGTCGGGGATCAGCTGCTTGTAGTCCGGATAGCGACCCTCGAGCAGGCGCGTGCTGATCTGCACCTTGCCCTGCCAGAAGGTGATCTCGTTGCTGCTGGCGGCCACGCCGACCTTGTCGTTCTCGCCCTCCTCCGACGAACTGCTCGTGCTCGGCAGACGCTGGAGTTCCGACAAAGCCCGGGCCGGCACCAGCAGGTCCTCCTCGCCGAGAATGACATTTGTTCCCGCCAGGTCCCGCATGGCCATGCGGTACGAGTCCGTAGCCACCAGGCGCAGCGACTGGTCGACCCGTGACACCAACACGCCGGTGAGGAGCGGACGACCGTCGTCGTGCGATGCCGCCCGCACGACCTGACGGATGGCCAGGCCGAAGGCGCCCTCGTTGAGGTGCGCCGTGGGCTCGTTGGTCCGCGCCACCGGCGGGAACTCGACCACCGGGTAGGTGTGCAACTTGAACGTCGAGCGGGCCGCCGAAATGGTGAGGGCGTCGCCTTCGTCGGAGAAGGTCACCGCTCCGGGCTCGAGCCGGCGCACGATGTCGGTCGAGAGCCGGGCCGGAACGACACAACTCCCGTCTTCGATGCCGATGATCTCGTCGGTGACCTGAATGGTCAGGTCGAGGTCGGTCCCGGTCACGGTGAGCGTGTTGCCGGTACACGTGAGGAGCAGGCCCAAGAGCACCGGTGAGGAGCCGCCCCGCCCCCCGATGGCGCGACCAGCCGTCGCCAACATCTCGACCAAGGCGTCGCGCTCGGATCTGAACTTCACGAAATGTCCTTTCGGGTGGGTGCCCTGTATTTCGATGGGGAGAGGGACATATGTCTAGGGGTAAAGGTAGTAAGGGCTGTGGATTGTGGATGACGCCCCGCCCGCCCTGGTCGGGTGGCCATTCGCTGTCCCCACGGCGGTGTGGGTCGCCGGACCCCGCGGGGGACGAGAATTGGCGACCTCGCGCAGGCCTGGGGACGCGGGCCCCCTCGGTCCCCAGCGCGCGCAGCCACCGTCCACAGGCTGTGCCGTGGTCGAGCCACAGGGCGGGCCGACAGTCGGGCCGGTCGGGTCAGGCCGTGCCGGCACGGATCTTCTGGATCAGTTCGGTGACTTGGTCGTAGATCTGCCGGCGTTCCTGCATCTGGCCGGTGATCTTGTCGACCGCGTGGATGACCGTCGTGTGGTCGCGCTTGCCGAAGACCCGCCCGATGGCCGGATAGCTGTAGTCCGTGAGCTGGCGGGTGAGGTACATGGCGACCTGGCGCGCCGTGACCAGGGGCCGGGTGCGGCTGGGGCCGGTCAGGGCCTCGACGGAGAAGCCGTAGGTGGCCGAGACCGTGTCGAGGATCATCTGGGGCGAGATGCGCCGGGGCTCGCCCGCCCGGACCAGGTCGGAGAGGACCTCCTCGGCCTGGGAGAGGGAAATGGGCTGGTTGTTGAGCTTGGCGAAGGCGCAGATGCGGATCAGGGCCCCCTCGAGCTCCCGGATGTTGTCCTTGACGTGCGAGGCGATGAACTCGAGCACGTCGTCGGGCACGTCCTGGTGCTCGCTCATGCACTTGGAGCGCAGGATGGCCAGCCGGGTCTCGAGGTCCGGCGGGTCGATCTCGGTGATCAGGCCGGACAGGAAGCGGCTGCGCAGGCGGTCCTCGAGGGTCTCGATCGACTTGGGCGGCCGGTCCGAGGTGAGCACGATCTGCTTGGAGGCGCCCTTGAGGTCGTTGTAGGTGTGGAAGAACTCCTCCTGGAGCCCTTCTTTGCGCTCCATGAACTGGACGTCGTCGATGAGGAGCACGTCGCAGTCCCGGTACCGGCGCTTGAAGGCCAGCGTGGTCGAGGTGCGCAGCGAGTCGACGAAGTCGTTCATGAAGGTCTCGGTGGTCACATAGAGGATCTTGCGCCGGGGGTAGTTCTCGGTGACGTAGTTCCCGATGGCGTGGAGCAGGTGGGTCTTGCCCAGTCCCGAGTCCCCGTAAATGAACAGAGGGTTGTACGAACGCCCTGGCGTCTCGGCCACGGCCTGGGCCGCCGCGTGGGCCAGCCGGTTCGAGGAGGCGGCCACGAAGGTCTCAAAGGTGAACTTCGAGTCGAGCTGGACGGATGGGGATTCGCGCCCGGACCCGGACCCACCGGGACCGAAATTGGACCCTGTGCCAGCACCGTTGGCCCCAGCCCGCTCCGAATTGCCCAGCGGACCACCGGAGCGCAGCCCCGTCCCCCCGGACGACCCCGCACGGCCGTCGCCCGCCTCGGTCACCGGGTCCAGCAAGCCGGTCGAGCCGGCCCCGAGCGGAGCATCGAGCGGAGCGGTCTCGTGGACCTCGAGCCGGCCCCGGACCGGAGAACCCACCTCGTTGGCCAGCGTGTCCTCGATCATGGGCAGGTACCGGGACTCCACCCGCTCTCGGATCAGCCCGTTGGGCACGGCCAGGACGAATACCCCGTCGTCGAAGTCCACCGGCTCGATCCCCGAGAGCCACAGCTGCCACGTGGTCTCCGAGACCTGCTCGCGCAAGGACCCTGTGCATTTCGTCCAGAGGACTCCAGCCTGGTTCACCGCTGTTCCGATCGCCCCTTCTCCCCCCTCGGCGTCCAGCCACTGCGTTCGGAACGAACCTCGGTACGGGTAATTGGATGAACGTACACCGCGGCACCACGATGCGACTAGAGCCGGTCCCCAAATCGCGCCTAACATGGGAGGACTCGCCGCCGGCGGCTGGATTCGACCCGAAGGCCGCGGCATGACCCTGCGACGAACACCTCCGGACGCCGCCTCGTCGCGAAAGGCTGATTGACGTGAAGCGCACTTACCAACCCAACACCCGGAAGCGGGCAAAGACCCACGGCTTCCGTAAGCGCATGTCGACCCGCGCCGGGCGGGCGATTCTGAAGTCACGGCGGCTCAAAGGGCGCCACCGGCTCACCGTCTGAGGACCCAGGTGCCTGCACCGACGGTCGGACGGATCACCACGCGCACTGCTTTCGCGGAGCTGCAACGCTCCCGGGCGCGCGGCTCGAGTGGACCGGTCCGGGCCGTCTTCGTCCCCGCCCAACCCACCACCCCAGGCCTGTTTCCCCAGGTCGGCTACGCCGTCGGCAAGCACTGCGGCTCGGCCGTGGTGCGCAACCGCCTCCGTCGCCGGGCTCGTGAGGTCGTCCGCGGCGAGGCCCACGACCTGCCGCGGGGCACCTACCTGCTCCGCTTTGCCCCCGATTCGGCCGCGGTGAAGCCGGCCGCCTTCCGGGCCGACGTGGCCAAGGCCCTCCGCCGGGCCTCCCGTGACCAGGTGGTTCGCGGCCAATGACCACCGTGACCAGCACCCCCATCACCCCTGCCACGACCACCAGCGGCACTCCGGCCAAGACCGCTCCGGTCTCCCCCTCTGCGGGCTCCGCGTCCGGTGCACCCCCTGAGGTGCCCACCGCCTCGAGTCGCCAGCCCTGGTCCCGGCGGGGTGCATTGCTCCTGCTCAAGGCCTATCAAGGCGCCGCGTTCGGGCCGCGTCTCGAGTTGCCGCTACTACCCGAGCTGCTCGAATTACGCCATGGAGGCCTTCACGGTCCACGGCTTCTGGCGGGCGTTCGGGCTGACCGCCCGACGGCTCCTGCGCTGCCGGCCCTTCGGTCCCCACGGGATCGACCTGGTGCCCCTGCCCCACGGCGAGCCCACCACCGAGCCCACGGCCCAGGCCGGCCAGTTCATCCACAGGCACGAGGCCGCTGAGGCCACCCAGGCGACCGAGGTGCGCCAACCATGCTGACCCACGTCATGGTGGCCGCGTCGAACCCGGTCCAGCCGATCCTGAACGTCTTCCATCCGTTGCTGAAGCTCTTCGGCTGGATCATGGCGGGGCTCTTCGCCATCTGGCCGAACTACGGCTTCGCCATCGCCGGCCTGACCGTGATCATCATGCTGGCGCTCACACCGATCACGGTGAAGAGCACCCGCTCCATGATCGCCATGCAGCGGCTGCAGCCGGAGCTGAAGAAGCTCCAAGCCAAATACAAGGGCCCGGAGAACCGGGAGCTGCTCAACCAGGAAATGATGAAGCTGTACAAGGAGAACGGGACCAGCCCGTTCGGCGCCTGCTTGCCGCCTCTCCTTCAAATGCCGTTCTTGATCGTCCTCTATTCACTGATCCGGGACCTCTCAAAGACGACCGCAACAAACGCTGAATACCTTCCTTCCGGCTCGCAAATGCACCATGCGCTGGTTGCCAGTCACGGCCATATGCCGTGGTGGTTCGGGATGGATTTGTCGACCTCGCCGCTCTCGGGCCACGGCTTCCCTGACATCCTGCCCTATCTCGGTCTTATAGCGATCGCCGTCTTCCTGCAGTACTACCAGATGAAGCAGATGAACAGTCGCAATCCGCAGGCTGCCGCTGCCAATCCACAGATGCAAACAATGCAGAAGATATTCCCGATTGCCTTTGGTGCCATTTACCTAAAGGTCCCCGCGGGAGCAACCATTTACATGGTTGTGTCTTCAGCAATGCGGATCTTGACGCAGGAGGTCATGTTCCGGTCGGGCATGGTGACCGCCAACACTGCCGAGCGCGAGATCGGCTCGGCCAAAGAAGAAAAGAAGGAAGAGAAGAAAGAGATAAAACCGCCTCCTCCTTCGAAACCGACCAAGAAGGCATCGAGCGCTACGGACGGGACCGCGCTCGCCAAGGGGACGGTGCCTCCGAAGAAGAATCCGAGCTCCGGCGCGAAGGCCAACGGCAACGGGAAGGCCGCCAACGGCAAGGCCACCAACGGAAAGGCCTCATCGGGTGGCGACGAGCCACCGGAACAAAAAGCCCATCCGCGCTCTCGCTCGAAGCGGACCAGAAAGGCTCGATAACAGCGTGGAGTGGGTAGAGGTGACGGGCAAGACCGTCGACGAAGCAACCGAACGAGCGCTTGATCAATTGGGTGTGGCGCTCGGTGACGCCGAGCTGATCGTGGTGTCAGAGCCCAAGACCGGGTTGTTCGGCCGGGTGCGTGAGGAGGCCCGTGTCCGGGCCCGCGTGCGCCCCGTCGGTGCCCGCCCCAAGCGTGAACGTTCGCGTAGGGGCAAGCCGAACCGCGAGAGTGGCCGGCGGCCGGCATCGGGATCGAGTAGCCGGTCGAGCAACAACGGCGGGCGGGGCGACGAGGACGCAAGCGACGGAAGCTCGGTTGAAACCGGCCGTTCGGGCAGTCAGGGCGACCCCACCAGGCGGCGCCGGGGCGAGGGCAAGTGCCTCGGCCACGAGCGTCGCAGGGTCCTCGAACGCCGGCGACGACGACGAATCGGTCGAGGACAATGGTTCGGGCCGCGGTGAAGGGAACGGAGCAGGCGGAGGGAGCGGCACGAGTCGGTCAGCCCGACGCCGGCGGAACCGCAGCCGCGCTGGCGTGTCCGCCGCGGCCGGAGCCGAAGGGGCGAACGGCGCCGCCAATGGATCGGCGCCGGTGAAGCAGCCTGCGCAGCAATCTTCTCAGGGCAAGGCAACGAAGGAGACGGTGGAGATGGCCGAGGGAATGACGCTCGAAGAGCAAGGTGAGGTCGGGAGGGCATTTCTGGCCGGACTCCTCAGTGAGTACGGGATGGAGGGTTCGGTCGAGACACGTCTCCTCGATGAAGAGACGGTCGAGATTGCCGCGATGGGCACGGATCTCGGGATGCTGGTTGGGCCCCGTGGGACCACCCTGAGTGCTCTCCAGGACCTGACCCGTGCCGTGGTGCAGCGCCAGTGCCCGTCGAGGACGGATCGGATCCTGGTGGATGTCGCTGGCTACCGCGAGAAGCGCTCCGCCGCTCTCAAGCGCTTCAGCGTGCAGATCGCAGAGGAAGTCATGTCCTCTGGCCAAGAGAAGGCGCTCGAGGCGATGAGCCCCGCCGATCGCAAGTCGGTGCACGATGCGATCAACGAGACGGCCGGTGTCGTCACGCGATCTGAGGGTGAAGACCCCAACCGGTACATCGTCATCGCCCCTGCGGGCTGACGATCCGTCGGTGCCCGGCACCGACGATCAAGGCGACCGTCCGGTCGCCAGAGAATCCCTGGAGCTCGTTCTGGCGGAGGCGCGCGAGCTCGGCTTCTTCGGACCCGGCCCCCTGGAGCCACAGGTCCGCCACGCTCGAGGGTTCGTGGTGGCCGCTCGGCCGCTCTCTGTGACGGCGACGCCGCGCCTGGTGGACATGGGGGCGGGTGGCGGGCTCCCTGGCCTCGTGGTGGCACAAGGCTGGCCTGAGGCCTCATTGGTCCTCCTCGAGGCGAACGAACGCAGGTGTGCGTTCCTCAGGCGGGCCGTGGACCAGCTCGAGCTCGGCGACCGGGTGTCAGTGCTCCAGGAGCGGGCGGAGATCTGTGGGCGCGATCCAGAGTGGCGATCCAGCTTCGACGGGGCGATCGCCCGCTCGTTCGGCAGGCCGGCCGTGCTGGCCGAATGCACCGCTCCCCTACTCAAATCCGGGGCGTGGATCGTGGTCTCGGAACCTCCGACCTCCACGCAGGGATCAAAGGACGGTTCGAGTTCCGATGGGCCGAACGCATTGGGCGCCGATGCGGGTCTCGTCGAGCCTCCACGAGCTGAACGCCAGCTCGCCGAACCCGAGCCGGGCCAGCCACCATCAGGCCAGCCAGAGCAGACGGACCCGGGAGGAGCCCAACCGGAGCGGAGAGCAGCTGGCGGCTCTGAACCTGGACGTTCCGAACCTGGACGGATCCCACCTGGACCTCCAGGATTGAAGGAGGCGGTGGGGTCAACACGAGCCGAGCGCTGGCCGGCGGCAGCCCTCCGGCAGCTGGGGCTCGAGCCCGGTCAGCTCTTCCACGCCGAGTTCGATTACCAGGTGTTGCGCCAGGTCGAGGTCTGTTCGGAGCGGTTCCCTCGCCGGAACGGCGTCCCCGCGAAGAAGCCCTTGTTCTGATCCCGCCAGGCTTGACCAGGTCTCGTAACCCGGTCTGGCTCTGAGGGGGTCCGAGGCTTGGACTCTGATCGATCTCAGTCCGGCAGGCGGCGACCAGGCGAACTCCCTCCACACTCCCCCATCAGGTCTGCCCTGCCCTGCTCCGCCGTGCCGGGCGCCCCAGTCCCCGTCCTATTGACTTCCCGGCGCCCTGCGGCGACGCGAGTGCAGAGGTGACGGACCAACGGTCTCAGGCTGTTGGCCGGTCCGGGTCGGTTTTCTGGAGGAGCGGTGCCGTGGCGGTTCTGTGCCCGGCCTCCTCCTACTGGCGTACTCCGCTCCTTGGTTTCCGGATAGGGGTCAGTCCCTCTCCGCCCTGGACAAACTCGTGCCATCCCTCGTGTTCGCCTCACCGTGGTGGATCCTGAACGTGGCGGACTGGGATGCGGCTCCATCTGTGCAGGTCTCCCCTTGGGCTTGTTTGCGCTAGGCCCGGCCTCCGCAGAATTTGTACGGCCCGGCCCAACTCAGCCCGGCCTGCCCTGCCCTGCCCTGCCGGTGCCGCCGTCGCATCGGCAGATCTGAGCAGCAGCCCTGTGGGAGGAGATGGCAAGGCGGGTTTCCTGGAAGCGAGCAGATCGGAGACTCGGACCAGGTCGGGCTGCCAGGAGGCGGGGATTTGGTCCTCCGCGGTGGAGGGACGATCCCGCCAGGCTGCGTCGACTCAGTCCGTCGTGGAACGAGGGCCAGGTGGTGAGCGCGGGACGAGTGCGCTGAAGGCTCGGAATCCGATGCTGGGGAACCAGCCGGGAGGCCTGAGGAACACGAGCGCAAGACGGCGCTCGAAGGGCGCTGATCAGCGTCGCCGAGACGACGTCCCAGGCCAGGGGCATCGCGACCCTCATGTTTCACGTGAAACAACGGGCTGACAACTGCTAGAGGCGTTGCCGGGGGCGGATTTGACAACTCCTCCCATGTTCCACGTGAAACTGGGAAGTCTTGACCTCCGTACGTAACCAGGCCAGGATAGGCGTCGTGCCCTCGGGACCCGGAGAAACCGCCTAATGCGCATCCGGCGCCGGGACAGAGACGTTTTCCAATCAGACCCGACTCCCCCATCAATCCCGCCAGAACACGAGGGACCGAGTTCAACAGACCCGGTCAGGAGTGTTGTCGTGGAGCCACCTGCTCACCAGGGTGAAACGTCTGGTCCCCGTCCTTCCCGAGCCGAGGAACTTCAGGGGGGCCAATCTTCTGGCTCGAGCGACGGCCCTGTGGAGCCATGGGACCAAGAGGTCCATGCTGCGAGCGACCCTCCGGCGCCTGCACCGGCCGTGCAGTCATCCGAAGAGGTAGAAAAAACCGCGAATTCAGGGGGTGGACCTGTGGAATCGTCGCCCGAAGAGCCGAGCGGGCCGGTGGGCGGATCAGCACCCGCCAGCGGGGGAGAGGCCACCGTTGTGCCGGCAGCGGTGCCGAGCGAGGCCCAATTACCCGAGTTGCCTACTGAACAGGTAGTTTCCTCCCCTACCTCCGGTGATCAGTCACAGGAGCCACAGGCGGACATGGTGGAAGCGACCAGCATGGCGGTACAGCCAGAAGCCGCCGTGGCCGTGGCGACCCCCGAAGCCTCCGGAAAAGGTCACACCATGCGCCCACCCACGATCTCGGATGATGCCAGCGACCTGCTCAATGGCACCAAGCCGGACGCCCGAGAACTCCCGCGGGTCATCGCCATCGCCAACCAAAAGGGCGGGGTGGGCAAGACCACGACCACCGTCAACCTGGGCGCAGCTCTCGCCGAGCAGGGGTATCGGGTGCTGGTCATCGACCTGGATCCCCAGGGCAACGCCACCACGGGCCTTGGCGTCGAAGCCCGGAACTTCGAGTTCTCCATGTACGACGTGATCATGCGGGACCAGCCGCTCGAGGACACCATCGAGCCGACCAGCGTCAAGAACCTCTTCGTCGCCCCGGCAACCATCGACCTTGCCGGCATAGAGATCGAGCTGGTCCCGGCCTTCAGCCGGGAGCTCAAGTTGAAGCGGGCCATCGACACCGTGGTCGACGACTTCGACTTCGTCCTGATCGATTGCCCACCGTCACTCGGCCTCATCACGGTGAACGGTCTGGCGGCGGCCGACGAAGTACTGGTCCCGATTCAGTGCGAGTACTACGCCCTCGAGGGTCTGAGCCAGCTCCTCCGCAACGTGAAGCTGGTCTCGAGCAACCTGAACGAATCGCTCGAGGTGAGCACCATCGTGCTGACCATGTTCGACTCGAGGACCCGCCTCTCGGTCGACGTGGCGAACGAAGTGCGAGAGCACTTCGGCGAGCGGGTCTGCCACATCGTGATCCCAAGAACAGTGCGCCTCTCCGAAGCACCCTCGTTCGGGCAGCCGATCACTGTGTTCGATCCCACTTCGCGGGGAGCAGTGGCCTACCGCGAGTTGGCTAAGGAGGTGAGCAATGGCGCGCCGCAGCGGACTCGGTAAGGGGCTCAGCGCCCTCATTCCCAGTGAGGCAACGGGGGAGACCGACTCGCTTTTGCGAGTGGTCCCGATCTCGCACATCCGTCCCAACACGTTCCAACCCCGAAGTCACTTCGACGAGGAGTCGCTGGCCTCGCTGGCGGCCTCAATCAAGGAAGTCGGCCTACTTCAGCCGGTGTTGGTGCGCGAGCTGGTCGACGAATCCGAGAGCTACGAGCTCATCGCGGGGGAGCGGCGCTGGCGTGCCGCCCGGCGAGCCGGACTCCAGACCATCCCGGTCCTGGTGCAGCAGGCGGCCGACGATCGGTCAAGTCTCGAGCAGGCATTGGTGGAGAACCTCCATCGCGACGACCTCAACGCACTCGAGGAGGCGGCGGCCTACCAGCAGCTGATCGACGAGTTCGGACTGACCCACGAGCAGGTGGCCACCCGCATGGGGAAGGGCCGGGCCACCGTCACCAACACGTTGCGACTTTTGCAGCTTCCGGCCGGTGCCCAGCGGGCCCTCGCCGAACGGACTATCTCGGCCGGCCACGCCCGTGCCCTCCTCGGCACGCCCGACCGGGCGCTGCAGGAACGACTGGTCGAGCGCGTGGTCGAGGAAGGTTTGACGGTACGAGCGGTCGAGGATCTGGTCCGGACCGGTGGCGCAGAGCTGCGGGTGGTGCCGCCCGTACCCGAGACGGTGGAGGAAGAATCCGAGCCCGAAGTCGGTGTGACCCCGAGTAGTACCGAGCCGGGCATCCGTCGGGTCCCGGTGCGCAAGCTCCCCGAGCCGGGAGTACTCGAGCTCGAGGACCTGCTCTCGACGTATCTGAACACCCGGGTCAAGGTGGATATCCAGAACCGGAGGGGTCGACTGGTGGTTGAGTTTGCCACCCTCGAGGACCTCGAACGGATCTACCGGGCCATGGTCGGTGACGGCGGCGTCGCGTAGTTCACACAACTGTCAAGGGTGGGTACAGCTTCATCCACAACCTGTGCATGACGTTGTGGATTGTCACCCGGTTCACCTCGCGGAGGCTTTGATCGCGTAACCGTCGCCCGAGGCTGCGAGGCCTTCAAGGCGCACTGATTACAGGTAATCAGTCCCAGGAGACGTCGGCCCAGCGGCCCAATGCGGCCGAGAGGGCGGCGGCCAACGACGATGCCCGCTCGACGACCGTGCTGGCCGGACCAAGCTCGACCACGACTGCAGGCATCCGGGTCTCGCGCAAGATACGCACGGACATCCCCAGGACCCCGCCGTCCTCGATGCCCAGGGCCTCTGGGACGGCGCTCTGGACCATCTCGGCCAGGCGCCGCCCACCGGGGGACTCGTCATGCGTCCCGGCCCAGAAGGCGGTCCGGCAGGAGGAGGTCGAGGGATTGAGTCTCAACCCCACGAAGACGTCGACAGCCAGCTCGTTCGCCTCTCGGGCCTGGATGGCGTCGTCGGGGTGATTGAGCTCGGTGACCCGGATGCCGGAGAAGGTCAGGCGCCGGCGCAGGGCACCGGTCACGCTGCCCAGTCCCCCGGTCTCGCCGACCGCAATGTGGCGGCCCAGGAGCGTCGGGGGAGCGCTGCGCAGCGCGGCCCGGGCCCGTACGGCCGAGACCAGCTCGGGATCGTGGTGACGGCTCTCGAGGCGGAGCAGCTCACGGAGGGTGGCGCCCCCCACGATGCCGTCGACGGGCAGGCCGGCGTTGCGCTGGAATTCGACCAGCGCCCTGGCCGTGTCATCACCGAAGATGCCGTCGACTCGCCCGGTGTCGAACCCGAGGGTGCACAGCCGCTGTTGGAGATCCGCCACGTCGTCACCCCGCAGCATGGGAGCCCGGCGGTACAAGAAGCGGTCACCGACCCGGAATCCGGCCTCGACGAGCGTCTCCCACGTCTGGAGGCCACAGACCCCGTCGACCCGCAGGCCGCGCAGGCGCTGGAAGGCCTGGACGGCGGCCCGTGTAGCGGCGCCGAAGATGCCGTCGGCGTCGATGGGGACGCCCGGCAATACGGCGGCCAGGCGGTGCTGCACGTCGGAGACCGCGTCGCCGCGGTCCCCGACGGCCAGCGGGAGTCCTACAGGTAGGCCGAGATCTCTTCGAGCAGAGCGCCCTTGGGCTTCGCCCCGATCAGGCGGACCTGCGGCTCGCCGTCCTTGAACAGGATCAGCGTCGGAATGCTCATCACCTCGAACCGACGGGTCACGTCGAGGTTGTCGTCGATGTTGAGCTTCACGATTCGGATCTTGCCGTCCTGCTCCTCCGCGATCTCCTCCAACACCGGGGAGATCATCTTGCACGGGCCACACCATTCCGCCCAGAAGTCCACCAGTACGGGGACATCCGAACTCTTGACATGCTCGTCAAAGGTAGCGTCGGTAACGGTCTCGATCTTCTCGCTCATGGCATCTCCTTGATCGACGAGTCCAACACTGCTGGGCGCGGTCTTGTTCCCGACGGGCGGGCTGGTGGGGCCTGACCTGGGCGTGGACCGGTTACTGGCCCCGCATTTCGAGCCACCGTTCGGCGTCGATGGCGGCCATGCAGCCCGACCCCGCCGATGTGATGGCCTGACGGTAGTAGTCGTCCTGGACGTCGCCGCAGGCGAAGACGCCGTCCACGCTGGTGCGCGTGGTGCCGTCGAACGTCTTGACGTAGCCGGTGTCCTCGAGCTCCAGCTGGCCCTTGAGGAGCGAGGAGTTGGGCTCGTGGCCGATGGCGACGAAGAGGCCGGTCGCATCGAGCTCGGACTCGTCGCCGGTGACGGTGTCACGCACCTTGAGGCCGCTCACCTTGGTGTCGCCGACGATGTCGGTGACCACGGTGTTCCACAGGAACTCGATCTTGGGATTGTTCTTGGCCCGCTCCTGCATGATCTTGGAGGCCCGGAGCTGGTCGCGGCGGTGGACGAGGATGACCTTGTCGGCGAAGCGGGTCAGGAAGTTGGCTTCCTCGAGGGCCGAGTCGCCGCCGCCCACGACGGCGATGTTGTGCCCCCGGAAGAAGAAGCCGTCGCAGGTGGCACAGGTCGAGACGCCGTAGCCGAGCAGGCGGTCCTCGTTGGGAATGCCGAGCATGAGGGAGCGGGCGCCGGTGGCGATGATGAGCGTCTCGGCCTGGACCGTGGGCGCCTCGGCCTGCGGGTCGCCGATCCAGAGATCGAAGGGGTGCCTCGACAGGTCGAAGCGGCTGACCTTGGCCGTGCGCAGCTCGGCTTCGAAGCGCTGGGCCTGCGCCCGCATCATGCCCATCAGCTCGGGCCCCATCACGCCGTCGACGAAGCCGGGGTAGTTCTCGACGTCGGTCGTCAACATGAGCTGCCCGCCGGGTTGGTCGCTGTTGGACGACGGCTCGCCCTCGATGACCAGCGGCTCGAGCTGGGCCCGGGCCGAGTACAGCGCGGCGGTCAGGCCGGCGGGCCCGCTGCCGACGATGACGACCTTGCGACGCTCAGGAGCCGGGGACACGTCAGGCCTCGGGTGGGAGGCCGCGGCGCGAGTAGATGTAGGCGCCGACGGCACTGAAGAGCAGCCCCAGGACGATGTACGAGCCCCAGATACGGTGGCCCGCGATGGTGGTCAGGCGGATGAAGCCCACGCTGAACAGGATCAGCGTCGCGATGCCGATGACCAGGATGATGACGCCGAAGACGACGACGCGGGCGGCCACGATCGCCGGGCGCACGGCCTTGTCGTTGACGGCGGCGACCACCGTGTCGATGGTGTCGAGTGCCCGCGCCGAGAGGGCGTCTCCGATGTCGTTCTCTGCCACGGGCGAGAGACTACCCGCCGCTCCCGCCACCCTGTCCTGGGATGATGTAGCAGACGCCGACGGTGTTGGGGCCGGTGTGGGTGCCGACCACGGGCCCGAGCTCGGTTGCAATCAGGGGGTGCTCGGTGGCGATGCTCTCGAGGGCCTTCCGGACCTCGGCGAAGTCGCCGCAGGCGCCGTCGGCCACGGCGAAGCGCTCGAGCGGCGCGTCGGCCTCGACCTTGGTGCGCATGTAGGTCAGGGCCCTGGCCCGGGTCCGCTGCTTGGACTCCTCGGCCACCTCGCCGTCCTTGAGCTGGATCACGGGCTTGATGTTGAGGATCGAGCCGAGCAGGGCCTGGGCCCCGCCGATGCGGCCGCCCCGCTGGAGGTGCTCGAGGCCGCCGATGACGCCGTAGATCCGGGTGCGGGGGATGCGGTCCTCGGTGGCGCTGACGAGGTCCTCGAGGCCTTGGCCGGCGGCGGCCTCCTCGGCGGCGGCGATGACGAGCAGCCCCTGGCCCATGGTGAGCGAGTAGGTGTCGACGACGCGCACGGGGATGCCGTCGAAGGAGTCGGCGGCCGTCTTGGCCGAGGCGTAGGTGGCCGACACCTTCGACGAGATGGTGAGGCACAGCACGGCATCGGCGCCCTCGTCGGCCGCCTGCTGGTAGGCGGCCTGGAACGAGCCCGGGGACGGGGCGGCCGTCTCGGGGAGCGTCGTCATGGAGCGGCAGCGCTCCCAGAACTCGGCCGAGGTCAGCTGGCGCCGGTCCTCGAGCTCCTCCTCGCCGAATCGGATGGTGAGGGGCACCACGCCGACGTTGAGCTCTTTGACGAGCTGGTCCGTCAGGTCGCAGGCACTGTCGGTCACGATGTGGACGCCGGGCACGGATCGAGTCTGCCACGGGGGCGGACGGGGCTGGCGGCCCTGTCGGCTCAGGCGGCTCCACCGGGGCGGACGGTGACGGGATCGACGGCGGGATCGACGGCGGGTCCGACGGGTCCGACGGGTCCGATCCGTCGCACGGTGCCGACGTCTGGTCCCGGTCGCGGACCACCGGAGTCGGGGCCTGGTTCGGGACCGGGACCGGGGTCAGTGTCGGGGCCAGGACGACCCGCCGGTGGCGGGGGCGGTGGCGGTGAGCCTGGTCCGGGGCCTGCACCCGGCCCTCGGGGCGGTCGTCCGGCCCGCCGTCGGGCCTCGTCGCGCTGGCCGAGCCAGATGACGACAGCGCCGAAGGTGAGGCCGCCGGCGAGCACCGAACCGACCACCCGGACCAACAGGCCGGCCGGGCTGGTCGAGTCCGACAGGTTCGAGATCACCAGGACGACGAGGGCCATCGGGATGCTGGCGATGGCCACGCGCCACAGCGGGGCCCAGGTTTCACGAGGAGCGAGGCGCCCGAACCACTGCCGGAAGACGACCAGGGCCAAGACGGCGGCGACCGTGTAGGCGATCGAGAGCGAGAGGGCCAGGCCGCGCACGCCCAGGGTGTGGACCAAGAGGAGGGCCAGCGCGATGTTGATGGCGTTCTCGACCAGGTAGAGGTAGAAGGCGACCCTGGTGCGCTGCATCGACTGGAGGACGCGGACCAGGTAGAGGTACGTGCAGAACCCGGGTAGTCCGAGGGCGAACATGGCCAGCGCGGCTCCGGTGGTGCTCGTCTGGGCCGGTGTGCTGTGGCCGTACCCCTGCAGGAGGGCCACTGCGGGTCGGGCCAGGAGGAGCATGCCGACGGCGGAAGGGATGATGAGAGCCAGGATCGCCCTGAGCCCTCCGCTCATCCGATGCAAGAACGCCGGTCGGTCCCCGGTCGACCAGCGCTGGGCCAGGTCGGGCGTGACCACGGACATGACCGTGACGGCGACGACGCCGTACGGAAGCTGGAAGAAGGCGTACGCGTACGTATACGAGGACACCGGATCGGGACCGGGGACGCTGCCGGCCAGCACGGTGACCACGAAGAGGGCGACCTGGTTGGCCAGGACGAAGCCGAAGGTCCATGCGCCGAGTTTGACGACGGCACGCAACGCGTCGTCGTGGAGATTCCAGCGCCACCGCAGCAGCCCGAGATTGGATCGGCGCAGGCTGGGAATGAGGGCCACGCCCTGGAGCACCACACCGAGTGAGGTGCCCAGGCCGAGCAGCACCAGCTGGGAGTGGTGCGCCTCGACGCTGGCCAGGTCCGCGCCCTGTCCGGCCCAGAGGCCGAACCAGACCAGGATGCCGATGCAGACGAGGTTGTTGACGATCGGTGCCCAGGCGACCGCGACGAAGCGCCGGCGCGTGTTGAGCAACGCCGCGCCGAGTGCGAACAGGCCGTAGGCGCCGATCTGGATCACGAACCAGCGCAGGAATGTCGTGGCGACTGAGCGCTCGAGAATGAGGTGGTGGAGCTGCGCCGCGTTGGCATGCGGATCCGCGGCGGTCAGCGCGGTGATGAGATACGGCGCAGCGATGAGTGCGGCCAGCGACGTCCCGACCAGCACGACCACCGAGACGGTGAGGACGGCCGAGATGGAGTCGAACGCCTCGCGCTCCTCCTTGTTGGCCAGCCGGTCGACGAAGACGGGAATGAAGGTGGCCGAGAGGACGCCGCCGAGGACGACGTCGTAGAGCATGTTCGGGGTGGTGTTGGCCAGGTTGTAGGAGTCGGCCAGCGAAATCTGCCCCAGGGCCCAGGCCAAGGCGACCAGTCGGAGCAGGCCCGTGACGCGTGAGACCCCGGTGCCGACGGCGACGTACGCCGCGGCGGTGCGGAGGGGAAGGGTGCGGGCGCGCCGGGGGGCGGCCACGGTCAGCCGGCCGCCCGCGGACGCCGACGGCGTGAGCGGCGCCAGGTCCGGGCCCACCAGACCAGGAGGACCGCACCGGCGAGGACGGTGAGGGCCACGCCCACGAACGAAATGGCGGTCGAGTGGACGGTCAGCACCGTGCGCCCGATGACCAGCTGGCCGTTGGCGGTCCGTAGGGTCACGTCAATCGGGAGGCGGTCACCCGATCCCCGGGCCTGGGCCACGAAGCGGACCGACGTGGTGGCGCGGTTGAGGGTCAGCTTCTGCGAGTTGCCGTCGGGAAAGGTGAATTTGTCGCTGGCCAAGGAGACGACCACGTCGACCGGGTAGGGCGCGCTGGAGAGCACGGTGATGGGTATGGCGGCCCGCCGGGACGTGAACGTCACCGTGTTCTCGTTGGCCAGGGTGACCTTGCCCGTCTCCGAGACGAAGGCGCGGCTCCATGCGTTGAGCGTCACGGTCCGCACCGGCCCCGTCAACGCGCGCGCCTCGGTGGCCAAGAGACCGTCGGACAATTGCGCCAACTCCGGCGGATGACCCCGCACGGCATCGTCGAAGGAGCCGAGTTGTTGGCGGTTGGTGGCGATCCGGTTGGCCGAGATCGTCGTGATGCCCTGACCGGCCGGGCCCGATTGCAGGTGTCGGACGGCCGGCTCGTGGTTGCCGCCCACCGGGACCTGCGCCAGGAGCTGGGTCACGGTGACCGGCGTCAGGGCCGGGTTGGCGGTCAGACCGTCGAGGAGGGCATCGAGAAACGGTCCCGACGGCCTCCATCCGGCCGGAGGATCGACCACGACGCCGCGGTACTGCGTGAGGGATGCGTTCTCGTAGTGGACGAAGGAGAGGCCGGCCAGGAGCTGCTCGGCGCCGAGCACCGGATCGCCCGGTTGAGCCGTGAAGCGCGCGCTCAGCGTGGCGTTGGAGGCGACGGCCGGAACCGTCGCCCCATGTCCGAGGTCCAGGTTGAAGGGCTGGGCGAACGTGTAGTTGCTGAGTCCGCCCGAGGCCAGGTCGTCGCCGTTGAGGACCAGGGCGGTCGAACCGGCCACCTGGACACCCGTGGCCAGGTTGGCGCCGTCGCCGGCGGTGAACGAGGAGACGGTGTCGACCCACGGACCGCCGCCCGGTTTGAGTCCCGCCGAGCGCAGCAGGTCGCCACCCCGCTCGACTTGCAGCTGGACCTCCCCCGTCAGCCCGGCTTCGGAGAGCGACGCCACGTTGACCGGGACATAGGGCTGGTCGAGTACTTCGGCCGCGTCGAGTGCGCCGAGTTCGGCCAGGGCGTGCGGTCCGCCTTTCGGCCGCTGCGTCGCGACCCGCTGGACCATGGTCGGGCTGACGGCAAGTGTCGTCGGCACGTCGTGGTGACTCGTCAACGCCGTCACCGTCGCGCCGAGCCCGTTGTAGCCGACGGGCACGATGACACCGACCCGCAGGGCGAGCGGACCGCCCTCACCGCCGGCGGGTGGCTCCTGGTAGGTGAGGAAGGTGGTGAAGCGCGCCACGGGCGTCGAGTCGCCCTGGCGCTCCAGCGCAACCGACACGGGGTACACGTCGGCGCAGACACCGACGTTCGGGGTGCAGCCGAGCGTGACCGTGTCACTGTCGGGCGGGCAGACGCCCGGTCCGGTGGTCGGCGGCGTGGCGTCGGAGTTCGGCACGACGGTCACGCACGTGTTTGCGCTCAGCGCCCCGTTGGCCGCCGCCGCGACGGGGATATCGGACCGGTGGAGGACCCCGCCCTGGGGCGTCCCGTTGAGCGACTGCTGTAATTGCGAATCGTCGCCGAGACGGCCGTAGAAGGTCAGGCTCACGTGCAGTCCGGCGGCCGGTCCTGCGCTCGAGCCGACCCCGAGGGTGAGCGAGAACCCGGGCTGGGCCGGCGTCACGAAGGACGTCTGCCCGAGCAGCGTGAGGGGAGCCCCCGGCTGGGTGGTGACGGCGGTCGCCCCGGCTGGGTGAGCGGGGAGGAAGAGTGCCGTGGCCACGGCGAGCGTGCAAAGGGCGGTCCTGGCCCAGTGTGACAGCACAGGGAGAGGCTAGAGGGCGCACTACCGTATGCGGGTGCAGTCCACGTCGGTGCCTGAGCGTTTTCGGCCGTACGTCGAGGCGACCGACGAGTTGGCGCGCCGCTTTACGGCGGCTGGTCGCGCTATCTATCTGGTCGGCGGATCGGTCCGCGACGCCCTGCTGCCGGGTGCGGCGTCCGAGGAGTCGGACATCGACCTGACGACAGACGCCCGTCCCGACGAGATCGAGCGGATCGTGCGTGGCTGGGCCGACGACGTGTGGACCCAGGGGGCGAAATTCGGGACCATCGGGTGTCGCAAGGGAGGGCGCGTCTACGAGATCACGACGCACCGGGCCGAGGTCTACGTGCCTGAGTCCCGCAAGCCCGAGGTCACCTACGGCGACGACATCGAGCTCGACCTGTCCCGGCGGGATTTCACGGTCAACGCGCTGGCCCTCCGCCTGCCCGACATGGAGCTGATCGACCCGTTCGACGGCCTGGGCGACCTGGCCGCTGGCCGTCTGCGCACGCCGCTCGACCCCGAGATCTCCTTCGGGGACGATCCGCTGCGCATGCTGCGGGCCGCCCGCTTCGCGGCCCGCTTCTCACTCGAGCCCGACCAGGCCCTGGTCGACGCCGTGATGAAGATGCACGGCCGGCTGTCCATCGTGTCGGCCGAGCGCATCCGCGACGAGCTCGACAAGATCGTCCTGGTCGACGTTCCCTCGCAAGCGCTCTGGTTCGTGGTCCGCACTGGCCTGGCCGGTGAGTTCCTCCCCGAGCTGCCGGGTCTTGCGCTCGAACAAGATCCGATTCACCGTCACAAAGACGTGTTGGCCCACACACTGGCGGTGGTCGACAAGACGTCGAGGAACCGATTGCTGCGCCTGGCCGCCCTCTTCCACGACGTCGGCAAGCCCAAGACGCGCGCCATCACCGACGGCGGTGTGAGCTTCCATCACCACGAGGTGGTCGGGGCGCGCATGACGAGGGTGCGCATGGAGGCGCTGCGGTACGCGGCGGCCGACACCGAGACAGTCGTGCGCCTGGTCGAGCTGCACCTGCGCTTCCACACCTACCGCCTCGGCTGGACGGACAAGGCCGTTCGCCGTTACGTGCGCGACGCCGGCCCGCACCTCGACCAGCTCAACGAGCTGACGCGCTGCGACTGCACGACCCGGAACGCGGCCAAGGCCCGAGCCCTGGCCCGGAGGATGGACGAGCTGGAGGCCCGCATCGCCGTCCTGCGCGAGCAGGAGGAGCTTGATGCCCTTCGTCCCGATCTGACCGGGAACCAGGTGATGGACCTGCTCGGGATCGGCCCTGGGCCGGCAGTGGGCAAGGCGCTGTCGTTCCTCATGGAGCTCCGGCTCGATGAGGGACCGCTCGGCGAGGAGCAAGCGTCCGCCCTGCTGCTGGCATGGTGGGCCGAACAGTCCTGAGCGGTGGTGAGCCTCGAGGGCTACCCTCGTCTTCCATGACGAGGATCAACGCACCGCAGACGGGCATGGGGGAGCACATCGACTGGGCGATGCTTCGCCCCGAGATGGCGGCCGGGATGGGCAAGCTCTCGGCGGCGGTCTACGGCAACTCGCAGCTGTCGGTGCGCGAGCGTGAGTCGGCCCGCTGGACCATCGCCCTCATCAACGACTGCGCCGTGTGCCGCGACACCCGGGCCCGCGACGGCGAGACGGCCGGCGCGGGCGAGCCCTTCTACGCCGAGGTGACCGACTGGCGCGCCGCGACGGAGCTGAGCGACCGCGAACGACTGGCGGCCGAGTTCGCCGAGCGTTTCGCGCTGGACCACTTGGCCATGGACGACGAATTCTGGGGCCGCCTGCACGCGGCCTTCTCCGAGGAGGAGCTGGCGGACCTCACCATCTGCTGCGGGTGCTTCCTCGGCATGGGTCGCGTCATGGCCGTCGTAGGCGTCCGCGCGCCCGACGAGCGCATCCTGGTCTGAACGTCCCGACGTCTATACCGGCTCACTGCTGGGTCAGGAGCAGAGAGGCGGCTCGCCTTCGCCGTTCAGTCGGTTGGCCAGGTCTCCTGGGTCTCGCCGGCGGCGAAGTCCTCGACCATGGTGTGCGCGATGTCGTCGTGGTACTGCACCGGCGGCGACTTCATGAAGTAGGCCGACGGCCCGAGCAGCGGGCCACCGATGCCCCGGTCGAGCGCGAGCTTGGCGCAGCGGACGGCGTCGATGATGACACCGGCCGAGTTCGGTGAGTCCCACACCTCGAGCTTGAGCTCGAGGTTGAGCGGCACGTCGCCGAAGTTGCGGCCCTCCATGCGGATGTAGGCCCACTTGCGGTCCTTGAGCCACGGCACGTGGTCCGACGGTCCGACGTGCACGTCGTCGGCATCGAGCACGTTGTCCTCGAGCTGGCTCGTCACGGCTTGGGTCTTCGAGATCTTCTTCGACTCGAGACGCTCGCGCTCGAGCATGTTCTTGAAGTCCATGTTGCCGCCGAAGTTGAGCTGGTAGGTGTGGTCCAGCGCGAGGCCCCGGTCCTCGAAGAGCCGGGTCAGGATGCGGTGGACGATGGTCGAGCCCACCTGGCTCTTGATGTCGTCACCCACGATGGGCACGCCGGCGTCGCGGAACTTGCGGGCCCACTCGGGGTCCGACGCGATGAAGACCGGGATGGCATTCACGAAAGCCACGCCGGCGTCGAGACAGGCCTGGGCGTAGTGGCGCTGGGCCTGCTCGGAGCCGACCGGCAGGTAGGAGACGAGCACGTCCGCCTTGGCGTCGCGCAGGGCCTGGGCGACATCGACCGGCTCCGCGGGCGACTCCTCGACCAACTCCTTGTAGTACTTGCCGAGTCCGTCGAAGGTCGGTCCCCGCTGGACGGTGACCCCGATCTCACCGACCTCGGCGAAACGGATGGTGTTGTTCAGCCCGGCATGGATCGCCTTGCTCAGGTCGGTGCCGACCTTGGTCTGGTCCACGTCGAAGGCGACCACGGGCACGAGGTCACGGACGTGATAGCCGCCGAGCTCCACGTGCATGAGGCCCGGAACCACGTCGTCGGGTTCGGCATCGCGGTAGTAGCCGATCCCTTGGATGAGCGAGCTCGCGCAGTTTCCGACGCCGGCGATGGCGAGGCGGATGGGGTTGTGCATCGGTGTCTCCTTCGTGGTCAAGGTGTGGTGCTCGGCGCCGGTTCGGCGGCGCTGGCGAGAGCGGCGCGTTCGGACGCGATCAGGTGGTCGAGCCAACCGATGTCACGGGCCACGCCGCCAGCGGTGTGCTGCACGACGGAGCGGGCGTAGACGTCGAGGTCGGCCCGGGCGGACTCCGCCTCGCCCAAGCGTTGGACGAGGAGGGCGCGCCGGCGTTCGAGGAGGGTCAGGCGTGCTTGGGGAGCCAGATGCCGGGCGAAGGCCAGGCGCAGGCTGAAGCTGCGGTCGTCGGCGGCGGCACCGCCCTCGGCGAGCAGTTCGCCGAAAAGGCGTCGACCCTCGTCGGTGATCCGGTACACCTTCTTGCCCCGCCGGGCCCGGGTCGGGGTATGGCGGCGGGAGCGCAGCACGGCCAGCTCGCCGCTGAGGGAACCGGTCGGAGGAGCGGGATTGACGGTCGCGGCCGGACCGGCGATGGAGGCGTCGGTGGCCACCACGGCGCCCGCCTTCTCCAGGCGGGTCAAAGCCGGGTAGATCGACCCGAACGAGACATTGGCCAGCAACCCCAGGTGCTCGCGGAGGAGCTTGCGGATCTCGTACCCGTGAAGGTCACGCTCCTCGAGGAGGCCGAGTATCGCCAGATCCAACATTGCGGTTCATTATATCGGTTCGATATAGCGCCATTCAAACATTGGTCACCAAGTCGTCGCGAGGGGTTGGAAATTGACGCCTGCGTGCGGATCGATTCCAGGCACGGGGAGTAGCCTGACCCCCATGTCCGTCACGTCGGAACCGCGGTCGTCATCGCGAGCCGTGAGCCCGGATGTCACGGCCCAGGTCGAGTACCGGATTGTGCGCAATGGCCTGGTCAAAGAGGTGGAGCGGGGCCGCGTCCAGAAGATCGACGTCTGCGACGCCCATCCCGAGCTCCTGCGGGCCGCCAAGAACGTCGGTCGGCCCACCAAAGAGGTCTGCCCCATCTGCGACGACGGCCGGCTGGTCACGGTCACCTTCGTCTTCGGGGCCAAGCTGCCTCCCGGTGGTCGTTGTCCAGGAACGGTCGCCGAGCTGAAGGCCCTGTGCCGGCGACCCGAACCGGTGCTCTGCTTCGAGGTCGAGGTGTGCCCGTCGTGCGCCTGGCACCACCTCATGAAGAAGTACCCCGCCGGAGGTGGCAAGGGCCGGAAGAAGGCGGCACCCACCCGGTGAGCGAGGGTCCCGTCACGGTTCCTTCCCTGCGGGAACGCAAGCGACGCAACGGCGGCGTGCCGATCGTCATGGTCACGGCCTACGACGAGCCGGGTGCCCGCATCGTCTCGGAAGCGGGGGTCGACATCATCCTCGTCGGAGACTCGGTGGCCAATACCGTGCTCGGCTTCGACGACACGCTCCACGTCGACATCGACGTGATGGCCCACCACACGGCCGCGGTGGCCCGGGCCAAGCCGCACAGCCTGATCCTCGGCGACATGCCCTGGATGAGCTACCACCTCTCACCCGACGACGCGGTCCGTAACGCGGCCACGCTGGTGCGGGCCGGTGCCCAGGCGGTCAAGCTCGAGGGTGGGCGGGCCCGGATCGAGGTGGTCGAGGCCATCGTCCGGGCTGAGATCCCCGTGATGGGCCACCTCGGCCTCACGCCGCAGTCGGTGCTGGCCATGGGTGGCTTCCGGGTGCAGGGCAAGAGCGTCGACGCCGCCAGCGCCCTGCTCGACGCGGCGAAGGCCCTGGCCGCCGCTGGCTGCTTCGGCTTCGTCATCGAGGGCGTGCCCGACGTCGTGGGCGCCGCCGTCACCGAGGCCATCGACGTGCCGACGATCGGCATCGGCGCCGGCCCGGACTGTGACGGCCAGGTCCTGGTCTTCCACGATCTGCTCGGCCTGGGCAAGCGGACCCCGCCGAAATTCGTCCGCCAATACGCCGACGTCGGTCGCATCGCCACCGACGCCATCGCCGCCTTCGCCAATGACGTCCGGAACGGGAGATTTCCCGCTGACGCTGAGACGTACCACGCCCCGGAGGGCCTGGGCGAAGCCCTGAGCTGATCCCGGCTAGCATGGCCAGCCACAACAAACCCTGCTCCTGACCGTCAGGAGCCCGAGCGAATCGCCCGGTCCAGAGGGAGGTATGCCGCTTATGCGGCCTTACGAAGTCATGGCCATCTTCGAGGCCACCACCGAGCCCGGCCTGATCCAGAGCGTGCTCGACCGTGCCCTCGAGGTCATCCGCTCGACCGGGGGGAACCCGGGTGCGATCGACCGTTGGGGCAAGCGTTCCTTTGCCTACGAGGTCAACCACAAGCGCGAGGGTTACTACGTCGTGGTGGAATTCACGGCGGAACCCGAGACGGTGGCCGCGCTCGACCGCATGCTGACGCTGGCCGACGAGGTCGTGCGCCACAAGGTGGTGCGGCTGCCGGACTCGAAGATGACGGCGGCGGCCGAGCCGGCCGCGAGCTGACGAGCCGACGGAGGAACAGACATGCCAGACAACAGCGTCACGCTGGTGGGCAACATCACTCGCGACCCTGAGCTTCGCTTCACCAACACGGGGCAGGCGAACGTCACGTTCGGGCTGGCGGTCAACCGCCGCTGGCAGAACCGCCAGACCCAGGAGTGGGAAGAGGCCACCTCGTTCTTCGACGTGGTCTGTTGGCGCGAGATGGCCGAGAACGTGAGCGAGTCGCTCACCCGAGGGTCCCGCGTCATCGTGAACGGCCGACTCGAGCAGCGCAGCTGGGAGACCCAGGACGGTGACAAGCGGTCCAAGGTCGAGGTCGTGGCCGACGAGATCGGCCCGTCCCTTCGGTGGGCGTCGGCCGCGGTGACCAAGAACGAGCGACGCAGCCCCGGCGAGTTCTCACGCGGCGGCGGCGGCGGCGGTGGAGGAGCAGGCGGTGGTGGCCGACAGGCCGCGCCCGCCCCGCAACCGGCGGCAGCCGATGCGGGTGGAGGATACGGATTCGATGAGGAGCCCTTCTGATGGCAAGGAATAACCAACGCGGCGGGACGGCGTCACGCCGGGCCCCCAAGGACCTCGGCCGCCGGGTGAAGAAGAAGCCCTGCGCACTGTGCCGGGACAAGGTGGAGTGGGTCGACTACAAGGACGTCCCCATGCTCCGCAAGTACATGAGCGACCGGGGCAAGATCCGCTCGCGCCGGGTGACGGGCAACTGCGCCCAGCACCAACGCGCACTGGCCCAGGCCATCAAGACCGCACGCGAACTGGTCCTGCTGCCCTACACCCAGCGGACGGTCACCGAGCGGCCCGGTGGCCGAGGTGGTCGCGATCGAGGCGAGCGCACGCTCGGCGACTCGGATCGTGACAGCCGCCCGCCCCGCCGCTCCGAGGGCGGCGGAGGCTCGGATCGCGGCAGGGACGGCAGTACAGGCGGCGGTTCTGGTGGTAGTGCCAACGGCGCTGCCGCTTCCGCTGACGGAGGCGCCAGTGGTGCAGACGCAGACGCCGCGGCCGCCAACACGGAGGCCGTCGGCGAGGCCGAGCTGGACGGTGACGTCCTGGCCACGCTGGACACGGACATCGCGGCTGAGGCCGAGGAAGCCGGGGCGGACGCATGAAGGTCCTGCTCCGAGACGACGTCGCCGGTGTCGGGCGGCGGGGTGACATCGTGAAGGTCGCCGGCGGGTTCGCCCGCAACTTCCTGCTTCCCGAGGGCCGGGCCATCGTGGCCAGCGACGGGGTGGAGGGCCAGGCCGGGCAGATGCGGCGCGGCCGTGACCTGCGCGAGGCCCAGGACCGCACGGCGGCCGAGGCCCAGGCCACCATCCTGGCCGGAGCGGTGATCCCGATGTCTGCTCGGGCCGGCGGCGGGGGGCGACTCTTCGGCTCCATCGGTCCGGCGGACGTCATCGAAGCCATCAAGAAGGCCAAGGGCGTCGAGGTGGATCGCAAGCACGTGGTCCTGCCCGAGCCGATCAAGGAGACGGGGTCCCACGACGTGACGGTGGACCTGTTCCGGGGCGTGACCGTCGTCGTGACCCTCGAGGTGTCGGCCGCCGGCTGAGGCCGGCCGCGGGTCGGCAACGGCCCGCCGATCGTGGCCGGGCGGGGCGGTCACACCCGTCCCGCATCATGTCGCCCGTGCAGGTGCTCGGGCCCTCGGGCGACCCCGGTCGTACACGGCTTTTCCACAAGGCTCACGTGCTCGCGCCCGTGGTTACCCACACCCGGGGTTGGGTTACCCACACCCGGCGAACGGTTTCCCACACCGTTGCCCACAACAAGTTCCCTCTGACGGTCCCCAGCCCCGGACCGTCAGAGTAGGGGGGCTGTGGTCCACGCCTTCGACGACTCGCGCCAGTACCGGCCAACCTCGCTGCCCACCCCCTCGGGGCGCGCGTCCCGCCCCATGATCTCGAAGCCGAAGAGTCCCTCCTCGGGGCCATGCTGCTGTCGAACGATGCGGCGTCGGTCGGGATCGAGATGTGCTCGGGGACCGACTTCTACAAGCCGGCCCACGGCCACATCTTCGGGGCCATCCGTGCCCTCATGGAGCGCGGCGAGGCCATCGACGCCGTGACGGTGACCGACGAGCTCAAGCGGTCCGGGGTCATGGAGGCGGTGGGAGACCCGTCGATCTTCATCTCGCTGCAGGCGAACACGCCGTCGATCGCCAACGCCCGGCACTATGCGGCCATCGTCGAGGAGCTCTCGCTGCTGCGGAAGCTGATCGGTGTGGCGGGGGAGATCGCCGATATCGGCTATTCGGTCCCCGAGGACGTCAAGGCGGCGGTCGACGACGCCGAGCAGCTCGTCTTCAACGTGGCCGAGCGGCGGGGGGCCGACACCATGCACCCGCTGCACGAGCTGCTGGGGCAGGGGCTGGACCGGATCGAGGAGTTGGGCCAGCGCGGCTCGGACATCACCGGGGTGGCTACCGGCTACCACGAGCTGGACCGACTGCTGCTCGGGCTGCAGCCGTCGACGTTGAACATCGTCGGGGCCCGTCCTGGGATGGGAAAGACGTCCTTTGCCTTGGGTGTCCTGGCCCACGTCGGGATGGTGGTCGACCGACCGGCGCTGCTGTTCTCGTTGGAGATGGGCCACCTGGAGCTGACCCAGCGCCTGTTGGCCGCCGAGGCCGAGGTGAACGGGCAGCATCTGCAGAACGGGCGGATCCGGACCCAGGACTGGGCGAAAATCGGGGCGGCCGTGACGCGGCTGTCGGGTGCGCCGATCTTCATCGACGACAACCCGGCGGTGACGGTGATGGACATCCGGGCCCGGGCCCGTCGCTTGAAGAAGTCCGAGGGCGACCTCGGGATCGTGGTCATCGACTACCTGCAGCTGATGACGGGTCGGGGACGGGCCGAGAACCGTCAGAACGAAGTGGCCGAAATCAGCCGGGGTTTGAAGATCCTGGCCCGTGAGCTGGAGGTTCCCGTGGTGGCGCTCTCACAGCTCTCCCGAAACCTCGAGCAGCGTCAGGACAAGACGCCGCAGCTCTCCGACCTGCGTGAGTCGGGTTCACTGGAACAGGACGCCGACGTGGTCCTCTTCATCTACCGGGAGTCCGAGTACAACGACGAGGTGCCGATCGACCGGGCGGACGACGCGCTGATCGAAGTGGCCAAGCACAGGAACGGGCCGACCGGGAAGGCCAACCTGCTGTTCCTCAAGCAGTACGCGCGGTTCGAGAACCACCGGGGGATTTAGCCAACGGCGCCGGGTGGCGCTGGCGTCGCCGGCGGGAGTGGGCGACGGCGACGCTCGCGGTGAGACCGGCGACGGCGAGGCCGAGCCAGGGCGAGACGACCCAGCTCAGGGCGACGGCGACTCCCAGCTCGACGACGACGACGGTGGCACGGGCCGGCCGGTCCAGCTCCATGAACCGCCGGTGGAACGAGGCGAGGGCGGTCGTGGTCGTGATGCCGCGGCTGGTGAAGACGGCGAGGCCCCGGACCAGTCCGAAGAGAAGGCCGGCGCTCAGGGCGACGAGGGGGTCGCCGGTGAGGGCGGCGAGGGCGACCAGGACGTAGACGGCTGACGTCTTGATGTACGTCACCACACCGGTGCCGATCTGCCAGCCGAACCCGGTGGCGTAGACCCAGGGGCGGTACGCATCGAGCCAGCGCTCGTTGACCTGACGATGGTGGACGGGGAGCGGGGCGACACCCGCTTCTGCGGCGGCGGCCAGAAGGGTGAGCCCGACTGCGATGATCGCGGTGGCGATGGCTGCGGTCGTAGTGGAGGGGACGAGCTCGTGGACGCCGGCGGCGAGGAGGGCGAGGACGGCCCCGAGGGTGGCGCCACCGGCGACGCTGCCGGTGAGGTACCAGGTCGCGGTGGCCGACCAGCGGTGCCCACGCCCCTGTTCGGCCAAAGGGGTGATGGTGGAAAGCATGGAGATGCCACAGGGCGACCAGGTGGACCGGACGCCGCCCACCAATGCGATGGCGATGGTGCAGGCGGCAACGACGTCTGTGACCGTCCCGTGAGTCATCGGTCGGTGATCCCTTCTGTTCGCTCGTGTCGTCTTTGTCGTCCTGGTCGTCCCCGGGGCGGTGTCACGCCGGCGACCCGAGGAACGGCGCGTTGCCGAAGGCGAAGATGCCGCCGTCGCGGGCCACCATCCAGTAGCCGGCGTCGTTGTGCGACGGGGCCATCCCGACCACGGGCAGGTTGAGGCGGATGCTGCCGGTGGAGCCGTCGAAGGCCGCATCGCCGTAGGAGAAGATGCCGCCGTCGGCCGCCACGAGCCAGTAGCCCTTGCCGGTTGCCGTGGCGGCCATGGCGACGATGGGCTTGTTGAGCGGTTTGCCGCCCATGGAGCCGAGGAATCGCGCGTCGCCGAAAGAGAAGATCCCACCGTCGGCCGCCACGAGCCAGTAGCCCCGGCCCGTTGGCGTTGGCGCCATCCCCACGACGGGGGAGTTGAGCGCTCTGCCCCCCATGGAGCCGAGGAATGGCGCGTCGCCGAAGGCGAAGATCCCACCGTCGGCCGCGACGAGCCAGTACCCGTTGCCCGTCGGCGTGGCCGCCATGCCGACGATGTGACCGTTGAGCCGTGCGCGACCCATGGAGCCTTCGTACGGCGCTTTGCCGAACGCGAAGACACCACCGTCGCTGCCGGCGAACCAGTAGCCGCCGTTTATGGAAAACGCGGCGGCGACGATGGGTGCGCTCAGGGTGAGGTTCGAGACGTCCCCCTTGGACACGAAGTCGCCGTATGGGAACACCTTGCCGAAAGACGTGACGACCGCGTAACCACCACCGTCGGCGCTCGGAATCATCGTCACGGTCTGGCAGTTGGTCGGCGTGGTGGTCGGGCACGGCGGTGTCGGAGTCCAACAGGGCTCGTTCTGCTCGGCGGTGCCGTTGTCGACGGCCACGGCGGTGGTGCAGGTCGGATCGACCGTCCATGGGGGGACGCAGGCGACCACCCGGCAGACGATCCGTCCCATGCACGCGACGTCCTGGTTGCACTGGCCGTACCGGAACTGGAGGCAGCTCGTGAGGTAGGAGTCGCAACCATTCGGTCCACAGCCACAGCCTCCGGTCAGGTCGCATCCGGGTTCGCAGAACGGGAAGCCGTCACTACAGCCGTTGTCGCACGCGCAGGTCGCGTTGCAGTCCATGTAGTAGCGAGGCCCGTCGCAATACGAACTGTTGTCGGCCATCCACCAGCCGCCCATCATGGTGTTCGACGGGCAGAAATTGAATCCGGTGACGCTGCAGCAGAAATCGGTGAAGCCCGAACAACAGGTGCTGCCGCAGCCGCATCCGGCATTCCCGCACTCGCAGATCTGCCCGTAGGCAGTCCCGGGCTTCAAGGCAAGATCGAGACCGGCACCGACGGCCACGGCGCTTCCGACAAAGGCCGATCGGTTGATGACGTTGCGTCGGGACAGGCGGCGCTCGAGGAAGCCCGACGAGCGCTCGACGAGCGCGGTGGAGAGGGTCATGAGCTGGTGCCGACCAGGCGCCGCCGGACCGTGCCGAGGGACGGCAAGAGCGTCAGCGCTTGGTAGGTGAGCCAGAGCCCGACCGCGCTGGCCAGGACGAGCGGAAGGCCGGCCCAGGGTTGCGTCGTCAGGACGGAACGGAGCGTGGACGCACCGGTCGTCTGTACCGCGACGCGCGACGGCGGCCGCGGCCAGGACCAGGTTGATCACGACGTGGAGCCAGGTGGCCGGGGTGTCGGCTCGCCCGAAGCAACCACAGGTCGACAAGAGGCCGTGACGGTGCCGTACGAAGGAGATATAGGCGGCAAAACCGAGATAGGAGGTGCAGACCAGTGCCGCCGGCAGCGGTCTGGGCAGCAGGAGCGCGGTGAGCCCGACCGCTGCCTCGGCGGTGGCACCGACGCGAACGAGCCCCTGGAGCCGGAGGCGGCCGGGGAGGACCTGGGCCAGGGCAAGCGCCGTGTCGCCTGGACGGATGGCCTTGGCCGCGCCCGCCAGGACCAACAGGGCCGACCCGATCAGGTAGAGCCCGATCAGTTCCACATCGGCCTCTGCACGGGAGCGCTTGCACTGGAGGTTGGCGGACTGAGGGTCATGGAGGCCAGCAGCCCGTTGACTCTGGGGACCAGCGTGTTCCGCAGCACGTGGCTGCCGAGCACGGCATAGAAGGCGAACGGCCGGTCGGACTCGGTGAAGAAGCGCTGGGTGCCGGACTGACCACCGAGGCCGCGACGCAGGGTCATCGGCGAGAAGTCGTTCGGCCCGAAATCGGTGGGTCGGCCCTGCCGAGCGAACAGCAGCTTGCCCAGGCTCTCGGGCCCGTACTCGAAGAGGGTGGCGTAGACGTCGCCGGGTCCCATCAAGTTGACGGCGCCGCCGCCGAAGTCGCCCACGTCGTCGGGCAAGGGGAAGGTGGCGAACTGGGCGACCGTGTACGCAGTGCCCACGGGTACAGCCCGTACGAAGATGCGGCCTTCGAAGCCGCTCGGGAGCTCCGCGGCGATGCCGTGCGCCTCGATGACGGCCATCAGTGCGATGACTGAGAGCCTGTGACCGAGTAGGGAAACACCTCTTCGAGCGAACGCGGATAGAGGCTGGGGTCGCCCGGAAGAATCCCCGCTGCTCGCAGCGCATCGTCATTGGCCACTTCACGCGCCGGCCCGTCCAGGCCGGGGTCGGGTGCAGGGCGGCCGCGGCTGGGCTGTCGCTCCGATTGGGCGCGCCGCACCAGATCGACGAGTTGGTCGACTTGGGACGCCACACCCTGGCCGATCTTCTGCCCGGATGTGCCATCGACCAGGACAAAGAACGGAGAGCCCGGGACTTGGTAGTCGTGCCAGGCCTCGGTCGACATCAAGACCGGCACCTGCCCGCTGGTGAGCGCCCTGACCTGCGGCGTGATCTCCAGTTCAGGCCCCTTGGTGACGATGACGACCCGGGTCCCGCCGGGGAGACCCAGGTGGTCGGGCTGCTGCAGGGCCTCCCAGAATCCGGCGCAGGAGTGGCAGCCCGAGCTCAGGAAGCCGAGCAGCGTCAGCCTGTCGCTGTTGTCCACGGACACGGCGCGGGCATCCCCCGAGGGTGTGAGGCCGGCGATGGCGGGCGCCAGGCCCAGGGTCATCCCGCCCGGCCCAGGAGACATCTCGACGGGGACCGCCGCCGTGGGGACTGCCGTCGGGTCGCCGACTCCCACGCCCAGTTCGTGGAGGGATCGGAGTATGTCGGCGTGGCTGCGGAGCAGCCCGGCCACGAGGACTCCGAGCAACAAGACGACGAATGTCAGGACAACGAGGAGCGCGATCACTCCGCCTCCTTTGCTGGGTGCATGTGACCCCAGTATCGCCTCGCGAAGTGGCCGTGGCGCGGCAACAACGCCCGTGCGGCAGAGTATTCATATGGTGTCGACGACCGACCTGACCGATCTCTTCCTCCCGGACCCCGAGCCCCGGCCCGTCAGGTACACGGTGATCTCGGTGGACGACCACGTGGTCGAGCCCGCCCACATGTTCGAGGGCCGGGTTCCCTCGGCGCTGGCTGACAAGGCGCCACACATTGTTGAGACAGACCAGGGTCACCAGGTGTGGGAGTTCGAGGGTCAGCGCTACACCCAGGTTGGGATGAACGCAGTGGCTGGACGCCGCCCCGACAGCTACAGCCTCGAGCCCTTCCGTTTCGATCAGATGCGACCGGGTTGCTACGACGCCGAGGCCCGGGTGCGCGACATGGACATCAATGGGGTCTGGGCCTCGGTCAACTTTCCGTCGCAGATCACAGGCTTCTGCGGACGAGTGTTCTTCGACGCTGCCTGATCGCGCTCTGGGACTTGCCTGCATCCGCGCGTGGAACGACTGGCTCTTCGAGGAGTGGTATTCGCCCCACCCGGACCGGATCGTGCCGTTGGGCATCACCTACCTGGCCGACCCCGAACTGGCGGCGCAGGAGATCCGGCGCAACGCCGACCGCGGTTTCACGTCGGTCACCTTTCCTGAGCGTCCTCACGCGATCGGTCTCCCGTCGCTCTGGGAGCGCGACCACTGGGATCCGATCATCGCGGCCGTGATCGAGACGGACAGCGTCGTCTCACTCCATGTCGGCAGCTCCGGACTCGAGATCGGTCCGCCCGGCGGTGCGCCCCTCCAGATCGGAGCAACGCTGTTCGGGCAGTTGTCCCTCACGGCCTGTGCGGAGTGGTTGTGGTCCGAATATCCAGTGCGGCATCCGGACCTCAAGATTGCGATGAGCGAAGGCGGGATCGGCTGGGTGGCCATGCTGCACGACCGCCTCGAGAACATGGTCGACCGCTCGGGCTACGGCAAGGGCTGGGCCATGCGCCCGGCGGAGGTGCTGCGTAGGAACTTCTGGTTCTGCACGCTCGACGATCCGTCGACCATCGACACCCGGCACACCATCGGGGTGGAGAACATCATGGTCGAGGTGGACTATCCGCACGGCGACGGAACCTGGCCCGACACTCAGCAAGTCATCGCGGACTGCTGGGGTCACATCCCGACCGATGAGCTCCGAGCCATGTGCTGCGAGAACGCGGCTGCGCTCTACCGGCATCCCTTGCCCGACCCGGTCTTGCCGAGCTGAAAGGAAGCAACGTGTTCACCCCGACCGCAGAGAAACTGATTCCGGACCTGACCCAGCGCGAAGAACTCGTGATCCTGGCCCGAGCCTTGTGGCGTGAGGGTTACAACGACCATCTCGCCGGGCACATCACGGTCAATCTGGGCGACGGGACGCTGCTCTGTAACCCGTGGCTGCTGACGTGGGCAGAACTCAGGCCGTCTCAGGTCCTCCGTATTGATCTCGAGGGGAGGGTGGTCGAAGGCGATTGGCCGGTCCCGCTCGGCATCCCACTGCACCTCGAGCTTCACAAGGCCAGGCACGACATCGCGTGGGCGGTGCACAACCACCCGCTCTTCGGGACGGTGTGGGCCGATATCGGTCAGGTCCCTCCGATCCTCGATCAGAGCTCCGCGCTCGGCGGCGGCACGGTGACGCTGGTGGACGAGTACGACGGTCCGGTCCATGACACCAACAGCGCTCGTCGGGCGATCACGCAGATGGGTGACGCAGCCATGGCATTGCTGGCTGGACACGGCGTCTTCATTCTGGGCGGATCGGCCAGGGCAGTGCACCAACGCGTGGTCGCGCTGGAGCAGCGTTGCCAACACGCGTGGTACGCGCGCGTGGCAGGGGGCGATGGCTCGTCTCGGGTCCCGCAGTCCTTCATCGATTTGGTGGCGAAGAACGACGGCGAGGGATTCATCGGCTTTTGGGAGGCGGCGGTGCGAGCTGAGTTGGCGGCCGACCCCGACCTCCTCGGCGACTAACCGCCCCGATCCGCACCATCGTTATCTGAATCGTCCTGCGTCGGGCTGGGTGAGTCACTCGAACGTTTGCCCCGCCCCGCCTTGGCCCGCCGGAGCTCTTGGCGCCGCTCGGCCAGCACTTTGGGGTCGCTGACCTGGGCCCAGAGCCGCGAGGGCCTCGTCGTCATCACCTGGCCGGTCGGGCCGACAAAGCGCAGCTCGATATTGGCGTCGCCCGACATCGACCAGACCGAGCTGTGGATCAGGCCATGGTGGTGCGTGCACAAAAGGGCCAGGTTGGACAGGTCGGTCGGACCACCGTCGGCCTCCCACTCCTTCACGTGGTGGCAGTTGGTGAAGAGGACATGGGCGCAGCCCGGAAAGACGCAGTGGCGGTCGCGGCGGAACACCTCTCGGCGCTGGGTCGCGGTGGGGTAGCGCTTCGCCCGGCCCTCGTACATGGTGTGGCCGGCGGCGTCGTCGAGGGCCACGATCACCTCTCCGTCACAGGCCAGGCGCCGGGCCACGTCCGCGCTGATCAGCCCGGCGTGCTCGAGCTCACCGGGCAGCTCAGAGTCAGGATCGCGCAAGACCTCGAAGGGCACATGGGCCACCACCAGGGGCGCCCGAGCGGATCCCGAAGATCCCGACGTGGTCAGCGACACGAAGGCGTCGGCCAGGCGCTGGTCGAGGCGGGTCTCGCCGTCCGAGCCCATCGCCTTGACCCGGGCCTCGAGCACAGAACGCACCGCGGCGTAGGAGACCGGCGGCAACTGGGCCACGATGGTGCGCGGGCCGTCGTTGAAGCGCAAGGATCGCTTCTCCTCGTCAGATCGATCCGACGCCCGGGTCGGCAACTCTTGGGAACGCACCAGCGCCCCGAGGTCCTTGAAGGAGAGATCGCCGGCGGCCTCGGCCCATTGGGCCTCGGTCTCGGTGGTCGCCACCGCGACCACCGAACGGACCTTGTCGAGGTTGAGGCGACCCGAGGACAAGCCGGCGGCCAGGTGCGGAAAATCGCTCATACGTTCAGCCACCTGGGCATAGGCCCGCGCCGTGGCGTCCGAGACCCCCAGATGCTGGGCCAGCCAGGCGCCCGAGCGAGGTCCCACCGGTGGCCCGCCAATCCTCGCGCCGCTCCAACTCGGCACAGACCGTGGTCAGCACGGCGTCTTGGGAGCAGCGCACCCGAAAGGCCCGGGCCGCCAACCCCATGAGCTCGGGAGTCTCGAGCCCAGCCACGTCGGACATAGTCAGCGGGCCAACCGGCTCGACGGAGGCTGCCGCCGGAGGAAGCGGAGCAGGTGGAACAGGTCGAGTGGAGGGAGTCGGCCGATCCTGGGGCCCAGTGCCGTTCGTCGCTGAAGGTGCCATTCCAAGGGTGAATGGTCGGCGTGGCCGAGCGCATTACGGCATTGGGGCGGGAACGCCCCCGGAAATCCGAAGAGGACTACTTCGTGGACGTGCCGAAGACGTCGGCCAGTTCCATCGGCACCGGCGTGTCGAGCTGGTCGTATGTGCAGGATGCGGGGTCGCGGTCCGGGCGCCAACGCACCAACGACGTCGCGTGGCGGAAACGGTCGTGCTGAAGGTGGTCGTAGGAGACCTCACAGACCGTTTCGGGCCGCAGCGGCTCCCAGGTCATGTCCTTGCCCGCGTTCCAGCGATTCATGGCGCCCGGAGCGCGCCCGGAGGCCTGCGCCTCGGCCCAGCCCGCCCAGGGGTGCCCGTCCAACGCCTCGGCCCTGTACGGCTCGACCTCGTCGACCAGCTCGCGACGTCTGGCCACGCTGAAACCCGAGGCGACGCCCACGTGATGCAGAGTGCCCTCCGCGTCGTAGAGGCCGAGCAGGAGCGAGCCGACTCCGGCCCCGTCCTTGTGGGTGCGAAATCCGGCCACCACGCAGTCGGCGGTGCGCTGGTGCTTCACCTTGAGCATCATCCGCTTGTCCGGCAGGTAGTGCAGGTCGGAGGGCTTGGCCACGACGCCGTCGAGCCCGGCTCCCTCGAAGCGGGAGAACCAGTCGGCGGCGACTTCCGGATCCTGCGTGGCCGGCGTGAGGTGCACCGGTGGGGACAGCTTCTTCAGCAACTTCTCCAAGGTCTTGCGCCTCGTCCCGTACGGCGTCTCCATGTACGACGTGTCGTCGTGGGCCAGGAGGTCGAAGGCGACGAAGGAGGCCGGGGTGGCCTCGGCCAGCTGTCGGATCCGCTTCTCGGCCGGGTGAATGCGCTGGGAGAGTGCGTCGAAATCGAGTCCCTCGGGGCTGGCGATCACTATCTCGCCGTCGAGCACGCAGCGCTCCGGAAGCTCTCGCAGCAGCGAGTCGACCAGTTCGGGAAAGTATCGGGTGAGGGGCTTCTCGTTGCGGCTGCCCAGCTCGACCTCGTTGCCATCCCGGAACACGATGCAGCGGAAGCCGTCCCACTTCGGTTCGTAGTAGAGGCCGTCCGCACGCGGCAGATCACGGGTCAGCTTGGCCAACATGGGCGAGACCGGAGGGACCACGGGCAGAGAGAGCGCCATCAGGAGCCTCCGCCGCTGTCATCGTGCGAAGCCGCCCAGGCCAGGAGTTCGTCGGCCGAGCCGCGGTTGACGATGCGCTCGAAAGGCACATCGGCGATCACGGCGTTGCGGCAGCCGCGGCCGAGCCACTCCAACTGCCCAGGCGCGTGGGCGTCCGTGTCGATCGAGAAGGAACACCCCATCTCGACGGCCAGCCGCAGCAGGTCTTCGGGCGGGTCCTGGCGCTCGGGCCGCGAGTTGATCTCCACCGCGGTCCCGGTCCGGGCGCAGGCGGCGAAGATGGCCTCGGCGTCGAAGGAGGACTGGGGTCGACCGCGGCCGGTGATCAAGCGCCCGGTGCAATGCCCGAGGATGTCGCTGTGCGGGTTCTCGATCGCGGCCAGCATGCGCGCCGTCATGTCCTTGGCGTCCATCCGCAGTTTCGAGTGGATGCTGGCGACAACCACGTCGAGTTCGCCCAACGTGTCGGGCTCCAGGTCGAGCGACCCGTCCTCGAGGATGTCGACCTCCATCCCGGTCAGGAGCCGGAACGGCGCCAGCTGCTCGTTCACTTCGGCCACCACGTCGAGTTGCTCACGCAGGCGCTCCTCGTTGAGTCCATGGGCCACGGTCAGCCGGGCGGAGTGGTCCGTCAGCACCAAGTAGTCGCGGCCCAGATCCCGTGCCGCCTCGGCCATCTCGATGATCGGGCTGCCACCGTCGGACCAATCCGAATGTGAGTGGCAGTCTCCCCGGAGCGACGAGAGAAGGGCTGCTGCCGGTGCGTCGAGCACGAGGTCGTCGTCGCTCGATGCATCGAGCTTGGTCAGATAGGCCGGAGTGTCCCCCCGGATCGCCTCGGCGATGACCTGCGCTGTCGACTTCCCCACTCCTTCGATCGTCTGCAGCCGCCCGGCCGCGGCCAGCGTCGCCAACTCGTCGGCCGGCATCGACTTGATCGCCCGGGCGGCGTGACGGAAGGCCCGCACTTTGTAGGTATCCGCTCCGCTCCGCTCGAGGCGGAAGGCGATGCGGTTCAGTGCGTCGAGCGGTTGCACGTCGTGTCCGTCCTAGGCCGTTTCGTCGGTCTTCTTGGCCCGGCTCGGCGCCACCCGGGGCGGCTCGTCGGGCATCTTGGGATACTGCGGCGGCCAGGGCGCGTCGTGCAGCCCCGCCTCTTTGTCCCGGGCCGCCATCTCCAGCAGAGGTTCGATCGATTGGGGCGTAGTGGCGATGTCGGCCCACGGGTCGCCGCGTTCGGCCACCAGATCGGGCACCGAGCGGATGGTCAGTGAGTCGGGAACGACCGTCTCGACCTCTTCCCAGGTCAAGGGCGTCGAGACTTGTCCACCGGTGCGGGGGCGGGCGAACCACGCTCCGAACACGGTCTTGTGCGGTGCGTTCTGGTTGAAGTCGACGAAGACGCGGGTCCCCCGCTCCTCCTTCCACCAGTTGGCGGTGATGTCCCCGGGATACCGTCGTTCGAGCTCGCGGGCCAGCGCGACCGCCGCCGACCGGACGGCGATGGAATCCCAGCGCGACTCGAGCCGCAGGTACACGTGCAGGCCGTTGTTCCCCGTGGTCTTCGGGTACCCGCGCAGGCCGAGCTCAGCCAAGAGGTCGCGGCAGCGTAGAGCCGTCGCCCGCACCTCTTCGAAGCCGATGCCCTTGACCGGATCGAGGTCGATGCGGAGTTCGTCAGCGTGGTCCGGGTCGGCGGCACGATAAGGCCAGAGGTGCAACCCGAGACATCCGTAGTTCACCGCCCACAGGACGTGGGAGATGTCGGCCACGACCAGCGCGTTCGACTCGGTGCCGTTCGGCGTGGAGACCGTGGTCGACTCCAGCCACGGCGGTGCCCCGGCGGGAATGCGCTTTTGGTAGAAGGATTTACCCGTCGCACCGTCGGGGAAGCGCTGCAACATGGCCGGGCGTCCGCCCGCCGTGTTCAACAGATGATCCGCGATGGAAAGGTAGTAACTGACCAGGTCGTACTTGGTCGCGTCGAGCGCAGGGAAGTACACCTTGTCCGGTCGCGAGATGCGCACCTCACGGCCGTCGACCTCCACGAAGCGCTCGTCGTCTTTGGCCACCGTGACCGACTCTACCGAGGGTGGACGGGCAACGGTCCTTGCTTCTCCCATCGATGAGCCTCACAATGGCAAAAGGAGCACTACGCGGGGGAAACTCAGCCGTCGCGCGTGTGTTGGAGAGGGGCGAAAAGACCGCGCGCACCATGAACCAGGGCTCTCAACAGTTAGAGATTCGGCTCCGAGAAGGGGAGAACTGCACGCGGCTCTCGCTCCGCGGTGAGCTCGACGTCGCCTCCGTCGGTGCATTCATGGAGCAGCTCTCTCTCGTCAATCGGAGCGGGGTAGCCGAACTGACGGTGGATCTCTCCGAGCTGAGTTACATCGATCCGACTGGACTCTCCGTCCTGGCCGTCGAACAGCGGCGGGCCGCGGCCTCGGGGATGGCGTTGCACATCGCGTCGCCGAGCCACGCCGTTCGCCGCTTGTTGCGCATTACGGGGCTGATCGATGTGCTCGACGTCCTGCCGGTGGTCGATGGCCGCCCGGACATGCTGGACATGGGCAAGGAAATCGAGATGGGCCTGGACACTGGGGCAGAGGCGGGCGACGAGGGGCGAGGCTGGAACGGTGACGTGGGGCCGGGCGGAGTTAGAGGGCCGAGCGCAGAGAGAGGGCCGGGCTGGGACGCTGACGTGGTGCCGGGCGTGGAGAGAGCTTCGGAGGAGAGAGGGCCGGGCGTGGAGAGAGCGTCAGAGGAGAGAGGGCCGGGCGAAGAGAGAGGGCCGGGTTCGAGGTCGGGTTCGGTGGCGAGGCCGAGGCCGAGGACGTAAGCGGGACCGTCCGTCGGGTCAGTACAGGGCGGTCGACGTGGAGGCCGCCGACTCGATGAGAGGCAGGCCGAGCGCGGCCAACTCCAATTCCAGACGTTGCCGTTCTTGGGGCGGGTTGCCGAACCGAGAGGGCGAGGCCGGGACGGCCAGCGCCTCGCACATGCGAATGAGGGCGCCGTCGTAGGAGAGTTCCCGGGCCAGGCTTTCTGCCGCCGAGGACGTGGAACCGCCGTTCACGTCTCGAAGCCTGGCCCGGGAATCCACGAGATCGGCCAGCAACAAGTCGTTCGACCTGGAACCGGCCTCACCTGTGCCAAGGGCCCGTGTGAGGAGGTCTACGTACATGACCACCTGACCCATCGTGCGCCGCCGACCGCCTCACCCGATAGGGGCGAACGTCACCTCTTGGTTGTGCGTCCCTTGTGAAACCGGCGTATGCCCGATGGGTGGGCGAGTCAGTTGACCCGATTGAAGAGTGAATCGAGCACGTGTTCGAGGCTGCCGTCCCGAGGGTCGCGGTGCGCGAGCGACGTCGCCACCTTCAGCGGCGCGGGCGCCACCAGGACCGGTAGCGAGGTCAGGCGCGTCGTCCGCTCACGGACCTGCGCCGAGAACAGGCGTCCCCACCGGCGCCGCCGGTTCGAGCCCAGGACGATGGCTGCCGCCGAACGTTCCGCGGCCTCGGCGACGATGCGCCCGGGGACGTCCCGGTAGGTCGAGATCCAGATGGAGCCGCCGGCCCGGACGCCGACGTCGGCCAGCTGTCGCACCGCGCCGGTCACCAGATCGATCGCCTCTTGGCGGGTGCGCAGGGTGAGCCCGTGCCCGCCGACGAGACCTTCGTTGACGTGGAGGACGTGGACAGTGGCGTCGGCGCCGGCCCGTTGGGCCAGTGCGCCGGCGAAGGCGGTGGCCACTTCGCCGGCTGGCGAGTCATCGAGGGCGAGCAAGATCCGTTCGAACATCCTCTGCACTCCGTCCCGTGCTGTTTCCAGCATGTTAACTCTGGGTCCTCGGTCTGCCATGGGAGTGGGTCCTTCTCGACGGGGGCGTCGCCACGGCGCCAGCCCGCAGATCCAGGCCCCCCTCGGCCCGTCCTGGTCAGGGTGCAGGTCAGCCCGGCCGGACCAGATGGATCACTGCACCGTTTCGCCGGCGTTTCCGGACCGTAAACACTGACAAATCCTCTTGCCTCTGAGGCAAGTCGCGCCCATGATCAGGCCATGGAGCTCCAAGAAGCCCTGTCGTCCATCGCCGAGAGCCTGCGCGAGGAGCGCACCCGGGCCGGGTTGACCCTGGACCAGCTGGCAGAACGGGCCGACCTCTCGACGCCCCACCTCTCCCGCCTCGAGTCGGGGGAGCGCCAACCGTCCGTGGCCGCGCTGTTCGCGCTCTCCGGGGCGCTGGGGATCTCCGTGAGCACCCTGTTGGGCGAGCGCAAGGGCGCCCCCGCCATCGCCACGTACCCGCCGGACGGCCCGGTGCATCTAGTCAACGGGCTGACCATCGCGCCCTGCAGCGGCTTTCCCGGGTCGTCGACGCTCGAAGGCCTGCGCATCGGCATCAGCCCCGACCGCGAGCCGCCCGAACCGGCTCGTCATCGCGGCGAGGAGTGGATCTTCGTGGTCCGAGGCCGGTTGCGTCTCGAGTTCGACGGCCACGTCCAGCTTCTCGACCAGGGGTCCACGGCGCACTTCGACGCCAACCGCCCGCACCGGTTGGGGGCCGAAGGAGGCCCGGTCGAGGTCCTGGTCGTCGCGGCCGACGCACCCAACGACTTCCGCAACCACCCGCTCTTCAGCAACTCCATCACCGACCACTGACCACTGACCACTGACACGCGACCGATCACGGAGGGATACTGCATGACGACCATGGTGGCCACCGAGCTCGAAGGTACCGGCGAGAAGTTCTCGCTCGACGCCTTGATGGACGTCAGGGCCCGCACCCGCAAGGCGGTGCACCTCATCGCTGACCAGGTGCACCCGGGCATGGCGGAGGAGGAGGCCAAGGCCCTGGCCCGTGACACCCTCAAGGAGCTGGGCATGCGGCGGGGCTGGCACCACATCATCGTGCGCTGCGGGTCCAACACGACCAAGGACTTCAGCGAGAGATCGGAACCCGGCGTGGTCCTCGGTGAGAACGACATCTTCTTCGTCGATATCGGGCCCATCTACGGCGACACCGAGGGCGACGCCGGCGACACGTTCGTGTTCGGCGACGATCCCGATCACCTCCGGGCCAGACGCGAGGTCCGCCAGATCTGGGACGACGTGCGCGACACGTGGTTCGCCTCGGGGATCAACGGCCGGGAGCTCTACGACGTGGCCATCGAGACGGCGGCCGGCTACGGCTGGAACCTCAACATGGACCTGTCCGGCCATCGCCTCTCGGACTTCCCGCACTCGGCCCACTACGACGGGCCGCTGGCCGAGGTCACGTTCCGCCCCAACCCCAACCTCTGGGTGCTCGAGATCGCCATCGCTCACCCCGAGCGCCCCTTCGGCGCCTTCTACGAAGACCTCCTGCTCGAGGATCAGTCCTTCCCCGACTGACGGAGCGGGCGCCCAACGTCCCAGCTGTCCCTGCCGTCCCCGTCGCCCTCCTCGCCAGCGACTTCTCGTCAGCGACCGCGCCCCGACAACCACCGGGCCGTCGCCGCGACAGCCACACCGCCCCACCCCCACAGAGAAGGAGTGCTCGAGACGATGACCTCGACCGCCGGCACCAAAGACCCCCCCGCCCTGGCCCGAGGCCCGGGCCTGCGCCGCAACGTGCTGGGCTTCCCCGCCCTGTTCGCCCAGTCGGTCGCCGCCATCTCCCCCACCATGACGGCGGTGCTGATCATCCCGCTGGCCTTCGCCAGCGTGGGCCAGGGCACCTGGCTGGCCTATGCCTTCGGCACGCTGATGTTGCTCTTCGTGGTGTTCGGCCTCAACCAGTTCACCAAGAGGACCAATACGGCCGGCTCGATGTACATCTACACGGGTCAGGGCCTCGGTCCGAGCGCCGGGGTCTTCTCCGGCTGGACGCTCATCTGGTCGTACTTCTTCATCGCCGTCGCCGGCATGTGCGGCTTCGCGGTGTTCTCCCAGCAACTGATCGCCGCGCTCGGCTTCGGGACCACGGTGTCGCCCGTCATCCTCTTCGCCATCAGTGCAGCGCTGTGCTGGCTGATCGCCTACAAGGACATCCGGGTCTCGTCGATCCTGACGCTCCTGCTCGAGGGGGCCTCGGTCGCCTGCATCACGGCACTGGCCTTCGTGATCCTCTTCAAGCACGGCATCCACGGGGACTCCCAGCAGCTGAAGCTCGGCGGGGTCAACCTGCGGGGCATGGGGCTCGCCGTGGTCGTCTCCATCTTCTCCCTGGTCGGGTTCGAGAGCGCCACCGCATTGGGCGGCGAGGCCAAGGACGCCAGGCGCACGGTGCCCAAGGCGGTCATCGCCAGCCTCATCGCGACGGGCGCCTTCATGGTCTTCATGGCCTTCGTCGAGGTCGGCGGCACCAGCAACTACGGCGCCGCCTGGACGAGCGCCCCGCTGAACTACCTGGCGCAGGCCTACGGGGTCAGCGCCTTCAAGATCCCGGTCTCGATCGGCGCCATGGTGAGCTTCTTCTCACTCTCCCTGTCCTGCCTGAACGCCGGCTCACGGATCATGTACCCGATGGCCCGGCACGGCATCTTCTCGGGACATCTCGGGCGGTCGCATGCCACCAACCGCACGCCGCACGTGGCCGTCACCGTCTACATCGCGATGATCTTCGCCCTGCCGGCGTTCCTCATGATCTTCACCAACCCGCTCACGGCGTTCGGCGACGCCGGGACGCTGGCCGCCTTCGGGTTCCTGGTGGCCTACTACCTGATCACCCTGGCCGCCCCGATGTACCTCAAGAAGATCGGGGAGCTCCAGCGCAAGCACGTCGTGCTCGCCTCCGTCGCCGTGCTCGCCCTGCTGGTACCGACGATCGGCAGCTTCTACCCGAGGCCGGCCTGGCCGGTGAACCTGTTCCCCTTCATCTTCCTGGCCTACATGGCGGTCGGCGCCGGGTGGCTCCTGGTGGTGCACCGTCGCCAGCCCGGGACGCTGGCCGGCATCCAGGCGGACCTGGCCCGGGCACCCGAGCTGATTGAGGAGGAGTCGATCGAGATCGGGGAGGTGGCGCCACACCCGGCCATGGCCTGACGGGTCATGGCGCCACGGCGGCCGTCACGCGTCAGATGAAGTCCGCCATGCCTTCCCACCCGGCCGGCGGCGGGGCCAGCCGCCAGAACTGCTCGGGCACCCGTCCCTCCATGCGTGCGGTCAGCGTGTGGTCCTGCTCGAGCGGGGGGATCTGCGAGGTGTAGCACCAGATGGCGCGACGCTTGCGCTCCTCGTCGGGCACGTGCGGCACGATCGCCGGCGTCGGCCACGGCTTGTTGCGCAACAGCTTGGCCACCCGCCAGGCCAACAGCCCGGGGATGTGCTTGTAGCCGTGGTCCTCGTAGCAGAACCATTCCCGCACCGGCTGGCCGGACCCGGACCCGCCCCGGTCCGACTCGTCGGCCCGCACCAGCAGCGACGCATCGTGCACCATCACGTGGTCCGGGTTGCCGAGCCCCATCGGCACGAAGACCGACGTCGGGTTGAGCTCGGCAATGGTCGCCGCCAGCACCGGTGCCACTTGCTCGGGCGTGGGCCGGTCCGGCGGGGCGAGGTACTGGTGGTCGGCGAACTCGAGCCAGCGGTACTCCGACTCGAGCACCTCCATGGCCGCGGCGTCCTCCTCGCGGCGCATCGCCACCACGTCGTCGCCCGCCTTGAAGCCGCCCAGCGCGTCCCAGTCCGAGGGCGGGTCGGGGTAGGCCGGCGGCGGTCCCCCGAGCACGGTCACCACGGTCGTGTCGGCGTAGCTCCCGAGGAGATGGCCCGCCCCCATGGCGGCGTCGTCGAAGTGGGGCGAGAGGACGACGATGCGTGCGAAGGCGGCGGGGTCGACCTCGCCCCAGGTCGGTTCGGCGAAGCCGGCGGGGGTCGAGGTGGAGTGAGCGGAAGAAGAAGAGGAAGCGTCAGCGGCGGCGTTGGTCACGGCCGGATCATACGGGCACGTCGTCGATCGCACTCGAGAGGTGGTGCCGGAACGCCGGCAGCAGCAACGTGATGAGGGCGGCGCCCGCGATGCAGGCCAGCCCGCCCGAGACGACCGAGAACTCGATACTGGTCAACGTCGCCACCGCGCCCGACTCCATGTCGCCCAGCCTGGGCCCGCCCTGCACCACCGCCATCTGGATGGACGACATCCGGCTGCGGAAGCTCTCGGGCACCGTCGTCTGGAGAATGGTGTTGCGCAGCACGGCCGAGATCACGTCGGCCCAGCCGGCGATGGCCAGCATCACCAGCGCGACCCACAGCGTGTCGACCAGGCCGAAGACGACGATGGCCGCGCCCCACACGGACACGGCGATGATGACGGCCCAGCCCTGCCGGCGCAGGTTGGCCACCCAACCGGTCGTCACGGCGCCGATCAGCGCGCCCACCCCCGGCGCGGCGTAGAGGAACCCGAGCGTGATGGTGCCGCCGTCGAAGACGGACGCGGCCATGGCCGGGAAGAGCGCCCGGGGCAGGCCGAACACCATGGCGTTGATGTCGATGAGGTAGACGCCCTGCAGCGCCTTGTGCGTGCGCAGATAGCGCAGGCCCTCCTTGGTCGACTGCCAGGGCGAGAGGTGTCCCGCGCCTTCGGCCGGCGGGATGGGCCGCAGCATGATGGAGGTGACGAGCGCGGCGACGAAGGACAGCGCGTCGAGCGAGTACACCAGGCGCAGCCCGATGCCGAGCAGCAGGCCCGACAGCGCCGGCCCGACGATGACGCCGACCTGCATGACGATCTGGTTGATCGACGCGGCCGCCACGAGATGTCGCCGCTCCACCAGCCCCGGGATGGCCGCCATGCGGGCGGTGTTGTTGAACCCCATGAAGCCCGCGGCCACCGCGCTCACGACGTAGAGGGCGAGCAGCGACGGATGGGCCAGCGCCGCGTTGGCGGCCATGGCGGCGCTGGTGAGGACGCAGGCCAGCGCCGTCCAGATCATGATGCGCCGCTTGTCGACCGAGTCGCCGAGCGGCCCGGCGCTGAGCGCGCCGAGGAGGAACGGGATGAGCTGGGCCAGGCTGATCGCGCCGACCTGCAGCGACGACCCGGTCATGGCGTACACCTGGAAGGGGATGGCCACCACGGTGAGTTGGTTGCCCAGCATGGAGATCAACTGCCCGGTGAAGAGGAGCCGGAAGTCGCGGCTCTCCTTGAGCGGCGTCGTGTCGACGAAGATGCGGCCGGGCACGGGGAGCAGCCTACGGTCGGCCCTCGCGGGCTCCGGACGCCGGGCTGGGTGTGGCCGCCGCCTCGGGCCGCCGGGCCTCGGTGCGGCGGGCTCC
>CAVSCV010000004.1:0-37492 GCA_963726545.1 uncultured Acidimicrobiaceae bacterium | reverse complement strand
CACCTCGCTGAAGGTGCCGCACGGCGAGTACGGCAAGGTGATCGACGTCCGCGTCTTCTCGCGGGAGGAGTCACACGAGCTGCCGCCCGGCGTCAACCAGCTGGTGCGGGTCTACGTGGCCCAGAAGCGCAAGATCTCCGAGGGCGACAAGCTGGCCGGCCGCCACGGCAACAAGGGCGTCATCTCCAAGATCCTTCCGGTCGAGGACATGCCGTACCTGTCCGACGGGACGCCGGTCGACATCATCCTGAACCCGCTGGGCGTGCCGAGCCGGATGAACGTGGGCCAGGTGCTCGAGTCGCACCTGGGCTACGCCGCCCGCCACGGCTGGGAGGGTGTGACGGTCAACGAGGGCGTCGGCACGTCGGCCAAGGGCGACGGGGCGGAGCGCAAGACGCGGCCCCGCACCCAGCCGGCGGCCTGGGTGTCCACCCCGGTCTTCGACGGTGCCCACTGGGACGAGGTCGAGGACGCCGGGTCGCACCCGACGATCAAGCAGGTCTTCGGGACGCTCAACTCGGACTCCGCCAACGGCGACGTCCAGATCCACGACGACGGCAAGGCCACGCTGTACAACGGCCGCACCGGCGAGGCGTACGACAACCCGATCTCGGTCGGCTTCGTCTACATCCTGAAGTTGGCCCACCTGGTCGACGACAAGATCCACGCCCGCTCCACCGGCCCGTACTCCATGATCACCCAGCAGCCGCTGGGTGGGAAGGCGCAGTTCGGTGGCCAGCGCTTCGGCGAGATGGAGGTGTGGGCGCTCGAGGCCTTCGGTGCCGCCTACGCGTTGCAGGAGCTGTTGACCATCAAGTCGGACGACGTCCTGGGCCGGGTCAAGGTCTACGAGGCGATCGTCAAGGGAGAGAACATCCCCGAGCCGGGCATCCCCGAGAGCTTCAAGGTGCTCATCAAGGAGATGCAGTCGCTGTGCCTCGATGTCGAGGTGCTGGCGGTGGACGGACGGGAAATCGAAATGCACGAGTTGGACGAGGACGTGTTCCGGACCGCTGAGGAACTGGGCATCGACATCAGCCGCAACGAGCGGGGGTCCGACGAGGAAGACGAGCGGCGCGCCGCAGAGAGGAGCTTCAACTGATGGCACTGGACGTCAACACGTTCGACCAGCTGCGCATCGGCCTGGCCACAGGCGACTCCATCCGGGGTTGGTCCAATGGCGAGGTCAAGAAGCCCGAGACCATCAACTACCGCACCCTGCGTCCCGAGAAGGACGGCCTCTTCTGCGAGAAGATCTTCGGGCCGACCAAGGACTGGGAGTGCTACTGCGGCAAGTACAAGCGGGTGCGCTTCAAGGGCATCATCTGCGAGCGCTGCGGCGTCGAGGTCACCCGTTCCAAGGTCCGTCGCGACCGGATGGGCCACATTGAGCTGGCCGCCCCGGTCGTGCACATCTGGTACCTGCGCGGGACGCGCTCGTGGCTGGCCTACCTGCTCATGGGCACCGAGCCCCGTGAGGAGCTCAAGGCCAAGCAGCTCGAGAAGGTCATCTACTTCGCGGCGAACCTGGTCACCTGGGTCGACGAGGAGAAGCGCCACCAGGACCTGCCGTCGCTCGAGAACGAGATGGCCGAGGAGATCGCCGACATCGAGAAGCGGCGCGACCTCGACATCGACCGCCGCTTCAAGGCGCTCGAGGACGAGCTGAAGCAGCTCGAGGGCGAGGGTGCCCGCGAGGCCGAGATCAAGGCCCGCCAGCGCGCCGTCGAGAAGGAGATCCAGACGGTCCGCGAGCGTTCGCAGGAGGACGCGGAGATCGCCCAGCGCTCGCTGGACGAGTTCCGCAACCTGCACGGCCGCAAGATCATCGAGGACGAGATGCTGTGGCGTGAGCTGCGGCTGCGCTACGACGAGTACTTCGAGGGCGGCATGGGTGCCGAGTACATCCTCAAGCTCATCGACCGCATCGACCTCGACGCGGAAGAGATCAAGCTGCGCGACATGATCGACGCCAAGGACGGTCGCCGTCCGCTGTCGGCCCAGCGCCGCCAGAAGACGATCAAGCGCCTGAAGATCGTCACCGCCTTCAACCGGCGTGACGACCACGGCCGGCGCATCAACGACCCCCGGGCGATGATCCTCGAGGCCGTGCCGGTGATCCCGCCGGACCTGCGTCCCATGGTGCAGCTCGATGGTGGCCGTTTCGCCACCTCGGACCTCAACGACCTCTACCGGCGTGTCATCAACCGCAACAACCGCCTGAAGCGCTTGTTGGACCTCGGCGCGCCCGAGATCATCATCAACAACGAGAAGCGCATGCTCCAGGAGGCGGTCGACGCCCTGTTCGACAACGGCCGTCGTGGCCGGCCGGTGACCGGTCCCGGAAACCGTCCGCTCAAGTCGCTCTCCGACATGCTCAAGGGCAAGCAGGGCCGGTTCCGTCAGAACCTGCTCGGCAAGCGGGTCGACTACTCGGGCCGTTCCGTCATCGTCATCGGGCCGAACCTCAAGCTGCACCAGTGCGGCCTGCCCAAGCTGATGGCGCTCGAGCTCTTCAAGCCCTTCGTGATGAAGCGGCTGGTCGACGCCGAGCTGGCCCAGAACATCAAGTCGGCCAAGCGCATGGTCGAGCGTCGCCGTCCCCAGGTGTGGGACGTGCTCGAGGGCGTCATCCGGGAGCACCCGGTGCTGCTGAACCGTGCGCCGACGCTCCACCGGCTCGGGATCCAGGCCTTCGAGCCCGTCCTGGTCGAGGGCAAGGCGATCCAGGTGCACCCGCTGGTGTGCACGGCCTTCAACGCCGACTTCGACGGCGACCAGATGGCCGTCCACCTGCCGCTGTCCGCCGAGGCGCAGGCCGAGGCCCGGGTGCTCATGCTCTCGGCCAACAACATCCTGTCGCCGGCGACCGGTCGCCCGATCACCGTTCCGACCCAGGACATGGTCTTCGGCGCCTACTACCTGACGCTGCGGGTCGACGACGGCACCGGTGCCGGGCGGGTCTTCCGTCACATCCACGAGATCGAGGCTGCCTTCGAAGCCGGTGACGTCGGGCTCCAGGTGCCGATCGTCCTTCGGCCGTCGGCCGGGTCTTCCCTGGCCGGCCGTTTGTCGGCGGCCGGCGTCGTTCCGAACGAGGACGGCGTCCTCATGTTCGACACCACGCCGGGACGGGTGTTCTTCAACGAGGCGCTGCCCGAGGGTTTTGCCTACGTCAACGACGTGGTCGGGAAGCGCAACACGCCCATCGGCGTGATCGTCGAGGAGCTGTCGGCCAACTACCCCAAGCACGAGGTCGCCTCGAGCCTGGACCGCATCAAGGCGCTGGGCTTCCGCTTCGCCGCCCAGTCGGGTCTGACCATCTCCATCAACGACGTGCAGACGCCGCCGGACAAGCAGGCCATCCTCGACCGCTACGAGAAGGAAGCCGAGAAGGCCGAGACGCAGTTCAAGCGGGGCATCATCACCGACGACGAGCGGCGCCAGAAGGAGATCGAGATCTGGACCTCGGCCAACTCCGAGGTCGGACGGGCCATGGAGGCCCAGCTGGCCACGATCGCCTTCAACCCGCTCGACATGATGGTGGACTCTGGTGCCCGAGGGAACTCGCAGCAGATCCGCCAGATCGCCGGCATGAAGGGCCTGGTGTCCAACCCGCGGGGTGAGATGATCCCCCGACCGATCAAGTCCTCCTTCCGTGAGGGTCTCTCGGTCCTGGAGTACTTCATCTCCACCCACGGCGCCCGCAAGGGACTGGCCGACACCGCGCTGCGCACGGCCGACTCGGGGTATCTGACCCGGCGTCTGGTCGACGTGGCCCAGGAGCTCATCATCCGCATCGACGACTGCGGGTCGACCCGTGGCATCTGGATCGACGGCGTCGAGCCGGACAGTGCGGGGCACCGGAACTATCTGGAGACGCGCGCCTTCGGCCGCCTCTTGACCGAGGACGTGACGCTCGCGGACGGGACGGTGTTCCCGACGGGGACGGTGCTCGACGACGAGAACATCGCGCTGATGCGCGACGACACCACGGTGAACCGGATTAGGACCCGCTCGGTGCTGACCTGCGAGTCGCCCCAGGGCGTCTGTGCGGCCTGTTACGGGCTGTCACTGGCGACCGGGTCGATGATCGAACTGGGCGAGGCCGTCGGTGTCATCGCGGCGCAGTCCATCGGCGAGCCCGGCACGCAGCTGACCATGCGGACCTTCCACACCGGTGGTGTGGTCGGTGAGGACATCACCCACGGCCTGCCCCGTGTCGTCGAGCTGTTCGAGGCCCGCACCCCCAAGGGTGCTGCCGTGTTGGCTCACCACTCGGGCGTCGTCCGGGTGGAGGACGACGAGACGGGCCGGCGCATCACGGTGGTCGCCGACGACGGGACCGAGGACTCCACGCTGGTGGCGGCTCGGGCTCACCTCGAGGTGACCGACGGTCAAGAGGTCTCGGCCGGCGACGCGCTGGTCGAGGGCCCCAAGGACCCGAAGGAGCTGCTCGAGGTCAAGGGCATTCGGGAGACGCAGCAGTACCTGGTCGAAGAGGTGCAGAAGGTGTACCGAGACCAGGGTGTGTCGATCCACGACAAGCACATCGAACTCATCGTTCGCCAGATGCTCCGTCGTGTCCTGGTGGCCGAGCCGGGTGAAGCCCCGTTCCTCCCTGGGGAGCGGGTCGACAACCAGATCTACGCCGAGGTGAACCGGATGTTGGTCGAGGACGGCAAGGCGCCGGCCGAGGGACGCCCCGAGTTGATGGGCATCACCAAGGCCTCGCTGGCCACCGAGAGCTGGCTCTCGGCCGCCTCCTTCCAGGAGACGACCCGGGTGCTGACCGAGGCTGCGATCGAGGGCCGGAGCGACCAGCTCTTCGGGCTCAAGGAGAACATCATCATCGGCAAGCTGATCCCCGCTGGTTCGGGCATGCAGCACTATCGGAACATCCGTCTCGAGATGCCCGATGCCGAGGCGATGCCCTTCTGGGCCGTGGGCTCGGGCGAGTCGGACACCGAGGACCTGGCCAACTGGCTGCGGGACATGGGCGAGGGGATCAGCGACGATCCCTTCGAGTCATCGATCGACGCCAGCTGGCTCGGCGCGACTCCGACGGCGGAGGACGCGTTCGGGAATCCGATCGTCAGCGACCCTTCGCCGGTGGAGGAGACCAACGGGACCACGGCCGGAGCGGCGGAGGCTGGCGCCTAACTGCGGCTTCGGCTCCATTCAGCTTCAGCTTCGAGGGTGGCAGGTGCGCACCCCCGGAGAGAGACGTCAGGACGACGGCGCACGACCAATCAGGTCGGCGCCGTCGTCTTCGTTCGGGGCACGGTCGCTGCGGCGGCGACTCCCCTTTTCGTGCCGTTGACATCGTCTCCGCCGACCGGGCCGTCTCCGGTTCTGTGGGCCGCTCGATCAGGTGAGCGGAGTGAGGTGAGTCAACGGAGCGGTCGTCGGGACAGGAAACAGCCCGCCTCGGCGGCCGACCTGAAGACGCCACCGCCCTCCTCGAACATCCGTGCGATGACGTCTCTCAGTGCCTGCATCTGTTGCGGCGTCGACTGCTGCATGGCCGAGGACGAGGCAATGAAGTTGTAGACGTCTTCGGGCTCGTCACAGACCAGGGCGCTGGAGTGGTCGCGCCACTCCACCTCGGCGAACGAAGCGCCGAGGAGTTGGCCCCCGGTGGACCGGCCGAAGCGCCGGTCGACAAAGTCCATCGTGGCCCAACCGAATACCTCTCTCGACGCCTGAGATACCTGCTCGAGATGCCGGGGACCGTTCGTCGCGGTCATCAGGACGCCACCGGGCCGCACGACGCGGGCCAGTTCTCCGATGGCCCGAGGTCGATCAGGCACGTGATACAGCATGTGATTGGCGACGACGACGTCGAACGAGTTGTCGTCGAAGGGCAATTCCTGCGCGTCGCACGTGCGGGTCTCGACAAGGCGCAGGTGTTCGAAGGGGGCAACTGCGTGCCGGGCCGCGTCGAGCATCCCCTCCGAAATGTCCGTCAGCGTGAGGTGCAATTCCGGCAGGATCGATGCGATCTTGGCCCAGAGCAGCCCGGAGCCGCAGCCGACTTCGAGGATGTCGCCGCCTGGCGGCCAGTCGATCTGGGCCGCCACCCAGTCGAACCAGGGCTGCTCGGCGACGGTGTGCTTGGCATGCAGGGCGACACGGGCATGCAGGTTGCTCGGATCTTTGTATTGATGGTCCCGGAGGTACTCGGTGTCGATCCCGGCAGACGTTGGGCGGCCCGGAGGCTCCCTCGAAACCATCGCCTCGGTGCCCTCCGTTCTCTGCTGTACGCGTCAAAGCCGCCGCGCATCGCGGATCGGCGCGTTACTCCTGGACGAGCTCGATGAGCGTGCCGAACGACGTCTTGGGGTGGACGAAGGCCACGGTCGTGCCGCGTGGAGCCCGGACGCGGAGCCTCGTCGATCACCCGACCGCCCGCGTCCTTCACGGCCTGGAGCGCCACTGCGCAGTCGTCGACCCGATAACCGATGTGGTGGAGGCCTTCACCCTTGTTGGCCAGGTATTTCGCGACCGGCGAGTCGTCGCTGATCGGCGTGAGGAGCTGGATGTAGGAGTCGGCCACCTTGAGGAGTGCCTCCTCGACCCCATCGGACTCCACCTTTTCTCGGTGGTCGACGGAGGCGCCGAAGACCTCGGCGTACCACGCAATGGCGGCGTCGAGGTCGTTGACCGCGATGGCCACGTGGTCGATCTCGGTGAGCAGCGGGGCGGTCGTCATGCGCCGTGCCTCCGGAAGAGCGTGATGCGGTCCTCTCCCACCTTGGCCCGCAGCTCGGGGTCGTCGATGCCCAGGCCTTCGCTGGGGGCCAGGCAGAGGACCCCGATCTTTCCTTCGTGCAGGTTGTGGTGAACCTGGTATGCCGCCTCGCCGACCTGATCGAGGGGGTAGACGGCCGAGAGGGGCGGGAGGACCTTGCCGTCGCAGACGAGCTGGTTGGCGTCCCAGGCCTCCCGGTAGTTGGCGAAGTGGGAACCCTTGATGGTCTTGAGCTTCATCCAGAGGTGGCGGTTGTCGTACTCGATCATGTAACCCGACGTCGCCGCGCACGTCACGATCGTCCCGGCCCGCTTGCAGGCGAACACCGACGCCCCCATGGTCTGGCGTCCCGGGTGCTCGAACACGATCTCGGGCTCGGCACCGACCAGGGAACGGATGTCCTTGCCGAAGCGCCGCCACTCCGACTCGTCCTGGGTGTGCTCGTCGGCCCAGAAGCGGTAGTTGGCCGCCTTGCGGTCGATGACGGCCTCCACGCCGAGGTCGTTGAGCAGCTTCACCTTCTCCGGCGACGACACCACGCCGATGGGCGTCCCGCCGCCGTTGAGCACGTGCTGGACGGCGTAGCTGCCGAGGCCGCCGCTGGCCCCCCAGACGAGGACCTTGTCACCCTGGGTCATGCGGGCGCCGTTGGGCGAGACGAGCATCCGGTAGGCGGTCGAGTTGCACAAGGCGTTGATGGCCGCCTCCTCCCAGGTGAGGTGGGTTGCCTTGGGCATCAGCTGGTTCGCCTTGACCACCGCGATGTCGGCCAGGCCGCCGAAGTTCGACTCGAAGCCCCAGATGCGCTGGTTGGACGCCAGCATGGAGTCGTCGTGGGCCGACGGGTCTTGGTCGTCGACGTAGTTGCAGTGGACCGTCACCTTGTCGCCGGTCTTCCAGTTCCGCACCTGTGTGCCGGTCCGGAGCACCACCCCGGCGGCGTCGGAGCCGACGACGTGGTAGTCGAGGCCGTGGCGGGCCCCCCAGGGCCCTTCCTTGGCCAGGCGGTCGAGGAAGCCGAACGTCGGGAGGGGCTCGAAGATCGAGGTCCAGACCGTGTTGAAGTTGATGGAGGATGCCAGCACGGCGACGTAGGCCTCGTCCGGAGCGAGCTCGGGCAGCGGCACCTCCTGCACGTGCAGGGACTGGCGCGGATCCTTCTCCGGGGACTCCATGCCCTCGAACATGTCCACGTCGCTCCGCAGGACGACGGCAGCCCGGTAAGTCTCGGGCATCTTGAGTTTGGCCAGCTCATCGGCAGGGGCGCCGGCCAGCACGGCACTGAGGATGTCGCTCATGTGACCCGACGATAGTGGGCCGGTACGATGGGGTTTCCGGCTGGTAACCAGACTGGCGTGAATCTGGAGGTATTGGGAATGGCTGAGGCCGTCATCGTCGCAGGAGCTCGGACGCCCATCGGGAAGCTGTCGGGCGCGCTGGCCACTTTCTCGGCCATGGACCTGGGCGGATTCGCCATCGCCGAGGCCCTCAAGCGGGCCGGCGTGGCCCCGGACCAGGTCGACTACGTCCTCATGGGGCAGGTCATTCTGGCCGGTCAGGGCCAGATCACCGCCCGTCAGGCCGCGGTCAAGGGCGGTATTCCGATGACCGTCCCCGCCAACACCATCAACAAGGTGTGCCTCTCGGGCCTCAACACGATCTACCTGGCCGACCAGATGATCCGGGCCGGCGACGCGGAGATCGTCGTGGCCGGCGGCATGGAGTCGATGACCCAGGCTCCCTACCTGCTCCCGGGCGCCCGGGCCGGGTACCGCCTCGGCGACGGCCAGCTGATCGACTCGATGATGTACGACGGCCTCACCGACTCCTTCGATCACATCGCGATGGGCCTCTCCACCGAGCAGCACAACGCCAAGGTCGGCATCAGTCGTGAGCGCCAGGACGCCTTCGCGGCGGCCAGCCACGAGAAGGCAGCCGCGGCGGCCAAAGAAGGTCGCCTGGCCGACGAGATCGTCCCGGTGCAGGTGCCCCAGCGCAAGGGTGACCCGTTGCTCGTCGACACCGACGAGGGCGTGCGGCCGGGCACGACGGCCGAATCACTCGGTGCGCTGAAGCCTGCCTTCGACAAGAACGGCACCATCACGGCCGGGAACGCGTCGCAGATCTCCGACGGCGGCTGTGCCGTCATCGTGATGTCGGCCGACAAGGCCAAGGAGTTGGGCCTCGCCCCCATCGGCAAGGTCGTCGGCTACGGCATGGTGGCCGGTCCTGACAACTCGCTCCTGACCCAGCCTTCACGAGCCATCGTCAAGGCCGCGGGCAAGGCGGGCATCGACCTCGCTTCGATCGACCTGTTCGAGATCAACGAGGCCTTCGCCGCCGTCGGGCTGGCCTCGGTCGACGACCTCGGCATCGACGAGGACAAGGTGAACGTCAACGGTGGCGCCATCGCCCTCGGGCACCCGGTCGGCATGTCGGGGACCCGGGTCGCGCTGTCGGCACTGCTCGAGCTGCGTCGCCGTGGCGCCTCGACTGCGGCAGTCGCCCTCTGCGGCGGCGGCGGTCAGGGCGACGCTGCCATCCTGCAGGCTCTCTAAGGACGTAGGGACCTCGCCGGCAACGGTGAGGCGGGAAAGAGTTGGTCAGGCCTCGCCGCCGAAGGGCGGGGTCAGGAGCGCGACCAGCTTGGCGCCGTGCGCCTCCACTTCGGACCAGGTCTCGACCTTGAACGAATAGACACCCAAGGCGCAGGTGGGAAAGCCGGCGCGCACCGCCAGAGCGTGCCCCTTCTTGTCCCCTGATCGGATCAGGCCCTGGGACAGCGCGTGGGCCGTGGGGTTGTGGCCGACCACCATGGCCGCCGTGACCTCGTCTGGGAGCTCGCGGAGGTAGGCCAGCACGTCGTTCGGATCGGCTTGGTAGAGGCCGTCTTCGAACCGGAGTTCGGGCGGATCGGTGACCGCCTCGAGGACCAGCTCGGCGGTGGCCGTGGTGCGTGCGGCCGGAGACACGAGGGCGACCTGGGGCCGGGGCACGCGCTTCAGTTCGTTCGGGAGCCCTTCGCCAGTTCCGGCAAAGAGCCGGCCCAATGCGGTGGCGTCGCGACGGCCTCGGGGCGCCAGCACCCGGTCGAAGTCGGTGCCGCCGGGCGGCGGATCGGCCACCGTCTTGGCGTGGCGAAGCAGCCAGACACTGCGACCGGTGATCGGTTGGGGTGGCATCAGCCCAAGTCGAAGGCCCGATGGAGACTGCGGACCGCTCGTTCGACGTCGCTGGCGGCGACGATGCACGAGGTCCGGATGGTCGAGGTCGAAATCATGTCGATGTTGATCCCTTCGTTGGCCAGGGTCTCGAACATCGTGGCGGCGATGCCGGGATGCGACTTCATCCCAACCCCGACCAGCGAGACGCGGGCCACGTCGGCATCGGCGCTGACGCCGGTGGCGCCGAGCTCATCCGCATGGGCCTGCGAGGTCTCCACGGCGACCGGCAGGTCGTCGGCGGGGACGGTGAACGAGATGTCGGTGATCCCGTGGACGGACGTGTTCTGCACGATCATGTCGACATTGATCGACTCGTCGGCGAGCGCTCGGAAGAGCCGGCCGGCAATACCTACCTTGTTGGGTACCCCGCTGACCGTGACCTTGGCCTCCGAGGTGTCGTGGGTCACCGCTGTGACGACCGCATCTTCCATATCTGCATCCTCCTCGACGACCCAGGTGCCGGGCTCCCAGGTGAAGCTGCTGCGTACGTGCAGCGGGACGTTGTGGTTGCGGGCGAACTCCACGGCCCGGAGCATGAGGACCCGGCCGCCGGTCGCTGCCATCTCGAGCATCTCGTTGAACGAGATCCGGTTGATCCGGTGGGCCTCGGGGACGATCCGAGGATCGGCGGTGAAGACCCCCGTCACGTCCGTGTAGATCTCGCAGACGTCGGCGTCGAGCACGGCGGCGAGGGCGACCGCGGTGGCATCGGACCCGCCCCGGCCCAGTGTGGTGATCTCCCGTTCCTGCGACATGCCCTGGAAGCCGGCCACCACCGGGACCCTCCCGGCAGCGAGGGCCTCACGCAGCCGGTCGCCCTTGACCTCGAGGATCTTGGCCCGGGTGTGGTCGTTGTCGGTGATGATGCCCACCTGGCTGCCGGTGAAGGACTGACCCTCGATCCCAAGGTCGGCCAGGGCCATGACCAGCAGGGACATGGAAATTCGCTCCCCGGTGCTGACCAGCATGTCGTACTCACGGGGCGGCTGGGTCCGGCTGACCGTATTGGCCAGGTGGATCAGGTCGTCCGTGGTCTTTCCCATGGCGCTGACCACGGCGACCACCTGGGACCCCTCCCGGTGCGTCCGCGCGATGTGGTCGGCGACGGCCCGGATCCGGTCGGCGTCGCCCACCGACGTACCCCCGAACTTCTGGACCACCAGTGGCATCCGGTTGAGGCTACCGACTGGGAGCAGGGCGCATTGTCCCTGGCCCCGGACTCTGGGGGTCGGGTCGGGGCCGATCGGAGGTCCCCTGGCGGATTGGGTAGGGTTTCCCGCCGTGCCCAGCGAGAAGAGAGCCCGCCAACGCGCGGCCAGAGAGGCCAGGCTCGAAGCCGAGCGTCAGTCGCAGAAGCGTCGTAAGACAATCCGCAACGGAGTGATCGTCGCGGTCATTGCCGGTGTGGTGGTGCTGATCGCCTTCCTCCTGTCGAGCAACAACAACAAACCGGTCCAGTCGCAGTCGAAGGTCACCACGACCACGACAGCCAGCGGGACGTCGAACGCCGCGCTCCAGACCAAGGCCAACGACGTGGCCGTGAAGGCTGGTTGCCCAGCATCGCCGACCACACCAACCGCCGCGGCGACGCAGACGTACAAATCTGCACCCCCGATGACCATCGACACGTCGAAGACCTACACCGCCACGATCACGACGACGACGGGAACGATCCAAGTCTCATTGGACGCCAAGAGCGCGCCGCAGACGGTCAACAACTTTGTCTTCTTGGCCAACAAGGCCTATTTCAACTGCGGCAGCTTCTTCCGGGTCATCCCCGGATTCGTGCTCCAGACGGGAAACCCCGCCCAGACCAACCAGGGCACGCAACCCGGCTACACGATCCCGGACGAACTTCCTCCCGCGGCAGCGGACCCGGCGCACCAGTACCCGTTGGGTTCGTTGGTCATGGCCAACACCGGTCAGCCAAACAGCGGTGGTAGCCAGTTCTTCATCGTCTCGGGACCCCAGGGCGAGAGCCTGCCCAACAAGTACTCGCTGTTCGGGCAGGTGACTTCGGGCGAGAATGTGGTCGCGACGATCGACAAGCAGGGATCCCAGTCCGGCATCCCACCCAAGGTCACGCAGCGCATGCTCACCGTAACCATCCACGAGTCGTAAGGATCCTGATCATGGCCAAGCCCGCCCCGCCCAACATCGACGGCTCGAGCCCGCAGCAGCGGAAGTTCGACGAAGAGCCGGACATGCACATCGATCCGAACAAGCGATATGTGGCCACGATGGTCACGTCACACGGCACGATGGTCATCGCGCTCGACCCGCTGGCCGCACCGCGCACGGTCAACAGCTTCGTGTTCTTGGCCCGCTACCACTACTACGACGGCATCGTGTTCCACCGCATCATTCCGGGTTTCGTCCTTCAGGGCGGTGACCCGACGGGGAGCGGATCTGGTGGTCCCGGCTACCGCTTTGCGGACGAGTTGCCGGACGCGAACAAGTACAAGCTGGGCTCGCTGGCCATGGCCAACGCCGGACCCGACACCAACGGGAGCCAGTTCTTCGTGATCAGTGGACCCGACGGCGTGCGCTTGCCCCCGCTCTACGCGCTCTTTGGCGAAGTGGTGACAGGCCTCGACGTCGTTGAGAAGATCGACAAACTGGGCAGCCGCTCGGGTACGCCAAAGGAGAAGGTCGTGATCGAAAGCGTCACGATCGAAGAGAAGGACTGAACCCGCGCTACCGGAGGACGGGTGACCTGCTCCTGTAGGAGCGGTTCGGTTCTGCCGTCCCCCTACGCCCTGCATCTGGCACGCCTGCCGTCCAGGCGCGCGCCAATCACCCCGGACCATCGCCCGTCCTTTCCGATTCCAAGGTTGAGCTGGCCCGCACCCGGGCCGTGCCCCTAGCCCCCTCGATCCCGGCTTCCCTCTCCTGAATCCGCGCCGTCCGCCCCGCCCCCGTCCGACCCCCGGGCCTTGTCGCCCCGCCCCGCCTTGGCCCGCCGGAGCTCTTGGCGCCGCTCGGCCAGCACTTTGGGGTCGCTGACCTGGGCCCAGAGCCGCGAGGGCCTCGTCGTCATCACCTGGCCGGTCGGGCCCGACAAAGCGCAGCTCGACGTTGGCGTCGCCCGACATCGACCAGACCAAGCTGTGGATCAGGCCATGGTGGTGCGTGCACAACAGGGCCAGGTTGGACAGATCGGTCGGACCACCGTCGGCCTCCCACTCCTTCACGTGGTGGCAGTTGGTGAAGAGGACATGGGCGCAGCCCGGAAAGACGCAATGGCGATCGCGGCGGAACACCTCTCGGCGCTGGGTCGCGGTGGGGTAGCGCTTCGCCCGGCCCTCGTACATGGTGTGGCCCTCGGCGTCGTCGAGGGCCACGATCACCTCTCCGTCACAGGCCAGGCGCCGGGCCACGTCCGCGCTGATCAGCCCGGCGTGCTCGAGCTCGCCGGGCAGCTCAGAGTCAGGATCGCGCAAGACCTCGAAGGGCACATGGGCCACCACCAGGGGCGCCCGAGAGGATCCCGAAGATCCCGACGTGGTCAGCGACACGAAGGCGTCGGCCAGGCGCTGGTCGAGGCGGGTCTCGCCGTCCGAGCCCATCGCCTTGACCCGGGCCTCGAGCACGGAACGCACCGCGGCGTAGGAGACCGGCGGCAACTGGGCCACGATGGTGCGCGGGCCGTCGTTGAAGCGCAAGGAGCGCTTCTCCTCGTCAGATCGATCCGACGCCCGGGTCGGCAACTCTTGGGAACGCACCAGCGCCCCGAGGTCCTTGAAGGAGAGATCGCCGGCGGCCTCGGCCCATTGGGCCTCGGTCTCGGTGGTCGCCACCGCGACCACCGAACGGACCTTGTCGAGGTTGAGGCGACCCGAGGACAAGCCGGCGGCCAGGTGCGGAAAATCGCTCATACGTTCAGCCACCTGGGCATAGGCCCGCGCCGTGGCGTCCGAGACCCCCAGATGCTGGGCCAGCCAGGAGCCCAAAGAGGTCCCACCGGTGGCCCGCCAGTCCTCGCGGCGCTCCAGCTCGGCACAGACCGTGGTCAGCACGGCGTCTTGGGAGCAGCGGACCCGAAAGGCCCGGGCCGCCAACCCCATCAGCTCGGGAGTCTCGAGCCCAGCCACGTCGGACATAGTCAGAGGGCCGACGGGCTCGAGCCCCTTCGCCGCTCCGTCACCACGCGGTTGCGTCATCGTCGGGAGAATGGTCGCCCGTCGCTGCTGCGTCCGCGATATTCAGGTCGATGCGTCGAGAATTGTCGACGCGTCCGACCGTCGGCGAAGCCGGTAGGTGAAGCGGGATTGCGAAGCAGGTCGGCGAAGCGGGACGTGCGAGGGGGAGAGGTTCAGGCTTTGAGCGCGCCGAGGCCGTCGGTCGGAGCGCCGCCTACGAAGACGACGGGCTGGCCCGCACCCTCGTAACTCCACACGCCGTCGCCGCTCCGGATGAGGGCAGTTCGGGCGGGCAGGGCGACCACGGGGAGAGCTGCCGGCGCCATGGCCACGGTCCGTTCGAGCTTCTGACCGTGGGCGTCGTCGTGCTCGTCGCCGAAGTGCGGCACCACGGCCATGTTGTCGACCAGCCCAAGACCCAGCGTCAGCGCGCCGCCCCGGGGGTCGACCATCGGGTCGGTCAAGACCATGGCACCGGCTCCGGCGCCGGCGATCACCGCACCATTGAGATAGGCCTGGCGCAGACCCTCGAAGACGGCTGACTTCTTGATGGCGGCCCGGAGGTGGAGCGGAGATCCGCCGGCCAGGTAGATGAAACGGGCCTTGGCCGCCGTGGCGGCCATGCCGGGGTCATTGGCGGAAGGCCGGTCCACCACCATCAGCCCTTCGACCTGACCTCCGAGTGGACCGAACCACTCGGCCGCCCGCAGCACGACCCGCTCGGGGTGCTGGTACGCCGCCGCAGTGGGCAGGACGAGCACGTCGGAGCCCCCGGAGGCGGCAAGGAGAGAGGCGTCAAAGGTGCAGCCGTCGGTCCATTCGTCCCCTCCGACCAGGGCCAGCGTGCCGATTGTGTCCATGGCGCCACTCTTGCACGCCGGGCTGGGGCCTCATGATGAAGCGGCCGCAACCCGGACGACAGCCAGGGCGGGGTCAGTCGCGTTGCGAGGTGGCGTGGCACCGGGCGAGACGTCTGGGTCGACAGCGCCGTGACCAGGGTGGCTGCAGTGCCGCTGCGGCGACTTCGACGCCGTTGGTTACCGCCCAGTAAACTTCGCCGCCATGTCGATTACACGGGTGGGAATCGTTGGTTCGGGGATCATGGGCTCGGGCATCGCGGAAGTGGCAGCCGCGACCGGGCACGAGGTGATTCTGCGCAGCCGAAGCCAGCAGGGCGCCGACGCCATGCTGGCCGGACTGGCCAAGTCGCTGGCCAAGCAGGTCGAGAAGGGCAAGCGCACCGAAGCCGAAGCGGGCGAGATCTCCGGACGCGTCCGGGCCACCACCCACCTGGGCGAGCTGGTCGACGTCGACCTCGTCATCGAGTCGGTCGTCGAGGACCTGGCCGTCAAGAAAGACCTCTTCGCCGAGCTCGACAGCGTCTGCAAGCCCGACACGATCCTGGCCACGAACACGTCGACCCTGCCGGTGGTCGAGATGGCGATGGCCACCGGTCGGCCCGACCTGGTGTGTGGCGTCCACTTCTTCAACCCCGCCCCGGCCATGTCGCTGGTCGAGGTGGTGCGCCCGATCACAGCGAGCGATGCCACGATCGAGTCGGTCATCGCGTTCTCCACCACGTGTGGCAAGGATCCCGTCGAGGTCAAGGACCAAGCCGGGTTCATCGTCAACGCGCTGCTCTTCCCGTACCTCAACAACGCGGTCCGTCTCCTCGAGCAGGGCGTGGCCACCAAGGAGGGTATCGACGCCGCCATGAAGGGCGGTTGCGGATTCCCGATGGGACCGTTCGCACTGCTCGACCTCGTCGGGCTGGACACGTCGCTGGCGATCCTGGACGCGTTGTACGAGGAGTACCGCGATCCCAACTACGCCGCCGTGCCGCTCCTGCGCCGCCTGGTCACCGCGGGCCAACTCGGTCGCAAGACCAAGCGCGGGTTCTACGACTACAACCGCTGACCGATCGCGGACTTCGTTCAGGCCACCGTTGGCATGACTCGGCGGTCCGACCCTGACCCGTCCGTCCAACCCTGGTGCCAGTGGTCCGACCCGGGTGTAGCGGTGGTCCGTCTCGGGCAACGACGTAAGACGCCCGGGCGCCGTCTTGGGTGGTCTGGGCTGGGCACCGCCGCACACTGGGCGACGCAGCACGGGGCGGTGATGTGGAACCAAAAAAGGCGGGCAGAATGTTGGTCGTCGAGCCAGTCGAGTGAGTCGGAGGAGGTGTGACCCGAATGCCTGACGCGCCCTGGATGATGCGGACCTACTCGGGCCACTCCACCGCCCGCGCTTCGAACGAGTTGTTCCGCACCAACATGAGCAAGGGCCAGACCGGGCTCTCCATCGCCTTCGACCTGCCCACGCAGACCGGTTACGACCCCGACGCCCCCGAGGCGGCCGGCGAGGTGGGCAAAGTGGGGGTGCCCGTGGCGCATCTCGGCCACATGCGCGAGATGCTCGACCAGATCCCCGTCTCGTCGATGAACACGTCCATGACGATCAACGCCACCGCGGCGTGGTTGCTCGGCCTCTACGTGGCCAACGCGCAGGACCTCGGCGTCGATCCTGCCGCGCTGGGGGGCACGACGCAGAACGACATCGTGAAGGAGTATCTCAGTAGGGGCACGTACATCTTCCCGCCGGGACCGAGCCTCCGGCTCACCGTCGACACCATCGCGTACACCGTGCGCCAGGTCCCCAAGTGGAACCCGATCAACGTGTGCAGCTACCACCTGCAGGAGGCGGGCGCGACGCCGGTGCAGGAGATCGCCTACGCGCTCGCCACCGCTATCGGCGTGCTCGACGGTGTGCGGGAGTCGGGCAAGATCGACCCCTCGGAGATCCCCGCCGTGGTCGGGCGGATCAGCTTCTTCGTCAACTCGAGCGTGCGCTTCGTCGAGGAGACCTGCAAGATGCGGGCCTTCACCCAACTCTGGGACCGCATCTGCCGCGAGCGCTACGACGTGGCCGACCCCAAGCTGCGCCGCTTCCGCTACGGCGTGCAGGTCAACTCGCTCGGTTTGACCGAGCAACAGCCCGAGAACAACGTGCAGCGCATTGTGCTCGAGCAACTCGGCGTCACGTTGTCGAAGGACGCACGGGCTCGTGCGTTGCAGCTGCCGGCCTGGAACGAGGCGCTCGGTCTGCCCCGGCCCTGGGACCAGCAATGGTCGCTGCGGATGCAACAGGTGCTGGCCTTCGAGACCGACCTGCTCGAGTACGAGGACATCTTCGAGGGCTCGCACGTGATCGAGGCCAAGACGGCCGAGTTGATGGAGACGGCCTGGGCCGAGCTCGACGACGTGCAGTCGATGGGCGGGGCGTTCGCGGCGATCGACGAGCTCAAGCAGCGACTGGTGCGCAGTCAGGCCGAGCGCGTGCGCCGCATTGAGCTGGGGGAGCAGAAGGTCGTCGGCGTGAACTGCTTCACCGAGACCGCGCCGTCACCGTTGGTGGGCGACGACGCGGCGGGCAACATCCTGAAAGTCGACCCCAAGGTCGAGGCGGAGGCGATCGAGGACGTCGAGCGCTGGCGGGCCGGGCGTGACAACGCCGCCGTGCGCCGGGCCATCGACGAGCTGCGCCGGGTGGCCGAGGACCACGGCCCCGGGGGCAACGTCATGGAGGCCACCATCGCGCTGGCCCACGCCGGCGGGACGACGGGCGAATGGGCCAACGCGCTGCGCGGGGTCTTCGGCGAGTTCCGGGCCCCGACGGGCGTCGGCGGCGGCGTGGGGCGTCGGGGCCACGACATGGACGCCGTCATCACGCGGGTCAAGGCGTTGGCCGCGCGCACCGGCGGGCCACCCCGCCTCCTCGTGGCCAAGCCCGGGCTCGACGGCCACTCCAACGGGGCGGAACAGATCGCCGTGGCCGCCCGCGACGCCGGGTTCGAGGTCGTCTACCAAGGCATCCGGCTCACCCCGGACCAGATCGTCGCGGCGGCCCGGGACGAGGACGTCGACATCGTGGGGCTGTCCATCCTGTCGGGCTCGCATCTCGACCTGGTGCCCGAGGTCCTCGACCGCTTGCGGGCCGAGGGCAGCACCGCCGCCGTGGTGGTGGGTGGCATCATCCCGCCCGACGACGCCGAGATCCTCCGGGGCAAGGGCGTGGCCTCGGTCTACACGCCCAAGGACTACTCCTTCGAGCAGATCATGGAGGACCTGGTCGGGTTGGCGGAACGACAACGCCAGGACCAGCCGCAGACCCAGCCCCGTCCTGGCGGCGCCACTCCCTAGCCAGCCGGGCCATCTGGCGCCACGTCACCGGGACGGCGCCCAGTTCGATCGCCCGCAGCCGCAAGGCCTCGGGCACGTCGTAGTGGTTGAGGGCGGCCGAACGCCGGTGGACCTGGTAGCCCCGCCGGGGGATGCCGAGCGCGCCGGCCAGGGCGTGCAGCTCCTCGGGGTCGTCCGCCAACAGGTGGGACCAGCGGTCGGCCCGGTCCCGGACCGTCGCCCGCTGGCGCCAGTCGTCGACGTAGACGGTCAGGTCAGCGACCGCCCGCCCAGGGTCGGTCGCGCCGCATCGGCACGGGCTTGTGCCACCAACGACCGCTGAAACGCCACGCCTCGTGGGCGGGGTCGTACTCGTCGGGGGGCGCCGGGCGGGGCCAGGCCAGCTGCACGGCCGCGGTGATGGCGGCCAGGACGGCCGGGTCGGTCGGCGCCGGTCCCGAAAGCGGGTGCAGGTGCATCGGGGCGTCGTTCACAGCGGCACGTTCCCGTGCTTGCGCTTGGGCAGTTCCTCACGCTTCGAGGCCAGGATGTCCAAACTCCGGCAGATCACCCGCCGGGTGTCGGCCGGCGAGATCACGTCGTCGATGTAGCCCCGTTCCGCCGCGATGTACGGGTTGGCGTAGCGCTCGGTGTACTCGTCGATCAGCTCGGCACGCCGGCTGGCCGGGTCCGCCGCCTCCGCCAGCTCACGCCGGTACACGATGTCCACCGCGCCGTTCGGACCCATCACCGCCAACTCGGCCGAGGGCCAGGCAAAGGCCAGGTCGGCCCCGATCGACTTGGAGTTCATGACCACGTAGGCCCCGCCGTAGGCCTTGCGGGTGATGATCTGGATCCGGGGCACCGTCGCCTCGCAGTAGGCGTACAAGAGCTTGGCCCCGTGGCGGATGATGCCGCCGTACTCCTGGTCCGTCCCGGGCAGGAACCCGGGCACGTCGACAAAGGTCAACAAGGGGATGTTGAAGGCGTCGCACACCCGGACGAAGCGCGAGGCCTTCTCGGACGAGTCGATATCGAGCACGCCGGCCAGCACGGCGGGCTGGTTGCCCACGATGCCGACGACGCGCCCGTTCATGCGGGCGTAGCCACACGTGATCGACATGGCCCAGTGGCTGTGCACCTCGAAGTACTCGCCGTCGTCGACCACCGCCGCGATGATCCGCTTCATGTCGTAGGGCTGGTTCGGCGAGACGGGCAGGAAGTCGATCAGCTCGGTCACCTGGCGGTCCGGCTCGTCGCCCGACAGCTCAATCGGGGGCTCCTCGAGGTTGTTCGACGGCAGGAACGACAGCAGGTGCCGCACGTCGTCGAGGCAGGCCTTCTCGTCGGGCGACACGAAGGTGGCCACGCCCGACTTGGTGGCGTGGCTCATGGCCCCGCCGAGCTCCTCGAGCGTCACGTCCTCGCCGGTCACCGTCTTCACCACGTCGGGACCGGTGATGAACATGTGCGAGGTGCCCTGCACCATGAAGATGAAGTCGGTCATGGCCGGCGAGTAGACGGCGCCGCCGGCGCACGGACCGAGGATCACGCTGATCTGGGGGATGACACCCGAGGCGGCGACGTTGCGGTGGAAGATGCCGCCGTAGGAGTGCAGCGAGACGACGCCCTCCTGGATGCGGGCGCCCGCACCGTCGTTGAGCCCGATCATGGGCACGCCGGTCGAGGCGGCGAGGTCCATGACCTTGTGGATCTTCTCGGCGAAGACCTCGCCCAGCGCCCCGCCGAAGACGGTGAAGTCCTGGCTGAAGAGGCAGACCCGGCGCCCGTCGATGGTGCCGAAGCCGGTGACCACGCCGTCCGTATACGGACGGTTGTCCTCGAGGCCCATGCCGTGGGCCCGGTGCCGGGCCAGCATGTCGAGCTCCTGGAACGACCCCTCGTCGAGCAGGTACTCGATCCGCTCCCGGGCCGTCAGCTTCCCCTTGGCGTGTTGGCGCTCCACGGCCGCCGGGCTGCCGGCATTGAGGGCCTCGTTCTTGCGTTCTTCCAGCTCGGCGAGCCGTTCGGCCATCGAATGTTCCATGTGGCTGAGGCTAACGCTCCGCGACCGGGAGCCGAAATTTGAGACGAGTTCGTCTGAAATGTCGCAGCCCGTCCCAGAACGTCACGGAAAATTCGCCCGTAAGACGGCGACGGAGACGCTGTTCTATTTCTGACTGGACCAATCCCTGGGCTGACCAGGGAAAAAGAACAGCAGAACCCGGGTTGGCGTCTCGGGAGAGCGAGCCCGACCGGTTGGGGGGATGACGATGCCGCTGCTCGAAGTAGCGGAAGCTGAGGTGCGATTCGGCGGCGTCCACGCCCTGCGCGGGGTCGACCTCGACGTCGACGCGGGCACGGTCACCGGCCTCATCGGTCCCAACGGCGCGGGCAAGACGACCTGCTTCAACGCCATCACCGGGCTGCAGGCCGTCAACGCGGGGCGCATTCACTTCGACGGCGCCGACGTGACGGGGATGAGGCCGCACAAGCGGGCCCGCCTCGGCATCGCCCGCACCTTCCAGCGCCTCGAGATCTTCGGTTCCCTGTCGGTCCGCGAGAACGTCCTCGCCGCGGCCGAGATCCGTCGTCGCTGGTCCCGTGATGGTTCTGACGCCTCGTCGGTGGCGGACCACGCCTTGTCGGAGGTCGGACTTTCGCACCTGGCCCAGCAGTCGGCCGACACGTTGCCGACCGGCCAGGCCCGGCTGCTCGAGCTGGCCCGGTGTTTGGCCACCCGGCCGCGACTGCTCCTGCTCGACGAGCCGTCGTCGGGGCTCGACGACGGCGAGAGCGACGAGTTGGGCGACCTCTTGGTGAAGCTGGCCGGCGACGGGATGGCCGTGCTCCTGGTCGAGCACGACATGGGGTTGGTCATGCGGGTGTGCCAGCGCATCCACGTCCTCGACTTCGGTGCCGTCCTCATGCGCGGGACGCCGGCCGAGGTGCGCGCCGACGAGCGGGTGCGGGCCGCCTACCTCGGGTCGGCCGACGACCCCGAGGAGAGTGGCGACCTGCTCGTCGGGACGGGCGTGAGCACCGGAGGTTCCGATGGCTGAGGGCGCGCCGTTGCCGTCCGTGGTCGAACTGCGCCGCATCCATGCCGGCTACGGGCAGATCGAGGTCCTGCACGGCATCGACCTGGCCGTCTCCACCGGCGAGGTCCTCGCCTTGCTCGGTCCCAACGGGGCGGGCAAGTCGACCACGCTCAAGGTGGCCAGCGGGCAGATCCAGCCGACGAAGGGCTGCTTCCACGTGATGGGCCGCCACGTCAACGGCATGCGGCCCGACAAGTTGGCCCGGGCCGGCCTCTGCACCTTGCCCGATGGGCGCGGCATCTTCCCCAACCTCACCGTCAACGAGAACCTGCGCCTCATGACGTTCGGCGGCCCGTCTCGCAGTCACGTCGAGCAGCTCGCCTTCAGCCGCTTCCCCCGCCTGGCCGAGCGTCGGCACCAGGTGGCGGGCACGCTCTCGGGCGGCGAGCAGCAGATGCTGGCCATGGCCCGCACGTTGAGCGTCGAGCCGGCCGTCCTGCTGCTCGACGAGATCTCCATGGGGCTCGCCCCCATGATCGTGGCGGAGCTCTACGAACTGGTCGCCCAGATCGCCGCCGAGGGCGTGGCCGTCATTCTGGCCGAGCAGTTCGCCGCCACCGCCCTGGGTGTGGCGACCGACGTGGCCGTCGTCGTCCAGGGGCGCATCGTGGCCGCCGGCAAACCCGACGACCTGCCCGACGACCTGGCCGACGCGTACCTCGGAGGTGCCGCCGCATGATCAGCACGGACCGTCGTCATCGTCGTCGTCGTGTCGGTGGGGCGCCGCGGCTGCCCTCGTTGGCCGCGGCGACCCTCCTGCTGCTGGCCGGCGGGTCCGGACTCCTGGCCGCGGCCGCCACCAGCGGCCCTGCCGGCGCCGACACCGGGAATTCGGGCGGCGGTGCCCCGGCCCTCGGCGGCTTCACCATCACCTCCCTCGCCGAGGCGGTCACCGCCCAGTACGAGCAGCCCAACTTTCCTCTCCCGGCCACGCCGTCGCTCGAGTTCGACGAGGGTTACGCCTCGACCGCGGACAACTCGGGCCCGACCGGCTCGGCCACCGCCTCGAGCCTCTACCCGGGCCAGGTGGTGGCCAACGCCGGTCCCGAGCTGTCGCTCCTGGTGCCGGGCGTGCCCCTGCCGCCCGCGCCGGTCTGGCCCGCGCAGGCCGCCAGCGAGTACCCCCAGACGCCCAACACGTCCAACACCGACGAAGTCGGCGTGAACATGGACGCCCAGAGCACGGCCAACGGCAACACGGCCAGCGCCACCCTCGGCGACGACGCGCCCACAGGCGGTTCGAGCGGCTCCACGCCGACCGCGCCCAGCGGGTCGGGCAACCCGCTCGCCAGCACCTCCTCTCTCGTGGGCGTCGGCACCATGTCGGCCACGTCTTCTTCGTCGGCGCCGAGCACGACGGCGACGGCGGACGCCACGGCGACCGACAGCGGCGTGTCGTTGCTCGGCGGATTCATCACTATCGGCGCAGTCACCTCGACGGCGACCGCAAGCTCGGACGGCACCACCGGCAAGCTGACCGGCTCGACGCAGATCGAGAACATGTCCATCGCCGGCGTGCCGGTGACCGTCAACGCCAACGGAGTGCAGGCGGACGGGAACGCGGCGCCCCTGTCGCTGCCCATCTCGACGATCAACACGCTGCTCAACGAGCTCGGGATCTCCATGTCGGTGAACAACGCCACCGACACGAGCACCGGCGCATCGGCCAGCCGCACGCTCCAGGGCCTCACCCTCACCATCGACCTGAAGACGCTCGATGCCGCCGCCAACCAATTCGCGTCGCTCTTCCCGTCCTCCTTCACGTCGCAGCTGCCGGTGGCCCTGCCGAACGACCAGCAACTCACCCTCGAGCTGGCGGCCGTCCAGGTGAGCTCCACCGCCTCGCCGCCGTTCACCGCGGACGCCGGCAACAGTGGGTCGGGCTCATCGGGCGCCTCGACCTCCTCCTCATCGGGCTCGAACGGGTCCGGCCCGTCGTTCACCGGCAACACCGGCACCGCGGGGACCTTCACGGGTGACTCGGGCAGCGGCAGCTCGTTCGAACCGACGAGTTCGTCCTCACCGTCTTCGCCATCGGGCGCGAGCGGAGCCGGCCCGTCCGTGCAGTCGGCCCTCCCGACCTCGGCCATCTCGCCCGCCTTCAAGGGCATCGGGGCCGCGCTCGTCCTCCTCGGCGTCCTCGCCGCGGCAGCGCTGGCCTTCGCCTACCGAAGGGTCGACGACGCGACCCGCCTCCTCGGCTCGTCGTCCTGTGCCGACGGCGATCCGCTCCTCGAACGCTTCGCGGCCAACGCCGACGAGATCTCGGACTTCGGAGGTCCACCCTCATGAACCTTTTCGGTACGCGTGCGTCGGCGCCTCAGGCGGGGCGGGGTCCGGCCAACGGCACCAACACCGGCACCGGCACGGGGCCGAGCACCGGCACGGGGCCGAGCACCGACACAGACGTCGTGAACGCCGGCGCCACACCGGTCGAGACCCGGCTCGGCCGTCTGGCCGCGGTCGTCGAGCGGGCCCGTCGGAAGGGCGGTGGGCCCAACCTGCGCCGCTGGCTCGAGCTCATCGGCATGGCATGATCGTCTTCGGCTTCGTCTGCATCCTGCTCGGTTGGTACGGCGCCGCCCACAGCGCGTACCAGTACCAGGAGATCCCCTACCTGATCTCGGGCGGTCTGCTCGGCGTGGCCCTCGTCATCGCCGGCGGCATCCTGCTGCACACGGCCTGGAACATGCGCCAGCTCGAAGAGGACCGGCGCAACGCCTTGGCCATCGTCCGCTCGGTGGACCGGCTCGAGCGGGTCCTCAAGACATTGGACGAGAAGCGCCGGGCCGAAGAAGGGGAGCGGGAGCGCGTCTTGTGAGGATCCCCAACGGTCGCCGCCGTCCACGAGCGGCGGTGATGCTGGCTGTCGCCGTGGCGCCGTCTGCGCCTCGTCCTGCGGGTCGAGACTGACCGGGACGCAGGCCTCCCTGGCTCAGGGAGCCAACGGCGGGCGCTCGGCCTCGGGGACCGGCACGGCGACGGGCGCCCAGGCCCTCGGGGCCGACTCGAGCGGCTGCGCCAGCACCACGACCACCACCGCAGCACCCGCAGCTGGAGCAGCAGCAGGCGCCGCCGCCAGCACGACGTCGACCACGGCCGCCAAGTCGAGCTCGTCGTCGACCACGACCACGTCGACCACCGCTCCCTGCAACCCCGCCTCCCTCGCCCTGGGCGCCGGCGGCACCGGCGGCTCCGGCGGCTCGAGCGGGACCGCGGGCGCCCCCGGTCATGCCGCCATCGCCACCGGCCCGTCCTCGGGGCCCGGAGGAGCGGCCGGCCCGGCCGCCAGCGGCGGAGCCGGGCCCTGCGGCGCCAACGGCAACCAGATGCCGGCCGGCGGGAACGGAGGAGCCACCGCCCCCGGCGTCACGGCCAACACCATCACCGTCGGGAACATCGCCAGCATCAGCGGGGTCGCTCCCGGCCTGACCCAGAGCGCCCAGCAGGCCACCGAGGCCTGGGCCGCCTACGTCAACAGCACCGGGGGCATCTGCGGCCGCCAGGTCAAGGTCCAGCCCTTCGACGACGGCAACGACTCGGGGCAGAACTACGCCGACGCCCAGCAGGCCTGCTCGAGCGACTTCGCCATGGTCGGCAACGCGTCGGGCTTCGACGACGGCAGCGCCCAGGCCGTCTCGGCCTGCAGCATCCCCGACATGGCGGCCGAGGTCTCGACGGCGGCCGCCGGCACCACGGCCGACATCTTCGGCGCCAGCCCCGGCAACGCCCACTACTGGCCGCTCGGACCGGGCAACTACCTCAAGGCGACCTATCCGAACGCCATCTCGAAGGCGGCGATGATCTACCTCAACGTCTCGGCCACCCAGACCCAGGCCGAGCACGAGGTGGCCGCGAACCAGAGCATCGGTTTCCACTACGTCTACGACGAGTCGACGACGCCGACCAACGCCAACTACGCCACCAACGTGCAGGCCATGCAGAGCGCGGGCGCCCAGTACGTCACCGAGTACTCCGACGCCTCCTCCGCCGAGCGCCTGCTCCAGGCCATGCAACAGGCCAACTACGCCCCCCAGGTGGTCGACTGGTTCTCCGAGGAGTACTCGCCCCAGTTCGCGCAGCAGACCGCACCCGAGTCGAACGGCGACCTCGTCCTCATGTCGGCCACGGCGGCCTATCAGGAGGCGAGTGCCAACCCGGGCCTCCAGCTGATGGAGAGCTGGATGAACCGGGTCGCCCCCGGGTACCACCAGGACATCTTCGCCATCCTGGCCTGGTCGGCCGGCCTGGCCTTCGAGCAGGCGGCCAAGGCGGCCGGCCCCGACCTCACCCGGGCCGCCGTCATCACCCAGCTCCAGGGCATCACCAACTGGACGGGGGGCGGGGTCACGCCGCCAGTGAACATCGGCCAGAAGATCCCGTCGAAGTGCTTCTTCTACATGAAGATCGAGAACGGGACCTTCCAGCGGGTCTACCCGTCAGCGCCCAATTCCTACGACTGCAACAGCGGCTACCTGCAGTACTAGTCATGCACGAGTTCCTCGAGTTCACCATCATCGGCATCGTCCTCGGCGCCGCCTACGCCGTCGCCGCCAGCGGCCTCGTCGTCACCTACGCCACCTCGGGCATCTTCAACATCGCCCACGGCGCCATCGGCATGTGCATGGCCTTCGTGTACTGGCAGCTCTCGGTCGGCTGGCACCTCAACACCGCCCTCAGCTTCGCCCTCACCGTCTTCGTGCTGGCCCCCCTGCTCGGTGCCGTCATCGAGCGGGGCGTCATCCAGTGGATGGACCCCAACAACGTCGCCACCGCACTGGCCGTGACGGTCGGCCTGACCCTGCTCCTCTTCGGTCTGGTCAACAACGTGATCTGGAAGCCCACGGCCCGGGTGGTCCCGCAGTTCTTCGGCTTCGGCGGCTTCAACGTCCTGGGCGTGCACGTCGATTGGGAGGAGGTCATCACCGTCGCCGCCGCCCTGCTCATCGCCATCGGTCTCCGCCTGTTCCTGTTCCAGACCCGGACGGGCATCGCCATGCGCGGCGTGGTCGACAACCGCAACCTCATCGGGCTCTTCGGCGGCCGGCCCAGCCGGCTCTCCACCCTCAGCTGGGCCATGGGCGCCTCGCTGGCGTCGGTGGCCGGCATCCTGGTCGCCCCCAAGCTCCAGCTTCAGCCGCTCATCCTGACCCTGCTCGTCATCGACGCCTACGCGGCGGCGGTCATCGGGCGCCTCAACAACCTGCCCCGCACCTTCGTCGGCGCCCTGTTCGTCGGCCTCGCCTCGGCCTACGTCGTCGGCTACATCCCGGCCGCCGGCTCCTTCTGGACCTCGACGCCGGTCCAGGGCCTGGCGCTCTCGGTGCCGAGCATCATCCTCTTCGTCGCCCTCCTGCTCGTCCCCGCCCACCGCCTGCGCAGCGGCACGCCCCAGCGCCACGCCCCGCTGGCGCCCGCCTCCTTCGTGCGCTCGGTCCAAGGTGGGGTCCTGCTCGTCGTCGCCACCGCCGTGGCCGTCTCGTTCATGGGGCCCTCGAGCGTCATCAAGCTCGGGATCGGCCTGGCCTTCGGCCTGGTCTGCCTCAGCCTGGTCCCGCTCACCGGCTGGGGCGGCTACACCTCCATCTGCCAGCTGACCTTCGCCGGCCTGGGCGCCTTCGCCATGTACCGCTTCGGGCACCACGGCTCGGTCCTCGGCCTCCTGGTCGCCGCCGCCCTCCCGGGCGCCGTGGGCGCCGTCGTGGTCCTCTTCGTCCTGCGCATCCGCGGCCTCTACCTGGCCCTGGCCACCATGGCCTTCGCCGCCGCCCTGGACAACGTGATCTTCCCCTGGTCGGCCATCTTCGGCTTCAACGGCTCGGTCGTCGTCCCCAAACCCGACCTCTTCGGCCTCGACCTCAGCTCGCCCAAGGCCTTCACCATCTTCCTGGCCGCCGTCTTCGCCCTCTTCTCCATCGGCCTCCTGGCCCTGCGCCGGGGCCCCTTCGGCCGGGTGCTGGTGGCCACCAAGGACTCCGAGGCGGCCTGCGCCACCCTCGGCCTCTCGCTGACCACGACCAAATTGCTCGTCTTCACCCTCTCGGCCGCCATGGCCGGGCTGGCCGGCGCCTTCCTCGGCGCGGCCTCCTCGGTGGCCAGCGGCACCGACTTCGAGATGTTCGAGAGCCTGCTCATCCTGGCCGTGGTGGCCATCGGTGGCGCCTCGGTCTGCTCGGGCGCCCTGGCCGGCGGCCTGGCCCTGGGCTTCCTGCCCGGCAACGCCGAGGACATCTTCATCGGGGCGGGCACCGTGGTCCTGGCCTTCTACTCCGACGGCGTGCTACCCCTGGCCTTCGCCCGCTTCCACCGCTGGTGGGCCACGCTGCGTGCCGCCAGCACCCCGGGCACCCGGGTACCGCCCCGCTCCCGGCGGGCGGGACGGCGGGCCGAGCGGGCGGGGCGGCCCAGAGGATCGGGCCGGGAGGCTCGCCGGAACCAGGGCGGCCTAGAACCGGGGCGGCGAGCCGCCGCCTGGCGGCGGCCACCCCGAAAATGCCGCCCGGACCTGGGCCGGGGGTCGGACTGAGGCCAACACCGCACTGGGGCCCGCACCACGTCAACGCGGCCCGCCGCATCGATCGCCCCGTACCGCCCCACCCCTGTGTCCCACGAAACCCTCACGAGATCCTCATGAGTCCATTACGGAACCCGAGGGGTCGGCGGGCATCTTGTGTGACATGAGCGTGGCGCGGATGTCCAGGAACCAGCCCGGGCTAGCGTCGACCGCCGTGCCCATCGGTCCCCGTCGTCGCACTCTGGCGATTGTCACCGTGGTTGCCGGGCTGGCGCTCGTGGCCGCATCGTGCAGTAGCGATGGGCCGACCACGTCGTCGTCCGCGCCGCCGACCACGGCCAAGAGCACGACCACCACGACCTCGGCGCCGCCCGTCCAGGTCCCCGACGCGTCGACCGCCGGGCCCCTGGGCCCGCTGCAGGGGGGATCGGCCCCCGTACCGGCGCCGACCGGCACCACGGTGTCGGTGCCCGCATCCATCCCCGCCGACTGCTCCAAGGACGTGACCGGCCCGCTGAAGCACTTCTTGCACAAGCTCCCCGACAACTCGACGGTGCTGGTGGGCGCCCAGGCCTGCTACCAGGTCGACAAGGGACTGAAGCTGAAGAATCCCCAGGGCCTCACCATCTATGGCGGGACTTTCACCAGCAAGGTCGCCCTCCCGCCCGGGAACCCGAAGAAGGCCAACCTCAAGCTGGGCGCGATCTTCACCATCGTGGGCGGAAGCAACCTCACGCTCGAGGCCATGAAGATCACCGCCCAGAACCCCGGGGGTTACCACCCCTGGGGGGCGTTCGCCGCCGGCATCGACGTGCAGGGGACCAAGGGCGTCAGCATCAAGGGCGTCACCATCACGAACCCGCTGGGGGACGGGATCACGCTGTCGCCGCTGCGCGGCGGTGCTGACCACCTCTCGGGCCAGATCATCAACGCCTCGACCAATGTCGTCATCGACGGCGTGACCATCGCCGGCGCAGGGCGCCAAGCCGTGACCCTGGCCTCGGTCTCGGGGGCGCAGATCAGCGACCTGGTGGTCGAGAATCCCGGCCTCAACACGTTCGACGTCGAGGCGGATCAATCGAACGAGGGTTCTGACAACGTCACGATCGACGGCTGCACCTCTTCAGGTGGAGGGCTCTTCTTTGCCAACGGAGGCGCGAGCGATGGTCCCCACACCCATGACATCACCGTGACCCACTGCGCCATGGGCAAGCCGACTGGGGGTGACGCCGTCCTCGTCTACAACGCCCGGAAGAGCCGGACTCATCAGCGGGGCCCCATCAACTTCGTCGCCGACGTGCTCGACTGCGGCGCCAGCGTCGAGGTCGCCTGCGTCCAACTCGGGGGAGCGAACGTCAACATCGAGAACTCGGTCCTCCACTTCCGGGGCGGGACCGTACATGAGCCCGTGTATCACTTGGTGAGCCGATCGAACGCTGTCTTCACCAATGACGCCATCCATGGATACGGATCGTCCGGCCATGTCTCCAAGAACTCGACGCTCCACGTCAACGGAGGCCACTGGGTGTCGGTGACGGGAGAGGTGCGCCCGGGCACTTCCTGAGCTCGTGGCCCGGGCTCCGGCCCACGCCCAGAGGGCAGAGACGTGGTCGAGGACTACGTGCGGGATGAGCGTTCGCTCATCGGCGTCACCGGGTAGCGGATGCCGAGACGGCCCCGGACGCCGTCCCCGACCCCTCGGATGATGGCGCCGGTGCGCTTCACGTAGCCCGAGCGCTCCTTCAAGAAGGCCCGGCCAAGCAGACGCGAGAAGTTGCGGGGAAACCGGCCGGTGCGGTGCATGACGTGAAAGTGGAAGTAAATCGAGTTTCGGGTCTCGTAGTAGTACTTCCAGGTGGGAATCGAGTCCCGCTGCCGGATGCCATCGTGTCGCACCGCCGCTTTGCGAGCGGTGCGGCGTGGGTGCCCGGCCTGTGGGATGCGCCACTGGCAGTATTCGCTGTCCTCCGTCCACCAGAACAGATCGGCGTTGGGGAGGCCGACCGAGCGGACAATCTCCTTGGCGATCAGAAATGCGCACCACGACCCCCACTGGTGGATCGAGCCGTCGCGTTGCTCGGCCAGCGGGAAGACGAAGGGCGGCTCCTCGTGCTTGGCCGCCTTCAGCCAGAGCTGAGCCAGGCAGTCGAGCTCGGGCACCATGTCATCGTCCATCACCCAGGCGAAGGCGTAGGGACCCTCGAGGAACTTGCGAAAGGCGAGCGCCCAGCCTCCGGCTGGGCCGAGATTCTCGTCCGAGCGGACGACGCTGAGGGGGATCGAGACTTCCAGCTTCGAGGCTTCGACGGGCATGGTGCTGGCCATATCCACCACGAGGACTCCCGCCGGCGGCTCGCTCTGGCCGGCGATGGCGCTCAGGCAGCGCCGCAGGGACTCGGGCGCGTTGTGCGTGAGCACCATCGCCAGGGTCTGGGCGCTGCCCCAGGCGTCGCCATGGCCCTGGGCGCTGCCCCCGGCGTCGCCATGGCCCTGGGCGCTGCCCCGGCATCGCCATGGCCCTGGGCGCTCGTCACGCGGGGAGCCTCGCATGCCTCCAGAGCCGGTGTAAAGGAGGCGGTCAGGGGGCGGGCCGGGAACCCCGCCGGCTCCAGGGTGGCCCGGAGCGGGGCGGCGAGCCGCCGCCAGGCGGAAGATCGACCCCGCCGCGATTGTGAGAGGCCCAGGCAGCCGCTACAATCTTCTACCTGCCATGTGCGGGCTTCGGCCCAGCGCGACTGCGTCACGTGGCGTTCACATTTTTCGTATCGAGAGGTAGCGCGTGCCCACAATTGCCCAGCTCGTCCGCAAAGGACGAGAGGCCAAGGTGACAAAGTCCAAGACGCCCGCCCTGAAGGGCGCGCCCCAGCGGCGGGGCGTCTGCACGCGCGTCTACACCACCACCCCCAAGAAGCCGAACTCGGCCCTGCGCAAGGTGGCCCGTGTCCGCCTCAGCTCGGGCGTCGAGATCACCGCCTACATCCCCGGTGTCGGGCACAACCTCCAGGAGCACTCCATCGTCCTGGTCCGTGGCGGCCGTGTGAAGGACCTTCCCGGTGTCCGCTACAAGGTCGTGCGCGGCGCCCTCGACACGTCGGGCGTGCGCGAGCGCAGCCAGGCCCGCAGCCGCTACGGCGCGAAGAAGGAGTCATAGTCGATGCCCCGTAACGGTCCCGCCACCCGGCGCGAGCTCGCCCCGGACCCCGTCTACCGCTCCGTCCTGGTGACGCAGTTCGTCAACAAGATCCTCTCGAGGGGCAAGCGCACGCTGGCCGAGCGCATCGTCTACAACGCCCTCGAGCAGGTGCAGGAGAAGTCGGGCGGCGACCCGGTGGCCCAGCTCAAGCGGGCCGTCGAGAACACCCGGCCCGAGGTCGAGGTCAAGTCGCGCCGCGTCGGTGGCGCCACCTACCAGGTCCCCGTCGAGGTGCGTCCCCGCCGGGCCACCACCCTGGCCATCCGCTGGCTCACCACGTACTCGCGCCAGCGGCGTGAGAAGACGATGGCCGAGCGCCTGGCCAACGAGATCCTCGACGCCGCCAACAACGTCGGCGCCTCGGTGAAGCGGCGCGAGGACATGCACAAGATGGCGGAGTCCAACCGCGCCTTCGCCCACTACCGCTGGTAGTGGACACGCCCGTTCCGGCCGGCCCCGCAGTACCCGTTCCCGTATCAATCCCCACAGCAGTCACAGGATCAAACGATGGCTGAAGCCCTCCCCACACGCGACTTCCCGCTCGCCAAGACCCGCAACATCGGGATCATGGCCCACATCGACGCGGGCAAGACCACCACGACCGAGCGCATCCTCTATTACACCGGCCGTAACTACAAGATCGGCGAGGTGCACGAAGGCGCCGCCACCATGGACTGGATGGTCCAGGAGCAGGAGCGCGGCATCACGATCACGTCCGCCGCCACCACCTGTAGCTGGCGCGACAACTGGATCAACATCATCGACACCCCGGGCCACGTCGACTTCACGGTCGAGGTGGAGCGGTCGCTGCGCGTCCTCGACGGCGCCGTGGCCGTCTTCGACGCCGTGGCCGGCGTGGAGCCCCAGACCGAGACGGTGTGGCGCCAGGCCAACAAGTACAACGTGCCTGCGCATCTGCTTCGTCAACAAGATGGACCGCATCGGCGCCGACTTCGAGCGCACGGTGGAAATGATCCGCGACCGCCTCGACGCCCTGCCCGCCGTGATTCAGCTGCCCATCGGCGCCGAGTCCGAGTTCAAGGGCGTGGTCGACCTGCTCGAGGAGAAGGCCCTCGTCTGGTCATCGGACATGGGCGAGGAGTGGGAGACCCTCGACATCCCCGCCAACATGGCGGCCGATGCCGAGGACGCCCGCCACCAGCTCATCGACGTGGTCTCCAACTTCGACGACGTCATCATGGAGAAGTACCTGGCCGAGGAGCCCATCACGGCCGACGACCTCAAGCGCGCCCTGCGCACGGCCACCCTGGCCGCCGCCGTGGTGCCCGTCCTGTGCGGGTCCGCCTTCAAGAACAAGGGCGTCCAGCCCATGCTCGACGCCGTCATCGACTACCTGCCCTCTCCCCTCGACCTGCCCCCGACCGAGGGCCACCGGCCCGGTCACACTCGATGACCTGATGGAGCGCAAGGCCGACGACAGCGAGCCCTTCTCGGCCCTCGCCTTCAAAATCATGACCGACCCCTTCGTCGGCAAGCTCACCTACATCCGGGTCTACTCGGGCACCCTGGCCAAGGGCGGCTCGCTCTCCAACACGACCAAGGACAAGAAGGAGCGGGTCGGCCGCATCCTCCAGATGCACGCCAACCACCGCGAGGACAAGGACGCCGTCTACGCCGGCGACATCGTGGCGGTCGTCGGCCTCAAGAACACGACGACGGGCGACACCCTCTCCGACCCCGGTCACCCGATCCAGCTCGAGTCGCTCACGTTCCCCGAGCCGGTGATCCACGTCGCCGTCGAGCCCAAGACCAAGGCCGACCAGGACAAGCTGTCCCGCGCCCTCTACGCCCTGAGCGAGGAGGACCCGACCTTCCGCGTCCGCTCCGACGAGGAGACGGGCCAGACGGTGATCTCGGGCATGGGCGAGCTGCACCTCGAGGTGCTGGTCGACCGGATGCTGCGCGAGTTCAGCGTGGACGCCAACGTGGGCAAGCCCCAGGTGGCCTACCGCGAGACCATCCGCAAGGCCGTGGAGAAGATCGAGGAGAAGTACGTCCGCCAGACCGGTGGCCGTGGCCAGTACGGCCACGTGGTCATCAGCGTCGAGCCGACCGGCCCGAGTGGCGGCTACGAGTTCATCGACAAGATCAGCGGCGGCGTCATCCCCAAGGAGTACATCCCCTCGGTCGACGCCGGCATCCAAGAGGCGCTCACCTCGGGCATCCTGGCCGGCTACCCGACGGTCGACGTGCGGGTCACGCTGACCTACGGGTCGTACCACGACGTGGACTCCTCGGAAATGGCCTTCAAGATCGCCGGTTCCATGGCGGTCAAGAAGGCGATCCGGGCGGCCAGCCCGGTGCTGCTCGAGCCGGTCATGGAAGTCACGGTCACGGTGCCCGACGATTTCCTGGGCGCGGTCACCGGCGACCTCTCCTCGCGGCGAGGCAGGATGGAAGGCATGGATCAGCAGGGGACCAGCCACGTCGTGAAGGCGCTTGTCCCACTCGCCGATATGTTCGGCTACTCTACTGACCTGCGTTCGCGCACCCAGGGCCGCGCCACGTACACGATGCAGTTCCATTCGTACAACCAGGTGCCGGAGTCGATTTCCAAGGAGATCATCGCCCGGGCCACCGGGGAATAGAGCGGGGATCGACCGGACGTCGGCCAGGGGCGGGCCGCCGGAGCGGTCCCGGTCCCACCGGATCACAGCAACAGACGCAGTACACAGGACCACGACCGAGTCGTACAGCAGGTCCAAAGACAGAAAGACAGAGAAAGTACGAAAGAGTCGGGATCACCGTGATCCCTTCGAGAAGCAGGGAGTAGCGAGGCGATGGCCAAGCAGAAGTTCGAGCGCAACAAGCCACACGTGAACGTCGGGACGATGGGCCATATCGACCATGGCAAGACGACGCTGACGGCTGCCATCACCAAGGTGCTCTCGGAAAAGAACCCGAACACGTCGTTCACCAAGTTCGACGAGATCGACAAGGCGCCCGAAGAGAAGCAGCGCGGCATCACGATCACCATCGCCCACGTGGAGTACGAGACCGACAAGCGCCACTACGCGCACGTCGACATGCCGGGCCACGCCGACTACATCAAGAACATGATCACCGGCGCCGCCCAGATCGACGGCGCCATCCTGGTGGTCTCCGCGGCCGACGGCCCGATGCCCCAGACCCGTGAGCACGTGCTGCTGGCCCGCCAGGTGGGCGTGCCCTACATCGTGGTCGCCCTCAACAAGGCCGACATGGTCGACGACGAGGAGCTGCTCGAGCTGGTCGAGATGGAGGTGCGCGAGCTCCTCACCCAGTACGACTTCCCCGGTGACGACACCCCGGTGGTGCGGGTCTCCGCCCTCAAGGCGCTCGAGGGCGACCCCGAGTGGAGCGAGAAGATCGTCGAGCTCATGGACGCGGTGGACGACTACATCCCCGAGCCCGAGCGTGACATCGACAAGCCCTTCCTCATGCCGGTCGAGGACGTCATGTCCATCACCGGCCGTGGCACGGTCGTGACCGGCAAGGTCGAGCAGGGCCAGGTCAAGGTGGGTGAGGAAGTCGAGATCGTCGGCCTCATGGACACCCAGAAGACGACGGTGACCGGCGTCGAGATGTTCCGCAAGCTCCTCGACGAGGGCCGGGCGGGCGACAACATCGGCGCCCTGCTGCGCGGCACCAAGAAGGAAGAGGTCGAGCGGGGCCAGGTCCTGGCCAAGCCCGGCTCCATCACGCCGCACACCGAGTTCGAGGCCACGGTCTACGTCCTGGGCAAGGACGAGGGCGGCCGCCACAAGCCGTTCTTCACCAACTACCGGCCCCAGTTCTACTTCCGGACCACCGACGTGACCGGCACCATCTCGCTGCCCGAGGGCACCGAGATGGTCATGCCCGGCGACAACACCGAGATGACGGTCGAGCTGGGCAAGCCGATCGCCATGGAGGAAGGCCTGCGCTTCGCCATCCGCGAGGGTGGCCGTACCGTGGCCTCGGGCTACGTCACCAAGATCCTCAAGTAGTCCCGACCCCCAACGCAGGAACGAGAACGGCGACACATGGCCGACGGCCCGAAGCAGAAGATCCGCATCAGGCTGAAGGCCTACGACCACGAGATCCTCGACCAGTCGACGGAGAAGATCGTGCAGACGGTGCTGCGCACCCAGGCCAAGGTCCTGGGGCCGGTGCCGTTGCCGACCGACAAGCACCGCTACACGGTCATCCGCTCGCCCCACAAGTACAAGGACTCGCGCGAGCACTTCGAGATGCGGGTGCACAAGCGCCTGGTCGACATCGTCGAGCACACGCCCAAGACGGTCGACTCGCTCCAGCGCCTCGACCTGCCCGCCGGCGTGGACATCGAGATCAAGATCCAGACGCGCCTGACGGCGGGCAACCCCGTCTCCCCGCCGGACGCCTGGCAGGGGGCCGGACCCATGGTGTAACCTCGCGGGCCGCCCATTTCGGCAGCCCAGGAGGGCTTTTCAGCGGTACTTCGGTGCTGCAGCGACAACAGACGTGCGTGAACGTCGGCTCCGGCCGGTACCTCACGCCGAACCATTCGAGCGCTCCGCTCGGGATTCCCGGGCGGAGCGTTGGCGTGCGCAGGGAGACCTACGACGCCGGAGAGCAGAAAGAGGACACGTGGCTACCAAGGCCATCGTCGGCGAGAAAGTCGGCATGACCCAGGTCTGGGACGACCAGAACCGCGCCATACCGGTGACGGTGCTCAAGGTCGCGCCCGTGCGCGTGGTCCAGGTGAAGACGCCCGAGAGCGACGGCTACTCCGCCCTGCAGGTGACCTGGGGCTTCCGGCGTAACTCCACCCTGACCAAGCCCCAGATCGGGCACTACGCCAAGGCGGGGGTGAACCCCGGCCGCAAGCTGGTGGAGCTCCGCCTCGACGACGTGAGCGAGTACGCCGTGGGCCAGGAGCTGGCGGCCGACCTCTGGGCGGCCGGCGAGCGGGTCGACGCCATCGCGGTCAGCAAGGGCAAGGGCTTCGCCGGCGGCATGAAGCGCCACAACTTCAAGGGCCAGGGCGGGTCGCACGGCAACCACGGCCACCACCGGGCCCCCGGCTCCATCGGCGCCTGCGCCACCCCGTCCCGCGTCTTCAAGGGCACCAAGATGGCCGGCCAGCTCGGCGGCAACCAGGTGACCGCGCTGAACCTCGTGGTGGTCTCGGCCGACCCCGAGCGCGAGCTCGTGCTGGTCAAGGGGGCCGTGCCCGGCGCCCGGGGCAGCGTGGTCGTGCTGCGTGACTCCGTGAAGACCCCGACCAAGGCGGGCGGGCGATGAGCGTCACCGACACCGCCCACACCGCCCGCACCGGCACGGTGCTGGCCGACACCAAGAAGAAGGAGCGCCCGGCACCGGCGACCCGCACCGCCCCGCATCGCAACGCGGCGGGGCACGACCTGGGCACGGTCGACCTGGAGCCGACGGTCTTCGGGCTCGAGCCCAACCGGGCGCTGCTGCACCAGGTGGTCACGGCCCAGCTGGCCGCCGCCCGCTCGGGCACCCAGTCGACCAAGACCCGCTCCGAGGTCCGCGGGGGTGGGGCCAAGCCGTTCCGCCAGAAGGGGACGGGCCGGGCCCGCCAGGGCAGCAGCCGTTCGCCCTCCATGATCGGAGGAGGCGTGGCGCTGGGGCCCAAGCCCCGCAGCTACGCCCAGCGCACCCCCAAGAAGATGGTCCGCCAGGCCCTGCTGTCCGCCCTGAGCGACCGGGCCGAGATCGGGCACATCACCGTGATCGACGACTGGAAGATCGAGGCGCCCAAGACCAAGGACGCCGCCACGATCATCCGCAAGCTCCGCCTCAGCGGCACCGTGCTGGTCGTCGTCGCCCAGGACGAGCTGGCCGTGGAGCGCTCGTTCGCCAACCTGCCCCAGGTGCAACAACGACCTTCGGCGAGCTCTCGGCCCACGACGTGATCCGGGGCCACTTGCTGGTCTTCTCCGACCGCACCCTGCCGGCCGGTCCTTCGGACTTCTCGGGCACCCACGTGCGTCGAGGAGGACGAGGTCGAGGCGGCGCCGGCCAAGAAGGCCCCGGCCAAGAAGGCGGCGGCCACGACGGCCGAGAAGGCCGCCGGCGCAGAAGGCCGCGGCGACCAGGAAGGCGAAGGCGGCCGCCGCGGACGCCGAGAAGGCGCTCGAGGCGGTGGAGGCCGAGGCGGAAGTCGAGCTGCCGGCCGCCGACGAGACCGACGACCGACGCCGAGACCGATGCTGCGAACGAGGAGGCCGGAACCGATGCGTGACGCCATGTCCGTCCTGATCCGCCCGGTGGTCTCCGAGAAGAGCTATGCGCTCATGGACCGCAGCGTCTACACCTTCATCGTCGACCCGCGGGCCACCAAGATCGACGTGCGCCTCGCCGTCGAGCAGGCCTTCGGCGTGCGCGTCACCGCC
>CAVSCV010000003.1:0-292295 GCA_963726545.1 uncultured Acidimicrobiaceae bacterium | reverse complement strand
CTGACCTCGGCCCGAGGTCAGGTGTCGTCCTCCTCGGGCAGACCGACCTCCGAGCGTTCGATCTCGGTCCGGCGTTCGAGCTCGTCGTCGTCGGGCCGGGGATCGGCCTTGGCGTGCTCGCGTCGGTTGGGATGCGGATGCTCTTCGGTCTCCATGACCTCGTCGAACTTGGCCTTTTCCGACTGCGCTGAGTCGTCAGATTCGGGCATACCCCTGCCTTCTTTCAGCGATCCGATCGTGATCGCATTGCCGGCCTCTCTCGAAGGCCTCTCTCTGAGGAATGCCCTCGTGAAACGGGGGGCAAACGTCATTCCGGGACCACCCGACGCGGCGTAGCAACTCGTTTAGGACCCGGCCTCGGGGGTAGCAACCCTATGCACGCACATGGAAAGGGTGGAACTGGGCCCGGGAAGGAAGAGAAGCCAATGGCTGATGAACTCGTCGGCAAAACCATCGCGTTTCTCGTCGCCAACGAGGGTGTCGAGCAGGTCGAATTGACGCAGCCATGGAAAGAGGTGGCGCAGGCCGGTGGACACGCGGTTCTGGCGGCTCCGACCAACGAACCCGTCCAGGCCTACAACCACCTCGACAAGGGCGACCTCTTTCGGGTCGACGTCACCACGGACGCGTTGGACGTGGACGACTACGACGGCGTGGTGCTCCCCGGCGGGGTGGCCAATCCCGACCAGCTCCGTACCGACGCCGCCGCCGTGCGTTTCGTCCAGTCGATCTTCGAGGCGGGCAAGCCCGCCGCGGTCATCTGCCACGGGCCCTGGACGCTGGTCGAAGCCAACGTGGTCCGAGGGCGGACACTCGCGTCGTGGCCCAGCCTGCAGACCGATATCCGCAACGCAGGCGGGTCCTGGGTCAACGAGGCGGTGGTCGCCTGCACCAACGGCCCCAATACGCTGATCACGAGCCGAAAACCCGAGGACCTCGATATCTTCTGTGCGGAGCTGGTGCGGGTGTTCGCCGACGCGGGCGCGCCCGCCGCACACTGAGGTTGCTCCTCACCGCCCCCGGCGCCACACACACGGCATGACGGCACGGGCCGATCGGACGGGCAGGCGGGCTCGCCAGAGCGACTCGAGTCGCGGTGAGGAAGCGGCACACGCGGCGGGTGAGCATGAGATCCCCACTGCGTTTCCGGGATGAAGGCTGCGCCGCCAGCCTTCGCAGATTTCACGAACTGGTCACAACAGTTCACGACACGTCCAGACGCCGGCTCGGTACATTTCTTGTGCAGTTGCCGCATGGTCGTCTCGTGGACCCGTGCTCACGACAGAGGAGGCAGTTCCCGATCGTGGGGTTCCAAGCACCGACACAATCCGGGGTCCGCGGCCGTGCTGGGCGACCGCCCGAGCCCACCGCGCTCGTCGAGGCGCTGGCGTCGGACGTGATCCCGCTGCCCCGGGAGTGGGCGAGACCCGTCGTGCGCGACGTCCAACCACAGGTGGAGGGCGGGCGGCGGGCGGCCAAGGCGACCGTGGGAGAACGCCTGAGGGTCGAAGCCGACGCGTTCGTCGACGGCCATGATCCGCTCTGGTGCGAGCTGCGCTATCGCCACGAGTCCGCCGGGAGTTGGACCACGGTGGCGATGACGCCCTCGTACGACGACCGCTGGCACGGGACCATCCCGATCGCCGAGCAGGGCCACTATCGCTTCGCGGTGCGGGCCCGGGTCGACGCGTTCGCCGGGTGGCGCGAGCAGTTGCTGGCTCGGGACGGCGCCGGCCAGGACCTCGTGCTGCCCCTCGAGGAGGGGGCGCTGCTCCTCGAGGCGGCGGCCGGACGCGCCAGCTCCAGCGAGCGAGCGTTGATCCGAGCGCTGGCGGGCTCGCTGCGCACCGCGTGGCGCGGGATCGAGAGCGAGGTGCCAGCGGACGTCGTGACCCGGCTCGGATTCGACGCGGGGACAGGCCCGAGCCTGGGGCAGGTCCTCTGCTCCGAGCGCCTCTCCCTGCTGCTCGGGCCGTTGTCCGATCCGGTCAATGCCACGACGTCCAAGACCTACGTGGCGTGGGCCGAGCGGGCGCGGGCCCGCTTCAGCTCCTGGTACGAGATGTTCCCGCGTTCGGCCTCGAGCGGGGCGGCCCACGGCACGTTCTCCGACGTGCGGGCCCGCCTCGACTACGTCGCCCGCATGGGCTTCGACGTCCTCTACCTGCCGCCGATCCATCCGATCGGCCGGACGGCTCGCAAGGGTCGCGACGCTGCCGTCGTGGCGAAGGCGAACGACGTGGGGAGCCCGTGGGCCATCGGCGCACTCGAGGGTGGTCACACGTCGATCCACCCGGACCTCGGCACGCTCGAGGACTTCCGCGGTCTGTTGGCCGACGCGGCGCAACGGGGGATCGAGGTTGCCCTCGACCTGGCCTTCCAGGCCTCGCCGGATCATCCCTGGGTCAGCGAGCACCCGTCGTGGTTCCGTCACAGCCCCGACGGCAGCATCCGCCACGCCGAGAACCCCCCGAAGAAGTACGAGGACATCTACCCGTTCGACTTCGAGTCACCGGACTGGCCCGAGCTCTGGTCGGCGCTCCTCGGAGTGGTGCGGTTCTGGGTCGATCAGGGCGTGCGCATCTTCAGGGTCGACAACCCGCACACGAAGCCGTTTGCCTTCTGGGAGTGGCTGATCGCCTGCGTGCGCGGCCGAGGTGCCTGACGTCATCTTCCTGGCCGAAGCGTTCACCCGGCCGAGAGTGATGGAGCATCTGGCCCGGATCGGCTTCAGCCAGTCGTACACCTACTTCACCTGGCGGACGTCCAAGTGGGAGCTCGAGACGTACCTGGCTCAGCTGACCGCGCCCGCGACCGCGGCATATTTCCGCCCGAACCTGTGGCCCAATACCCCGGACATCCTCCCGGGGGAGCTCGTGCACGGAGGCCGGGGCGCCTTTCTGGCTCGTCTGGTGCTGGCCGCCACCCTCTCGGCGAGCTACGGGATCTACGGCCCTGTCTTCGAGCTCCAAGAGCATCGGCCGAGGGAGGCCGGTTCCGAGGAGTACCTGCATTCGGAGAAGTACGAGATGCAGACGTGGGATCTGGACGGGCCCACGAGCCTGGCGAACTTCGTGGCCGCCATCAATCTCATCCGACGCGACCACGAGGCCCTGCAATTCAACGACACCCTGCGGTTCCACGGGACGGACAACGACGCCCTGATCGCCTACTCCAAGGTGCGCCCGGTGGAGCGGCTGGACGGCCCGGACCTCGACATCGTGCTCACGGTGGTCAACCTCGACCATCGCCACGCCCAGGCGGGTTGGGTCACGGTCGATCTCGCTGCCCTCGGCTTGGTCGACGACACGCCCTACGTGGCCCACGACCTTTTGTCCGACGCTCGCTACGTGTGGCGCGGGCCGACCAATTTCGTCAGTCTCGACCCCGCTGATGTGCCCTGCCATGTCTTCGCACTGAGCCAGCGGCCGCTCTCGCCTCGGGGGGTTCGATGACGACCACCGAAGTCGCTCGTGAGCGGAGGTCCGCCGATGTCGATCTGGTCGCCGGCCCGACGAACTGGTACAAGGAAGCGGTCATCTACGAACTCCACGTTCGGGCGTTTCACGACGGCAATGGCGACGGAATCGGTGACTTCAAAGGCCTGATCGACAAGCTCGACTATCTCCAGGGGCTGGGCGTCACGGCGATCTGGCTCTTGCCCTTCTATCCGTCCCCCTTGCGCGACGACGGCTACGACATCTCCGACTACCGGCAAGTCCATCCTTCGTACGGGACGCTCCGCGACTTTCGGATGTTCCTCCGGGCCGCCCACCGCCGGGGCATCCGCGTCATCACCGAGCTGGTCCTCGCTCATACCTCTGACGCGCACCCGTGGTTCCAGCGCGCCCGGCGGGCCAGTCCGGGCTCCAGCCATCGCAACTTCTACGTCTGGAGTGACACGTCGGATCGTTACTCCGAGGCGCGGGTCATCTTCAAGGACTTCGAGTCGTCCAACTGGTCCTTCGATCCCATGGCCGGCGCCTACTACTGGCACCGTTTCTATTCGCACCAACCCAGCTTGAACTACGACAACCCGGCGGTGCGTCAGTCCATTCTCGACGTCGTCGATTTCTGGCTGTCCATGGGCGTGGACGGACTCAGGCTCGACGCGGTTCCCTACCTCTATGCCCGCGAGGGCACGACCTGCGAGAACCTGCCCGAGACCTTCGAGTTTCTCCGGCAGCTGCGCAGCCACATCGACCAGCGTTTCGCGGGACGCATGCTGCTGGCCGAAGCGAACCAATGGCCGGAGGACGCCGTCCGCTACATGGGCAAAGACGGCGAGATCTGCCAGATGGCCTTCCACTTCCCGCTGATGCCGCGGATGTTCATGGCGGCCCGCCAAGAAGACCGCTACCCGATGGTGGACATCCTGGCGGAGATCCCGGCCACGCCGCCGGACTGCCAGTGGGCGCTCTTCCTCAGAAACCACGACGAGCTCACCCTCGAGATGGTCACCGACGAGGAACGCGACTACATGTATCGCGCCTACGCACAGGAACCCCAAGCCCGGATCAATGTCGGGATCCGCAGGAGACTGGCGCCCCTGCTGGGCAACGACCGCAAGCTGATCGAGATGATGAACGGGCTCCTCCTGTCCATGCCAGGGACGCCCATCGTCTACTACGGCGACGAAATCGGCATGGGCGACAACATCTATCTCGGCGACCGCAACGCCGTGCGGACGCCCATGCAGTGGAACGGTGACCGCAACGCGGGGTTCTCGTCGGCCAACCCCCAACAGTTGTACCTGCCCGTCATCTCGGATCCCCAGTACCACTCGCAGGCGGTCAACGTCGAGGCCCAATCCCAGAACCCCAGCTCGCTGCTGTGGTGGATGAAGCGCCTGATTTCGTTGCGCCAGCGCTACACGGCGTTCGGACTCGGGTCGCTCGAGATGCTCTTCCCGGAGAATCGGAAAGTCTTTGCCTTCATCCGTCAGCACGGGGAAGAGCGCATCTTGTGCGTCTTCAACCTGTCGCGACACGCGCAGTGCGCAGAGCTCGATCTGTCATCGCTCCGCGGTGCCGTGCCGATCGAGCTCTTCGGCATGCAGGAGTTCCCGCCCGTGGGCGACCTGCCCTACTTCATCACGCTCGGGCCCCATGGCTTCTACTGGTTCTCACTCGAATGCAATCCCGAGGGTCCCGTCCAGGACCGACCACAGCTGTCGACGGGGAGCCGTTGGGACGCCGTGTTCGACGGGCCGAATCGCCGCACGCTCGAGGCCTGGCTTCCGTCGTATCTGGCCGGCCGGCGGTGGTTCACGCAGAAGACGAGGTCGATCACCTCGGCCACGATTCTCGACACCGTGCCGATTCCGGCCGCTCCCGCCTCGGGTGGCACCCCGGACCGGAGACTGGTGTCCGCGGTCGCGCACCTGCTGATCGTCCAGGTCGAGCTCGATGTCGGGACCCCGGAGTGCTACCTGGTCCCGGTGGCGTACCTGACGGGCGTCGAGGCGGACGATATGCGCAAGTACCATCCCGACGCCGTCCTGGCCGACGTGCGGACCAACGAGGACGAGGGCGTGCTGGTCGATGGGGTGCAGGTGCACGGATTCGTCACCGCGATGACGGACGCGCTGGCGCGGCGGCGGGTCCTGCCGGGACTCCACGGTCAGCTCAGCGGGCATCCAGCCCCCGGGCTGCGCCATTTCGAAGACTGCGTCCGAGCTGATTGCCCCACGCATGTGATCTCGGGCGAGCAGTCGAACTCGTCGGTCATATTGGACGAAGCGGCGGTCGCGAAGTTCATCCGCCGCTACGAGGAGGGCGTCAACCCGGCAGTCGAAGTCGGGCGCTTCCTCTCCGAACGGGCTCATTTCCCGCACGCACCACGGGCTGGGGGAAGCATTCAGTACCGGTCCAGGAGCAACGCGATCCCGAGCGGCACGGTGGCGATCCTCGAACAGTTCGTCCCCAACGAGGGGGACGGGTGGAACTATCTGGTCGACGCACTGGCCCACGGTCTCGAGGACGTGTTGGCTTCGAGTGATCTGACCCCACCGGTGACGGTGGTGACTGAGGAGGTCAGCCAGGATCCTCCGGAGATGGTGCTGGCCCATCCGTTCGTCGGCCCCCACCTGGAGTGGGCCTCGCTCCTCGGGCGCCGGACGGCCGAGCTCCACGTGGCATTGACGTCGGCTCCGGACGATCCCGATTTCGCGCCCGAGCTGTTGACGACCCAAGACCGGGTGGCGCTCTTCCACGGCGCCCGCGGTTTGGCGCGTCAGGTCCTCCGTGACGTGGTGGCCAAGGGTCCCCCCAGTGGAGAGGTCAAGGAGGTGCTCCAGCGCGAGAGCGAGATCCTCCAGCGTCTCCAGCGGCTGAGTGCCAGTGCCGCCAGCGCCTACCGCATCCGCTGCCACGGGGACTTCCATCTCGGCCAGGTGCTCTGGACCGGCAAGGACTTCACCATCATCGACTTCGAGGGCGAACCCAGCCGTTCGCTCGGATGGCGGAGGCTGAAGCGGCCGGCGGCGTTCGACCTCGCCGGGATGATCCGCTCGCTGCACTATGCGGGGCAGGCGGCGGCCCTGCGCATCAGCCTTGAATTCGGGAGATCCGTCGAGACGGAGATGCGGGAACGGTGCGACCTGTGGCTCGAGTTCTGGCACCGATCCGTCACGTCACAGTTCCTCGAGGCGTATCTCGAGGTCTCGTCGCGCAGTCCCTACCTTCCTTCGAGCCGGGGCCAGGTCGCCGAGTTGCTCGACTTCTTCCGTCTGGAAAAGGCGCTCTACGAGCTCAGCTACGAGATGAACAGCCGACCGACGTGGGTCGACATCCCGGCGCGCGGGATCCTCTCCATCCTCGGGTCCGAGACGTGAGCCTGGACGCAGCCCTGGCTGGGCTCGCCCGGCTCCATGGCATTGAGACGGCCTACCAGGACGTGGAGGGCCGGCGACAGGAAGCTGACGTCGACGTCGTGGTTGCCCTCCTCCATGCGCTCGGGGTACCCCTGGCGTCCGCAGGCGCCGCCAACCAGGTCTGGCGCGAGCAGCGCGAGGCACAGGCGCGTCGCCACCTCGAACCGGTGTTGGTGTACTGGATCGACCGACCAGCGGCCATCGTCGCCACCCTCCCGACGACGGTGGACTACGACGACGGGTGGCTGACGCTCGAACTGGAGAACGGCGACGTGCGACGCGCCTCGCTGGTCGACGCGCGCGCCGGAGCCGCCGCCGGACCGCGGGTCGATTCGAGCGGCCAGCGGGTCGAGCTTCGCCTCGACCTCTCGGTCGTCGCCGGGGGAGCCATCCCGATCGGGAAACACCACCTGACGCTCGAAGGAATCGGGGCGCCGGACACGTCATTGCTTCTCGCCGCACCGACCAGCCCGCTCTCTCCCAGGCAACTCGGTGCGTTCATGCCGGTCCATGCCATTCGCTCGGAGCACGACTGGGGAATCGGGACGTATTCGGACCTCAAGCGGCTCGGGGAATGGGTCTCCGGGCGTGGTGTCGACCTGTTGGGCACGCTTCCGCTGTACCCCGCCTTTCTCGAGGCCCCCCGAGCCGACCCGAGTCCCTATCTCCCGGTGAGCCGCCTGGCCTACAACGAGATCTTCATCGATCCGGTGGCGCTCCCCGAGTTCGCGTCCAGCCGGGAGGCGCGCCAGCAGTGGGCGGCCTCCGAAGGACGCATCGCCGCGCTGCGCTCATCTCCCTTCGTTCCCTACGAGGAGGTGGCGCACCTGATCCGTCAGGTCCTCGAGCCGATGGCCCGCTGCGCCGAGGACGGGCGCCTCCCGGGACGCCAGGCAGGATTCCGAGCCTTTGCGAGGCAGCACCCCGAACTCGAGGCCTATGCCCGATTTCGCGCTCGCGATGACCGAGGCGGACACGACCAAGAGCCCGACCACGCGGTGACGACGTACCACCTCTATAGCCAGTGGGCCGCACAAGAGCAGCTCGTAGACGCCACGGTGTCGTGTCCGCACTACGGGGACTTTCCCGTCGGCTCACATCCGCGCGGTTTCGACCCGGAGTGGTCGCCGGTCTCCTTCGTGCCGGGAGTCCATGGGGGCGCGCCGCCCGATCAATTCTTCCCGCTGGGTCAGGACTGGGGTTTCCGTCCCCTGCACCCGGAACGAGTGCGCGAGGACGAGTATCGCTTCGTGTCGGCCGCGCTCGCCCGAGCGTTCCGTCACGCCGCCTGCGTCCGTCTCGACCATGTCATGGGCCTACAGCGGCTGTTCATGATCCCCGAGGGTGCGAGCGGCGGGGCCTACGTGTCGTATGCCGCCGAGGAGCTGCATGCGCTGGTGGCCCTCGAAGCGGATCGCCACAGCACCGTGGTGGTCGGCGAAGACCTGGGCACGGTGCCCGACGGCGTCCGGCCCAGGATGGAACGGGATCGGATCCTGCGCACCTGGGTCTTCGAATTCGAGACGACCGAGAAGTGTCCGTTGCCCGACCCGCCGGCCCTCTCCCTGGCTGCGCTCGCGACCCATGACCTGCCGCGCTTTGCCGCCTACCTGTGGGGGGACGACGTGTCGGAGCGCGAGAACCTGGGTGTGCTCGCAGCGGGTGATGCCGCAGCGGAGCGGACGCGGCGAGCGCTCTGGCGCGAACAGCTGCTGCATCGGCTCGGTCTGACCGAGGACCAGGACGTCGAACGAACGACCGCCGCCGCGTTGGAGGGGTGCCTCGTCCACCTGGCCCGCAGCCAGGCGGACATTGTCGTGGCGGACCTCGAAGACCTCTGGGGCGAACGGGAACGCCAGAACGTCCCGGGCACGGGGCCCGAGGCGGCGAACTGGCGACGTCGGGGCGCGTGGACGCTCGAGCATCTGTCCCGAGACGAGTCCGTGGGCGATGTCCTCGGGACCCTGGCCAAGGCGCGAGCCTCGTGACGACCCTTCGGCCGAACCCGCCACCCCTCCTCGGGGCGATGGACCTGCACCTCTTCAACGAAGGCAGTCACCGCGGCCTCGGGCGACAAGATGGGCGGGCGTCTCCGGCCCGGTGGGGGCGCCGCGTTCTCGGTCTGGGCACCGAACGCCACACGAGTCAGTGTGATCGGCGACTTCAACTCCTGGGACGCCGGCGCCCACGTGCTCGAAGTCCGTGGCGCGTCGGGCATCTGGGAAGGGGCGGTCGCCGCGGCCTCTCCGGGCGACGTCTACAAGTTCGCCATCACCACGGGGGAAGGAGCGCTCCTGGAGAAGGCCGATCCGTTCGCCCTCTGCGCCGAGGTGCCCCCGAGGACGGGCTCGGTGCTGTGGGACCTGAGCTACGAGTGGGGCGACGCCGACTGGATGGCGTCGCGAGGGCAGCCTTCGTGGTTCGAACGGGCAATCTCCATTTACGAAGTCCACCTCGGGAGCTGGCGTCGGCCGGCCGATGAACCCGGACGGTTCCTACGCTACGAGGAGCTGGCCGAGCCACTGATCGCCCACGTACAGCGTTGTGGTTTCACGCACGTGGAGTTCTTGCCGCTGATGGAGCATCCGTTCTACGGGTCGTGGGGTTACCAGACGACGGGTTACTTCGCCCCGACCCGCCGGTACGGCGACCCGCAGGGCCTCATGGCGCTCATCGATCAGCTCCACGGCGCCGGGATCGGCGTGATCCTGGACTGGGTTCCCTCCCACTTCCCGGCGGACGAGTTCGCCCTGGCGAACTTCGACGGGACCCATCTCTTCGAGCACGCCGACCCTCGGCTTGGCTTCCATCCCGACTGGAAGAGCCTCATCTTCAACTACGGCCGTCACGAGGTGCGGAGCTTCCTCTTCTCGTCGGCCGAGCATTGGCTCAGTGCGTACCACGCCGATGGTCTGCGGGTGGACGCGGTCGCTTCGATGCTGTACCTCGACTACTCGCGCAAAGCGGGGGAGTGGCTCCCCAATGCCGCCGGTGGGCGCGAGAACCTCGAGGCCATCGACTTCTTACAGCGCCTCAACACCGGCATCTACGAGGATCATCCTGACGTCCAGGTCATTGCCGAGGAGTCCACCGCCTTTCCGGGCGTCTCGCGGCCGGTCGATCTCGGGGGCGTCGGTTTCGGATTCAAGTGGGACATGGGGTGGATGCATGACACCTTGGAGTACCTGTCCGACGACCCGATCCATCGCCGGTATCACCACGACCGCCTCATCTTCCGCAGCGTCTATGCCACCAGCGAGAATTTCGTGCTGCCCTTGTCCCACGACGAGGTCGTCCACGGAAAGGGCTCGCTCCTGGCGAAGATGCCCGGGGACGAGTGGCAGCGCTTCGCCAATCTGCGACTGCTCTACTGCTACCAGTACACGCTGCCGGGCAAGAAGCTTCTCTTCATGGGCGAAGAGGTCGCGCCGTGGAGCGAGTGGAATCACGACGGCGCCCTGGTCTGGTCGCTGGCGGACTCGGCCCCCCACGCGGGTGTGCTCGCCTTGGTGGAGGACCTCAACCGCCTCTACCGGAGCACGCCCGCCCTGCACGAGCGCGACCACGACTCGGGGGGTTTCGAATGGACGCAACCCAATGACGCCGGGGCGGGCCTGCTGAGTTACGTCCGCCACCCGGCCCGGGGCGTTCCCGCGCTCATCGTCTGCAATTTCACCCCGGTCCCTCGGGAAAACGTGCTGGCGGGAGTGCCCACTGAGGGCTTCTGGACCGAGCGGCTCAACAGCGATGCCGTCGAGTACGGCGGGAGCGGTGTGGGCAACCTGGGCGGTGTGGCGTCCCGACCGCTGCCCAATCATGCGATGCCGCACACGCTGACGTTGCGGGTGCCGCCGTTGGGCTGTCTTATCCTCGAACCGAAATGAGAAGTCCAGGGGCGAGGCCGCTCAAAGCGGGCGAGACCGTGTTCAGCGTCTGGGCTCCATTGGCGCAGCGCGTCGAGGTCGAGCTCATGGAGACGAAGGCACGCGTCCCGCTCGAGAATGCGGGCGAAGGCTGGTTCTCGGGGGTCCTCTCGTGCGGCCCCGGAGCCCGCTATCACTACGTCCTTGATGGCGCGATGGTCCGGCCCGACCCGGCCTCGCGTTTTCAACCAGACGGCGTGCACGGTCCGTCGAGCGTCGTCGACCTCGAGGACCACGCCTGGCGCGACGAGGGGTTCCAACCGATTCCGCTGCGCGATTCCGTGCTCTACGAGCTCCATGTGGGCACCTTCACTCGGGGGGGCACATTCGCGTCGGCGGTCGCCGAGCTCGACGACCTGGTCGAACTCGGCGTCACCGCCGTGGAGGTCATGCCGGTGGCCCAGTTCCCGGGGGTGCGGAACTGGGGGTATGACGGTGTCTTTCCCTTCGCGGTCCAGAACTCGTATGGCGGTCCGGCGGCCTTCCAAGACTTTGTCGGCGCCTGTCACGAGCGTGGCCTCGCCGTCGTGCTCGATGTGGTCTACAACCACTTCGGGCCCGAGGGAAACGTGTTGCCCGACTTCGGCCCGTACGTGACGGACCGCTACCGGACGCCCTGGGGTCCAGCGGTCAACTTGGATGGCCCCGACTCCGATGGTGTCCGGAGCTACCTGATCGCCAACGCGTTGCAGTGGTTCGCCGATTTCCACATCGACGGCCTGCGGCTCGACGCCGTCCACGAATTGATCGACCGGAGTGCGCGGCCCTTCTTGGCCGAGCTGGCCTCCGCCGTCCGAGCGCGAGGAGAGAACCGGTCGGACGGCCTGGCTGATCGCGGAGAGCGCCGACAACGATCCTCGGGTCGTCAGTGCCCACGCCGTCGGCGGACTGGGCCTCGACGCGCAGTGGAACGACGATTTCCATCACGCCGTGCACGTGGCACTCACCGGGGAGCGGACCGGCTACTACAGCGACTATGCGGGACCCTCGGACGTGGCGCGGGCCATGGACCAGGGATTCGTATACCAGGGGCAGTACTCCAGGTTCCGCCGCCGGCGCCACGGAGCCGCCTCGGCCGGCCTCGCACCGAGTCGGCTCGTGCATTTCGTGCAGAATCACGATCAGATCGGAAACCGGGCAGAGGGTGAGCGGCTGTCGGTGTTGGTGAAGCCCGAGCAACTTCGCCTGGCCGCGGCACTGGTCGCCCTCGCGCCCGGGATCCCGCTCATCTTCATGGGGGAGGAGTACGCGGAGACAGCCCCGTTCGCCTACTTCGTCGACCACGCGGACCCTGCGCTCATCGACGCGGTGCGCCGCGGCCGGGCCGCGGAGCATGGCCGTACCGAACTCGATGCACTCGATCCCGCCGATGCCGACACGTTCGAGCGGAGCATCCTCGACGACCGGTTGCGGCGGGAGGCGGGCCACAGGGAACTCTGGCTGCTGTACCAGGCGCTGCTGGCCCTCCGCGCCGCGGAGCCCGCGCTGCGCCGCTCGGAACGCAACTGGAGTACCGCGTACGCCCAGGGTGCCGTCGTCACGCTCACCCGGAGCGATGCGCAGACCACGATCGTGGTCCTCTTCAACCTCGGGGGCTCGGATGTGTCCGGCTGGCTGTCCGAGCAAGATACCGGAGTGATCTGGGAAGAGCCCCTGGCTGGCGCGCACCATGGCGAGGCGCGGGTCGAGCTCGCGCCGTGGCAGTTCCGGCTGTTTCGTGCCGCCGGCGGCGCACCGTAGTGCGGGTGTGGCCGGGCTCACCCCGCCCACTCGGCGCAACGTGGGACGGCGAAGGAGTGAACTTCGCCATCTTTTCGGAGAACGCCGCGGCGGTCCAGCTGTTGCTGTTCAACGACGCGAACAGCGGGACGCCCTCGGCGACCGTCTCGCTCCAGGAGGTGACCGACAGGGTCTGGCACGCGTACCTGCCCGACGTGCGACCGGGTGATCTCTACGGCTACAAGGTCGACGGACCCTACGAACCGTCGTCCGGGCACCGATTCAACCAGCACAAGCTGCTCATCGATCCCTACGCAAGGGCGGTCAGCGGGCTCATCGAGTGGGACGACGACCTCTTCGGGTACACGGTGGGTCATGACGACGAGGACCTCACACTGGACCCGCGCGACTCGTCGGCGCGGATGCCCAAATCCGTCGTCGTGGATCCTGCCTTCACCTGGGGGGACGATCGGCCGCCCAGGACGCCCTGGAACCGGACGGTCATCTATGAGGCGCACGTCCGTGGGATGACGATGCAGCATCAGGGCATCCCACCCGATCTACGCGGAACCTACCTGGGCATGGCCTCGGATCCCGTGGTCGATCATCTCCTCGGCCTGGGCGTGACCGCGGTCGAGTTGATGCCGGTGCACCACTTCGTCTCCGATCGTTCGCTCGAAGACAAGGGGTTGACCAACTATTGGGGCTACAACTCCGTCGCCTTCTTCGCACCCCACGTCGGCTACGCCACCGGTGGTCGGGGCAAGCAGGTGTACGAGTTCAAGTCGATGGTGCGGACGCTGCATCGAGCGGGTATTGAGGTCATCCTCGATGTCGTCTACAACCACACCGCGGAGGGGAATCAACTTGGCCCGACCCTGTCCTTCCGCGGCATCGACAACGCGGTCTACTACCGCCTGTCGCCGGAAGACCCTCGCTACTACGAGGACTTCACCGGGACCGGGAACACGTTCAACGTCCTCCACCCGCGGGCGATGGGCCTGATCACCGACAGCCTCCGCTATTGGGTGAGCGAGATGCATGTCGACGGCTTCCGATTCGACCTGGCTCCGGTCCTCGCTCGCGGCGACGAGGACATGTCCGAGAGCACGTTCTTTGAGATCGTCAGCCAAGATCCCGTGCTCTCGACGGTCAAGCTCATTGCCGAGCCATGGGACGCCAGTCCCGAGGGCTATCGCCTCGGGCACTTCCCATCAGGGTGGTCCGAGTGGAACGGCGCCTACCGCGACTGCGTGCGGAGATTCTGGCGCGGCGACGCGGGCGTGGTGCCCGAGCTGGCGTCCCGCCTGGCCGGGTCGAGCGACATCTACGCACCAAGCGGGCGCCAGACCTACGCCAGCGTGAACTTCGTCACGTGTCACGACGGCTTCACGCTCACCGACCTGGTCTCCTACGAGCACAAGCGAAACGAGGCGAACGGCGAGGAGAACCGGGACGGCAGCGACGCCAATTTCAGCAGGAACTGGGGGGTCGAGGGAGAGACGGACTCCGCCCGCATCCAACGCTCCCGGGACCGCATGAAGCGAAACTTCCTTGCCACCCTCATGCTCTCGCAAGGGGTGCCGATGCTGCTCGGAGGCGACGAGGTGGGCCGGACGCAGGCCGGCAACAACAACGCCTACTGCCAGGACAACGCGACCAGCTGGTTCAACTGGGACATCGGTGAGAGCGGCGATCAGCTCTGCCTCTTCGTGCACCACGTTATCGAGGTGATGCAAAGCAATCCGATCCTGCGTCGCCGTGCCTTCTTCACCGGCGAGACGATTCCCGGCGGGGATGCGAAGGACGTCACGTGGGTCCGTTCCGACGGTCAGGAGATGACGGAGCAGGACTGGTCCGATCCCGACCTGCACAACATCGGGATGCTGCTGCCCGGACGAGCCACGGACGAGATCGACATGCGTGGCCGGTCCTACGCCGGCGACTCGCTCCTGATCCTGCTCAATGCCGGCACGCGTTCGCGCTCATACACGCTGCCCAGCATGGAGCTCGCCGGGCTCTGGGTGGAGGAGCTCAACACCGTCCAGCCGGGGCCCTGGGGTCGTGTCATCAGGAACGAGGTCGTCTCGCTCACGGCGCACTCGACGCTTCTGCTTCGGCACCAAGAACGCCATTCCCGGTGAGCAGCGCAACGCTCGGATCCACCTACCGCCTGCAGCTCCACGGTCTCGGCCTGGTGGGCGCGGCGGAGGTCGTGCCCTACCTGGACGAGTTGGGGATCGAGACGGTCTACCTCTCGCCGATCCTGACCGCGGCGCCGGGCAGCACGCACGGGTACGACGTCGTGGACCCGACGCATGTCGACCCTGCGCTCGGTTCGGAGGACGACCTCGGAGCCCTTCTCGACCTGCTGGCGTCTCGCGGCATGCGTGCGCTGCTCGACATCGTCCCGAACCACATGGCGGTCGACCCCGCCAACGCCTGGTGGTGGGACGTGCTGGCCCGGGGCCTGGAATCGCCGGATGCCTGCGTCTTCGATATCGATTGGGGTCGTCACGGCGGGAAGGTGGTCGTGCCGAGCCTCGGCCGCCCCTTGGCGGCGGCGATGGCAGATGGCCAGTGTGTCGTCGAGAGCGAGCGCCTTCTCATCGACGGCCAGCCCTTTCCGCTCGCGCCGGGGACGCCGCACGGATCACCGGCGCGGACGCTGGCCCTCCAGCACTACCGCCCTGCGTCCTGGCGGGCGGGTGAGACCGAGGGAAACTACCGGCGCTTCTTCGACATCGGATCCCTCATTGGGGTACGGGTCGAGGATCCCGACGTCTTCACCCGGACGCATCGACGCACGCTGGAGATCAGTGGGCACCGTGCCGTCGCCGGCGTGCGCGTCGACCACATCGACGGCCTGGCCAACCCGAGGGCCTACCTCGAGGCCCTGCGCGACGAACTCGAGATGACGGGAACGGCCAAGGAGGTCGTCGTCGAGAAGATCCTCGCCGAGGACGAGTCGCTCGATCCGCGCTGGCCGGTGGAAGGGACGACGGGCTACGAATTCGGCAACCGGGTGTTCGGCCTCTTCCTCAATGAGGAGGGCACCGCGGCGCTGCTCGAGTTCGGCGCCCGGTTCGTGGGTGCAGCGGAGCCAACCTTCGCTGCGCTGGCCGAGCAGGCGAAGCACGAGGTGCTCGACCATTCATTTTCGGGCGACCTGGACCGTCTCACCCGACGCACGCTCGACGCGCTCGACCTCGACACGCCCGGCCACGACCTGTCCTTTCGGGACGTTCGGCGGGCCTGGGCCGAGTTGACCGTGCATCTGGCGGTGTATCGAACCTACCTCGAGGGAGACGGTCCCACAGCCCGGGACCGCGCCCGTCTGGTCGCCGCACTCGAGGCGACGACGCGTCGGCGCGCACTCGAGAGCGAGGCACACCGCGCCCTGGACCGGATCGCCGACGTCCTGCTCGGATCGATCTCCTGGGAGTCTCCCTGGCTCGAGGTCGCGCGTCGATGGCAGCAGCTCAGCGGAGCCGTCATGGCGAAAGGCGCAGAAGACACGGCCACGTACCGCTGGCCCGGCCTGCCGGTCCAGGCCGACGTCGGTGGGGATCCCGACGTGGTGCGCGACGCCGCGGGGGCGTTTCACCGGGTCGCGGCATCCCGGATGGGCAGCCTGAACGCCACGTCCACCCACGACTCGAAACGAAATGAGGACGCCCGGTGCCGGTTGGCCTCCCTTTCGGAGGTCGCGGGAGAGTGGGCGGCCCTGGCGCGCTCATGGCATCAGCTCGGCGGGACCGAGACCGGAGTCACGCTGCCCCAGCCACTCGAAGAGCTCACCGCCTACCACGCGCTCTTTGCCCTGTGGCCTACGACGTCGAAGACGCTCGATCCGGACCGGTTGACGCGAGTCAAGGGATACGTGGTCAAGGCGGCACGCGAGGCGAAGCAGCGCACCTCGTGGACCGACCCCGACGCGGCCTACGAGGACCTCGTGACGTCCTTCGTCGAGGACATGGTGGCGCGTCCCGATTTTTGCGAGTCGATGACCCGTATCAGCGACGCGACCGCGGCGGCGTTCCTCTCCAACGTGCTCGGTCTCGTCGTGCTCAAGACGTGGGCTCCGGGTACGCCCGACTTCTACCAGGGCACCGAACTCGTCGCACCTGTCCTGACCGATCCGGACAACCGCAGGCCGGTCGACTTCGCGGCGCGTGCCGCCCTCCTGGCGTTGCTGCCTGAAACGTCGTCCGAGACAGCAGCCGCCTTACTGTCGGCCTGGCCCGACGTCCCCCTAAAGCTCCACGTGACGCGAGCCCTCCTCCAGGAGCGCCGCCGACAACCCGGACTCTTCGGGTCGGGCTCCTACGACCCCCTGGACGTGACGACCGGTCACGCCGTCGCCTTCTCGCGGCAATGGGAGAACCGAGTTGCCATCGCCGTCGTGCCCCGTTTGCCCTATGGATTGGCCGGGCCGGGTCGGCATCCGACGGGGGAGGAGGTGTGGGGCGACGAGCGGGTCGTCCTGCCTGCGGGGGCGCCGCTGCGTTACCGAGACGTGTTGACCGGCCGCACGTTGGCGGCAGAGTCGGGCCACCTCAGGCTGGGAGATGTCTTGGGGATCCTCCCCGTCGCCGCGCTGATGTCGCACTCCTGACGTATCACGTCGAGACAGGGGTCATGTGACGACGAGGCCCCGCCCGGTGACCAGCGGGAGATCGAGGGCGGTGACCAGTCCCGGAGCGGCGGCCACCACGGCCGGCACCGCGTTGACCAGGCGCATGGCGGTCGCCTTGAGCCCGGCCGTGTTGTGGTCGCCGTCGGTCCCCATCAGCTGCAGGTCGAGGGTGTAGTTGGGTTCTCCGGTGATCTGCACCCGGTAGCAGCCCTGTCCGGCGGGCTGAGGCCACGAGGGGCCTAGGTCGTCGCGCAACCGGGTGACGTGCTCGAGCACGACGACGGCCTTATCGCCGACCATGCCGCGCACCTCGAAGTGCAGCGCGGCGGCCGTGCCCTTCTCGATCGTCCCCGCGTCGACCTCGAAGTCCTCGGGCGCCGGCTCGCGCTCGTACCACTCGGTGACCTCGGTCAGCGTGACCCCGAGGCCCGCCGCGATCTGGCGCACCACGCTGCCCCAGGCCATGGTCAGCACGCCCGGGGAGAGCAGGAAGGGCACGTCGTCGAGGGCCCGACCGAAGCCCATGATGTCGAAGAGGACCATGGGCTGGTTGTAGGTGTTGTAGTTCAGGACTTCGGAGCAGCGCACCTCCTCGATGCGCTCCGACACTCCGCTCAGCACGAGCGGCAGCGCGTCATTAGCGAAGCCAGGGTCGACCCCGTTGACGAAGAGGGAGACGCCCGCCTTCTGTGCCGCCGCGATGACCGGCGCAGCCATCGGGTCGTCCGGGGCCGGGTATTGGAGCATGACCGGGCTGGAGGAGACCACGTTGATACCGGCGGCCAGGAACCGTTCGAGGTCGCCCAACGCCTCGAAGATGCGGTCGTCGGCCATGGCGGTGTGGATGATGCAGTCGGGCTGCAAGGCCAGCAAGGCGTCGACGTCGCTCGAACCGGCCACGCCGATGGCGTGACCGAGCCCGCCCAGCTCGCCGGCGTCGCGACCCACCTTGTCCGGATTCGAGACGAAGAGCCCGACGAGCTCGAGCTCGGGATGGGCGTCGATGCCGGCCAGGGCGTGTCGGCCCACATTGCCGGTGCTCCACTGCACAACGGTGTACGGCATGGCAATACTCCTTGGTGCCTGTCGGCTTAGAGGTCGGGAAGCGGCATCTCGAGGTTGGGCGACTGCAGCCCGCCGTCGACCTCGAGCACCTTGCCGGTGACGTAGGAGCCAGCCGGCGCACACAGGTACAAGATGGCGGACGCGATGTCCTCTACCTGACCGAGTCGCTTGAGCGGCGTGGTCTTCTCCATGGCCGTGCGCAGCTCGTCGCTCGACATCACGATGTCGAGCGCGGACGTGGCAGTGGAGCCGACCCCGATGGCGTTCACCCGGATGCGCGGTGCCAGGTCGCGCGAGGCCAGGCGGGTGTACTGCTCCAACGCACCCTTGACCGTGCCGTAACCCAGGTAGCCCCGGCCTGCCACGTGGCCCATGACCGACGAGATGTTGACGATCGACCCGCCAGCATGGTCGCCCTCGAGCATGCGGGGCACGGCGGCCCGTACCAGGGCGTGTCCGGCCGCCACGTTGAAGCGGAAGGCCTCCTCGAGAAATCGGGGCGAGGTGTCGAGCAGGGGCCGGGGCATGGTACCGCCCATGTTGTTCACCACGATGTCGAGCCGTCCGAACTCGTTCCAGGCTCGCTCGGCCAACGAGGCCATCAGGTCGTAGTCGGTGAGATCACCAGGGACCACCACGGCCCGGCGTCCGGCCTCTTCGACTTGCTCGGCGACGCCGCGCAACTGTGCCTCCGTGCGAGCCGCCAGGACGACGTCCGCTCCGGCCTGAGCCAGGGCGACGGCGGTGGCAGCACCGATGCCGCGCCCACTGGCGGTGACGATGGCGGCGTGGTCGGTGACGAGGAAGCGATCGAGGATCATCCGAGGAACATAGTTGTCCGCCGGGGCCCGGGCTCGGTACGCCTGGTCAGGCCAGGCCTTCGGCCGTGCCCTCTGGCGCCGGGGGGAGTCCGGGTTCGTTCCGTCGTCCCACGCGCGCGATCAGCCGGAGGTCGGACTCGACGACCGGGAAGGACCTGGGCATGACCTTGGCCTTGACCTCGTCGGGCAGGCTCAGGTCGCCACCGGTGTGCCCGACACTGAACACTCGTTCGGGCCGAGACCGGCCCACCATCGACCGGCCCCATCGCCACAGGGCGTGCAGGCGGTTGCCGAAGCCGTTGAGGAAGGCCACGTGGACGAAGAGCCAGACCACCCAGCCCGGAAAACCGCTGAGGTGCAGCCCCCGGACGCTCACGATGGCCTTGAAGCGACCGATGGCGGCGGCGCTCCCGAGGTCGCGGTAGGTGAAGGCCACGCCCTCCTTTCCGGACAGCCGTCGTTTGACGGTGTTGGCGGCGTGCAGGCCTCCCTGCAGCGCGACCTCGCAGACCCCGGGCAGGTTGTTGACCGTTGCCATGTCCCCGATGGCAAAGACCTCTGGGTGACCGGGCAAGGTGAGGTCGGGAAGCACGGCGACGCGTCCGGCGCGATCGGTCGACGCCCCGGTGGCCTCGGCCAGCATGCCGGCCAGGGGAGAGGCCTGCACGCCCGCCGCCCAGATGGTGGTGCCGCACTCGAAGCGGCCCTTCGAGCCGTCGGAGCCCTCGGTGTCGACCCCGAGTGCGTCGACACCGACGACACGCTGACCCATGCACAGCTCGACGCCCATCTTCTCGAGCTCCTGGCGCGCCCGCTGGGAGAGGAAGTCTCCGAAGTTGGCCAGTGGTTGGGAGCCGCCGTCGATCAGGATGACCCGGACGGCGGAGGAATCGATGTGGCGGAAGTCGCGGGTCAGGCTGCGAGCGGCCAGTTCGCGGATCTGCCCGGCGAGCTCCACCCCCGTCGGCCCAGCCCCGACGATGACGAAGGTCATGAAGAAGCGCTGCTGCTCGGGGTCCGTTCGCGTCTCGGCGATCTCGAGGGCGCCGTAGACGCGGCGACGGAGCTCCATCGCGTCGTCGATGGTCTTCATGCCCGGCGCGATCAAGGCGTACTCGTCGTGTCCGAAGTACGACTGGCCGGCTCCCGCGGCGACAATGAGGCTGTCGTAGGGGTAGTCGAAGGTCTCGCCCGGAAGAGATGCGGTGTGCACCACCCGCGCCTCGAGGTCGAACCCGGTGACCTTGGCCAGGGCCACCTCCACGTTCTTGTGCTTGCGCAGCAGGTGCCTCAGCACCGGCGAGATCTCACCCGGAGAAAGGATGCCCGTCGCCACCTGGTAGAGCAGCGGCTGGAAGAGGTGATGGTTGCGCTGGTCGATGAGGGTGACGTCGACGTCGGCCCCCGACAGAACGCGGGCGGCCGGAAGGCCACCGAAGCCGCCACCGACGACGACGACCCGGTGGCGCGAGTGTGTGCTCATGGACAATTCATTCCTTGCCGCACCGTTCGGGCGCGGCGCCGGGAACCCAGTTGTCCTTCTCCCTCAGTAAGAAGCCGCCGCGCTCGAGGAGCAGGATCCGCTTGCCCGAGGGAGCGAGCGTGTGGGCGAGCGTCCCCCCGCCGGCGCCCGTCCCGATGATGATCACGTCGTAGTGCTCGGCCATGGGTGGACCTCCTCAGCTCGTCGGGTGCACCGGCGGGCGTCGTCTTCGGTTGTCGCGGGGCCCGTGAGCCCGAGACTCAGCCCCTCCCCGGGCCGCGTTCGGCCTCGATGAGGCGGCCGACGGCGTCGATGAGAGCCAGGTGGGTGAAGGCTTGAGGAAAGTTGCCCAGATGCTCTCCGGTGGCGGCGTCGATCTCCTCGGCGTAGAGCTGGAGCGGGCCGGCAAAGGTGAGCAGCTTCTTGCACAAGGCCCGGGCACGTTCCTGTTCGCCGATCATGGCGAGGGCAGTGACCAGCCAGAAGGAACAGATGGTAAAGGTGCCTTCCTTGCCCTCGAACCCGGTGTCGGTGCTGTCCACCTTGTAGCGGAGGACCAATCCGTCCTCGGTCAGCTCGTCGGCGATGGCCAGGACCGTGGCGCGTACGCGCTCGTCGTCGGGCGGCAGGAATTCGAGGATCGGGATCAGCAACAGTGAGGCGTCCAGTTCCTCGTTGTCATAGCTCTGGCGGAATCGGCCCCGCGCATCGACGCCCTTGTCCAGGATCTCGGCCTTCAGCTCGTCGGCCGCCTTTTGCCACGTCGCCGCGTGGTCCTGGTCGTGGCGGATCCGAGCCATGTGAGCCCCGCGATCCATGGCCACCCAGCACAGGACCTTGGAAGCGGTGAAGTGCTGCGGATCGCCTCGGATCTCCCAAATACCTTGGTCGGGATCGACCGAATGCGTGATGGCTGATTGCACCATCTTCGCCACGCCGTCCCAGACCGGCTTGACGATCTGTGCCGAGCCCTTGCGCAGATGGATGTCCACCGCGTCGATGATCATCCCCCACACGTCGTTCTGATGCTGGTCCCAGGCGCCGTTGCCCACCCGCACGGGTTTTGAGTCCCGCCAACCCGAGAGGTGATCGAGCGTGGTCTCGCTCAGGTCCTTCCGCCCGTCGATCCCGTACATGATCTGCAGGTTGAAGTCGCCGCTGAGTCCGGCCGCCGCTTCGAGCACGAAGGCGAAGTACTCCAGCGCCTCCCAGTCGAACCCGAGCCGGTAGAGCGAGCGCAGCATGAATGAAGAGTCGCGGATCCACGTGTAGCGGTAGTCCCAGTTCCGTGCGCCGCCCGGTGTCTCGGGCAACGAGGTCGTGGACGCCGCCATGATGGCGCCGGTCGGCGCGTAGCTGAGGCCTTTGAGCGTGAGGGCGCTGCGCTCCATGTAGCTACGCCAGGGATGGTCGGGGAAGGTCCCGCTCGACAGCCAGTCCCTCCAGTACGTCACCGTCGACGCCATCTGGTCCTGCGCCTCGTCGAGTGTGGACGGGTGTCCCCCGGACCACGAGAGCGAGACGAAGGCAGTCTGACCCTTGGCGAGGGTCGAACGCCCGTAACAGCGGGCCCCGGCGCCGCCCAGGCGGATCGTCGACGAGACGGTGAGCAGGGGATCGCCAACCGGTGGGCACACGGTCATGGTCTCGTAGCCGTCACCTTCGTAACTCCACGTACCCGTCTGGGCCCCGTACTCGAAGACGGGGACCACGCTGGCCTCGACCTCGACGTGGCCCTCGATGCAGGTGGCCAGCCGCAGCAGTGTGCCCGTCGGAGCGGAATCACCCGGAGCGCGGCGGTAGTCGGCCCGACGCGTGCCGTCGGAGACCGGCTCGATCACCAGCAGATCCTCGACCAGCAACCAGCCCGTCGGCGTGTGCCAGGTCGTCTCGAGCACCATGGTGCCGGGTACATAGCGCCGGTTGTGGGGCACGAGAGTCCCGGAGGGGCCGAACCGGAAGTTGCCGGCCGAGCGATCGAGGATGGCGCCGAAGACACTCGGAGAGTCCGGCCGCGGGAGGCACATCCACTCGACGGAGCCGTCGGGTGCGATCAGGCAGTTGTGCTCGCAGTCCGAGAGGAACCCGTAGTCGGCGATGGGGGGGAAGGTGTCCGCCTCCCCTTGGATGGCGGCAGCTTCCGTAGTCACACGGTGACCCTACGGGCGTTGTGTCGGCCGAGCAAGCGGCCGTTGTCGGCGTCGGGGAGGAGGGCCGACGTGCGGCGTGGCCGGGGTGCGAGCGCGACCTGGACCCGAAATGACAAACGCGTGACGACGGTGACAGGGATGCACGTGACGGCTTCGCGTGCCATCATCGCTCGAGCACCCCAATACCGTGGGTGCGGCACGGAGGTAGGCATGGCAGACGCACTCCAGGACAAGGTTGCCATCGTGACGGGGGGCAACACGGGCATCGGCGCGGCGGTGGTCATCGCGCTGGCCGCACAGGGGGCCAAGGTCGTCATCGACTACGTCGCCAACAAGGAGGCGGAGGACGAACTCGAGCGCAAGCTGGCCGCGCTGCACGAGTCCGCCGTCGGCGTGCAGGCCGACGTCTCCAAGGTGGCAGACCTCCAGCGACTGGTCGACACCGCCGTCTCCAACTTCGGTCGTCTCGACGTGATGGTCAACAACGCCGGGATCGAGACCCGGTCCTCGGTGCTCGACACCACCGAGGACCAGTACGACAAGGTGCTCGCCATCAACCTGAAGAGCGCGTTCTTCGGGACCCAGCTGGCCGCCAAGCAGATGATCGCCCAGGGCGGGGGCGGTCGCATCATCAACATGACGTCGGTCCACGAGGACTGGCCGATGCCCGGGAACACCCCGTACTGCCTCTCGAAGGGCGGTATGCGCATGCTGACCCGCACCGCCGGGCTCGAGCTGGCCCCGCACGGCATCCTGGTCACCGGCGTCGGGCCCGGCGCCGTCGACACGCCGATCAACGCGTCGACGGTGAGCAACCCGGAGCTCCTGGCCAAGCTGAACGCGGCCATCCCGATCGGCCGCCTGGCCGAGCCCGAGGAGATCGCCTCGGTCGTGGCCTTCCTGGCCGGACCAGGGGCCAGCTACGTCACGGCCACGACCATCTTCACCGACGGCGGCATCATGCAGAGCAGCCCCGGTCTCTGAGCGTCCCGCATCGCTCGGCAGGAGTCTCTGGCCGAGCCTCGCTCACCGTGTTGCGTCCGTTTGCCCCGCCCCATCCTTGACGGCACGCGCCGACAGGCCCCAAGGTGTCGGCGTGGGTCGCCTTCTGTCCAACACGGATCCGGTCCTTCGGCGCTGCTGGCACCCGGTGGCCCGGGCGGCCGAGGTATCCGAGCAGCCCTTTGCCGTCACGCTGCTGGGCGAGCCCTGGGTGCTCCATCGTTCCGGTGGCGACGTGGTGGCCTTCGCCGACCGCTGTCCGCACCGCCACTGCCCGCTGACGTTGGGTCGTTGCGAGGCGGGCGTGTTGCAATGCGCCTACCACGGCTGGCGCTTCGACCGGTCGGGCCGGTGCCTCGAGATTCCGGCCCTGGGTCCCGAGGCCGCCCTTCCGCCCACCGCCCAGCTGCGCGCCGCCGCAGCGGTCGCCGAGGCCCACGGGATCGTCTTTCTGGCTCCCGACGAGCCCATCGCGCCCCTCGGCACCTTGCCCGAGGCCGACGACCCCTCCTTCATGGTCGGGGAGCTGCCCACGCTGCGAGCCCGGGCCAACGCGGGCCTCTTGGCTGACAACTTCCTCGACATGGCGCACTTCCCCTTCGTGCACGCCGGGACTTTCGGCGCCGGCGAGGCGGCCGAGGTGCCCCCCTACGCCGTGGCCCGCGACGACTGGTCCTTCACCGTCGCCTACGAGCACCAGTTCGCCCACCGTGAGGACCCCGGCGTCGCCACCGGCCTGCGCCCCCTCATCCAGAGCAGGCGGTTGACCTACCAGCTGTGCGCGCCGTTCCACCTCCGGCTGCGCATCGACTTCCTCGACGCCGGTGGGTCCAACGTGATCGGGTTCTTCGTCCAGCCCGAGACGGCGGAGACCTGCCGGCTCTACACCACGCTGTGGCGCGACGACCTCGAGGGCGATCGGCAACGCATGGAGGAGGCGATCGAGTTCGAGCTGGCCGTGTTGCGCGAGGACCTGGTCGTGCAGGAGGCATACCACGAGCTCGTCCTGCCGCTCGATCCCCGGGACGAAGTGCACACGCGGGCCGACCGCACGACCTTGGAACTGCGCCGGGTCCTGGCCGACCTGGTCAGGGTGGCCGAGGGGTGAACGCCACCGTCGTCGCTCACCCCGTCCTGGCCCACCGGCTCGCCCAGCTGCGTGACCGGACCACCGGGGGCGACACGTTTCGCCAGCTGGTGTCCGAGCTCTCCGGGCTCTTGGCCTACGAGGCCTTACGCGACCTCGGCTCGGCCGAGATCACCGTCGACACCCCGGTGACCGACGGGGCAGCCGCCCACCGCGTCTCCGAGGTGGTGCTCCTCGTACCGATCCTGCGCGCCGGGCTCGGGATGGTGCAGGCGATCCAGGAGGTCATTCCCTTGACCGAGGTGGCCCATGTCGGCCTGCGCCGCGACGACACCACCCTCCGCTCCGACGTCTATCTCAACCGCCTGCCTCGCGACCTGGCGGGGCGCCGGGTGGTGGTCTGCGACCCCATGCTGGCGACCGGCGGATCGCTCGGGCAGGTCTGCGACATCGTGGCCGAGCGGGGGGCGCAGCGGATCCTGGCCCTGTGCATCATCGCCTCGGAACCAGGGCTGGCTGCGTTCGCGGCGCGGCACCCCGACGTGCCCGTGTATTGCGCCGCCGTCGATCCGGAGCTCAACGAGCTCGGCTACATCGTGCCGGGCCTGGGCGATGCCGGCGACCGTCTCTTCGGCCCACCTGACTGACTACAGGCCGATGTCCTCGTACCAGACGTCGCGGTTGGCCGCGATGTAGCCGCCGAGCATGTCGATGCATTCGGCGTCGTCGAGCAGCACGACCCGGCAGCCGTGTTCGGCCACCCACTCGTGGCCGCCGACGAAGTTGTGCGCCTCGCCGACCACGGCGGAACCGATGCCGAACTGGCGCAGCAGGCCACTGCAGTACCAGCACGGCGAGAGCGTCGTCACCATGACGCAGTCCTGGTAGTGGCGGCGCCGACCCGCGGCGCGGAAGGCGGCCGTCTCCGCGTGCATGGAGGGGTCCCCGTCCTGGACCCGGCGGTTGTGGCCGCGACCGAGCAGGGTCCCGTCCTCGTGAAAGAGCGCGGCGCCGATCGGGATGCCGCCCTGCTCCATGCCGTGGCGCGCCTCCTCCACGGCGACGGCCAGCATCTGGCGCAGGAGCGCTTCGCTGAACACCTCGGTGGGCGGCATATGCTCAGGGGAGACCAATGTCCACGGCCCCGGATCGTACCTACACGACCACGGTGGGAAGCCAGAAGGTCGAGCTCCCGCTCATTGCGCTCAATGACGAGCTGACCATCGCGCTCCTCATCTGCGTGGACATGGGCGTGGAGTTCGCCGAAACGGCGGGGCACGAGCTGGCCGAGATCATGCGCCCCTACGAACCGGACATCATCGTCTCCGTGGCCACCATGGGCATCCCCCTGGCCATCGAGGCCAGCCGGGCGATGGGCCTCGACGACTACGTGATCCTGCACAAGACCCCGAAGATCCACCTGGGCGAGACCTGGTCGGAGCCCGTGCACTCCATCACCACCGACAAGCCACAGCGGCTGCGCATGGACCCGGCCCGGGTGGGCGCGGTGCGCGGCCGGCGGGTCGCCGTGGTCGACGACGTGATCTCCACCGGCGCGTCGCTGGCCTCCGCCCTGCGCCTGGTCCGCCGCATGGACGCCGAGCCTGTGGTCATCGGCTGCCTCATGACCGAGGGCGGCGGGTGGAGGGAGGCCCTGGGCGAGGACGCGGCCCTGGTCCGCGCCCTCGGGGCCATGCCTCTCTTTCACCCCGACGGCACCGGCGGGCTGGTCGAAGACTGGGGCTGAGGCCCGTTCAGACCGGAGCCAGCAAACCCTCCTGACGCAGCAGGTCCGCCTGGGCCTCGGCCTGCTTGGCCACCGCCCCGTGGGCCAGGAGGTAGTACACGGCTCCGCCCACGCCCATGCCGAAGAAGATGCTGAAGTCGGCGCCGTGCTCGTGGTACGTCACTTCGTTGAGCCACTGCGGGAGGTGGAAGGTGGCCGACAGCGCCGAGATGGCGGCGAACATCCCGACCACCTGGGCGACGAGGGCCGGCCAAAAGACGCCACCCTTGTTCCAGTACAGGGAGGTCGGCCCGGTGTTCTGCAGCTCGCTCGGCACGTAGCGGAAGCGGCGCAGCGCCCAGTCCACCAGGAAGATGGCGCACCACGGTGCGATCCAGACGATCACGATGTCGACGAAGTCCTCGAGATAGGTCGTGAACGAGGAGCTGAAGATGGCGTACATGGTCACGCCGAGCGCGATGACGCAGTCGACCACGACGGCCTGATAGCGCTTGACCGGCAGCCCGATGGCCTGGAGGGTCACCCCCGACGAGTACATGTCGAGGCTGTTGATGGCGAACAGCTGCAGCATGGCGAAGACCAGGAAGACGACGACGAACCAGGCCGGGATGACGCTCTGGTGGGCGAAGGGGAGCAGGCCGCCCGCACCGGTGCCGATGCCGACCACGAACGTCCCGATCACGGCGCCGAGGGTCATGATGAGGACCTCGGGGACGGCGGTGCCGAGGAAGACCCAGCCGACCAGTCCCTTCTTCGAGACGTTGCTCGGGCAGTAACGGGTGTAGTCGTTGCCGCACTCGGCCCACCCGAGCCCGCTGAGGGCGATCGTGAAGGCCAGCCCGGCCATGTAGGTCTGCCAGCCGGCTCCGTGGGCCACGGCGTTCAGTTGCGCGTGGCCGATCGAGAACCCCAGCATGATGGCAAAGAGCACGATGAACGGCGCGATCAGGAGGCGCAGCGTCTTGACGATGGTGGCGTGACCCAGGAAGGGCAGGATCCCCTGGACCAGGACCGCCGCGATGACCAGGATCACCTTGGCGGGGTCGCCCGGGTCGAAGCCCCCCTTCACCATCAGCACCAGGCCGGCGCCGACAATGAGGATGAGGCCTTCGACCTCGAACCCGATCTGGGTGACCCAGTTGAAGAAGGAGATGGGCCGGGACCCGTTGGGCCCGAATGCCGCCCGGTTGATGGCGAAGACCGCCGTCCCGGCGTCGGGTCCCTGCAGCGAGCACAGCCCGAGCAGGAAATAGGACAGGTTGCCGATGACGATCAGCGAGACGGCCTGGGCGAAGGTGAACCCGAAGGTCATGAGGATGGCGCCGTAGAGGAAGTACTCCGTCTGCACGCTGGCACCGGCCCACATGCCGAAGATGTCCTTCGGCGTGGCCCAGCGTTCGCTCTCGGGGATGAAGTCGATCCCGTGCTGTTCGACCGTGAACGGGTCGTCGACGCTCGGGTCGTGAATGATCGCTAAGTCCTCGGCGATCGCCACCGCGGAACCTCCCTTGTCGTTCGCCTCGTGGAGTTCGTGGATGCCCCGACGAGGCGACCGCGGGAAGGCAGGCTGCCCCCCGGCAGCCACCCTCGGCCTCGCATCCACGCACCCCGTTCTGTCAGGTTCGGCGCGCCTCCCTGGCGAGCGACCGAAGGTGTGCGGCCACACATTGGGTGCTGGAGACCCTTGTGGTCAAGTGCCCTGACATTGGCGCAGCGGCGCGGGGGTAGAACACGGGTGTGCAGGGTGCGCTCATGGTGTGCGGCGCCACCTCGGACGCCGGCAAATCGACCCTGACCGCGGGGCTCTGCCGTCTCCTGGCCCGTCGCGGCGTCTCGGTGGCCCCGTTCAAGGGACAGAACATGTCGCTCAACGCCATGGTCACGGCGGAGGGCGGGGAGATCGGGCGCGCCCAGTGGCTCCAGGCCGTCGCGGCCGGCGCCGAGCCCGAGGTGGCCATGAACCCGGTCCTGCTCAAGCCGACGGGCGAGCGTTCCTCCCAGGTGATCGTGCTCGGACGCCCGGCCGGGGAGCAGGAGGCGGCCGACTACTACGCCCGCAAGGAGCGTCTGGTCGAGGTGGTGGACGGCGCGCTCGCCTCACTGCGCCGCCGCTTCGACGTGGTCGTGTGCGAGGGCGCGGGCAGCCCCGCCGAGATCAACCTCCTCGACCACGACATCGTCAATCTGGGCCTGGCCGTGCGGGCCGGGGTGCCGGCGCTGCTGGTGGCCGACATCGAGCGCGGTGGCGTGTTCGCCCACCTCTTCGGCACCGTGGCCATCCTGCCCGACGAGCTGGCCGGGGCCATCCGTGGCTTCGTGATCAACCGGTTCCGGGGCGACCCCGATCTGCTCGGCGACGGCCCCTCCCAGCTCGAGGCCCGCACGGGAGTGCCGACCTTCGGCGTGCTGCCGTTCCTGCCCGGGCTCGAGCTCGATGCCGAGGATGCGCTGGCAGTGCCGCGGACGTGGGCCGCCGCACCGCCCGGAGCGCTCGACGTCGCCGCCATCCTGCTCCCACGGCTGTCGAATTTCACCGACCTCGACCCACTGGTGGCCGAGCCCGGGGTGCACGTGCGCTGGGTGGCCCGGGCCGAGGAACTGGGCCGACCCGATCTCGTGGTGCTGCCCGGCACCCGGGCCACCGTGTCCGACCTCGCCTCCCTGCACGAGCGTGGCCTGGTCGAGGCGATCGCGGCGTTGCGCGACGGCCCGGGGCCGCCGGTCGTCCTCGGGCTCTGCGGCGGGTTCCAAATGCTCGGCACCTCCATCGAGGATCCACAGCGGGTCGAGGCGACGGGCCCCGCCCAGGGTCTGGGCTGGCTCCCGGTGACGACCGTGTTCGACCCGCACAAACTGACCCGCCTGGTGCACGCCGTCGAGACCGGGACCGCGGCGCGCCTCGCCGGCTACGAAATCAGGCACGGTCGCCTCAGACCCGAGGGCGAGCACCACCCCTGGCTGATGGTCGACGACGAGCTGGTCAGTGCGAGCGACGCCGCCGGCACCGTGCTCGGCACGACGGTGCACGGGCTCTTCGAGAACGACGGCTTCCGCACTCGCTTCCTGGCTGACCTCGCCGCCCGACGCGGGCGGACCTGGTCGCCGTCGGAACTCTCGTATGCCGCGGTGCGGGAGCGCCAGATCGATCGGGTCGCCGACGCCTGTGAGGAGCACCTGGACCTCCAGGCGGTGTGGCGCCTGCTCGAGTCGGCGACGTTCAGCCCCCGAGCTGGGGGCGCATGAAGGCCACGGACTTCTCCTGGGTGGAGCGGGCCTGCGACTCAATGAAGCGCTCCACGACGGGACCGACGCCGAAGATCTTGACCTTGGCCTCGAGGGTGAAGGTCTCGACGCTCTGGCCCGTTCCCGCGGAGAAGGCGATCCCTCCCCGGATGTCCGTCTTGTCCGCCATGGTGCCCGGGGTCATCACGAACGTGCACGACGACGTGGCCGGGTCGTAGGTGCTCACCTCGGTGGTGACGACCTCCTCGCCGAAGATCTTGCGCACCGGTCCCGGCATGTTCGGCTTCTGCCCGTAGCGCAACGTCCGCACCAGCCCGTTGCTCAGGTCGCCGTCCTGGGACAGGATTTCGGCCGAGGTCGAGCCCAGGCTCTCGAGGTGCATGCGCACGGCGAAGTCCGGGTCGTAGTAGAGCGCCCAGAACTCGTCGGGCGTGCACGACCAGTCGTAGGTGAGCGAAAGCTTCATGGCTGGAGGTCGAAGAGCATGTGCCTGCTGAGGTCTCCCATGAGATCGATGATGATATGCATGGCCGTCACGCGCCACCCGTCCTCGACCTGTTGGTAGCGGTGCCGGTAGCGTCCGGCGATCACCGGCTGGAGGGCCAGCTCGCCGGGAACGGCCTGGAGGACGGTGAAGTAGGAGCGGCTCGCCGCCGTCTGGCCGTCCTCGTCGATGTCGACGATCAGGTTGGTCATGACGTGCTTGGTCCGGGGCGTGCCGTCCTCGAACCGGCGGGTCGTCCGTCCGTAGAGGGCCTCGATGGCTTCTCGCCCGCTCACCGCGTCGCCGAATCCCTCGAAGGTCAAGGTGGCATGGTCGAACAGCTCACCGACGCCGGCGAAGTCGCCGAGGTCGATGCGCTCGGCGTAGGTGTAGACGAGTTTCGTGATGGCTTCGGTCGGCGTCTGCTGCACGGCTGCGATTGTGTCACCTCGAGGCGCCGCCGGGTGGATCGAGTCCAGGACGAGGCTGGTTAGCCTGATCTCGTGTCTCCGACCCGTGCCGCCACCCTCGAGCCGGGCGCGTGGCCGTCTCCGTCCGCCGCCCAAACTCGCATCATTGAGGCGGCGCTGCGCGTGTTTACGCAGAACGGCGTGGGAGGGACCTCCCTCCAGATGATCGCGGACGAGGTCGGCGTCACGAAGGCTGCCGTGTACCACCAGTACCGGACCAAGGAGGAGATCATCCGGGCCGTCGCCGCGGCGGAGTTCGATCGCCTCGAGGCCGTTCTCGCCGCTGCAGAGTCCGAGCCGACTCCCGATGAGGCTCGCGGCGTCGCCCTGACCGCGATCATCGACCTCGCGGTGGCGCGCCGTCGCGAGATGAGCACGATCTTGACGGATCCCATTGTGGGGCGTCTCCTGGCCAAGGACAAGCGACCGATCGACGTGGTGAAGCGCCTGAATCACCTCCTCCTGAACCGCCACGGTGAACCCGAGTCGGAGATGGCCACGGTCATGCTGGTCGCGGCAATCAGTGGAGCCGTCATGCACCCGCTCGCCATCCGCCGGAGCGACGAAACGCTGCGCACCGAGCTGCGGCGGTTGGCTGAACGTTTCCTGGGCCTTTCCGAGTAGCGGGCTCGGGTCGTACCCCTTGTCGTCTCCTAGCCGATTGGCTACGCTGGAATAGCCAATCGGCTAGGCGTTGATGAACAAAGGAGTCCGGCGTGCCAGACCCGACCAACGATCAGGAGATCGACGAGCTCCTGGCGATCCGCAAGCCTGGTGCACACCTCGAGAACGACGTGGTCGCCGACGACTTCGTCCTGGCGCTCGGTGTCGACATCGTCAACTACCCGAAGTTCGCCCGGGTTGACGACACCGTCACGTACGCCAAGACGCGGCTCGACCTCCGCCAACAGCTCGGCCATGAATCCGGAGCCGAGCTGCCCGACTACAGCGGCCCCTACCGCAGCGATCTCCGCTTCACCGACTTCTCGGCCGAGGCGCTGGCCACCCGCTTCCTGCCCTGGAGCGAGAAGTACCTGCTGCTGTGCGTCGACGGTTGGTCGAACGAAGTCGGCCGGCGCTACGGGGCCAACGTTGCATCGGAGATCGAGTGGACGGCGTGGAACGACCAGGTCGTCCCCGAAGTCGAACGGATGCGTACCGAGTTCCTCCCTGTAGGCACTGAGTACACGGACCCCAATGCGATGGTCGCAGAGGCCGATCGGGCCTCTACCCGCGTCGTGTACACCGGCCTCTTCTCGCCGGGTGCCAACACCAAGGACCTGTCGAAGGAGATGCTGGTCACCTGGTTGCTCGGGTCCCACGAGTACCTGCTCCAGTGCATCGAAGCGTGGGCCACCCAGATCACGGTGCGCTACGGCCTCGACGTCATGTTCGACCTGCAATTCACGCTGTGGGGTGACACCGTGCTGCCGGGTGTGAAGAAGATGAAGGAGCAGTACCTCGGGATCACCGGTGATTCGGTCGAGGACTGGATGAAGGACCTTCAACTCGACGCCACGGCCATGCCGGGCAAGGCATTCGACGTGACCTTCGAGATGCCCGAGCCCGATGTCGGGATCATGACCTTCAACCGGTGCGTCGCGGTGGACCAGTGGGAGGCCATGGGCCGCCCGGACATTCTCGAGAAGAACTGCCACTCCACGTGTCCCAAGTCGATGATCGTGACCACCAAGATGTACAACCCGAACATGAAGGTCGACATCTTGGCCATCCCACCGCGGCGCGATCCCGGCGACGTGTGCTGCAAGTGGCAATTCAGCATGCGCGACGAGAGCGATCCCGAGTACGTCCCGGTGACCCTGCGGACGAAGGGCGCCGCCGACTAGCCAGGTTCGGCCCACCTCGCGGCGTCGATCCCGGTCGGAATGGGGTCGACGCCGTCGCTATTGGCCGAGCAATTTGCCCATGGCCCCGGCCAGCCGGCTGGGCCTTCCGTTCTTGGCCTCGCTCCGGTCGGCCAGCTTCATCGTCCAGAGCCCGGCGTTGACGCCGAGCCAGCGCAGCGGTTCGGGCTCCCAGGAGGGGGACTGGTGGCCCACCCAGGGCAGGTGGACGAGGTCCGAATCGGTCCCCGTGATGAGGTCGGCCAGGGTGCGCCCGGCCAGGTTGGTCGTCGAGACACCGTCACCCACATAGCCCCCCGCCCAGGCCAGGCCGCTGGCCCGGTCGAGCCCGACCGACGAATGCCAGTCCCGAGGGATGCCGAGCGGGCCGCCCCAGGCGTGGGTGAAGCGGGCCTCGGCCACCGCGGGGAAGAGTTCGGCCAGCGTCTGGCGCAGCAACGCGTGCACCTGGGGCTCGGCGTCGTAGGACTCCTCGATCGAAGACCCGTAGTGATAGGGCGCCCCCCGACCCCCGAACGCGATCCGCCCGTCGGACGTGCGCTGCCCGTAAATGATCATGTGCCGATGGTCGGCGAAGGTGGCCCGGCCCGCGAGTCCCGCCTCGTCCCAGAAGGCGTCGCCCAGCGGTTCGGTCGCCACCATCAGCGAGTACACCGGGACGATGGCGCGGCGCAGGCCGGGCAGCGTCGGGGTCCAGGCCTCGGTCGCCCGCACCACCACCTCGGCCGTGACCGTCCCGCCCGGTGTCTGCACCTTCGCGCGCCGCGACCGGCGGCGGCCGGCCGGATGTCTGTCACCACCGTGTGCTCGAAGAGCCGGACCCCGCCCCGCTCCACCGTGTCGGCCAGCCCTCGGGCCAGCCGCGCCGGCTGAATCGCCGCGCAATGCGGGGTGTAGGTCGCGCCCAGCACCCCGGCGGCGCCGATCAGGGCGCGTGTCTCCTCGGGGCCGAGCCAGCGCAGGTCGTCCTCCCCGAAGCCGAGCGACCGCTGTTCGTCCAGCTCGGCCCGGGCCCGGGACTCCTGTGCGGGCTGCGCACCAGGTCGACGGTGCCGCCCTTGGCGTACTGGCAGTCGATGCCGTCGGCGGCGGCGCTGGCCCCGACCACGTCGACCGTGTCCTGCATGGCCCGCCGCATGGCCACCATGGCGTCGCGTCCGTGCCGGCGGGCCAGCGCGGCGTCCGAGGTGGCGAACAGGGCCGAGCACCAGCCGCCGTTGCGTCCCGAGGCACCGAAGCCGGCCACCTCGCGTTCGAGGACGGCGACGCGCAGCGCAGGGTCGTGGCGGATCAGGGAGTGCGCCGTCCACAGGCCGGTGAATCCGCGCGCCGACGATGCAGACGTCGACCTCGAGGTCCTGGGTCAGGGCGGGACGCGGTGGCAGCGGGGCCGGGATGGCCTCCCACCACAGCGAGAGGCGCTGGTAGCCCGAGCCCGCCTCTACAGGCGGCGCCACGCCTCGGAGAGCACCTCGCGCAGCGTGGAGGCGATGAAGTCGAACTCCTCCTGGCCGCAGATCAAGGGCGGGGAGAGTTGCACGACGGGGTCGCCCCGGTCGTCGGCCCGGCAGATCAGCCCGGCTTCGAAGAGCGCGCCGGACAGGAAGCCGCGCAACAGGCGCTCGGATTCCTCGTCGTCGAAGGACTCGCGGGTCTCCTTGTCCTTGACCAACTCAATGCCGTAGAAGTAGCCCGCCCCGCGCACGTTGCCGACGATCGGCAAGTCGGAGAGGCCCTCCAGCGCGCCACGGAACGCCTGCTCGTTGGACTGCACGTGTTGAAGGATCTGCTCGCCCTCGAAGACGTCGAGGTTGGCCATGGCCACCGCACAGCTCACGGGGTGCCCGGCGAAGGTGAACCCGTGCAGGAACGAGGCCCCCGGCCCCAAGAACGGCTCCATGAGCCGGTCCGACGCGACCATGGCGCCCAAGGGGGCGTAGCCCGAGGTGAGCCCTTTGGCCACCGTGATGATGTCGGGCTGGTACTCGTAGCGGAGCGCGCCGAACCAGTGGCCCAAGCGCCCGAAGGCACAGATGACTTCGTCGGAGACGAGCAGGACGCCGTGACGGTCACAGATTTCCCGGACGCGCTGGAAGTATCCCGGAGGCGGGGGGAAGCACCCACCGGCGTTCTGCACCGGCTCGAGGAACACCGCGGCCACCGACTCGGGCCCTTCGCGCAGAATGGCCCGTTCGATCTCGTCGGCGGCCCAACGTCCGAAGGCGACCTCGTCGTCCGCAAAGACTTCGGCTCGGTAGAAGTTGGTGTTGGGCACCTTGATGGCTCCGGGGACCAACGGCTCGAAGGGCACGCGCAACTCGGGGATGCCGGTGATCGAGAGCGCCCCCATGGAGGTGCCGTGGTAGGCGATGTAGCGGCTGATCACCTTCGTGCGCTCGGGCTGGCCGATCAGCTTGAAGTATTGGCGAGCCAGCTTCCAGGCGGACTCGACCGCCTCGGAACCGCCGGACGTGAAGAACACGCGGTTGAGGTCGCCCGGCGCGTAGCCGGCGATCCGTTCAGCCAGTTCGATCGCGCGGGGGTGGGCGTACGTCCACAGCGGGAAGTAGGCCAGCGTCTCGGCCTGCTTGGCCCCGGCCTGGGCCAGCTCCGTGCGCCCGTGCCCGAGTTGGGACGTGAAGAGACCGGCCAGCCCGTCGAGATAGCGCTTGCCGTGTTGATCCCAGACGTAGGCGCCCTCGCCGCGGACGATGACCGGGACCTCGTGGGTCTCGTAGGAACCCATCCGGCTGAAGTGCATCCACAAATGGCGCTTGGCCTCTTCACTCAGCTTTGAGTTCTCAGGGTTGATGGTGCTCATGCGTCCTCCTTCGGTCCTCAGCGTGTGCCCCAGGTGTAGGTCTGCTTGGCCAACTTCAGGTACAAGAACGTCTCGGTCGAGCGCACGCCGGGAATCGACCGCACCGAATCGTTGAGGACGTGGAGCAGACGCTCGTCGTCCTCGCACACGATCTCGGCCAGGAGGTCGAACGAGCCCGCGCACATCACCACGTAGTCGACCTCGGGCATGGCGATGAGCTTGTCGGCCACCCGACGCACGTCGCCCTCGACCGAGATGCCGACCATGGCCTGGCGGGTGAAACCGAGCTGGAGGGGATCGGTGACCGCGACGATCTGCATGATCCCCGATTTCGCGCAGGCGCTGGACCCGGCGGCGCACGGCCGCCTCGGAGAGCCCGACCGCTTCCGCAATGGCCCCGTAGGGCTGGCGGCCGTCGCGCTGCAGCGCCTCGATGATGGCCCGGTTGGGCCCGTCGAGCAGGGTCCCGGCCGATGGCCGGCTCGTACTGTCGCGCCCGCCTCCACCGTTCCCGTCGGCGTCGGGCATCTCACACCTCTCTTCGGTCGTCCCACCGGGCAGCAATCCCGGATCTGCAGAATTGTGTCATCTTCTGGACCTCAGTCAAGCAGAATCCGTCGTCATAGGGCACCTGATATTGCGAAATCGCTTGTTGGCGCCCGCATTCTGTGATTCCTTAACCAATGGCACGAGCGAAGGGAGCTGCATGCGCAGGTTGCAGAATTTCGTCGGGGGCGCGTTCCGCGACGCCGAGGACGGCCCGCTCGCGCCGCTGATCGACCCCAGCACGGGCGAAGCATTCGCCGAGGCCCCGGTCTCGGGCCAGGCCGACGTGGACCGAGCGGTGCAGGCGGCCGCAGAGGCCTTCGCCTCCTGGAAGCGGACCACGCCGTCGGAGCGCACGCTGGCCCTCATCCGCATCGCCGACGCCCTCGAGGCCCGAGCGGAGGACCTCGTCCGGGCCGAGTGCGAGAACACGGGCAAGCCGTTCCAGCTGACCATGGACGAAGAGATCCCTCCCATGGTCGACCAGATCCGTTTCTTCGCCGGAGCCGCCCGCATGCTCGAGGGCATGGCAGCCGCGGAGTACATGGCCGGGCACACCTCGTTCATCCGGCGCGAGCCGGTCGGCGTCTGCGGGGCGATCACGCCGTGGAACTACCCCATGATGATGGCGGTCTGGAAGTTCGCCCCGGCGCATCGCCGCCGGCAACACCCATGATCCTCAAGCCGTCCGACACCACGCCGGTCACGGCGCTGCTCATGGCCGAGATCATGGCCGAGCACCTGCCGCCCGGCGTCTTCAACGTGGTGTGCGGGGACCGCGACACCGGGCGGGCGCTCGTGGCCCACGACACGCCGGCCATGGTCTCGGTGACCGGATCGGTCCGGGCCGGCATGGAGGTGGCAGCCGCCGCCGCACCGACCCTCAAGCGGGTCCACCTCGAGCTCGGTGGCAAGGCCCCGGTCATCGTCTTCGACGACGCCGACGCCGGCGCGGCCGCCGAGGGATCGCCGGGGCCGGTTACTTCAACGCCGGCCAGGACTGCACGGCGGCGACCCGGGTGCTGGCCGGACCGCGGGTGCACGAGCGACCTGCTCGCCGCGCTTGGTCGAGCAGGCCGAGGGCACGACGGTCGGCGGCACCGACAACGAGGATGCCGACTACGGCCCGTTGAACAACGCCAACCAGCTCGAGCGGGTGCGCGGCTTCCTCGAGCGCACGCCGGCCCATGCCTCGGTCGTCACGGGGGGCACCCAGGTCGGCGACCGCGGCTATTGCTTCGCCCCGACCGTCGTGGCCGGGCTGCGCCAGGACGACGAGCTGATCCAGAGCCGAGGTCTTCGGCCCGGTCATCACGGTGCAGGAGTTCAGCGACGAGGCCGAAGCGCTCGAGTGGGCCAACGGCGTCGAGTACGGGCTGGCCTCGTCGGTCTGGACCCGCGACCACGGCCGGGCCATGCGCATGGCCCGCGATCTCGACTTCGGCTGCGTCTGGATCAACACCCACATCCCGCTGGTGGCCGAGATGCCCCACGGCGGCTTCAAGCACTCGGGCTACGGCAAGGACCTGTCGACCTACGGCTTCGAGGACTACACGCGCGATCAAGCACGTGATGAGCAACATCGAGGAGTAGTCATGATCGTCGGAGTCCCCACAGAAGTGAAGGACGACGAGTACCGGGTCGCCTTGACGCCGGCCGGTGTGCGTGAGCTCACGTCCGCCGGCCACACGGTGCTGGTCCAGAAGGGCGCCGGCGACGGCTCGTCCATGCCCGACGAAGAGTTCGCCCGTACCGGGGCCAAGATCGTCGAGGACGCCGACGAGTTGTGGGCCGCGGCCGACCTGGTCTGCAAGGTCAAGGAGCCCGTGGCCGAGGAGTACCACCGCCTGCGGCCTGCGCACCGACCAGACCCTGTTCACCTATCTGCACCTGGCGGCGTCGCGCGAATGCACCGATGCCCTGGTGGCCGCCGGCAACGTGGCCATCGCCTACGAGACCGTGCGCACCGAGGACAACGCGCTGCCGCTGCTGGCCCCGATGAGCGAGGTGGCCGGGCGCATGGCACCGCTCATGGGTGTCGCACCACCTCATGCGGCCGGGCGGTGGTGGGGGCGTGCTGGTCTGCGGCGTCCCTGGAGTGACGAGCGCGCGCGTGGTCATTCTCGGAGCGGGGGTGGCCGGCTTCGCCGCCGCCACCATGGCCGTCGGGATGCACTCCGACGTCTACATCCTCGACCGCAACCTCGACCGGCTGCGCGAGGTCGACCACCACTTCCGGGGGCGCTCGAGACTATCGCCTCGTCCCAGCACGCCATCGAGGAGGTCTGCCTCGAGGCCGACATCGTGATCGGCGCCGTCCTGGTGGTCGGAGCCCGGGCCCCGCACCTGGTATCGGACGCGCTCGTCGAGCGGATGCGTCCGGGGTCGGTGCTGGTCGACATCTCGGTCGACCAGGGAGGCTGCTTCGAGTCCACCCGGCCGACGACGCACTCGAATCCGACCTACGAGGTGCTCGGATCCATCTTCTACTGCGTGGCCAACATGCCCGGCGCCGTACCGCACACCTCGACCCACGCCTTGGCCAACGCCACCCTGCCCTACACCCTGAACATCGCCAACCTGGGCTGGGAGCGAGCTGTCCGGGCCGACCACGCCCTGGCCGAAGGGCGTCAACGTGGCCGGTGGCCAGATCGTCTACCAACCGGTGGCCGAGGCCCAGGGGCTGGCCTACACGCCGCTCGAGAGCCTGCTGCTCCTGAGTCAGCCGAGCTCGGTGCCCACGACCGACACGAAGGACACCATCTCGCCCGGATAGCCGCCCAGGTTGTGGGTCATGGCCAGGCCGCGGTCGCGTGTGGCGATCTGACGCTCGGGCGGCGCCTCGCCCGCAGCTGCAGCCAGCACTCGAAGAACATGCGCAGCCCTGAGGCGCCGACCGGATGGCCGAAGCTCTTCAACCCGCCGTCGGGGTTGATCGGGCAGGTCGCCGTCGAGGTCGAAGGTGCCGGCCAGCACTTCCTTCCAGGCCGTGCCCCGCGCCGCGAAGCCGAGGTCCTCCATGAGCACCAGCTCGGTCGGGGTGAAGCAGTCGTGCACCTCGGCCATGGCCAGCTGGTGACGGGGGTCGGTGATGCCGGCCTGGGCGTAGGCGTCGGCCGCCGCCGCCTCGCACTCGGGGAAGTGGGTGTAGTCGTAGCCCGGGTCGATGAGGCCCGAGCCGCTGCCGGCGGCGAAGGAGAGCCCCTTGATGTAGATGGGCTTGTCCGTGTACCGGTGGGCCTCCTCGGCCCGCACCACGATGGCGGCCGCGGCACCGTCGGCGACACCGGCGCAGTCGAACACGCCGAGGGTCCCCGCCAGTCGCGGCGACGCCAGCACGGTCTCCTTGGTGATCTCCTTGCGGAACTGCGCCCTCGGGTTGCGGGCCCCGTTGTAGTGGTTCTTCACCGCGATGGAGGCCAGCACGTCGGCCATGGTGTCCTCGTCGACGCCGTACTTCTGTCCGTAGGCCGGGGCGACCATGGAGAACATCGCCGCCGCAGTCAGCGTGCGCGCGGTGCCGTCGCCCGGTGGGTTCATGGCATTGAGTCCCTGATACCCGCTGTCCTTCACCTTCTCGGCGCCGACCGCCATGGCCACGTCGTAGGCACCCGAGGCCACGGCGTAGACGGCGCCGCGCAGGGCCTCGGAACCCGTCGTGCAGTAGTTCTCGACCCGGGTCACCGGCTTGTTGTGCAGCTGCAGCGGCCGGGCCAGCGCGATGCCGCTCATGCCGCTCTGGGCCGTGCCGAACCAGTAGGCGTCCACGTCCTCCTTGGCGAGTCCCGGCCGACGCGAAGGCCTCGGTCGAGGCCTCGACGATCAGGTCGTCGAGCCCCTTGTCCCAGAGCTCGGCAAACGGCGTGCATCCCATGCCGATGATGGCCACCTTGTCCCGGACGCCGTGCGAGCCCATCAGTTGTCTCCTCCCATGCGCACCGGGCGCGCCTTCCAGAAGTAGTCGTGGATGCCGTCGGCGCTGAAGAGCCGGCGGAACGTCATTTCGACCCGGCTGCCGGTGCGGATCTCGTCCGCGTCGGTGTCGGTCAACTCCACCGGGTAGCGCCCACCACCGTCGAAGTCCACCACCGCGAAGACGATGGGCGGGCTGGGCGAGTAGGCCAGCCGGTCGATGGTCGAGGTCACCACCGTGCCGACGGCGTCGGCCATCCCCACCGGCTCCATGTCGTCCACCGCGCCCCTGTCCATGGAGACACGTGACGGCGGAAGGTGCAGCGCGCCGGAGCTGCGATCCTTGGACCCGACGAAGCCGAACTTCCAGTCCTCGTTGCGATGCGCCGCCGAGCTGGAGACCCGGGCCGGCTCGGGCGCCGGGGTGGCTCGGGCGGTCAGTTGGCCCCGCCAGGACAGGAACTTCGAATACGTGATCGGTGCGCCGTTGGCCACCTGCTCCGCCACCGGCCTGGGCGGGCGCCAGGCGTCGAGCGCGTCGCCGGTCCGCAGGACCAACGCGTCGGCGCCGTCGGCCAGGTGGAGGAGTACGACCGGCGTGCCTGTGGGCACCGACCCGGCCAGGGACTCGAGGGTGGCGCTCAGGACGAGCAGAGGATGGGCCACGCCGCTCTGGCCCACGCTGCTCGTGAGGTCGTCCGCCACCACTCCTTCAGGCAGGCCCAGCTTGCGGGTCAGCCCCGAGACGGCGCGGCCGTGCATGCCGGTGACGACGAGGCGTCCGATGTCGTTGGCGGCCAGCCCGGCTGACTTGAGCGCACGATCGAGGGCGTCGCGGCCCAACGCCAGGTAGCGGTTCTCGCCGAAGCGCTCCTCCCAGAGCCTCGAGACCAGATCGCCCGGCGCCCGCCAGCGATCGGTGAACTCGTCGCTGGCCGATGCCGCCCCGGCGAACTCGGCCAGCAGGTCGGGTCCGTCGCCGACCAGCACCGCCGCCCCGGCGTCGCCCCCGGCCGCTTCATCTGCACTCGTCGGCAGCCCGTCGCGGAGGTCCGAACTCACGACCAGGGTGGTGCCCGCCCCGCGCAGGGCGGCCAACAGGGCGCCGGTACCCGAACGGAGTGCGCCTCCGAAGTCGTAGGCGCCGACGTCACCCGGCAGCCGGAGGGCCGCCGCCACGGCCGTCGCATTCGTCTTGTCCAGATACGCGGGCCGTGCGGTCGAGAACCACAGGGTGTCGGGGGTGCGCCCGCGGCGGCACTGCGCAGGGCCAGACGAGCGGCCTCGACACCCAGCGTGGTGGTGTCCTCGTCGTGGGAGGCCACCGCCCGCGTTCCCTTGCCCCCACCGCTGCCCATGAAGGCGGCAATATCCGCCCGGGCCAGTCGCCGATAGGGCACGTAGCCCGCCGCACTGACGATCCCTCGCATGACGCGAGAGCCTAATGGGGCCAGACGGCCCCGATCTGACGGGTCGTCAGATCCGAGGGCCATGCGGCACGGGGTACCGGGAACCGTGCAAACTGCACGCATGGCGGACCAGCCCGACCCACGACATCCGGTGCCCCCGCCCGAGCGGTGAGCTCGCCATGCGGGTGGCCGACGCCGACCGGGACCGGACGGTGGCCATGCTGCGCGAGCACGTCGTCGCCGGTCGGCTGACCCTCGACGAGTTCTCTGACCGCGTGGGCGTGCCCTCGGGGCGACGACGCGGGGCGAGCTCGAGGCGGTGATGGCCGATCTGCCGGAGGTGTCCGAGCCCTCGACCGCCGGCTCTGTCACCCCCCGGACACGGCGACGCTGGCACATCGCCGTGATGAGCGGGCACGACACCAAGGGCCGCTGGCGCATCGGTGACAAGACCAATGCCGTCGCGATCATGGGCGGCTGTGACATGGACCTGCGCTCGGCCGAGATCGAGGGTGCCGAGGTCGTCATCACTGCCTTCGCCTTCTGGGGCGGAATCAACGTCATTGTGCCGGAGGGCTTCGACGTCGAGCTCACCGGGTTCTCCTTCATGGGCGGGCGCAGCCTCAAGTTGCGCGACGTGCCGATCATCCCGGGGTCGCCGCGCATCGTCGTCCGTGGCTTCGCCGTGATGGGCGGGATCGAGGTGAAGAGCCGCTCGAGCCGCTCCGGGCGCAGGACGGCCAAGGCCATCACCCAGAGTGCCCTCGGGGTGGTCGATGCGCTCAGCGAGCGTTCGGCCGCCCGCACCCAGGTCCGCTCCGTGCCGGCGACGCCCACACCCCCGGCCTTTCCGTCGCCACCACGCCCCGGCCGCGGGCGCGACTGCGGACGACGTTCCGGCCGCCTCCGCCGACCTGGCCGCGTTGGGCCACAGCGACCTGGTGGCCGACGGCACCGTCACCATCCTGTTCTCGGACATGGTCGACTACGCCGGCACCACCGAGCGCCTGGGCGACCAGGCCTCGCTGCGGCGGCTCCACGAGCACCATCGCATCGTCCGCGACGCGTTGAGCCGCTACGGCGGGCGTGAGGTGAAGGTGCAAGGCGATGGTTTCATGATCGCCTTCAGCGGCACCGCCCGGGCGATGCGCTGTGCCATCGACATCCAGCGCGCCTTCCGCGACCACGTGCCGGCCGCCGGCGAGGACCCCATCGCCGTCCACATCGGCATCAACACGGGCGACGCCGTAGTCGAGGGTGACGACTACATCGGCCACACGGTCATCGTGGCCAGCCGTCTGGCCGATGCCGCCGCCCCCAGCGAGATCCTGGTCTCGTCACTCTCCGAACAGCTCGTCGCCGGCACCGGCGAGTTCCGCTTCGGCGCGCGCGCGCGAGACGCGCCTCAAGGGGATGACGCGACCCCAGATGTCGGTGTCCCTTCTCTGGGCCGACTGAGCCGACCGGGCCTGGAACGGAACCAGCCGGCCCTTGCGGGCCGGCTGGTTGACCGATGCAAGTCTGCGCAAGCAGTGCTAGCTGCTGCGCCGCCTCCGCCGCAGGGCGAGGACGAGTGAGTTCGGAGCGCCGGAGAGGCCGAGGATCGCAGCTCCGAGGAGGACCATGATCAGGCCGGCGGCGCCGACGATGTAGAGCCCGGTGCCGGGACCCGTGAAGGCCAGGCTCCCGCTGCTGGCGGCGGTCGTCGGGGCTGCGGCGGCCGCCGCAGTCGTGCCACCCGCCGTGCTGGCGGACGTGGCCGGGGCGGTCGTCGCCGTGGTCGTGCGCCGCCGCCACCGCCGCCGGCAACGGCATCCTGCACGTAGGAGATCGGGACGATCGACAGCGGCGCCACCCTGGTCGCCGAAGGCAACCGTGCAGCTGTCGCCCGCCGCGAGCTGCGCAGGTGTGGGCGGACACGGGTAGTTGGCCGCGTCAGTTGCCGGATCTCCGCCGGTGCTGTCCGTGGTGGGACATGTGGCTGGAATGTATCCAGGACCACAAGGCGGACCGGTCGTCCCGGCGATGGTGATGTAGGTCGCCGAGATGTCACCGGTCGACGGAACGGTGATGGCCTTCGTAAAGACGATTCCAGTGCACGATACGTCCAGCGTCTCGCTGACAGGAGCCGGAAGAGCGACCTGGGCTGTCCGGGTGCATTGCTGCACTGGACGAAGGTGCCGAGCTTGCCTGCGTCGAAGCCCGTTCCCGTCGCCGCTATTGGCGTCCCACCGTTCAAGCAGGTCGCCGGAGTGAGCGTCAGGGTTGCTGAACCAGTCGTGACCGATGCCGGCGCAGGGGTGCAGGGCACCGTCGACGGCGCTGTCGTGGTTGTGGGCGGCACCGTCGTCGTTGTCGGCGCAGTCGTAGTCGTGGTCTTGGGCGGCTTCGCCCCTGCCTCGGCCGCAAATGTCAGGACCCCGGCAAGTCCCGTGACGACGGCGACGGACCCGATGAGCCCGAACCGAATCTCTCTCTTAAAGCGTCGCATCCTGACCCCCCGGGCGTTCATTCGCCCTTTTTGAGTGAATCCTGTCCACCTAAGGGATACCCCGTCTGGGGCTCCCTAACAGCGGGGAGTTTGCCCTTACGAAAGCTTTGGCGTCAAGCGTCATTGCATCCGCTCCGTCAACATCTTGGGAGGGTTCCGTCAAGAGAAATCCCAGGAAAAGCCGGTCTCGGGTGCCTAGAGGGCGCGGGGCCGACGTGGGCACTCGGTGCTCGAATGAGCGCGAAGAATCTTCGAAACGCGCCGGGGCCAGCACCGCGAAGGCGATGCCGAGACGATTTCGAGCGACTTTCCTCGGCACGGAGGACAAGGTGGACGACGAAAGCCGCCACACGCCGTTCTTTCTTGACCGCAGCGGTCGACGGTTCGACGTCTTCGCCCCATGTCGCGTCGATCGGGACCAGGGATCTCCGTCCCCCGCCGCCCACCGCCACGGCCCCGGTCGACCGCGCCCGACGTCCTGAGCAGGGTCTGGTCCGGCAGGAGCCGCCCCGGCCTCGTGCCCTAAGATGCCCGATCTGACGGGTCGTCAGATCGTCGCCGGCCGAGATGGAGGCAGTGATGGATTTCGAGTTCTCCGAGGAACAGCTCGCGTTCGTGAAAGAGGTCGAGACCTTTCTCGATGCCAACGACGACCCGGATGTCTTCGATCTGACCAGGGAGAACATGGCCCAGATCGTCGATACGCCCAAGCGCCGCCAGTTCATGGCCTCGCTCGGTGAGCGGGGCTGGCTCGGCATGACCTGGCCCAAGGAGTACGGCGGCTCCGAGGGGGAGGGCGTCTACGAGTACCTCCTCAACGAACAGCTGGCCGGGCGCGGCGGCCCGCAGATCGGCAAGGGCGTGGGCATCGTCGGCAAGACGATCATCCGCCACGGCAACGAGCGCTTGAAGGCCGAGTTCCTCCCCAAGATCCTGCGCAACGAGGTCGAGTTCGCCGTCGGGTACTCCGAACCGAACGCAGGCTCCGACGCCGCCTCCATGCAACTCAAGGCCACTCGGGCCGACGACGGCTGGATCCTGAACGGCCAGAAGACATGGACCACGTCCGCGCACTTCGCGGAGTGGTACTGGGTGGGCGGACGCACCGATCCCGACTCCAAGCACGCCGGCATCACGCTGTTCCTCGTTCCCATCGACCAACCCGGCATCACCGTCAACGCCATTTGGACCATGGGCGACGAGCGCACCAACGAGGTCTTCCTCGAGGACGTCTTCGTGCACGACGACTACGTGGTGGGCCAAGTGGGGCGCGGGTTCCAGTACATCTCCGAGGCGCTCGACCTCGAGCGCTTCACCATGTTCACCTTCTCTCCGATCAACCAGCGCTTCGAGCTGTTGGTCGAGTACGTGAAGACGACCGTGCGCGACGGCAAGCCCCTCAAGGACGATCCGATCATCCGCCAGCGCCTGGCCCAGCTGGCCACGCAGCTCGAGGTGGCGCGTGTCATGGGGCTCAAGTTCGTCTACGAGTCCTCGAAGGGCGGTGCCGCGCCCACGGCCGAGGCCTCCGAGTACAAGCTCTTCGCCACCGAGCTCTCCAAGCGCCTCGCCAACGCCTCCATGGACATCGCCGGGCCCGGGAGCCAGCTGCGGGTGAAGACCGAGGAAGCCCCGATGGCGGGGCGGGCGGAGTCGACCTACCGCTACACGGTGATCGACACCATCGGCGGCGGCGCCTCCGAAATCCAGAAGAACATCATCGCCCGGCGCAAGCTCGGACTGCCCAAGAACTTCTGAGTGTCCACCGCCTCGTCTTCCCCAGGTCCCCTCGGCGGGGTCACCGTGCTCGACCTCTCGACGGTCGGTCCGGCGGCCCGCGCCACCCGGCTGCTGGCCGACTACGGAGCCAGGGTGGTCAAGGTCGGCCCGGTGCCCGCAGCCGACGCCTCGCCGATCGAGCCACCGTTCTCCGCCTACAGCGGCCACCGCGGCATGATCCGCGTCCTCCTCGATCTCAAGGACGACGACGGGCGGGAGGCCTTCCTGTCGTTGGCCGGGGCGGCCGACGTGGTGGTCGAGAGCTTTCGTCCCGGCGTGGTCGACCGGCTCGGCATCGGCCACGCCGCAGTGTCGGCCCGGAATCCCGGCATCGTGTACTGCTCGACCACCGGGTACGGGCAGGACGGCCCGCACGCCCAGTGGGCCGGGCATGACATCGACTACCTGGCCGTCGGCGGCTTCCTGGCCATGAGCACGCCGGGCCAGCAGGGCGCGCCGCCGCTGCCCGGGGCCACCATCGCCGACGCGGCGGCCGGCGGACTCCACGCCGCGCTGGCCATCACGGTGGCCTTGGCCGGCCGAGCCACGACGGGTAAAGGGTCCTACCTCGACGTGTCCGTCGCGGAGGGCGTGCTCTGGCTCATGTCGCTGTCCATCGACGAGCAGCTGGCCCTGGGCGGCGACATCGCGCCCGGGCACGACGTCCTGTCGGGCCGGTACGCCTGCTACGGCACGTACGAGGCGTCCGACGGGCGCTGGCTGGCCGTCGGGGCCATCGAGGCCAAGTTCTTCGCCAACCTGTGCCGGGCGCTGGGCTGCCCCGAGCTGGTGGCAGCCCAGTACGAGGAAGCGGCGCAGCCCGAGATCCGGGCCGCCTTGGCCCGCGCCTTTGCCACGCGGCCCCGTGACGAGTGGGTGGCGCTCCTGGCCGGTGCCGACACCTGCGTCGCGCCGGTCCTCGACGTGGCCGAGGTCACGGGCGACCCCCAGTTCCGCGCCCGTGGGGTCGTGGCCACCGCGACCCACCCCACCCGCGGCTCCTTCGCGCAGCTGGCACCGCTGCTGGCGGGGATGGACCGCGCAGCGTCGCCGACGTTGCCCGACATGAGCGTGACCGAGACCGAGCACCTGCTGAAGGAGGCCGGAGTGGACGGTGAGACCGTGGCGCACTGGGTCGAGCGGAGGGTGGTGGCATGAGCAGGGACCCGTTGTCGGAGGCCCTCGAGCTGGTCGGCCAGGAGCAGTACCACGAGGTGGGGGAGTTCCCCGTCGAGCGGGGCTACGTCTGGACCTCGTGCGCGTCGGTGGAGAACGGGAACCCGCTCTTCTGGGACGACGCCGTGGCCACCGCGCTCACCGGAGGATCGGTCGCCCCGCCTTCGATGGTGTCGGTCTGGTTCCGGCCGCACCACTGGGCGCCCGGGCGCAAGGAGCAGGCCTTGCCGCTCCAGGTGCACTTCGACCTCAAATCGCTCTTCGGCCTGCCCGAGGCGGTCATGACCGACAACACCATCGAGTTCCACGAGCCGGTGCGCATCGGAGACCGCCTGCGCACCCATCAGGTCCTGCGCTCGGTGAGCGAAGAGAAGACGACCAAGCTCGGCACCGGTCGGTTCTGGGTGATCGACGTGGTGTACGCGAACCAGGACGAGGAGCTGGTCGCCGTGGAGTCCTACACGGGCTTCGGCTACCGGCGAGGAGAGGGCGCATGACGGTCACCGTATTGCCGGTGCTGGTGCTCGACGACGTGGCCGCGGGCGCCGCGCTGACCCGAACTGCGCTACGAGGTCAGCGCCACCACGGTGGTCCTGGGCGCGTTGGCCACGCGCGACTGGCGTCCCATGCACCACGACAAGGACTTCGCCGTCAACCGCAACGGCACCCAGGACATCTTCTTGAACACACCCAACCAGGCGGCGTGGTTCGAGCGTTACCTGACCGATTGGACCGGACCGCACGGCCGTCTGGGCCGGGTGACCTTCCGCATGAAGGGTTCGGTTTTCCCCGGCGACACGATGGTCCTGCGCGGTGAGGTCGAGTCGACCGAGGTCGACGCGGTCGGCTGCGGCTTCGTCACCGTGGGCGTCACCCTCTCGGTCGAGGGCGACGTCAAGACGACGTGCGCGGCCCGGATCGCCCTGCCCTTGTCCTCCGACGACAACCCTTGGGCGCGCCGAGGCGACCAGTGGCGACCCTCGCCGGCGATCCCATGAGGCTGCCCCATTTCCCCCCGCGATCACGAAGGTGGTGCTGACGTGCTTGACCTCGAGTTCGACCAGGAGCAGGAGCTGCTGCGCCAGACGGCGCGCGACGTGCTGGCGCGTCACTGCTCGCCCGATGTGGTGCGGTCCATGGAGGACGACCCGGTCGGTTATCCGGCCGAGCTGTGGACGCAACTCGGGGCCCTCGACCTCATCGGTCTGCTCCTGCCCGAGGAGTACGGCGGATCGGGCATGTCGCTGGTCGAGGGCGTCGCTCTGTACCAGGAGCTGGGCCGGGCCTTGGCTCCGGTTCCCCACTTCGTCAGCGCGGTCCTGGGCGGCGGTGTCCTGGCTGCAGCGGGGAGCACCGGCCAGAAGGACCAGTGGCTGCGCGCCGTGGCCTCGGGCGAGGCGATCCTCACGCCGGCCTGGCTCGAACCGGACAACGGCTTCTCGCCGCGTGGGGTCGAGGTGCGGGCCACGGCAGCCGGTTCCGGCTTTCGCCTCCATGGGGTGAAGCGTCACGTCGCCTACGCCTCGGCCGCCGATCGGCTCGTCGTCCTGGCCCGTACCGGCGAGGCGGACGACGCCGTCGATCTCTTCCTGGTCGACCCGAAAGCGGCCGGCGTGACGCTGCGCCAGCAGTTCTCGGTGGCGTCGGACACCCAGTACGAGGTCACGCTGGCCGACGTGGCCGTGACCGAGGAGGACCGAATCGGGCCGGCCGGAAGCGGCTGGGGGACCTGGCAGCAGGTGCTCGAGCCCGGGCTGGTCCTCCTGGCCGCACAGGCCGTCGGGGGGGCCCGGTACGCCCTCGAGATCACGACGCAGTACGCGCTCGACCGCCACCAGTTCGACAAGCCCCTGGGTGCCTTCCAGGCGCTGGCGCACTACCTGGCCGACGCCGTGACCAACCTTGACGGCGCCGAGCAGCTGGTCCACGAGGCCGCCTGGGCCGGTGCCAACGGGCGGCCACTCGATTCGCTCGCCCCCATGGCCAAGCTGTTCGCATGCAGCACGTTCCGAGACATCACGGCCATGGCGCAGCAGATCTTCGGGGGTATCGGGTTCACCTTGGACTTCGACATTCAGCTCTACTTCCGGCGGGCCAAGCAGCAGCAGCTGATGTGGGCCAACGACCGCACGCTCGAGGACGCGGTCGCCGCAGCAGTGCTCGACTGAGCGCCCGCTCGTCGCGAGCCTCCGCTACCTTGCGGCGGCAATGCCACCCACCACCAGTGACGAGCTGAGCATTGGCCAGGCGCGCCGGATCGCGCTCAGCGCCCAGGGACTGCGCGGGCGGAGCGCGGGAGGCGGACTGCCGGCCATGGTGCGACGACTGGGTGCGGTCCAGCTGGACACCATCTCGGTGCTGGCCCGCTCGCACGAACTGGTGGCCTACGCCCGTCGCGGGGCGGTCGGCCGCGCCGCCGTCGAGCGGGCCTACTGGGGCAGAGGCAGCGCGACGTTCGAGTACTGGTCCCACGCCGCGTGTGTCGTTCCCCTCGAGGATTGGCCGCTCTACGAGTTCAAGCGCCGGGCCAGGCGGGCCAAGGGGAAGCGCTGGCACACTCTGGCCGACCGGGTGCGCAGTTGCGCCGAGGTGGTGGACCGCCTGGAGGCCGACGGGCCCCTCACGGCCAACGAACTCGGTGGGGCCAAGAAGTCCGGTGTGTGGTGGGACTGGTCCGAAACGAAGATCGCCGCCGAGTGGCTCCTCGACATCGGCGACCTCGTGTGTCGGGAGCGGCGAGGGTTCCAGCGCGTCTACGACCTGAGTGAGCGGGCTATCCCGGCCGAGCTGCGCGGCACCGAGCTCACCGACGAGGAGTGCGCCGTGCAGCTCGTCGCGGCCGCCGGCCGCGCGCTCGGTTTCGGCACCCTGGGAGACCTGGCCGTGTACCACGGCCTGCCTCAGCGCCTGGTTCGCACGGTGCTTCCCGAATCGGGACTGGTCCCCGTCCGGGTGCAGGGCTGGAAGCCCCTGGCCTACGCCGATCCTTCCGCCCTCGGTGCGTTGGGCGGGCGGGCCAAGGGGCGGAGCGTGCTGCTCTCCCCGTTCGACTCGCTCTGCTGGTACCGCGATCGCCTCGAACGGCTCTTCGGAGTGCGGCACCGCTTGGAGGCCTACACGCCGCGGGACCAGCGCACCTACGGCTACTTCGCCATGCCCGTCCTGGGCGACACCGAGATCGTCGGTCTGGTCGATCCGGGGCGCCGCGACGGGGCGCTCGTGGCCAAGCAGGTCACGCTGTTCCGAGCCGAGGGCGTGGGCCACGTGGCCGCCGCCCTCGCCGCCGCGGCGCGCTGGGTCGGGTGCGATCGGGTCATCGTGGAGCGGGTCGCACCCGCCACCGCTCGACGAGGCCTCGAGTCGCTGGTGGCCGAGGCCACCTCCGACTTCGGCTGACGCGCTCGGGTGGGGCCTCAGGTCGCGTGCCGGGCGGCGATCTCCTCGAAGGCGGAGATGTTTCCCCGGTACGGCCCGGTCTGGTCGGGATGGTGCAGCACGAATTCGTCGAAGCCGAGGTCGGCGTAGGGGGCGGCCAGCTCCTCGAACTGTTCGGCCGAGTCGAGCACGGTCTCGGTCGGGGTCCACAGGAGGACTTTTGAGGGCGTGGGCCGGCCGACCTGACGACACCAATCCTCGAGCTGACCCACCTGCCTGCGGGCCGCCACCAGAATGTCCTCGGGTTGGCGCGGTCCTCGCGCCGGACCGATCGTGACCCACTGCTGGCCGTAGAGCGCGGCCAGGCGCAGGCCTTTGCCCCCGCCGGCGGCGATGGTGAGCGGGAGCGGGTCCTGCACGGTGCCCGGTGTGCTCGGCGCCTCGACCGCGTCGTAGTGCGCGGTGTGCACCGTGGTCCGATCCGACCCGTGTGCGCTGACGATCGGACGCAGTACCTCGAGGAACTCCTCGAAGCGGGCCATCCGCTCGGCTGGCGGCCACGGGTCTTGTCCGAGCACGCTGGCGTCGGGCCCCTCGCTCCCCGGTCCGAGGCCGAGATCGAGGCGACCAGCGCTGAGGTCGTCCAGGGCGATGGCCTCGCGGGCCAGCGTCACCGGGTGGCGGAAGTTGGGCGTGGCCACCAAGGTGCCCAGCCGCAGGCGCTCCGTGACGCCAGCGGCGGCGGCGAGCACCGGGACGGCGGCGTGCCAAGGCCCGTCAGGCATCCCTCCCCAGCGCACGTGGTCGTAGGTCCACCCCGTGGCAAAGCCGGCATCATCGGCCCACTCCCACTGCCGGCGCGCCTCGCGCCAGCGGTCGCTCGGCAGGATGACCAGGGAGACTCGCACGGCGACGAACGTAGCGGGCCGGATACCTTGGCGCGGTGGACAACGAATCGGAGCACAAACGCTGGAACGACCCGGTGTGGGTGGCGACGTGGCCAAGCCGTGAAACATTGACCGGTGCGGTGACGCCGTACCTGCTCGACGCCATCGATGCCCAACCGGGTTGGCGGGTCTGTGACGTGGGCTGCGGCGCGGGACCGCTCACCATCCCCCTCGCATCAGCCGTGGCGCCGCGAGGTGAGGCGATCGGTTTCGACATCTCGGCCGGACTGCTCGAACTGGCCCGCACCCGAGCTGCCGACGCCGGCTGTACCAATGTTCGCTTCGTCGAGCTGGACGCGCAGACGGGGGCGGACGACCACGGCCGGTTCGAAGTGGTGGCCAGCCAGTTCGGGGTCATGTTCTTCGACGAGCCGACCCGTGCCCTGCGCGCCCTCGGGGAGCGGCTGACGCCGTCGGGCCGCTTGGTCTTCGCCTGTTGGCAGGGCGTCGAGAAGAACCCGTGGCACGTGAGCACGGCGCTGAGGCCACTCATGCCCCCACCCCGGACCCCGCCGCCCGGGAAGAGCCCGGTCGGTCCCTTTGCGTTCGGCGACGAGGAATACACACGGGAAATTCTCGAGGCCGCCGGGTATGGGACCATCTCGGCGACACCCCACGAGATCACGACCCGCGGCGCGGCCTCGGCCGTGACGGACCCTGCGCTCTTCGCCGTGATGGGCATCGAGTCGGCCCGGGAGGAAGAGGCCAAGGCCATGGTCGCTCACCACCTCGAGCAGTTCGCGGTGTCGTCCCTTGAGTTCGAGTTCCCCTTGGCTTTCATGGTCTACGAGGCCGCGACGTAGGGACTGGTTTCGTGGCCGGCTACAGCGGAACCCCGCTGCTGAAGAAGTTGGGTATCAGGGCGGGCTCCTCGGTCGCACTCATGGGTGTGCCGGCGGGAGTCATCGATGACCTGCCGCCCGACGTCAGGGTGAAACGCCAGGCTCGCGGCAAGGCTGACGTCGTCGTCGCCTTCTTCGTCGAACGGGCCGAGCTCGAGCGCCGGATCGGGCCTCTCTCCACCATGATCGTGCCGGACGGAGGCCTTTGGGTGGCGTGGCCCAAACGCTCTTCCGGTGTGCCCACGACGATGAGCGACCACGTCGTGCGGGAGGTCGCGTTGCCCCTGGGATTGGTGGACAACAAGGTCTGTGCCATCGACGACACCTGGACCGGGCTGCGCGTCGTCTGGCGCGTCGAGCGCCGGACGTGAAGCCGCTTCCTTAGAACAGGGCGAAGCGCGAGAGCGGCCAGATCCGCACGTCGACCTTGCCCACGATCGCCGACTTGGGCACAGGGCCCCAGTAGCGGCTGTCACAGGACTCGGGCCGGTTGTCTCCCATGACGTAGACGTCTCCCTGGGGGACCACATAGGGATGTCGGAGCGAGTAGGGGTGGAAAGACGGGCCCGGATACGTCTGTGTGCGCAGGTTCGGAGGAAGCCACGGCTGGGGGAGCAGCTTGCCGTTGATGAGCACGTGCCCATCCGACAGCGACACGGTTTGGCCCGCCAGGCCGATGACCCGCTTGACCAAGTTCGCGACGGGAGGTCCCGCGCAGTCCTCGTTGGCGGGGGTCCCGAACACGATGATGTCGCCGGTGCCGATGCCGTGGAGGTGGTAGGCGAGCTTGTCGACCACGATCCGGTCGCCGATCTGCAGGGTGGGCTCCATGGAGGCCGACGGAATGGAGTAGGTCGCGACGACGAACGTCCGGAGCAGGACGGCGACCACGACCGCAGCGACGATGACACCGACGAGTTCGAGGACCCAACGTGTCGTCGGTGCCTGCTCGCGGGTCAAAGGCTCGGGTGTGCCGGGGGCGTGGGCGCCGGGCGGCGTGGGCTCCTCGACGGCCATGACCAGGAGTATTACGCGTGGACGGGAGCAGCGGGCGACGCGCCTGGTGTCGACCTGTCACGCCGGCACGGCACAATGGCGGCGTGGTTCGGGCCGTCATCTTCGACTTCTACGGCACGCTCGCCCACTGGGCGGACGGCACTCCCAGCTACGCCGGCGTCTTCGCCGACCATGGCTACACGCCGGACGCAAGCGTTCTCGACGGGTACTTCTCCCAATACAACGGGATCGAACACGACGAACATTCGGTGAGCGAGGAGGCCTACGAGGTGTGGGTCCGGTCGCGCCTGCGTCAGCTCACCCGCGATGGTGGCGTCGACGACGGCGACGCCGAGGCCCTTGTCGATGCGCTCCGCCGGCTCGACGAGGGCCAGATGGTGCCCTATCCCGAGGCTGCTGCCACGTTGGGCGCGTTGCGCGACGCCGGGCTCACCGTCGGCGTGTGTTCCAACTGGGGCTGGGAGCTCGACGCCTATCTGGACCAAGTGGGTCTGCTCGCTCTCGTCGACTCCAGCGTGACCTCCGCCCGGGCCGGTGCGCGCAAGCCCCACCCGAACATCTACCGCACCTCGGTCGAGTCGCTCGGCGTCTCGACGGACGACGTCGTCTTCGTCGGCGATTCGTGGGAGCCCGACGTGCGTGGGCCACGCCAACTGGGCATGACCGCGGTCCACGTGTGGCGCGAGGAGGAGCGTCAGGGGATCGGCGCGCCTGAACTCGAAGAAGGGGACCGCCGCGTCAGCGACCTGTCCGGCGTGCTCGAGATCGTGGGGCTCAGTTAGCGCGTCCGACCGTTGGTCGGCCGTTCTCAGCCAGACCGGCAGCCAGCTTCGTACGGCCGTCCTCGCCCAACACCTCGAAGCGGAGCTCGGCCGTGTCGAGCGGCCGCCACCACACCGGCTCCTCGCAGACCCAAGCCTCCTCGCGCAGGCCGACCTTGGTCACCTTGCCCGTCGCCGTCTGGGGCAGGGAGCCCGAGACCCGGACGTAGCGGGGGATCCATTTCGGGCCCAGATCGGGTTGGTCTTCGAGCCATGCCGCGAATGCTGCGGGATCGAAGGTGACGTCTCGGGCCATCTCGACGGCGATCATGACCTGGTCACCCGCGCCCGAAACGGTGTCGGGGACGGGGTAGACCGCCACCACGGCCAGGTCCGGGTTGCGCGAGAGCACCGCCTCGACCGGGCCGGCGGCAAAGTTCTCCGAGTCAACTCGCAGCCAGTCGCCGTTGCGGCCGGCGAAGTAGAAGAAGCCCTTCTCGTCGACGTAGCCCAGATCGCCCGTCCAGTACCAGCCCTGGCGGAGCCGCTCGTGTTCGGCGTCCTCCCGCTTGTAATAGCCCTCGAACTTGCCCCGGCCGCTCCGGTTCACGATCTCCCCGATGGCCTCGCCCGCGTTGAGCAGCCGCCGCTCGGCATCGAAGCGGGCCGGCGCACATTGCTCGCCGGTCTCGGGGCTGATCACAGCCAGGTCCACCCCGTCCACCGGGCGTCCCAGAGCTCCCTTGGGCATGTCGGCGGTGGGATTGATGGCGACACCACCCTCGCTCTGTCCGTAGCCCTCAATCAGGTAGCAACCGAAGCGCTTCAGGAAGCGGCTGCGGTCGCGCACCGACGCCTCGGTCCCGAACGCGCTCGTGAGTGGGTTCTCGGCGTCGTCCGCTCGCTCCGGGGTGGCCAGGATGTAGGCGATGGCCTTGCCGACATAGCTGAACTTGGTGGCGCCGAAGGACCGGACGTCGTCGAGGAAGGACGACGCGCTGAAACGAGGCCGCACGGCGATGGCCGACCCGACGTTCAGGGACGGTCCCCACAGGCCCATGAGCGCGTTGCCGTGGAACAGCGGCATGGGGCAGTAGCAGACGTCGTGGCTGCCGTAGCCAAAGCCCGGGGCGGCGATCTCGGCGATGCCGGCCAGCCGGCCCTGCGTGCAGCGCACCGCCTTCGGTGCGCCGGTGGTGCCCGACGTGAAGATCAGCAGGAACAACGAGTCCTCCTCCACCTGGTCGGCTCCGGCGAGCAGCGCATCGGCGGCTGGACTGTCCCGATACTCATCGACGAGGGCGCGGTAGCGGCCCGAGCCGATGATGAGCACCTTGTCGGCATCGAGGTCGAGGTCGAGGCCCTCGAGCAGCGCGGCGCCTTCGTCGTCGGTGACGATCAGGGCGCAATCGGTGGCCCGGATGTCGGCGGCCAGCGCCTGGCCGCGCCGGGTGGGATTGATGCCGACGATGGCGGCGCCCGCCAGTGCGGCGCCGTTGAGCCAGAACAGGTATTCGGGTCCGTTGGGAAGCAGGACGCCGATGTGGGGCGGGCCGTCCCCGAAGAGCGATCTGGCCAAGGCACCGCGGGCCGCACCTTCGGCCACGGCCTGACGCCAGGTCCAGGTGCCACTGGCATCCATCACCCCGGTGCTGTCGTCCTGTGCTCGCACGGCCAGCATGGCGGCGATCGTGCTCATCAGATTCCTCCCTCGAGTGGAAAGCCGGGCGTCCGCCGCACCAAGGTGCGATCGAGCGCATCGACGTCGGCCGCGCCGCACAGGGCCATCGTGCGTCGCACCTCAGTCTCGAACCAACGCAAGAGGCCGGCCACGCCGTCGGCACCACCAGTGGCCAAGGCCCAGAGTGATGGTCGACCAACCAGTGCGGCGCCGCGCCCCGAGGGCCAAGGCCTTGACGACATCGGGGGCGCGGCGGACACCCCCGTCGACGTAGACCTCGGCCCGGGCGGCCACCGCGTCGACCACCTCGGCCAGGATGTCGGCTGTGGCCGGTGCGTCGGCGAGTTGGCGCGCCCCGTGGTTCGACACCACGACGGCCGCCGCCCCCGCCTCGACGCAGCGGACGGCGTCGTCCGCCCGTTGCACACCCTTGACCACGACGGGGAGGGCACTCAGTCCGGCCAGCCACCCGACGTCGTCCGGGGTGAGCGCCGGTTCGAATTCGTGGGTGACGATGGCCATGAAACCTCCCTGCCGGCGCGCTCTCCGTGCTGCCTCCGGTCAGGTTGGGCAGGGCCAGGTCGTCCGGTAGGTGCACGCCGGAGCGCCACTCGCGCAGGCGGAGTCCCGACACCGGTGCGTCCACGGTGAGGACGAGCGCGCCGTAACGGTGGGCGACGGCGCGGGCGACGAGCTCCTCGGTCCGGGCCCGGTCCCGCAGTATGTAGATCTGCATCCACCGCGGCGCCTCGGGGGCCGCGGCCGCCACCTCGTCGAGTGGGCAGGTGGCCAACGAGGAGAGGATCATCAGGGCGCCTGCCGCGGCGGTGCCTCGTGCTGTTGCGACCTCGCCGTCGGGGTGCGCCAACCCTTGGATGGCGGTGGGGGCGATGACCACCGGCGACGACACCGGCGTGCCCAGGAGGGTGGTGGCGGTCGACACGGCCTCGATACCGGCCAACACCCGGGGGTGGAGCTGCCAGTGGGCCCAGGCCGCCACATTGCCCTCGAGCAGCCGCTCGTCCTCCGCGCCCCCCGAGTAGTAGGCGTAGGCCATTTCGCCAATGGCGTGGCGAGCGTCGCGCTCGAGGTCGTCGAGCGAGAGGTCGTTGACCAGGGGCGGCCGGTCGGCCGCCGCGAGCACCCGCGCACCCGGGTTGTGCCCCGAAGGGTCCGTGCTGGCAGGATGAGCGGGCACGGGCCGCATGGTAGGCGGCCGTCGTGCCCCACAACCCCCATCTGGTCCCACCTCGGAGGTGCCGTGCGTTTCTCGTATGCGGAGTCGATGACCGACCCGTCCTTCTACCTGCCGCTGGCCCAAGCGGCCGAGGCGGCGGGCTACGACTCCATGGTCGTCCCCGACAGCATCTGCTACCCCGAGGTGTCGGACACGACCTACCCCTTCAATCCGGACGGCAGCCGCGAGTTCCTCGAGGACAAGCCCTTCCTCGAGCCTTTCTCCCTGATCCCGGCCATGGGCGCCGTGACCGAACGCATCCGCTTCGTCACCTTCGTGATCAAGCTGCCGATCCGCCAGCCCGTGTTGATCACCAAGCAAGTCAGCTCGACCGCCGTGCTCACCGGCAATCGGCTCGTCCTGGGCGTCGGGTCCAGCCCGTGGCCCGAGGACTACGAGATCTGCGGCGTGCCGTGGGAGCGCCGGGGCAAGCGGATGGACGAGGAGATCGTCATCATGCGGGGTCTGATGTCGGGCGGGTTCTTCGAGTTCCACGGCGAGATCTTCGACGTGCCTTCGGTCAAGATGTGCCCGACGCCCAGTGAACCGGTGCCCATCCTCATCGGCGGGCACCACGAAGCGGCGCTCAAGCGGGCGGCGATCGATGGTGACGGGTGGTTGCACGGCGGGGGTGACCCGGCGGACCTGCCCGGTCTGCTCGAACGCCTCGCTGCGCTGCGCCATGAGCACGGGACCGAGGCGAAGCCGTTCGAGGTCCACGTGATCTCGGTCGACGCCTATAGCGTCGACGGTGTCCGCCGGCTCGAAGAGCTCGGGGTGACCGACGTGATCGTCGGATTCCGTTGGCCCTATGGGGTGGAGCAGGACACCGAAACGCTGCAAACCAAGGTCGACAATCTGCAGCGTTTCGCCGACGACGTGATCGCCAAGGTCCGCTGAACGAGAAGGGGAGTGCGCCGTGAGTGAGACACCGAACGTACGAGAGCTCGGAATCCGGTCGCGTGCGGCCGTCACCGCGGGTGACCGCGACGGTTGGCTCGGTCTCTTCAGCGAGGACGCCGTCGTGCAGGACCCTATCGGTCCGTCCCCCTTCGATCCCGAAGGCAGGGGTCACCGGGGGAAGGAGGCGATTGCCAAGTTCTACGACACCGTGATCGCGTCGAGTGAAGCCATCGACTTCGAAATCACCGATTCGTACCTGTGTGGGGACGAGGTGGCCGACGTCGGCATCATCAGGACCACGCTGGCCGGCGGAACGCACCAGGCCGTGGTCCATGGTGTCTATACCTACCGGAGCGATGGGGCGGGCAAGATTGCGGCGCTGCGCGCCTTTTGGGAATTCGACGCGCTCGAAATGGTGGAGCTCGGCCAGTGAGTGGGCGCCGGATGGTGCGCGAAGGGCTGTTCCGTGACGACGATCCTCCGGCGCTCCTCGGGAGCCGCTGTGCCAATTGCGGATCGACCTCGTTCCCGCGTAGTGACACCTGCCCCTACTGCGCCACCGAGGATCCCGCCCCGGTCGACCTCTCGCGCCGGGGCCGACTGTGGGCCTGGACGGCGGTGACCGCGTCGCCACCTGGCTATGCCGGAGAGGTCCCCTACGGCATCGGTGTGGTCGAGTTGCCCGAGGGGATCCGCGTCATCGGCCGGCTGACCGAGAGCAACCCGGCGGCCCTCGACGTGGACCAGGAGATGGAGCTCGAGGTAGTGCCGCTCTGCTCGGACGACGAGGGCAATGACGTCGTCACCTACGCCTTCTCTCCGGTGAGCGCCGCGTGAGTGCGGTGATCACCGGGGTGGGCATGCACCCCTTCGGGCGTTTCGAGGGTGTGACCACCACGGACATGGGCGTGGTGGCGGTTCGCACCGCGTTGCGAGAAGCCGGCGTCGGAAAGGGTGGCTTTCAAGCCGCATTCTGCGGTACCGCCTATGGCGGCGTCGCCACCGGCCACAAGGTCCTCAGCCGACTCGGCATGACGGGGATGCCCATCGTCGACGTCGAAGCAGGGTGCGCCAGCGGCGGTGCCGCGCTCATGCTGGCGGCCGCCTCCATCCGGGCCGGCCAGTACGACACCGTGCTCGTCTTCGGGACCGAGAAGATGCCCAAGGGCATCATCCGGTCCTCCTTCTTCGAGCCCTGGCAGGAGGAAGCGGGACTCGCGGCCACGCCTTCGTTCTTCGGCCTGCGGGCGCAACGACTCACCATGACGTCGGGTGTGACCAAGGATCATCTGGCCCGCGTGGTGGTGAAGAACCGGCGACACGGCGCGGCCAACCCCGACGCCATGTACCAGAAGGAGATCTCGGCGGAGGAGGTGTTGGGATCGCGGGTGGTGTGCGAGCCCCTGCACCTCTTCATGCTCTGTTCGCCGAACGAAGGTGCGGCCGCTCTGGTCTTGCAGCGCGACGACCTGGCGCCGGAACGCTCGGCCGCGGTCACCCTGTCCGGGGCGGTGCTGCGCTCCCACATTCCGGGCCCGGTGCTCAGCGAGTCGACGCCGCTGTCCGGACTGGCCGACGACGCGGTGCCGACGCCGACCGCCCTGGCCGCCACTGCGGCCTACGAGGAAGCGGGGATCGGTCCCGAGGATCTCGACGTGGTGGAGTGTCAGGACACCGACGCCGCCCGCGAGCTGCTGTCGTGCGAGGAGCTCGGCTTGTGTGAGCCCGGTGGTTCGGCGGCCCTGCTCGACTCGGGCGCCACGGCGCTGGGCGGCCGACTCCCGGTCAACCCGAGCGGCGGGTTGCTCTCCAAGGGCGAACCGCTCGGTGCCTCCGCCCTGGGCCAGGTGGTCGAGCTGGTGCGCCAGCTCCGGGGTGAGTGCGGCGTGCGCCAGGTCGAGGGAGCGCGGACGGCGCTCTCGCACACGGTGGGTCGAGGAGCCAATGCCGGCGTGGTGATCCTCTCGCGCTGATCGTCGGCCACGCCGAGATGGAAGGACGCGCCGCCAGCCCGACCCTGGCGACGGCTTCTGCTGCTTCGGTCAGGTCCACACCCGGAAGCTGTCGACCACTGCGCCCGTCGGCCCAGCGCCGACGGCGACACAGAACCCGCTCGGGGCGCAGCTCGCCCCGCTGAACTCCGTCGTCCCGGTCACCGGAACCGGACTCGTCGGGGTCTCCCAGCCGATCGGGACGAGGACCCCTTCGCCCGAGCTGCTCTGACCGACGGCGACGCACCAGTAGGAGCCGGCACAGGAGACGTCGCTGAGAGCGCTCGACCCCGGCACGTTCACGAGGCCGCCTCCAGATGTCCCGATGTCGTCGAACACGTTCCCGGTTCCGTGCGACGTCCCGGCGACGAGGCAGAACTCGAAGTCCGCCTGGTGGCAGTCGCCTCCGTTGAGGTTGCTCTGGGCAGGGGCCACTGCGCCGATCCGCAGCCGCTTGCCCGGCCCGATCTTCATGGACTCGACCCCTCCGGATTGGTTGACCTTGCACCGGTCGCCCAGCACGCATTCGATCCCGTTGACCGAGTTCGGGGTGATCGGCAAGAGCGTTCCGGGCCCGTGGGCATTCACCTTGACGGCGAATCCGCCGATGACACCGGAGTACCCGACAGCCACGCATGTCGGGCCGGAGCATCCGATGCCGTTGAGGCTCAAGTCACCCGGCGCGCCCGGTCCGAAGCTCGGCGGAGGAAATGAGCCGGCAACGAAGGCGATTCCGTTGTCGATGCCGACAATGGCGCCACCGGTGAAGGGGGGCCCAGGTTCGATCTGTAGCGGAAGGGTGCCTGCGGCAACGCACGTCGTGGCGCTCAGGCAGTCAACCGAGGTGAGTCCATAGGTGCCTGGCACGGTCTGCACCGGGCCCGGAACCCCCTCGGCGATCGTCACGAAGGCCCCCTCGGTCCCCCCGGGGCTCCCGACGTCGCCAACCGCAACGCACTGGTTCTCCAAGGAGCAGGAGACGCCAGAAAGCGACATGCCGGGCACCACCTGGAGTCCGGCTACCGCCGCGGGCGTGGTGAGGTCCTCCGCACCGGGTGGCTTGGCGCCGGACGTCGCCGTGTCGGCAGTCGCCGGATCCGCGGGAGAGGCCGTCCCGACTTGGACGGCGATGCCCAGTGGCGCCCCCGCCCCCAGGATGGAAAGGGCCAAGAGTGCCGGCATCAGGTGACGTCGGTTCGGCGACAGCCTCCGGTTCCGGTCGGCCGACGGCCACCGCTTCGAGCATCCCGATTCGCTCATGATCCACCGCCTTTGGCCGTTGGATTCCCTGAGGCGCAGGGTCAGAGGCCGCGCGTTCCCTCCCTCCAACCTGACAGAGCGCGGGCGAGTGGAACAGGCCTTTTCTCGAGAACCCGAGGTCCCACAGGGTCTGGTCTCCGTCGAAGAGGACGGCCTCGATCACGAGGCGAGCAGGACCACCTTGCCGAGCTTGCCCCCTGAGCCGAAGCGCTCGTAGGCCGTGGCCGCATCGGAGAGCGCGAAGGTGTCGCACAGCGGGACGCGCAGGCGCCCGCCGGCCAGGGCCGGGAGGACATGGGCGGCGACGGCGGCGGTCACGTTGGCCTTCTCGCGCCGGGTGCGGGCGCGCAGGGTGGAGCCGCCGATGCGGGCGCGCTTGGACATGAGGGTGAACAGGTCGAGGTCGATGCGGCCGCCCGAGCCCACGCCGATGACGACGACCCGGGACCAGGTCGCCAGGTGAGGCAACACATTGGTCAGGCTCGCCTGCCCGACGAGTTCGAGCACCACGTCGTAGGGACCGTGCTCGCCCTCCTCGCCGGGTGCGATCACGGCGTGGGCGCCCAAGTCGGCCACGGCCCGGCGGTGCTCGGCGTGGCGCACCGTGGCCGTCACGATGGCGCCCGCCTCTCGGGCCAGCTGCACGCCGGCCGTGCCCACGCCCCCTGCCGCACCGCTGACCAACACGCGCTCGCCCATTTCGAGCGCGGCCTGCGTGAAGAGGGCGTCGTAGGCGGTCGAGAAGGCCTCGGGGAACCCCCCGGCCTCGGGCCAGGGCAGGGAGTCGGGGACGGCCAAGGCATGGGACTCGTCCACGAAGGCCACCGTCGCCTGCGCACCGCCCCCGACCAGGGCCATGACGCGGTCGCCGGGGGCGAAAGTACTGACGGAGCGTCCGACCGACACGACCTCGCCCGCGAACTCCATGCCCGGAATGTCGGGCGGCCAGCCCGGAGGTGCCGGGTAGAAGCCGGCACGCTGGGTGAGGTCGGCGGAGTTGAGCCCGGCCGCCTGCACGGCCACGAGCAGTTCGGTGTCGCCGGGCACCGGGTCGGGCCGTTCCTCCCAGAAGAGCTTCCCGTCGCGGATCACGGTGGCGTGCACGGCGCCACCCTACGGCGGCCCGAGCGCGCCGGCGCCGGTGGCCGGTAGGGTCCGGGCCATGGCTCTCTACGACATCCCCATCCACACGCTGCAAGGAGCGGACTCCAAGTTGGGCGACTACGCCGGCAAGACGTTGCTGCTGGTCAATGTGGCATCCAAGTGCGGCCTGACGCCTCAGTACGAGGGACTCGAGCGGCTGCAGAAGAAGTACGCCGACAAGGACTTCTCGGTCATCGGGTTTCCCTGCAACCAGTTTCTCGGCCAGGAGCCCGGATCGGCCGAGGAGATCGAGACGTTCTGCTCGACCACCTACGGCGTGACCTTCCCTCTGATGGAGAAGATCGAGGTGAACGGCGAAGACCGTCACCCGATCTACAGCGAGCTCACCGCCACGGCCGATGCCGAGGGACAGGCGGGCGACATCACGTGGAACTTCGAGAAGTTCCTCGTGTCACCCAAGGGTGAGATCGTGGCTCGCTACCGCCCCCAGGTGGAGCCGGAGGATCCCTCGGTCGTGAGCGACATCGAGGCGCAGCTCACGGCTTGAGCGCGCCCGCGCCCGCTCCGGCGGGGTTCGCCGCGTCCATCTTCGACATGGACGGGCTGCTCATCGATTCCGAGGTCCTCTGGCACGAGGCCGAGATCGAGATCCTCGGTGGCCTCGGCGTGCCGCTCGACCCGACCGGATGCCGCACCACCAAGGGGATGTTCGTCGACGAGGTCACCGTGCATTGGCACAGCCACTATCCGTGGGAGGGCCCGGCGCCCGAGCAGGTGGCGGTGGAGATCGTCGATCGGGTGATCGAGCTCGTCTACGCCAAGGGCGTGCTCAAGCCCGGCGCCCTGCACGCCATCGAGCTCAGTGCCCGGAGAGGTTGGGCGTTGGCCGTGGCGTCGTCGTCGCAGTACCGGCTGATCGAGGCCGCGCTGGACCACTTCGACCTCCTGGACCGTTTCGAGGTGGTCCACTCGGCCGAGGACGAGGAGTTCGGCAAGCCCAACCCCGCGGTGTTCATCGCGGCCGCCCGCAGGCTGCGGGAGCTCCCCAAGCGCTGCCTGGTGTGGGAGGACGCGCCGGCCGGGGTCCTGGCGGCCAAGGCCGCCACCATGGCCTGCATCGCCGTTCCCGAGGAAGGCGAAGGCGATCACCCCGCCTTCGGGCTGGCCGACCTGGTGGTCGGGTCGCTGGCCGAGGTGGACGAGGCCGCGCTCGACGGTATCGCCCGACGCCACTTCGGTCCTTAGTTCATTTCGGCCAATTCAATTCGGTCGCGGGAGCAGGCGCTCGAGGCGTGCCGCCACTTCCCGATAGCGCGCCACCGGAATGAGGTGCACGCCGTCGAAGACGCCCGAGTCGCGGATGGCGAGCACGAGGTCGCAGGCGGCCTCGACGCCGGCGCTGCGGTCGTGCTCCAACCGGGCCAGGAGGTCGGGGGGCACGGTCAGGCCGGGGATGGTCAGGCTCTTGGCCATCGCCACACTCGGCACGACGAGCACGCCGGCATAGACCGGGCACGTGACGTCCACTTGTGAGCGCCACTCGAGGAGCGCGTCGAGGTCGAAACCGATCTGGACGAAGAGGAAGTCGGCCTCCCGCTTCCAGGTCGGCAGCGGGCGGAGGCCGGTGGCCACGCCGAAGCGCATCGGCGATCCGGTCGCCAGGGCATCCGCGTAGGTGCGGCCCTCGCGCAGCATGGTGCGCACAGTGAGCTCGCTGGTTCGCGCCCCGGCCAGCGGGTCGTCGCCGTAGATGAAGAGGAACTGGTCCACGCCGTAGGCGGCCGCGGTCAGGAGGTCCCGGCGAAAGCCGAGCAGGTTGCGGTCGCGGGCGTTGAGGCAGGCGATGGATCGGCCGCCCATGGCTTCCACCTCGTGGGCGACGGCCACGCTGGAGACGGTGGCCCGACCGATGTGGTTGTCCGGGATGAGGAACGACGACGCCACCGGGCTCAGGACACCGATCTGGTGGCGGACCCGCTTGAGGTCGGGGGAAGTGGCGGGCTCGATCTCGCAGACGAGCTCGAAGCGACCGGGGCCGGGCGTCATGGAGTGGTCAGGCTATTGCCGGAGCGATGCGGAAGCGGGGAGTGGCACAGCCTCTATCCTTTCCCAGACGCCGGGGGCATCAGCCCATCGGCCCTCGCGCACCCTCTTATCCCGTGTTCACACCCGTCCCCCCCGACACCGACTTCGTCGCCCTCGAGCAGGCCGAACTGGCCCGCTGGTCGGCCCATCGCGTCTTCGAGCGTTCGATCGAGCAACGCAAGGGCTCCCCGGCCTGGGTCTTCTACGAGGGGCCTCCCACGGCCAACGGCATGCCGGGCCTCCACCACGCCTGGGCCAGGGTCTACAAGGACCTCTTCTGCCGCTTCCGGACGATGGACGGCAACTACGTGGCCCGGCGCGCCGGGTGGGACACCCACGGGCTGCCGGTCGAGGTGGAGGTGGAGAAGAAGCTCGGGATCACGGGCAAGCAGCAGATCGAGGAGCAGGTCGGGATCGCCGAATTCACCCGCCTCTGCCGCGAGTCCGTGTACTCCTATGTCGACGAGTTCACCCGCCTGACCACGCGCATCGGCTACTGGGTCGACATGGACGCCGCCTACTGGACGCTGAGCCCCGAGTACATCGAGTCGGTGTGGTGGCACCTCCAGCAGCTTTTCGATCAGGGCCTGCTCTACGAGGACCTCAAGGTGGTGCCTTACTGCCCACGCTGTGGCACCGCGCTGTCGAGCCACGAGCTGGGGCAGCCCGACGTCTACCGCGACGAGGAGGACGAGTCGGCCTATGTGCGGTTCCGCCTGGTCGGCGAGGGTCACGTGCTGCCCGGCGACGCCGAGTGGCTGGCCGTGTGGACGACCACGCCCTGGACCCTGCTCTCGAACACGGGCGTGGCCGTGAACCCGGGGCTCACCTACGCCGTGGTCGATCGGACGGTCGTGGCCGAGAATTGGTCGACGCCGTCCTTGGCGACGGCGCGCGCGAGAGGATCACGGCCCGAGTGCCCGGATCGGCTCTGGTGGGCCTCCACTACCAGCGCCCGTTCGACGACCTGCCTCCACCGCACGGTGCGGACGGGTGGCGCGTCGTGCCGGCTTCCTACGTGACCACCGACGAGGGCACCGGCCTGGTCCACCTGGCGCCGGCCTTCGGCGAGGTGGACCGCCAGACCGGACGTGAGCACGGCCTGCCCTCGCTCAACCCGGTCGGGCCCGACGGAACCTTCACCGACGAGATCTCCTGGCTGGCCGGGCGTGACGTGCGGGCGGCGAACCACGACATCAACGACGCGCTCGAGGAGAAGGGTCTCCTCGTCCGCCGGCATCCCTACGTCCACTCCTACCCGCACTGCTGGCGCTGCCGCACACCGCTCATCTACTGGGGGAAGCCCAGCTGGTACATCGCCACGTCGACCCGCAAGGACGACCTGCTGGCGGCGAACGCCACCGTCGACTGGCACCCGGCCCACATCCGTGACGGCCGGTTCGGCGAGTGGCTGGCCAACAACGTGGACTGGGCGCTCTCACGCGACCGCTACTGGGGTACGCCGCTCCCCATATGGCGCTGCGGGCGCGGGCACCTGCGCTGCGTCGGGTCCCTGGCCGAGCTGTCCACCCTCTCGGGGCGCGACGTCACCGCCATCGACCCGCACCGCCCGACCATCGACGAGGTGACCTTCGCCTGCTCGACCTGCGGCGCGGACGGTTTCGACGACGAGCTCTCCGTGTCCCGGCGGGTCGAGCCGGTGATCGACGCCTGGTTCGACTCGGGTTCGATGCCGGCGGCACAGGTCGGCTATCCCCAGGTGCCGGGGTCCGACGAGTCGTTCACCTTCCCGGCCGACTTCATCTCGGAGGCCATCGACCAGACGCGGGGCTGGTTCTACTCGCTCCTGGCGATCAACACGCTCGTCTTCGGCGAGAGCCCGTACCGCCACGTCGTGTGCCTGGGCCACATCGTCGACGCCGACGGTCGCAAGATGTCCAAGTCGCTGGGCAACATCATCGATCCGTGGTCGATTCTCGACACTCGCGGCGCCGACGCCATGCGCTGGTGGATGTTCAGCCAGGGCTCGCCGTGGACACCGACCAGGGCGACGCTGGGCGCCATCGATACGGCGATGCGCGACATGTTGCTCACGCTGTGGAACACCTTCAGCTTCTTCACCACCTACGCGTCCCTCAACGGGTTCGAGCCGACGGATGCCGCCATCCCGGGCGCCGGTGACCGCGGGCCGCTGGACCGCTGGATCCTCTCCCGGCTGGCCAGCGCAACGGCCGAGGCGACCGACGCGCTGTCCTCCTACGAGCCGCTCGCCGCGGCCAGCGCGCTGGGTTCGCTGGTCGACGACGTCTCCAACTGGTTCGTCCGCCGCAGCCGCCGGAGGTTCTGGCGCACCGATCCTGACGCGCCGGCGGGCGACACCCTGGCCGCCCAGGCCACCCTGCACGAGGTGTTGACCACGGTCGCACTGCTGCTGGCTCCCTTCTGCCCCTTCGTCTCCGATGCCATGTGGCGACAGCTCACCGCGGCGGCCGAGGACGAGTCGGTCCACCTGGCCGATTGGCCTGGCGCCGACCGGACCCGCATCGACCGCGACCTCGAGGACCAGATGGCGCTGGCCCGCCGCTTGACCTCGCTCGGACGGGCCGCCCGCAGCGAAGCGTCGATGAAGGTGCGCCAACCCCTGTCGCGGGCGCTGGTCTTCCTGCCGAGCGGTTCGCCGGGGATCCTGGTCGACATCGTGGCGGACGAGCTCAACGTGGACGAGATCGACACGGCCGACGAGCTGAGCGAGGTGATCCAGTTCGAGTTGGTGCCGAACTTCAAGACCCTCGGCCCGCGACTGGGCGAGAAGGTCAAGGAGCTCAAGGCCGCCCTGGCCGAGCTCGACACCGCGGCCGCGGCGGCCGCGCTCGAGGCGGGGGAGTCGATCACCGTGACCCTGGGCGGCGAAGCCGTCGTGCTCACGCCCGAGGACGTGCAGCTGCGCGTCCGGGGGCAGCAGGGCTTCGCCGTGTCCCGCGAAGGGGGCGAGGTGGTGGCGCTCGACCTCGCCGTCGACGACGCGCTGCGCCGGCGCGGTCTGGCTCGCGACGTGGTGCGCCTGGTCCAGGACCTGCGCAAGACGAGTGGGCTCGAGGTGTCCGACCGCATCCGGCTGCGCCTGGTCGGACTGGACTCGCTGGTGGAGCACTTCGACTTCATCGCCCGCGAGGTCCTGGCCGTCGAGGTCCTGACCGAGCCGGGAACGGGCGAGGGCACGGTGCTCGAGCTCGACGACGACACCCTCACCGAGCCGGTGCGCGTCTGGTTGGAAAAGGTGGACGAGGCCGGGTCGTAGGCGGATGCCCGCTGATGGCCAGGGCGTCCTCATCGGGCCGGACGAAGCCACCCGCCTGCCGTCGACGTTTCGCGACGCGCTGCGGACGGAGTTCGGTCGGGCGTTCAGCGCGCCCTACGAGGTGCCCATCGTCGTGGCGCTGAACGGGGCGTTGATGAGCTCGGCCTGGTTCTTCCTGCCCGGATCGCTCAAGGATGCTCTCTTCTCGCTCCACGGCTCGCTCGCCTTCGCCGCGGTGCTGGCCTCGTGGATGTACTCCGACGTTCCGTCCACGAACGTGCTGGGTCCCGACTCGGCCCGCATCCGGCGCGCCCTGCACGACTCCGTCCAGTTCCGGCGCCTGCTGGCGGCCAAGAACGTCGTGCTCTGGGTGCTGATCACACCGCTCTGTGCCTTCGTTGCGCTCGTCATCGGCCTGGCCAACCACAATCTGCTGTCGACCGTGATCATCGTCGTGTGGATCGGCATCGTCCCCTTCGGTGCGCTCGGACTCTCCAACCTGGTCGGCATCCGCTTTCCCTACCACCCGATGCCGCTGCGCTTCCGCTGGGATCACCGTCGCCCGTTCTGGCGCATGATCGTCCGCTGGCTGGCCCTCGCCCTCACCCCGTACGTCGTCTTCCCCGCCATCGCCGCCCTCCTCATGGCGCCCACGCTGATTCTGTGGGGCCTGCTCACGCCCACCGGGCTGTCGAAGAACCTGCACGTCACCGACTTCGGCTGGGGCGTGGCCGTGGCCTGTGCCTTGGCCGTGGCCGGTTGGTGGGGCGGGCATCGTCTCGGTTTCGCCATGGCGCGGCGCCGGTCCGATTGGCTGGACGACTTCCTGGCCGACCCGGCCCGGGCCTGAGCCGGCGCTCAGTGGCGCGGGTCGCCGGGGAGGAGCCGGTCGGTCAGCGCAATCTGCACGCCTCCCGTGTCAGCCGGGTCGATGACGGTCAGCTCGGCGTCGGAGCGTACGACCCGCACGCCGCGCTCGGCCAGGGTCTGCTCGGCCTCGAGGCGGTCGTCGACGAGCAGGGCGGCCAGGTGCGTCCGCGCCCGTTCGTAGGGCCGGCCCCAGAGACGGGCCGAGTCGGGCGGTGAGAGGGCGAAGAGGGCCAAGGTGCAGTCGCCCAGCGACACGCCGGCCATGGGTCGGTCCGGGCCGGCGGTCGCGTCCTCGAAGGTCACCTCGGTTCCCGTGAGCTCGGCCAGACGGCGGGCGACCCGGCGAGGCTCCTCGACCAGCGCCCCCACGTAGGCATGTGCGACGACAGGGATCGGGGGCGCAGCCTCGACCACCGGAACCGGGGCGCCGAAGCGCGGGTCGACGTCGAGCTCGAAGCAGCTCCACTGGACGAAGACCCCGGCCGTGTCGCGGGGGTCGGTGAAGCACATCTCGGGCCGGGGTTGGGCGGCGATGCGGACGCCTTTGGCCTCCAGGTGCGCCATGGTCTCCTCGAGGTCGACGACCTGCAGCGCCACCGAGTGCAGGCCGCCACCGTGGCGATCCACGAACTGGCGGGCGCCGCCGTCGACCACCGGCTGTCCGACTTCGATGGCGTTGTCGCCGACCCAGGCCATGCCGCCCCGACGGCCGATGCCGGGCTCGGAGGACTCGCCGTACTCGAGCACGGCGAGCCCGGTCAGTGAACCCAGGCGCGCGATGGCCAGGTCGTAGTCCGCCACCATCGCCGTCGAGTGGAACAGCCAGCGCACCGCCGGGCCCGCCACGCCTACCTCCCCGGCCCCGACGACCGGCCTCGCCTCATCGGCCCGCGGTGACCGGCAGTTCCACGCCGGTGATGCACCGCGCACCGGGTCCGGCGAGGAAGAGCACGGCGTCGGCGATGTCGGACGGCTCGACGTGCCGGCCCAGCGCGGCCGAGGCCGCCAGCTGCTGCGATGCCTCCTCCATCGAGATGCCGCGGCGTTCCGCCTCGGCGACGATCAGGGCGTCGAGCGGCGCCCCCACCGTGAAGCCGGGTGTGACCACGTTGACCCGAACGCCCCACGGGCCCAGTTCCTTGGCCAAGGTGAGCGAGGCCGAGACCATGGCCTGCTTGGTGGCCGTGTAGCGGGCCCGGCCCGCGGGCAGGGCGTGTGTTCCCAGGGTGCCGATCTGCACGATGGAGCCGCCACCGCCGGGCTGCATGGCGCGTGCGGCTGAGCGGCTCAACTCGAGGGTCCCGACCACGTTGACCTCGAAAGCTCGCCGCCAACTCTCCCAGTCGGCCTCGTCGACGCGCTGGTGCCCGCCGCCGAAGGTGGCCACGTTGACCATCACGTCGAGACGGCCGAACCGTTCGACGACACCCTCGACCAGGGTCCGGCACGAGGCGGAGTCGGCCAGGTCGACCTGGAGCGGGACGACGGTGCGTCCCGTCTCGACCGCCAGCTCGCCGGCCAGGGCGGCCAACCGATCACGGTCCCGGGCCGCCAGCGCGAGATCGGCTCCGGCCGCGCCCAGGGCGCGTGCGCAGGCCCGACCGATACCGGGCCCTGCTCCGGTGACGAGTGCCACCAGGCCGTCGAGGCGCGTCACCGCTCAGTCCCCGAGGTCCGGCGCCCACTGCACGCCGTTGATGTGACCTCCTCCGTCGACGAACACCGTGTTGCCCGTGACGTAGCGTGCGTCCTCGCTGGCCAGGAACACGGCGACGGGGGCGATGTCCTCCTCCGGGTCGCCGAGACGGCCCATGGGATTGGTGGCGTCGGCCGCCACCTCGAGTTCGGGATGGGCGGCGAACGCCGCCCGCGAGGCCGCGGTCTTGGCCCCCGGACAGATGACGTTGACCCGGATCTGCCACGGGGCCCATTCGCGCGCCGCCGTACGGCTGGCACTGCGCAGAGCCTCCTTGGCCACGTTGTACTGCAGCGTGCCCATGTGGGCGTTGACCCCGTTGAGCGAGCACATGTTGATCACGGCACCGTCGCGCCTGGCTTTCATGATCGGGAGCACGGCCTGCATGGCCCAGAACGGGCCCATGAGGCCCATGGAGAGGCCGTGGTGCATCTCCTCGTCGCTCTTGTCCTCGAACCGGCCGAGACTGCCGCCGCCCCAGGCGTTGTTGACCAGGATGTCGACGGAGCCCCACGTGTCGCGCGCGAAGGCCACCATGGCCAGCGCGTCGTCCTTCACGGTGACGTCGGTGTGCAGGAAACGGGCATCCGCCCCGAACTCCCGGCCCGTCTCCTCCGCCACCTCGTGGCCGCGCTGCGTCGTCGATCTCGGCCACGACGACATGGGCGCCTTCGCGGGCGAAGCGGCGAACGATGCCACGCCCGATGCCGTCACCACCACCGGTGACGATCGCCACCTTGCCCGAGAGTCGGTCCGTCATGGGCCTCACGCTACGTGCGGCGACCCATGAGGCGCTGAACCGCCGGCTAGGAGCGCTCCGCCTCGAGCACCTTGGTGAGCGCGGCGGCCAGGGCGGCCCGGTCCCCGACGCCGAGAGGGGTGAAGAGGTGACGCTCGATGCTCTCCGCGTGCGCCGCGATGGCCCGTCCCATCACGTCGTGTCCCGTCGGGGTCAGCACCACGTGGATGCTCCTGCGGTCATTGGGGCAGTTCTCCCGGACGACGAGTCCGGCCTCCACCATCCGGTCCACCAGCCGGGTGACTCCGCCCGTGGTCAAGGCCACGTCCGCGCTGAGCCTGCTCATGGTGAGGCGGCCGTCCGGGGCGCCACCGACATGGATGAGCACGTCGAAGAAGACCAGGGGAATCCCGACGGCTTCCTCGAGCTCGCGCCCCAGGCGGTCGGCCAGGAGTCGGTGCGTGCGCACGAGCAGGCCCATGAGCCTGATGCGCTCGTCCTCCACCTGTCCGAGGACGCCACAGGTCCCACCGGCCTCCGGCGCGTCCGGCGCGCCATCCTCGTGAAAAGTCACCGTTCCCATATCGCAGCCTTCAGTCTCCCCCTTTGGCACGGGGGATGCCGGAACTTCTGATTGACAAGTATCTGTGTAGTCAGATACTATCATGTCAGTAACACCTCGATCAACCAAGGAGTCCTGAAATGAGCACAGACACAATCACCCTTCCGAAGACCGGCACGTACGCCATTGACCCTGCTCACACGGAGGTTGGCTTCGTAGCCCGCCACCTGATCGGGACCAAGGTGCGGGGCCGCTTCACCGACGTCGTGGGCACCTTCACGGTGGCCGAGCCGATCGAGAACTCCTCCGTGGAGGTCACGGTCCAGGCGGCCAGCATCCACACCAACCAGGAGCAGCGCGACGAGCACCTGCGGACCAACGATTTCCTCGACGTCCCGAACCACCCGACCCTGAGCTTCAAGAGCACCGGCCTCAAGCCGGCCAAGGACAACCACTGGGTGCTGACGGCCGACCTGACCATCCGTGGCATCACCAAGTCCGTCGACTTCGACGTCGAGTTCCTGGGCGAGGGCCCGGCCATGGTGGAGGGCAAGTCCGTCGTGGCCTTCTCGGCCAGCGCCGAGATCGACCGGCGGGACTTCGGCGTGAGCTTCAACCACTCGCTGCTCGACGGCAGCGTGGTCGTGGGGAACAAGGTCGTCATCGAGATCGAGACGGAAGCCGGCCTGGCCGACTGACGGACCGGTGGCCGGCCGCGATGGGGCAGGCCTCGCTGGGTACGCTTCACCGCCATGCCCACGCCGAGGACGGGTCTCCATGCCCGGCCGGCCACCGAACTCCGCCTCGCCGCCTCGACCGACCGTGACGACGCGTACGTCCTGGCCGTCGATTTGGGCACGGGCGGCCCCAAGGTGGCCGTCCTGTCGGCCGATGGGCGCATCGTGGCGCATGCCTTCGGGCCGGTCGGGCTCGAGCTGACCGAGGACGGGGGAGCGGAGCAGTCGCCCGAAGACTGGTGGCAGGCCGTCGTGAACTCGGCCCGCCAGGCCCTGGCCGAGAGCGGGGTCGCCGCGGAGCGGGTGGTGGGGATCGGCTGCACGTCGCAGTGGTCGGGCACGGTGCCCGTGGGCGACGACGGCATCGCCATCGGTCCCGCCATCATCTGGATGGACTCGCGCGGGGCGCGGGCTGTCCGTGAGACCGTGCGGGGCGCGCTGAACGTGCAGGGCTACTCGGCCTCCAAGCTGGCCCGCTGGGTCCGGCGCACCGGTGGCATCCCGAGCCTCTCGGGCAAGGACCCGGTCGGACACATCCACTTCCTGCGCAGCGAGCGGCCGGACGTGTACCGCGCCGCTGCGGTCTTCCTCGAACCGGTGGACTACCTCAACCTGCGCCTCACCGGCCTGGCCCGCGCCTCGCACGACTCCATCACGGTGCACTGGGTCACCGACAACCGTGACGTGCGCGCCGTGGCCTACGACGAGCAGCTGGTCGAGCTGGCCGGGCTGGAGCGCTCGACGCTGCCCGAACTGGTGCCCACGGGCAGCGTGCTCGGCGGGCTCGCCCCCGACACGGCGGCCGAGCTCGGCCTGCTCGCCGGCACGCCGGTCGTGGCGGGCACGGGTGACCTGCACTCGGCCGCCGTGGGCTCGGGCGCGGTGGCCGACTTCGACGGGCACCTCTACATCGGCACCTCCAGCTGGGTCAGCTGCCACGTGCCCTTCAAGAAGACCGATGCGCTGACCAACATCGCCTCCATCCCCTCGGGCCTGCCGGGCCGGTACCTGATCGCCGACGAGCACGAGACCGGCGGCGCCTGCCTGACCTGGCTGCGCGACAACGTCCTGTTCCCGAGTGACCCGTTGGGTCCGCGCAACGCGCCCGACGACATCTTCGCCACGCTGAACGACCTGGCCGCGTCGGTGCCCGCGGGCGCCCACGGGGTGCTGTTCACGCCCTGGCTCAACGGCGAGCGGTCGCCGGTGGACGACCACACCATCCGCGGCGGCTTTCACAACCTTTCGCTCTCCTCGACGCGCTCGGACATGGTGCGCGCCGTGTTCGAGGGGGTGGCCCTCAACTCCGCCTGGCTGCTCGGAGCGGTCGAGAAGTTCACCAAGAAGCCCTTCGGCTCGCTGGCCTTCGTCGGGGGCGGCGCCAACTCGGACCTGTGGTCACAGATCCATGCCGACGCCACCGGCCGCACCATTCGCCAGGTGGCCGACCCCGTCCTGGCCAACGTGCGCGGCGCCGGGCTCCTCACCCTGCTCGCGCTGGGGCACCTGAGCGTGGCGGACATCCCGGGCACCGTGGCCGTCAAGGCGACCTACGAACCCGACCCGGAGATGTCCGCGCTCTACGGCGGGCTGCTGAAGGAGTTCGTCAACCTCTACGACAAGACGAAGGGCATCCACAAGCGGTTGAACGGCCGCCGGCTGCACTGACGCCGACATTTTCGGGCCTCGGCGGGGCGGCGCGCACTAACCTGTGCGCGCGGCGGATTGGCGTGCCAAAGAGCGTGGGGGTGGATCGTGGGCAGGGTGTCCCTCTTCTTGTCGTGGCCCGGCCGGGCCATGCTGGCGTTGGCCGCCGCCGCGTTGATTGCCCCGTTGGCCGTCTCGTCCGCTCCGGCCGCCGCGGCCGGCACGTTGCCCCACGAGGCCGCCCGCCCGCACTACTTCGCCGGGTACCAGGGCTACTGGATGTTCGGCTCCGACGGTCGGGTCTACCCCTACGGTCCCGGCGTCCCCGCGTTCCAGGGCGATCTGGGCGGCGTGCACCTGAACGCCCCTCTCGTCGGGGGCGCTGCCTTCGGGAACACGGGCTATTGGGAGGTCGGCTCCGACGGCGGCGTCTACAGCTTCGGTGACGCGTCGTTCTACGGATCGACCGGCGCCCTCCACCTGGCCAAGCCGATCGTCGGCATGGCCGCGACGCCCGACAACGGCGGCTACTGGCTCGTGGCGTCGGACGGGGGCATCTTCGCCTACGGCGACGCCGGCTTCTTCGGGTCCATGGGAGGCAGGCCGCTCAACAAGCCGATCGTCGGCATGGCGGCCACGCCTGATGGCAACGGCTACTGGTTGGTGGCCTCCGACGGCGGCATCTTCGCCTTCGGCGACGCGCCCTTCTACGGCTCCACCGGTTCGATCCACCTGAACCAGCCGATCGTGGGCATGACGGCATCCAACTACGCCAATCGCGACGGGTACTACCTCGTGGCCGCCGACGGCGGCATCTTCAGCTACGGGCCCGACGCCGCCTTCTACGGCTCCACCGGTTCGATCCACCTCAACAAGCCGATCGTCGGCATGTCCGACGCGCTCGACGGCCGCGGCTACTGGATGGTCGCCTCCGACGGGGGGATCTTCTCCTTCGGCAGCGCCCAGTTCCAGGGTTCGGCCGGAGGCGGGCCGATCGCCGCCCCCATCGTCGGGATGGCCGCGCCGCTGCCCTTGCCGCAATTCGCCTCTGGCCTGGCGCCCACGCCCGACGGCCACGGCTACGAGGTCACCGATGTCGGGGGTGCCGTGGCCAACTACGGCGACGCACCGTTCTCGGGCGATTTCGCCAGCCAGTACCTGGACAATCCGATCGTCGGCACGGCGGTGGACGCCAGCGGCCAGGGGTACTGGCTCGTCGACGCGGCGGGCTATGTCTCTCGCTTCGGCGATGCGGCCGTCCTCGGCTCTCACGCGACGAATCCGCTGACCGACCCGGTCCTCGGGATGGTCACCACGCCCGATCACAACGGGTACTGGCTCTTCACCGTCGACGGAGAGATCGGCAATTTCGGTGACGCCACCTTCCACGGTTCGGAGAGCGGTATCCATCTGAACGAGCCGATCGTCGCCATGGCCGCCATGCCGACCAACACCGGGTACTGGCTCGTCGGCGCGGACGGGGGCGTCTTCACCTACGGCAACGCGGAGTTCTTCGGCAGCACGGCGTCGATGCGCTTGCCCGGGCCCATCGTCGGCATTGCCACCACGCACGACGGCCTGGGCTACTGGGAGGTCGACAGCACCGGCGGGGTCCACCCCTTCGGCGATGCCGCCGCGCTGTCCGGCCCGGCCGTCCCGTCGGGCGACTTCATCGAGGCCATCGCGGGCACGCCCGATGGAGGCGGTTACTGGCTCCTCGACGCCGGCGGCGAAGTCTTCCCCTACGGCGACGCCGTGCGGTACCCCTTCACCGGCTAGCCGCGCCCGATCAGGGCGCGCCAGCGCCGGGAGGGCCGAGCAGCTCCCTTGGTCACCACCAGCGCCAGAGATGTCGTGACGTAGCCGCTCAGCTCGGTGCGCAGATGCACGTCGCTGAAGGGAGGCACGTCGACGTGGCGATCCTCCGGGGTGGTGCCCAGCGTGTAGTCGACGTCGATGTCGTGACCGGCCCGGCGCAAGCGCGCCGCCAACGCCTCGATGTCGCGCCGCCGGTAGAAGACGGTGCCTCCTGACTCCACGGTCTCCGCGTCGGAGGACACCAGGAATTCCGTCGTGTGGATCGACACGCCACCGGGCCGGAGGCAGTCCATCTGCGCCAGCACGAAGTCCGCGCCGGCGCCCAGCGTGCCGAGGTGCTCGAGCGCGCAGGACGACCAGCTGAAGTCGAAGCCGCGCAGGTCCTCGGGGACCGCGTTCATGTCGACCGGGCGGAATCGGACCCGCCGCCCGAAGTCCTCGGTCGGGCACAGCCCGGCGCGGTTGAGCGCCTCGGGCCCGTCGGCCCACTCGACCTGCGAGTCCGTCCAGCCCGAGGCGACAGCGGCGTCGTGGGGCTGGTCGGTAGCGACGATGGCACACCCCTCCGCCGCGAACAACGCCACCAGGGGCTCCTGGCCGACGCCGAAGCCGAGGCCGCGGCGGCCCTCGGCCAGCATGCCGCGCTCGCGGAGCGCCTCGGCGATGAAGAGCCACTCCCACATCTTGCGGTGCAGCATGACGGTGCGTTCGTCGCCCGCCGCGGCCCAGAGCGGTCGCAACCGTTCGGCCCAGGCCAGCAGCGCCGGGGAGCGCAGCGAGTCGGCCGAGCACAATTGCGAGCGCAGCATGATCGGGCGACCTTACCGGCGCATCGGCGCCGGGGCCGCTCGCCCGGCGCTCAAATGCGTTCGAAGTTGCGGGCCAGCTCCCAATCGGTGACGTGGCGGTTGAAGGCCTCCCACTCCTGGACTGCCGTGTTGAGCAGGTGGTGGTGCACGTCGGGCCCGAAGGCCTCGAGGGCCACGGCGGAGCCGCGAAGCTCCTCGACCGACTCGATCAGGGTGGACGGAATGCGGGTCACGTCGGTCGCCTCGTAGGCGTTGCGCGGGTAGGGGTCGCCCAGCTCGAGCTCGTGATCGATGCCGTAGAGGCCGGCCGCCAGCTGGGCGGCCAGCACGACGTACGGGTTGACGTCGGCCCCGGGGACCCGCGACTCCACCCGGCGGCCGGCCCCGTGGCCCACCACCCGGAAGCCGCAGGTGCGGTTGTCCTCGCCCCACACCACCGCGGTCGGGGCCCAGCTGCCCGGCGTGTAGCGCCGGTACGAGTTCACCGTCGGCGCGGCCAGCCAGGCCAGCTGGCGCGCCGCGTAGAGCTGGCCGGCCAGGAAGCGGCGCCCCACCGTCGACAGCCCGCTCGGGTGCGACTCGTCCGCCATGAGGGGGTCGCCGCTCTCGCGATCCCACAGGCTGGTGTGCACGTGGCACGACGAGCCCACGTCCTCCATCGTCCACTTGGCCATGAAGGTGGCCGCCCGGCCCTCCTGCGCGGCGATCTCCTTGATGCCGTTCTTGAAGACGAGGTGGCGGTCGGCCGTCTCGAGGGCCCCGTCGTAGGTGACGTTCACCTCGTGCTGGCCGCGGCCGGCCTCGCCCTTGGAGAACTCCACCGGAATGGCGGCCTCGATCATCTCGTTGCGGATCCGCCGCAAGATGTACTCCTCGCGTGCGGTCTGCAGGAGCTGGTAGTCCTCGATCGTCGAGGTGTGCGGCGTCAGGCCCTGCCACCGCTTGGCTCCGGCCTCCTCATAGGTGTCCATGAAGAGGAAGAACTCGAGCTCGGTGGCGCTGCACACCCGCAACCCCCGCTCGGCCGCCCGTTCCAGCTGGCGGCGCAGCATCTGGCGGGGCGAGACCTCCACGGGCACGCCGTCGAGGTCGGTCAGGTCGCAGATGACCATGGCCGTGCCCTCGAGCCACGGGATCCGGCGGGCGGTGGCGAAGTCGGGGACGCAGACGACGTCGCCGTAGCCGGTGTCCCAGTTGGCGAAGGTGTAGCCGGGCAGCGGGTTCATGTCGACGTCGACGGCGAGCAGGTACTCGCAGGCCTCGATCCCGTGCTCGGCGACGTGCGAGGACCAGAAGTCGGCCGTCACCCGCTTCCCCACGGGACGCCCGTACATGTCGGGGAAGGCAACGATGACGGTGTCGACTGAACCGTCTTCGATTGCGTGGTCGATGAGCTCGCGGCCTGGCATGGAGCGACATGTTGGTCGCCCCGCCGGCCAGCGTCCAGCCTCTCGGTACGCTGGCCAGGATGATTCCCCTTATCGGCGTGTCCACCTACGTGGCCGAGGCCAGCTGGGCGACCTGGACGCGGCAGGCCGCCGTGTTGCCCGAGAACTACTTCGAGCTCGTGGCCGCCGCCGGTGGCCGGCCGCTCCTGTTGCCCCCGACGAGCCGCTCTCCCCATGGTCCGGGTGCGGCGGCGGACGAGGTCATCGCCGTGCTCGACGGCCTGGTGCTGAGCGGTGGTGGGGACGTGGATCCCCGGGCCTACGGCCAGGAACCCGAGCCCGAGGTGGGCGGGGTCGACCCTGCCCGCGACGAGAGCGAGCGCGCCCTCCTGGCGGCGGCTCTGCGCGTGGACCTGCCCGTCCTCGCCATCTGTCGCGGCTGCCAGGTCCTCAACGTGGAGCTCGGGGGCACGCTGCACCAGAACCTGCCCGACGTGATCGGCAACCTGGCCCACCGCAGCGCACCCCTCGTGTTCGGCGACGTCGAGGTCGAGACGGTGCCGGGTACCCGGACGGCCGCCGTCTTCGGGCCTTCGCCCACGGTGCTCTGCTCGCATCACCAGTCCATCGCCGCGCTGGGCCGAGGCCTGGTCACCACCGCCTCCGCCGCCGACGGGGTCATCGAGGCGGTCGAGCTGCCGGAGGCCAGCTTCGTCCTCGGCGTGCAGTGGCATCCCGAGGAAGGGATGGACCAACGGCCCTTCGACGCGCTGGTCGAGGCTGCCACTGCCTACGCCGAGGGTCGGTCGGTGCGACGCAGCGCGTGATCTCGCAGGCGCGCGGCCGGGTGGCGGTCGTCACCGGGGCCAGTCGGGGCCTGGGCGCCGGGTTGGCCGTCCACTTCGCCGCCGCCGGCATGCACCTCGCACTCTGTGCGCGGCACACGCCGGCCTTGGCCGCGCGTACCCGCCCGACCGTGCACGACGGACACGAGGTGCGGGCGGAGTCTCCCGTCCTGGCCGCGGTGGACATCACCGACCGGGGCGAGCTCGAGCGCTTCGCCGACCAGGTGGTGGCCCGGTTCGGGCGCATCGACCTGTGGGTGAACAACGCCGGGCTGCTCGGCGACATCCGTCGGCTGGCCGACGCCGACCCGGTCGCCTCGGCCCGCACGGTCGACGTCAACGTCAACGGCACCCTGCACGGCAGCGCCGTCTTCGCCGCCCACGTGCGACGACGTTCGGGTCCCGGCGTGCTCGTCAACATCTCGTCGGGCGCGGCCACCAAGCCGTACGTCGGTTGGGGTGCCTACTGCGCCTCCAAGGCTGCGGTCGAGCAGCTCACCCGCGTGGTGGCGCTGGAGGAGGCCCGCCACGGCTTGCGGGCCTACGCCCTGTCCCCGGGCTTGGTCGACACCGACATGCAGGCGGCCATCCGCGCCTCGGACGAGCGCGACTTCCCCGAGGTCGAGCGCTTCCGCCGCTACGCCGCCGACGACCAGTTCAACTCGCCGGCCTGGGTGGCCGATCACATCCTGGCCCTCGCCTTCGGCGGCGACGACCCGGGCCAGGTCACCGTACGGGTGGGGGAGCAACCGGTCCCCGGCGCCGCCGGGTAAGGTCTCGGGCCATGCCCAAGAGCGGTGCGCGCAAGGTGGTCAAGCCGGTGGCGGCGGGCGCCGTCACGCTCGGAACGATCGCCAGCATCTGGTGGTTCGCCCTCAAGCCGCGCCGCAAGGCCAAGAAGCAGGGCATCACGACGTCCGAGAAGTAGGGCGCCCCTCAGCGGGCGGCGGGGAGCCCGGCCACCAGGGCCGGCAGGCACTCGCTGATGGAGCCCGTGACCACGACGTCGGCCAGGGCGTCCATCTCGGTCGGTCCGCCGTTGACGATCACGACCACGGCGCCATGGCGCACCGCCATCGGCACCATGCCGGCCGCCGGGAAGACGGCGAGGGTCGAGCCGACGGCAAGCAGCAGGTCACAGGACGTCGCCGCCCGTTCGGCCCGGAAGAGGTCCTCTGGCACCAGGCTCTGGCCGAAGCTGATGGTGGCCGACTTCAAGATGCCGCCGCAGGCCAGGCAGCTCGGGTCGGCCTCGCCGGCCCGCACCCGCTCGTGCACAGGTTCGGCCGGCTGGCGGTCGCCGCAGGTCATGCAGACCACGTCGAGCGACGTCCCGTGGATCTCGACCAGACGGTCCGGATCCGTGCCCGCCCGCCGGTGCAGTCCGTCGATGTTCTGGGTCACCAGGGTGTCGAGGCGACCGCTGCGCTCGAGGTCGACCAGGGCGAGGTGCCCGGCATTGGGTTGGGAGTGCCACATGGGCGAGGTCAGCCGGTTCTGCCATGACCGCTTCCGGATGTCGGGGTCCGAGAGGTAGACGTCGAGCGTCGCCAGCTTCTCGGCTTCGGGGTTCTTGGTCCAGACGCCGTCGGGCCCCCGGAAGTCGGGGATGCCGGAGTCGGTCGAAATGCCCGCCCCGGTCAAGACGACCACCCGCCGGGCCCGATCGAGCAGGGCGCGAGCCTGTGCCAGCTCGGGCGGCGCCGACCCGGACGACGCGGCGTCGGGCTCGGGATCGGACGCGGCCATGGCACGCCAATGCTGACACGCACACGATGGCGCCGTCAGCGGCCCTACAGTGCGCCGGTGCCCGCGGGTGCTGCCCCCAGCGTCGAGATCCTCGAAGCCGCCGACGCCGAGGCCCGCCAGCGCCAAGCGGCCGGCGCCCTCCTGGCCCGGGGGTGCACCCGGGGTGACCGGGTCGCCTTCGCCCTCGGCTCCTCGGCCGACCTCGTCTGCGCCGTCCTCGGGGCGGCCCGCGTCGGGCTGATCCCGGTGCTGCTCAACGCCACCCTCACCACGGCCGAGCGCGACCTGCTGGCCGAGGATGCCGACCCGGTCCTGCGCATCTTCGACCGCGCCGCGCTGGCTGCTCTCTCCGACGGCCCACCGACCGAGCTCGCCCCGTACCCCCTCACCCGGCCCATGCACTACACCTCGGGCACCACGGGCCGGCCCAAGGGCGTCACCACCGGCCTGTGGGACGAGGCGACCGCCCGGGCGGTCTTCGAGGACGAGGCCTCGGTATGGCACTTCGAGCGGTCCGACCTCCACCTGGTCTGCTCGCCGATGTACCACACGGTCTCCGTCCGGTTCTCGGCCGGCACGCTGCTCTCGGGCGGCTCGCTGGCCATCGTGAGCCGCTTCGACGCGGCCACCGCGCTCGGTGCCCTGCGCCGGCACCGTCCGACGACGGCCTTCCTGGTGCCGACCCATCTCCAGCGCATCCTCCAGCTCGGCGAGCTCGGTCCCGACGAGCGCTTCGACTCGCTCCGCCTCCTCGTCCATGCCGGCGCGCCGTGCCCCGAGTCGCTCAAGCGGGCCACCATGGCCCGAGCCCGCCCCGGCGTGGTCTGGGAGTTCTACGGCTCCACCGAGGCGCAGTTCACCGTGTGCTCGCCCGACGAGTGGCTCGAGCGCCCCGGCACCGTGGGCCGGGCCCGCAGCGGCCGGCTCCTCTCCATCGCCCCGCTCGACGACCTAGACGAGACCGGCGACACCGGGGGCACCGACGATTCCGACTCGGATGGCGCCGGCACCATCTGGTGCGCCATGCCCGACTTTGCCCGCTTCGCCTACTGGCGCAACGACGAGGCCACGGCGCAGGCCTGGCGCGGCGACGCCTGCACCATCGGCGACCTGGGCACGCTCGATGCCGAGGGCTACCTCTCCCTGACGGGCCGGCGCCACGACCTCATCATCAGCGGCGGGGTCAACGTCTACCCGGCCGAGGTGGAGAACGTCCTGGCCGCGGTCGAGGGCGTGGCCGAGGTCGCGGTGTTCGGCCTGCCCGACGAGCAATGGGGCCAACGCGTCTGCGTGGCCTACGTGGCCGGCGGGCCCGGAGCCGAGGAGGCCTTGCGGGCCGCCGCGTCCTCCGGCCTCGCCCCGTACAAGCGGCCCAAGACCTACGTCGCCGCCCCGGACCTGCCCCACACGGCCACGGGCAAGCTCATCCGCCGGGCCGTACCCCAGCACCTGGGACTGGAGACGAAACCGTCGTGACGTCCGATGGGGCCCGCGGGGCGCCCGTATCGGTGCTGCACCGGTAGGAAATTGGCCCCGGTGCGGGTAGGTTCGACGCATGCCCTTCGCCACCATCAACCCCGCCACCGGTAAGACGGAGAAGGAATTCCCCTCGCTCGCGCCCGACGAGCTCGACGCGCTGGTCCAGCGCGCCTTCGACGCCTTCGACGACTACAAGACCACCACCTACGCAGAACGTTCGCGCCACCTGATCACCGCGGCGGAGCTCCTCGAGGGAGAGGTGCCCGACGTCGCCCGCATCCTCACCACCGAGATGGGCAAGACCTTCGCCGCGGCCAAGGCCGAGGTGTCCAAGTGCGCCATGGGCCTGCGCTGGTTCGCCGACAACGGCGAGCGCCTGCTGGCCGACGAGCCGATCACGACGACGGCATCGAGCTCGTACGTGCACTACCAGCCCATCGGCGCGGTCCTCGCCGTCATGCCGTGGAACTTCCCGTTCTGGCAGGTGATCCGCTTCGCCGCTCCAGCGCTCATGGTGGGCAACGTCGGCCTGCTCAAGCACGCCTCGAACGTGCCCCAGACCGCCCTCGCCCTCGAGGACCTGTTCCGCCGGGCCGGCCTGCCCGACGGCGTCTTCACCAACCTCTTCCTCGATTCCAAGGACGTGGCCGCGCTCATCGAGGATCCGCGCATCGCCGCCGTGACCATCACGGGCAGCGAGCGGGCCGGCATGTCCGTCGCGTCAACCGCGGGCCATGCCCTCAAGAAGAGCGTGCTCGAACTGGGCGGGTCGGATCCGTTCGTGGTGCTGCCCTCGGCCGACATGGACGTCTGCGTGCGCACCGCGGTGAACGCCCGCGTGCAGAACAACGGCCAGTCCTGCATCGCGGCCAAGCGCTTCATCGTGGTCGACGAGGTGCACGACGAGTTCCTCGAGCGCTTCACCGCCGCCATGGACGCGCTGGTCGTCGGCGACCCCTTCGATCCCGGCACCGACATCGGGCCGATCGTGACCGAGACGCAGCGCGCCGAGCTCGTCGGCCAGGTGGAAGAAGCCCGCCGCCAGGGCGCCACCGTGCACGCCGGTTCTCAGCTTCCTTCTGGTGACGGCTGGTGGTTCCGACCCACGGTGCTCTCGGGCATCACGTCGGAGATGCCCGTGTCCCAGGAGGAGGTCTTCGGTCCCGTGGCCATGGTGCTGCGCGTGCCCGACCTCGACGCCGCGCTCACCGCGGCGAACGCCACCACCTTCGGGCTGGGCTCGAGCGTGTGGACCAACGACGAGGAGGAGCGGCGGCGTTGTATCGAGGGCATCGAGGCCGGCGCCGTGTTCGTCAACGCCATGGTCGCATCCATGCCTGAGCTGCCCTTCGGGGGCATCAAGCGATCGGGCTACGGCCGCGAGCTCTCCGAGGTCGGGCTCAAGGAGTTCGCCAACGTCAAGTCGGTCTACATCGCCTAGGCCGGAGTCGCCATGAGCGAATCGCTCACCTACCTCGACTACGCCGCCACCGCCCCGCTGCGGCCCGAGGTGGCCGAGGCCATGGCCGGCGCGTTGGCCGAACCGCTCGGCAACCCGACGGGGAGCCACCCGGCCGCCCAGCGGGCCCGCCGCCTGCTCGAAGAGGCGCGGGACGAGGTCGCCGGCTTTCTGGGCCGCCCGGCGGGGGAGGTCGTCTTCACCTCGGGCGGCACCGAGTCGGCCAACCTGGCCGTGCTCGGCCCGGTCGAGGCGGCCCGGCGCGCCGGCGGGGAGTCGGTCGTCCTCGCCTCGGCGGTCGAGCATCCGGCGGTGCGCGAAGCGTGCCGCGCCGCGGCCGCGCTCGGCGCCGATGTCCGCGAGCTCCCGGTCGACCGGGCCGGTGTCCTCGACCTCGACGCGCTGACGGGTGCCCTCTCGTCGCGCTGCACGCTCGTCGCGGTGATGGCGGCCAACAACGAGACCGGCGTGGTGCAGCCGGTGCGCGAGGTGGCCGACGCCGTGCACCAGCGCAGTCCGCGCGCCGTCGTGTTCAGCGATGCGGTCCAGGCCGCGTCCTTTCTCGACCTGCGCCAGGCCTGCGCCGGGTCCGACCTGGTGTCGGTCAGCGCCCACAAGGTGGGCGGTCCGGTCGGGACGGGCGCCCTCGCCGTCGGGCCCGGCGTGAACCTGGTGGCGCGCCTGCACGGGGGCGGGCAGGAGCGCGAGCGCCGCAGCGGGACCCAGGACGTCGTGGGCGCGGTCGGCCTGGCTGCCGCGCTCCGCCTGGCGGCGGCCGAGCGGGACCGCGTGCCCGCGCTGGCCGAGCGGCGCGACCGACTGGCCGCCGGGCTGCTCGACGCGCTCCCCGAGGCACGGCGCACGGTGCCGGCCGGGGTCGACGTGCTCCCAGGGCACCTCCACCTCTGCATCGAGGGCATGGAGCGCGAAGAGCTCCTCGTGGCCCTCGGCGCGCAGGGTCTGTGCGTCTCGGGCGGCTCGTCGTGCGCCAGCGGCGCACTCGAGCCCAGCCCGGTGTTGGCGGCCATGGGGGTGCCGGCCGACCAGGCCGAGGGCGCTCTTCGTTTCTCCCTCAGCGCGCGGACCACGGACGAGGACGTCGAGCGTGCCCTGCGGATCGTGCCCGCCGTCGTGGCCTCGCTGCGCGTGCGGGCCTGACCACGGGTGGCACACTGGGTCCGTGCGGGTGCTCGTGGCCATGTCGGGAGGGGTCGATTCCTCCGTCGCGGCCGCCTTGTTGGTCGAACAGGGCCATGACGTCGTCGGTGCCACGCTCAAGCTCTGGGGCGGGCCATCGGATTCGGGCTGCTGCTCCGTGGCGGACGTGGAAGATGCCCGCCGGGTGGCCCAGCAGCTCGGGATCGAACACCACGTCTTCAACCTGACCGAGGAGTTCGACCGGGCGGTGGTGGCGCCGTACGTGGCCGAGCACGCGCACGGCCGCACGCCGAACCCCTGCATCGAGTGCAACCGGACCATCAAGTTCGACCGCCTCCTGGCCCGCTCCGATCGGCTTGGTTTCGACCTGCTGGCCACCGGGCATCACGCCCGGGTGACCGGTGAGGGTGTGCGGCGACTGCGCCGTGGGGCCGACGCGGCCAAGGACCAGTCCTACGTCCTCTCCATGTTGGGCCAGGAGGCCTTGGGCCGAGTGGTGTTCCCGGTCGGAGACCTGACCAAGGACGCGGTGCGGGCCGAGGCCCGACGGCTCGGCCTGCGCACGGCGGGCAAGCCGGACAGCCAAGACGTGTGCTTCATCGGCAGCACCGTGGGCCGAGCCGGGTTCCTGGCCGAGCGGCTGACCCTGCACGCGGCCGACGTCGTCGATGCCCAAGGGGAGCCGGCCGGGTCGGTCGATGCGGTCGAGCTCGTCACCGTGGGGCAGCGGCGCGGCATGGGCCACGGCCACGACGGGACGCGCCGCTACGTCACGTCCGTCGACGTGGCGGCGCGCCGGGTCACCGTGGGCAGCGCCGCGAGGTGCTGCGCTCGTCGGTCCTGCTGCGCGAGTCCTCCTTGACCTGGGTGGACCAGCCCCTCCGCTCTCGGGGCGCGCGCCGTGGCCCAGGTGAGCGCGCACGGCCGACCGGCGCCCTGCGCCCTGGTGCGCGAGGGCGCCGGCATCGCGGTCCTCTTCGATTCGCCCCAGCGGGCGGTGGCGCCCGGTCAGACCGTGGCCCTCTACGACGACAGCGATCCCGACGCCGTGATCGGCGCGGGCATCGCCGCCTGAGCGTGGCCAGGCACGCCGGCGTCCCCGGGCCGGCCGACGGCGGCCCGACGGGCCGAGGAGTTGCGGGCGCAGATTCTCCGCAACAACGAGCTCTACCACGTACTCGACTCGCCCGAGATCCCCGACGCCGAGTATGACCTGCTGGTGATCGAGCTGCGCCAGCTCGAAGCGGACCATCCCGAGCTGGTCACCCCCGACTCGCCGACCCAGACGGTGGGCGCCGCACCGTCGGGACTCTTCGCCGAGGTGCAGCACCGGGTCCCGATGATGAGCCTCGACAACGCGTTCGACGAGGCGGAGCTCATGGCGTGGGCCGAGCGGTTGCGCCGCCAGGATGCCGACCTCGATCTGACCTCGCTGACCTTCTCCAGTGAACCGAAGGTCGACGGGGTGGCCATGTCGCTGACCTACGAGCGCGGTCGCCTGGTGCAGGCGGCGACGCGAGGCGACGGCGTGACGGGCGAGGACGTCACCGCCAACGTCCGCACGGTGAAGGACGTGCCCGCGGCACTGGCCAAGGCGGGCGGCCCCTACCCCGAGGTCCTCGAGGTACGCGGTGAGATCTACATGCCGGTGGCCGAGTTCGAGGCGATGAACAAGCGTCAGGCCGAGTTGGGCGAGCGGCTCTTCGTCAACCCGCGCAATTCGGCAGCCGGCGCGCTGCGCCAGAAGGATCCACGCGTGACGGCGCAGCGTCCGTTGCACTTCTGGGCCTACCAGGTCGGCGTGATGGAGGGGGCGCCCGCCAAGAGCCACTGGCCTGCGGCGACGCAGACGGCCACGCTGGCCCAGCTGAAGAAGGCCGGCTTCCCGGTCAGTCCCGATGCCCGTCAGGTCACCGGCATGGCGGCGGTGGTGGCCCGTTGCGAGGCGTTGGCCGACGAGCGCCACGACCTGGCCTACGAGATCGACGGCGTCGTGACCAAGGTGGACGAGTTGGCCCTGCACCGGGTGTTGGGGGCCACGTCGCGGGCACCGCGCTGGGCCATCGCCTTCAAGTTCCCGCCCGAGGAGCGCACCACGCGCTTGCTCGAGATCATGGTGTCCATCGGCCGCACCGGCCGGGCCACCCCCTTCGCCCGCCTCGAGCCCGTTTTCGTCGGTGGCTCGACAGTCGGGGTGGCCACGCTGCACAACGAGGACCAGGTGGCCGCCAAGGACGTCCGTCCGGGCGATCTGGTCATCGTGCGCAAGGCGGGCGACGTCATCCCCGAAGTGGTCGGACCCGTGCGCGAGGGTCCTGGGGTCCCGGCCCGGCGCAAGGCGAAGTGGAAGTTCCCGACGAAGTGCCCGGCCTGTGCGCAACCGCTGGTGCGGCTGCCGGGCGAGAGCGACACCTACTGCACCAACATCGACTGCCCGGCCCAGCGGGTGCAGCGCATCGCCCACTACGCGTTCGCGTTCGGCCATGGACATCGAACACCTGGGCGAGGAGCGGGTGTTGCAACTCGTGGCGGCGGGACTGATCAACGACGCCGCCGACCTCTACGGCCTCACGGTCGAGCAACTGGTCGAGCTCGAGCGCTTCGGCGCCTTGTCGGCCGCCAACCTGGTGGCCGCCATCGAGGCGTCGAAGACGCAGCCACTCAGTCGCCTGCTGGTCGCGCTGGGCATCCGCCATGTCGGCCCGACCGGAGCCCGGCGGTGGCCCGCGCCTTCGGATCGCTCGAGGCGATTGAGGGCGCGGCGGTCGAGCAACTCTCCGCGGTCGACGGTGTGGGTGGGGTGATCGCGGCGAGCCTGGCCGAGTTTCTCGCCGCCGAGACCAACGCGTCGGTGGTCGGCCGCCTGCGGGCGGCCGGGGTCAGCACGGAGGAACCGGGGGCCGCCGGAACCAGCGGCGAGGGGGGAGGGGCGGCCGACGCCCTGACCCAGACGCTCGCCGGGAAGACCGTGGTGGTCACGGGGGCGGTGCCGGGCTACACCCGCGAGGGGGCGGAAGAGGCGATCATGGCCCGCGGCGGGAAGTCTCCCGGGAGCGTGTCGAAGAAGACGTACGTGCTCGTCGTGGGTGACGCACCCGGTGCCTCCAAGGCCAAGAAGGCCGAGGACCTGGGCGTCCCGACCATGGATGCGGCGGAATTCGAGGCCCTCTTGGAGACGGGCGAGCTACCGGGGTGAGATGACGGTGCAGGTGAGGAGGCGTCCACCGGCGCTGCCTGCAGGGTCGGTAGCGTAGGGCGTGCCCGATGCCCCTGATATCTGATTCCATCGGCCGGGTCCTTGGGAAGCGGTACCGGCTGCTCTCCGCCCTGGGCACCGGCGCTTCCGCCCACGTCTACCTCGCGGAGGACGTGTCGCTGCAGCGCCACGTCGCGGTCAAGGTGCTGCAACCCGGCTTTGCCACCGACGAGGCCTTCCTCAAGCGCTTCCGGGCCGAGGCGCGCTCGGTGGCCTCGCTCAACCACCCGCACGTGTTGCGCGTGTTCGACTGGGGCGACGATGCCGATGGGCCGTACCTGGTGCTCGAGTATCTCGGCGGGGGCTCGCTGCGTGACCTGCTCGACCGCGGCGTGCGGCTGACCCATTCGCAGGCGGCCTCGCTCGGAACCGAGGTGGCCCAAGGCCTCGCCTACGCCCACGTGCGCGGCCTGGTGCACCGCGACATCAAGCCGGCCAACCTGCTCTTCGACGAGGAGGGCCGGGTACGGGTGGCCGACTTCGGCGTGGCCCGCGCGCTGGCCGAGGCCGCCTGGACCGAGCCGGCGGGAGCCATGGTCGGCACGGCCCGCTACATCTCGCCCGAGGCGGCCGAGGGCAAGCCGGTCGACGGCCGCGCCGACGTGTACTCGCTGGCCCTCGTCCTCTACGAGGCGGTGACGGGCACGGTCCCGTTCGTCACCGACACGACGATGGGGACGCTTGCCGCGCGCATCGGCCAGCCGTTGCCGCACCACGCCGATCTGGGACCGCTCGACGACGTGTTGGCCCGCGCCGCCGCCCCCGAGGTGTCGTCCCGGCTCGACGCCGCCGGCTTGGCCGCTCGCCTCGGCGCGCTCGCCGCCGCGCTCCCGACCCCTGCACCCCTGCCTCTCGTCGTCCCCGACATCGTGGCGACTGCGCCCATCAAGGGGTTCCGGGCCCCGGGCGTGACCGAGCTCACCGACCAGCCGCAGTCCTCGACCGTGGTGGCGGCGGCGGCCAGCGCCGCACCGATCGGCACCCGGGCGGGGCCGGGGGAGCTCTTCGACGCCGAGCCCAGTGGCAACGGCTCGTCGGGCCGCCACCTCACCAGCGCCGCCGGCGGGACGCCGGCGCGCCGGAACCGCAAGCGCACCTGGTGGATCGTCGCCGCGGTGGCTGCCGTGGTGCTCATCGCCGGGGGGCTCGCCGCCGCCTTTGCCACCCAGCTCTTCACGGCGTCGCACCCGGTCCCGGCCCTGGTGAGCCTGCCCCTGGCCAAGGCGCAAGCGGATGTGTCCAAGGTCCACATGACGCTCAAGGAGGAGGCGCCGGTGAAGTCGATCACCATTGGAGCCGGCGCCGTGGTGAGCCAGAGTCCCAAGCCCGGCACGAGTCTCAAGGAGGGGTCGGTCATCAAGGTGCAGCTCTCCGACGGGCCGCCCAACGTCGCCGTCCCCAACCTGGCCAACATGACGTGCGCCCAGGCCGCGGCGGCACTCCAGACGGTGCATCTGAACGGCAGCTGCACGCCGGGGGCCTACAGCGACACCGTGGCCGCGACCATGATCATCTCGTGGTCGATCGGGAGCACGCCGAACCCGACCGAAGCGCCGTACGGCAGCACCATCACCATCGTGCCCTCGCTCGGTCACTCGCCGGCCACGGTGCCCAACATCCCCAATACGTACAGCTTCGTCCAGGCCCAGGCCGCCCTGCAGGCGGTGGGACTCACGGCGACGCAGGCCAACGCCACGTCCACCACGGTCGCCGCCGGTGACGTGATCTCGACGACGCCGGCCAGCGGGGCGGCGGCCCCCTTCGGCTCGGCCGTGACGGTCACCGTGTCCACCGGCCCGCCGACCACCACGGTGCCCAACGTCAACGGTGACACCGTCAACCAGGCCACGACGGCGCTGGAGGCTGCGGGCCTGACCCCCGGCGGAGTGTCGGGCAACCCGCAGAACAATGTGGTGGGCACCCAGCCCTCCATCGGATCGACCGTGCCGACGGGTTCGTCGGTGCAGCTCGTCACCCATTAGCCCGGCTCGTGGTGCTCCCGTTCGACCCGAGCTGTGACCTCTGCGAGGCGGCGCGCCTTTCGGAGTGGCATCACGAGGACGACGTCTGCTGGGTGGCCGACTGTGAGGTGTGCGGGGTGCCCATGGTGGTGTGGCGCCATCACGGCCCGACGCCGCCCGAGAGCGACATCGAGCACATGGTGGCGCAGCTGAGCCGAGTGGCCGACGCTCGCTTCGGGCCGGGCGGGTGGTCGGTCGACCGGGTGATGCGCCAGATCCCGAACCACTTTCACGCGCACGGGCGCGACCCGCACTGGTGGTCGCGCATGCGGGGCCTCTGAGAAAGCCCTGAAATTGGGCGCCGGTAGGGTGTCCGATCGTGGAGGTGACCCCGGTCGAGCCCGCCGACGCGCTGCTCGACCCCTCGCACGACCCTGGTGGTGGCGCCATGGGCCCGCTGGGGGACGGGTCGGTCGAGACCAACTGGTTCTTCCTGTTGCACCGCCGAGTGTCGGCCCGTGCGGTGCAGAGCCCGCGCTACCAGTGGTGGGCCCTCGTGGCGCTGTTGGCAGGCCTGCTCGCACTCAACATCACGTTCACCGTCTTCGTGGTGGCCCTGCCGACGGTCAAGGCGGACTTCCACACCAACCTCTCGGTCTTGGCCTGGGTGTCGACGGGCCCGTTGCTGGCCTTCGGCGTGGCGGCGCCCTTCTTCGGCAAGGTGGGCGACCTCTTCGGACACCGTCGCCTCTACCAGTTCGGATTGCTCGGGGCCATGGTCAGCGCCGTCCTCACGGCATTGGCCCCCAACGTGGGCCTGCTCCTCTTTGCCCGCGCCCTCGACGGGGTGCAGGGCGCGGCGACCGGCACCGCGTCGATGGCGATCATCCTGGAGCTCTTCAACCGCGAGGACCGGGTCAAGGCGTTGGGCTGGTGGTCACTGGTCGGGGCGGGAGGGCCCGTCCTGGGCGTGACGCTGGGCTCGCCGGTGATCCAGTACTTCGGGTGGCGCACCCTGTTCTGGGGCCAGCTCGTGCTGCTGGTCATCGCCTCGCTGGTGGTGGCGGTCCTGCTGCCCTCGGGGCGGCGTCGGAGGAAGGTGGCCGAGACCGAAGCGGCGACGGGCCGGCGTTCGAACGTCTGGGCCGGCATGGACTGGGTGGGCAGCTGGAGCCTGGCCGGTGCGGTGACCGCCGGGATGCTCGTGCTCAGCATCGGGCCGGTCGTGGGCTGGAACTCGCTTGCGGTGTACGCGGCCGGCGTCGCCGCGGTCGTGCTCGGCGCCATCTTCGTGTGGCGGGAGACGACGTTCGCCACGCCGTTGGTGCCGACGAAGTACTGGCGCCGTCGCAACTTCATGTTCCCGATGGCGACCAAGGGCTTCACGAGCTTCGCCTACTTCGGTGGGTTCTTCCTCTTCCCGTTGCTCATGGAACAGGTCTACGGCTACAGCGTGTCGCAGGTGGGCTTCATCTCGGTGGCCCGACCCCTGCTGTTCGCGGTCAGCGCGCCGATCGCCGGGTACATGACCGTGCGCACGGGGGAACGAACGGCCACGCTGATCGGCACCGCGTCCCTGTTCGTCTCCATGGTGCTCTTCGCCACCCTGCGCCCCACCGCGGGGCTGTTCATCGTGCTGGTCGCCCTGGCGCTGTCCGGTCTCGGCATGGGGGTTTCGCAACCGGCCACCTCGTCGACCATGTCGAACGAGCTCGAAGAGTCCGAATACGGCGTCATGAGCGCGGCGCAGCTGCTGGCCACCCAAGTGGGGGAGGTCGCGGGCATTCAGGCCGTGCTGACCATTCAGGAGTCGATCGCCAAGAACTCGGGACTCGGCGCCGTGCACCAGAGCACGGCGCTGTTGCACAGCTTCAGCGTGCCCTTCTGGGTCGGCGCGTTCGTCGCCGGCCTGGCCGTCGTGAGCGCGCTGTTCATTCGCTCCCTGCCGCGTTCGACGCGCACCGCGCCGCTGGCCGCAGACGCCGCCTGAGCCGGCGCGACGCTGCGCTTACTCGGTGATGTCGCGCAGGCGCTGGGCGAGCTCCGCCGCGTTGGGGTCGGCCGCCGCCGGGCTGGCCGTCAAGGCCATCAGCTTGGCCATGTCACCCTCGACGCGGACCTTTCCCTGCATGAAGGCCTGCATGCCGGCCTGGGGGTTACCCTCGATGAGGATCGCCTTGGCCGTGTCGTAGTCGACGGTCACCTTGAGGTCTTGCGTCTCCAGGTGACCGGTGTCCAGCTCCAGCTCACCGCTCGAGGTGTCCAAGTGGGCCAGGACGTCCTCGTCCGAGAAGGGAACCTGCGTCACGACGAGGTTCATGCGGACGACGTGGGGGATCGGGGGTGTCTTGCCCTGGTACTCGGCGCGAATGGTGCGCGCCTCGTTCAGCCACTCGTCGCTGAGGAACGGGTACGGCATGCGGTGCTCCTTTTTTTGGTCCGGCTCCTGGTCCAGGACCCCGCCCCGGAACCAACCTGGCGCCGGAACCCTACCCGCGGCACCGGTAGGCTGCCCCTCCGTGAGCGCTCCTGTCATGGCTGGTGCCGAGCCCTATTCCGCGTCCGGAGACCACCGGGGCGCGCTGGTGTTACACGGCTTCACCGGCAACCCCCAGTCGATGCGCGGCTTGGCCGTGGCGCTGGCCGACGCCGGCTTCACCGTGGAGATGCCACTGCTCCCCGGGCACGGGACCGCGGTCGAGGACATGCTGGACACACGCTGGAAGGACTGGTCACACGCGGCCGAGCAGGCCTACACCGACCTGGCCGCCCGCACCGACGCGGTGACGGTGGTGGGCCTGTCCATGGGCGGTTCGCTCAGCGTGTGGCTGGCCGAGCACCATGTCGAGATCGCCGCGCTGAGCCTCGTGAATCCGCTGCTCATGGCGCCCGACGCGGACACCCTGACGTTCATTCAGGCGATGATCGACGCCGGGGACACGGTGGCGCCCGGCATCGGCTCGGACATCGCCCTCGAGGGAGTGGTCGAGTCGGCCTACCCGGGACTGCCGTTGCAGGCCGCCCTCTCCCTCTTCGAAGGGGTGTCGGAGGTCGAGTCGCTCCTGGGCCAGGTCGGTTGTCCGGTGCTCCTCTTCACCAGCACGCAGGACCACGTGGTCGACCCCAAGTCCAGTGCGCTGCTGATGGAGAAGGCCAAGGGTCCGGTCGAGCAGGTCGTCCTGGAGCGGAGCTACCACGTGGCCACGCTGGACTACGACAAGGACGAGATCGAGACGCGCACCGTGGAGTTCCTCTCGGCCGTGCTTGCCCCGCCGACATGAGTGAGGGCACTGGCCCGGCACCGCTGAGCCGCGAGGACGTCCTCTATGTCGCCGGGCTGGCCCGACTCGACTTGAGCGAGGAGGAAGTCGAACTCTTCACCGCCCAGCTGCGCACGGTGCTCGAGCACGCCCGAGACGTGGCCGCGCTCGACCTCTCCCATCTCGAGCCCTCGTCGCACCCGATCGCCCTCCGCAACGTGCTGCGCGCCGACGAGCCCCGCCCGAGCCTGGACCGGGCCGAGGTGCTCGCCGTGGCCCCCGCGGTCGAGGACGACCGCTTCCGCGTGCCGCGCATCGGGGGCGAGGCACCGTGAGCGAGAGCGCGCTCGAGCTGGCTTCGGCGGTGCGGGAGGGCCGGCGCTCGGCCGCCAGGTCGTGCAAGAGGCGCTCGACGCGGTCGCCGCACGCAACGGCGAGCTCAATGCCTTCCTCAGCGTGCTGACCGACCAGGCCTTGGCCCAAGCCGACGAGGTGGATGCCCAGGTCGCCGCCGGGCACGATCCGGGACCACTGGCCGGCGTCCCGGTGGCACTCAAGGACAACCTGTGCACCCGGGGCAGCGCGACCACCTGCGCCTCGAGGATCCTCGAAGGCTGGCGGCCCCCCTACGACGCCACGGTGGTGACGGCGCTGCGCCAGGCGGGTGCGGTGGCGCTGGGCAAGACGAACATGGACGAGTTCGCCATGGGCAGCTCGACGGAGAACTCGGCCTTCGGAGCGACGCGCAACCCGCGGCACACCGGGAAGGTGCCGGGCGGGAGCAGCGGCGGTTCGGCCGCCGCGGTGGCCGCCGGGTTCACGCCCTTGAGTCTGGGGTCGGACACGGGTGGGTCGATCCGCCAGCCGGCCGCGCTCTGCGGAGTGGTGGGGATGAAGCCGACCTACGGCCGCGTCTCGCGCTACGGCCTGGTGGCCTTCGCCAGCTCGCTGGACCAGATCGGACCGTTCGCCAACTCGGTCGAGGACGCGGCGCTCCTCTACGACGTCCTGGCCGGGCACGACCCGCTCGACAGCACGTCGTTGCCCTCGACCCCCGAGCCCGCCCTGGCACAGGTGCACGACGGCGCGGAGGGCGTGCGGGTCGGACTGTGTCGCGACCTGGTGGACGGCTGCGCGCCCGACGTGGCGCGGCGCGTGCAGGAGGCGGCCGATGCGCTGGCCCGGGCCGGGGCCAAGGTCGAGGAGGTCTCGGTGCCCGAGTTCGGCTATGGACTCTCGGCGTACTACCTCATCGCTCCGGCCGAGGCGTCCTCCAACCTGGCCCGCTACGACGGCGTGCGCTACGGGTTGCGGGTGGACGGCGACGACGTGGCCGCCATGAACACGGCCACCCGCACCGCCGGCTTCGGCCCTGAGGTCAAGCGGCGCATCATGCTCGGGACCTATGCCCTCTCCGCCGGGTACTACGACGCGTACTACGCCCAGGCGCAGCGGGTGCGCACGCTCGTGATGCAGGCCTTCGACCGGGCCTACGAGACGTTCGACGTGTTGCTGGGCGCCACCGCGCCGACGACCGCGTTCGACCTCGGGGCCAAGGTGGACGACCCGATGGCGATGTACATGAACGACGTCTGCACCATCCCGTCCAACCTCTCGGGCCACCCCGCGCTGTCCGTCCCCTTCGGCACAGGGGACGACGGCTTGCCCGTCGGGGTCCAGGTGTTGGCCCCCGCCCTGGGCGAAGCCCTCATGTTCCGGGTGGGGCGGGTGGTCGAGTTGGGCGCGCCGGAGGTGTCGTCATGAGCGAATGGGAGATGGTGGTCGGGCTCGAGGTCCATTGCGAGCTGGCCACGACCACCAAACTGTTCTGCGGTTGCCGCAACGCGTTCGGCGACGAGCCCAACGTCAACATCTGCCCGACCTGCCTGGGTCTGCCCGGGGCACTGCCCGTCCTCAACGAGCAGGCGGTGGAGCTGGCCATGCGGATCGGCCAGGCCCTGCACTGCGAGATACGGCCGTCGACCTTTGCCCGCAAGAACTACTTCTATCCGGACCAGGCCAAGGACTACCAGATCAGCCAGTACGACCTCCCGCTGAACTCGGGCGGGTGGCTCGAGCTGCCCGACGGCGGCCGGGTGGGAGTGACCCGGGCCCACATGGAGGAGGACACCGGAAAGCTGACCCACGTCGGCGCGAGCGGGCGCATCAATGCGGCCAATCACGCGCTGGTCGACTACAACCGTTCCGGGGTGCCACTGGTCGAGATCGTGAGTGAGCCCGACATCCGTTCCTCCGCCCAGGCCCGGGCCTACGCGTCGGAGCTCCGGGGCATCCTCGTGGCCACCGGCGCGTCCGACGGTCGCATGGAGGAGGGCTCCATGCGGGTCGACGCCAATGTCTCGGTGCGCCCAGCGGGCAGCCCGGACTTCGGCACACGCTGCGAGATCAAGAACCTCAACTCGCTGCGTTCGCTGGTGCGGGCCATTGAGTACGAGGCGGCGCGACAGATCTCGCTGCTGGAGTCGGGCGGGCGGGTCGCGCAAGAGACGCGGCACTGGGACGAGTCGGGTGGGCGGACCGACTCGATGCGCTCCAAGGAGGAGGCCAACGACTACCGGTACTTCCCCGAGCCGGACCTGGTGCCGCTGGCGCCGAGCGACGGCTGGCGCGAAGAGGTCCGGCGCGGCCTCGGACCCATGCCGGCGGACCGCCGGGCCACGCTGGTCGCCGCACTCGGCGGCGCACCGAGCGAGGCCGAGACCGACCAGATCCGTGCCGTGGTGGACCTCGGCCTCGACGGCCTGGTGACTGCGGCCACCGCGGCGGGAGCGCCGACGGCGCTGGCCCTGGCCCGGACGGCCAACGAAGTGGCGGCCCAGAGCGAGGCGGCCGTCGGGCTGACCGCGGAGTCGTTCGCCGCGCTGCTGGCCATGGAGGCGGGCGGCCAGCTTTCGGCCACCCAGTCGAAGACGGTGCTGGGTGCCCTGCTCGAACGAGGCGGCGACCCGGCGGCTCTGGCCAAGGAGATGGGCTTCGAGGCGCTGGGTGCGGACACCCTGTCGGCCGTCCTCGACGAAGTCATCGCCGAGAACGCCGAGGCCTGGGCGCGCTACGTCGGCGGCGAGGACAAGGTCGAAAGCCGGTTCACCGGTCTGGTCATGCAGAAGACCTCGGGCAAGGCGAACGGCAAGGAGGTGGCGGCCGAGTTGCGCCGCCGCCGCGGCTAGTCCATCGGGCCGAAGAGGTAATTGTCCAACGTCGGGCCGGCCCACTGTGCGATCTCGGCCGGCGAGACGGTCGAGATGGGTGGCATGCGCAAGATGTAGCGGGTGAGGGCGAGCCCCATGAGTTGGGAGGACACGAGCGTCCGCCGGCGGACGGTCATCGCTTCGCTCTCGCCACTCATGACCGGCTTGCCCTTCCAGACTCGCTCGGCCACGAACTCACGCATCGCGTCGGCCACGCTGGCCGAGGTGGCCATGGCGGCCACGCAGGAAGCGAAGGACGAGCCCGAACCCTCGGCCTTGTCCCACATGGTCAGGAAGCCCGTGACGATGCCCGCCCCGAGCGACCCGGACGAGGCGACGTCGGGAGCATGGTCAGCCACTTGGGCCGGGTCGAAGGGGAGCGCCATGGCGGCCACGAAGAGGCTGGCCTTGCCGTCGAAGTAGTGGTGAACGAGCGCAGGGTCCACCCCGGCCTCTCGGGCCACGGCCCGCAGGCTCGCCCCGTCGTATCCCTTGGCCGCGAAGACCCGCTTGGCCGCCTCGACGATCTCACCACGCGTGTCGGCGTTGCCGGGCCGGCGGCCGACTGCGGCCGCGCTCACCGTCGCCAGCTCGAAGAATCACAGGTCACGGGGTATTCACCAGCGGGGAATTCTATGTTAGAACTCATCAATGGTGAATCATACGGCGCTGAAGCCCGACATCGAGGTGACGACGGATCAGGAGCCTCCCCGGACGGTCCTCGGTCGGTTGGCCGGAGCCTGCTACGACCGCCGTCGCACGGTCCTCGCCCTGTGGATCCTCGCCATCATCGCCATCACCGTGCTGTCCCAGGTGGTGGGCACCCATTTCGAGAACAAGTTCACCGCGGGGAACACGCCGTCGCAGCAGGCCCAGAACATCTTGGCGGCGCGGTTCCCGGCGCAATCGGGGGACACGGCCGACATCGTCTTCCACACGGCGACCCCGATCCCCGACAACCGGGCGGCCATTGAGGCAGTCGTGTCCCGGGTGCGACCGCTGCCCTACGTGCGCAGCGTGACGAGCCCGTTCGCAGCCGCCGGTGCCCACCAGATCGCCCCGCGCGACAACATCGCCTTCGCCCAGGTGCAGTTCACCACCGACACGGCCGACATCCCGACCGGCGCGGTCAAGCAGGTCGTCAACGTGGCCCAGTCCGAGGCGCACGCGGGGTTCGCGGTCGAGCTCGGCGGGAATCCGATCTCCTCGGCGGTCACGGCGGCGCCCGGGCCGAGCGAGGGCATCGGCATCACGGCCGCCATCCTCATCATGCTGCTGGCCTTCGGATCGGTGGTCGCCATGGGCCTGCCCTTGATCACCGCACTGGCCGGGTTGGGGATCGGTGTGGCGCTCCTCGAGCTCCTCACGCATGTCCTCACCGTGCCGAACTTCTCGCCCGAGATGGCCGCCATGATCGGGATCGGCGTCGGCATCGACTACGCGCTCTTCATCGTGACCCGGTACCGCCAGGGCATCTTCGAGGGCCGGGACCCGCGCGACGCGGTGGTGACCGCCCACATGACCGCGGGTCGTTCCGTGCTCTTCGCCGGCAGCACGGTCGTGATCTCGCTCTTCGGCCTCTACCTGATCGGGCAGGCCTACATGATCGGCCTGGCCACGGCCTGCATCGCTGCGGTCCTCATGGTGCTCTGCGCCGCGCTGACGCTGCTCCCGGCCATGCTCGGGTTCGCCGGCAACGCCATCGACAAGCTGCACCTGCCCGGCCTGCTCCAGAGCGGTGGACCACCCCCCGAGAACGGGTTCTGGCACCGGTGGAGCCGCTTTGTGCAACGCCGGGCCTGGCTGACGGGCACGTTGGCCGTGCTCGTCCTGGTGGCCCTGGCCCTGCCGATGTTCAGCATGCGCCTCGCCTTCACCGACGCGGGCAACGACCCGACGTCGCTGACTACGAGGCAGGCCTACGACTTGCTGGCCCAGGGTTTTGGACCAGGGTTCAACGGACCGCTCATCGTGGCGGCCGACATGCACGGACCGAGCGATGTGGCCACGATGAACCGGCTGCAGCAGGCGATCACCGACCACCACGACGGCGTGGCCTTCGTCACCCCGGTGCAGTACAACGCGTCGGACACCGGGGGCCTGATCGTCGTGTACCCGACGACCTCTCCGCAGTCGGCGCAGACGGGGCAGCTCGTGCAGACCCTGCGCAACGACGTCATCCCGGCGGTGACCGCGTCGAGCGACGTCAACGTGCAGGTCGGTGGGGAGACGGCGGGCAGCATCGACGCCGCCAACTTCCTGGGCCACCGGCTCTTCGTGGTGATCGGCGCGGTCCTGATCCTGTCGTTCCTGCTGCTGCTGGTGGTGTTCCGGTCGCTGGTCCTGCCGCTCAAGGCAGTCATCATGAACCTGCTCAGCGTGGGCGCGGCCTACGGGGTCATGGTGGCCGTCTTCCAGTGGGGCTGGGGGGGCAGCGTCATCGGCATCGGCGAGAAGGGGCCGATCGACCCGTGGATCCCGGTGGCGCTCTTCGTGGTCCTCTTCGGCCTGTCCATGGACTACGAGGTGTTCCTGCTCTCACGAATCCGCGAGGAGTGGTTGCGCACCCGCGACAACTCGACGGCCGTGGCCGACGGGCTGGCCATCACCGGACGCATCATCACGGCCGCCGCCGCCATCATGTTCTGCGTCTTCGCATCCTTCGTCATCAAGGACCCGCTGCACATTCTCAAGGTCTTCGGCCTCGGCCTGGCCACCGCAGTGCTGGTCGACGCGACGCTCGTCCGCATGGTGCTGGTCCCCTCGATCATGGAGCTGCTCGGACCGGTCAACTGGTGGATGCCACGCTGGATGGACCGCTCCATCCCGAGCATCGGCATCGAGGTCACGCCGAGCGCGCAACCCGCACCCGTGCCCGCCTGAGCGAACCCGGGCCGGCCGTATGCTTGGCCCTCATGCAGACGGAGCAGGGCGAGCGAAACGGATCGCAGTCGACGGCCACGTTGGTCTCCATCAACCCCGGGCGCGATGTCCAGCGAGTCGGCACGGCCAACTTCCTCGGGGAGGACGTCGCGAAGATCCACGACCCGGTCTGGGCGGTCATCGGCAACCTCGGCGACAGCCAGTGCTATCTCGGCGTGCCGGCGAAAGTGCAGACCATCCAGGAGGCCATGTCACGGCGCATCGCACGAGACGACCTGCCGGTCCGGTTGATCCCGCCGGTCTTCACCGTCGGCGTGTCCGACGGCCAGCTCAACGGCACCCCGCAGATGCGGTTCTCGCTGGTCGGTCGCGAGCTCGTGCACGACGTGGCCGACGTGCACCTGGCGGCGAACAGCGTCGCCGGTCTGGTCGCGGTCGTGGCCTGCGACAAGCCCCCGGTCGGGACGGTCGCCGCCGTGCTCGAGAACAACACGCCTGCCGTCATCCTGTCCGACGGACCGATCCGGCCCGGCATCGACCCGGAGACGGGTGCCCGCATCGACCTCGTCTCCGCCTTCCAGGTGGCAGACCAGGACGAGGAGGTCCGCGCCCGCTTCGCGCTGCACGCGTGTCCCGGCCAGGGCAGCTGTGGCGGCATGTTCACCTACAACACCATGCAGACCTTCATTGCGCTGCTCGGCCTCGAGCCGCTGCACATGGTGTCGCCGGCGTCAGAGGATCCGCGCCGGCTGACGGAGTTCCCCGATCAGGTGATCGACTGCCTGCTGGCCATGGCGAGCCGCGGCATCAGCCCGCGTGACATCGTGACGCCGGCGTCGTTGCGCAACGCCATGACGGTGGCGATCGCCATGGGCGGTTCGACCAACGTGCTGTTGCACAGTGTCGAGATCGCCCGGGCGGCCGGCATCGACTTCTGGGCTGACGTGCTCAGCCAGGAGGACTTCAACCAGCTGTCCCGCCGCGTCCCGGTACTGGTCAACATGCGACCCTTCGGCGAGTTCTCCATGGTGGACGTGGATGACAAGGGCGGGCTGCAGGTAATCGTGCGGGAGCTCCTCGAGGCCGGCTTCCTCGAGGGCGCGGCCCTGACGTGCACGGGAGAGACGTTGGCCGAGCAAGTGGCCCGGCTGGCCCCACCGCTCCCGGACGGCGAGGTGCTCTACCCGGTCGCCAAGCCGTTCAAGGACACGGGTGGGCTGCGCCTGCTCCGGGGCAACCTGGCCCCCGAGGGCGGCGCCATCCTGAAGATCGCCGGCGTCGAAGGTGGCGTGAACAACGGCGCCTTCACGGGCCGAGCCCGCGTGTTCAACGGTGAGCGCTCGCTCATCGAGGCCCTCGACCAGCACCCCGACAGCTTCGAGGACAACGACATGGTCGTCATTCGCTACGAGGGACCTCGGGGCGCGCCGGGGATGCCCGAGCTCCTCGACCCGACGTCACGCATCACGGCCCTGTGCCGGCAACGACACATCACCATTGCGCTGATGACCGATGCCCGGTTCTCGGGAGGTTCGGTGGGTCTGGTCATCGGCCACGTGGCGCCCGAGGCCCTCCTGGGCGGGCCGATCGCCCTGGTCGAGGACGGCGACACCATTGTGGTCGACCTCACCACGGACCGCCTCGAGTGCCTCGAGCTGACCGACCTCGACCGCGTGGCGCGGCGCCAGGCCGGCTGGGCGGCGGCGGCGGCGGGAAACGGCGGCCTCCATCCGGACGTGTCGCCCGTGACCGACCGCGTCCTCGCCCGGATGCGGGCGACCGCGCTCCCGGCCCTGCTCGGTGGGGGCATGGCGACGCCGCTGCCGACCTGATCCTTCCAGCGGCCGCCTCAAGCCGGGCCCGCCCGGGCCGACGAGCCGGATGCCCGCCGGCCCAGGTGGGGTTGTCCCCGGGCGGTGTCCATGCCACAATGCACGGGTGATGCACCAGCGCAGCGCCCATCCCGAGATTCTGGTACTCGTCACGTAGGCGCGCGCCCACAGCACAATGCGCGCCTACCGACCTCCCGCTTCCGGGGGGTCTTTTCAATTTCTGGCCCGATTCGACCCACGACCCGGCAACCACGCAACAGGAGAGCACCAATGAAGCTGACAGGAGCACAGGCCCTCATCAAGAGCCTCGAGATGCAGGGCGTCGACGTGATGTTCGGCCTGCCCGGAGGCGCCATCCTGCCGGTGTACGACCCGATCATCGACTCGTCCATCCGCCACATCCTGGTGCGCCACGAGCAGGGCGCCGGGCACATGGCCGAGGGCTACGCCATGGTGACGGGTCGGCCCGGAGTGGCCTTGGTGACGAGCGGGCCCGGAGCCACCAACATCGTCACTCCGCTGGCCAACGCATACATGGACTCGACCCCGTTGGTGGTCGTGTCGGGCCAGGTGGCCACGGCGTCCATCGGCACAGATGCCTTCCAGGAGTGCGACATCACCGGCGTCACCATGGGCATCACGAAGCACAACTGGCTGATCAAGAGCGTCGACGACATCCCGAGGGTGGTGGCGGCCGCCTTCCACGTGGCCACGACGGGCCGTCCCGGCCCGGTCCTCATCGACCTGCCCAAGGACATTTCGAACGCCACCATGGAGTGGTACTGGCCCTCCTCGGTCGACGAGCTCGACCTGCCGGGGTACCACCCGGTGACCTTCGGGGACCCCGTGCTGGTGGCCCAGGCGGCGGAGCTGATCGCCTCAGCCCACCGCCCGGTCTTCTACGTCGGCGGCGGAGCCCTCAAGGCGCGGGCGGCGGAGCCGCTGCGGATCCTGGCCGAGCGCACCGGCATCCCGGTCGTGACGACGCTCATGGCGCGCGGCGCGTTTCCAGACTCGCATCCGCAGGCGCTGGGCATGCCCGGGATGCACGGGCACTACACGGCCGTGACCGCGCTGCAGAAGAGCGACCTGCTGATCAGTTTGGGCGCGCGCTTCGACGACAGGGTCACCGGCAAGATCAGCGCGTTCGCCCCGGAGGCCAAGGTCATCCACGTCGACATCGACCCGGCCGAACTGGGCAAGGTCCGCATTCCCGACGTGGGCATCGCCGGCGACTGCCGCAAAGTCATCGAGGAGCTGCTGCTGGCCATGGACGCCCGATCCGACGCGCCGGTGGTGCAGGACCTGGCTCCGTGGTGGCATCAGATCCGAGAGTGGCAGGAGCGCTTCCCACTCCACTACGCGGACGCAGACGGCGGCGCCATCAAGCCTCAGAACGTGGTCGAGCAGCTGCGCGACTCCACCGCGGACGACACCATCGTCGTGGCTGGTGTGGGACAGCACCAGATGTGGGCTTCGCAGTACTGGAAGTTCGAGCACCCCAACACGTGGGTCAACTCGGGCGGCGCAGGCACCATGGGGTTTGCGGTGCCGGCCGCCATCGGAGCCAAGGTCGGGCGTCCCGAGCGAACGGTCTGGGCCATCGACGGCGACGGCTGCTTCCAAATGACGGCCCAAGAGCTGGTGACGGCGAGCGCCGAGCAGATCCCGGTCAAGATCGCCATCCTCAACAACGCCTATCTGGGCATGGTGCGACAGTGGCAGGAGATGTTCTACGAGGAGCGCTACTCCGAGGTCTATCTCTCGCCCGACCTGCCCGACTACGTCAAGTGGGCCGAGGCCATGGGGTGCATCGGCATCCGGGCCGAATCTCCCGAGGACGTCGGGCCGGCCATTGAGAAGGCCAACAGCATCGACGACCGCCCGGTGGTCGTCGACTTCCGCACCGACGCCTTCGAGAAGGTCTTCCCGATGGTGCCGGCCGGCGCGTCGAACGACGACATCGTCGTCCATCCCGAGCAGTTGGCCCGATGACGGCGGCCCACCTCAGTGCGGTGCCCAGTGGTGGCATGGGCCGACCCCGCCACCACATCCTGACGGTGTTGGTCGAGAACAAGGCAGGCGTCCTGGCCCGGGTGGCCGGACTGTTCAGCCGGCGCGGCTTCAACATCTACTCGCTGGCCGTGGCCCCCACGGACGAGGACGAGCACTTCAGCCGGATCACCATCGTGGTCGACGTCGAGTCGGCGCCGCTCGAGCAGGTGATCATGCAGCTGGACAAGCTGGTCAACGTGGTCTCGATCGGCGAGCTGTCGCCGTCCGAGGCGGTCGAGCGCGAGCTCGTCCTGGTCACGGTGGCGGTGGGGCCGACGGAGCGCCAGCAGGTGATACAGCTCGTGGTGGTCTTCGGGGGCGAGGTGGTCAGCGTCGGGGCTGACCGGCTGACCGTCATGCTGGCCGGGCGGCCCGAGAAGATCGACGACTTCGAGGGCCTGCTCGAGCAGTACCGGGTCCTCGAGAGCCAACGGACGGGCCGCGTCGCCTTGCCTAAGCTGACACGTCACTAATCGCCGAACGAGACCGAACATCCCAGAGAAGAAAGAGCAGACCATGGCCACGCTGTACTACGAATCCGACGCCGACCCGACGCTGATCGCCGGTCGCAAGGTCGCCATCCTGGGCTACGGGTCGCAAGGGCATGCCCACGCCCTCAACCTCATGGAGTCGGGCGTCGACGTCCGGGTCGCCCTCCGCGAGGGCAGCGCCAGCCGGCGCAAGGCCGAGGAGGCCGGCCTGCGGGTGACCTCGTTGGCCGATGCGGCAGCCGAGGCCGACGTCATCATGATTCTGCTGCCCGACACCGAGCAGAAGGCGGCCTACGACGAGTTCGTGGCCCCCCACCTCAACGACGGCGACATGCTCATGTTCGCCCACGGCTTCAACATCCGGTTCGGCCAGGTCGTGCCGCCGGCCGGGGTCGACGTCACCATGGTGGCGCCGAAGGGCCCGGGGCACCTGGTACGCCGTACCTACACCGAGGGAGGCGGCGTGCCCTCGCTCGTCGCCGTCCACCAGGACGCCACCGGCAAAGCCCGCGACGTTGCGCTGTCCTACGCCCACGCCATCGGGGCCACCAGGGCGGGCGTGCTCGACACCACGTTCGACGAGGAGACCGAGACCGATCTCTTCGGCGAGCAGGTAGTGCTCTGTGGTGGGCTGACCGCGTTGGTCACCGCGGGCTTCGAGACGCTGGTCAACGCCGGCTACCAGCCCGAGTCGGCCTATTTCGAGTGCCTGCACGAGCTCAAGCTGATCGTGGACCTGATGTACGAGCAGGGCATCGCGGGGATGCGCTACTCCATCTCGGACACCGCCGAGTACGGGGACCTGACCCGCGGCCCGATGGTCATCAACGACGCGGTGCGGGCCCAGATGCAATCCATCCTCGACGACATCCGCAGCGGCGCCTTCGCCGAGGAGTGGATCGCCGAGAACAAGGCGGGCCGGCCTCGCTTCGAGGAGCTGCGCAAGGCGGGGCAGGCCCATCAAATCGAATCGGTGGGGCAAGAGCTCCGGGGCATGATGCCGTTCATCTCGGCTGGCAAGACCAGGGTGCAGGACGCATCAGGCGGCTGACCAGGATCTTCGCCTTCCCGTCCTGAGGGGGATTGCCAAGACATCGTAATGATGTCATAATGACATCATGCAGATGTCATTGACGGTCGACGCCATACGGAGCGACGCCGCCGCCGTGGGCGAGCTGGGCGACGACGCCGTGGCGGAACTCGCCGAGCGGATCGCCGCCGTGCTGGGCCGCTCCCTGCCCGGGCGCCTGCTCGATCTCCTCTCCGAGGTCGCGGCCGAGGTCACGGGCGAGCTGCCCGAGGGGCGGCTCGAGGTGCGGGTGTCGGGCGACGACGTCGACTTGGTCTACGTGGGGGACGGGCCTGCCGGCCCGCCCGAGACAGACGGCGACCTGTCTGCCCGCATCACGCTCCGGCTCGGCGAGGGCCTCAAGTCCCGCATCGAGGACGACGCCGCACGACAAGCGCTCTCGGTCAACGCGTACATCGTGCGCGCCCTCGAGCGCAGCACGTCCCAGCGCCCGCGCCAGAGCCGTGGCGGCACCCGCATCCGGGGCTACGGATCGACCTGAGAGGAGAACACACATGGAGCGCACCTTCGAGACACCCAAGCCGGTGCGGCTGGTGGTAGAGAACGAGTCCGGGCTGGTGACCGTGGCCGCCGTGGCGGTCGCCACCACCTCCATCGCAGTCAGAGCCGAGACGCCGGGAGGCGAGGAGCTCGTGGAGCGCACGACCATCGAGTGCCGGCCGACTGGCGACACCCACACGGTGGTGGTGAAGGTCCCTCGCACCCGCGGGCCACGCCTGCTGCGCCACCAGGCGGTCTCGGTGCAGGTCGAGCTACCCGAGGGCAGCGATGTCGCCCTCACCACCGCGGCGGCCGACATCGAGGTGACCGGCACCGTCGGTGCGGCACACGTCACGACGGCGAGCGGCGATGTCTCGACCGACGACATCGGTGGCGGCCTGCGGGCGACGACGGCGAGCGGCAACGTGATCGTCGGGACGGTCACGGGTGAGGTCCGCATGCGCTCAGCGTCGGGCGACCTGCGCTGTACCCGGGTCACGGGGCGCGTCGATTGCGCGTCCACGTCGGGCGATGTCGAGATCGGCGCGGCAGAAGACACCGTCGAGGTGCGCGCCACCTCGGGCAACGTGCGCCTGGGCGAACTGCGCCACGGCGCCAGGGTGGCCAACGTCTCGGGCAACGTGCGGGTGCTGTCCCTGGGCGAGGGCAAGCTGCTCGTGCGCTCGGTCTCGGGAGACGTGGCGGTCGGGGTGCCCTCGGGAGTCGACCTCTTCGTCGACGTGTCGACCATGGGGCGCTTCCGCTCCGACATCGACATCGAGGACACCCCGGTGCCAGGTGGAGGCGGGATCAAGGTCGACCTGTCGGTGTCGAGCGTCTCGGGCAACGTGGAGATCGAGCGGGCGCTCGAACACGTGGCCTGAGGTCGCGCACCATCCTCGGCCAAATCGCGGCGGCAGTTGGAGACCGCGTTCAGTTCACCGCGGCCTGACGCCAGACTGTCCGCCGTGGATCGTCGATCCCGACTCGCCCTGCCGGCCGCCCTCGTCGTCGCCGCCTGCGTCCTCCTGGCGACTCTGGGCGGGTCGGCCGCCGACGCCACCGGCCTGACCTCGGGGTCTTTCCACGGGGCCAACGTCAAGACGGCGGCCGTTTCGGGCGCGTTGCGCTCTCCCGGTGGTCCCTATCTCTACGACAGTCACGGGCGAGTGGTGTTCCTCCACGGCGTCGACGCCGTGTACAAGTTCGCGCCCTACGAGCTCTATCCGGACCCTGGACGACCGTGGAACTTCTCCGCCGCGGACGCCTCCCTCATGGCCAGGTTGGGGTTCAACGTCGTCCGTCTGGGCATGACTTGGAGCGGTCTCGAGCCGGGTCGGGACCCGGCCAACGACCCGACCATCTGCGACCAGGGCAAGCCCGGTCACCCCCAGCAGTTCAGCCAAGCGGTGCTCAACCGCTACGTCGCCCATCTCCGCACCACGGTGAACCTGTTGGCGCGGTTCCATATCTACACCATCCTCGACATGCACCAGGACGTGTACAACGGGATATTCGAAGGGGAGGGTGCACCGAATTGGGCCGTGTGCACCGACGGGGTCCCGAGCGTCGACCCGCCGGGTCGCTGGTCACTGGCCTACGCGACGACGGCGGCCGACATCGCGTTCTCTCATTTCTGGAGGAACAACGTGCGGGGCGACCTCCAAGGCCAGTACGACCGCGTCTGGGGGGAAGTGGCTCGCGCCTTTCGCTCCGACCGGTGGGTACTCGGCTTCGATCCCTTCAACGAGCCCTTCTCGACCGCACTCGTCCACTTTCACGGCCAGCACTTCGACGCGCAGCTCGAGTGCTTCTACACGGGTCGGGCTCATGTGGGCGCACCGTCCCACGGTGCCCCGCCGCTGCGCTGCCCATCGGATGACCCGGAGCAAGGCGTCGTCCCGACGCTCCTGGCCAACGATCCCCAGGGATTGATCTTCGACGAGCCCGACAATTTCGCCTCGCGGGGTTTCCCCACGTATCTGGGTCCGATGGATCTGCGCAATCTCGTCTACAACGTCCACATCTACTGCGGCGCGCGAAGCCCGGTCACGGGCAACCCGACCAACCTGATTGCGTGCGCGACGCAGGACGTGCACTCCATCACGGTGCGCCGGGGGGACCGGCCACTGCTCGCGTCACGTGCACAGCCGGGAGGACCCGCCTGGCTCGTCACCGAGTTCGGTGCCACCAAGAGTGCACCGCTCCTGGCGGACGTCACGGCGCAGTTCGACGCGGACAAGGTGGGATGGATCTACTGGGCGTGGAAGTACTACGGCGATCCGACCGGGAGCGCCGCCGAGTCCCTGGTGATGGCCGACGGCCGCTTGCGCTCCACGGCCCTCGTGCTGAGCCAGGCCTATCCCGAAGCGGTGGCGGGGACCCCGTCCTCCTTCGCCTTCTCACCTTCGACCGACGTGTTCGACCTGTCGTACACGCCGAACCACCACGTGCACGCGCCGACCGTCGTCTTCGTGCCCACTTCGCTGCACTACCCACAGGGGTACTGCGCCCAGGCGACGGGGGGTCGGGTGGTCTCACCGCGGGGGAGCGACCTGCTCGAGGTCGACAACAGGGCCACAGCGCGGCGGGTCACGGTCACGGTGACCCCGGGCCGTTGCAGCCGGGTTGGCGCCGCGTAGGGTTGGGGCATGTGCCGGAACATCACCACGTTGCGCGGGCTCGAGCCCGCGGCCACGCCCCAAGAGATAGAGGCGGCAGCCCGCCAGTACGTCCGCAAGGTCAGTGGCGTGCAATCCACGTCGCCCCAGACCGAGGAGGCCTTCGAACGGGCGGTCGGCCTGGTCACCGAGGCCACGACCGAGCTGCTGGGCGGGCTGCCGCCGCGCAAGCAACCGCCGCCGACCGTTCCACCCCTGCGCCGCCTGGCCGCCCGGGGCTGAATATAGCTTGACAGTTATATACGGCCAGGAGCATACTTACTGGTGTGACAGCCACATTCGAGGTCCTGGCCGAGGAGAGCCGGCGCCAGATCCTCGATCTCCTGCGGCAGGAGGAGCGCCCGGTGGGCGAGCTCGTGGCGCTGCTGCCGCTGAGCCAACCCGCAGTCTCCAAGCACTTGAAGGTCTTGCGGAACGCCGGCCTGGTGGAAGCGCGCACCGACGCGCAACGGCGCATCTACCGGGTCTGCACCGAGCCCTTGCGTGAGGTGGACGACTGGCTCGAGCCCTACCGCCGGCAATGGACGGGCCACCTCGACGCGCTGGAAAGCCACCTCGACACCATGGAGGACGTGAAGCGGAAGGAGCCGCAATGACGGAGGAGTACGGCACGCTCGAGCGAGTTGGGGCAGTCTCCATCCTGCGCTTTCGCCGTTGGCTCGCGCACCCCCAGGACCAGGTGTGGGCGGCGCTCACCGAAGACGAACACTTGGCGGCATGGTTCCCGACGACCATCGAAGGTGCCCGGGTCGCCGGCGCCGCCCTGCACTTTTCGTTCCGGCAGGGCGAGGGCGAGCCGTTCGACGGCCAGATGACGGCGTTCGACCCCCCATCGCTCATGGAGTTGCGCTGGTCGGACGACTTGCTGCGCTTCGAGCTCGAACCCGATGGTTCCGGGTGTGTGCTGTCCTTGACGGTGACCTTCCCCGAACATGGGAAGGCCGCGCGCGATGCGGCTGGCTGGCACGTCTGCCTGGACCGACTCGCCTCCGTCGGCACCGCCGCGTCACCGACCCCGCTCCCGCCGGATCGGTGGCCTCAGGTCTTCCGGGGCTACGTGGAACGACTGGGCCCCGAGGCATCGACCGTTGGTCCGCCGCTGGCCCGCGCGCGTGTCCAAGGCGACGCGCCTTCAGCTGGCTGAGAGCCTCACGGGGAGCTCGAGCAGGCCGCGGAGGGTGAAGCCCGGCCGCCAGGGCGGCTCCGCCTGAAGCTCGATGGCCGGGAAGCGCGCCAGGAGCGCGTTGAAGGCGATCTCACCCTCCATCCGGGCGAGCGGCGCGCCGATGCAGTGATGGATGCCCCAGCCGAAGCTGAGCGGGGTGTTGTCGGCGCGGCGCAGGTCGAGCCGGTCCGGATGGTCGAAACGATTCGGATCACGGTTGGCCGCGCCCTGCAGGACGACGATGCGATCGCCCCGGGCGAGCGGTTCACCCGCCAGCTCGGCGGGCTCGAGCGCGGTGCGCAGGTTGAACTGGACGGGGCTGTCGAAGCGCAGGAGCTCTTCGACCGCGGTCGGGGCGATGGCGGGGTGGGCGCGCCAGTCCGCCATCTGGTCCGGGTGGCGCAGGAGGGCCAGCAGACCGTTGCCCAGAAGGTTCGTGGTCGTTTCGAAGCCGGCGGCAAAGAGGAGGATGGCGGTCGAGAGCACCTCGTCGTCCGTCAACTGGTCGTCGTTCGCGTGCGCCCGGCCCAAGGCACTCAGGAGGTCGTCCGTCGGGCGACGACGACGCTCGGCCAGCAGCTGCTCGAAGTAGGCACCCAGGCTGGCGATGGCGGCCATCGACGCCTCGACCTCATCATCGGCCAGCATGGGCTCGATCCCGCGGGCGGCGGCCCGGACCAGGGGTTGGAGCTCGGAGCGGTCAGCGGAGGGAACGCCGACCAGCTCGCCGATCACGGCCATCGGGAGGGGGAGCGCGAACTCGTGCATGAACTCGACCTCGCCCTTGTCGGCCAGGTCTTCGAACAGATCGGCCACCAGCGTGTGCACGGCCGGGCGCAGTTGCTCGACCTTGCTGGGGGTGAACGAGCGTGAGACCAAACGGCGCAGCCGTGTGTGGTCGGGCGGATCGGACAGCAGCATGTTGTGCGATCCGGCCTCGAAGAACTCGCCACGGCGTCCGCCGTTGTCGCCGAACACGCCGGTCGACGTGTCCTCGATGCCGACGCCGCGGCCGAGACGCGGGTCGCGCAGCACGCCCTGGCACTCTTCGTAGCCATTGACCACGTAGGGGCCGAAGGCAGTCCGACTGACCCGGGCTTCGGCGTGCATCCGGGCGTAGAGCGGATAGGGGTTGGCCTGGCCGTCGGGGGTGGCCAGTACCTGGAGCAGGAGTCCGTCGAGGGTGGGGCTCGTAACGATCGACACGGCAGTCCCCAGACGATCTGGCGGCGGGTGAGAGACCAACGCTACCAAGAATTCCAATTGCGGCCGGGTCTGTGCGGAGTCGACCCAGCTCGTAGATTGGGCCCCTCACGAAGGCGCGGGGAGTCTCTATGAGCGTGAAGGCATCAGTCGTCGTGGTCACCGGCTCCAACATCGGGATCGGTCTCGAAACGGCGGTCGGCGTGGCGGCCCAGGGGGCGACGACGGTCCTCGCCTGCCGCGATCCGGACAAGGCGGAAGCGGCGGCCAAGGAGGTCACCCGCCGCACCTGGAACGACGACGTCCACGTGGTGTCGCTCGACCTGGCTGACCTGGCGTCGGTGGCCACCGCGGCGGACGACATCCTGAACCGTTGGCCCCGGCTCGACGTGCTGGTCAACAACGCGGGCGGCACCTGGTCGGGGCGCCAGGCGACGGCCCAGGGTTTCGAGTACACGTTCGGCGTGAACCACCTCGGGCACTTCTACCTGACGAACCTGCTGCTCCCACGCCTCGAGACCAGTGCGCCGGCTCGGATCATCAACCTCACCTCGGTCGGCCACCACTTCGCGAGAAACGGGATGCGCTTCGACGATCTCCAGAGCGAACGCGGCTACGACGCCATGGAGGCCTATTGCCGCTCGAAGCTCGCGAACGTGCTGTTCACCCGGGAGCTGGCCAAGCGGCTCGGCGATCGAGCGGTGACGGTGAACGCGGTGCATCCCGGACCGGTGCGCAGCGGATTCGGGATGGACGGCGACCTGACGGGCTTCATGGGATTCGGGATGAAGCTGGTGCGGCCCTTCGAGATCAGCGCCAAGCGAGGGGCGAAGACCTCGGTCCACCTGGCGACGTCGCCCGCGGTGACGGGCAAGACCGGGATGTACTGGGTGCGCTCCAAACCGGGCCATATGAGCCGCCGTGCCCGCGATGATGACGCAGCGTCGCGGCTGTGGGCCGAGAGTGCGGACTTGCTGTCATCGGCCGGCTTCGCGCTGGCCCCGTCAGGCGGCCAGCGCACCCACGATGTAGGTGATGCACCCGCACAGTGACGCGACGTCGTCCGGCTCGATGGCCGGGAACATCGCGATGCGCAGCTGGTTCCGCCCGAGCTTCCGGTACGGCTCCGTGTCGACGATGCCGTGGGCTCGCAACACGGCGGCCACCGTGGCGGCATCGACCGCGTCGACGAAGTCGATCGTGCCCACGACGTGGCTCCGGTCGGCCGGGTTGTCGACGAAGGGCCGAGCGAAGTCTGATCGCTCCGCCCAGGTGTAGAGGATCTCGGCCGAACGGTCGCAGCGCGAGGCGGTCCACTCGAGGCCGCCGTTGCCGTTCATCCAGTCCAGCTGCTCGGCCAACAGGTAGATGGTGGCCAGCGCCGGGGTGTTGTAGGTCTGGTCCTGGACCGAGTTGTCGACCGCGGTCTTGAGATCGAGGAAGGTTGGGATCCAGCGGCCCGAGGCGGCGATCCGCTGCACCCGCTCCAGGGCGGCAGGGGACATGAGCGCCAGCCAGAGGCCGCCGTCGCTGGCAAAGCATTTCTGCGGGGCCAGGTAGTAGGCGTCGAACTCGGCCGGGTCGACTCGAAGCCCGCCGGCCCCCGACGTGCCGTCGACGGCCACGAGCCCGCCCCCGTCGGCCGGTAGGGCGGCACCCTTGGGTCGGGTGATCGTCATGGCGACGCCCGTGGAGGTCTCGTTGTGGGTCAGGGCGTAGAGGTCGACCGAAGCCTCGGCCACCGGCAGCGGGTGGGTGCCCACCTCGGACTCGATCACCTGGGGATCCTTGAGGTGCGGCGCGGCCTTGACGCACGAAGCGAACTTCGAGGAGAACTCGCCGAAGCTGAGATGCTGGCTCTGCGCGTCGATCAGGCCGAACGTGGCGGCGTCCCAGAAGCAGGTCGTCCCCCCGTTGCCGAGTACGACCTCGTAGCCGTCAGGGAGCGAGAAGAGTTGGCGCATCCCGGCGTGCACGCGCCCGACTTGCGACTTGACCGTCTTCTGTCGATGACTGGTGCCGAGGTAGGTCCCGGCCACCTCGGCCAGCGCCGCCATCTGCTCGGGGCGCACCTTGGAGGGGCCGGATCCGAAGCGGCCGTCAGAGGGCAGGAGTTCGGCGGGAATCGTGATGTTGGGGGCGTCTGGCACGTATGAGATCATGACATCCGTGACGAGGACCCCTTCCCCGATAGAGCTCCGCCGCATCTCGCGGCGGGCGGCCGCCGTCGCGCCCTCAGCGACCCTGGCGGTGGATGCCAAGGCCAAGGCCCTCCAGGCCGCCGGTGAGCACGTCATCGGTTTCGGCGCCGGCGAGCCGGACTTCCCGACACCCGCCCACATCGTCGAGGCGGCCGTGGCGGCCTGCCGCGAGCCGGCCAACCACCGTTACACCCCGACCGCGGGCATCCCCGCCCTGCGCGAGGCGATCGCCGCCAAGACCCTGCGGGACTCGGGCTACGCCGTCAACCCCTCACAGGTGCTGGTCACCAATGGCGGCAAGCAGGCCGTGGCCAACGCTTTCGCCGTCTTGTGCGACCCCGGCGACGAGGTCATCGTTTTGGCTCCTTACTGGACGACGTACCCCGAATCCATCGCTCTCGCAGGGGGCACGCCCGTCGTGGTGTCCTCGGACGAGACGACCGGTTTCCGATCGTCGGTCGAAGACCTCGAGGCGGCGTGGACCCCCAACACGAAGGCACTGCTCTTCGTCTCTCCGTCCAACCCGACGGGCGCCGTCTACCCGCGCCAAGAGATCGAGGCGATCGGCCGTTGGGCCCTCGAGCGCGGGATCTGGGTGCTGACCGACGAAATCTACGAACACCTGGTCTACGGCGGGGCGGAACACCACTCCATGCCGGTGCTCGTCCCCGAGTTGGCCGATCGTTGCCTGGTGGCCAACGGGGTGGCCAAGACCTACGCCATGACCGGATGGCGGGTCGGGTGGCTCATCGGTCCCGGCGATGCCATCGCGGCAGCCACCAACATCCAGAGTCACGAGACGTCCAATGTGTCCAACGTGTCCCAACGGGCGGCATTGGCCGCCGTGTCGGGTGGTCTCGAGGACGTGGCCATGATGCGCGAGGCGTTCGACCGGCGTCGCCTGACGATCGTGGGCATGCTCAACGACATCGACGGCGTGGTCTGTGTCGAGCCCGAGGGTGCGTTCTACGCGTATCCGTCGGTCAAGGGCCTGCTCGGGCGATCCATCCGCGGCCAACGGCCCAGCAGCAGCGCCGAGCTGGCCGAACTCTGCATCAACGAAGCCAAGGTGGCGGTGGTGCCAGGGGAAGCCTTCGGCGCACCGGGCTACTTCCGGATGTCCTATGCGCTGGGCGACGAGGATCTCGTCGAGGGCGTCTCTCGTTTGGCCGCCCTCCTCGCCGAAGCGCAAGACTGAGTCCTCGAACGGGCGGGGGAGTAAGGAGACCACCGCGGTGGCACGGGTACTGGTAACCGAGAAGATTGCCCAGAGTGGGCTGGACCTGCTCAGTCGGGCGGGCCACGAGGTCGACGTCGCGGAGGGGCTGAGCCCCGAGCAGCTGCTCGAGACCGTCGTCGGGGCCGAGGCCCTGATCATCCGCTCCGCCACCCAGGTCACGGCCGAGCTCCTGGCCGCGGGGACCTCGCTCCAGGTCGTGGGCCGGGCCGGGGTCGGGCTGGACAACGTCGACGTGGCCGCGGCCACCGAGCGTGGGGTGATGGTGGTCAACGCACCCACCTCGAACATCCTTTCGGTCGCGGAGCAGGCGATGGCACTGCTGCTCGCTCAGGCTCGCAACATCCCCCAGGCCCACTCGGCCCTCGTGGCCGGTCGCTGGGAGCGTTCCAAGTGGGAAGGCGTCGAGCTGCACGGCAAGGTGCTCGGCGTGGTCGGCCTGGGCCGGGCCGGTTCGCTGGTGGCCCAACGGGCCCACGCATTCGGAATGGAATTGATCGGCTACGACCCCTTCGTCTCCCAGGACCGGGCTCGGGCCATGGGAGTCAGGCTCGTCAGCATCGAGGAGCTCGTCGCCGAAGCGGACTTTGTGTCCATCCACACCCCGAAGACGCCGGAGACCATCGGACTCTTCGGGCGCGATCTGTTGGCCAAGGCCAAGCCGGGTATCCGGATCGTCAACACCGCCCGTGGCGGCATCGTCGACGAGGACGCGCTGGCCGACGCCATTCGCGACGGCATCGTGGCCGGGGCCGGTCTCGACGTCTTCGCCAAGGAACCCTGTACCGAATCGCCCCTCTTCGAATTGCCCCAGGTGGTGGTGTCCCCGCACCTCGGCGCCTCGACCGAGGAAGCCCAGGACAAGGCCGGTGTCACCATCGCCGAGATGGTGCTGCTGGCGCTGGACGGCGACTTCGTGCCCTATGCGGTGAACGTGGCAGCCCGGGACGTCTCCGACGCGGTCCGCGCCTTCATGGGTCTTTCCGAGCAGCTCGGTCGCTTCTTCGTTGGCCTGCACGACGGGCTGCCGGACTCGCTCGAGATCGAGTACGAGGGCGAGCTGGCCGGTGAGAGCACGGGCATCCTGACCCTCTCCGCGCTCAAGGGCATCTTCGGCGGGAGCACCGAGGAGCCCGTCTCCTACGTCAACGCGCCACAGCTGGCTGAGCAGCGCGGGTTGGCTGTGCGCGAGTCCTCGACGTCGACATCCCCCGACTACAAGTCGCTCATCACGTTGCGTTCGAACTCCCACGCGGTTGCCGGAACGCTCATCACCGCCGGGGTGCGTACCGAGCCGCGCATCGTCATGGTCGACGAGCATGTGGTCGAGGTCCCGCCCTCGGAGCACATGCTGGTCGTGCGCAACGACGATCGACCCGGTGTGATCGGGGTCGTGGGCACGGCCCTGGGCGCGGCGGATGTGTCGATCTCGTCGATGGCGGTCGGACCGAGCCCCGAGACGGCGACGGCGATGATGGTCATCACGACGTCGTCACTGGCGCCCGACGTGGTCGTCGAGCAGCTCCGCGGAGACGAGGGCATCCTCGACATCCACCGCGTCACCCTCTGAGGCAGGCGACCTCAGGATTCGGGCTTGCGGGGCACCGCCGGCCAGGTGTCGAGGCTGCCGATCACCGGCTGGCGGCCATCGGCAGGAATCTCACGCTGCGGTGCCCGGTCGAGCAGGACGGCGCGCACCACGGCCAGCACGGCGATCACCAGGAGCGCGCGGAGCAGCGTCGAGAGGAGACGGCGCATGCGCCCACGGTAGCGTGCCGGCATGGCCACCCTGCGCAGCATCGCCCCCATCTTCCCGACCTCGGACATGGAGGCGACGCGGGCGCACTACGAGGCACTCGGCTTCACCGTCGCCGTCCATGCCGGCGGGTACGCCACGGCAGCCCGTGACGGAGTCCAGATCCACTTCCGCCTCGACCCCGACCTCGCTCCGGGCGCCGAGCGGGGGGCGGCCTATATCGGGGCGGACGACGCCGACGATCTCCACGCAGAATGGCGGGCGGCCGGAGTGGGGGAGACCGATGACCTCTTCGACCCCGGATTCGGTGTCTGGGAGGCGGCGCACCACGACCCCGACGGGAACCTGGTGCGTTTCGGATCGCCGGTGAAGCGCTCTTGACGGCGCGCACTGCCGGTGCGAGAATTGGGGGGTTATGAAGGCACCGACGTCCAACCTGCTGCTTACCTGACGGCGAACGCCACATCGCGTTCGTTCGCAACCTCCTGCGCCGAAAGGCCAGGGGGTTTTTTGTTGCGCCGGGACCAGCACGGACCGAGATAGAGACAGAAGACACAGGAAGGGAAACCGAACTATGGCTGAGGGACAGAAAGGGAGTGGTGGCGACGTGGAGCGGGGTCACCTGACCCTGCCCTGCGACCCGTCGCCCATGCCGTTCGAGAAGTACCGCTCACACGTGCCCCTGGTGCTGCACGACCGCACCTGGCCGGATCGGCAGTTCACACAGGCACCTCACTGGGCCAGCGTGGACCTGCGTGACGGCAACCAAGCTCTGATCGACCCGATGGATCCCGAGCGCAAACTGGCCCTGTTCCAGACCCTGATCGATGTCGGGTTCAAGGAGATCGAGGTCGGCTTCCCGTCGGCGTCACAGACGGACTACGACTTTCAGCGCCTGATCATCGACGAGGACATGATTCCCGCCGACGTAGAGATCCAGGTCCTGACCCAGTGCCGTGACGAGCTCATTGAGCGCACATTCGAGTCGCTGGTCGGCGCGCGCCGAGCCTGCGTCCACTTCTACAATTCGGTCTCCGAGCTGCAACGTCGGGTGGTCTTCGGGCTCGACAAGCCGGGCATCATCGACATCGCGGTGAAGGCGGCCGAGCTTTGCAAGAAATTCGAGCCGCAACTGGCCGGTACCGCGCTGCGATACGAGTACTCACCCGAGAGCTTCACCGGGACCGAGCCAGAGTTCGCGGTGGAGATCTGCGAAGCAGTCATGGATGTGATCGGCCCGACGCCGGAGCGGCCGATGATCCTGAACCTGCCCGCCACCGTCGAGATGTACAGCCCCAACGTGTACGCCGACGTCATCGAGTGGTTCGCTCGAACCGTCAAGAACCGCGACAGCATCGTGCTCAGCCTGCATCCGCACAACGACCGCGGCACGGCCGTCGCCGCGGCGGAGTTGGCCGTGCTGGCCGGGGCCGACCGAATTGAGGGAACGCTCTTCGGCAACGGCGAGCGCACGGGCAACGTCGACGTGGTGACACTGGCCATGAACCTGTTCTCTCAGGGCATCGATCCCACCTTGGACTTCAGCGACATCGAGAAGGTCAGACGGGTGGCCGAGTACGCCACGCGCCTCCCGGTCCACCCACGCCATCCTTACGCGGGAGACCTGGTGTACACCGCATTCTCGGGCTCCCACCAGGATGCGATCAAGAAGGGCATGGCGGCCATCGGCTCGGAGTACGACGAGTGGGAGGTGCCCTACCTGCCAATCGATCCCAAGCACACCGGGCGGACGTACGAGGCGATCATTCAGGTCAACAGCCAGTCGGGCAAGGGCGGTGTCGCCTACGTCATGGACACCGACCATGGTCTGGACCTCCCACGCCGACTGCAGATCGAATTCTCCAAGAAGGTCCAGGAGATCACCGAAGCCAGCGGGACCGTGATCCGGTCCGGCCAGATGCGCGACGTGTTCGAGGAGATCTACTTGCCCGAGGACGCCGGACTGCGTCTCATGACGAGTGAGGTGTCCACCGGGCGCGGCCACACGACCGTCACGGCCCAGATCCTCGTCGACGGTGAACACCGCACCGTGAACGGCGAAGGGAACGGACCCATCGACGCGCTGGTCGCCGCCCTGAAGGCCGACCTCGGAATTGTGCTCGAGGTGAAGGACTACCACGAGCACACGCTGACCGAAGGTTCGGGCGCCTCGGCCGTCGCCTACGTCGAATGCGCGGGCGCTGACGGCACCAGCTGGTGGGGAGTGGGTCGCGACTCGTCCATCCTCGACGCCTCGCTCGGCGCCGTCGTGTCGGCTGCGAACCGGGCTCGCATCGGGTGATCCGCCCGGCGGTCGAGGCAGACGTCCCGGAGCTGCTGGCCATGATCAAGGAGTTGGCCGACTACGAGAACCTGGCCGACCAGGTCGTGATCACCGAGCAGGACCTGCGCCAGACATTGTTCGGTCCTGACGCCATCGTCTACGACACCGTCGTCGAGGACGAGCTGGGTCATCTGGCGGCGCACGCCCTCTGGTTCCGGACCTTCTCGACCTTCCTGGGCCAGACGGGAATCTGGCTCGAGGACCTCTACGTGCGTCCCGCCCACCGCCGCCAAGGCCATGCCCGCGAGCTCCTGACCTTCCTGCGTGCCCAGACCCGGGGGCGCCTCGAATGGGAGGTGCTCGAGTGGAATGCGCCGGCGTTGGACTTCTACCAGCAACTCGGGGCTCGGCCCATGTCGGGCTGGACGCGGTACCGCTGGTACGAGGGGTAGCCCTCGGCGTGAACCCCGGTAGCTGGGAATAAGCTGCGCGGAGGACCTGCATACTAGGTATATTTCCTGGTATGTACAGATCCGTAGGGCTGACAGACCGAGACACAGGTCGGGGAGCGCCCCGTCGGCGCAGCGGCTTCGAGGCATGACGGACGTTCTCGCGCCGCCAGAGCGGTCGGACGAGTGGGCGGTGGAGACCCACGGGCTCACCAAGCGGTTCGGCGACAACATCGCGGTGAACGACGTCGAACTCCTCGTGCCCCGCGGCTGCGCCTTCGGCTACCTCGGACCCAACGGTGCGGGCAAGACCACGCTGATCCGTGTGCTGCTGGGACTCACCCACGCGGATTCCGGCACCATGTCACTCCTCGGACATCGGGTCCCGCGCCATCGCGACCTCGCACTGGCCCGCGTCGGCGCCATCGTGGACGAGCCGCGCTTCCACGGCCACCTGACCGGCCGCCAGAACCTGCAGATCCTCGCGGCGGCCCGCGAGCCGGCGGCCAAGGGCCGCATCGAACCGGCGCTCGAGCGCGTGGGCATCCTGCACCGCGCCAACGACAAGGTGTCGAAGTACTCCATGGGCATGCGCCAACGTCTGGGCGTCGCCGCGTGTCTCCTCGGGGATCCACAACTGCTGATCCTCGACGAGCCGATGAACGGCCTCGACCCCGGCGGGATGCTCGAAATGCGCGACATGATCCTGTCGCTCGTGGCCGAAGGTCGCACCGTCGTGCTGTCCTCCCATCTCCTCGACGAGGTGGAGCGCACCTGCCATGCCGTGGCCATCGTGGATCGGGGCTCGGTGATCCGGCAGGGCCCGATCTCCCAGTTGCTGGCCGGATCCTCCTTCGAGGTCCAGGTCGAGTGCTCCGACCCGGACCGGGCACGCCACCTGCTCGACGGCACCGCGTTTGGCGCACACGCAGAGGCCGGTCCCGACGGTCTGGCGATCACGTTGCCCGAGGGCACCGAGCGCGACGCAATCGCGGAGATCAACCGCCTCCTCGTGGAGGGCGGGGTCTCGGTCTACCGCCTCCAACACATCCAGGCTTCGCTGGAGCAGTGGTTCCTTTCGGTGACGAGCCGATTGGGGGACTCGGAATGACGACCATCTCCGACATCGGCACACCGGCGCCAGGACCGGCACGCGAGACGGAGCCCACGCGGGGCGATCACCGCGGCTCGTGGATCCCGACGTGGGGCATGATCACCACCCGCTTCATGGAGTTGCGCCGGCGGCGCGGGTTGATGATCGCCCTGATCGCGGTGAACATCGGCATCCCGGTCGTATTCCTCGGCGTGCGGCTGATTTCGCACGCCGTTGCCCCAAAGTCCTACGGGCCCGCCGGGGGCTACACCATCTTCACGACGCTGGTGGCCGGCTTCATGTACGTGTTCGGGTTCATCGTGGCGGCGGTGGTCGGCTGCACAGCGGGATCGGTTGACCTCAGCGAGGGGATGTTCCGCCACCTGGTGATCAGCGGGCGCTCGCGGCTGGCCCTGTACTTCGCGCGCATCCCGGCTGGGCTGGCCATCGTCATCGCCATGGTGGCGGTTGGCTATACCATCGTCTGCGCCGTCTGCGTGTTCGCCGCGCCGACGCAGCTCAACTACGACGGCGTCAACGTCCCGGCCGGGTTGTCGCAACCGGCCCTCGACAGCTGGGCCGCAGCGCACGCAGACGAAGTCATCTGCAACTTCAACTTCTTCGGGGGCTCGGGGCCGAGCCAACCGCCGCCGAACGTGACCTGCGGTGGGCAATCGATCGGGCCGCCGCCGGGGAGCGTCGTTCGGACCAAGGACGGGGGGACGGTGACCATTCCCGCCGCCGAGTCATCAGCCCAGGTGCGGGCCTTCGCGGTCTCGGTGGCCAACCAGGACTACGCGGACTATCACTCGAACTTCCTGGTTCCCTCCACCACGCTGATGGTCCAGGTCGGGTTGTGGATCGCGCTGGAGGCGACCGTTGGGTTCATGGTCGGCCTCGGACTGTCCTCACTGATGGGTCAACGCACGGTGGCGGTGATCCTGCTCATTGTGCTGGAACTGATCCTGACGCCCATCTTCAGCCGCCACATCATTTCGCACCTCCTGAACGTCCAGCGGGGCATCGTCGGCGTGGCCATGGCCCATATAGAACCGGGGGGTCTGCCGACACCCTTCAGCGGGGGTGGGAGCGGAGGTGGTGGTGGCAACCCGCTGATACCCGAGTCCACGCTGGCCTCGTCCTTGGTGATCGTGGGTTGGCTCGTGTTCTGGACCGCCATCGGGGCCTGGCGGATGAAGACCAGGGACGCATAAACCGCGCTGATCCGGCTATCCGTAGCCGCCGCTCGGAATGTACGGGCGCGGCGGCCCGTCCATGCCGCGCACCATCACGGGGCCGAAGGGCTGAAGCTCAATGCCTGCGGCCACGACCTCACCGATGGCCCACTGCTGAGCCGAGGTGAGCCAGTTGATCTCGATGGTCTCGCCCGCCGGCGCTTCGGCCAACATCGCGCGCAGGACGAGGACGGCCGATTCTTCTTGGTGCGCCCCGAGCGTGACGATGCGATCGTCGGCGGCCACCGCGTACGCCTGATCACCGTGGAGGAGCAGGTGGTTCCCCGGGTGGGCGAGCATGGCCACCACGTCGACCGTGCGCGCCGACCGCGTACGGCGCGGTCGACTGCTGTCACGATGTCCAGCTCGCGCTCTGTCACCTTTTCGGGTTCGACCCGCACGACATCGTCGGGGCGGACGACCGAACCGGGCCGCATGATGCCCCAGGCCGCGACGACGGGATGCAGTTGGAACCCGTGGCCGGCGTAGAGCGCCATCGCCTTCGGATCGCGCGAGCACTGGATCGTGCCGGGGCTCTGGGGGTCACCGTGTGAGAGGGCGAGACGCAACAACTCGCGGCCGATTCCCTGGCCCTGCACGCCGGGCACCGCACCGAGCTGCGAGAGCATCCAGTAGTCGTCACGCACGAAGGACTGCGACACGCCGATGATGGCACCACCTTCGTCCTCCGCCACCCAAGAACCGCCCGGATCGGTACCCAGGAAATGACGGGTCCGATCTATTCTGCGCCGCTCGTCCTGAATGGAGTTGCCGGTGACCGGGAGCCCGTGCCGGGCCAGCATGGTGAGCAGCCCGCCTTCGAAGGCCGCCACGGCCCCGGGGGCGTCGGCCACCTCCATGGGCCGGAACGTCACCATCAGCGGATCACGCCGAAGGCAAGAAGGCGGGTCGCCGGTGCTCGTAAGCCGTGATGTCGGCCTCGAAGCGTAGGGAGAGCCCGATGTCGTCCCACCCGTGGAGCAGGCGCTCGCGGGTGAACTCGTCGAGCGGGAACGTCCCCGCCAATCCGGCGGCAGGCGCCTCGACGGTTCCCCGGGCAACATCGATCGTGATCTCGAGCGAGGGGTCCGCCGCAACGGCATCGAGCAGGGCCCGGTCAAGCTCTTCCGAGACCTGCACGGGCAGCAGCCCCTGCTTCGTGCAGTTGTTGCGGAAGATGTCGGCGAAGCGCGAGGAGATCACGGCCTCGAAGCCGTAGTCCATGAGCGCCCACACCGCGTGTTCGCGAGAGGACCCGGTGCCGAAGTTGTGGCCGGCGACGAGGACGGTCGCGCCCACGAATTCCGGGTCGTTGAGCACGAACTCTCGATCGTCTCGCCATTCCGAGAACAGCCCGGCGCCGAAGCCCGTGCGCTCGACCCGCTTGAGCCAGTCGGACGGGATGATCTGGTCCGTGTCGACGTCGGTGCGATCGAGCGGCACCGCACGTCCCGTGACGACAACGACAGGCTTCATGAGTCGAGATCCTCCGGTGTGGCGAATGTCCCGGCGACCGCGGTGGCCGCGGCGACGGCGGGCGAAACGAGGTGGGTCCGCCCACCGCGCCCCTGGCGCCCCTCGAAGTTCCGGTTTGAGGTCGAGGCGCAACGTTCACCGACGGCCAGCTTGTCCGGATTCATGGCCAGGCACATGGAGCAGCCGGGCTCACGCCACTCGAAGCCTGCCGTCGTGAACACCTTGTCCAACCCCTCGGCCTCTGCCTGCGCCTTGACCCGGTGAGAGCCCGGGACAGCCAGGGCGCGCACGCCGGGCTGCACCGTTCGTCCTTCGAGCACCGCCGCCGCGGCTCGGAGATCCTCGATCCGCGAGTTCGTACAGCTGCCGAGGAAAACCGTATCCACTTTGATCTGGCGCATTGGCGTTCCCGCCTCAAGTCCCATGTAGGCCAGCGCCCGCACGGCCGCGTCTCGGTCGCCGGGGTCGGCCATGCTCGCCGGGTCCGGCACCGAGCCGGCGACAGACGTCACCTGGGCCGGATTGGTGCCCCACGTGACATGGGGCGTGATGGCGGCGGCGTCGAGCACCACTTCCTTGTCGAAAGCGGCTCCTTCGTCGGTCGGCAGCGTCCGCCAGTAGGCCTCGGCCACATCCCAATTGGCACCCTTGGGTGCATGGTCCTTGGTGCGGACGTAGTCGAACGTGACCTCGTCCGGTGCGACCAGCCCCGCCCTGGCCCCGCCCTCTATCGACATGTTGCACAGCGTCATGCGACCTTCCATGGAGAGACCTTGGATGGCAGAACCCCGGTACTCGATGATGTGGCCGATGCCACCGCCCGTGCCGATGGCGCCGATGATGGTCAGTGCCACGTCCTTTGCCGTGACCCCGGGTGCCAGCTCCCCCTCGACCGTCACGGCCATGGTCTTCGGCCGCACTTGGGGGAGAGTCTGGGTGGCCAGGACGTGCTCGACTTCGCTGGTCCCCATGCCGAACGCGATCGCACCGAACGCACCATGCGTCGAGGTGTGGCTGTCGCCGCACACGATGGTCATCCCGGGTTGGGTCCAGCCCTGCTCGGGCCCGATGATGTGGACGATGCCCTGGTTCGGGTCGCCCATCGGGAAGCAGGTGATGCCGAACTCAGCGGTGTTGTCGTTGAGCACCTGCAGCTGCTTGGCGGAAACCGGATCAGCGACCGGCTTGTCGATATCTGTCGTGGGCACGTTGTGGTCGGCCGTGGCCACGGTCAGGTCGGGCCGCCGGACGCCCCTGCCGGCCAACCGCAAGCCGTCGAAGGCTTGAGGGGAGGTGACCTCGTGGACGAGGTGGAGATCGATGAAGAGGAGGTCGGGCTCGCCCTCGGCCGCATGGACCACGTGGGCGTCCCAGATCTTCTCGATGATGGTGCGAGGAGCCATCAGCGGGTCACCGCGACGATGTGTACCTTCAGCATGCCACCGGGGGCCTTGTATTCGACCGCCTCGCCGGCGCCGTGGCCGACCAGCACCTGGCCCAGGGGCGAACTGGGTGAGACGACCTGGAGATCGCCCTGACGCTCCTCGATGGAGCCGACGAAGAACTGCTGTGTGTCGTCCTCGTCGTCCCCGTCGTAGCGAAGAGTGACCGTGCTTCCCAGCGAGACCGACCCGTCGTCGGCACCGTCCTCCTGCACCAGCTCGACGTCCTTGAGCATCGCCTGCAACTGGCGGATGCGCGACTCCATCTTTCCTTGGAAGTCCTTGGCGGCGTGGTAGTCGCCGTTCTCCGAGAGGTCGCCGAGCGCCCGTGCTGCTTCGATCTGCTGGGCGATTTCCACCCGGCCCCGCGTGGTCAGATCCTCCAGCTCCGCCACCAGCCGGTCATGGGTGGCGGGGGTCAGCTTCGTGGGTTCTGTCTGGTTGGCGGAAACGTTTGTCACGGCGAGTCCTTCGAGAGGCGGGCGGGCGGCGGTGCGGGGCACGGCGTCGGCCCCACCAGGGTATCCGGCCCCGGACGCGCCCCGGTCCGGGCCAGGCATTGTTGACGCGGGCTCCCCGGTTGCGAGAGACTAGAGAGGTTATGCATCGCTTCGAGCACTTTGTAGGCATTATTCACTAGGCGCGCCACACCCACGCGCGCCTTGAACCGTCCACACTGTGGGCGGTTTTTCAATTTCAGGCCAGATTCAGCAGGACGAGGGAGAAGGAACTGTGAGCACCAGGCATCGGGTCGCCGTCATCGGTGGGGATGGCATCGGGCCGGAGGTCTGCGCCGAGGCGCTCAAGGTGGTCCGTGCCGCCGGCGTCGACCTGGACACGACGAAGTTCGACCTTGGCGCGGCGCGTTATCTGCGCGACGGGGAGGTCCTGTCCGACGAGACGCTGGCCGAGCTCCGCGGGTTCGAGGCGATCCTCCTGGGTGCGGTCGGACCTCCGGTCGGTGATTCGTCCGTGCCGCCCGGGACATTGGAGCGAGGCCTCCTGCTGCGCCTGCGCTTCGAGCTCGACCTGTACGTCAACCTGCGCCCGTTCACGGGCGTGCCCGGGTCCATCGCTCAGGGCGCCGACTTCGCCGTGGTTCGCGAGAACACCGAGGGCACCTATGCCGGTGAGGGTGGCTTCCTCCGCAAGGGGACGCCCCACGAGGTGGCCACGCAAGGTTCCGTCAACACGCGCATGGGAGCCGAGCGTTGCACCCGATTCGCCTTCGAGCTGGCGTCCCGCCGGCGGAACAAGCTGACCCTGGTCCACAAGACCAACGTGCTCACCTTCGCCGGCGATCTGTGGCAGCGCACGGTGGCCGAGGTCTCGGGCGAATACCCCGACGTGGCCTGGGACTACAACCACGTCGACGCCGCGTGCATCTACTTGGTGGAACAGCCGAAGCGCTATGACGTGATCGTGACCGACAACCTCTTCGGAGACATCCTGACCGACCTGGCCGGTGCGGTGAGCGGTGGCATCGGCTTCGCCGCCTCGGCCAACCTGAACCCGGCGCGCACCGGGCCCTCCCTCTTCGAGCCGGTCCACGGCGCCGCCCACGACATCGCCGGCCAGGGTGTGGCCAACCCGCTGGCCGCCATTCACTCGGCCGGACTCATGCTCGAGCACCTGGGTGAGACCGACGCCGCAGCCCGCATCCTCAAGGCGCTCGCCGCCCAGTCCGATTCAATGTCAACGTCCCCCGAACAGCAGTCCACGTCCGCCGTGGGCGACGCCATCGCAGAAAGGCTGTAGTCGTCATGCCCATCACCCCGACCGAGAAGATCTGGATGGACGGCGAGCTCGTCGACTGGGCCGATGCCACCGTGCACGTGCTCACGCACACGATGCACTACGGCTCGGGCGTGTTCGAGGGCATCCGGGCCTATCCGACGAACCGAGGTCCTGCCATCTTCCGCTTGCGCGACCACATTCGCCGGTTGTTCGCGTCGGCCAAGATCTTCATGATCGACGTCCCCTTCACTGTCGACCAGATCGTCGAGGCCTCCCGCGAGGTCGTCCGGGTCAACGGGCTCCATGACGGCTGCTACCTGCGCCCGCTCGTCTATCTCGGCTACGGCGAAATGGGTCTCAACCCGCTGCCGTGCCCGGTCAATGTCTCGGTGGCCGCCTGGCCTTGGGGGACCTATCTCGGTGACGAAGGCATCGCGAACGGCGTGTCGGTCAAAATCAGCTCGTGGCGTCGTCACGACCCCAACGCCGTTCCGACCGCCGCGAAGGGGACCGGGATGTACGCCAATTCCTCCTTGGCCAAGGTCGAAGCGCTCAATGCGGGCTACGACGAAGCGATTCTCCTGGCGCCGAACGGGAACGTCAGCGAGTGCACCGGCGAGAACATCTTCATCGTCCGCGACGGAGTGCTCATTACGCCTCCCACCTCTGACGCCGGTGCTCTGGAGGGAATCACCCAGGACTCCGTTGAGACGATTGCCCGAGACCTGGGCTACGAGGTGCGTCACGAGCCGATCATCCGCACCGACCTGTACCTGGCCGACGAGGCCTTCCTGACCGGTACCGCGGCTGAGGTTGTGCCCATCCGGGCCGTCGACGACCGGCCGGTTGGTCCCGGCCACCCGGGGAAGATCACGAAGGAGGTCCAGCAGACGTACTTCGCCACCATCCGTGGAGAGGTGGACCAGTACAAGGAGTGGTTGGACTATGTCGACTGAACCCGACGCAGCGGCACACAGCCATGGCGGCGCGCGCCACACGCACGCGCATGGCCACACGGCGCACGCCCATGATTTCTCCGTGCCGGACCTGCCCGAGGCGGTCGACATCTTCGACACCATCCTTCGGGACGGGAGTCAGCAGGAAGGACTGTCGCTGACCGTCGACGACAAGATGCGGGTGGCCGAACAGCTCGATCATCTCGGCGTCACTTTCATCGAAGGCGGCTGGCCGGGCGCCAACCCGAAGGACATCGAGTTCTTTGCTCGCGCCAAGAAGGAGTTGACGCTCAACACGGCCACGCTCGTTGCTTTCGGATCCACACGGCGGGCGGGCGTCAAGCCGGAGGACGACGCCGTGCTGGCCAATCTGATCGAGGCCGGTGCACCGGTTGCCTGCATCGTGGCGAAGTCCTGGGACCGCCACGTGAGCGAGGCGTTACGGACGTCGTTGGACGAGGCCGTGGCCATGGTGGCCGACTCGGTCCGTTACCTGCGGGACCACGACCTGCGGGTGTTCCTCGACGCCGAGCACTTCTTCGACGGGTATCGGCGCAATCCGGAGTTCGCCCTGTCGGTCCTCGAGCGCGGCAGAAGAGGCCGGCGCAGAGGCGCTGGTGCTCTGTGACACCAACGGAGGCTCCCTGCCGGACGACGTCGGCCAGGCCGTGGCGGATGTGCGGGCTCGGACAAGCGCCCAGCTCGGGATCCATTGCCACAACGACACGGGGTGCGCGGTGGCGAACTCGTTGGTCGCCGTCCAGGCGGGGGTGACGCAGGTGCAGGGGTGCATCAACGGCTACGGCGAGCGCTCGGGGAACACCGACCTCTCGACGGCCATCCCCAACCTCTCCCTGAAGCTCAACATCCGCACCATCCCGGCTGATCGGCTGGAGCGGCTCACCCCGGTCGCCCACCACATCGCCGAGCTGGTGAACATCGCGCCCGATCCCCAGCAGCCCTATGTCGGCCACTCGGTCTTCGCGCACAAGGGTGGACTGCACGCCAGTGCGGTGGCGCGCAGCGCGGATCTCTATGAGCACATCCAACCCAACTCGGTCGGGAACGGGACCAGGGTGGTCGTCTCGGAGATGGCCGGCCGCTCGACGCTGGCCATGAAGGCCGCCGAGCTCGGTCTCGACCTCGACGGCGAGGTCATCGGGCGCGTCCTCGACGAACTGAAACACCTGGAGCACGAGGGCTATCACTTCGAGGTGGCCGATGGTTCGCTCGAGCTGCTGTTGCGACGGGCGACCGGCTGGACCGCCGACTTCTTCACCGTCGAGTCCTTCCGAGTCATCACGGACCACGGAGATCGGGTCGAAGCTGCCATCGTGGACAATGTCATGTCAGGTGTGATGACGGAGGCGACGGTAAAGGTCCATGTCGGCGCTGAGCGCATCGTCGCGGTTGCCGAGGGCAACGGCCCGGTCAACGCCCTGGACGGGGCCTTGCGCGGGGCCATCGGACCGCGCTTCCCGGTGCTCGCCAGCATGCACCTCACCGACTACCGGGTCCGTGTCCTCGACACCGGCCGCGGCACGGGTGCCGTCACGCGGGTTCTGGTCGACACGACGGATGGTCAACGCACCTGGACCACGATCGGCGTGTCGGAGAACATCATCGAGGCGAGCTGGCAGGCGCTCTACGACTCCATCGTGTTCGGCTTGCTCCACGCGAGCTGAGGCGGGTCCCACGCACACAGTTCCGGGGGGTACCACGACGAGATCACCAGGATGACCGTGCTCAGCCGGCTGGCCGGCCCGCTCCTGAAGCTGCCTCCACCCGAGACCCGCGACATTTCCGTTGAACGCGACGTCGCAGCCAACATGGCTGATGGGGTGGCGCTGCTGGCGGACCGATGGTTCCCGACGCGGTCGTCAGAAGACCTGCCGACCCTGCTGATCCGTACGCCCTACGGGCGTCGCGTCATGGGACCGCTCGGGCGCCTCTTCGCCGAGCGGGGCTACCAAACCGTGATCCAGAGCTGCCGGGGCACGTTCGGGTCGGGTGGTGCCTGGGAGCCTCTCCGACACGAGCGGTCCGACGGCCACGCCACGCTGCAATGGGTGGCGGGCCAGCCCTGGTTCGACGGTCGACTCGTCATGTGGGGTGCCAGCTACCTCGGGATGACGCAGTGGGCCGTTGCCGCCGACCCACCCGAATTCCTCAAGGCCATGGCGCTCGACGTGACCGCGGCGAATTCCCGGGACGCCTTTGTCTACCCCGGCGGGTCCTTCGCCCTGGAGATGGCACTGAGCTGGGCCTACCAGCTCAAGTACCAGGAACTCGGCTTCCGCACCGTGCTGCGGACGCAAGCGCACAGCGCCAAGGTCGTCGCGCGGGCCGCCGGGATCCTTCCTCTTGGCAGGGCTGATGTCGAGGCGGTCGGCGAGTCGGTGCCGGCCTACCAGGACTGGCTCGAACACAGCGAGCCGGGCGACGAGTGGTGGGACGTGACGGACTACAGCCGACAGCTGAGCCGAGTCCCACCCGCGAGCTTCGTGGGCGGCTGGTACGACATCTTTCTTGCCGCCCAGGTCGCCGACTACGAAGCGGTGCGTCGCGCCGGCCGCTCGGCGCGGCTCACCATCGGCCCCTGGACGCATTCATCTCCCGGGTTGGTCGGTGCGTCGGTACGTGACGGCCTTTCCTGGTTCGACGCACAGCTCGGCAAAGGCCAAGGTGCCGAGCGGGCTCCCGTGCGGGTCTTCGTCATGGGGAGGAACCGGTGGGAGGAGTTCTCCCTGTGGCCGCCGGCAGCGGAGGAGCGTCGCTGGTACCTCGGGCCCGAGCAGACGCTGGTACCCGAGCCTGGGCCGGCACGCGAGCCGGACCGATTCCACTTCAATCCCCACGACCCGACGCCGGCGATCGGTGGCGCCTCGCTCAATCTGGGCACATCGGGACCCAAGGACCAGCGCGAGCGGGAGTCCCGCCGAGACGTTCTGACCTACACCAGCCCCGTGCTCAAGGAAGATCTTGCGGTTGTCGGGCCCCTGCGGGCGTCGCTGTTCGTCCGTTCGTCCCTGGCACACACGGACTTCTTCGTGCGGTTGTGCGACGTCGACCGGAAGGGAAAGTCCACCAACGTCAGCGATGGGATCCTTCGACTGACTCCAGGCTCGGCGAACGCGGACGAGGACGGCGTGTTGGAGCTCGAGATCGCCATGTGGCCCACCGCCAACTCGTTCAGGGTGGGACACCGCATACGGCTCCAGGTGTCCAGCGGAGCGCACCCGCTCTACGCGCGCAATAGCGGCACAGGTGAGCCGCTGGCCACCGGCTCCTTCCTGCGCTCGGCGGACCAGGAGGTGTTCGGCGGCGGCTCGCGCTCCTCTTCGATCGGCCTCCCGGTCGTGTCGCTGTTCGGGTAGGGGAATGGGTCCGCTCGCGGCCCTCGGAGTAGTCTGCGCGGCATGACGCAGCCCACCTTCGTCCCCATCGCCGAGGCCGATCAGGTGCGTCCGGCCCGCCACCTCCACGTCCCCGGTGCCTGGACGACCTCGCGACCGGCTGAGCTGGTGGTGCCCACCCCGATCAAGGGCAGGGGAATGGCCACGGGCACACCCGGTCCTGACTCGGGTTTCGCTCTTCGTCTGGCCAATCGCTTCGAGCACGACCTGCGGCTCGACGAGGGAGAGTCCGAACATGACGTCGTGCTTGGTGTTGCGCTCATCGCGGCGAAGCGCGCTGCGTTGTTCGGCCGTGCCCCCTGTATCTATGACGTCCGCCTTGCCCTCAACCTCTGGGGCTTTCTCGAAGAGGCACCGGCCGCCGAGCTGAAGGTGGCGCGGCGGGCGGCCTTCTCGGGAGTGGGGCACGACTACGTCGTGCAGCGGGCACTGGTCGACGGCATCCCCGAGGAGACCCTTCGGCTCAAACCAGAAGACGCCACGGGCGCAGCCGTCTCCTTCTAGGCCCGTCCCCTCGACCCGGTGACGACGATCGGTGCCATCGACCGCCTCGAAATCGAGGCGAACGGGTTGACCTTCACGGGTCGGGCCTGTGGTCCTCACGGAGGCCGGCCGGTTCTCCTCCTCCACGGCTTTCCCCAGACCTCCTGGGCCTGGCGAGACGAACTGTGGGCCTTGGCCGCTGAGGGGTACCGGGCCGTCGCGCCCGACCAGCGTGGCTACTGCTCGGGCGCCCGGCCCGTCGAGCGCGAGGCGTACGCCACGGAGCGGCTCGCCGGTGACGTGCTGTCGTTGGCCGATTCCATGGAGATGGAGACCTTCGATCTCGTCGGGCACGACTGGGGCGGCATGCTGGCCTGGCTCGTCGCCTCCCGGCGCCCCGATCGGGTGCGCTCGTTGACCGTCGTCTCGACTCCCCACCCGCTGGCGCTCGGGCGAGTGAACGGCCGCCGTGACGGCGATGGCGCCACGACCTTCCTCTGCACGCCTGAGGAGCCCGAGCGGCTGCTCTTGGGTGCGGACGGATCAGGTCGTGGACTGGCGGCGGTCCTGGCCGATTCGGGACTCGACGACGACGACGCCGGCATCTACGTCACCGCGCTCAGCGAGCCGGGTGCCCTGACGGCCGCGCTCAACTGGTTCCGGGCCATGGACCAGACCTCGCTCGGTGACCTGCAGCCGGTCAGTGTGCCGACGCTCTACGTGTGGTCCACGGGTGACGGGGCATTCGGCCGGGACGTGGCCGAGGCGACGTCGTCGCACGTGTGCGGCCCGTATGCGTTCGAGGTGCTCGAGGGGGTGTCCCACTGGATCCCCGAGATGGCGCCCGAAAAGCTTTCATCGCTGCTCGTCCGCCATCTGGCGGCCACCTGAGGGACTCCGAACGGCCGTTCGACCGTCTGCGACAATGAACGGGTGAGCACGCCGAACTTCGACCTGACCGACGTCCAGCGGGACTTCCGCCAGACCATGCGCGCCTTTGCCGAGGAGAAGGTGGCGCCCCATGCCGCCGAGGTGGACCGGAATGCGGAGTTCCCCTGGAAATCCTTCGAAGCGTGCAAGGAAATGGAACTGCCCGCGCTCGGTATTCCGGAGGCGTATGGCGGGTCCGGGGCGGACACCGTGACGCAAGCCATCGCCGCCGAGGAGCTGGCCCGGGTGTGTGCCTCGACCGCGCTCACCATTCTCATCTCGAAGCTGGGCATGACCCCGGTCATGAACTGGGGCAGCGAGGAGCTCAAGCGGACCTACATGCCGCGGGTGGCGGCGGGCGAAATCCAGGCCAGTTATTGCCTGTCCGAAGCCGACGCGGGGAGCGATGTTGCCGCCATGCGGTCTCGTGCTGTCCGTGACGGCGACGACTACGTGCTGTCCGGATCCAAGTACTGGATCACGAACGCCGGGATCTCCGACGTCTACATCGTCTTCGCCAAGACCGATCCTGATGCGGGCAGCCGTGGTATCTCGTGCTTCCTGGTCGAGAAGGAGTGGGGTCTCCACATCGCCAAGCACGAGGACAAGCTGGGACTGCGAGGCAGCCCAACCGGGGAGGTCCTCCTCGACGAGGTGCGGGTACCGGGTTCTCACCGGATCGGCGAAGAAGGGCAAGGGTTCACCATCGCCATGCACACGCTCGACCGCAGCCGTCCGACCATTGGGGCCCAGGCGGTGGGCATCGCCCAAGGAGCCATCGACTACTCGGCGGGGTACATGAAGCAGCGGCGCGCCTTCGGTGGCCCGATTGCCGACCTGCAGGGCTTGCGCTTCATGTTGGCGGACATGGCCACTCGCACTGAAGCGGCGCGTGCGCTGGTCTACCGGGCCTGCGCCATGGTCGACGATGACCAGGCCGGTGAGCTCACCAAGTACGGCGCCATGGCCAAGGCCTTCGCGTCCGACACTGCGATGTCGGTCACGGTCGACGCGGTCCAGCTCCTCGGCGGATACGGCTATACCAAGGACTTCCCTGTCGAACGCTTCCTGCGCGATGCCAAGGTCACGCAGATCTACGAGGGCACCAACCAGGTCCAGAAGGTGGTCATCGCCCGGGAGATCCTCAAGGCCTTTTGAGGGCCCTGACATGGCGTCAATGCGGGATGGGATTCCGACGGCCGACGGTCGCCGGGACGGCGCCGAAGTGGCCATTTGTTTCGATGAACACGACGGCGCCTCCGGCCGCCGTCGGCTTCCAGGCTCGAGCGGTCGCCACTCGGTCCGGTTTGGAGCCATGGCGTTGGCGCCCGGTGACGCCGTCCGGGCAGACTGCCGGAGTCGGGTCCGAGGACCGATGGTAAAGTTAGAACAGGTTCTAAATTGTGCCCACGAGGGGCAGCCGGCCGAGAGCCGGTCTTGGCAGCAGGAGGGTCGTTGTTCATGGCGCAGCCGGTAATCATCGAGGCGGTCCGCACCCCGATCGGAAAGCGCAACGGCTGGCTCTCCGGCCTGCGGGCGCCCGACCTCCTCGGGGCCGCCCAGGTCGAAGTGGTCAAGCGTGCGGGCATCGACCCCGGGACGGTCGAACAGGTCATCGGCGGATGCGTGACCCAAGCCGGCGAGCAGGGTTTCAACGTGACGCGCACATCGTGGCTGCTGGCCGGCCTGCCCTACGACGTGGCGGCGACGACCGTCGACTGCCAATGCGGCTCGTCGCAGCAGGCCAACCACATGGCCAACAACCTCATCGCCGCGGGGGCGGCAGACACTGCCATCGGTTGTGGTGTCGAGACCATGAGCCGGATCCCGCTCGGGGCCAACGCCTCGGCGCCGGGCGTGGGCCGCGCCCTCCCGGCGGACCTGCCCTACGACATGCCCAGCCAGTTCGAGGCGGCCGAGCGCATCGCCAAGAAGCACGGCATCACCCGTGAGGACGTGGACGCCTTCGGGCTCGAGTCTCAGCAGAAGGCGGCCCGGGCCCAGGCCGAGGATCGCTTCGCCCGTGAGATCTTCGCGGTCGAGGCGCCCATCGTGGGCGAAGAGGGTCCTCGCGGCGAGCACAGCGGCGAGAAGATGGTCGTCACCAAGGACCAGGGCCCCCGTGACACGACGATCGAAGGTCTGGCCAAGCTGAAGGCCGTCCTTCCCGACGGCATGCACACCGCGGGGACGTCCTCGCAGATCTCCGACGGCGCGGCCGCGGTGCTCTGGATGTCAGAGGAGCGGGCCAAGGCGGAGGGTCTCAAGCCCCGGGCGAGGATCGTGGCCCAGGTGCTGGCCGGCTCCGACCCCTACTACCACCTCGACGGACCGATTGTGGCCACCAGCAAGGTGCTGGCCAAGGCGGGCATGACGATGAAGGACATGGACCTCTACGAGGTGAACGAGGCCTTTGCCTCCATCGTGCTCAGCTGGGCCAAGGTGCACGAGGCCGACATGGACAAGCTGAACGTCAACGGCGGGGCCATCGCGCTCGGCCACCCAGTCGGGGCGACGGGCAGCCGGCTGATCACCACGATTCTGCACGAGCTCGAGCGGACGGATGGCACCTACGGCTTGGTTTCCATGTGCTGCGGTGGCGCGCTGGCCACGGGCACCATCATCGAGCGGCTCTGAGGTCTGCGCTCCGCTGCCGTCGGACATCCGACACCTGACCTCGCACCACTGACCACGTAATCGGCGCCTACCACCGGAGGGGACCGTGTCATCGATATCCACTGAGCACCTGACGTTCGAACGCGAGGGCGCGACGGCCATCGTGACGATGAACCGGCCCGAGGCGAAGAACGCGTTGAGCCTCCCGATGCTGGTGGGGATGAAGGACGCCTGGGAGGAGATCGACGCCAACGACGACATCCGCTGCGCCATCCTCACGGGCGCCGGTGGGACCTTCTGTGCCGGCATGGACCTCAAGGCCATGGGGAACGCCGACGCCGAGAAGTACCAGCCCCGTATGGCCGAAGACCCGGACCTGCACTGGAAGGCGCTCTTGCGCCACTACGACGTGCGCAAGCCGCTGATCGCCGCCGTCGAGGGATGGGCGGTGGCAGGCGGGACGGAGATCCTGCAGGCCACCCACATCCGCGTCGCCGGTGAGGGTGCCGTCTTCGGCGTGTTCGAGGCCAAGCGCGGACTGTTCCCCTTGGGTGGCTCAACGGTGCGACTGCGGCGCCAGATTCCTTACACCGTCGCGATGGATCTCCTCCTCACAGCGCGGCGAGGTACCCGCTGAGGAGGCCTTGCGTATCGGGCTGATCGGCCACGTCGTTCCGGACGGCAAAGCCCTCGAGCGGGCGCTCGAGATCGCCGCCGTCATCGGGCAGAACGGGCCGCTGGCGGTGGAGGCGATCCTGCGCAGCGTGCGTGAGACCGAGGGCATGTCAGAGGTCGACGGGCTCGCCCGCGAACTCGAGATCGGCTGGCCGGTCTTTGCGAGCAGCGACGCCACGGAAGGGCAGAAGGCGTTCGCCGAGAAACGCCCCGCCAATTTCACCCGGACGTGAGCGACATCGGTCCCGGTCTGGGCTTCCCGGGCGTCGACGGACTCTCGGACAGCACGGGCGAGAGTCCCCACAATCGGCTGGCTGATGCGATGCGCCGGATCAGTGCGGTCGCGGTCGGGCAACCGCTCTCCGACGAGGAGGTCGCTGCGGCAGCGGAGCGGATCGAGGCCGTCGCCGACCAGCTCGAGGCGGCGGCGGAGCCGACCAAACGGACGCGGGCCCAGCCCGACCCGATCAGTCATCCCCAGGACCACTTCTCGACCAGCCCCATGGTCGGCTATGCGAATCCCGTCGCCCCTCCGGTCACCGTGTGGGCCGTCCATGGCGAGAATGGTCAGCGCGAGATCCGGGGCACCGTCACCTTTGGCTACCAGTACGAAGGTCCGCCGACCTGCGTGCACGGTGGCGTGGTCGCCGAGCTGTTCGACGAGCTGCTTGGCCTGGCCAACATCGCGGTGGGGGAGGGTGCCATGACCGGCACGCTGAAGATCCGGTACAACAAGCCGACGCCCCTGCTCGTGCCGCTCGAGCTGGTGGCGCGCAATACCGGTCACGAGGGACGCAAGGTGTTCGCCTGGGGTGGGATCTACCACGACGGCGAGCTCACGGCGGAGGCCGAGGGCATCTTCATCGATGTCATGCAGGGCAAGATGCTCGAGATCGTGCGGGCAAATGCCAACAACGCCGAGGCCCGCCTGGTCGATCCGCAGTGGGAGCGACTGATTGAGCAGGACGCCGAGCGCCGACAGGATTGAAGGTTCAGCGCCGCTGTCCTCGCGCCGCTTGATCCTCCTCCAGCTGACTCCGGATCTCGCCCCGTCGCACCAGGGTCGGGGAGTACATGGCGACAAGGCGCGCGACCAGGACCACCAGGAAGATCTGACCGACCAGCGCCTCGAGGGCCGAGGTGGTCCGAGGCAGGCCGGTTGCCGGCGTGAGGTCCCCGTAACCCACGGTGGCCATGGTGATGTAGCTGAAATAGACGAAGTCGGGCGGCCCGTGTGGTCCGGGCTGGGCGAAATAGGTGCCCGATACCAGTTGGATCCCGTAGTCCAACGTGGCGAAGATCATGCCGATCAACACGTAGATGCAAAGGGCGCCCAAGATCGTCTCCCCGGTCACCGTCTTGTTCTGGAAGATCCTCCATCCGATGGCGATCGGTGTGGTGAGGACCAGGGCTGAGACGAGCAGAACCACGGCGCCGTCGGCCACCGTTTCGCCCTGCAGCGCCACGATGACGGCGGCGACGAACGTGAGGCCGGAGGTCACCGCCACGGACAGCATGATCCGTCGAGGCACCCTCGAGGTCCAGAAGGCCAGGATCGAGGTGACGCAGAGCCAGCCGGTGCGCAAAATGAGGGCGCCTGCTCCGCTCCACCCGACCGTCAGCACGACGAAGTCGACGATCAGGACACAGAAGAGCAGCCCGTAGGAGTCGGGAGCCTCGACGATGGCGCGGAGGACGCCGCGCCTCGGCACTTTCTCAGGAATGGGCTCCTCGGGCCGGTCTTCCATGGCCCACCATCATGGCCAGGCGCGGGCCTGACCGGTTGGACCCGAGGGTCCGCTGTTCGAAGTGCTCAGATTTCCCGCTTGATGCCTTCCCAGTACGGGTCGCGCAACTTGCGCTTGTAGAGCTTCCCATTGGGGTCGCGGGGCATCTCGTTGGTGAAGTCGATCGTCTTGGGCGTTTTGAACTTGGCCAGCTTGTCCGCGCAGTAGGCCAGGATCTCCGTGGCCAACTCGTCGCTGGCCTCGACGCCCTCGGCGGGCTCGATCACCGCCTTGACCTCTTCACCCCAATCCTCGTGGGGAATGCCGAAGACGGCGGCGTCGCCGACCTTGGGGTGTGACAGCAGGACGCTCTCGATCTCGGCCGGGTAGATGTTGGCGCCGCCCGAAATGATCATGTCGATCTTCCGGTCGCGGAGGAACAGGTAGCCGTCCTCGTCGAGCAGGCCGACGTCGCCGACGGTGAAGAACGACCCGATGCGATTCTTCTTCGTCTTTTCCTTGTCCCCGCGGTATTCGAAGTCAGCCGACTGCATGGCCATGTAGACGGTACCGATCACGTTGGGCTCGGTGATCCGGTTGTCGTCGTCGTCGAAGATGGCGATCTCGGAGATGGGCCACGGCTTGCCCACCGTTCCTGGCTTCGCCAGCCATTCCTCTGCGGTGACCAGCGTGCCGCCGCCCTCGCTTGCCGCGTAGTACTCGTCGATCGCGTTGCCCCACCACGCGATCATCTTGTGCTTCACGTCGATCGGGCATGGTGCCGCCGCATGGATCATGTGGCGCAGGGAGGAGACGTCGTACTTGGCCCGGACGTCCTCGGGCAGAGCCAGCAGGCGGTGGAACTGGGTCGGCACCATGTGCGACGTCGTGACCCGTCGCGCCTCGATGAGTCGCAGCATGTCTTCAGGCAGCCACTTGTCCATGAGCACCAGGGTGTGCCCGAGGTGCAGCGACGCACTCCCGAAGCGCAGGACCGCGGTGTGGTAAAGCGGCGAGCCGATGATGTGGACGTTGTCGTCCTGCGGCTGGATGTTGAAGAGGAACAGAATGCCCGAGAGGCCGAGCGCCGCCTGCTCGGGTGAGACGCCGAGCAGCTTGCGGTAGATGCCCTTGGGATTGCCCGTCGTGCCGGACGTGTAATTCATGACGTCGCCGATGGTGCGGTCGTCGGGCAGCGTGGTGGGTTGGGCGTCGCGGGCCTCCGCGTAGGAGGCGAACCCCGGAATGGCGCCCACGGCGAGGCGCCCAGCGGGGGCGAGGCCGGCCTCGTCGGCCGCCGCTGTGGCCACGTCGGCGAAGCGCTCGTGCGAGACGAAGGCCTTGGCGCCCGAGTCCTTCAGGATGTAAGCCACTTCTGGGCCGACGAGGTGGTGGTTGATGGGCACCAGGTACCAGCCCGCCTGGAGGGCAGCCAGGTAGATCTCGATCATCTCGGGGCAGTTGGGGAGCAGCGTCGCCACGACGTCGCCCTGACCGAAGCCCTGGGCCCGCAACGCGTGCACGAACTGGTTGGCGTGACCGAGCAGCTCGCCGGCTCGGACGTCGTCACCTTCTGGGGTCACCAGGGCCAGGAAGTCGGGATCGTCCTGGGCCAGCGCCCAGAAGCCGAGATCACCCATCAGCAGTCTCCTTGCAACTCGCGGAGCGGGCGCAAGTGGCAGCCCCCGCCATCGGCAGACTAGAACGTGTTCTAACTAAGGGCAATTGCTGGAACCCCGGCGCGGCCGGAAAAGAGATCAGGAGCACACGACGATGGCAGGGTTCCTCGAAGGCAAGGTAGTCGCAGTCACCGGCGGCGGCGGCGGCATCGGGCGCGCCGTGGCGCTCGCCGCAGCGGCCGAGGGGGCGAAGGTGTTGGTGGCCGACTACGGCGTGGGCATGGCCGGTGAGGACCCCAGTAGCGAGGTGGCCGATGCCGTGGTCGACGAGATCACCAAGGCCGGTGGAGAGGCCGTCGCCGTCGCCGACGACATTTCGAAGATGGAGTCGGGCGAGCGGCTCATCGGCACCGCCGTCGAGCGATACGGGCGCATCGACGGCGTCGTCGCCGTCGCCGGGATTCTGCGCGAGCGCATGCTGTTCAACATGTCCGAGGACGAGTGGGACTCGGTGATCGCCACGCATATGAAAGGCCACTTCACGGTCTTCCGTGCGGCCGCAGCCGTCATGCGGAAGCAAGAGGGTGGCGGGGCTCTCATCGGGTTCACGTCTGGTGCCTTCTCGGGCAGCGTGGCCCAGGCCAACTACGCCGCCGCCAAGGGCGGCATCGTGTCGCTGGTGCGCTCCGCCGCGGCCGGCCTTTACCGCTACGGCGTGACCGCCAACGCCATCGCGCCGGTGGCCCGCACGAGGATGTCGGCCAACGTGCCGGCGGCGCTGGCCGAGATGGGCGACCCCGAGGACGTGGCGCCCATGGTGGTCTACCTCCTGAGCGACCAGGCCAAGCACGTGACCGGTCAGGTCTACACCGTGGTCGGTTCGAAGATTGCCGTGTGGAATCAGCCGGTCGAGGTGCGCGCCATGTGGGCCGACGGCCGCTGGACGCCCCAACAGATCGCGGAACGCCTGGATTCGAACATCGGCCAGGAACGCATGGGCCTGATCGACCAACTCGAGGCGATGCGTCAGGCCGCGGCGTCCGGCGAGAAGCCGAACGCCTGACTCAGGTGACCCGGTGCAGGCGCGGCCGGGGCACGGTGGCGCTGTAGACCTCGAGCGAGTTCCCCTCGTGGTGCGCACCAACGACAGTGGCCGCGCCGAACTGATCGTCGTCGAAGATCCGGCTCATGCTCTTGCCCCACGTCACGGCGGAGCGGGCGATTTGGCGGTCCGGATGCTCCCACGGCGGAATGCAGACCTCGATCTGATACATCGGCTCGAAGGTGACGACGTGGGTGGGCGCATCGCCGTGCGAGGCGAGCCACTCCGTCTTCTCCTCTTCGGTCCAGATCTTGTCGTTCATGATCGGTGTCCACGGCTGAACTGTGGCCATGACGTTCCCCCCGGCTGCTCTTCGGGGTATCGGCATCATGCCGGGGTGTCTTGAGAAGCGCCAGACGCTCACTGGGTACTACGCCGCGCCAGGCCCGACGGATGTGACAACTCGGGGGTGCCGACCAGGTGCACCGGGGGTGCGGGTCCACCATTCGAAGCACGTCGCTCTCTAGTCTGAAGTCGCGCGGCCGAGAGGCGCGCGGCGGCGAATCCCCTTCCCGGGGACGTTCGGACATGTGGAAGGGGGATTGCGCTCGTGGTCGCACCGGCCGAGGAAGCCTCTGAACGCGAAGTCCCTGTGCCAGAACTCTGCCCCGGGCGCGAAGTGGGCTGGATCTTCAAGAACGGTGACGCCGTGGCCGTCGAGCGACAGGGCGACCGGCGTCGTGCGGGCCGGCCTCGAATCCCCCAGCAGCGAGACGAGTAGTTCAGGCGGGCTGTTCGGCCGGGGCTGGTTCGGGTTCCGCCTCGGGCGCTTGGTGCGTCGCCAGCCAAGACCGCCAGCGTGAGCGAGTCCGCCACAGGATCACGGCGCCACCGAGGACGAGCAGGACGCCGGCCAGTTGCACGAGGTCGGAACCGAGCGCACCGTCTTCGCCCAGCCAGAGGTGCTCGTCGAGCGAGCGCTCTATTCCCCAGAGCACCATCGTGGTCCCGAGGATGATCCCGGTGGGATAGCCCCGTCGAGGCATGCCGTTGGGCCACCGATCGAGGGCCCGCTCAATGGCGATGAGGATGAGGTAGACCGTGAAGTCCTCGAGCGCCTGGAACACCGGGACGGGCAGGCGCCGGCCGCTCTGCCCGGCGTAGTACATGCCGAACCACTGGTGGGTCTGGTGCCCGCCGCCGGCCACCATGAGCTGGGGACCCAGCAGGCGTCCCATGGCCCAGCAGGCCATGAGCACCGGCATGACCAGGTCGAGGGCGCGCGCGAGAGGCAGTTCGGGGCAACGCCGTCGGGTCAGGATGATGCCCGTCGGCACCGCAAGGAGAAGACCGCCGAACGAGGAGAGCCCGCCGTGCCAGACGGCGAAGATGTCCCCGACGTTGTGGGTGTAGTAGCTGAGGTTCGTCAGCACGTGGAGGGCGCGAGCCCCGACCACGGCGGCCAGGATGACCCAGAGGAAGACGGCGACGAACCAATCGGTGGGATAGCCGTTCTTGCGCAGGCGCCGCTCGAAGTAGGTGAAGCCGAACCAGAACGTGAGCGCGAGGCCGACGCCGTAGGTGTGGACCTGGAGCGGCCCGAGGTGGAAGACGACGGGAATCGGTTTCATGGCACGACCGCCGCCAGGTTAGGACCGGCCGGAGGCCGCATCCATGCAGCGGGGAGCCGGTCCGCTGAAGGCGCGAGGGTTAGGGACGCCCCGCGCCGACGAAGTTGCCGCCGAGGCGCAAGGAGGTGACCCAGACCGATGCCCCGGTGAAGGGCGCCTCGATCATCTGGCCCGGCCCGACGTACATGGCGACGTGTGTGTCGCCGCCCGGCCCGTAGAAGAGCAGGTCGCCAGGCTGGAGGTCACTGATGGGGACTGGAGCCGAGTCGGCCATCTGGGCGCCCGAGAAGTGGGGGAGGCCGACGCCGACTTGGCCCCAGGACCACGCGGTCAGACCCGAGCAGTCGAATCCGGGGCTAGCCGATCCCTTGGGCGATTCCCCGCCCCAGACGTAGGGCACGCCGATCTGGCTCATGGCGGCCTGGACCGCTCCTGCCCCTCCGGCTGCGGTCGGGGGTGGTGCGGCCTGGCTCACTGCGGCAGGGGCAGTGCCGCCCCCACTGGCGCTCTGCTGATGGGTGGCCACGGGGACGGCGGCGGCGGCGGCCTTGGCCGCAGCCAGCTTCGCGGCGGCGGCCTTGGCCGCGGCGACCGCCTCGGCCTGCTGCTGCTGCTGGACCAACTGGGCGATTTGGCCTTGCTCTTGGGAGAGGGCCTGTTGCTGCTGCTGGATCGCCTGTTGGTTCTGGGCCACGGCGTTCTGCTCGACGCTCACTTGGTTCTGGGCTTGCGTCTGCTCACCCTGCAGCTGGTTCTGCTGGGCGTTCAGCTGGCTTTCGGCCGTGTGCAGATTGTCGACGGCGAGCGAGATGTCGCCCTCGGCGATCTTGTTGTACATGGTGGTCGCGCCGAGTGTCTCCTCGTTGCCACTGAAGATCGGGTTCTGGGCGGCGGCGGAGCCGTTGCTGATGTAGTTGGCCACTGCCGCCTTCGACAGGGTGGCCTTGTCCTTGGCGACCTGCTTCTCGTCGTTGGCGATGTTGGCCTGGGTGGTGGCGATGCTCGAGGTGATCTGCGACAGGTGATACTTGGCCTCGTCGTACTGCTGGCTCAGTGCGGACATCTCGTCCTGGGCCTGGGTGAGCTGTGACTCGATGGCGGCCGCCTTCGCCTTTGCACTGGAAATGGCATCACCCGCCGCCGGGCGCGCCAGACCGAGCACAGTGCCTGACAACACTGTGACAACAGCCAACGCGGGAACGGCAACCCGCTGGAGCACCGAGATGCTCCTGGTCGGCCGTGGCGTGGAGTGAGTCAAACTCCGCTCTACGTCAGTCACGATGCTCGACATTCTTATCGGCGGCCTCCAGGCGGTTCAAACACCCTCGGTGTTACACACCCGTTTCTGGTCGTACCAGGGGTAGGAATTCCCAGGTCGTGAACGAATCCAAGAAATTCGAACTTCTTGTGAACTCGTTCTCAGAACGATGGAACCGCTCAGGAACTACGGTCGGCGGCATGGGCGAGATGATCGAATTTCCGAGCAACGGGTCCACGGCGGGCGGCTATCTGGGCGTCCCGCAGGGCGGAAGTGGGCCCGGCGTGATCGTCATTCAGGAGTGGTGGGGTCTGGTCGACCACATCATCGACGTCTGCGATCGCTTCGCCGCGGCAGGCTTCGTCGCCCTGGCGCCCGACCTCTACCACGGCCAGAAAGTGCCGCCCGGTGAGCCGGACGAGGCGGGCAAGGTGATGATGGGCATGCGGCTCGACCAAGCAGGCCGCGACATGAGCGGTGCCATCGACGAACTGTTGCGGCGAAGTTCGTCGGCGCACGTGGGCGTCATCGGGTTCTGCATGGGTGGCGGGCTCGCCTTGGTGCTCGCCACCCAACGACCCGATGCCGTCTCGGCCGTCGTGCCCTGCTACGGCATCATCCCGTGGCCCGACGTGCAGCCCGACTACGGCGCGCTCGAGGCCAAGGTGCAAGGCCACTACGCCGAGAAGGATGGGTACTTCACTCCCGAGGCGGCGAACGCGTTGGCGGAGCAGTTGCGCGGCCTGGGGAAGTCGGTCGAGATCTTCATCTACCCCGGGGCCGACCATGCGTTCTTCAACGACACCCGCCCGGAGGTCTACGACGCCGAGGCGGCACGCGCACTGTGGGAGCGTGCGTTGGCCTTCTTCCGCGACAACGTGCGCTGAGGGGTCGCGCCCATCGGCGCGCCGAGCCGTCGCGCCGTCTCGGCGCGCCCGGTGCGTGCCCACCGGGACCATGACCGCCTGGAGGGGCCCGCGGGGTCCTTTGTTAGCCTTTGGGCCATGTCCGCACGCTCACGTGACCTGCCCCGTCGTTCCTGCTTGTCGACTCCGGGTTCGAACGAGAAGTTCCTGGCCAAGGCCCCAACCGTCCCGGCTGACATGACCTTCTTGGACCTCGAGGATGCCGTGGCCCCGCTGGAGAAAGAGGCGGCCCGGCCCAAGGTGGTCGACGCCATCAAGAACCTGCCCTGGGACGAACGGGTGCTCTGTGTGCGGGTCAACGCATGGGACACGGAATGGACCTACGGGGACGTCATCGAGGTGGTCGGCAACGCCGGCGAGCGGCTCGACGAGATCATGCTGCCCAAGGTGCAGTCGGCGGCCGAGGTGCAGGCGCTCGACCTGTTGCTGACCCAGGTCGAGAAGAAGTCGGGCCTGCCGGTCGGGCACGTCGGCATCGAGGCTCAGATCGAGACGGCCCGCGGGCTGATCAACGTGGACGAGATCTGCGCCGCTTCGCCCCGGCTCGAGACGATCATCTTCGGCCCGGCCGACTTTGCCGCCAGCATCGAGATGCCCGTGCTCACCGGAGGCATCGACATCCCCGAGTACCCGGGCGACCATTTCAATTACGTCTTCAGCCGCATCCTGATGGCCGGACGGGCGAATGGGCTCCAAGTCATCGACGGGCCGTTCCTCAAGGTGCGTGAGCTCGACGTGTTGCGCGACTATTCGCTGCGCACCCGCATGCTCGGCTACGACGGCAAGTGGGCGCTCACCCCGGACCAGGTCACGGTCCTCAACGAGGTGTACTCGCCCACCCAGGAGCAGTTCGACCGGGCCTTCGACATCCTCGAGGCGTACCGCAAGGCCACCGACGAGGACCGCACCGGTGCGGTCATGTTCGGCGACGAGATGATCGACGAGGCGAGTCGGAAAATCGCCCTCAAGTTCGTCAGCCGTGGCGAACGGGCCGGACTCAGCCGGAGCGCGTCCTAGCCGATCAGACGACGGGCGATGACCTTGAGGGCCAGGGTCTCGTCGGCCCCCTCGAAGATGGACAGGACGCGGGCGTCGACGAAGTAGCGGCTCACCGGGAACTCCTCGGCGTAGCCCATCCCGCCGTGGATCTGCATGGCCTCGCGGGTCACCCATTCGGCGGCGCGGCAGACATAGGCCTTCACCATCGAGGCCTCGAGTGTGCCCTCGCCTTGAGCCATGAGCCGGGCCACGTGGTACGAGCTCTGACGGGTCGACTGGATCAGCACGGCCATGCGCCCCAACTTGGCCTGGGTCAGCTGGTAGTCGCCGATGGGGGAACCGAACACCTTGCGTTCGGACGCGTAGGACGCCGCCGCCTCGTACGCCGCCTGCATGACCCCCAAGGCCCGGGCCGCCGTCTGGAGCCGGCCGTTCTCGAAGCCTTGCATCTGGAGATAGAAGCCCTTGCCCAGACCGTCGCGGCCGCCGACCAGGTTGGCCTCGGGCACGAACCAGTTCTCGAACGCGAGCTCGTACGAATGCATGCCCCGGTAGCCCAGCGTGTCGATGGGCCGGCCCTCGAGTCGCCCCGCCGCAAGGTCGGAGGGCCGCTCGGCGGACCCCTCCTGCGTGAAGAGGAAGCCCTTGCCGTCACCGTGGGGCTTCTCCACCACGAACATGGAGAGGCCACGATGGGCCAGCGAGCGGTCCGGGTCGGTGCGGGCCAACAGCATGAGCACGTCGGCCCGGGCCGCGAAGGTGCACCAGGTCTTGACCCCGTTGATCACCCAACCGCCTTCGACGGGAGCGGCCGACGTCACGATCCCCGCGACATCGGAGCCGTAGTCCGGTTCGGTCACGGCCACGGCCGCCAGGATCTCGGCGGAGGCCAGCTTCGGCAGCCAGTGCTTCTTCTGCTCCTCGGTCCCGCCGTAGACCAGTGCGCGGGTCAGGATCTCGGGCCGGGTGATCAGCGAGCCGCCCACGCCGAGCGAGCCCCAGCTCAACTCCTCGGTGGCCACGACCATGCCGATGTAGTCGCTCTCGCCGCCCGACGCGTACCCGTCGTACTCCTCGGGGACCGAGAGCCCGAAGCCACCCAGCTCGGCCAGACCCTCGATGACCTCCTCGGGGATGTCCCCATTGGTCCGGTGCACGTGCTCGGCGTGCGGGCGCACCTTGTCCTCGGCGAAACGGTGGAACGTCTCGCGGACCAGCTCGAAGTCCTCGCTCAGGTGCCGCGGTCCTTCGCGGCCGGCCAGGCCGGCCAGCACGGCCGGGTCGCGTTCGGTCTCCAGGAACTCACGTACCGGCTCGAGCCACCCGGCCTCCACGCCCCAGAGCTGTTCGCGTCCGGCGACCTTGCCGGCCAGGTCGGCCACCACATCGGCGACGAAGGCGGCCGCGATGCGGGCTTCGAGGTCGCCCTTGGTGCCGTAGTCGAGCGTGGCCCGGGCCGTGGCCACCGCGGCCGCCGCGTGGGCGACGTCGTAGGCGACGACCTGGTTCGCGTCGATCCCGCCGTGCCCGCGGACCGCGGCGCAGGCCTGATCGACCAGTTCCTGGGCCAGGTCGACGGCGCGGGCGGCGTCTGGCAGCGAGGGGGAATGGGTCGCAGTCACGGGGCGCGACGCTATCGGCTGGCCCACCGGAACCCTTTCGCTCAGGCTCGGCGGCCGATCACCGTGACCAGGGGAGGGAGGACGACCGGGTCCTCGCCCGGATCAACCCCGGTGAGCGTCTCGAGATAGCGCGCCACGGGCCCCGGCCCCACACCGGCGGGCGCCTCCGCCCAGGCGTCGATCACCTCGAGTCCGACCTCGCGCACCAGGGCGGGGAGGACGGCCCCCACGTCGGGGTGGCGGGCCCCGGGCATGGAGAAGGGCGTGCCGGCGATCCGCCCTGCGGTGGTGATGGGTTCCTGGGCCACCACCCAGCCGCCGGGCCGCACCGCGGCGGCCATCATGCGCATCACGGCCAGGGGTTCGTGCACGTGGAGCAACAGGAACCGGCAGAAGGCGAGATCGACCTCCTCGGGCAGCGACAGGTCCTCGCCCGCCTGGGTCAGCGCAATGACCTGGGCGTGCGCCGCCGCGGCCCGGGCGACCTCGTCGCGGGTGCGGGGGTCACTGTCGACCGCGTAGACCCGGCCGTCACGACCGACCATCTCGGCCAGGGCCACCGAGACGTCACCACCACCTGCACCGACGTCGACACAGCGCCAGCCGCCGGCCACGCCCAACCGTTCGAGCGCCGTGGCCAGCGGACGCCGGTACACGTCGTCGCGCAACCCAATGAGCTCACCCGCTGCGCCCATGTCAGGCCGCCGCCGTCACCATGGCCTCGCACTCTACGGCGGGCACCGGTCCGAGGCGCACCGCCCGAATCGTCCCGACTCGTCGCGCCCGACAACGTGTGGATGCTGTGCCAGGCCCGAATCCGGTCCGGTTCTCTCCTGCATCTTTGGCGACCGTGGCGGACCAGTAACCTCCCTCTCCGTGAAAGTGACCATGTTGCTGTGCGACGCCGCCCAGGTGTCCGACGGGAAGCTGTACATCCTGGGGGGCGGCTGGAGCATGACGGGCCCGGACCCCGTCCCCTCCGCCGTGGCCCTGAAGATCGATGTGGATTGGCACGAGGCGGAGACCTCGCATCACTGGGAGCTCTTCCTCGAGGACGCGGACGGGCGACCGGTGTTGATGGAGACGGCGGAAGGTACCCAGCCCGTCGAGGTGCGCGGTGAGTTCACCGTCAGCCAGCCGCCGGGCATCCCCGAGGGATCGCCGATCGATGTCGCCCTGGCCGTCAACCTGGGCCCCATTCCATTGGCGCCGGGGACCCGCTTCGCCTGGCGCCTCACCATCGACGGTGACTCCTTGCCCGGCGCGTCCTTGGGCTTCACGACCAGGCCGCGACCGGCTGCGGAAGAATGACCGTCTACGACCGGCCCTTCGGGCGCTACCTCGAGGACTTCGTCCCCGGTGACGTCTACAAGCACTGGCCGGGCAAGACGATCACCGAGTACGACGATCATCTGTTCTGCATGATCACCATGAACCATCACCCGCTGCACACCAACGTGTGGTTCGCGGAGAACGAGACGGTACAGGGCAAGAACGTCGTGGTGGGCAACCTCGTGTACTCGCTCGCGCTGGGCATGAGCGTGCCCGACGTCAGTGGGTCGTGCATCGCCAACCTCGAGGTGGAGTCGCTCCTGCATCGCTCGCCCACCTTTCACGGCGACACCATCTACGCCGAGACCCGAGTGCTCGACGCGACGCCGTCCAAGTCGAAGGATGACCGGGGCATCGTGGGCGTGGAGACCAAGGCCTTCAACCAACATGGCGACGAGGTCTGCTACTTCCGGCGCAAGCTCATGGTGTGGAAGCGCGAGGCCGCGCCGGCACGGCGCCGGCCCTACGGCGACGACGTCTGGGCCTGAGGCGCCGGGCCTCCCGGCCGCTCGCGCTCGACGCGTGGGCCAACGGATCCTGGACTGGGGAGAGGGACACCGCCGCGACCTGCCCTGGCGCCGGACCCGCGATCCCTGGCCCATCCTCGTTTCCGAGGTCATGCTCCAGCAGACCCAGGTGGAGCGGGTCGTGCCCCACTACGAGCGCTTCATCCGGGCCTTTCCGGACCCGGCCGCCTGTGCCGCCGCGGGGCCGGCCGAGGTGGTGCGGCTGTGGGCCGGTCTCGGCTACAACCGCCGTGCCCTGAACCTGCAGCGCAGCGCCGTCGCCCTGGTCGAGGACCACGACGGTGCCCTTCCGGCGGACGATGCCGACCTGCGCCGCCTGCCCGGGGTCGGGGCCTACACCGCCCGCGCCGTGCGCTCGTTCGCCTTCGGCGAAGACGTGGCTGCGGTCGACACGAATGCGGTGCGGGTGCTGGCCCGCGCCGTCTCGGGCCGTGGCCTGAGCGTGGCGGAGGCGTCGCGGCTGGGCGACCGCCTGGTGCCGCCCGGCCGGTCGTGGGAGTTCAACCAATCCATGTTCGACCTCGGCGCCACGGTGTGCACCGCGGCCCGACCACGCTGCGACGGGTGCCCGCTGCGCCGGCTCTGCGCCTGGCGACGCCAGGGTGCGGCCTCGCCCGATCCGTGGCGGGCCAGCGCGACGGCCCGGCGGCAGAGCGCGTTCGCCGGGTCGGATCGTCAGGGCAGGGGCCGGTTGCTCGGCGCGCTGCGCGCTGCACCGGTCGGCCGCTCCGCGCTGGCCGCCGCCTGTGGGTGGCCCGACGACGCGGCTCGGGCGCAGCGGGTGGCCGACGATCTCGTGACCGAGGGCTTCGCCTGCTGGTCCGGCGGCCGGATGGACGCCCTCCGGCTGGTCGAGGCGGCGCCCGCCGAGGCCGCCCGCCGTTAGGCGCTGAGGAAGTCGACGATGTGCGCGTTGACCACGTCCGGCTGTTCGACGTGGAGGAAGTGCCCGGCGTCGTCGACCACCTCCATGGCAGAGCCATCGGCCAGGAAGGCGAGCGGATCGGTGCTGATGGACGACAGCAGCATGCAGTTGTCGTTGCGCCCGTGCAGATAGAGCGTGGGCTTGGGTGTGGGCAGCAAAATCGACGCCTGCTCGTCGGCCAGCTCGGGCACCTGGAGCTCGGGCTGGTACAGGGCGCGGTAGTAGCTGATGGCGGCGAGCATGTGCTCGGGGTCGCCGATCGACTCCTTGACCCGGGCCACGTCCCAGGCGGCGTCGTAGCCCGGTGACCAGTCGGCCCAGAGGTGGTCGACGAAGGAGTAGTCCTCGAGGGGGAGCGCCGCCTCGGCCAGCGGGGACAGGAAGAAGAACATGTACCAGCTGCAGTGCAACTGGGCGTAGGTCAAGAGCGACATGCCGATGGCCGCGGTGGGGGGCACCGCCGCCGTCACGGCGCGCCGCCAGCGGTCAGGTTGGTAGGCCACCGCCCCGTAGGTCACCATGGCTCCCCAGTCGTGGCCGACGATGACGGCGTCCGCCCCGGCCCCGAAGGCGTCATGCAGCCCGTTTGCATCTCGTACCGAAGCCCCGAGCTGGTAGCGGCCGTCCGCCGGGAGCTCCGTCGGTGCGTAGCCGCGCAAGAAGGGGGCCACGGCGTGAAAGCCGGCTCCGGCCAGCTCGGGAAGCAGGTAACGCCAGGTGTGGGCCGAGTCGGGGAACCCGTGCAGGCACAGGGCCAAGGGCCCATCGGCCGGACCGTCCTCGAAGTAGGCGAACTCCAGGCCGTTGGCGCTGATCGTCTTGGCGTCCATGCATGAAGAACGTACTTGGGCGGGCCGAGGTAACGTCGGGTGGGTGAACGTCACGTTCTACGGGGTGCGCGGCTCGTGCCCGTGCTCGGGGGATCGCTACCGTCGCTACGGGGGGAACACGTCGTGCCTCGTCGTCTCCATCGAGGGTGACGAGCCCCTCATCGTCGACCTGGGCACCGGCTTGCGCGCCCTGGGTGACGACATCAGCAAGGAGGTGCGGGCGCTCGGCACGCCCATGCACGCCACCGCGTTGCTCACCCATCTGCACTTCGACCACATTCTGGGCATCCCGTTCTTCGCCCCGTTGCACGACCCCGGGGCCCGGCTCACCGTGCACGGTCCGGCACAGCCCAAGGGCTCGCTCAAGGACGCGCTGCACGCGGCGGTGCAGCCGCCGGTGTTCCCGATCCACATGGAGCAGTTCCGCGGCGAGCTGATCACCATCGACACCCGGGACGAGGACTTCTCGGTCGGCGGGGCCAAGGTCATGGCCCGCCACATCCCGCACGCGGGTCCCACGCTGGGCTACCGGATCGAGGCCGAAGGCCGCTCCCTGGCCTACCTGCCCGACCACCAGGCTCCGCTCGACCGCCGCACCATCCCCGAGGCCGTGCTCGAGCTCTGCCACGACGTCGACCTCCTGGTGCACGACGGGCAGTACACCGACGACGAGTTCTCGGCCAAGGCCGACTGGGGTCACTCGACCGGCGCCTATGCGGTGCACGTGGCCGCGGAGTCGGGCGCCCGGCGCCTGCTCCTCTCGCACCACGACCCGTCGCACACCGACCGGGAGCTCGACCGCATTCTGAACTCGGCCCGCCGGTTGCCCGAGGCCAAGCAGATCGAGGACGTGTCGTCGGCGCACGAGGGCCAGACCGTCGACCTGGGCAAGGCCTAGGCACCCTTCGTTGACCACGGGCCTCGACCAGGCCCGGTTCCGCGAAGTGCTCGGCCACTTCGCCACCGGGATCACCATCGTCACCGCCCTCGAGGAGGGCCAGCCGGTCGGTTTCTCCTGCCAGTCCTTCGCCGCACTCTCCCTCGACCCACCCATGGTCGTCCTGGCCCCGGCGCGCTCGTCCACCAGCTGGCCCCGCATCCGGGCGGCCGGCTCCTTCTGCGTGAACATCCTGGGCGAGCATCAGGAGGCGGTGTGCCGCGCCTTCGCCATCTCGGGGGGCGACAAGTTCTCCGGCGTCGGTTGGCGACCCGGCATCACCGGCGCCCCGGTCATCGACGGCTCGCTGGCCGTCGTGGAGTGCGAGCTGGGAGACATCTTCGAGGGCGGCGATCACGAGATCGTCACCGGACGCGTCGTGGGCCTCGACGTGGCCGACGGCGGACCACTGCTCTTCTACCGGGGTGGCTTCGGTCGTTTCGTGTCCTGAAGGCGGGCACTGGTACCGTTCGCCCCCGTGCCCGAGCTGATCCCTTCCTCCATCATCGACGACGTCATCCTGGTCCGCCCGGACATCCACGGTGACGAGCGCGGCCGTTTCGTCGAGACCTACCGGCGCAGCTGGTTCGGCGAGCAGGGCAGCGAAATGGTCCAGGGCAACCGCTCCGAGAAGCAGGCCGGCGCCCTGGTGGGCCTGCACTACCACCTGCGCCAGGCCGACTACTGGTACGCCCTGCGCGGCACCGTGCGGGTGGTGCTCCACGACCTGCGGGTGGGCTCGCGCACCGACGGGGCGACCCAGGTGATCGACCTGGAGGGCGACACCGACCAGGGCGTCTACATCCCGCGCGGGGTGGCCCACGGTTTCGCCGCCCTGACCGACGTGCTGCTCACGTATCTCGTCGACAACTACTACGACAACTCCGACGAGCTCGGGCTGGCCTGGGACGACCCGGCGGTCCGGGCCGACTGGGGTTTGACCGACCCGATTCTGTCCGCCCGGGACCAGAGCAACCCGGGCCGCGCCGACATCCCCGACGACATCCGTCCGAAGCTGGGTCGTTAACGCCCGGTCGTTGCGCCCCCGGCGCCCGGAGCGACGTTTCTCGCTGCCCGGTGCACCTCTCGCCGGTCGGAAGACGGACATCCGCAGGCCCGGAGGGCGCGGTCCATTTGCCCCGCCGGATCCTGTTGAATAGAAGGCGGTGTGGATCGGTGGGATCGTCGCTGTCGTCGTCGTGGCTCTCGTGGCCGCCGCCGCGGTACTCCTGCGGCGTTCGCAGGACGACGCCCATTCGGTCGAGCACTACCACCGCCAGCTGCACACGCTCGAGGAGATCCGATCGCACCCCTCGGTGGGCGACGAGGTCGTCGCCCCCGCCGGCGCTGGCACCGAGGAGAACGGGACCTCGCGTGAGGCCTACCCGGCCAGCGCGTTCCGCATCTCGGGGACGCGCACCGTTCGCCTGACCGACCTCGAGACGCCGAGCGTCCCCCCGGCGCCGCCACCGGCCGTCCCCAACCCGGCCGAGCCGGTGACGTTCGACGACACCGGTGCGCCGGTCACCCCGCCCGACGCGGGCGCAGGCCCACCCGAGGCGCCGCGCCCGTCCTTCATGCGCGGCGACGACGACAAGGCGATGCACGCCATCGAGCACCGCCCGCGCCGGCTGGGCGCGCCCCTGGCCGCCATCGCGGTGGTCACCGTGCTCATCATCGTGCTCATCGTGACCGGGCTGCACTCGGACACCAAGGCGCCCCGGCACGGGTCGTCGTCCACCGCCACCACCGCCCCGGTGCACGCCTCGACGACGGTGCCCTCGCACCGGGGCACGTCGGGGCGCGGCCAGGGCCACCACCCGCTGACGACCACCACGTCGACGACGGTGCCGCCCGCGGTGTCCGCCCCGACCGTGGCGTCGGCCCACGCCGCCACCTACGACGTCGCGCTGGCCTCTTACTCTCTGTCGCTCTCTGCGTCGTCGGGGGAGTGCTGGGTCGAGGCGGAGGATCCGGCGACGCGCACCGTCCTCTTCACCGGCACGCTCTTCGCGGGGCAGTCCCACATCGTGCCGGTCAGTGGTCCCGTCGTGGTGATCGCCGGCGCGCCGGCCGCGTTCGCCGCCACGGTCAACGGGCAGCCGGTCGCGTTGCCCTCGGGCTACCAAGCCCCCTTCACGTTCACCTTCCAGACGCCGCCGGCGGGGGGCGCCCCGACGTCGACGACGCCGACGACTTAGGGCGCGGTCGCCTCGGCCAGGCCGAAGGCGTCGAGGAGGAAGGCGAAGACCGTGGCCTCCTCCTTCCAGGCGTCGTAGCGGCCCGACGGGCCCCCGTGGCCGGCCCCGAGCTCCGTCTTGAGCAGGACTTTCGTCTCGGGGGCGGTGGCCCGCAGCTTGGCCACCCACTTGGCCGGCTCCCAGTAGGAGACCCGTGGATCGTTGAGGCCGCCCGTCACGAACAGCGACGGGTAGCGGCGGGGCGAGCCGTCGGCTTCGACCGCAGCCACGTTGTCGTAGGGCGAGTAGCTCAGCATGCGCCGGTAGGCCTCGACGTCGGCCAGGGGATTGCCCCACTCCTCCCATTCGCCGACGGTGAGGGGCAGCTCGTCGTCGAGCATCGTGGTCACGCAGTCGACGAAGGGCACCTCGGCCACCAGCGCGCAGAAGAGCTCGGGGTCCTGGTTGGCCACCGCGCCGATGAGCAACCCGCCGGCGGAGCCGCCGCGCCCGGCCAGTGCGCCGGCGCGGGCGATGCCGGCGTCGAGCAGGCCGCGGGCGCAGGCGGCGAAGTCGCTGAAGGTGTTCGCCTTGTGTTCCATGCGGCCGTCGAGGTACCACGAGCGCCCCATTTCGCCCCCGCCCCGCACGTGGGCGATGGCGAACACCACGCCCCGGTCGAGCAGTGAGAGCCGGTGGTGCGAGAAGGCGGGGTCGATGGAGATCTCGTAGGCGCCGTAGCCGTAGAGGACGCACGGCGCGGGCAGGGCCAGCCCGCGCCGGTGCACCAGCGAGATCGGGACGCGGGTGCCGTCGGGGGCCAAGGCCCACTCGCGCCGGCTGACGTAGCGCGCCGGGTCGAAGTCGCCCAGGACGGGCTCCTGCTTGAGCAACGTCTCCTGTCGCCCGTCCAGCTCGATCTGCAGCACGCTGCCCGGCGTGACCATGGAGGTGCGCCCGACGCGCAAGGACAGCGGATCGGGCTCGGGGTTGGCCCCGAGCCAGGTGGAGGACGGGCTGTCCATGGACGGCACGATCCAGCCCGAGGCCAGGAGGTCACCGGCGAAGGGGTCGCCCGTGGCCGCCAGCGGGAGCACCCGCACCTCGGTCTGCGCCTCGGACCGTTCGCTCAGCACGAGGGCCGACGTGAACGCGTCGACGTCTTCGACGCGCACACCGGGCCGGTGGGGCACCACCTCGCGCCAGGCGCCGTCGGCCGCGTCGGGCGTCGTCGGGCGCGACGAGGACGCGGAAGTCGAGGGCGTCCTCGTTGGTGAGGGCGACGAACCAGCCCTGACCCGGCTCCCGGCTCAGATGATCGACGCCGTACTCGACTCCCTCGCGGCGGGCCACGAGGACCCGCGGCGCCTCGAGCGGGCGGTCCGCCGGGATGGCCCACCACTCGGTCGTGTTGGTGCTGTGCAGCCCGACCAGAATGAAGGCCTGGTCGCGGCTCGAACCGACGCCCAGGGCGAAGCGGCGGTCGGGCTCCTCGAAGACGAGGGCGTCGGCGCCCGGGTCGCTCCCCAGGCGGTGGCGCCACAACTGGAACGGGCGCATGGCCTCGTCCAGGCGGACGTAGAACACGTGGTCGGCCCCGGTGGACCAGGCCAGCCCGTACCCGGTCTCGGGCACGACCTCGGCCGCCGTGGTCAGCGGGGTCTCGGCGTCGAGCGGCGTGAAGCGCAGCTCGTACTTCTCGTCGCCGGAACGGTCGGTCGAGTAGGCCAACCAGTTGTGGTCCTGGCTCACCGCGGCGCTGCCCACGGCGAAGTAGTCCGAGCCGGCGGCCAGCGCGTTCTCGTCCAGGAGGACCTGCTCCTCTTGGCCGGGCTCGCCCGCCGGGGGCAGCTCGCCGGTGCCCCGAGCGGGCCGGCGGCAGTGGATGGCGTAGCTCTGCCCCTCCTGGGTGCGCGAGTAGTACCACCAGGGCCCGCGCCGGGCGGGCACCGACATGTCCGTCTCCTTGATCCGGGCCTTCATCTCCTCGAAGAGCCCGTCGCGCAGGGGGACCAGGGGCTCGAGCCTGGCGTCGGTGTAGGCGTTCTCCGCCTCGAGGTAGGCCAGCACGGCGGGGTCCTCCCGCTCGCGGAGCCAGAACCAGGGGTCCTCGCGGTCGTCGCCGTGGGCGGTGACGACGTGGGGGCGCTGCGGTGCGACCGGTGGGGTGTCCATCGCCCCGAGCCTGCCACGCCTGGCCACACGCAGGTGGCGCCAGCGGTGCGTTTCGGCAGGCCGAGGCAGTTGTTACTATCTCCATAGGGGAAATTTCCCCTCCCCGGGCCCCCCGGGGCCACGTCAGGAGTGCGATGGCGGCAACGGATCTCGATCTCGGGCGCTACCAGCTCGGCTGGAGCGACAAGGAGGACTACATCTTCAAGCCCAAGAAGGGCTTGAACGAGTCCATCGTGCGCGAGATGTCCGAGATGAAGTCCGAGCCCCAGTGGATGCGCGACTTCCGCCTGCGGGCCCTGAAGCACTTCGAGCGCAAGCCGATGGCGCCCTGGTTCGCCACCCAGATGCCGGACCTCGACTTCGACGACATCTTCTATTACATCAAGCCGACCGGTGGGCAGGTCGACGACTGGAACGATCTGCCCGACGCCATCAAGAACACGTACGAGAAGCTCGGCATCCCCGAGGCGGAGCGCAAGTACCTGGCCGGCGTGACCGCGCAGTACGAGTCAGAAGTCGTCTTCCACCGCAACCGCGAGGACCTCGAGGCCCAGGGTGTGCTCTTCAGCGACATGGACACCGCGGTGCGCGAGTACCCCGACATCGTCCGCAAGTGGTTCGGCAAGATCATCCCGCCCAACGACAACAAGTTCGCCGCGCTGAACTCCGCCGTGTGGTCGGGTGGCTCGTTCATCTACGTCCCGCCCGGCGTCAAGGTGGACATGCCGCTGCAGGCCTACTTCCGGATCAACGCGGAGAACATGGGCCAGTTCGAGCGCACGCTGATCATCGCCGACGAGGGCTCGCAGGTGCACTACATCGAGGGCTGCTCGGCCCCGGTGTACACCACCGACTCCCTCCACTCGGCCGTGGTCGAGCTGGTGGCCCTGCCGGGCTCGCGGATCACGTACACGACGATCCAGAACTGGTCGACCAACGTCTACAACCTGGTGACCAAGCGGGCCCGGGCCGAGGCCGAGGCGCACGTGGAGTGGATCGACGGCAACATCGGCTCGCGCCTGACCATGAAGTACCCGTCGGTCTACCTGATGGGGCCCAAGGCGAGCGGCGAGGTCCTCTCGGTGGCCTACGCGGGCGCCGGCCAGCACCAGGACGCCGGGGCCAAGATGTACCACGTCGCCCCCGAGACCACCTCGACCATCGTGTCCAAGTCGATCTCGAAGGACGGCGGCATCACGACCTATCGCGGCAAGGTGCACGTGGACCCCGAGGCCTACGGGGCCAAGTCCTTCGTGCGCTGCGACGCCCTGCTGCTCGACGACGACTCCATCTCCGAGACCAAGCCGTACATGGAGGTGGGGGAGCGCGACGCCCGCATCGGTCACGAGGCCACGGTGTCCAAGGTCGGCGACGACCAGCTCTTCTATCTCATGAGCCGCGGCCTCTCCGAGAGCCAGGCCATGGGCATGATCGTCAACGGCTTCATCGAGCCGGTCACCCGCACGCTGCCCATGGAGTACGCCGTGGAGTGGAGCCGCCTCATCGAGCTGCAGATGGAGGGCTCGGTCGGCTGAACGGCGGCCGTACCTCGAGCGTGGCACCATAATCCGATGCCGATGCGCGAGGAGTGCGTCAACTTCCAGAGCCGGACCTACGACTCGGGCGAGGCCGCCCGTTTCTGCCGCCTCGACCTGGCGCCCGAGGCGCCCTGGCGTTGTCCCGACGACTGCCCCAAGTACAAGCGGCGCATGGCCGACGTGGGCTGGGTCCACGGCAGCCTGGTCGAGCCGGCGATCGAGGACGAGCCGGCCGGCGACGGGGCCGCCATCGCCGAGCTGCTCGACTCGGCCGAGGAGATCGTCAACGAGGTGGCCCCGGGAATCCTCGAAGAGGCCCGGGCCGAGGACGCCCGCAAGGAGCGCCAGGGCAGCCGCTGGTGGCGTCGCCGCCGCTGAGGCGCGCCGCGCCCGACCGCCGCGTCAGCGGCCGGTGAACTTGGGCTGGCGCTTCTCCATGAACGCGGTGACCGCCTCGGTCAGGTCGTCCGAAGCCAGTTGCCCGGCGTTCCAGGTCGCCACGTAGTCGAGGCCCTGGGCCACCGTGCGCCCCTCGTTGGCGCGGAGCACCGCCTTGGTGCCCTGCACGGCCAGCGGAGAGTTGGCGGCGACCTCGCCGGCCAGGGCCCGGGCCGCCTTGTACACGCCGTCGGCGTCGGCCGCGACGTCGTTGACCAGGCCGATCTCCTTCGCCCGCTCCGCGCTGATGTCCTTGGCCGTGAGGGCCAGCTCGTTGAGGTGGCCGGCGCTGATGATGGAGGGCAGCCGCTGCAGACTGCCCAGGTCGGCCACGATCGCCATCTTCGCCTCGCGCACCGAAAAGACGGCGTCGGCCGAGGCGAGCCGGATGTCGCAGGCCGCGATGAGGTCCACGCCGCCTCCGATGCAGTAGCCGTGCACCGCGGCGATCACCGGCTTGGGGCAGTCGGCCACCGCCGTGATGGCGTCCTGGAGCTGCAGGACGTTGAGCCGGGCCCGCCGGGCGCGGTCGGCCAGGGAAGGCGGGGCCGCCCCGCTCTGCTCGCTCGGAGGCCCGCTGCCGCCGCCGGTCAGCATCGCGCCCATCGCCTTGAGGTCGAGGCCCACCGAGAAGTGGGGTCCCTTGGCGGCCACCACGACGACGCGGACCGCGGCGTCCGTGCTCACCGCCTCCATGGCTCGGGGCAGGTCGCGCCAGAGGTCGACGCCCATGGCGTTGCGGGCCTCGGCGCGGTCCAGCCACACCGTGGCCACCGTGTCCTCCACCTCGATGCTGAGCACCGGCGACTCGAAACTGGCGATGTCTCCCATGCGCACCAGGCTAACGCCCAAGTTCAGGAGGCCAAAGGGGGCCAGTAGAGTGGATGGGCTGCGTTGCGCGCCCCCAGATCGAGGGAGAGGACCCACCCTGCACACCTTTACCGCCGAGGCTTCCGCGGCCCTACCCGGGCCGGACTGGCTGCGTCGGCGTCGGGCCGCCGGGTTCGAGGCCTTCGCCTCCATGTCGCTGCCCAGCGAGAGCGAGGAGGTGTGGCGCTACTCGCCCATCGATCACCTCGACCTCGAGGCCTTCGCACCGGTCCCCGCCGCCGCTCCGGCGGCCGACGGTGCCGGTCCCGCCCTCCTGGCCGAGCTGACGGGCGCGCTCGGCTCCGTCGCCGGCTCGCTGCTCGTGCACAACGGGCGGCCCGTCGCCGGCGCGGGCGCCGCGGCCGGGGGGTTCGCCTTCGGCCCCGCCTCCGAGGTGGCCTCGGCCGAAGCCCTGCTCGGCTCGGTGCAGCAGGGGGGCGATGCGCTGGTGCGCCTCAACGACGCCTTCGCCGCCGACGCCGTCGTGATCGACGTCGCCGCCGGCACCCGGGTGGCCGGTCCGCTGCTCGTCGTGCACTGGTGTGACGCCGCGGGCGCCGCCGTCTTCCCGCGTCTGTGCGTGCGGGCGGGGGAGGGCGCTGCCGTCTCGGTGGTCGAGGTGTTCACCGGCCCGGCCGGTCGGCCCCGGGCGCTGGTGGTGCCGGTGACCGAGTTGGTGGCCGAGGACGGGGCAGCCCTGGGCTACGTCTCGCTGCAGACGCTGCCCGACGACGACTGGTCGCTCGCCCGCCTGGCCGGGCGCGGGGCGAGCGGTGCGCACCTGCGCACCTTCACCGTCGGGCTGGGCGGGGCCTACGAGCGGGTCCGCGCCGACGTGTCGGTGAACGGCAAGGACGCCCACAGCGAAATCCTCTCCACCTACCTGGGCGACGGCACCCAGGTGCACGACATCCGCACCCTCCAGGACCACGTGGCCCCCCGGACGACCAGCGAGCTGCTGTGCCAGGGCGCGGTGGCCGGGGTGTCGCGCTCGGTCTACAGCGGTCTCATCCGGGTGCACCGCGGCGCCGTGCGCTCCGACGCCCGCCAGACCAACCACAACCTCGTCCTGAGCGAGGGGGCGCACGCCGACTCGGTCCCCAACCTCGACATCCTCGAGAACGACGTGCGCTGCTCGCACGCTTCGACGGTGGGCCCGGTCGACGAGGACCAGCGCTACTACATCGAGTCGCGCGGCGTGCCGCCCGAGGAGGCCGAGGGGCTGATCGTGCGCGGCTTCTTCGACGCCATCGTGGACCGGAGCCCGGTCCCCGAGGCCACGGTCCTGCTCGAGCGCGAGGTCCACGTGCGGCTCGACCGCGCCCTGGCGGGCCGGCTGGAGCCAGCCCGTGCCTGAGACCGTGGCCCTCTGCCGCACCGACGAGCTGGCCGCGGGCCAGGCCCGCCGCTTCGACGTGGCCGGGCGCCGTATCGCGCTCGTGCGCATCGGCGACGACTTCCACGCCGTCGACGACGAGTGCAGCCACGAGGACTACTCGCTGTCCGAGGGCGAGGTCTGGGCGGAGGAGTGCGAAATCGAGTGCCCCCGCCACGGCAGCACGTTCGACCTGCGCACCGGTGAGGCCTGTTCGCTCCCGGCCACCCAGCCGGTCGCCGTGTACCCCGTCGAGGTGGCCGGCGACACCGTCTCGGTGGTGCTGCCGTGAGCGGCGAGCACGTGTTCGAGGTGCGCGACCTGCACGCGTCGGCCGGTGGCCGCGAAGTCCTGCACGGGGTCGACCTGACCGTGCGTTCGGGCGAGGTCCACGTGATCATGGGCCCCAACGGCTCGGGCAAGAGCACCCTGGCCCACGCCCTCATGGGCCGGCCCGGCACCGAGGTGACGGCGGGCAGCATCCGCATGGACGGCGAGGAGCTGACCGGGCTTCCGGCCTGGCGGCGGGCGCAGGCCGGACTGTTCCTGGCCCTGCAGCACCCGGTCGAGGTGCCCGGCGTGAGCCTGCGCGACCTGCTCTTCGCGGCCGACCGGGCTCCGGGCGACGGACCGTCGGGCGCGCCGTCGATGGAGGAGCGGATGGCCGAGGAGGCCAAGTCGGTCGGGCTCGACCCCAAGCTCCTGCTGCGCCCGGTCAACGTCGACCTGTCGGGGGGCGAGCGCAAGCGCACCGAGATGGTGCAGCTGGGCGTGCTGCGCCCCGCCGTCTGCATTCTCGACGAGATCGACTCCGGGCTCGACGTCGACGCGTTGGGTGAGGTGGCCCGCCGCCTCCAGCACGCCACGACCGAGTGGGACGTCGGCCTGCTCGCCATCACGCACTTCAACCGCTTCCTGGTGCAGCTCGAGGCCGACCTGGTGCACGTGCTGGTGGGCGGGCGCATCGTGGCCACCGGTGACGCCGCGCTCGCGCTCGAGCTCGAGCGCACGGGGTACGCCGGCTACCAGTAGGGCGTCCACCCTGGTCACGGCGCCGCCCGTGACCCCAAATTCGACCTGGGCCTTGGTACCGTGGTCCGCCATGGCAAACGGCCGTCCACCCGGCGACGGGCCGCCTCGTCCACCCGGCCGTCCCGGCAGGAAGCCCGCCAACCAGGAGGGCCTGTCCGCGCTGGGTCGTCAGATGAGCGGCGGCGAGGACCCCGGGCAGCTGGCGAACGAATCGGGCCTGCGGGCGCTCGGCGATCGCATCGACGCGTCGGCCCCCAAAGGGCGGCGTCGCAGTGGCCGGGCGCGCTGGAGCACCCGGCGCAAGGTGGTCGTCTCGCTCGTCAGCGTCCTCGTCCTGATCGGGCTCGTCGTGGGCGGCAGCTACGGCTACCTCTGGTACCGGTACCAGCAGATCAGCAAGGTCCACATCGCGGACGAGGTGGCCGCGGCCAGCGGTGCGCCCTTCACCATCCTGGTCATCGGCTCGGACTCACGGGTGGGCGACACGGGCCAGGCCGCCTCCGAGTTCGGCTCGGCGTCGGTCGTGACCGGGCAGCGCAGCGACGTGGTGCAGCTCTGGCGGGTGAGCCCGGCCACCAAGACGATCCAGACGATCTCCATCCCGCGCGACACGGTGATCTCCATGCTGCCGCCCGACAGCGAGCAGTTCGGCCGCTACAACCGGATCAACGCGGCGTACAACACCGGGGCCAACCAGCTGGTCAAGACGATCACCGCCAACTTCGGCATCGTCGTCAACCACGTGGTCCAGGTGGACTTCTCTGGCTTCCAAGATGCGGTGAACGCCCTCGGTGGCATCTACCTGGACTTCCCGTACCCGGCCAAGGACTCGTTCTCGGGCCTCAACATCACGACGCCGGGGTGCCAGCTGGTCACCGGCTTCCAGGCCCTGGCCACGGCCCGGGCCCGTCACTACGAGTACTACACGAACGGCTACTGGCACACCGACGGGACGAGCGACTTCGGGCGCATCCAGCGCCAGGACGTGTTCCTGCGCGCCCTCATCGCGTCGGCCAAGTCGAAGGTGAGCCCGCTGACCGTCAACGCGTTCCTCAGCTCCATCCACGAAGGCGTGACCATCGACGACGGCTTCGGCTTCAACGAGCTGATCGGCCTGGCCCTCGACTACCGCTCGTTCGACCCCGCCGCGCTGCAAGGTCAGACCCTGCCCACCGAGGCGACCAACGGCTTCGGCGACCTGGGCGACGTCCTCACCGTCGACCAGCCGGCGGCGCAACAGATGCTGGTGAGCATCTTCGGCTCCAGCCTGATCAGCCCGACCAACCCACCCCCGAACGCGAACGGCGTACCCGAGCCGCCACCGACGGTGACGACCACGACGGCCCCGCCGACCACGACCCCGAGCAAGACCACGCCGACCACCGCGCCGGCCGCCACCACGACCACCGCGCCATCGTTCAACCCGGTTCCCTGCACGCCGAGCTGAGCCGCACGCGGCACTGAGCCGGCGCGGGGCGGGCTAGGAAACGGCCGCCGCCACCTCGTCGAGCCCCTGGGCCAGCGCGTTCCAGCTCAGGGTCGCGCACTTGATCCGGACGGGGAACTTCACCACGCCTTGGAGCGCGGCCAGCTCACCGAGCTCGGCCAGGTCGACCGGCTTGGCCTCGGCGGCCAGCCCGTCCTCTTCGGTCTCGGGTTCGAGCGAGGCCTCGTGGATCGACATCAACCCCTTGAAGGTGCCGATGAGCCGGCGCACCTCGTCGAGCTCCTTGCCCTTGACGGCGGCCGACATCAGCGAGGCCGACGACTGGCTGATGGAGCAGCCCGAGCCGCCGATCTTGAGGTCGGCCAGCTTGCCGTCCTCCACCAGAATGCTCACGACCACTTCGTCGCCGCAGAGCGGGTTGAACCCCTCGACCCGGTGGGCGGGGGGCGACTCCAGCTCGCCCCGGTTTCGGGGGGAGCGGTAGTGGTCGAGGATGATCTCCCGGTAGAGCTCTTCGAGGTCGGCCATCAGCCGAACAACCTACCGGCTTCCACCAATCCCTCGATCAGCACCTCGATGTCGTCCTCGGACGAGAAGAGCGACAGCGAGGCCCGGGCCGTGGCCTGCACGCCGAGCTTGCGCATCAGCGGCTTGGCACAGTGGTGCCCCGGCCGCACGCACACGCCGAACTGGTCGAGCACCTGGGCCAGGTCGTGCGCGTGCACGTCGCGGTAGGCGATGGAGAGGACGCCGCCACGGTCGTCGCCGGGCGGCGGGCCGAACACGGTGACGTCGGCCCCGAGCTTCTCGTCCAGGCGGGCCAGCGCGTGGTTGGTCAGCTCCAGCTCGTGGGCCCGGATGCGGTCCATGCCGATGTCGCCCAGGTAGGCGATCGCCGCGGTCAGCCCGACCGCCTCGGCGATGGGCGGGGTGCCCGCCTCGAAACGGGTCGGCGACTCGGCCGGCCGGAACGAGTCGAGCTTCACGTCGAGGATCATGCCGCCGCCCCCGAGGAACGGGCCCATCCCCTCGAGCAGTTCGCGCCGGCCCCAGAGCACGCCGATGCCGGTCGGGCCCATCATCTTGTGGGCCGAGAAGGCCAGGAAGTCGACGCCGAGCTCGCGCACCGAGACGGGCGCGTGGGCCACCAGCTGCGCGCCGTCGGCCACGACCACCGCGCCGGCCGCGTGCGCCGCGTCGGCCACGACGCGCACCGGGTTGATCGTCCCGAGCACGTTCGACATGCACGAGATGCCGACCAGCTTCACCCCGTCCACCAGCGCGGCCAGGTCGTCGAGGACGAGGCGACCGTCGCCGTCGATCGGGATGTAGCGCAGGTCCAGACCGCCGAGCTCCTCGGCGAGGATCATCCACGGCACGATGTTGGCGTGGTGCTCCATCTCGGTCAGCAGCACGGCGTCGCCCGCCCGCAGGTTGGCCCGGCCCCACGAGTGGGCCACCAGGTTGAGCGACTCGGTCGTGTTCTTGGTGAAGACGATCTCGCGGGCCGGATCGGGCGCGCCGACGAAGCGGCCGGTGATCACCCGGGCCCGCTCGTAGAGCGCCGTCGCCTCCTCGGCCGTGGCGTAGACGCCGCGGTGCACGTTGGCATGTGTCGTCTCGTAGTAGCGGGTCATGGCGCTGATGACGGACTGGGGCTGGAGGGCGGAGGAAGCCGAGTCGAGGTAGACGATCGGCCGTCCGTTGACCGTGCGGGTGAGCAGCGGGAAGTCCTTGCGCAACGCCTCCACGTTGAGCGGGGTGGCGGCGTTGCCGCCCGCGGAGGGGCTCGACGTCATCGCCACACCTCGTAGCCCGCGGTCTCGACGGTGCGGGCCAGCTCGGGCCCGCCGCTCTCGACGACGCGCCCGTCGACCAGGATGTGGACCACGTCGGGCACCAACTCGGTGAGCAGGCGCTCGTAGTGCGTGATGGCCAGCACGCCGAGCTCGGGACGGGCCTCGCGCACGGCGCGCACGCCGCGGCCGACGACGCGCAGCGCGTCGATGTCGAGCCCCGAGTCGGTCTCGTCGAGCACGGCGACGAGCGGTTCGAGCAGCGCCATCTGGAGGATCTCGTTGCGCTTCTTCTCGCCGCCGCTGAACCCCTGGTTGAGGTGGCGGCTGGCGAAGGAGGTGTCCATGCCGAGCCGCTCCATCCACTCGGTCATCAGCACGCGCACCTCGAGGACCGAGACCTCGCTGTCCTTGCGCGCCGCCATGGCCTGGCGCAGGAACTGGGTGACCGACACGCCCTCGATGGCCTCGGGGTACTGGAAGGCGAGGAAGAGGCCGGCCTTGGCCCGCACGTCGGTCGTCCACCCGGTGACGTCCTCGCCGTTGAGCAGGATGGCGCCCTGGGTCACCGTGTAGGCCGGATGCCCGAGCAGGGCGCCGGCCAGGGTCGACTTGCCCGCGCCGTTGGGACCCATGAGGGCGTGGACCTCGCCGGCGCCGACCACGAGGTCGACACCGCGCAGGATGGCGCCGTCCTCGGCCGACACGTGCAGGTCACGGATTTCGAGCAGCGGGGGTGCGGTCTCCATTACTAAAAGCTTACCGTTTTGGTCGGATTTTCAGGACAAGCGGCCGCGCGCCGCCCGCCTGGCCCCGAACCGGCGGTCCTCACCAACCTCGGTCGACCCATTCCTGCAGGTGAGGGGACTCGTTGCCCACCGTGGTCGAGGTGCCGTGGCCCGGCAGCACGAGGGTGTCGGGGTCGAAGGCGGCGAAGATGCGCCGGTCGATCGACTGAATGATGGTGGAGAAATCGGCGTTCTCGAAGGTGGTGTTGCCCGGCCCGCCCGGGAAGAGGGTGTCCCCGGTGAACAGGAGGTTGGTGCCCTCGACGGCGAAGCAGATGGAACCGGGGGTGTGGCCCGGCGTGGCCAGGGTCTTGAGGCGCAGGTCGCCCACGCGGAGCTGCTCGTCGTCCTCGAGGATGAGGTCGTAGCTGGGCAGCATGCCGGCGTCGGCGCTGGTCACGGCCACGGAGATGCCGGCCTCGCGCACGGCGGGCACGGCCTGGATGTGGTCCCAGTGGCCGTGGGTCTCGACCACCTGGTTCACCCCGAGGTCCCGGCAGATCTTCAGCAGCTCCTCGTGCTCGTTGGCCGCGTCGATCAGCATGGCCTCGCCGGTGCGGCGGCAGCGCAGGATGTAGACGTTGTTGTCCATGGGGCCCACCACGATCTGGTGGACCTCGGCGTTGGCGTCGCTCCAGATTTGCTCCAGCTGTCCCATCCCCCCAGCGTGGCACAGCCGGGCCGGCGTCTGGTCGGCCCGGGCCCCGGAGTGGTAGACACCCAATCTGAGAAGCGAGAACACCGCCGGCCGGGCTGCCGGGGGCAGAGGCAGAGGAGCCCATGCATGAATTTCGCCTTCAGTGACGAGCAGGAGGAGCTGCGGACCGCGGTGCGCCGCTTCCTGGCCGAGAAGTCGCCCGAGACCGAAGTGCGCCGGCTCATGGACACCACCGAGGGCTACGACCCGGCGGTCTGGAGCCAGATGGCCGACCAGCTCGGCCTGCAGTCGCTGACCATCCCCGAGGAGTTCGGCGGCTCCGGCTTCACCTACGTGGAGCTCCTCGTCGTGCTCGAGGAGATGGGCGCCGCCCTGCTGTGCGCGCCGTTCTTCTCCTCGGTGGCGCTCGGCGCCAACGCGCTGCTCACCTCGGGCGACGACGACGCCAAGAAGAGCTACCTGCCCGGGATCGCTTCGGGCGAGACCATCGCCACCTTGGCCATCACCGAGGACAACGGCAAGTGGGACTTCGGCGGCATCGAACTGGCCGCCACCAAGAAGGGCGACGGCTGGGCGCTCGACGGCCACAAGATGTTCGTCATCGACGGCCACGTGGCCAACCTCATCATCGTGGCCGCCCGCACCGGTGCCGGCGTCACGCTGTTCGCGGTCGCCGGCGACGCGGCCGGCCTCACCCGCACCGCGCTGCCCACCATGGACCAGACGCGCAAGCAGGCCCGGCTCGAGTTCTCCGGCACCCCGGCCGTGCTGATCGGCACCGACGGCGGCGCCGAGGCGGGGCTGTCCAAGACGCTGGACCTTGCCGCGGTGGCCCTGGCCGCCGAGCAGGTCGGCGGGGCTCAGCACGTGCTCGACGCCTCCGTGGAGTACGCCAAGACGCGCATTCAGTTCGGCCGCCCCATCGGCAGCTTCCAGGCCATCAAGCACAAGTGCGCCGACATGCTGCTCGAGGTCGAGTCGGCCAAGTCGGCGGCCTACTACGCCGCCTGGGCCGCGGCCGAGGACTCCGACGAGCTCCCCGTGGTGGCCAGCCTGGCCAAGTCCTACTGCTCCGAGGCGTACTTCCACTCGGCCGCGGAGAACATCCAGATCCACGGTGGCATCGGCTTCACCTGGGAGCACCCGGCTCACCTCTACTTCAAGCGGGCCAAGTCCTCCGAGCTGCTCCTGGGCGATCCGTCGTACCACCGCGAGCTGCTGGCACAGCGCATCGGGATCTGAGTGGCGGGGCCATTCAGGCTCCGCCCCGGCCCGGCCGGTGACCTGTCGTCGTACACCAGCGCGACGACGCCTGGCGCCCCGGTCCGCGGCCACGTCATCCTCTGTCACGACCTGCCCCGGCCCAAGGGGGCGGCGGCCGACGTCGCCCTGACCTTCCCCGCCCTGGCCGACCGGCTGGCCCGGGAGTCGGGTTGGCACGTCACCACCGGCGCGCTGCGCGGCGCCGGTGATTCGAGCGGGGACTTCTCCGCGCTCGGCTGGCTCGAGGACCTGACCTTCCTGGCCGATGCGGAGATTCCCGAGAGCGAGCCGCGCTTCGCCGTGGGCTTCGGCTTCGGCGGAGTGCTGGCCTTGCACCTGGCCGCCCAGGACGAGCGCATCGCCGGCATCGCCTGCCTGGGCACACCCGACGAGCTCGGGCCGCTGATCGGGGATCCCGAGGCCTTCCTGGCCCACTGTCGCCGTACCGGCGTGATCACCTCCCCGGACTTCCCCGAGTCGGTCGAGGCCTGGGCCAAGGAGCTCTCGGTCCTCCACCCGGCCGAGGACGCCGCGCTGCTCAAGGGTCGCCCGATCCTGCTGGTGCACGGCTCCGAAGACCCCGACGTGCCCGTGGCGGGAATGCGCGCCCTGGTCGACGCGGCCACCGGGCCCTCCGAACTGCACGTCGTGCTGGGCGCCGGGCACTGGTTGCGCGCCGACCCCCGGGCCATCGCCGTGCTCGTCGGCTGGCTCGAGCGGCGCCACTAGTCGACGCCGACAACCCGGACACAACAAAGCCACCATCTCCACTCCAACGGGCCATCACGGCTCAATGCCCCCGTTGCATGCGCCGAAGCGCATTTTGGGTGCTCGATGAGTACCGCGGCGCACGGACGTGCCGACGGGGTCAGCGCCCACGGTGGACGGATCAGATCCGTCCCCCGTCAAAGGAGGGGAAAAATATGCGACTGACCAGGAGCATCCTGGCCGATCGAAAGGGTCTGGCCGCTGCGGTCGTGGCTGTGGTGGCGCTGGGCGCTACCGCCGGCATGACGCTCGGTGGATTCTCGGCCACGGTTGACAACCCGACGAACACGTTCAGTTCGGGCACCATTCAGCTGGAGGAGGGCGTCGCGTCGACGAGCTGCTTCTCGACCGGCACGGGCAGTGGGGGCACCGTTTCCGCCGCCAATACCGGCAGCTGCACGGGTGACGACCTCGGCGCCGCGCTGGACCAGGTTCCGGCCGGTACACCGGTCGCCACGACCGTCACGCTGACCAACGTCGGCAATGTCGGCACCACGGCCGCCGAGTTGGCCACTGGCGCCTGCACGGCCGCGGCGGCCAGCGACGACGGGGGCTACGTCGGCCAGGACACGGCCGGCTTCTGTGGTGAGGTCGACGTCACCGTGGCCAACACCACGAGTGGTGCGACGGACAAGTGCGTCTTCCCGACGCAGACGGCGACATGCCCGGGGGTGTCGAATGCCGACACGCTCGCCAGCATGGCCTCGACCAACTTCACCACCACACCCATGTCGCCACTGGCGGCCAGCGACTCGGCCACATACGTGTTCACCGTGGAGCTGGACCCGGGGGCGACCAACGCCGACCAAGGTCTGACGGCAACCATCCCGTTGACCTGGTCCATCACCCAATAGCACCCGTGGGGCCCGCTCTGGTCTGCCTTTCCGACGAGGTGGCCGGAGCGGGCCGCCGCGCGTCCGGGGGGCCGACGGCCTCCTGATCGTGCTGCAGTCATGGACGCCCGACCCGACACCGCCGCCCTCGGGCGGCGACGCGCCCGTCGGCGGGTTCTGGGTCTGGGCGGCCTCGCCACCGTCGTCGCCCTGACCCTGGCCGGCGCCGGGCTGGCCTGGGCCGGCTTCGGGGGACAGCTGGCCAACTCGACCGGGACGTTCTCGACCGGCACGTTGCTCCTCGGGGGGGTGACCCCGGTCGGCGTCGGCTGCACCTCGTCGAGCACGGTGGCCCCGATCAGCACCAACAGCGCCACCTGTCCGGGGGACCCGCTGCCGACCGGCACGCTGAGCCCGGCGGGGTCGGCGGCCACGACGACCCTGAGCGAGCCCGGCACCATCGACCCCACCGCGGCGGCGGTGTCGTCGACCTGCGGCGTGGCCCAGCTCCGCGACGACGAGTCGCACGACACCGCTCTGGCCATGGGCGGCGTGAGCTACGCGGCAGAGCGGGCCCCTCGGCGGGACCGGCATCGCCCTCGACGGCTCGAGCGGGTGGTTCGAGTCGACCGCCCCGTACTCCACCCCGGGCAGCTTCACGTTGCTCGCCTGGTTCAAGGCGGCACCCGGGGCGAGCGGCACCATCTTCAGCCTCTCCAGCTCGCAGTTCGACACCGGGTCGCCCGACAGCGACCTCGACCTCTGGATCGACGGGTCGGGCCAGCTGGTCTGGGGCGTCGTGACCCTCACCGCACTGGGGGACCCGCTGCCGTCGGAGACGACGAGCACCGGCGCGGTCACCGACGGCACCTGGCACCTGGCCGCCGCCACCTTCGCCGGGCCCTCGTCCACCTTGTACCTCGACGGAACGGCCCAGGGCAGCGTGCCGGCGCTCAGCGGTGTGGCCAGTCAGAACGGCTGGTACCCGGCGGTCGGGTGGGGCCCCGAGGGCGTGCCGACGTGGCTCAACGGTCCGCCCAGCGGCTTCTTCGCCGGCACCCTCTCCATGGTCTCGCTGTCCCCCGCGGCGGCCACCGGGGCCCAGGTCTCGGCCCTGGCCGCAGCGGGGTCCGCCGCGGCCTACGAGAGCACGCTCAGCTCGGACGTCCCGCCGACCGAGAACTGGGAGATGGCCGATTCTGGGACCCAGGCCTACACCGGCGCCGTGGCGGTGTCGGGCGGAGGCAGCACGGTCCCCTGCCAGCGCGTCGAGGCGACCGTGCAGCAGGTCGCGGCCGGGACGACCAGCTGCGCCCTGCCCTCCGGGCCCGGCTCGTGCCCTGCGCCGGCCCCGACCACGCTGCTCGCGTCGTTGGCCGCCATGGCGCCACTCGCCGCGCCCTCCACCGCCGCACCGGTACAGCTCACCGTGACGTTCGCCCTCACGACGGCGTCCCCACCCGGCGTCGCCGGCCTCGACCTGTTGCCCGGGCTCGACTTCGGCGTGTCGCGCACCGGGTGGTCGGCGAACCTCGTCTACGCCAGTGCCACGGTGGGGATGTAGGTGGCACGGCACGCCCAGGTCAAGGGGCCGCGTGTCGGCGCCCTCACCGCGCTGCTCGGCGTGTCGGTGGCCCTCAGCGCGTTGGCGGTCTTCGGCTGGTACCTCTCGGGCGGCCGGCTGCTGGCCATGACGACACCGTCGATGTGCCCCACGGTCTGCGTGGGCTCGCTGGTGGCGGTGCAGCCGCTCGAGGGCGCCGTGCATCCCGGCGAGCTCGTGACCTTCCGGCCACCCGGACAGCACTCCACCTTCACGCACCGCGTCGTGAAGGTGGAGGGCAACGGCTCGTTCACCACCAAGGGTGATGCCGAAGCCTCACCCGATCCTTGGGTGGTACCGCCGAGCGACGTCGTCGGGCGGGTGTCCTTCACGGTGGCCGGGCTGGGCTGGTGGCTGCGTGCGTTGCCCATGGTGGCGGCGGGCACGGTCGTGCTCCTGTTCGCCCGTCGGGCCTACCGCCTGCGCAACCGGCGCAGCTTCGAGCGCACCTTCGGCGTGCTGATCGTGGCGGTGCCCCTGATCATCTTGCGCCCACTGATCCGGGGCGAGCTGATCGAGAACGTGGCCGACCCCCATCACCGCGGATGGTTCAAGGGACTCTTCGTCAACACCGGACTGCTGCCGGCCCAGTTGACCGTGGCCGGGGGCCATCGGGTTCCGGTCGTGCCCCCCTCCCGGCTCACCTGGCTCTACGGGCCGAAGACCAGCTCGTCCGTGTTCGGCGTCCGCCAGTGGGCTGCCCTGCCGACGTGGGGCTGGGTCCTGGTCGGCGCGCTCGTCCTGTCACCGATCATCGGCTTCTTGGCCTATCGGACGACCCGGCCGGTCGAAGTCGAGTCGACCGGGGTGCGGGTGGCCGACGCCATGGCCCTGGCACCCTTCGAAATGCCGCCGGTGGCCGCCGGCGCGTCCGAGCGGGCACCCTTCGACGCCGAGGCGGTCGAGCAGACGTTGCGCGACCCCCGCACGGTCGCCCTTCCAGTCCCGCCGGCCGATCCGGTCCCGGCACTGGCCAACGCCAACGCCAACGCCAACGCACTGTCGGTTCAGGCGGCCGCCGCCCCCGAGCCGCCTGAGGTCATGGCTCTCGCGGAGTACTCAACGCACGATCGATGGCGTCACGAAGGGCCCGAGCCGCGCGCTGTGCGTCGGGCGCACGGGTCAGAGCACGCACCACGACGAAGTGGCGGACGCCAGCCGCGACCAGTGCCGGAATCTTCTCGGTCGTCACGCCACCAGTCACGTAGACGGGAACACTGGAGCGTGCGCTGGCCCGACTGACATAGTCGAGTCCCGTCCCGGCGCGACCGGGTTTGGTCGGCGTCTCCTCGACCGGACCGGCGGAGATGTACGACACGTCCTCGGCCATGGCGCCGTCGAGGTCGGCCGGGCTGTGCGTAGAGAGGCCGACGATGGCGTCGGGACCCAGGATGCGCCGGGCCAGCGCGACCGGAGCGTCGTCCTGCCCGACGTGCACCCCGTCGGCCCCGACGGCCAGCGCCAAGTCGGGGCGGTCGTTCAGGACGAATGGGACTCCCGCGGCACGGCACACGTCTTGCGCCACGGCCGCCCGCTGCAGCAACGGGCGGGCGTCCAACTGCTTGTCCCGGAGCTGCACCACGTCGACCCCGCCCGCGATGCAGGCGGCAACGAAGTCCGCCAGGTCCGGGCGGTCGGGTGTGCAGAGATAGAGATGGCGGCCGGCGAGGTCGAAACCGCCGCTCACGCCGACGCGCGTGCCTTGGCCTTCGCCGCCTTCTTCTTGGCTCGCACTTTGGCCATGCTCTCGGCGTCGGTGATGTCGGCCACGGAGAGATAGGTGCCCTCGGCCCCGAACGGCTTGGAGGCGGCCCGCCAGCCGTCGGGGTGCACGCCCAGCTGCTTGCCGAGGAGGGCGACGAAGATCTTGGCCTTCTGCTCGCCGAAGCCGGGGAGTGCCTGCACCCGGGCCAAGAGGTCCTTGCCGTCCTTGGCACCCGTCCACACGTTCTCGGCCTTGTTGCCGTAGTCCTCGGCCACGGTGCGGCAGACGGCCTGCACCCGGCCCGCCATCGATCCGGGAAAGCGGTGCAGGGCCGGGCGCTCCTTGAAGACCGTGGCCAGTTCGTCGGGATCCATGGCGGCGATGGCGGCGGCGTCGAGGGAGCGCCCGAGACGGCGGACCAGTTCGGCCGGGCTCGAGAAGGCCTTCTCGAGCGGGATCTGCTGATCGAGCACCATGCCGATGAGCAGGGCCAGGGGGTCGCGGCTGAGGACCGCGTCGGCCTCGGGATCGCCGCTCAAATGGAGGTGGGCGCGTGCCATATCTGAGATCTTGTCACGGCCATGCCGACCCCAGTGCGTGACCTGGGTCCCGCGGCGCGGCAGACTCTGCCCATGCACATCCCGGCCAAGGTGGATTACGGCATCCGCGCCCTGCTGGCGCTGGCCGCGGCGGGAACGCCCCAGACCGCCGAGTACCTGGCGGGCGAACAGGGGCTGCCGCCCCGGTTCCTCGGCGCCATCCTGGCCGATCTGCGCCGGGCCGGGATCGTGGCGAGCCAGCGCGGCGCCGAGGGCGGGTACCGCCTGGCCCGTGACCCCGACTCGATCACGATCGCCGACGTCATCCGCGCCCTCGACGGCCCGCTGGCCGAAGTGCGGGGCTTCCGGCCCGAGGCCACCTCCTACGACGGGGCGGCCGAACACCTCCAGCAGGTATGGGTGGCCGTGCGGGCTTCCCTGCGTACGGTGCTCGAGAAGATCACCCTGACCGACGTCATCACGGGCAAGCTCCCCAACCACGTACAGAAGTTGGTCACCGACCCTGATGCCTGGATCGCCCACTGAGCGTGGGGGATCGGTCACCCTCCTCCCGGCCGACTACCTGTGGTTCGTCGACCAGGCCCTCGACGCCATGGTGGGCATCGTGGTGGAGCTCGGTGACGACCTGGCCAACCGGCGACCCGATCTGCCCGGCGCCAACTCGCCCTACGCCGTCCTGACCCACTGCCTGGGGGTCATGGAGTACTGGGGTGGTGGGACGGTGGCCGAACGCGACTTCAGCCGCGACCGGTCGACGGAGTTCGTGGCCCAGGGCGGGGTCGAGGAGCTGGCGGAGCGGGCGGGCGCGGCCCGACGCCGTCTGGCCGAAGACATCGCGGGGCACGACCCCATGGCCGCGCCGGGCTGCGTCCGTCCCCATCCCGAGGACCCCGTGCCCTACGACCTGCGGAAGGGGGCGGTGCTGGTCCACCTCCTCCGGGAGCTGTACCAGCACCTGGGCCACATGGAGCTCACCCGCGACATCCTGGTGGCCCGGTCGTGACCGACGACTGCGGCCCCATCGCCTGCAGTCTCGACGCCGGAGCGCTCACCGACCGGGTGGAGGAGTGGCGGGCGCTGGTGGCCTCGTCGACCCGGACCCTCACCGCCGACGCCACGTCCGTGCGCCTGGTCCTGGACGGGTCGGATGCCGCGCTGGTGCGGGCGGTCAGTCTGGGCCAGCGCGAAAAGGCGTGCTGTCCCTTCTTCGACGTCTCGCTCGACCTGGCGGCCGACACGCGCACGCTGTCGTTGCGGGTGCCCGAAGGTGCCGAAGAGGTCCTGGCCACCTTCGTGGCGATGCTCAGGTCGTGAACGGTGCCTGGGGTGCGGGTTCGATGCCGAGATCGTCGATGGCACCCTTGACCACGGTCCGGTCGAGGCGGCCCGCCAGGGCGAGCTGGTGCAGGACGGCCACCACCAGGTGGGCCGCGTCCACTTCGAAGTAGGAGCGCAACGCCTCGCGGTTGTCGGAGCGCCCGAAGCCGTCGGTGCCGAGCGAGCCGTAGGGCCGGTCGACGAAGCGGGAAATCTGGTCGGGGACCGAGCGCATGTAGTCGGTGATGCTGACCACGGGATCGGGGCCCGAGCCCAGGGCGTTGGTGATGTAGGCGATACGGGGTTCGTCGCCCGGGTGCAAGCGGTTCCAGCGCTCCACCTCGAGCGCGTCCGTGCGCAGGCGGGTCCACGACGTCACGGCCCAGGTGTCGGCGGCGACGTCGTAGCGCTCGGCCAGGATGCGCTGTGCCTCCATGGCCACCTTCCACATCGGTCCGGAGAAGCAGAGGCTGGCCCGCAGGTCCCCGGGGACCTCGGGGGCGGCGGCGTAGCGGTAGGCCCCGTCGATGATGCCGCGCCGGACGGCCTCACGCTCTTCACCCTCGGGCATGGCCGGCATGGGGTAGGTCTCGTTGTAGAGGGTCAGGTACCAGAAGCGGTCCTGGGGCTCGGAGCCCAGCATCTCGGCGATGGCCTCTTCGACGATGACCGCGACCTCGTAGGCGAAGGAGGCGTCGTAGACCATGGCGGCGGGGTTGGTCGAGGCGAGCAGGGGCGAGTGCCCGTCGTCGTGCTGGAGGCCCTCGCCCATCAGGGTGGTGCGCCCCGCCGTGCAGCCGGCCAAGATGCCGCGCCCGCGGATGTCGCCGAGCGACCAGGCGAGGTCGCCCACCCGTTGGAAGCCGAACATGGAGTAGAAGAGGAAGACCGGGACCATGGGTTGGCCCCAGGTGGCGTACGCGGTGGACAACGCGATGAACGAGGCCAGCGCGCCCGCCTCGCTGATGCCCTCCTGGAGCATCTGGCCCGATGAGCTCTCGGCGTAGTGCAGCGGAAGGTCGGCGTCGACCGGGATGTAGTTCTGCCCGTCGGGCGCGTAGATCTTCGCCTCGGCGATGATCGGTTCGAGACCGAAGGTACGGGCCTCGTCGGAGACGATCGGGGCCACCACCGAGCCGACGTCGGGATCACGGACCAGGTTGCGCAACAGGCGGGCGAACACCATGGTGGTCGAGACCGACTGTTTACCCGACCCGGAGGCGAACTCGGCGAACACCTTGGCGGCAGGCCGGCGGGCCGGTCTCCGGCGTACCACCCGCACGGGCAGCGGTCCCTGGAGTACCCGCCCGCGGGCGCGCAGGTACTCCATGGCGTCGGAGCCCTCGGCCGGGCGGATATAGGGCGGATCGCCCTCGAGCGCGTCCTCGGGGATGTCGTCGGTCAGATACAGCCGGTCGCGCAGCGTGCGCAGCTGTGCCTTGGTCATCTTCTTGATCTGGTGGGTGGCGTTGCGCGCCTCGATCTCGGGGCCCAGGGTCCAGCCCTTGATCGTCTTGGCCAGGATCACCGTCGGGGCGCCGTGCTGCTCGGTCGCCAGCTTGTACGCGGCATAGAGCTTGCGATAGTCGTGCCCGCCCCGAGGGAGCGACACGAGCTCCTCGTCGCTGAGGTCGTCGACCATCTTGCGCAGGCGCGGGTCCGGGCCGAAGAAATGTTCCCGGATGTAGGCGCCCGACTCGACGGCCAGCTTCTGGTACTCCCCGTCGACCGTGGTGTTCATGCGGTCGAGCAGGACGCCGTCCACGTCCTTGGCCAGCAGCGCGTCCCAGCGCGAGCCCCAGATGACCTTGATCACGTTCCATCCGGCGCCCCGGAAGACCGCCTCGAGCTCCTGGATGATCTTGCCGTTGCCCCGCACGGGCCCGTCCAGGCGCTGCAGGTTGCAGTTGACCACGAAGATCAGATTGTCCAGGTGCTCGCGTCCGGCCACCCCGAGCGCGCCGATCGATTCGGGCTCGTCCATCTCACCGTCACCCACGAAGCACCAGACGCGGCTGTTCGACGTGTCGACCAGCCGGCGGAGGTGGAGGTAGCGGTTGATGTGCGCCTGGTAGATGGCGGAGATCGGGCCGAGGCCCATCGACACCGTCGGGTATTCCCAGAAGTCGGGGAGCGAGCGTGGGTGCGGATAGCTGGGGAGCCCGTTGCCCCCGACTTCGTGGCGGAAGTTGTCGAGTTGCTCCTCGGTCAACCTGCCTTCGACGAAGGCGCGGGCGTAGATGCCGGGCGACGCGTGACCCTGGAAGTAGACCTGATCCCCGTACCCACCGTCCGCCTTGCCGCGGAAGAAGTGGTTGAAGCCGACCTCGTAGAGCGCGGCCGAGCTGGCGTAGGTCGAGAGATGCCCTCCGATACCCTCGGTGCGCGCGTTCGCCCGGGTGACCATGGCCGCGGCGTTCCAGCGGATGTAGGCCCGGATCCGGCGCTCCTGGTATTCGTCGCCGGGGAACCAGGGTTCGGCGTCGGCCGGAATGGTGTTCACGTACGGGGTCGACACCGCCGCCGGGAAGTCGACCTGCTTGGTGCGGGCCCGTTCCAAGAGCTTCATGAGCAGGTAGCGCGCTCTCGACCGTCCCCGGGCGTCGACCACGGCGTCGAACGAGTCGAGCCACTCTTCCGTCTCGTCCGGATCCGTGTCCGGGACTTGGTGGCTGATCCCGTCGAAGAGCATTGTTTAACGGTATCGGCAGGAACGGCCTCCACATGACCGGGCTCCCGGGGTGTTACACATTTGTCATGCATGCCGAGCGCACGTCGGTCATCGTCTATACGGACGGGGCCTGCCGGGGGAACCCCGGCCCAGGTGGCTGGGCCTGGGCCATACCCGACGGTCGCTACGCCAGCGGTGCCGAGGGCCACACCACCAATCAGCGCATGGAGATCACCGCCGCGCTCGAGGCACTGCGGGCGCTTACTCCTGAGTCACCCTCGGGCATCGAGGTGGTGAGCGACTCCACCTACGTGGTCAAGTGTTTCACTGACCGCTGGTGGCAGGGTTGGCAACGCCGCAACTGGAAGAATTCGCAGAACAAGCCCGTGGCCAACCGCGACCTGTGGGAGCCGCTGATCGAACTGGCCGTTGCGCACGAAGTCCCGGTCAGCTTCCGCTGGGTCAAGGGGCACTCGGGCGACCGCTGGAACGACCGAGTGGACGAGCTGGCGACCGTCGCCGCCGACGCCGGGAGTGGCGACAGCGGCTGAACGACCGTCTTGGGCCGGTGGTGCGAACGGTAGGATCCCAGGGCACACGCGCGTGGCGCGAGACGGGGTCCGCCTGGTGCGATCGGGATGTCTCGGGGGCCGAACGCGCCGGAAGGTCGTCGTGAGCTCAGAGGAAGAGGACAGTCGATGAGCACCGAGGAAGAGTTCGACATCGTCGTCATCGGTGGTGGTCCCGGCGGTTATGCCACGGCCCTCTACGGCGCGGCAGCGGGACTCTCGGTGGCCATCATCGAGCGGGACAAGGTGGGCGGGACCTGCCTGCACCGGGGCTGCATCCCGGCCAAGGAATTCCTCGAGACCGCCGCGGTGCACCGCACCATCGTCGGATCAAAGGAGTTCGGCATCGACGTCTCCGACGTCTCGGTCGACTTCTCGGTCAGCCAGGACCGCAAGAACGCCGTGGTCGACAAGCTCTGGAAGGGACTGGCCGGACTGCTCAAGGGCCGCAAGGTCACCACCTACATCGGGACCGGGACGTTGCTGGCCGACCACCGGGTCGAGGTGCTCGACGGTGACGATGCCGGCACGGTGATGGTGGGCCGCAACGTCGTCCTGGCCGCCGGCTCGGTGCCCCACGTCCTGCCCGGATTCGAAGTGGACGGGCGTTGGGTCATGACCTCGGACGAGTTCCTCGACCTCAAGGAACTGCCGGCGTCGGTCGCCGTGATCGGCGGCGGGGTGGTCGGCTGTGAATTCGCCTCGCTGCTTTCCGACCTGGGTTCCAAGGTGACCATTCTCGAAGCGCTCGACGGCATCCTGGCCGGCTGCGACGGTGACATCGTCCGCCTGGTGGCCCGTACCTTCAAGAAGCACGGCATCGACATCGTGACGGGCGTCAAGGTCGAGAGCCACACGCCGTCGAGCGACGGCAAGGTGACGAGTGTGAAGGCGGGGGACCAGACGTTCGACGTCGAGGCCATCGTCGTGTCCGTGGGCCGCCGGCCGCGCACCGAGGGACTGGTGGCCGACGGCGTCGGGGTGCAGATCGACCAGCGCGGCTTCGTGGTCACCGACGAGTACCAGCGCACCGGCGTGCCCGGAGTCTGGGCCGTGGGCGACATCGTGGCCGGTACCCCACAGCTGGCCCACGTCGGTTTCGCCGAAGCCATCGTGGCGGTGAAGGGCATGCTCGGCGAGCCCGTCGTGCCCGTCGACAACACCAAGGTGCCCTGGGCCATCTACTGCCACCCCGAGGTCGCCTTCTGCGGCATGACCGAGGAGCAGGCCAAGGACGCGGGCATCCCGATCCTGGTCAAGAAGGATCCGTTCGGCGGAAACAGCCGGGCTCAGATCATCGGCGACACCGACGGCATGGTGAAGATCATCGCCGAACAGCGCGCCGACGGGACGGCCGGCCGCATCCTGGGCGTGCACATGTGCGGGCCGTGGGTGACCGAACAACTGAGCGGCGGCTATCTCGCCGTGAACTGGGAGGCCTTCCCCGACGAAGTCGCACAATTCATTCAGCCGCACCCCTCGCTGTCGGAGACCTTCGGCGAGACGATGCTGGCACTGACCGGAAGGGGTTTGCACCTTGGCTGACGTGATGATGCCGCAACTCGGCGAGACGGTGACCGAGGGAACGATCACGCGCTGGATGAAGGGTGTCGGCGACACCGTCGAACGTGACGAGCCGCTCTTCGAAGTGTCGACGGACAAAGTCGACTCCGAGGTGCCATCGCCGGCCGCCGGCGTCCTGACCGAAATTCTCGTGCCCGAAGGGGACACGGTCGAAGTCGGGGTTCGGCTCGCCGTCATCGGGGACGGATCGGGCGAGGCGGCTGCATCGGCCTCGGCCCAAGAGGCTCCCTCGGCGGCGCCCGCCGAGAGTGCACCGCCGGCGCAGAGCGCAACGCCCGTCCAGTCCGCGCCGCCCCCGCCACCGGCGCAGAGCGCGCCACCAGCACCTCCACCGCCCGCTCCGGCAGCGGCGCCCCAGGCGCCGGTCCCGACGGCCGAGCCCGCGGCCAACGGGGCCGAGCCGACGGTGCTCTCGCCCATCGTGCGCCGGCTCCTGGCGGAGAACGGCATCGACCAGTCCGAGGTGACGCCGACCGGCGCTGGTGGGCGCATCACTCGCGAGGACGTCTTGCGGGTGGTCGACGCACGCCGGAGCGCGGCGCCGGCTGCCGCGCCGCCGCCACCGCCACCCCCGCCGCCACCTGCGCCCCAGGCACCACCCGCTGCCGCGGCCAGCGCATCCGCGGCGGTCATGAGCCAGCCCTCGGCGTCACCGTCCGTCTCGGTCGCGGCCTACCGCGGTGCGGGAGACCAGGTGGTGCCGTTCTCGAACATGCGCCGGCGCACGGCCGAGCACATGGTGCGCTCGAAGGCCACCTCGCCGCACGCCTTCATCGCCAAGGAGGTCGATTTCGAGACCGTCGAGCGGGTGCGCAAGGCGTGGGGCGATCGCTTCAAGGCCGAGGAAGGCTTCTCGCTGACGTACCTGCCCTTCGTCGCCCGGGCCACGGTCGAGGCACTGCGTGACTTCCCGTTGCTCAACGCCTCGGTGGTCGAGGACTCGCTCGTCGTGCACGGCGAGGTCAACCTCGGCATCGCCGTGGACCTCTCGCACGAGGGCTTGATCGTGCCGGTGATCCACCGCGCCGAGGAGGTCACCCTGCGCGGCGTGGCCCGGCGCATCCGCGACCTGGCCGAGCGGGCGCGCGACCGCAAGCTCAACGCGGACGACATCGCCGGGGGCACGTTCTCCATCACCAACGACGGGCCGTTCGGCACCTACTTCACGGTGCCGATCATCAACCAGCCCCAAGTGGCCATCCTGGCCACCGACGGCATCGCCCGCCGGCCGGTGGTCATCACCGGGGCCGACGGGACCGAGTCGATCGCCATCCACTCGACGGGAGTGCTCGGGTGCAGTTGGGACCACCGGGCGGTCGACGGGGCCTACGTATCGCTGTTCCTGGCCCGGGTGTCCGACCTTCTCGGCAGCCGGGACTGGGCGGCCGAGCTCTGAGGCCAGGAGCGGTGCTGCGTATCCGGTCGCTCGGGACGGTCCCGTACCACGAGGCCTACGACCTTCAGCACGCCCTGGCCGCCCACGGCGACGAGGACTACCTCCTCGTCCTCCAGCACCCCCACACGTACACGCTCGGTGCGCACGCCGACGACCGCCACGTGCTGGTCGACCCGGCGTCGGTCGGCGCCGTGCTCGAGCGGACGGACCGCGGCGGCGACGTCACCTATCACGGCCCGGGCCAGCTGGTGGCCTACCCGATCGTCACCGTCCCCGACGACCCGTCCTCGGGCCCGGCCCACGTGCACCGTCTCGAGCAGGTGGTGATCGACACGCTGGCCGACCTCGGCCTGCCCGGGGCGGCCAGCGTCGCCGAGTACCCCGGCGTCTGGCTCGAGGCCGACGGGCCCAACCCGCGCAAGATCGCCGCCATCGGGGTGCGGACGCGGCGGGTCGGCCCCGAGCGCCGCCGCACGCTGCACGGAGTGGCCCTCAACGTGACGACCGACTTGGACATGTTCGGCCACATCGTGCCCTGCGGGATCGCTGACCGCGGCGTCACGTCACTCGCCGCCGAGGGCCTCGACGTCGAGATGGAGACCGTGCTCGAGGCCTTCGTCGCCCGGGCCGCCGCGGCCTTCGGGACCGGAGCGGTCGAGCGCGGTGACGTGCGCGCCGGTCCGACCTCCGGCACGATCGTCGAGCGACCGCTCCTGCGGCGCCTCCGCCAGGCCGGGGTGGCCCCCGAGGACGGGCTGGACCTCGCGGCGCGCAAGCCGGAGTGGGTCCGCGTGCCCGTCCGCATCGGAAAGGGCTACCGCAGCCTCGGCACCACCATCCACGACCTGGGCTTGGTGACGGTGTGCGAGGAGGCGGGCTGCCCCAACATCTACGAGTGCTGGGCCGACGGCACCGCCACCTTCATGATCAACGGAGAGCGCTGTACCCGGGCCTGTGGCTTCTGCCAGGTCGACACGCGTCACCCCCTGCCGCTGGCGCCGGACGAGCCCGAGCGGGTGGCCGAGGCGGTCGAGCGCATGCAGCTGGGCCATGCCGTCGTCACCTGCGTGGCCCGGGACGACCTGCCCGACGGCGGCGCCGGCGCGATGGCGCACACCATCGAGGCCATCCGGGCGCGCCGACCGGAGACGACGGTCGAAGTGCTCATCTCGGACTGCCGCGGCGACGCCGCCTCCCTCGACACCATCTTCACCGCGCGGCCCGACGTCCTGAACCACAACATTGAGACGGTGGCCCGGCTGCAGCGGGCCGTCCGGCCCTCCGCCGGCTACGCCCGCAGCCTGTCGGTGCTGTCCCGCGCCGGCGCCGCCGGGCTGGTCACCAAGTCCGGCCTGATGGTGGGGCTGGGTGAGCAGGAGGACGAAGTCGTCGCCACCATGGCCGACCTGCGCTCGGTCGGTGTCTCCATCGTCACGGTGGGCCAGTACCTGCGCCCGAGCCGCCAGCACCTCCCGGTGTCGCGGTACTGGACGCCCGAGGAGTTCGAGAGCCTGCGCCGGGCCGGCCTCGAGTTGGGCTTGGCCCATGTCGAGGCGTCCCCGTTGACCCGTTCGAGCTACCACGCCCGCGAGGCCGCCTCCGCCGTGCGCTGAGGCGGCCTCAGGCCGCCGGTGAGCCGGGCCGGCCGGCGCTTGACCTCCGGTGCCGTCGCACCACGACGCCGCCGAGCAGGAGGCCGAGCACCAAGACGGCAACCACACCGAACACGAGCCAGTAGGTGCCGCCCGAGTCGGATTGTGTGGTGCCCGACACCGTTGGCCCACCCGGGGTGGCGGCGCGGAGCGCCCGCTCCTGGGCCAGGGCGATCTCGGTGGCGTCGGCCTGGGTGATCGGCGCAGGGTTGCCGTTCGAGCCGGAGAAGAAGGACAGCAGGACGACGCGGTCACCGACGCGCAGCGTGACGGCCTGGCCCACGCCCGCCTCGTTGGTGGCGCCGAAATAGGTCACCCGGCGGGCACCCGGGATGCCCGGCACGGCGCCCGAGGTCACGATCTTCCCTGACTGCAGCGACGTCTGCGCCGAGTGCAGGAAGATCTGGGCCGAGCCCGGGCTCGGGAAGTGGAAGACCATGTCCTGCACCGCGTTCAGACGGGCGGTGTCGGTCCAGGTGCGCTGGTAGCTGCGCACGCTGCCGTGCAGGTTGGCCAGCGCGCTCGAGACGGCCGACGGGTCGGGCGCGCTCGAGGTGAACGTGGTGGGATCGACCGGTCCCTGGCTGAGCACCACGTAGCCGGGCCCGACGGCGGGCAGGACGAGCGCACCCAGCGACGGGCCGCCGCTCAGTGCGCCCGCGGCGCTCGCCGCGCCAACGAGAGCGAGCACGGCCAGGGTCGACCGGAGCACGATGCCGGCCAGGCGCCAGGCCCGACCGCTCATGCGACGAAGTACTTGGCCTCCGGGTGGTGGCAGATGATGGCGTCGGTCGTCTGCTCGGGGTGCAGCTGGAACCCCTCGCTCACCGTCACGCCGATGCGTTCTCCCCCCAGGAGCTCCACCACCTTGGCGTTGTCGCCGAGGTCCGGGCAGGCCGGGTAGCCCCACGAGTAGCGGCCGCCGCGGTACTGCTGGCGGAACAACCCGGTCAGGGTCGGCCCGTCCTCGTCGGCGAAGCCCAGCTCCTCGCGGATGCGGCGATGCCAGTACTCGGCCGTCGCCTCGGCCATCTCGACGCTCAGGCCGTGCAGGAAGAGGTAGCTCTGGTACTCGTTCTCGGCGAACAGGCGCGCCGCCTCCTCCGAGGCCCGGCTCCCGATCGTGCACAGCATGAAGCTGGCGAAGTCCTCGTCGCCCGAGCCGGTCGGGCGGAAGAAGTCGCTGATGCAGAGCCAGGGCTCCTTGCGCTGGCGCGGGAAGGCGAAGCGCATCCATTCCGAGCCGTGCGCGATTCGTCCTTCCAGATCACGAGGTCGTTGCCTTCGGCGTTGGCGGCGAAGTGCCCGTAGGCCACCTGGGGGACCAGGAGGTCGGCCTCGCTTGGCCTTGGCCAGCTGCTCGCGCAGGGTGGCCTTGACCCGCTCCTTGAACTCGGGGTCGCTCTCGCCGTTCTCGGGCCGGAAGCCCCACTGGTTGCGGAACAGCGCGGTGAGGTTCAGGTACTCGGCCATCTCGTCGAGGGCGATGCCCACGGCGACGCGGCTGCCGACGAAGGGCGGGCGGAACAAGCGATTGTCGGTGGCCACGGCCGAGCGGACGGGCTGGCCCTCCACCGGCGCGTCGTCCTTGTCCTGGAAGCGCGCGGGGCACGTTGCGCTCCGAGATCTCGCGGCCGAAGACGGGATCGTCCTCGCCGCTGCGCTTCAGCTCGACCAGGCGGTCCATGGTGCGCAGGCCCTCGAAGGCGTCGCGCCCGTAGAAGAGCCGCCCCTCGTAGACCTCGCGCAGGTCCCGCTCGACGTAGGTCCGGGTCAGCGCGGCGCCCGCCGAAGATGATCGGGATGTCCGAGAGCGACGCGGTCGTTCAGCTCGACCAGGTTCTCGCGCATGATCAGCGTGGACTTCACCAGCAGGCCGCTCATGCCGATGGCGTCGGCCCGGTGCTCCTCGGCCGCGCTCGACCATCTCGTTGATGCCGACCTTGATGCCGAGGTTGACCACTTCGTAGCCGTTGTTGGTCAGGATGATGTCGACCAGGTTCTTGCCGATGTCGTGCACGTCGCCCTTGACCGTGGCCAGCACGACCGTGCCCTTGCCACCCTGGTCCGACTTCTCCATGTGCGGCTCGAGGAAGGCGACGGCCGCCTTCATGGTCTCGGCCGACTGCAGCACGAACGGCAGCTGCATCTCGCCCGAGGCGAAGCGCTCGCCGACCACCTTCATGCCCTCGAGCAGGATGTCGTTCACGATGGCCAGCGCGGCCGTGCCGCCCTCGAGCGCCTCGGTCAGGTCGCCCTCGAGGCCGTTGCGGTTGCCGTCGATGATGCGCTGGCTCAGGCGGCGGTCGACCGGCCAGTCCAGGTGCTCGTCGGCCGGGCCGGCGTTGACCTTGACCCCCTCGAAGAGGGCCAGGAGCTCCTGGAGCGGGTCGTAGTCGTCGGTGCGCCGGTCGTAGACCAGGTCGAGGCAGATCTCCTTGGCCCGCTCCTCGATCCGGGCCAGCGGCAGGATCTTCGAGGCGTGCACGATGGCCGAGTCCAGGCCGGCCTCCACGCACTCGTGCAGGAAGACCGAGTTCAGCACCTGGCGGGCCGCCGGGTTCAGGCCGAAGGACACGTTGGACAGGCCGAGGATGGTCGAGACGCCGGGCAGCTCGGCCTTGATGGCCCGGATCCCCTCGATCGTCTCGATGCCGTCGCGGCGGCTCTCCTCCATGCCGGTCGAGAGCGGGAGGGCCAGCGGGTCGAAGAGGAGGTCCTCGGGCTCGAGCCCGTAGCGCTCGACCGCGATGTCGCGGATGTTGCGGGCCGCCCGCAGCTTCCACTCGGCCGTGCGGGCCTGGCCCTCCTCGTCGATGCAGGTGCACACGACCGCCGCCCCGAACTCGCGGGCCAGGCGCAAGAAGGTGTCGAGCCGGGTCCCGGGCTCGTCGCCCTCTTCGAGGTTGACCGAGTTGAGGATGGGGCGGCCGCCCAGCCACTCGAGGGCGGCGCGCACGACCGGCCCCTCGGTCGAGTCGACCATGAGCGGCACGCTGGCCTGGGTGGCAGAAGCGGCTGGCCACCTCGGTCATGTCGGCCACGCCGTCGGCCCCGGTGTAGTCGACGCAGACGTCGATGAGGTGCGAGCCCTCCTTGCACCTGGTCGCGGGCCATGGCCACGCAGGTGTCCCAGTCGCCGTCCAGCATGGCCTCGCGGAAGGCCTTCGACCCGTTGGCGTTGGTGCGCTCGCCCACCACCAGGAACGAGGTGTCCTGCTGGAAGGGCACCGAGGTGTAGATGGACGCGGCCGCCGGCTCGTGCACCGGGGTGCGGGTCGCCGGGCACGGCGCCGGCGCAGCGCTCGACCACCGCGGCGAGGTGGGCCGGGGTGGTGCCGCAGCACCCGCCGATGGCGGTGACGCCGAACTCGGTGACGAAGCGGTGCAGGTGCTCGGCCAGGCCGTCGGGCGTCAGGTCGTAGTGCATCTTGCCGTCCACGACCGAGGGGAGCCCCGCGTTGGGGATGCAGGCGATGGGGACGCGGCTGGCCCCCGAGAGGTGGCGCAGGGCCTCGCTCATCTCGACCGGACCGGTGGCGCAGTTGAGGCCGACCACGTCGACCTGCATGGCGTCGAGCACGGTGAGCGCGGCGCCGATCTCGGTGCCCGGGCAGCATGCGGCCGGTCAGCTCGATCGTCACCTGCGTCTGCAGGGGCACCACCCGGCCGAGCGCCACCATGGCGCGGCGGGCGCCGTTGATGGCGGCCTTGACCGAGAGCAGGTCGAACTGGGTCTCGATGAGCAGCAGGTCGACGCCGCCCTCGAGCAAGCCCGAGCGCCTGCTCCTCGTAGGCGTCGCGGAAGTCGGCGTAGGGGATCTGGCCGAGGGTGGGGAACTTGGTGCCCGGCCCCATGGAGCCGGCCACCCAGCGCGGGCGCTCGGGCGTGGAGAACTCGTCGCGCACGGCGCAGGCCAGCTCGGCCGCCGTCCGGGTCAGCTCGCGGGCGCGGTCGGCCAGTCCGTACTCGGCCAGCACGACCGAGGTCGACCCGAAGGTGTCGGTCTCGACCACGTCGCAGCCGACCTCGTAGAAGGAGCGGTGGACCTGGGCCACGAGGTCGGGGCGGCGTGTCGACCAGGACCTCGTTGCAGCCCTCGAGTTCGGGGCCGCCGAAGTCCTCGGCCTCGAGGCCGAGGAGCTGGAGGTTGGTGCCCATGGCGCCGTCGAACACCACCACGCGGCTCGCGCAGTGCCTGGAGGTAGTCGGATGCGGCCGGATCGAGCCGGCCCAGGAGCTCGGGCGAGGCGGACATTAGCGACACAGCCTACCGGCGCCCCCCGGTGCCTCCCGACGGGGCCGGTAGCATCCGGCCTGGTGAAGCCCAGGATCTACACCAAGACGGGCGACGAGGGGACGACCGGGCCTGCTCTACGGCGGTCGCGTGCCGAAGGACTCGTGGCGGATCGAGCTCAACGGGACCATCGACGAGGCCCAATCGGCCATCGGCGTGGCCCGGGCCGAGACGGCCCCGGACTCGGAGGCCAACCGAGCTCCTGACCACGTTGGCCCGCGACCTCTACGTCGTGATGGCCGAGGTGGCCACCGCGCCGGAGAACCGGACCAAGTTGAAGGCGGGGTCGAGCCTGGTCACCGAGGACATGGTGACCGCGCTCGAGGTCAGGATCGACGACCTGCTCGAGCGTTTCGAGATGCCGGCCGACTTCACCATTCCCGGCGAGAACCGGCTGGCCGCCGCGCTGGACCTGGCCCGGGCCGTCGTGCGCCGGGCCGAGCGCCTCGCCGTCTCCGAGCCGACCGAGGGCTCCTTCGTGGTCGTCTACCTCAACCGGCTCTCGGATCTGCTCTGGGCCATGGCGCGCTGGCTGGAAGGACCCGAGCACAGGCTGTCGAAGCGCCAGGACTGAGGCCCGTTCCTCACCAACGCCCGCGGTGCACGCGCTCGGCCCGGGGCGGGCGGGGTCGATCGAGCGAGGCCGACCGGTGGTCGCGGTCGTCGGGGCGCCCGAGCGCGACGGCGCAGAACAGTCGCCACGGCGCGGGAACCCCGAGCCGCTCCGCCAGGTCCTCGGTGCCCCGGAACGCCCCGAGGATGCAGGCGCCGAGGCCGGCGTCGACGGCGCCCAGGAGGACGGCCATGACGCCCATGGCGGCGTCGCCGTACCAGTACGGGACCGGCCACGCCTCGGGACCCGCGCCCAGCCCCGACGCCTCCTTGTCCGACTCGCCGTAGCGCGCCACGTAGGCGTCGGGCGAGGCGTAGGCCAGCAGGACGACCGGGGCCCGGCGCAGGCCGTCGGACCAGTCGGGGTGGGCGCTCCGCCAGTCCTCGTCCGTGGTGGCGTCGAAGTAGAGGGCGGTCTGCGCGGCGCCCTCGAGGACGACCCAGGCCGTGCCCGCGGTGTTGCCCGCGGTGGGCGAGCGCAGGGCGGCGTCGACCAGTCGGTCCACCAGCGCCGGATCGAGTGGATCGGGGCGGAAGCTGCGTACCATGGCCCGCCGGCGGATGGCCTCGTGGAGCTCCATGGGCCGGCAGTCTCCCCGGCGGGGCGGGCTGGCCGCCAGGTCGGGAATGTTGACCTCGCTGGTAGTGTTTAAAGGTTCATGTCGGCGGATTGCCGACGCAACCTGGAGGTTTCGAGTGCCCACTCCACGAGATCTGCTGAACGACGCCAAGGCGTCCATCCGCGAGGTCGACCCGCCGGCGGCCGAGGAGCTGCTGTCCCAGGGTGGAGTCACGTTCCTCGACGTGCGCGAGCCCGACGAGTACGAGCAGGGCGCCATCCCCAATGCCGTCCACCTGCCCCGGGGCCACCTCGAGTTCCAGGTCGAGGGCAAGCTGCCGGACAAGGCCGGCCCGATCGTCGTCTACTGCGCCGGCGGTGTGCGCTCCGCCTTCGCCGCCAAGACCATGGGCGACCTCGGCTACACCGACGTGCAGTCGCTCGTCGGCGGGTTCAACAAGTGGAAGGACGACGGGCGCCCCTGGGCCGCTCCGCAGACCCTCACCCCGGCCCAGCGCAACCGCTACCAGCGCCACCTTCTCCTGCCCGAGGTAGGCGAGGTGGGGCAGCTCAAGCTGCTCAACTCCAAGGTGCTCCTGCTCGGCGCGGGCGGGCTCGGCTCGCCGGCCGCCCTCTACCTGGCGGCCGCGGGCGTGGGGACCATCGGCATCATCGACATGGACGTGGTCGACGAGTCGAACCTGCAGCGCCAGATCCTCCACAACATGGACCGGATCGGGGAGCGCAAGGTGGATTCGGCCAAGAAGACCCTCACGGCCATCAACCCCGACGTCAACGTCGTCACCTACGACGTGCGCCTGGGGGCCGACAACATCCTCGACATCATCGACGGCTACGACGCCATCGTCGACGGCACCGACAACTTCCCCACCCGCTACCTGGTCAACGACGCCTCCTTGCTCAAGCGGATCCCGGTGATCCACGGGTCGATCTTCCGCTTCGAGGGTCAGGCCACGGTCTTCGACCCCTACGTCGGGCCCTGCTACCGCTGCCTCATCCCCGAGCCGCCCCCGGCCGAGCTCGCGCCGTCGTGCTCGGAGGCCGGCGTGCTCGGCGTGCTGCCCGGCATCATCGGTTCGATCCAGGCGGTCGAGACCATCAAGATGCTGCTCGGCCTCGGCGACCCGCTGGTCGGGCGCCTGCTCTCCTACGACGCGCTCGAGGAGTCGTTCCGGACGTTCAAGGTCCGGCGCGACCCGCAGTGCCCGGCGTGTGGGCCCGACGCCGGGGAGATCGTCATCGCCGAGTACGACGACCTCTGCATGCCGCACGCGCACTAGTCAAGGGCGCCGCGGGCTCCGCCTGGTAGGCGCGACGCCTGTTTAGGCTGTCGGCACGTCGCCCTCCGACCTGCTGATCCCTCCGGCTCCTGAGGCGGACGCGCCGCGGCGTCCGCCTCCCGCGCTGCCCGACCTGACCTCGCGCCGGGTCAAGCGCAACCGGTTCGTCTGGCTGGTCGGCCTCGTGGTGCTCGCCTTCCTGGTGGCCTTCGTGACCACGCGCGGCGGCGGGCCGCCTTCAGGCGCCGGCGAGAACGAGAGTGGCGCCGGGCCCCAGCACCGGGTGCCCCCACCGCCGGCGGGCAATCCGCGGCTCGACCCGGATTGGCAGGGTGACGGGCAGGCCGTGAGCTTCGCCTTCGGGGGCGACGTGCACTTCCCGGTCGGCACCACCCTGGGCGACCGGCTGGAGGACGACCCGTCCGACGCCCTCGGCCCCACGGTGCCCGCGCTGCTCTCGGGCGCCGACCTGTCGATGGTCAACTACGAGTCCGCCCTGACCGACGGCAGCTGTCCCGACGCGCAAGGCAAGCAGTTCGTCTTCTACGCGCCGCCCACCGTGATCGACGCCTTCAAGGGTGCGGGCATCTCGCTCATCACCGAGGCCAACAACCACGGCGAGGATTGCGGCCCATCGGGACTGCAGACGGCGCTCGCCACCCGGGCCTCGACGGGGTACACGATCCTCGGCATCGGGCAGAACGCGCCCGACGCGTTCACGCCGTACACGACGACGATCCACGGCCAGCACATTGCGATCATCGCGGCCACCCAGGTGATCGACTCGGACCTGCAGACGGCTGTGGACGGCCACCGCCACGCAGCCGGGGCTGGCCTCGGCCTACGACGTCAACGACCTCGTGGGCGCCGTCGAGGCGGCGCGCAAGACGGCGGACACCGTGATCGTCTACCTGCACTGGGGCACCGAACTCGACGCCTGCCCGAACCCGCGGCAGGAACCCCTGGCCCAGCTGCTGGTGCAGGCCGGGGCCGACATCATCGTCGGCACCCACGCCCACGTCCTCCTCGGAGGCGGGTACCTCGGCTCGGCCTACGTCGACTACGGACTGGGCAACTTCGCCTTCTACGACAACTCGCCGCCCGAAAACGCGAGCGGGTCGCTCGTCATCTCCGTGACGGGGCGCCATATCGACGCCGCGACCTGGCGGCCGGCGACCATCGAGGACGACCTGCCCCAGCCGCTCTCGGGGACGGCCGCCACCGCCGCCCTGGCCGCCTGGAACCAGGCCCGCACCTGTACCAACGTGTCGGCCGCGGCGGGTGCGCCGATCGCCAGCGCGCAGACCGAGACCGCGCCGGCTCCGGCCTCCGCCGTGCAGACGCTCTCCGTCGACTCGGGCTGACCGAGGAGCACGCGGGTGGCGGTGCAGGGCGTCCGCTAGACAGAAGGGGTGACAGCCACCTCGCAGACACAGACCTTCCCCGTGCACGGCGTCGACCTCTCCTGGTCCGAATGGGGGAGCGGCGAACCGGCGTTCGTGCTGTGCCACGGCTACACCGGGTCCGCACACGACTGGGCCCTCGAGGTGGACGAGCTGGCCCAGCGCCGGCGCGTGGTCACCTACGACCACCGCGGTCACGGGTACTCCACCAAGGTCGGGAGTCTCGAGGGGTACACGGTTCAGCAGTTGGCGGACGACCTGGCGTCGTTCCTCGACGCGGTGGGTCGTGGCCCGGTCGACCTCCTGGGGCACTCCATGGGCGGTCGGGTCGTCATGACCATGGTGCTGGCGCGACCCGACCTGGTGCGCTCCCTCATCCTGATGGACACCAGCGCCTGGTCGTTCCAGCCGCCCGACGAGGAAATCCGCGCCATGGTCAACCAATTCATCGAGTCCTTCGACCCGGCCGGCGGCATGCCCAGCAACTTCTCGATCGAGGGGCCCGAGGACACGCTGACGCGGGCCACGGTGCCGGCGGCCTGGCAGGCGACGAAGGAGACCATCAGCGCGGGCATGGATCCCTACGCCTTCAAGGGCCTGGGACTCGAGCTGTGGGCCGACGCCGAGGAGGGCCCGGGCTCGTTGCGCAGCCGCCTGCCTGAGATCTCCTGCCCGGTGACGGTGATCGTCGGGGAGCACGACCATCCCCTGGTCGACCAGGCACCCGCGCTGACCGCCGAGGTCGGGGACGGACGACTGGTCGTCATCGACGGGGCCTACCACTCGCCGCAGCTGACGCATCCCGACGCGTGGCGCGCCGCCGTCGAGGCCCACCTGGCCGGAGCACGCGCATGAGCGGGACAGCGGTACCGCAGGCGAGCGACCGGATCGTCTTGGCGGGCTCGGACGTCGCCATCCCGCCTCTGGGCGTCGGCACGTGGGCCTGGGGCGACAAGGGGACCTGGGGCATGGGCGGCTACGACCAGTCCCTGACCGAGGCCAGCATCCGGGAAGCCTGGGAGGCCAGCATCGAAGCAGGCGTCGTCCTCTTCGACACGGCCGAGGTCTACGGACGGGGCGAGAGCGAGCGCATTCTCGGCCGGCTCCTCGCCGCCGATCCCGCCGTGCGGCCGCGGGTGGTGATCGCGTCGAAGTACATGCCCAACCCGTGGAAACCCCACGCCCACGGCGCCCTGGTCGCCGCGGCCCGCAAATCGGTCGAGCGGCTCGGGGTGGAGAGCATCGACCTGTACCAGATCCACGGTCCCATTTCGCTGCGTTCGCACGGGGCCATGGCCGACGCGCTGGCCGCGGCGCACGGCGAGGGTCTGGTCAAGGCGGTCGGCGTGTCGAACTACTCGGTCAAGGAGATGCGCGGGATCGACCGTGCCCTCCAGGCGCGCGGCTTGCGCCTGGCCAGCAACCAGATCGAATTCTCGCTGCTCCGCGCCATGCCGCTGCGCGTGGGTCTGATTGCCGCCTGCCGCGAACTCGGCGTCGTCCCGCTGGCCTACTCGCCCATCGGGCAGGGGAGGCTCACGGGCAAGTACTCGGCCGCGAACCCGCCGCCGGGCGCCCGCACCTTCTCGGCCCACCCCATGGAGCAGGTCGACGCCGTGGTCCAGGTCTTGCGGTACGTCGGCGAGGCCCACGACGGCCGCACGCCCAGCCAGGTGGCCCTGGCCTGGCTGATCGCCCAGGGTGCCGTCCCCATCCCGGGAGCCAAGAACCGCAGCCAGGCGGAGCAGAACGCGGGTGCCCTGGGCTGGCAGATGAGCAGCGAGGAGGTGGCGTCCCTCGACGCCGTCGCCCTCTACGGCACCCGCAAGATCTCCCAGCGCGTCTGGCAGCACGGCTGACCCGGGCGGTACCGTCTTGAGGTGATCGCTGCGCTCGCCGACACGGGACTCCCGCCACTGGGAGGATCGCAGTACTTCACGACCCAGTTCGACTTCGTTCCGGTGGCCATGATCGTCGCCGCCCTCGTCCTCTATCTGTGGGGGGTGCGGCGCAACAACGCCCTCCACCCCCGGCACCGCTGGCCCGTCGGCAAGACGGTGGCGTGGTTCGGGGCGCTCTTCAGCACCGGAGTGGCCATCTTCAGCTTCATCGGCGTCTACGACGGCGAGCTGTTCTGGGACCACATGATCCAGCACCTCGTCCTGATCATGGTGGCCGCCCCCCTGTTCGCCATCGCCTCACCGCTGCGGCTGGCTTTCAATTCGACGTCCGGCACGGCGCACATCGTCGTTACCGAGGCCCTGCGCTCGGGCGTGGCGAAAGTCCTCGGGAACCCGATCGTGGCGTTCATCCTCTACGCCGTCGTCATTCCGATCAGCCACCTGACCATCTGGTACAACTACACGCTCACGCAGGAAAGCGTGCACAACGCAGAGCACCTGGTGTTCCTGCTGGTCGGCTACCTCTTCTGGCGACAGATCTTCGGGAACGACCCCAACGCCCACCGGCTCCATCCCGCGCTGCAGTTCTTCTACCTGTTCTTGGCCATCCCGATCGACACCTTCACCGGAGTGTCCCTGGCCGGCGCGACCCACGAGCTGTTTCCCGCCTATTTCGCCACGCACCGGGCGTGGGGCCCGTCGTACGTCGTCGACCTCCACGTCGGCGGCGACATCATGTGGGTCGTCGGTGACACCCTGATGTTGTGGCCGATGATCCCCGTGGCCCTGCGCTGGCTGCACATGGACGAGCGCAAGGCGGCGCGCTTCGACGCAGAGATGGACGCGCGGGAGCTGGCCGCCGCCGCGGCGGCGGGACCGGTGCCCGATCAGCCCCCGAGGTCCATGAGCTCGACGCGGACTCCGTCGGGGTCGGTGCAGTAGACGAAGCGCAGCGGCGTCCCGCCCAGGTCGATCTCGGTGCGGCTCGATTCCACGACGGCGCCGCCCAGCTCGACCAGGCGTGCGGTCACGGCCTCGACGTCGCGGACCCGGAAGGACAGGTGGGTCAGGCCCAGCTGCTGGACCGGGCGGCGCTCGCGCGAACCGACGGGATCGGGCACGTTGAAGGCGAGCAGCTCGATCGCGGTCTGCCCGCGCCGGATGAACTGAGAGGTGACCGAGACGTCGGGCAGGTCCATGAGCGCGGCGAATTCCGACCCGATGGCGTGCGATTCCGCCTTCTCGAAGCCGAGGCCGTCGCAGTAGAAGTGCAGCGACCGCTCCAGGTCGCTCACGCAGATGCCGAAGTGCGAGAAGGTCGTCTCCAGGGTGTCGTCCACGGCGCTCAGTCTGCCCGTTTCCCGGCTCGTATGGCCCTTCGACCCCGAACCTTCGTAATCTCGTAGACGTGAATCCGCCGACCGACCAGGGAACCCCCGAGCGCCACACCGACTCGGGCATCGACATCCAGGCCGTGTACACGGCCGACGACCTCGCCGGCTGGGACCCGTCAGCCCAGCTCGGAGCACCAGGGACGTTCCCTTACACCCGGGGCGTCCACGCCCAGATGTACCGCTCGAAGCTGTGGACGATGCGCCAATACGCCGGCTTCGGCTCGGCCGAGTCGACGAACCAGCGCTTCAAGTTCCTCCTCGACGCCGGGCAGACCGGCCTCTCCTGTGCCTTCGACCTGCCCACACAGATGGGCTACGACTCGGATCACCCGCGGGCCGAAGGCGAGGTCGGCAAGGTCGGGGTGGCCATCGACTCGCTGGCCGACATGCGCCTGCTCATGGCCGACCTCCCGATGGACAAGGTCACGACGTCCATGACCATCAACGCCACCGGGGCCATCCTGCTCCTGCTCTACGAATTGGTGGCCGAAGAGCAGGGTGTGCCCGGCGAGAAGGTCCGCGGCACCATCCAGAACGACATCTTGAAGGAGTACATCGCCCGCGGCACGTACATCTATCCGCCACGGCCGTCCATGCGCTTGATCGTGGACACCTTTGCCTACTGCGCGGCCAACCTGCCCAACTGGAACACCATCTCCATCTCGGGGTATCACATCCGCGAGGCTGGTTCGACGGCGGTCCAGGAGATCGCCTTCACGTTGGCCAACGGCATCGCCTACGTCGAGGCGGCCATTGCCGCCGGCATGGACATCGACGCGTTCGCGCCCCGACTGTCCTTCTTCTGGAACGCCCACAACAACCTCTTCGAGGAGGTGGCCAAGTACCGGCGCGGCGCGGCGCATGTGGGCGCGCATCATGACGGAGCGCTTCGGAGCCAAGGACGAGCGCTCGAAGATGCTGCGCTTCCACACCCAGACCGGCGGGTCGACCCTCACGGCGCAGCAGCCCGAGAACAACATCGTGCGGGTGACCGTCCAGTCGCTCGCGGCCGCGCTCGGCGGCACGCAGAGCCTGCACACCAACGGGTTCGACGAGGCGCTCGGGCTGCCCACGACCCGGGCGGCCAAGATCGCCCTGCGCACCCAGCAGATCGTCGGGTTCGAGTCCGGCGTGGCCGACACGGTGGACCCGCTGGCCGGGTCCTACTTCGTCGAGGCACTCACCGACGAGGTGGAGGCGGCGGCGAACGACTACCTGCAGCGGATCGAGGACATGGGTGGCGCGGTGGCCGCCATTGAGGCCCGCTTCATGCAGGAGGAGATCGAGTCGGCCGCGTACAGCTATGCCAAGGCGGTCGACGACGGCGAGAAGGTGGTCGTCGGCGTCAACAAGTTCACCGACGCCGAGGGCGAAGCCGCCGACGTGTTCCCCATCGACGTGAAGCTTCAGCAGATGCAGATCGACCGCACCCGTCTGGTGCGGGCCGAGCGGGACCAGGCTGCCGTGGACCGCGCCCTGGCCGACGTGGCCGAGACGGCGAAGGGCGAGGGCAACCTCCTCGTGCCGATGAAGGACGCGTTGCGGGCCATGGCCACGTTGGGCGAGGTCGCCGACGTCCTGCGCGGCGAGTTCGGCGTGTACCAGCCCGGCGGCTGAGCCCCCCTGGCACGGGTCGGTCGGGGGTCCTCGTGGGCGCTCTTCGGCCGGGTGGTGCCGACGCACCGGCCCGGGTGGCCGCTGCACGTCGAAGAGGAGATTCCTCAATCGCTTCCTCGCTCAACCGCCCGGCGGCGTGCCCCGTGACTTGCGGCCAAGGCCGGAGAACTTGCCGAGAATCCAGTAGCCCCGGCGCTGTCGCAGGGCGCTCCGCCGGAAGGGGTCGTCGGGCTCGAGGTGCTCGACGGCTCCGGCCACGACCTCATCGAACACGAGTGCGGCCTCCTTCGATCGTTTGAGCGCCACCAGCTCAGTGGCGATGGCCCACTTCTGGACGAGGATGGTGCGCTGGTCTCCATCGTTTCGTTCCAGCTGGGCGAGCGCCTCGGTGAACAGCTCGAGCGCCATCTGGTGGTTGCCGAGGTACCGGTGCGTCTGGGCCAGGTCGATCTCGGCCCGGGCGGTTTCGGCGTGGTCGGGGCCGAGGGCTTGACGCGTCGACTCGAGCACGCGGACTCTGAGCGGGAATTCGTCGCCGTAGCGGCGGAGTTTGCGCAGCGTGATCGCGAGGTTCTGGGCCGTCTGCCGTGACAGTTCGCTCTCGGGACCGTTCTCCGGCATGGAGGATTCGAGGACGCGCTCCCAGAGGTGCCGCGCCGCCTCGTGCTCGCCGAGCCGATCGAAGACGATGGCCAGGTTGAACTCGGTCAAGGCCACCCGAGCCTCGTCCGTCTCGGCCGACCGGTTCTGCAGTGAGAGCAAGCCGGTCAGTACGTGTTCCGCCTCACGCAGGCGGCCGGCATCACGGAGGGTGCGGCCGAGCTGCAGGGTGGCGTCGAACGTGGCGGGATCCGACTCCCCGTAGAGCTCCTGGCGAGCGTCGAGGAGGATCCGGGCTTCTTCCACTTCGCGCGACGGCCGGTCGTCCACTGGGCGCCGACGATACTGGCCGTGGCTCGAGGACGATCGGCCTTCCCGCGGGAGTCGGGGGGTCCCGGTGGAGAGCGCCTCGGGAGATCGCAGGCCGGGACAGCAGCGAGAGCTGGTGTCTCAGGCGGTGACGACTGGCTCGAAGTGCTCCACCACGGGGAACGGGTCGTAGAAGTGATGCAGCGCGGCGCGCCAGTCCTGGTAGGCGGGCGAGCCGCGAAAGCCCTCGGTGTGGTCTTCGAGCCGTTCCCACTCGACGAGCAGCAGGAAGCAGTTCGTTCGTTCGAGGCCACGCTCGACCCGGAGCGAGACGAATCCCGGGCTGGCCGCGATGATGGCTTTGGCCCGCTCCATGGCCACGAGGAACTCCTCCTCGCGTCCTTCGATGACCGGGAGGAGCGCGTGCTCGGTGATCACGCCCGGGCGAGCAGGTGCGCCCGCAACTCGGGCCGGGAGGCGGCGTCGATGGCGGTCCACGCCAGGGCCACCGCGCCGTCCCGTACGGCGGCGTCGGCCGAGGCCGTGACGCAGGCCGCGGCAAATTCCTTCTGGTGATTGACGGCCCCGTTCGTCTCGATGCCGATCAAAGGGTGGATCGTCGGGACGGCCAGCGAGACATTCGCCATGTCGGTCGAGAAGGTGGGCAGTGGGGTGTCGGCGTCGTCCGCCTCGAAGGTGCGGCCGAGCGACTCCGCGTTGGCCCGGTAGGCGGCCTGCAGATCCGGATCCGTCTCCATGTGCGAGTAGACGGGGGAGAGCTCCTCGTAGCCGAGCGTGCAGCCGCTGGCCAGCGCGCCGGCCTCGAAGCAGGCCTCCACCCGGGGCCGCAGCGCGCGCAGCCCGTCGTAGGAAGGCGAGCGCACCATGTAGCGAGCGGTGATCGCTCCGGGGATGACGTTGGCCGCGCCGGGGCTCCGGGTGACCACGCCGTGCACCTGGTCGCCCGGAGCGAGCTGTTGGCGGAGCAGGCCGATGGCCACCTGGGACACGGTCAAGGCGTCCTGCGCGTTGAGGCCCTCCCAGGGCGCCGCCGACGCGTGGGCCTCGCGGCCGGTGAAGGTCACGTCGAAGTGCGCGACGGCGAGGCAGCGCCCGACGAGACGCTCGGTCGGCCAGGGGTGGACCATCATGGCGGCGTGCACGCCCGCGAAGGCGCCGCGCTCGAGCATCAGGATCTTCCCGCCGCCACCTTCTTCGGCCGGGGTGCCCAGCACGCGCACGCTGAGACCGACCTCGTCGGCCACCTCGGCCAAGGCCAGACCGGCCCCCACCGCGGTCGCCGCGATGATGTTGTGACCGCAGGCGTGGCCCACCTCGGGGAGCGCGTCGTACTCCGCGCAGACCGCCACCGTGAACTCGCCCGAGCCGGCCCGCGATTCGACCGCCGTGGCGAGCTCGTAGACGCCCTCCTGGGCTTCGAGGCCGCCGGCGCGCAACGCCTCGGCCACCGCGTGGGCGGAGGCCGTCTCGTCGTAGCAGAGCTCTGGGTGGGCGTGGACGAAGTGACTGAGCGTGACGAGCTCGTCGAGGTGGCGGTCGACCGCGGCCGCCGCCGCCTCCTTGGCCGCCGAGGTGGTCGGCACCTACTCGATGACCGCCACGATGTCGCCGGCCCCGACGGAGTCGCCCGCAGCCACCCGGATCTCCTTCACGACACCATCCTTCTCGGCCGCCACGGCATTCTCCATCTTCATCGCCTCGAGGAGGCAGATGGACTGGCCGACCTCGACCACGTCGCCCACCGCGACGAGGACCTTCACGATGGTTCCCTGCATGGGCACGATGACCTGGCCCGAGCCGGTCCCCGCCACGGCGTGGCCCGAGGCCCGCTTGGGCCGGCCCGCGGCGCGAGCCGGGGACGCCGCCGGGCCCAGGTCGGGGACCCAGAGTCGCACCGAGTAGCGCCGCCCGTCGACCTCGGCGGTGACGTCGCGCTGCACGGTCGGGACCTCCTCGTCACCGGCTGCGGGAGCCACCCCGGCCGCCGGGACATTGAGCCCGCTGAGGTCGAGCGTGTCCTCGACCCACTTCGTCGAATACTCCACGTTGGCGAAGTCAGGGTGACTCAGGATCGCCTCGTGCGCCGGCAGGGTGGTGGCCACGCCGGTGATCGTGGTCTCCCCGATGGCCCGCAACATGCGTCGCCGGGCCGCCTCGCGGTCGGGGGCCCACACGATGAGCTTGGCGATCAGGTTGTCGTAGTACTGGGAGACGGTGTCGCCAGCCTCGTAACCGCCGTCGAGGCGCACGCCTGGACCCGACGGCTGGTGGAAGGTGGCGATGGTCCCGGGCGAGGGCGAGAAGCGGCCCCCGCTCGGGTCTTCCGCGTTGATGCGGACCTCGATGGCGTGGCCGTTGCGGGCGATGTCCTTCTGGGTGAAGTCGAGGGCCTCACCTGACGCGATGCGAATCTGCCAGGCCACCAGGTCGAGACCGGTGACCAGTTCGGTGACCGGGTGCTCCACCTGGAGCCGCGTGTTCATCTCGAGGAAGTAGAACTCCCCGTCCTGGAACAGGAACTCGACCGTGCCGGCGTTGTAGTACCCACACGCTTCCGAGACCCGCACCGCGGCCTCGCCCATGGCCTGGCGCACCTCGTCGGGAAACGCCGGCGCGGGGCTCTCCTCGACCAGCTTCTGGTGCCGACGCTGAGCCGAGCAGTCCCGCTCACCCAACCAGAGCGTGTTGCCGTGGGTGTCGGCCAGCACCTGCATCTCGACGTGGCGGGGCCAGGACAGGTACCGCTCGAGATAGATCTCGGGACGGCCGAAGTAGGCCTGGGCCTCGCGGGCCGCCGACTCCATGGCCTCGGCCGCCTCTTCGGGCGAGTGCACGACCTTCATGCCGCGTCCACCACCGCCGAAGGCGGCCTTGATCGCCACCGGCCAGCCGTGCTCGGTCCCGAACGACACGACCTCGTCCGGCGAGGTGAGGGGCTCGGATCGACCCGGAACCCCGGCCACCCCGGCCTTCTCGGCGGCCAGGCGCGAGCTGATCTTGTCGCCCATGACTTCGATGGCCTCGGGGGGCGGCCCGATGAAGGTGACCCCACGATCGGTGATGGCCCGGGCGAAATCCGTGTTCTCCGAGAAGAATCCGTAGCCGGGGTGGACTCCGTCGGCCCCGCTCTGCTCGATGGCGTCCAGGATGGCTTCCGTGTTGAGGTAGCTCTCCGCGGCAGTCTCGCCGCCGAGCGAGTAGGCCTCGTCGGCCATCCGCACGTGGAGGGCGTCGCGGTCGAGGTTCGAATAGACGGCGACGGTCCCGATCCCCATCTCGCGGCACGTCCGAATGACTCGGACGGCGATCTCGCCGCGGTTCGCAATCAGGATCTTCTGGAGCACGCTGGACCTTTCCTCTGCTCGTGGGCCCTCACAATTGCACGTGCCGTATGGTCTCTGCCATGTGGGCAGGGGAATGGCAGGTCCGTCGGTTCGAGGAGATCGACTCGACCAACTCGTACCTGCTCGAGCGGGCCCGCCAGGGAGATCCCGAAGGGCTGGTGGCGGTGGCCGACCATCAGACGGCCGGGCGCGGTCGCCTCGATCGGCGCTGGGAGTCGCCACGCGGCGCCAACTTGCTGGCCTCGGTGCTCCTCCGTCCCCACTGCAACCCCGACGACCTGCACTTGTGCACGGGCGCACTGGGTCTCGCCGCGCTGGACGCCTGCGCCGAAGTGGCCGGGGTCGAGGCGCAGCTCAAATGGCCCAACGACCTGCTGGTGGGGACGGCCAAGTTGGCCGGGGTCCTGGCCGAGGCCGAGTTCTCCGCCGGCGCCCCGGCCGTGGTGGCCGGAATCGGGCTCAACGTCGCCTGGCCGGGTCCCCCGGACGCCGGCGGCACCTGCCTCGACGACCTCAGCCAGCGCCCGTTGCCGCTGGACCGCCATGTCCTGCTCGAGCACCTCCTGGCCGCTCTGGCTTCCCGGCGACCCCTGCTCGACGAGGTCGCCGGCCGGCGCCGGCTGGCCGACGAGGTCCGGGCGCGCTGCGCCACGATCGGCCAAGAAGTGCTGGTCGTGCTCCCGGCGGAGGAGTTCACCGGGCGGGCGACAGCCATCGACGACGCCGGCCGGCTGCTGGTCAACACGGGTGTGGCGCAGCGGGCCGTTTCAGCCGGTGACGTGATCCACGTGCGGGCCTCCTGAACTGGGAGGGCCTCAGGGCCTGGACTAACATCGCCCGCCATATGCGCCTTCTCGTCACGGGAGGTGCCGGTTTCATCGGGTCGAATTTCGCCCGTTACTGGGTGGAGCAGCACCCCGAGGACCATGTCGTCGTCTACGACGTGCTCACCTATGCCGGCAACCGACCCAACCTGTCCGACATCGAAGACCGGATTGTCTTCGTCCAGGGGGACATCTGCGATCCGGCCGCGGCCGAGAAGGCGCTGCGGGGCGAAGGGATCGACACCGTCGTCCACTTCGCCGCCGAGTCGCACAACTCGTTGGCCGTGCTCAACCCGGGACTCTTCTTCCGTACCAACGTGCTCGGTACCCAGACCATGCTCGAGGCGGCGCGGCAGGTCGGCGTGGCCCGCTTCCACCACGTGTCGACCTGCGAGGTCTACGGGGACCTCCCCTTGGACACGGACGAGGCCTTCACCGAGGAGTCGCCCTACCGGCCCCGGACTCCGTACAACGCGTCGAAGGCGGGGGCGGACCACGCGGTGCGGGCCTACGCCGAGACGTACGAGCTCCCGATCACGATCACCAACTGCGCCAACAATTACGGGCCGTACCAGTTCCCCGAGAAGCTGATCCCGCACTTCTGTGCACTGGCGCTCGACGACAAGGCGCTCACCCTCTACGCCAGTACGGAGAACCGCCGCGAGTGGCTGCACGTGATCGATCACTGCACCGCCATCGACGCCGTTCTGGCCCGGGGCAAGGTGGGCGAGACCTATCACGTGGGCAGTGGCGTCGAGGCGTCCATCATGGAGGTGGCCGATCGCATCCTGGCGGCGCTGGGTAAGCCGGAGTCGCTCAAGACGATCGTGCCGGACCGGCCGGGGCACGACCGTCGCTACGTGCTCGACTCGTCCAAACTGCGAGCCGAGCTCGGTTGGCAGCCCTCCGTCGAGTGGGAGCAGGGACTGGCCGACACCGTGTCCTGGTATGCGGACCATCGCGACTGGTGGGAACCACTGATGGCCCGGGCGCCGGTGGTCGAAGGCGCCTGGGAGACCCCGAAGGGCTGAGTCCCGTGCGGATCCTGATCACCGGCGCCGACGGCCAGCTCGGGCGTGACCTGCGCGACTGTCTCGAAGGAAACGTGCCGCTCGGCGGACGCCGCTGCGCGCTGCTCGGCCCCGAAGGTCCGCGGGCCGGCGTCGACCACGAGGTGCTGGCCACCGACGTGCACAACATGAAGGTCGACGACCGCGACGCCGTCTTGCACACCTTCCTGGCCTTCCGGCCTGACCTGGTCCTCCATGGCGGCGCGCTGACCGCGGTCGACCTGTGTGAGAGCGAGGCCGACCTGGCCTTTGCGGTCAACGCCATCGGGACCCGCAACGTGGCCGAGTCGGCGGCGCTCGTCGGGGCCCACGTGGTCTACGTCTCCACCGACTACGTCTTCGACGGGACCGCGCCGCGGCCCTACCGCGAATGGGACCAGCCCAACCCGACCTCCATCTACGGTGCCTCGAAGCTGGCCGGCGAGCGGGAACTCCGGCCTGGGTCCACCATCGTGCGCACGAGCTGGGTGAGCGGCGCCCACGGCGCCAACATGGTGGGGACGGCCCTGCGCCTGGCCGGCGGAGACGGCGAACTCCGCTTCGTCGACGACCAGCACGGCTCACCGACCTTCACGGCCGATCTGGCCCCCGCCATCGTCACGCTCGGCCTCGACCGGCGGCCGGGCATCTTCCACGTGACCAACTCCGGCGCGACCACCTGGTGGGGCTTCGTGCGGGCGGTCCTCGAGGAAGCGGGCGCGGATCCCGAACGGGTGAAGCCGATCGCCACGGCGGACCTCGATCCGCCCCGCCCCGCCCTCCGCCCGGCCAATTCCGTGCTCGACAACATGGCACTGCGTCTCGGCGGACTGCCCGTGCTCCCGGACTGGCGCGACAGCCTGGCCCGTCTGGTGCCCGTCATGCAGTCCGCCGCGCGGACGCCTTCATGAGCACTCGCGTGCGCGACCCGCGGGCGGTCGCCGTCATCGGCGCGGGGTATGTCGGGCTGCCCACGGCAGCCACCCTGGCCCACTTCGGCCACTCGGTGGTGCTGGCCGAGCGCGATGAAGGCAAGCTGGCCTTGCTGCGCTCCGGGCGCATGCCGATCGTCGAGGCCGGTCTCGAAGAGCTCGCCGCCGAAGGAGTGGGGGCCGGTCGGCTCTCGTTCACCAACTCGGCGGTCCAGGCCGTGGCCGGAGCCGACTTCGTCTTTCTCTGCGTCCCCACGCCCCAGCGGGCCGACGGCTCCGCCGATGTCTCCTACGTGGAGTCGGCCGCCAAGGAGATCGCCACCCACCTGAGCCGAAATGCCATCGTGGTGAACAAGTCGACCGTGCCCGTGGGCTCAGCCACGCTGGTCGACCAGATGATCGGCCGGGCCGACGTTCGGGTCGTGTCCAACCCCGAGTTCCTCCGCGAGGGCACCGCCGTGCACGACAGCCTCAACCCGGAGCGCATCGTGGTCGGGGCGGACGACCCAGCCGCCGCGGCCAGCGTTGGCGAGCTCTTCTCGGCCACCGGGGCGCCGCTCATCGTGACGGACACCACGACGTCAGAGACCATCAAGTACGCGTCCAACGCATTCCTGGCCACCAAGCTGAGTTTCGTGAACGCGCTCGCCGGGTTGTGCGAGGAAGTGGGCGCGGATGCGCGCGACGTCCTGCTGGGTCTCGGCTACGACAAGCGGATCGGCTTCGAGTTTCTCCGCCCTGGCCCGGGCTGGGGTGGTTCCTGCCTCCCCAAGGACACCCGCGCGCTCCTGCACATCGCCGCCAAGGCGGGCTACGACTTCTCGTTGTTGGCCGGGACGATTGCTTCGAACGACGAGCAGCTGGCCCGGGTGGTCCGCAAGGTCGAGGCGGCGGCCGGTGGAACGCTGGCCGGGGTACCCGTTGCCGTCTGGGGCCTGACCTTCAAGGCCAACACGGACGATCGACGTGACTCGCCCAGCGTGCAGGTGACCCGGCGTCTGGTCGACCTCGGCGCGCGCGTCCGGGCCTTCGATCCCACCGTGGAGGTCCAGGAGGACCCACCCGAGGACCTCCGCGGGTTGGAACTCGAGGGCGACCCCTACGCCGCCGCCGCCGGTGCGCGCGTGCTGGTCGTCCTCACCGAATGGGACGCGTTCCGCTGGCTGGACTACGAGCGGGTGTACTCGGAGATGACCGCGCCCGCCGTCGTCGATGCCCGCAACCTCCTCGATCCGGCTGCCCTCCGACGCATCGGGTTCACGTACTCGGGCATCGGTCGTCGATGAGCCGGGTCGTCGTGGCCGGGGGTGCCGGATTCCTGGGTTCGCACCTCTGCGACCGCCTGGTGGAACGGGGGGACGTCGTGGTCTGCCTCGACGACCTCTCGACCGGGTCCGAGGAGAACGTGGCGCACCTGTTGTCGCACGACCGCTTCCGGCTCGTGGTCACCGACGTGAGCGAGAAGGTCGAGCTGGGCGACGACGCACCGGTCGATGCCGTGTGCAACCTTGCCTCGCCGGCGTCACCGCCGGCCTACCTGGCCCGCCCGCTCGAGACGTTGGCCGTGGGCAGCGAGGGCACTCGCCGCCTCCTCGAGCTGGCCCGCGAACACGACGCGCGTTTCTGCTGGCCAGCACGAGCGAGATCTACGGGGACCCCACCGTCCATCCGCAGGTCGAGAGCTACCGCGGCAACGTCGACCCGATCGGACCGCGCAGCGTCTACGACGAGGCCAAGCGCTTTGCCGAGAGTCTCACGATGGCCATGGCTCGCACACACGGTCTCGATGTGGCCATCGTCCGCATCTTCAACACCTACGGGCCGCGCCTGTCCGAAGGTGACGGGCGCGTGGTGTCGAACTTCGTGGTGCAGGCGCTCCAGGGCGACCCGATCACCGTCTACGGTGACGGGTCCCAGACCCGCAGCCTCTGCTTCGTGGACGATGAAATCCGCGGACTGCTGGCGCTGCTCGACTCGTCGCTGGCCGGCCCGGTCAACATCGGCAATCCGGACGAGCGCACCGTGCTGGAGCTGGCCCGCCTGGTCCTCGACCTCACCGGCTCGTCGTCGCAGATCGTCTTCGAACCACTCCCCACTGACGATCCAACCCGGCGCTGCCCCGACATCTCTTTGGCACGTTCGGCCCTGGGTTGGGAGCCACGGGTGGAATTGCGCGAAGGTCTGACCCGGACCATGGAATGGTTCAGGCAGCGGGAGGCACGAGCGTGACGGATATTGAGATGGAGGGGTTACCGCCGCCACGGACCTACGCGACGTTGAGCGTGATCACGCCGCTGTTCAACGAACGGACCACCGTGGCCGAGGTCATCCGACGTATGCGAGCGGTGGAGCTGCCCGGTTCGTTGGTGCTCCAGATCATCGTGGTCGACGACGGGTCGAGCGACGGATCGGACAAGGTGCTCGACGCGCTCGAAGACTCGACCGTGCACGTCATTCACCACAAGGTGAACCAGGGCAAGGGTGCAGCCGTCCGCACCGGCCTGGCCGAAGCGCGTGGCGATCTGATCCTGATTCAGGACGCCGACCTCGAGTACGACCCAGAGGATTGGCCACGCCTGCTCGACCCGATTCTGCGGGGCAAGGCCCGCGTGGTCTATGGCAGCCGGTTCACCGGCGAGCACAAGAACATGCTCCCGCTGCACTGGATGGGCAACCGGCTGCTCTCGCTCGTCACCAACATCCTCTACAGCTCGACCCTCTCCGACATGGAGACGTGTTACAAGCTCTTCGATGCCCAGGTGCTCGAAGGCCTCACGGTGGTCTCGAATCGCTTCGATTTCGAACCCGAGATCACGGCCAAAGTGCTCCGGCGCGGTCACCGCATTTACGAGGTGCCCATCTCCTACGCCGGGCGCGAGTTCGACGAAGGCAAGAAGATCACCTGGCGTGACGGCGTCAGTGCCCTCGGGGCCCTCATCAGGTTCCGCTTCACCCGGGAGTACTGAGGCTCTGGTGCTCGGAACCATCGGCGCCATCGTGGTGGACCACGATGCGGGCCCACTGCTCACCGAGTGCGTCAGCTCGTTGCTCGCCGACGGGGTGGCCCGGGTCGTCGTGGTGGAGAACGGCGCCGCAGGGAGCGTGCAAGACGCCCTGCTCGGCGCGCCGGCGGACGTGCTCGAGCGAGTCGACGTGGTCCGGCCCGGACGCAATCTCGGCTTCGGAGCCGGGGTGAATCGTGGTCTCGCCGTCCTGGCCGCGGAGTCGCCGGCGCCGGACGCCGTGCTGGTGTCCAACCCCGACGTGATCGTCCACCCGGGCGCGGTCGCCGGGCTGGGCCGCGCCCTCGAGGAGAACCCGGCCTGGGCCGTGGTCGGGCCGAGGATCTTCACCGATGCGGGCGACGTCTATCCGTCCGTGCGGAGCTTTCCGAGTTTCGTCGATGCGGCCGGACATGCCCTCTTGGCCCAGTTCAAGCCGGACAACGCCTACACCCGGCGCTACAACCCCGGGACACCCGGCGGTGAGGTCGTCGTACCCGCCGACTGGATCTCGGGGTCGTGCTTCTTGGCCCGCCGCGAGGCGTTCGAAGAGCTCGGCGGCTTCGACGAGGCCTACTTCATGTACCTCGAGGACACCGACCTCTGCTGGCGGGCCCACCACGCCGGATGGGGAGTGGGATTCGCCGGGACCGCCGCCGTGACCCACGTCCAAGGGGTGAGCACGGCACGCCATCCCTACCGCATGCTGGCCGCCCACCATCGCTCAGCGCTCCGCTTCACGGTCCGCACGACGTCGGGCTGGCGGCGCGCCGCCCTGCCGTTTGCGGTCATGGTTCTCGGCGTTCGCATGGGCATGGCGCTGGTGCGTCAGGCCGTCACCCGCTGAGCCATGCCGGCCAACCGCGGTTGGTTGATCGCCGCATTGGCGGTCATCCTCGTCGCCCTCCTCGTCCTGGTGCTGGCGGCGACGCTGAGTGGTCCCGTGCCGCCCAAGGTGCATGTCGAACCCGAGGTCACCTTCGCTCTGCCTTCGACCTCGGCCGGCTGCGGGGGAGACACCACAGCGGCCGACGGGGTGACGCGGGTGCCGCTCACCGTGAGCACGGTGGCCGGGCAGACGGCCGAAACGGTCAACGTGTGCCTAGGCGGCCAGGGGCCGTATCCGTTCGTGCTCGACTCCGGTGCAGGCCAGTCGACCATCGACGCTGGTCTGGCCGAGCGCCTCCACCTGGCCTCCGCGGGCCCGTCCAGCACCTTCTTCGGAGTCGGCTGCACCGGGTCGGCCCAGCCCGTGGCCTCGGGCTCGTGGTCGCTCGAAGGGGTGGCCCTGTCCCCCCAGCAGCTGACTGCGGCCACGCTGCCCCAGATCGGCGGCAAAGGGGAGCCGGTGGGTCTGCTCGGCTCCGATGTCTTGGCCCGCTTCGGCGCGGTGCGCATCGATTTTGCCGCCCGCGCCCTGCTGCTGCCTGGCTCCGAAGGCGCCGCGCTCGGCGCTACTTCTGAGTACACCGGTCCGCTCGGCCCGAGCCCGACTGTGCTGACGCTCGGACATGGCACCACGGTGCCCCTGACCGTCTCACCCCAGGTCGGTGACGTGTCCTTGAACGTCGCTGTCCGCTTCGCCGGCGGTGCCCGGCGCAGTTTCGTCGTCGACACGGGATCCTCGCAGAGCGTGGTCTCGACGAGCGTGGCCCGGAAGGCCTCCCTGCACGGGACCGAGCTGGCGCAGCGCCAGGCCACGGTGTGCTCGGTCATCACCGTCCCGCTCGTGCACAGCGGGAGCTGGTCCATCCCGGACGTGGCGCTCCATCCTCAGCTGCTCGGTTCGACCAACTTCGGTGCGATCGCCTCTGGCGGCCTCGACGGTCTGCTCGGTTCGGATCAGTTGCTGCGCTACGGCTGGGTCGTGCTCGATTACACGGGTGGTCGGTTGATTCTGGGATGAGTCGGGCAGCCTCCGCGGGTATGGCGGTCTTCGGCACATCGAACGGACGCCGTGAACCTATGGTCAAAAGTGTTGCTGAGCTGAAGCCTGACTTCGAAAGTGCGATGCGCAAGGGTCGGATCTAATTGCGGCGCTTCGTGACGGCTCCAGAGAAAGGTATGCGGGACGACGAAGGACAAAGTCGATCACGTATCCCTGCTACCGACAGTGACGTCAGATCCGATTCAACTCGCGTTCGCCCAGTTCGGCCGAACTGCCGGACTGGGCGAACGTCATGCATTCTCTACCTAACCTGCAGTCAAGTGGTCGACGTAGTTCAACTGAAGTCAATGTATGGCCCGCAGTATTTGTGAGCGTCGGCTTCTGGCTTCGTGAAGATGATGCGGAGGTCTTTCCGAAAGAACAGGAAGCGCACGTTCGGATGCGTCTCGACACCGTGTGTCCTGAGTTCCGACAAGAGCTCAGGACACTCCTCGACCTGAATACACAGATTCCCAGCACTCAATGCATGGACCACCTGAGGATTGTCACCAAGTCATATTGATCGTCCGCTCGAAGTTGTCCCACCCGGCTCGCTCAAATGCCGCCGACATCGGGACGTTCGCGAGGTCCGTTGAGGCGCGGATGCGTGGAACGCCCTCTCGAGCGAGGATATCGGTGCCTTTGGCCAGTATCTCGTTGACGTAGCCGTTGCCGCGGTGCCTGGGAAGGACAGCGAGATAGGCAATGATCGCGTTGTAGTGATTACGAGCGGGCATCACAAAGCCCACTGGTTCGCCATCGCCCCGCATTGCAACTTGCCACCAAGCTCGCGGGCTCTTGTAGGACGAGAGCTCGTCGTCAAAATGACGAGCTGCCGCTTCTCGAGGGGGCATATGCGCCAAGTCGTCTTGGCTATGAGCGTCCAACGTCCCGTCCATGACCAGGGTCATCAACTCGAGAATCTCCTCGTCGCCGAGAGGCTGCCGGAACGTCACGCTATTGGACGACCCGGGGATCGGGGTCCCCGGGTTCCACTGGAACCGGAGTCGTTCGACCAGCGGGCGGGCTCCGGTTCGCTCCAGTGCTGCCATCCGGTCCGCGATACCGCTCGCCGTCGCCGGGTGATTCCGCCAGTCGGGCGGTACGAAGCGGCTGTATTCGGGTGGTCGGGAACCCGCGGGGACGACCTGCGCCGTCGCCGCGCTGAGCAGTTCGGACATGAGGTCGACGCGGTCGACGCGGTCGACGCTTGCATCGTCAACATCGAGCACGTCGAGAACCTGCAGCTCATTCTTTTCGGAGTTTCCCCACCAGGCGACCCTGGCGAGCACACGTTCACCCCGCAGTGCCACCCACATCCACTGGGGGCGACGCCGACCGGTTGCGAGGTCGTCGGACAACTCCTCGTTGAGGACGTACGGCAACTGACAAAACATTTCCAATTCAACGTGTCCGCTGATGGGACGCATTGTCAGGTCATTGTTGATAATGGTCAAGGAGCTCTCCTGAGAAAGCGCTTGTCCTTCGGAGGCTCAGAAGCTATTCGGACCTCGGGAAGTGCCAAGCGCACTGATTGCAGTGGTCATCGGCCTCCCTCCTCTACGATCGTGATCCACCTTGGTGTTGGATCTAGTTCGACACTACCCGTGGACATAGTTGCATCTCCGCCTCGTGCTTGTTCGTGCCCAGGCTTGAATCCGAGCGGTGGCACTGCTTTCATTTGACGACCCTGGGTCTGAGTCTGATCGCAGGCATTCTTGGTCGTAGTAGCCGCCTACTCGGGACCCGACAGCCCGAGCATGTCGGTCACCCCGTGGTCCCGGCCGGCCGTGTAACCCCCGTCGACCGGGAAGGCGTGACCCGTCACGAACGACGCGTCGTCGGAGAGCAAGAAGGCAACGACCGAGGCAACCTCGTCAGGACGACCCATGCGCCGGCCCAGCTTGTGCTCGTGCAAAATGTCGGCCAGCGCCGCCTCCATGCCCGGACCGAAGACGGAGGCCGACATTGGCGTCTCAATGAATCCGGGGCAGACGGCGTTCACCCGGATGCCACGTCCCGCGTAGTCGATGGCCATCGCCTTGGAGAGGATGACGACACCTCCCTTCGAGGCGCTGTAGGCGCTCCCGCCGGCGGTGCCCTCGAGGCCCTCGATGCTGGCGATCGTGACCACCGATCCCCGTTGGCCGTCGGGCCGGGCCGGCTGCGCCAGCAGTTGGGTCACCACGTGCTTGGCCGTGAGGAAGGTCCCGGTCAGGTTGACCGAGATGATGCGGGACCACTCGGTGGCCGGCAGCATGTGCACCGGTCCGCCGCCGGCCACACCGGCCGCGTTGACCAGCCCTTCGACTGATCCGCCGAAGGAGACGGCCGCCTGCACCAGCGCGGCCACCGCAGCTTCGTCAGTGACGTCGGTCCGGACGAAGGTCCAGCGTGCGTCCTCGTCGGGCCCCGAGGCCACCTGACCCTCGGGCTCGGACAGGTCGGCTCCCACGACGCGGCACCCTTCGGCCAACAACCGGGTAGCGCTGGCTTGCCCGATACCCGAGGCGGCCCCCGTGACGATGTAGGTCCGTCCCTCGAGCCCTCGCATTGCGCCTCCTGGAAATGTTTGCGCCCGGGGGAGCCGGGCTGATAGTGACACATGTTCTAGCCGGGGCCGTCCCCGGGTGCCCGACCTCCTGGGGGGAGCCGACGTCATGAAGTTCGCGCTGTTCTACGAGATCCCCGTACCGCGTCCGTGGGGCGACGACAGCGAGCTGGTCGCCTACCAGAACACCCTCGAGCAGGCCATCGCCGGAGACCGCTTCGGCTGGCATGCCTTCTGGACGGTCGAGCACCATTTCCTCGAGGAGTACTCGCACTGCTCGAACCCCGAGGTGCTCTACGGGGCTATCGCGTCGCGTACCGAGAACATCCGCTTGGGGTACGGCGTGCGGCTCATGCCCAAGCCGTACAACCACCCGGTGCGCACGGCCGAGTCCGTGGCCGTGCTCGACCTGCTCTCCAACGGACGGGTCGACATGGGCACCGGTCGTTCGGCCACCCGGGCCGAGCTCGAAGGCTTCGGCATCGACCCGGCCGAGAGCCGGCGCATGTGGCAGGAGGCGATCGAGCACGTGGTCGGGTGTTGGACCAACGAGGAGTACTCGTTCGAGGGTGACTTCTGGCAGATGCCGACCCGCCGGGTCCAGCCCAAGCCGTGGCAGAAGCCGCACCCGCCGCTGTGGGGCGCCACCACCAGTGACGAGGGCCACGCCCAGATGGGCGACCTCGGGCTCGGGCTGTGCTCCTTCGCCGTCGGCCTGCCGCCGTCGGAGGTGAAGCGCAAGATCGACATCTACCGCGACGCGGTCAGCCGCTGCACCGAGCCGATCGGCGCCTTCGTCCACAACCAGGCCGCCACCTTCACCATGGCCCTGTGCGGTCAAGACCGCGACAAGGCGATCAGCGAGGCCCGTGAGTCCTTCGAGTGGTACCCGAAGACGGGCGCCCGCCAGATCGCCACGCTCACCGACATGATGGCCGAGCGCAACGAGGAGCTCGGTTCGTATTCCTACGCCGCCGACATGAAGAAGACCGACGACGAGGGCACGCTCGACCTGCTTTCGCTGGAGTACCTCATGGATGCCAACGCCTGTGTACTGGGTACGCCGGAGGAGTGTCTCGAGGCGTGCCGGCAGTACGAGGCGGCGGGCGTCGACCTCCTGCTCTGCCTGGTCAACCCGTACAAGATCTCCCACGAGTCGGTCATGCAGACCATCGAACTGATGGGCACCGAGGTCATCCCGGCCTTCGCCGATTGAAGCCCCGTGCGGTGACAACGGGTGGCATCGGGCAGGCTTGAGGGATGGTGGGAGGCGCTCGGAAGCCGGTTGTGGCCCTCGTCGGCGGGGCCCTCGGCCTGCTTGGTCTGGTGCTCGTGACGCCCGCCTCCGCCGCGCCACCACGTCTGTTGTCCAGCCTCGACTCACGCGGGTCACGGTGGCGTGATCGACCTCGCGTCGTCGTCGACCACGACGAAACCCGCGTCGCGGAGTAGGGCCCGCCCGGCCAAGCCGAAGACGGTCGAGGTCGGTCACAGCACCTTCTGGGAGTGCAGGGAGAAGTCGACCGAGGTCCTGGTCGCGGTGAGCGCGCTCACCCTCCACGTGGGAACACCGCTGACCGTCAACTTCACCGTGCGCAACATCGGGAGCACGCCCTGCAACTACGTCGCGCCCTACGCCGGCGTGACGCCCGGTCCGACGGCGAGCGCCCTCCAGGCGGGACCGTGTGGCTCCATCGGCTTCGAGGTCGTGGGTCCCGGCAAGCACAGCCTGTGGCCCGGGCCGGCCAGCTTCGATTGCCCGGCCCTTGGTTTCGCGCAGCTCCAGCCCGGCACGGCGGTCAGTGGCAGCGGCACCTGGGCCGAGAACAAGTCGGGGAGTACGGCCCACGTGGCACCGGGGCACTACACGCTCGTGGTCGACGGCCATTTTCGCTTTCCCATCCGCGTCGCGGGCTAGCACGGCAAGTGTCGAGACGTCCCTCGGGATGAGCTCGGTGACGTCAGCGGGGTCGCGGAGATCCCGATAAAGGTGGCGGGCGCACCGGTGTCGGTCGGGCAGTTGCCCGCGCAGGAACCGACTCAGGGGATGAGGGCGATCTTGCCCACCGTGCGCCGGCCCAGCAGGTCTTCGAGGGCCCGCGCCACGTCGTCGAGGGGGTACGGCACCGGGTGTACCGGGTCCAGCGTCCCCTCGTCCACCATGGCCAGCAGGTCGTCCAGCACGGCCTGCTGCTCGGCGGCGTGGCGCATGGCCCAGATGCCCCAGTCGATACCGAGCACGGTCCGATTGCGCAACAGCACCTGGTTGAGCGGCACCTTGGGGATGGTCCCCGACGCGAAGCCGATGACGAGGTAACGCCCCGAGTCGCCCGACGCGCGCAGCGCAGGCTCGGCCAGCTCGCCCCCCACCGGGTCCACCACGATGTCGACCCCGCTGCCGCCGGCCCAGGCCCGCGCCGCGTCCTTCACCGATTCGGCCGCCGGGTCGAGCACCGCCTCGGCGCCCGCGGCCCGGGCGGCCTCGCGCTTCGCCTCGGTCGAGGCAGCGCCCAGCACCCGGCAGCCCAGGGCCCGGGCCACCCCGATGGCCGCCAGCCCGACGCCGCCCCCGGCCCCCAGCACCAGGACCGACTCACCCGCACGGGCCCCCGCCCGGTCGCGCAGGGCGTAGAGGCTGGTGCTGTAGCTCTGGGTGAAGGTGGCGGCCCTGGGCGAGTCGAGCGCATCGGGGATGCGGGTCACCGAGTTCTCGGCCGCCACCAGCCGGCTGGCGAAGCCGCCCAGGCCGGCCGAGACGAGCACGCGGTCGCCCGGGGCCAGCGTCGTGACCCCGGCGCCCACGGCCTCCACCGTGCCGGCCGACTCGGTCCCCGGTACGAAGGGCACCGCCGGCTTTATCTGGTACTGGCCCGCCACGAACAGGGCGTCGACGTAGTTCACGCCCGCCGCCTCCACGGCAACCGCGACCGTGCCCGGTCCCGGCTCGGGGTCGGGCCGGTCCTCCACCGCCAGGAGCGAGGGTGGACCAAGTTCATTGCAGACGACGGCGCGCACGGGCGCTCACGCTACCGTCGCCGCATGGTCGAGATCCGAGTCGCCCGCCCCGACGAGCTGCCAGACCTGGCGCCCCTGGAGGCGGCGGCCGACACGCGGTTCGACGCGCTCGGCATCGGGCCCCTGCCCGGTCCCGGCAGCGTGGCGGACTTCGCCGGGGCACTCGTCGTCCTGGTGGCCGGCGAGCCCCCACAAGGGTTGGCCCGCATCGACGCCCTGGCCGGCGGCGCCCACCTCGAGCAACTCTCGGTCCATCCGGACCATGGCGGCCAGGGGGTTGGCCGGGCCCTCCTCCGCGCCGCGGTGGACTGGACGGCGGCCCACGGCTACCCCGAGCTCACCCTGGCCACGTACCGCGACGTGGCCTGGAACGGACCCTTCTACGCGTCGGAGGGCTTCGTCGAGGTCGGCCCGGTGGACGACTGGTACGCCGCCCGGGGCCTGCCGCCCGAGGAACCGGTCATGGGCCGCTTCGGCGCCCGCGTCCTGATGATGCGCCGCCTTCGGTGAGCTCGGCGTAACGGAAGCAGCTCACCAGGTGGTCGTTGATGAGCCCGGCCGCCTGCAGGTGGGCGTAGCAGACGGTCGGCCCGACGAAGCCGAAGTCCCGTCGGCGCAGGTCCTTGCTCAGGGCCTCGGACTCCGCCGAGGTGGGCGGCAGCTGGTCGGTGCGCCGCCACTTGTTGACGATCGGGCGGCCCCCGACGAAGCCCCAGATGTAGGCGTCGAAGGAGCCGAATTCCTTCTGCACGGCGAGGAACGCCTTGGCGTTGCGCACGGTCGACACCACCTTGGCCCGGTTGCGGATGATGCCGGGGTCGAGCAGGAGCTTCTCGATCCGGGCCGGCGTGAAGCGGGCCACCTTGACCGGGTCGAAATCGGCGAAGGCCTTGCGGTAGCCGCCGCGCCGCTTGAGGATGGTGGACCAGCTCAGCCCGGCCTGCGCGCCCTCGAGCACGAGGAACTCGAAGTGGGTGGACTCGTCGTGCACAGGCACGCCCCACTCGGTGTCGTGGTAGGCCACCATCTCGGGGTCGGTGCCGGCCCAGTCGCAGCGCTTGCGCGTGTCGTCGCTCACGCCGCCACCGTAGGCGGGAGCTGCGACGGGACGATCCGGTAGAGCACGTGGCGCCGGAGCGGGTTGTCCTCGGGCAGCGACGGATGGTCGAAGTCGCCGTCGGCGTCGCGGCGCATGCCGATGCGCACCATGACCGCCTGCGAGCGGGTGTTGCGCGTCGTGGTGAAGGCGACGATCTCGTGCAGACCGGCCGCGTCGAAGCCGTGCCGCAGGGACGCCAGGGCCGCTTCGGACGCGTAGCCGTGGCCCCAGTGGTCGGGGTGGAGGCGCCACGCCACCTCGACCGCCGGCGCCATCGGGAGATCGGGGCGGACCCGGTGCAGGCCGACCATGCCGGCGAAGCGCGGCCCGCCGGGCACCTCGAGCGCCCAGAGACCGAAGCACTCGGCCGACAGCTCCTCGTTGATGGTGTCGACCAGCTGGTCGCTCTTGGCTCGGGTGGGGGACTGGCCCAGCGACTGCACCACGAGGGGATGGGTGTTCAACGCGTAGAACGGTGCACGGTCCATGTCGGTGAACGGTCGCAACACCAGGCGCGGTGTCGTGACGATCACGAGACCATCCGCCGCGGGCTAGGCGCCCTGCGCCGCGACGGCCGTCTCGGCGGCCCAGCGGTAGTCGGCCTTGCCCGAGGGTGAGCGCTGGATCGTCTCGACGAAGACGACCTCCTTGGGCAGCTTGTAGCGGGCGATGTAGCCCGAGGCATGGTCCACGATCGACGCACCGTCACCGGTGCTGCCCTCGGCCAGCTGCACGACGGCCACCACCTCGGAGCCCCAACGTTCCGAGGGCCGGCCCGTGACCACGACGTCGGCCACCGAGGGATGCCCGGCGATGGCCCGCTCGACCTCCTCGACGAAGATCTTCTCGCCGCCCGAGTTGACCGTCACCGAGTCCCGGCCCAGCAGCTCGATGGTGCCGTCGGCCAGGTAGCGGGCCCGGTCGCCGGGAATGGAGTAGCGGACGCCGCCGATCACGGGAAAGGTGCGCGCCGTCTTGTCCTCGTCCCCGAGATACCCCAACGGCACGTTCCCGGTCTGGGCCAGCCACCCGATGCCCTCGTGGCCGGGGGCCAGCACGGTGGTCAGGTCCTCGTCGACCACCTCGGTGCCCGGGCCCGGGACGAACTTGCCCACGTCGATCCCGTCGACCGAGGTGACGTGCATCTGCGCGCCCGTCTCGGACGAGCCGGCCGAATCGGAGATGACCAGGTTGGGCAGGCGCTCGAGCGCCATGGCCCGCACGGCCGGGGTGAGCGGCGCGCCGCCGTTGCCCACCGCGAAGAAGGACGACAGGTCGTAGCGCTTCTTGTCGAGCTGGAGCACGAGCGGCCGCAGAATGGCGTCGCCCACGATGGTCATGGTGTTGGCCTTCTCGCGCTCGACCGTCGACCACACGTCGTCGGGGTCGACCCGACGCGTGTCGTGCGGGAAGACCAGGGTCGCGCCCTGGGCCATCAACATGAAGCAGGCCCACTGGGCGGCGCCGTGCATGAGCGGCGGCAGCACCAGGAGCCGCAGCGGCACGCTCTCGGCCAGGCGCTCGGTCAACCCCTCGTAGCTCTGCACCCGCTCCCACGTGCCCACCTTCCGCCCGCCCATGGCGGCCATGAAGATGTCGTGCTGGCGCCACAGCACGCCCTTGGGCATGCCGGTGGTGCCCCCCGTGTAGAGGACGTAGAGGTCGTCGGGGGAGAGGTCGAGCGGTGGGACTTCGGGCGAGGCCGCGGCCAACGCCTCCTCGTACCAGACCGCACCGGGGAGGAGGGGGTGACCCGATTCGTCCTCGACCTGGAGCAGCACGTCGGGCGGCGAGTCCAAGGTGGGCAGCACCTCGGCCAGCGTCGGGGCCAGCGAGGAGTGCAGGATCATGGCCCGGGGGCGGGCGTCGTTGAGCAGGTAGCGCAGCTCCTCGCCGACGTAGCGGTAGTTCACGTTGAAGGGCGCCGTGCGCGAGGCGTAGCAGCCCAGCATGCCCTCGAGGTACTCGTTGCCGTTGTAGAGGGCCAGCGCCACCATGTCCTGGCCCGACTCCCAGTTCGCCAGCGCGGCGCGCTCGGCCCGCACGCCGAGGCCCGCTCCGTGCAGGTAGGAGGCCAGGCGCTTGGAACGCTCCTGGAGCTGGCGGTAGGTCAGGCGCCGGTCGCGCCAGACGACGCACTCGCGGTCGGCCAGGCTCTCGGTCAGCACGTCGAAGGCCTTGGCCAGGTTGAACTGGGTGGCGTCGGTCCGGGGCGGGCTCGTCTCGGTGGAGGAGCCGGGTGGCGGGGGCGGCGGGGCGGCGGGCACGGCTCCGCACTGTACCGAAGCGGGCCGGGCGCCGGACCGGGCGGCCGATATCGGCAAAGATCACTGCGTGGACGTACGTAATCCGGCAACTGGCGAGATCATCACGAAGGTCGAAGGGCTGAGCGCAGAGGAGACCGACGCCGCCATCGCGGCCGCCGCCACCGCGTTCGAGACCTGGCGGGCCGTGGCCCCCGGCGACCGGGCCCGGCTGCTCCGCCGCTTCGCCGCCGCCGTCGACGCCCATCGCGACGAGCTGGCCGACCTCGAGGTGGCCAATGCCGGTCACGTGATCGGGAACGCCCGCTGGGAGGCCGGCAACGTGCGCGACGTGATCGAGTACTACGCCGCGGCCCCCGAACGGCAGGTGGGCCAGCAGATCCCGGTGGCCGGCGGCCTCGACGTCACCTTCTACGAGCCCCTCGGCGTGGTCGGCGTGATCGTCCCGTGGAATTTCCCGATGGCCATCGCCGGCTGGGGCTTCGCTCCCGCCCTGGCCGCCGGCAACACCGTGGTGCTCAAACCGGCCGAGATCACGCCGCTCAGCGCGCTGCGCATCGGGGAGCTGGCCCTCGAGGCCGGGCTGCCCGAGGGGGTCCTGCAGATCCTGCCCGGCAAGGGCAGCGTCGTCGGGGAGCGCTTCGTGACGCACCCCGCGGTGCGCAAGGTGTGCTTCACCGGCTCGACCGAGGTGGGGCGCGGCATCATGCGCGGCTGCGCCGAGCAGATCAAGCGGGTCACCCTCGAGCTGGGCGGCAAGAGCGCCAACATCGTCTTCGCCGACGCCGACCTCGAGCTGGCCGCCGCCCGTGCCCCCTCCGGGGTGTTCGACAATGCCGGGCAGGACTGCTGCGCCCGCTCGCGCATTCTGGTCGAGCGTTCCGCCTACGACCGCTTCCTCGCGCTCCTCGAGCCGGCCGTGCGCGGCGTGGTCGTGGGTGATCCCACGTCGGAGACGACCGAGATGGGCCCGCTCATCTCCGAGGCCCACCTGGCCAGCGTGGCCGACTTCGTGCCCGAGGACGCCCCGGTCGCCGTGCGCGGCAGCTGCCCCGACGGCCCGGGCAACTGGTTCGCCCCGACCGTGCTGGCCCCGGTCGACCCCGGGGACCGGGCGGCCACCGAGGAGATCTTCGGGCCGGTCGTCGTGGTCATCCCCTTCGAGAACGAAGCCGACGCGGTCCGCTTGGCCAACGACACGCCCTACGGCCTGTCCGGTTCGCTCTGGACACGCGACCTGGGCCGGGCGCTCCGGGTGGTCCGGGCGGTCGAGACGGGGACCCTCTCGGTCAACTCGCATTCCTCGGTGCGCTACTGGACCCCCTTCGGCGGGGCCAAGCAGTCCGGTATCGGCCGCGAGCTCGGTCCCGACGCCCTGCAGGCCTTCAGCGACGTCAAGAACGTCTTCTTCAGCAACGAGTAAGGCCATCCGGCACCTCGACCCAGCCCAGGCACACGCCGCGCCGCCCCGGCGCGACGTCACCGATCACACGGAGGACCCATGAGCGACACCATTCCCTACGCCCACCGACTGGTCGACCGCGTCGCGGTGGTGACCGGGGGGGCCAGCGGCATCGGGCGCGCCATGTGCGAACGCTTCGCGGCCGAAGGGGCCAAGGTGGCCGTGGTCGACCTGGACGAGGAAGCCGGAGGCGCCCTGGCGGCCGCCATCGGCGGCATGTTCGTCAAGGCCGACGTCACCTCCGCCGGTGAGGTGGAGGCCATGTACGAGTCGGTCGCCGCCGCCTTGGGCGGCCTCGACATCTGCTGCAACAACGCGGGCATCAGTCCGCCCGACGACGACTCCATCCTCGAGACGGGTCTCGACGCCTGGGACCGCGTCCAGCGGGTGAACCTCACCTCGGTCTATCTCTGCTGCAAGTTCGCGCTGCCCCACCTGCTGGCCCGGGGCAAGGGCTCCATCATCAACACCGCGTCCTTCGTCGCCGTCATGGGCGCGGCCACCAGCCAGGTCAGCTACACGGCGTCGAAGGGTGGCGTGCTGGCCATGTCGCGCGAGCTCGGCGTGCAATTCGCGCGTCAGGGGATCCGGGTCAACGCGCTGTGCCCGGGCCCGGTCAACACGCCGCTGCTCCAGGAGCTCTTCGCCAAGGACCCCGAACGGGCGGCCCGACGGCTGGTGCACATCCCGATGGGGCGCTTCGGCGAAGCATCGGAGATCGCGGCCGCGGCGGCGTTCTTGGCCAGTGACGACTCTTCGTTCATGACCGCATCGACCTTCCTCGTCGACGGTGGGATCTCCGGCGCGTACGTGACGCCCCTGTAGTTCGGTGTCGGCGCGTCGTCAGCTCTGCGCGCCCGCCCACGGCGCGGCCAGGTAGGGCCCGTCGGGCCCGAAGCCGAGATGGGCCATCGAGGTCGGGCGGGGCGGACCGGGGTCGGGCAACGTCGAGCTGAAGGGGTTGTAGAGCAGCCACACCCCCGCCTCGTTGGAGAACACGGACTCCTCACCGGGTCCCTCGCCTTGGCCGTTCGAGCCCAGGAACGGGACCGGCGACACGTCGGCGCAGGGTCCGCTGGGGCCCTGGCAGCGGGCCACCCCGATGGCGTAGTCGGTCTGGTTGAACCAGCCGCCGGAGTAGAAGAGCCAGTACGTCCCGCGCACGAGCACCAGCTGCGGGGCCTCGACGATGTGGTTCTGCCAGGCCTCGTCGGGCTCGAAGATCACCGAGGGCGGCCCGGTCAGGGACAGGCCGTCCGCGCTGAGCGCCTGGCGGTAGATCTGCGTGTTCACGCTGGGCTGGCCCGTCTGGTCGGCCCGGGCGTTCTGGTCCGACTTCCAGAGCAAGGAGGGCTGGCCGTCGCCGTCGACGAAGACGCGCGGGTCGATCGATCCACCGAGCGACTGCTGGCAGACGAACGGGGTGGCCGCCGGCAGGTACGGACCGGTGACCGCCGTGCTGATGGCGTCGCCGATGCACATCGTCTGCGGCGTGACGCCGGCCAGCTGTGCGGTGAAGTAGAGCATGTAGTGGTCGCCGAACTGGGCGACGTCGGGGGCCCAGACGATGCCGGGCTCGGCCCAGGCCGGGAGACGGGGGAGCGCGTCGACCTCTGGTCCCCAACGACCCACCACCGTGCCCTCGTGCACCGGAACGTTGGCGTGGTCCTTGTCCTGCGACGTGAAGAGGTAGTACTCGTCTCCCTGCTCGAACATGAACGGATCGGGTTGGTCGGCCCCGGACTCAATGGTGAAGCCCGGTTGCGCGCGGTCGTCCGTCGGCGGTGGTTCGAAGTAGCTGCTCTGCAGCCCGAGTGCGCTGTCGCCGGCGGCCGTCCCGAGCGTGCCCGCCGACTGGGCCAGCAACGGCGACACCGACGCCACGGCGGACTCGTGCTCGGCGCGTGCACCGGCGGTCGCCACATCGAGCGCGCCGGAAGCGGCGACGGCCAGGGCCAACGCGCCGACGGTGGCGGCAACGCCGATGCATCGCCCGGCGCGACGGTGCCCCGTGCGCGTCAGCATGGGGAAGAACTGGGGACGGTGGTGCCGCGGCTTGGGGATGACCCGCAGAAAGGTGGGGACAACCCCTGGATTTCGCGAATCCGTATTGACCTTGTGTGAGCGGAAGCGCAATCTGTCCCCAGTTCGGAGACGAGAGCCCACCGAACCTCAAGCGAGCACCGAAAGGTGGGAGCGAGGGAAGCCTGAAGGGAAGCCGCAAGGCGGAACGGAGGGAAGCCGAGAGAACGCTGCAAGGCGGGATCGAGGGATGGAAGCGGGCCCCGCAAGGGGCGCGTGACCGGAGTGGGCAGGAAGATCCGACCTGAGGTGGTCCGTGGCGTGTCACGGCGGCTTCCCTGGAGCCGACGGGGCCGATGCGGGCAGGGGTTGTCCGACACGATCCCTGCCAGTGTCCAGCGGCCCATCGCAGACGTAGCCCCGAGGAGCACGGGAGGCTTCGGCCGAACGGTTACTCGGGGTTGCGTCGCGTCCGGGGACAGGTGCGTGCGCAGCCTCGTCCCGGGGCGGTGCCGCGCCGATCTGTCCGTATTCCTTCTCCGCATCCCCATACCGGGGGAACGGCGCCGGGAGGCCCGTCACACGGCGGTGGCAGGAATTCAGCGCGGGCGCTGGGCGGTGCCGCGGCTCAGCGCAGCGAGGGCCAGAGGGCGGCTGGGCGCTCGCCGGTGGCGATCTGGCGGTTGAGCTCGGCCTGGACCAGCGAGAGGTCGTCGGGGTGGGTCACGCCGACGCAGCGGCCCTCGCCCTCGAGGACGGCGAAGGAGGAGCTCGACAGCGCCTGGGCCACGACCTCGGGGAGGAGGACCTCGGACTCCTCCGAGGCGTCGGTGGCGGCGTCCATGGCGTCCTGGAGGACGGCGTGGAAGGCCGGGGTGAAGCCCCAGAGGTTCATGGAGACCCGGGCGTCGGGCGAGAGCGATGCCGGCTCACGACCATCGGAAGAGACGAAGCCGCCCTCGGGCGTGGCCTGCACCTTCCGGCGCTCGTCGACCCGGACCAGCATGCCGTCAGCGCCGACGGTGCAGATGCCCCGGGTGACCGGCGCGAAACCGATGACCGCGTCGGCCAGCCGGTAGCCCACGAGCGCATTGGTGTCGGGCTGTTGGCGCAGGTGCTGGACCAGCAGCGCGCAGCCCGCCCGCCCGTAGACGTCGTCCGCGTTGCCCACGCCGTAGGGGGCGTCACCGACGAACTCGGATGCGCTGAGCACCGCGTTGACCGTGCCCAGCGGCGCCGGCTGCAGGGCGAAGCGCACGTCGACGGCGTCCGGCCAGGTCTGTTGGACGTGGTAGCGGATGGCCGGACCGGTGCTCGGGCCGAGGACCAGGACGATGGTGTCGAAGCCGGCGGCCAGTGCGTCGGAGGCCACGAGGTCGATCACCGCCTCGCCGTGCGGGCCGACCGGGGCCAGCGGCTTGCAGCCGCCGTACCGGCGGGCCCGTCCCGCGGCGAGGATGACCAGCGTCGGGCCGGTCCCGCCCGACCGGGCGCTCACGCGTTCCAGCGGAGGACGGCGCTGGCCCAGGTCATGCCGCCACCGAAGCCGGTGAGCAGGACGTGGTCACCGTCGTGTACCCGGTTGTTGAGCAGCACATCGTGCAGGGCGAGCGGGATGGAGGCCGACGAGGTGTTCCCGTAACGGTCGATGACGACGGCGGTGCGCTCCTCGGGGATGCCGAGCCGCTGGCAGGCCGCCTGGATGATGCGCACGTTGGCCTGGTGCGGCACCATCATCGCGATGTCGTCGGCGCCGAGGCCGGCCTCGGCCATGGCCCGCTCGGCCGATTCGACCACGACCCGCACGGCCCGGCGGAAGACCTCTTTGCCGTCCATGAACAAGGTCCCGCCGTGCTCGCACTTGAGCAGGTGCTTGAGGGAGCCGTCGGAGTTCAAGTTCCAGCTCAGCAGGGCGCCGGGTCCGTCCACCGGTTCCACCACCACGGCGCCCGCGCCGTCGCCCACGATGATGGCGATCTTGCGGTCGTCCATGTCGGTGATCTTCGAGAGGGTCTCGGAGCCGATGAGGAGCACCGGTCCTGCGCCCAACGAGATGAGGCCGGCCACGGTGATCAGGCCGTAGACGAAGCCGGAGCAGGCGGCGTTGAGGTCGAAGGCACCGCCCTTCATGCCGATCCCGTGCTGCACCGTCGGCGCGGTGCCCGGGACGATGCTGTCGGGGGTCGTGGTGGCCAGGACGAGATGCTCGATCTCCTCGGCGGTGCGGCCGGCCTTGGCCAGGGCGGCCTGGGCGGCCTCGATGGCCAGGCCCGACGTCGTGCCGCCGATGTGGCGCTCGCGGATACCGGTGCGCTCGACGATCCACTCGTCGCTCGTGTCGAGCGAGAGCGCCATGTCGTCGTTGGTCACCACCTTGTCCGGAACCGCGATGCCCCAGCCGGTGATGCGGATCCCTCTCACGCGGCGGACCCCGCCCGCATTCCGTGAATGCAGACGATTCCGGCGTCGCCGTAGATGATGCCGCCCGTGTTCACCGCGACGCCGAGCTGCGCGTCCTTGATCTGGCGGTCACCGCAGCGGCCCCGGAACTGATTGGCCAGCTCGACGATCTGGGCCAGCCCGGTTGCCCCCAGCGGATGGCCCCGTCCCAGCAGGCCGCCGCTGGGGTTGACCACGAGCCCGGGGGTGTCGACCGTGGTGGACCCGGCCTCGGTGGCCGGCCCGGCTTCGCCGTCGGCGAAGAAACCGAGCGACTCGAGGGCGTAGAGCTCCTCGGCTGCGGTGGCGTCGTGCAGCTCGACCACGTCGGCCTCGTCGGGACCGAAGCCGAAGGCCTCCCAGGCTGCCTCGGCGGTGTGGCTCAGCCGGTCGTGGTAGTCGAGCAAACCGTTCCCGGACCGTGCCACCGAGCCGATGATACGGGGCGCCGACGAGGGCGCCTCGACGGCCGAGCCTCCGAGGACGACGGCGGCAGCGCCGTCGGTGAAGGAGCTGCACATCAAGCGGGTCAGCACGCCGGCCACCTGGGGCGACTCCAGTACCTCGTCGATCGTGGCCGAGCGCTGGCACTGCGCCAGCGGGTTGCGTGAGGCGTGGCGAAACGCCTTGACCGCGGCGGCGGCGATCTGGCGCACGGTGAGGCCGACATCCTTCATGCGGCGCTGGGCCCACACGTTGTTGAGGCCCATGAGGATGCTGCCGGCGGGGTTGTTGTCGGCCTGGCGCCGCTCATGGAGGTCGTAGCGGTACTCCGCGGGCAGGCCGTCCTCGATGCCGGCCATCGTCTGGGCCCGGTCACCGGTCCACATCTTCTCGACGCCCAGGGCGAGGACCGGACGATCCGAGGTGGCCGCGGCCATGGTGGCCAGGTGCAGGGCCGAACTTCCGCCGGCACACGAGTTGTCGACGTTGACGATGGCGGCCTCGCTCAGTCCGGCCTTGCGGAGCCAGGTCTGCCCGCGCACGCATCCTTGGTCGCTCAGGCGATGGGCCATGGCGTTCCCGACGATGACCAGCCCGAGATCGTGCGAGGAGAGACCGGCGTCACCCAGCGCCTCGTGCACCACCTGGTAGGCCATCGTCTCGGGAGCCAGGTCGCGCCGGCTCATGTCGGTCATGCCGGTGCCCAGAACGGCGACATCGTGGCGGCTCATGCCGGCACCTCCTGCAGCTGACGTGCCGGCAGCCCGCCGGTGAAGGCGGCCTGCAGCAGGCCGAAGTGCTCGACGGCCGGGGAGCCGGCCACCATGATCAGGATGTGGCGGGCCCCGCGGTCGGCGAACCGCTGCAGTGCCGCCGCGCAGGCGTCGGCCGGACCGGCGACCAAATGGCGTCGGAAGGCCTTGGCCGGAAGGCGGTAGAGGTTCGAGAGCCACGCGGCCCCCCGTTCGGGATCGCCCTCGTCCTCGCCCACACAGGCGAAGACGACCACCCCGGGCTCGACCGAGTCAGGGTCGCGGCCGGCCTCGGTCGTTTCGCGCCGGAGCTCGGCCAACGCCGGCTCGTACTCCTCGGCCGTCAGGAACAGCGGGACCCAGCCGTCGCCCATGGCGGCGGCGCGTCGACGGGCCGCCGGGCTGGACCCGCCCACGTAGAGGGGGACCGGAGCCGAGGCGGGCTCTTGGACGTAGTCGGACGCAGGCTCGGGTGGGTTGGCCCAGGCCCGACGCATCTCGGCGATGCCCTCGTCCATCAGGGCACCCCGTCGATGGAAGTCGACACCCGCCCGCGTGTATTCGCCCTCGTGGATGCCCACGCCCACACCCAGCACGAAGCGGCCACCCGAGAGGAGCTGGAGCGCGGTGGCCTGCTTGGCCACGGCGGCGGGGCGCCGCAGGGGGAGCTGGAGGACACAGGTGCCCAAGGTGGCCGACCGGGTGGCCCCGGCGGCGACGGCCAACGTGGTCAGAGACTCCCCCATGGGGTGGGGCCAGAACAAATGGTCGACGGCCCAGAGCGAATCGGCCCCGGTGTCCTCGGCCCGGCGCCACAGCTCGGCGACCTCAGCGGCCGAGCCGGTCGTACCAATGGTACTACCTCCGGCACCGATGAGTTCTCCCTGCGTGGTGGGGGGGAGGATCAGCCCGAGCTTCGGAGCAGCCGCTCCACTTCCTACCGGGGTCACACCGACATAGTAGGCCGGTGCGAGGCGTGTCGACTATTCAGTTTTGACCGGCGGGGCCTGCACCGGACCTTCACCGCCGAGTGGTGGTGCGTCGATGACCGAGACCGTGCAGCGCGCCTCGCAGATGGCCCGGCCGACGTCGTCGGTGAGGGTGATGCCCCACACCTGCACAGTCCGGCCGACCCGCACCGGCGTGGCCGTGGCGGTCAGGTGCCCGTCGCGCAGGGAACGCAGGTGGCTGGCGTTGAGTTCGATGCCGACGACGCCCTTGCCCGGACCGGCGGCGAGTGCCGCGCCGAGGCTGGCGGCCGACTCGGCGAGCAGCGCGGAGACGCCGCCGTGGAGGATCCCGTAGGGCTGATGCACCTTCCAGTCGACCGGCAAGCGCAGGACCACACGCTCGGGTGTGGTCTCGAGCATCTCGACGCCGAGCAGGCCGTGGATGCCGGCGGCCGGGTCGACCCCGGGCACGCCCGGCCCCGCTGGAGAGGGTGGTGTGGTCACCGCCGGATGATAACGGTGCACCGCTAGCCTGACCGCGTGCCTGACGTGGTCGACCTGCGCAGCGACACCGTCACCCGCCCGACTCCCGAGATGCGGCGCGCGATGGCCGAAGCCGAGGTGGGCGACGACGACTACGGCGAGGATCCGACCGTGCGGGCCCTCGAGGAGGCGTTTGCCGAGCGGGTGGGCAAGGCGGCCGCGCTCTTCGTGGCCTCGGGGGTGATGGCCAACCAGATTGCGCTGCGCCTGCTCACCACACCGGGCACGGCGGTGGTGGCCGGGCGCCGCCAGCACCTCGTGTCGTACGAGTACGGCGCGGCCGCACTGAACTCCGGCATTCAGTTCATCGGGCTCGACGACCGGGACGGGATGCTTTCGGCGGACGAGGTGCGCCAGGCCCGCCAGGCGGCGGAGCACCACCAACCGGCGGTGTCGCTGGTGAGCGTCGAGAACACGCACATGGCGGCGTCGGGAGCACCCTGGACTGCGGCGGGGTTGGCGGCGTTGGTGGAGGCGTCCGGACCGGTGCCGATCCACATGGACGGGGCCCGGCTGTTCAACGCGGAGGCGGCGACCGGTGTGCCCGCTGCGCAGTGGGCGTCGGCGGCCACGACCGTGATGTGCTGCCTGTCCAAGGGACTGTGCGCACCGGTGGGTTCGGTGCTGGCGGGTGAGGCGGACGTCATGGCGCGCGCCCGCCTGGCCCGCAAGCGGCTCGGCGGCGGCATGCGCCAGGCCGGCGTGTTGGCCGCACCCGGACTGGTGGCCTTGCGCGACATGGTCGAGCGTCTGCCCGAGGACCACCGCCGGGCCGCCCGTCTGGCCGAGGCCGTGGCGACCCGCTGGCCCGGGTGCGGCCTCGACCCCGCGTCCGTGCGCACGAACATCGTGATCTTCGAGCATGGGGAGCCCGACAAGCTCCTGGCCCACCTGGAGGACCGCGGCGTGCTGGCCCACGCCGTCGCCCCCGGGGTCGTGCGCTTCGTCACCCACCACGACGTTGACGACACCGGGATCGACCGGGCCTTGGCGGCCCTGGCCGACGCACCCGGACCCGGGGTCTCGTGAGGTGAAAGTCCGGATCGGGATCAGCGCCGGCGGGGAGAGCCTGGGACCTGACGCGATGTTGGCCCTTGGCCTGGCCATCACCGAGACGGGGTTCGACTCGCTCTGGCTCCCCGAGGTCCTCACCCGTCCGGGACCCGACCCCCTGGTCGGGTTGGCCTGGGCGTCGGGCGCCTGCCCGCGGCTGAAAATCGGCACGACCATGCTGTTACCCGGGCGCAACCTGGTCTGGTTGGCCAAGGCGGTCGGGACCCTCGACCAACTCTCGGGCGGGCGGTTCTTGCTCACCTTCGTCCCGGGCCTGGCTATGGGGGGCGAGCGCAGCGCCATCGGGCTCTCGACGCCGACCCGGGCGGCCCATATGGAAGACGGGCTGCCGGTGCTGCGCCGGCTGTGGGCCGGTGAGGTGGTCAGTCACGACGGCCCCGCCGGCTCGTTCGAGGAGATCTCGGTCTCGCCCCGGCCGGTGCAAGACCCCTTCGACGTGTGGCTGGGCGGCAACGTGCCCGCCGCGCTCGAGCGGTGTGGCCGCATGGGCGACGGGTGGCTCCCGGCCTTCTGCACGCCCGAGGACGCCGGCGCGGGGAAGGCGGTCATCGACCGGGTGGCGGCGGAGCACGGACGCAGCGTCAGCCCCGAGCACTTCGGGGTCTCCCTGGCCTATGCGCCAGAGGGAACGGACGTGGGCGCGCTGGCCTCCTCACCCTTGGCCCGGCGGGCCCGGGGCCGGCCGCTCGAGGACATCGTCCCGGTGGGTCTCGATGGCTTGCGAGCGATGATCGAGCGCTTTCTCGACGTCGGTTTCTCGAAGTTCGTGGTGCGGCCTATGGCGCCGCCCGAGGACGGGTGGCCGGCCGAGCTGGCGCGACTCGCCGGTTCCGTGGGGGCCTTGCAGACCTGACCCGGCTGAGCGGCCACCGCGGTCCCTTACGCTGCTGCGCATGCCCGAGCGCCCTCTCACCCTCATGGCCGTCCACGCGCATCCGGACGACGAGGCCATCAGCACCGGCGGCGTCCTGGCCCGCTACTCGGACGAGGGCATCGAGACGGTCCTGGTCACCTGCACCAACGGCGAGCTGGGCGACGCACCGGGTGGGGTGAAGCCCGGGGATCCCGGCCACGACGAGTCGGTGGTGGTGCCGCTGCGTCGCCAGGAACTCGAGGCGAGCTGTGCCGTTCTGGGGGTGCGCCACCTGGAGCTGCTCGGGTACCACGACTCGGGAATGGCGGGCTGGCCGCAGAACGAGGCCAAGGGCTCGTTCTGGCAGACACCCGTGGCCGAGGGAGGTCATCGCCTGGCCGAGCTGATGCGCCGGTACGAGCCCGACGTCGTGGTGACCTACGACGAGAACGGCTTCTACGGGCACCCCGACCACATTCAGGCCAATCGCATCACCGGCGCGGCGCTGGCCGAATGGGGCGTCCCGACCAAGCTCTACTACACGGCCCTGGCGCGCTCTCGGCTGGCCACGTTCGCTCAGGTGCTGGCCGAGGCGGGCATCGAAGGACCGGGACAAGAGGTGCAGGAGAACCCGGACTTCGGCACGCCGGACGAGTTGATCACGACGACGGTCGAGTGCGGTCCGGTGGCGGCTCGCAAGTTCGCCTCCCTGGAGGCGCATGCCAGCCAGGGCGACAACATCTTCTTCCTCCAGATGGGCGTCGACTTGTTCTCGAAGATGATGAGCGCGGAGAGTTTCGTCCGCGTGCTCGATCCGACTGGTGCGCCGGTGCCCGAGGACGATCTCTTCGCCGGCCTGCGGGGCTGAGCGCACCCAGCGGTCGGAGAGCCTGAGCCGAGCCCGCGCCCGACCGGGAACAGAGACGCAGGCCCGGCCCTGGGGAGGTCCCTACCCGGCGACGCCGGCCGGTGGAGAGCCGGCGCCCAGGCGGGGAGCGGATCCGACGAGGCAGAGGGCGGCCGCGGCGCCCAGCACGACCGCGGCGACCAGTTCGACCACGAACGCTTCGTGGGCGAAGGGCGCCTGCCATGAGTCCTTGAAACCGAAGAGGCCGTGCTCCACCGAGGCGAGGAAGCCGGCCAGCGTGGCCAGCGCGAACCCGGTGCCGATCAGGGCGACCCAGAGGCGCCGCACCGCGATGGCGGCCAGACCGATCAGCAGACCCGTCACGGACTGGAGCAGGAAGAGGGGGCCGATGGTGGCGATGGCGTGGTAGCCCTCGTCGCGCCAGAGGTGGAAGTGGATGAAGGCCGACCACGACAGGAGAGCCCCGCCAGCAACAAAGGTCCAGGTGGCGGCCACGTCGAGCGGTCCGTGGGAGCGACCAGGTCTCGTTCGCAGGATGGTGAGGGGCGCGGGCACAGCATCCATCCGGACCCGGAACGTCGGCTGGATGTGTGCGGCGCTCTCGAGCACGCCAGTCATACGGCCCGAGCTCGTCCAGGGATTCGCAAACCACGGGAAATCCCCAGGTCGACCCTGTGCGTATACCTGTGGATGAGAGAATCGCGCGTGGATTCGGGCGAACTGACCGACGAGGACCTCCTGGCCGGCATGGCCGTGGGTGAGCAGGCCGCGGCCATCGCGTTCGTGCGCCGCTACCAGCGCCGGGTCTTCGGTCTCGCCTATTCGATGACGGGCGATCCGGGAGTGGCCGAGGACGTGGCCCAGGAGGCCATGACCAGGGTCTGGCGGCACGCTCCGGTCTTCGATCCGCGCCGCGGTTCGGTGACGTCCTGGGTCCTGACCATCACGCGCAACCTGGCCATCGACGCCCTGCGCATGCGCCGGGCGGTCCCGACCGACCCGGACGACTTCGCCATCGCCATGCTGGCCAGCAACGAGCGGGACCCCGAGGACACGGCGGGACGGCACGACGCCCGCCGGATCGTCCGGTCTGCCCTGCGCGTGCTGCCCGACGAGCAGCGTCGTGCCGTGGTTCTTTCTGCGGTCTACGGCCGGACCGCACTCGAGATCAGCGAATCCGAGGGCATCCCCCTCGGGACCGCCAAGACGCGCATCCGGACCGCCCTCATACGGCTGCGCGCCGCCATCGACCATGCGGAGGGGGTGAACGACGAGCGATGAATGACGAGTGTGTGCAGTACGAGGATGACCTGGCCGAGCTGGCGCTCGGCGTGTCGACCGGGCGGGAGCGGGCGCGGGCCCTGTTGCATCTGGAGTCCTGCCCCCGCTGTGCCGAGGAGCTCGAGCAGCTGTCCCGGGCGGCCGATGCCGTCGTGGCCGTGGCCCCGGAGGCGGAGCCGCCGTTGGGCTTCGAGACGCGGCTCTTCGAGCGGATGGGGATCGAGGCGGCGCGGCCGACGTGCCGGCGGCGTCCGCGGTTCTGGATCCCCTCCACGGTGGCGGCCGGCGTGGCCGCTCTGGCCGTTGGTCTCGGGATCGGGCTGTCGTCTTCGCCGGCCCCGATTCCGAGCGCACACGGGGCCCATCATCAGCCCACGGCGGTGCAGACGGCCGCGCTGGTCGAGAACGGCGAGAACGTGGGTCACGTCGACATCTTTGGCGGCGCCAAGCCGTGGATGCGCATGACGCTGGACGACTCGACGGCACGCGGCGTGGTCCATTGCGTGGTGATGACCCACGACGGCCAGGTCCTCGACGTGGGCAGCTTCGTGTCGAACGACGGGTATGGCGCCTGGGCGGCGCCCCTGCACGTGAAGCCGGCGACGGTGCGCTCGGCTCAGGTGATGTCGCCCAGCGGGACCGTGATCGCCACGGCCACGCTGGGCTGACACCAGCCCTTAATAGCGGTACGTGTCCGGCTTGTAGGGACCCTCGACAGGGACCCCGATGTAGTCGGCCTGGTCCTGGCGCAGCGTGGTGAGCTTCACGCCCAACGCGCCGAGGTGGAGGCGGGCCACCTTCTCGTCGAGGTGCTTGGGCAGCACGTAGACGTCGTTGACGTACTGGCCGGTCTGGGTGAACAGCTCGATCTGCGCCATCGTCTGATTCGTGAACGAGTTGGACATCACGAAGCTGGGGTGACCGGTGGCGTTGCCCAGATTGAGCAGCCGACCTTCCGAGAGCACGATGATGGCGTGACCATCAGGGAAGATCCACTTGTCCACCTGCGGCTTGATGTTCACCCGTTCGATGCCCGGCGTGTTGGTCAAACCGGCCATGTCGATCTCGTTGTCGAAGTGGCCGATGTTGCCGACGATGGCCTGGTGCTTCATGCCGGCCATGTGCTCGGCCCGGATGATGTCGCGGTTGCCGGTCGTGGTGATGATGATGTCGGCCTCGGGAAGAATGTCCTCGAGCGTCGTGACCTGGAATCCCTCCATCGCCGCTTGGAGCGCGCAGATGGGGTCGACCTCGGTGACCACGACCCGGGCGCCCTGTCCGGCCAGTGACTCCGCGCAACCCTTGCCGACATCGCCGTAGCCGCAGATGACCGCAACCTTGCCGCCGATGAGCACGTCGGTGGCCCGGTTGATGCCGTCGACGAGCGAATGGCGACAGCCGTACTTGTTGTCGAACTTCGACTTGGTCACCGAGTCGTTCACGTTGATGGCAGGGAAGAGCAGTTCTCCCTTCTTGGCCATGTCGACGAGGCGGTGTACTCCGGTCGTCGTCTCCTCGGTCACGCCCTTGATGCCGTTGGCCATGGAGGTCCAGCGTCCGGCGTCCTCGGCCAGGCTGCGGCCAAGGAGGGCCAGCACGAAGGCGAACTCCTCGGAGTCAGCGGTCGAGGGGTCCGGTACGGCACCGGCCTTCTCGAACTCAACGCCTTTATGGACGAGCAGGGTGGCGTCGCCGCCGTCGTCGAGGATCATGTTCGGTCCGGCGTCGCCCTGCCAGCGCAGCGCCTGGTCCGTGCACCACCAGTACTCCTCGAGCGTCTCGCCCTTCCAGGCGAAGACCGGAACGCCCTTGGGGTTGTCCACGGTGCCGTCGGGTCCGACGGCAATGGCCGCCGCCGCATGGTCCTGGGTCGAGAAGATGTTGCAGCTGGCCCAGCGCACCTGGGCACCCAGCGCGGTCAGGGTCTCGATGAGGACTGCGGTCTGCACCGTCATGTGCAGGGATCCGGTCACCCTGGCTCCGACCAGGGGCTTACTGGCGCCGTACTCGGCCCGCATGGCCATGAGGCCGGGCATCTCGTGCTCGGCCAGATCGATCTCCTTGCGGCCGAATTCGGCCAGGGACAGGTCGGCCACCTTGTAGGGCAGCGTTTCGGGTGTGGTCATTACGTCTCCTTCTTGTCACGCGCGGGGCGCGCAGGCCTCATGTCGTGGGCCGGACGGCGAAGGCGCAACGCACGTGCTCCGACCTCTGTCGGAGGCCGCGGGTCCCGCCCAAAGACTACGCGCCCTTCGGGAGCCGGGCATACACCCATGACGAGGGGATCACGAAATCCTCACACCCGCTCCGTACCCTGCATGTGAGCAGGGATGGAGGCAGCAGGCGTGCGGGACATGGTGATGCAGATGACGGGGTCGAACGGCTTCCTCTCGGTGCCGGACGAACACCTGCCGGGACTCGTCGTGCTGGTCCTGATCGGCCCCGTGGTCTGGCTGGCCCTGTCCGGCCTGCGAGCGCTGACGGCGCGCCAGGTGCCCTGGGCACGGCGGGCCCAGTCCCGGTTGGATGCCATCGGCTTCGCCGGCCGGTTCGCCCTCTTCGGCTGCCTGGTGGGCGCCCTCGTCCACGCGGCCATCGTGCCCACGCACTGGGGCGACGAACGGGTGACGGCCATCCTGTTCATCGCAGACACCGTGGGATTCGTGCTGGCCTTCGGGTGGACGTTCACGGCGCGCGCCTGGCCTGGCGCCTGGTGGCGGCCGCGATGCTCGGTGGGACGGCGTGCGTCTACGCCCTCTACATCCTCAGGGGTTGGGAGACGATGGACCCGGTCGGGCTCCTCACGACGACGATCGAGGGGGCTGCCGCCCTGGTTGTCCTGTCTCCCGCCGTGTCCTCCGTCAGGTCCTACGGCGTGGCGCTGGCTGCGGCGGCCGTGGCCATGTTCTCGCTCATCGGCACCAACGTGTTGGCCAGCGCGTCCACGGCGCCCGCCGCCACGGCGAGCGCGTCGACGACGTCGTCGCCCCGGAGCACGACGGGCTCGTCGAGCGGCACGTCGGGGATGTCGATGCCGGCCGCCTCGAGCAAGGCGACGGCACTGGCGCTGCCCACCACCTCACCCGCGGGCAACATCGAGTGGCCGGACAGCATGTCCTCGATGATGACGGGCATGAAGATGGCCGAACCCGATTGCAACGTGCAGCCCACCGCGGCCCAACAGCAGGCGGCGGTGCACCTGGTCGACCAGACGGTCGCCTCGGCGAAGAGATACACCAGCCTGGCCGCGGCCAAGGCGGCGGGCTATGTGCCGGTGACGCCCACGGGCAAGCGGGTCGTCCACTACATCAACCCGTCGATCTACCGATCCGGTGACGCGCTCGACCCGGGAGCCATCCCGTCGCTCGTCTACGTCAACACGGCACACGGTGCGGTGCTCTCGGCCGCGATGTACCTGGTTCCGAAAGGCTCGACACCGCCCCAGCCGGGTGGGTGCCTGACCCAATGGCACGTCCACACCGACCTGTGCTTCAGCAGCGACCATGTCGTGGGCACCGACAGCCAGGGGACGTGCGCGGGCGGGAGCAAGAACCGGGTCACCCCGCCGATGATGCACGTGTGGATGACGCCGGTGGACGGGGGCCCGCTCGCCCCGGACCCCTCGGCTCGATCCGAGGTGCTGGGCGCACTCAAGATGCCCGTTCTCGGCACGCCCAACGCCACAGCCTGACTGGCTCGGCTCCGCCGGCTTCCGGACAGACGACCGCCCCACGCCGTGGCGGGCAGGGCGTCGATCGATCCCACCGCAGAGCCCGCGCGATCCCGATCTGCTTCATGCAACCGCAGTACGATCCCTCGACTCGATTGGATCGAACCGGGGGGTGGGACCAGATGAGCGCACGACACCGGGTGGCGGCGATCGTCCTCCCATTGGCGGCGGTCATCGTGTCTGCTCCGAGCGCCGCGCTCGCGAGTGAATCCGGCGCGCTCGAAGTCCTGGTATCAACACACCGGAGGCCCGCTGGAGAAGCGGCTCCAGACGGAGGCAAGGCGATTCGAGCGCGTTGCGTCCAACCACGACGTTGGCCCGTGATGACTGTGCCGCCATGGACCGTGACGTGGCTTTGGCCGCGGTGGGAAAGGTGCCACCCCAGGCCGTGCTCGCACAGGCGTATCGGGCAGATCTTGTCGCCGCAGCGAAGAGGTTCACGCAATGCATCACCGCTGGTGATGCAACCTCGGCCGTCACGGCAGCGAAGGCCGCCTCTGACGAGGTCGCGGCGGCAATGAAGATCATCGAGAGCACCAAGGCCGGCAGGTTCACGACGCCGCCTGCGACAATCACGACAACGAGTCTGAACAGAAGCGTCAAAGGCACGGCGACGACACTCGGCGCCGGCGCCTTCACTGGAGGCACTGACGTCGCAGCAGGGCTCTATGACGTGACCACTTCGCAAGGCGTGGGTGGAAACTTCATCGTCGAGGGTACGGACTCCTACAACGAGATTCTCGGTGCTGGAGGAGTTCCCGAAGTCAGAGCCAAGATCTCACCGGGCGATCAGATCCACATCGCTCTTCTCTCGCACGTCACGTTCACCCCCGTCAGGACTCCCTATGTGACGACACACTCCGCGGTGACCCTCTACGCCGGGACCTGGACGGTCGGCCAAGACCTTGGGCCTGGCCGTTACGTTGCCACTCCTGGCCTCGGCCAGAGCGGAAATTTCATCATCGACGACGAGCACGTGGACGAGTTTCTCGGCAGCGATGCAAACCTCGGAAACGTTCCGAATGTGACCTTCAACGTGAAGGCCGGCGACATCATCGACATTTCGGGTCTGGGTCAGGTGACGTTGGCCCCTGCATGACGTCCGGCCTGCCCAATTCCGAAAAGGGCCAATCGTCATGACGCGACTCCTGAATGGTGTGTTCCTTTTCCGGGTCGGACAGTCGTTGCCCAATGAACGTCAGCGAGCTCCGCTCGTTGCTCGTGACAGGATCGTCTCCGAGAGAGACGTGCCACCGCCAGACGCACGGCTGGCGCTCGGACATGCTGCCCCTCACGATCTGATCGCCGTATGCTCGAGGCAGGTAGTGACCAGGGAGCGAGGGGGTCCAGCAGTTTGGGCCGGATCGTCTGCTCGAGGGCGATATCGCAGCAAAATAGCACCCTGACCTGGGACTGCCCCCGTAGCTCAGGGGATAGAGCATCGGTTTCCTAAACCGTGTGCGAAGGTTCGAATCCTTCCGGGGGCGCTTCAGGAATGGCGGCCGGGGGTCGACATGCGAGAGCGCACCAACGAAGTCCAGGTCGAGCGGGACGTCAAGGTCACGGTGTCGGACGGGACGGTGCTACTGACCGACGTCTATCACCCCGTGGGCATCGATGACGCCCCCACCATCTTGGAACGCACCCCCTACGGCAGGGCCAACTTTGCCTCGGCCATGGGCCCGGAGTTCGCCGCCCGCGGCTATCGCTACGTCCTACAGGCGTGCCGGGGCACGGATGGGTCCGGTGCGACGCACAGCTACTTCGCCGAAGCGGAGGACGGGAGGGACACGGCGGACTGGATCGCCTCCCAGCCGTGGTTCAACGGCAGCATGGGCAGCTTCGGCGCGAGCTACATGGGCTTCACCCAGTGGGCGCTGGCCTCTACCAAGCCGCCGCACCTCAAGGCCATGGCCGTCGCGCTGTCCACCTCGGTGCGGGCCTACTCGTGGTACCCGGGAGGCTCGCTGGCCCTCGAGGTGATCATCCCCTGGGACGCCGGCGCCACCCAGTTCAACCAGCGGGCGACGCCATCGCCACGACCGATATCTCTCCCGAAGGCATCGAGCAGCGTATGGCCGAGCTGCAGGCGGGCTTCGACCACCTGCCCCTTGGTGAGGTGATCCAACGGCTCACCGGCGTCGATTTGCCGCTCTATCGCGACCAGCTCGCGCACGGCGGCGCCGGGGATGCCTTTTGGGATCCGGTGAACTTCCGGCCCCTCTTGGCGGAATGGACGGTGCCGACCCTGCTGGTCGACGGCTGGCACGATTACCCATTGCCCGGCGTGGTGGAGGACTACGCCGTCCTGCGTGCGTCGCCCGCCCCTGTGCATCTGCGCATCGGCGCCGGCGGGCACCTGGGTGGGGGCGGGGAGGGCGGCATGACCGACGCCCCATTGGACTGGTTCGACACCTGGTTACTCGGCCGGGAGGGGCTGCTCGGCCCCACGCCGGTAAAAGTTCATGTGCAGGGCGAAGGCGCGTACTGGCGCGACCTGCCGGACTGGCCCCCTCCCTCAGAGCCGACCCGCTGGTACCTCCATGCCGGGGGACAGCTCGCACCGATGCCGCCGAAGGCACCGTCGGAGCCCGACCGCTATCGCTACGACCCCGCCGACCCGACGCCGTCGATGGGCGGCATCGGCATGCTTACCGGCGGCACCGTGGACAACCGGCCGCTCGAGGCCCGTCCTGACGTCCTCGTCTACACCTCCGACGAGCTGGGCGATCCGCTCGAGCTGGTTGGTCCGGTGGAGGCGGAGCTGCACGTGGGCTCGAGCCTGGACCACACGGATTTCTTTGTCCGGCTCTGCGACGTGTCACCGGACGGCAGGTCCATCAACGTGTGCGACGGACTGCAGCGCTTCGACCCTGCGTCCGTCCGCAGGAACCAGGACGGGACGTTCAAGGCGGCGGTGGCCCTGTGGCCCGTCGGCCACACCTTTGCCACCGGTCACCGCCTGCGGGTCCAGATCTCCAGCGGCGCCCACCCCGTCTATGCCCGCAATCCCGGCACGGGAGAGCTGCCGGCCACGGCCACCACCCAGTGTGCCGCCGAGCAAGCCGTGTACCACGAGCCGAGTCGCCTGTCCTGGGTGACTCTCCCCCACTTCTCGGGCTGACATCCCGGGCCGCCTCGGGGTCGGCGAAGACGGTCCGGCGTCTCGTCGGGCTGACTACCGCGGTCAACAGTGAGAGGTCTTCACGACTACCGGCCGGAGGCCGACCACTCACGGGCAGACGTACCTGGCGGCATGAGTTGAATGCGATGGGCCGTTCAGATGAGGCACACAACCCGAGGCCAGGAGTTCAATTCCACCCCGGCCGGGACCATCGAATCGCTGGCGACCTCTTCCCTATTCCGACACATCGCCCGCGGGCATGTTGAGCAGGGCCGCTTCTTCTCGAAACGTCTGCCACATGGATTGTTCCCAAGCGGCGTTCAGTTGGCCTTTGATGTGTCCCAGGCGGGCACTCACGTCACGGCTCTCTCCGGATGCAGCCGGACCCTTCGATGGGGCATCAAGCGTCGCCAGCTTCCGGGCCACATCGGCAGCGACTGTCTCGAGCTGCTCGGCGGGTACGCACCCATTGATCAGCCGCCACTCGAGCGCTTTCTTGGCGCTCAAAGGCTCACTGAGCAGGGCCATTTCCTTGGCCAGCGCAAGGCTGAGGGATCTGGTCAACAGCCACGCCGCTCCGCCCTCGAGCGGCAGGCCGATACGGGCGAAAATCTCCCAGAAGGTGGCGCTCTCGGACGCGTAGATCAGATCGCACGATAGGGCGAGCTGGCACCCCGCTCCGATGGCCGGCCCGTTGACTGCCGCGATGAACGGAGTTTCACTGCGCCAGATCGACTCCAGCAGGCGGTACCAGCCATAGAGAATTCCGTCGTCGCGGGCCGCCGTCGGAGACCGTCTGCGTTCGAGTGGGATCTCCAACCCCTCAGCCTTTAGGTCTGCGCCAGCCGAGAAAACCGAACCATTACCCGTGATCACAGCGACTTTTACCGACTTGTCCTCGGTAGCGTCGCGGATGGCTTCTAAAAGCGCGTCTCGCAATCCCATTCCGTTGGGACCCTGACCGCTCGGATAGTGGTCCATGGCATTCCGCCGATGCGGGCGGTTCAAGCGCAGCCACGCCACGCCATCCACTCGTTCGTAGTTCAGACCAGCCTTCGCCCAAGCGTCCATGTCCGTGGCCACGTGACCTTCCTCTCCTTGGTGTTTGGACGGTACCCCCCGGTGCACGACCGGGCCAGGGGCGAGCGCGAGCCCGAGCAGTCGTAGATACCGGTGCAACACAGACACGCGAGGGGCGAATTGGGCAACTGTTGATTTTGAGTCGGCAGGCCGCAGACCGATCGGTTAGGTAGTTCAAATGTTGACCGAATCTGTCCCCCGCGATTTCAGGAGAACGGGGGCGAACCCGTCATGGGAGGCGCGACTCCCATGAGCGACGCCTTACGCAATACCAAATGTTGCGCGCCTCGCTCAGAAAGGTTCACTCGAAATGTCCTTTGATCCCTCCACGCCTGACGATGACCGGCTTGGCCTAGACGACTCTGGGACGCCGATAGATCAGATTTCCGGCATCTACACGATGGCCATTCTCGACTTCCTGGAAAGGAGGCTGTCGGAAGACGAGTTAGACGACTTCTTGGCGAGATCGGGCGAGACTCGAAGCGTCGAAGATCTCAAGAATCTGGCGTCGTGGACCTCCTTCGACCAGTTCAAGCGCTTGCTCCAGGAAGCATCTCGTTCGTTGGGTTCGCCGTTTCAACCCGATGATGTCGACATAGACATGTCGTCTGCCACCGTCGTCGCTGAGATTATGCAGGCGTTTGGTTCTCCTGGAGCGGTCTTTCGGGCCGGCAGCGACACCAACCCGATGGTACCGATGAGGCGTTACGAAATAACCGAATTGGCGTCGAACCAGTGGACGATCCGCGAGTGGTTTATCGACGGTTTTGCTCCGTACCCGGAATACTGTGCCTTCTTTGCCAATCTGTACGCAGGGATCCCGATGTATTTCGGCTTGCATGCGGCCGACGTCGTCGAAGTGGAATGCCAGTGCCGCGGTGACAGCGCCTGCTTGTTCAGATTGAGCTGGGAGGAAGACGACGAGGAGACGTCGCGCGAACCGCAACACGACGTACCCACCAAACTGCTTGAGGCGCGTTTCGATCAGTTGAAACAGATGATCACCGACCTCGCCTCCAACGAACGCTACGAGGATGTCCTCCAGGGAATTGTGAGATCTACCATGCGCGCCGTCATCGCAGGCGGCGCCGTTCTGGCGCTTGAAGCTCGGGCCGGGAGCCCCCGAAAGGTCTACTCCGAGGGGCTGACTGAGTCAGAGGCCGACTCGTTGGCAGATGACTTCTTGGGAGGAGACGGGCGAGAAAGGTCCATCGCGGTCGAGGTGACCTCAGTCCGTCGCCACTATGGCGTGCTCGCCATCGATGAGCGAGGCGGCATCTTCGCCTCCCAAGCGCAGGGCACTCTCGAGACCTACGCGGAGCTGGCCGCGGCGACCCTCGATGCCGCCGACGCCATGGAGGACGCCCGGCACCAGGCCAACACCGCCCGGGTGCTCTTGGATCTTTCCACGTCGCTCGCCGAGATCGTCGGAACCGAGGAGATGGCTGCGAAGGTCGCCCGCGCTGTGCCAGACGTCATCGACTGCGACCGCGTCGTCGTCTTCCTCGACGACGCGGATTGGCAGGGCGCAGGCAACGGAGAATTCAAGCTGGTTGCGTCGCTCGGCTATCCCGATGACGTGGTGGCCACATTGAGGGCGCGCTCGTACCGCCAGGTCCAGGCGGACACCGTCTCCGAACACGGTATCGGACGGAGCTTGGTGTCGGACGTTGGCACCGTGGCGACAATCGGAGCCCCGATTACCTCTTCGGGCAAGGTGATCGGTCACATCGTGGCCGGGGTCACAATCGACCCCGAGCGTCTGGTCGTTACCCCGCGACTGGCCGAAAAGCTCAAGGGGCTCGCCGCCCAGGCTTCCATTGCCATCAGCAACGCCCGCTTGGTCGACCAGATCCGATTCCAGGCGCTACACGATACGTTGACCGGGTTGCCAAACCGGGGCCTCATTCTTGACCGGATCGAACAGATGCTGGCTCGGGCCCGTCGCACCAACGTGGCAACGGCCGCCCTCTTCATCGACCTCGACGGCTTCAAGGGCGTCAACGACACGCTCGGTCACGCCGTCGGCGACCAGCTCTTGCGCGCGATGGCGACCCGACTGACCTTCACCATGCGCGAGAGCGACAGCGTCGGCCGCCTCGGTGGCGACGAGTTCATCGTGCTCGTCGACGGCGCCACCATGGATGCCGGTCCCGAGCTCGTGGCCGAACGGCTGCTCTCGGTGCTTCGGGCGCCCTTCGAGCTTGAGGGCCTGCCCAATGGTCCTCTCACGCTGACGGCGAGTATCGGGATTGCCACTGGGCTTCGACCGTCAGCCACGGAGCTCTTGCGCGACGCCGACATCGCTCTTTATGAGGCCAAGACGGCGGGTAAAGACCGCTTTGTCGTCTTCCGACCTGAAATGCACACTGTGGTCCAAGACCGCCTCCTCTTAGAGATGGACCTACGCGAAGCGCTCAACTCCGAACAGTTCTTCTTGGCGTACCAGCCGATCTTCAACCTCCGCAGCGGGGAGACGACCGGCGTCGAGGCACTCTTGCGCTGGCACCATCCCGATCGGGGCGTGGTCCAACCCGACGATTTCATCCCCGTTCTCGAAGAGTCCGGCATGATCATCGACGTCGGTCGGTGGGTGTTCCAACAGGCCTGCCGCCAGGGTGCGATTTGGCACGCCGGTGGGTACGGACTCGATGTTTCGGTGAATGTCTCGGCCCGTCAGTTGGAGACCGATCAGTTCATCGAGGACGTCCTGTGTGCCCTCCAGACCACCGGTTTCGACCCACGATCGCTCATAGTGGAGATCACCGAGACCGCCATCATGCGCAACGTGTCAACCGTCGTGCCGCGGCTGGCCTTTCTCAAGGAGACCGGGGTCCGCATCGCCATCGACGACTTCGGCACGGGATACTCCTCGTTGGCCTATCTCCAACAGTTCCCGGTCGATACCCTCAAGATCGACCGATCTTTCATCTCAACCATGTCGGACTCGCCCGAGTCCGGTGCACTGATCCGCACCCTGGTCCAACTAGGCAAGACCCTAGGACTCGAGACCCTGGCCGAGGGGATAGAGGAGTCGGCGCAGTACTCCCAGCTGGAGCGCGACCAGTGCGACAGCGGGCAGGGGTATCTCTACGCCCGACCGCTCGACGCCGATGCCGTTGAGGCATTCATCGCCGCACGTGGCGTGACCAACGCTACGAATACCATCGAGACCAGTTCGAAACCGGGCTGACCACAACCTCGATCACAAGAACCTAAGACGCGTGGTGCATCGTCGATCGAACACCTGCGGCTCAAGGGCAGAGAAAGGCGACTCATCTTTGAAGTGGGCATGACGCGCCGGTCGATCCGGCACGTCAATCGACCGGGTCGCCCAGCCCCCGAGCGACGAAGGCGATGGCGGCCTCGACGAAGTCGTCGTTTGCTGCTTCCGGTTGGAGAACGCGTAGTTGGCCGATCCCACGAAAGAGGATTTCGACGATCCGTGCCGTCTGCAGGGGTGATTCGAGCGGTTCGAGACCCACCCGCCGCCTCTCGGACTGCAGGATCTCGGCGAGTGCCTGCGCTCCTTCGTCATCGATTCGGATCAGCTCTTCTCGGACGTCTGGGTTCCGCGCGGCATAAAGCAAGAACTCTTGATAGAGGAGGTTGAAGTTGCGCCCGGATTGGGTGGTCTGGTCGCGAATCAAAGTCACGAAGTCTGAGATCCGCGCCTCAGGCGGGACTTCGGAGTTCGTCAACGCTGCTCGGATGGCGTCCATCTCCCGGTCGTAGTTCGCCTTGAACAAGGCGAGGAACAGGTCTTCCTTGTTCTTGAAGTTGGAGTACACCGCACCCTTCGTAAAGCCGGCGACTGCGGCGACCTCGTCGAGGGACGCCCCGTGAAATCCACGTTCGCCGAAGACCTCTGCCGCGGCGGCCAAGAGGTGCTCACGGGTCTGTTGACGCCGTCGCTCGGGGGTCAGGGGCTGGAGATCCATAGGCTTGTGCTACGCACGAGTATAGTAGATACTAAGTAGTATGAGTAATCCTGAGCGGTATCAAGAGCCGGACTCAACGGCGGCCGTCTGCATTGGTCAGGCGGTTCGAACCACCGATCTGGTTCGTCGGTTCGGCTCGACGGTGGCGGTTGATGGTCTCGATCTTTGTGTCGAACGTGGCGAGATCTACGGCTTCTTGGGGCCCAACGGGGCCGGGAAGTCGACGGTCGTGCGGATCCTGTGCACCTTGCTGCAGCCGAGCGCCGGGACGGCCTGGGTCGCCGGCCATGACGTCACAGAGGACCCGCAATCGGTTCGCCTTCGGATCGGCGTCGCGCTCCAGGAGGCAGCGCTCGACGATCGTCAGAGTGGCCGGGAGCTGCTCTCGCTTCAGGGCCGTCTCTACGGAATGAGCGCCGCCCAGATCCGGGCGCGAGTCGGGGAGGTTCTCGACCTGGTCGACATTGGCGAGGCCATCGATCGGCGCATCGGCTCCTACTCGGGAGGAATGAAGCGGCGTTTAGATCTCGCTGCGGCGCTGGTTCACAATCCCGAGGTTCTGTTCCTCGACGAACCGACGACGGGGCTGGACCCTCACAGCCGAACGGCGGTCTGGTCCGAGATCGCTCGGCTGAATCGGGAGCTGGGCATGACCATCTTCCTCACGACGCAGTATCTCGACGAGGCAGACACACTGGCCGACAGGGTCGGCATCATCTCTTCTGGCCGCTTGGTGGCTGAAGGCTCCCCGGCCGTCCTCAAACGTTCTGTCGGCCACGACGTGATTGTCGCCGAGGTCGAGGGCGATCATGCCCGAGCACTCGAGGCGCTGCGCTCGATCGAAGGGCTCGAGCCTGCCTGGAGCACGGACGGCAGCCTGATCGTGAATACGCCGGACGCCGCCGCCGCTCTCGGTGGGGTGGCGATGACTCTCGGCCGGACGGGCTACCAGATCAAGAGTCTCACCATGCGAACTCCGACATTGGATGACGTGTTCATGGCCGTGACCGGGACGCGAATTCAGCAGAGCGAGGTGCTCCTATGACCGCGATCGATTCAGCCAATGTCATCGGGCGTGAAGCAGGGTTTCTCCACGACATAAGAGCGGTCGCCGGCCGGGCGCTTCGCCAGATCCCGCGCGAGCCCGCATCGGTGATTCCCGCTGTCTTCGTCCCCGCTTTCTTCTACGCCGTCAACCTTGGTGCCCTCGAGAAGCTCGCCGGCACCGCCCTCGACTACAAGGCCTTCCTTCTGCCCATGGCCATTGCCTTTGCGGTGACCGGGATGTCGAGAGCCCCAGCTCTGGTCACCGACATCCAGGGGGGTTACTTCGATCGGCTGTGCATGACTCCAATCAGGAGATCCGCGTTGCTTCTCGGCCTGATGGTCGCCGATGTGGCTGTGATTGCCGCTCTGTGCCTGCCCGTCATCGCGATCGGAGCCATTGTCGGTGTGCGGTTTGCCACCGGATTTCCGGGCCTCTTGGCATTTGTCGGCTTTTCCGCCCTCTGGGGCCTGGCCTTCACATGCTTCCCGTATGCCGTCGCGCTGAAGACGGGAAGCCCAGCCGCTGTCAATGCGTGCTACGTGGTCTTCTTTCCCTTGTTCTTCCTCACCGATGCCGTCGTGCCAAAGCAGCTGCTGACGGGATGGTTCTCCACGATCGCCACCTACAACCCCGTGACGTACCTGCTCGGAGCGCTTCGTGCGCTCATCACCTCCGGGTGGAACGCTCGGCCTCTCTTGGAAGGTCTGGCCGCGGTGGTCGGCCTCGCTCTGGTTGGCATGTCACTCGCTCTAGCTGCGCTGCGGTCCAGAATCCGAATGGGGGACTGAGTTGCGTGCGAACCTGAGGGCATGGATCTGGCCGAGCTCCTCGCCATACCAGGGGTGATCGAAGAGTGCGTGTTGCGCTCCAACGTCGGGTTCATGGCTCTTCATGGTGGATCGCAGGACCGGGGCACCGATCAGATCGCCCGGCGGGCCGCCGAGCAAGCCAATGCCTCGTATTACGCGATCTTGCATCCATCCGAACTGCGGGTCCACCTCACCTCTCGTTTACATGATCCTGGGCAATCGTCCCGCTTACAGGCCTTCTTGGGGCATGTCGACATCGCTATCTCGGTCCATGGCTTCGGGCGCGACGGCTTTGCCCTTTGGATCGACCACGACAGCGGCCTCATCATCGAACCATATGGGCCTGCAGTGCGAGGGAGACAGACTGGGCCCTTGCGAGGCATCATCCTGGGAGGATTGAACGCGCCACTGCTCCACGCTGCAGGCGAGCTCTTCGAACAGCGCTTCGTTGGGTACCACGTTGCCGACGAACGGGTACGGCTCGGCTTTCATCCCGACAACCCCGTCAACCTTCCCTCGGCCCACGGTGTCCAGGTCGAGCTGCCTCCTGGTCTTCGCGGAATCGGCGACTTCGGCGAGATCCTTGTTCCCAGACAAGACGGGATCGTGACGGAGGTGGGGGCGGTACTCGTCCAGCTGGCGACGAGGGCCGAGGAGTTGCTGCGCACGACATCTGTGCCACCCGAGGGACGAGAGACGTTGTGAACTGCCTCGAGTCGATCGCAGCAAATGACGGCCGCCTACTGCCGAAGCTGCTGGCGTCGACGATCGAATGCGATGCGCATTGCTTCGGTAGTGAATAGGGGGAAGAGCGCACAAATCGTCAATCGTTGGCATTCTGTGAGGTATGACTCCATCTCCAAAGCTCTCGCCAGTCCGCCTCGATGGGAATGTGGTCAACATGGCTCGGGACTGGTCGATGACCTTCGCGGCTGCCCCACCAGGACCACCGCGGCGTATTGACGGACACACGATCGGGGCCGTGTTCAACGTCGAGGGGCCAGGACCGCACGGGGGCGAGGTCCACCCTGACGGCGACGAGTTCCTCTATCTCGTCAGTGGAGCTATGGAACTGGTCCTCGATGATGGTGACGAGGCCAGGGTCGGTGTCGAGACCAAGGTTCTTCTTGGCCCTGGTGATGCATATCTGGTGCCCCGTGGCATCTGGCACAGGCTCGAAACGGTCGAACCCAGCTACCTCATTCATGTCACGCCCGGACCAAACGGCGGCCATCGGCCTCGACAGGACAAGGTCTCACAGAGCTGATCGAGGAAGTGATCCCGCCAGCGCGTGGTTCCGTGTTTGGAGACAACTTTCAAACAACTGGATCGTTGATCAATTCCAGCTGTAGAGCAGCTCGGTACGTGTTGGCGCTGGAAATATCGGTGTGAGCTCTCATATCTGACGGAGGCCCTTCTCTGGTCAAGCACAACTGCCAACGTGCCGAGATTCACAGTGTCCTCATATCGGATAATCCCGGGGCGGCTAGGCGGTACCTGAGAGCGTGGCACAGGCCGAAAATTACGTAAGCGGACTCTCCACGGCACCATGAAAGGTGCTGCGAAGAGTCCATGGCATCCGGGCATTCGCCTCGTGTTGTTCTTGTTGGTCCTCATTCCGTCGATCGCGACCGTCGTGCTGACCGGTTCGGAAGCTCTTTCGAGCTGGAAGTCGCGAGAGGCCGCACGGACGGTCTCCAGCGATGCGCATGATCTTTCCAAGGTCGCGGCAGCGCGGGCCCAATTCAATTCACTGGAAGTCCCCATGACCGCGGTGTCCTATGCGGCTCAGCTCGGCGTGAGCGAGTCCGGGTTGGACACGCTCTTGAAGCCCACGGTGCCGTTCGATGTGCAATTGGCGGACGAGAGCGAGAACTTGGCTCAGTCGGCCATCTTTACGTCCACACCGACGCTCCGAAAAGACCTTTCGAATGCGATAGCGCTCATTCCAGAAATCCAGACGCGGAAGGCGTCGTTCACCGAAGTCCACGGCGCTCTCACGAAGATGTCCAACGACATCGACGCGCTTTGGTACAGGGACTTCAACCGCCTGCAGAACCACATCGCAACCTGGGGCCCACCCGGCGTCTTCGAGGTTCACGCGGCAGCTCTCTACCAGGCATATCAGGCGTTCCTCGCCGGGGGCCACGAGATCGAGGGCGGCATCTACGTGCTCCAAGGCGTCGGACCGGCCAATTCCAAACAGGAGCTGATTCAAGCCGCCGGTGAGTTTCAATCCGCCACGAATGAGTTCTCCGGTCACCTCACGCCAACGGCTCAGCACGTGTGGAACAACATCCAAACCAACCCAGGCGACAAGTCGTTCGCAGCAACAATTGCGCAGGGGCTCAACGTTGCCCTCCACAACCTTCCCCCTCCCTTTGCTGGCAACTTGACCTTTGCCGGGAATTCGATGCGTCCGGGTCTCACCTACCTCGGCGATCTGGACCACCTCGTCACCGCGGCATCACAAGATCTGAGTCACGGGGCTGCGCTCCAGGCCCAGCATGCTCGAAATGCCTTTGTTGACCGTCTCATCTTTCTTGCCCTGCTCTTGTTGGTGTGCGTGGTGGCGGTCATCGTCACGGCTCGCTTCCTGACGAGGCCGCTCACCCTTTTGTCCAAGAACGCGCTGCAGGTACACGCCGGAAACTTTGACGTACCACCCATTGCTGAGACAGGTCCCAATGAGGTCGTCGTGACGACGTCTGCGTTCAACGATATGGCCGGCACACTGCAAGCTGTCGAGGCCAAGACCGTCGCGCTGGCTGACGAAGACCTTTCGAGCCCTCGGCTGCAGACGCCACTCCCAGGCAAAACCGGTATGGCCCTTCAGGCGAGTATCGATGCGCTTTCGAATCGCATTCGTCAACAAGAGATCCACCGTCGGCAGCTCCACGAGGCGGCGACGCACGATCGCCTTACGGGTTTGTACAACCGGGCCGCGATCTTCGACTATCTCACGAACGACGTCAGTAGACGACGCGGCGAAGGAGAGACCGTCGCGGTTCTCTTCATCGATCTCGACGGGCTCAAGCCTCTGAATGACAACTTTGGCCACGAAGTTGGGGATTCGGCCATCGTGGCAACCGGCGAGGTGCTGAGCGAGACCATTGGATCGTGCGACGTCGTCGGCCGCATGGGCGGAGACGAGTTCTTGATCGTGCTGTGTCACGCTCACAGCGTCGACGGTCATGAAGTGGTCCAACGGATCCACGACAACCTGGCTGCTCGTACTATCACTGTGGATGACTTCGAAATACCGCTCACCGCAAGTGTGGGCGTCGCCCTGACTCGTTGTGGCCCGGAGACGGACCCGATGGAGCTGGTCCGCGAAGCCGATCACGCCATGTACGAAGCGAAGAAGGTGGCTCGCCAAGTCACATTCGACCTCGCCGCCCTCGCCCGTCGTGGTTCAGACTCCTCCGGTGTTGAGTAACACCAAGGTCCCATCGGCAGCCTGAAACTGGAGAACGTGGCGTCGAGTGCGCCGATCTCGCGTTGCTGAAGTTCACGCGTCGGGATCGTCTTGAGAGCTGGTGAAGAATCCGACAAGTGTGGACGCGAATTCTGGACTGGTGAGCGTCGTCCAGTGATTGCCCACCACCCGGATGAAGCGCGCGTTCGGTAGGACGGTCGCCAGCTCCTCGGCGGAGCGCTGGTCATGATCGTGATCACCCACAATGACCAGCATCGGGGTAGAAATCCGACCCAATTCCTCGGAAGGCGTTGAGACGAGCGAGTTCAGGACCTGCAAGAGAGCCCAGGGGTCTCCGTCGAGCCGGGCGATCCAGTGGGCGGTGTCTGCATCGGGTGATGATGGTGCAATGTGGTGCCCGTCGACGATGGCAGTGAGCACGCGTCGGTACTTGCCTCGTGGTGCCGAGTTGGTGACCGCCGTAAGGCCTTGGGCAGCGACAAGGGCGCGGGCTGGCTTGGCGCCGCGGGCCAGCATCCGGAGTACGACGTTTCCGCCGAGCGAGTACCCGCCCAGGTCGAAATCATCGAGCCCAATCTGTTCGAGTAACGCGAAGGCGTCGTCGGCCAGGATGTCAGGTGGGTAGGAGGCTGGTTCACGGGGCCGGGCGCTGGCGCCATGCCCGCGCAGGTCGGGGATCACGAGGCGGTAACCCATTTCGACCAGAGTCGCCCCTGGGCCGTGATCGATCCATTGGCGCCCCGAGGCAAGGAAGCCGTGGAGCAAGACCAGCGGACGTCCTTCTCCCGTCTCGAGGTAGGCCAGCTCGAGTCCGTCGCGACCGGCAAACCGAAGCGACCGAACGTCCGTCATGTTCCTGTCATTCAGCGTTCGTAGTCTTCAGGTGACGGCCTGGACGTCCTTGCCCAGGCACGGCGTCGACGTCCTCACCCGTTTGCGCTGCCGTGCAGCTCGACCCTGACGTGGACCTCGGGGTAGACCCGGACCATGAGCATGCTGGGAGGTTTCATTCCGAACTGACGGATGTCAAAGGTGTCCTCACCTGAGAGCAGGACGGTCCCAGGCCCGAAGTCGATGTCCATCTCGTGTTCGAACGTAAGGGTCTTGCCGTGGAACGAGACATCCCCTGTGACGACGTAGTGAGGGTGCCCGCTGGCGGGAGAGACGCCAGTCAACGAACCTCCGATGCTGGGATGACGTCGTGCGTCGATGCGTCGGCGCAGCTCACGGTCGTAGAGCTGATTGCCCGACGTCAACTTCTCGACGGCGAGCGTGAGCTCGCCGCTGACGGGCTGATCCAGATCGAGGGTTCCGTCCTCTCGGATCGCCGCTTCGAACCATCCGGTCAGACCCCGAGTCTCGGTGTTGATCGGGTGCAGGCTCGATCGAGCGTTCACCCAGATGCAGGATCGCACCGAATCGAGCGTATAACGCGTCATTGCGACCTTTCATCTCCGCGGTACTCCTCGGGGCTTCGGCCGCCGAGGACCCGAATATTGGCATACCGGTCGCAATGCACCCTATCGATGGCCGCCGCTCCGTTTCGGTCCCGGACCTGGACGAGCCGGACGAAAAGTGCCCGCTCTTCGTATCGCGTCGCCGGGATGTCACAGGAGGCGCACAGCGCATCTGGAGCCGGGATCGAATCGGAGATGCTCGAATGGAGAAGTTCCGCGAGAAGAGGTTCTTGATCGATGCCATACCCAACAGATGTGAATGGCTCCCAGAGGAGGGCCAGGGCGCAGTCCCGGTTGCGTCGGATCACGCAGGGTGCCCTGCTGGCTGCCACCGGGGCGACCGCCCTGATCGCTGTCGTCGTCACCCGAGAGCACCCCGGGTCCGGCGCGCTTGCGTCCTCTGACACGACTCCGACGACGTCGAGCGGTGCGACATCGTCCGCGACACAGGGGAGAACTTCGTCGACGAGTGGTTCCTCGACGACGTCGCCTAATGTGGGGTCTTCGAATACCACCACAACCACCACCACGCCCTCGACCACGACGTCAACGCCAACGGTGACGTCGGGAGGTACCTCTCGATGACGGTGACAGCCGTGTCCGAGACTGGTCTGACGGCTCGATCGTTCCGGGCCATCGGGACCACCGCCACCGTGGTCGTGCAGGAGCCAGACCAAGCAGACGTCGCGGAGTGCGCACTCGATCGCGTGCTCAATGAGATAGACCGCGCGTGCAGTCGGTTCCGCGAGGACTCCGAGCTGGCCCTGGTCCACGCTGAAGCCGGCCGCACCGTGCAAGTCTCGGGTCTTCTGTTCCAAGCCCTTGAAGTGGCCTGCAGTGTCGCGGCCCGCACCGGGGGGGCCGTCGATCCGACGATTGGCAATGCCATCTGTGCGCTCGGTTACGACGCCGACCTCGCCCAGGTACAGGCCTGCCCTCCTCTGTCCCATGGGGCCCTCGGCGTGGTGCCCGGCTACTTGCACGTCCAGCTCGATCCTCGTACGCGCTCGGTGCGCATCCCGCGGGGAGTGCGTCTCGACCTCGGTTCGAGCGCCAAGGCACTGGCGGCCGACCTCGCCGCGACACGGATCGCCGATGAGGTCGACGGGGGGGTGCTCGTCAGCCTCGGTGGCGACGTCGCGGTGGCTGGGCCGCCACCCCGAGAGGGCTGGGCAGTGGGTATCGCCCACGAGTCGTCGACACCGGCCGAGCAGGTCGATCAGGTAGTCGCAATCAAGCAAGGCGGGCTGGCCAGTTCTGCGGTCGGCGCCCGGACGTGGAAGTCGGGTGACCGCGAGATGCACCACATCGTCGATCCGAGTACCGGCGACTGTGCCGAAGCCCATTGGTCCCTCGTGTCCGCTACCGGGGTCTCGTGTGTGGAGGCGAATCTCGTCACCACCGCGTCGCTCGTCTGGGGCTCCGACGCACTTGAGTACCTCAGCCGTTTCGACCAGTCCGTCCGGCTGGTCCGCTTCGACGGCAGGATCTTCACCCTCAACGGGTGGCCTCCCGAGGACACAGCATGAACTCCACCGCGCTCTGGTACGCCACCCGGGCCACCGGTTTGATGGCGCTCATTCTTCTCACCATCACGATGCTGTTGGGCATCACGACCACCACCCGTGCCCGGGCGCGCCAGTGGCCGGGATTCGCCCAACAAGAAATGCACCGGCGACTCTCCATGATCGCCACCGTGTTCGTCGCGCTCCACGTGGTCACCAGCGTCCTCGACACCTACGTCGACATTGGTTGGGCGGCAATCATCGTGCCCTTCACGTCCGGCTACGACAGCTTCTGGGTCGGGGTGGGCGCCGTCTCGCTGGACCTGATGGCCGCAGTGTTCGTGACCAGCCTCGTGCGGTCGCGCCTCCGCCCCGGTACGTGGCGTGCCATCCACTGGTTGGCCTACCTCTGCTGGCCGGTCGCCGTCGCCCACACCTTCGGCATGGGCACCGACTCAGGCGAAATCTGGGTGATCGCGCTGGGGGTGCTCTGCGTGGCCACCGTGCTGGCGGCTCTGGCCTGGCGGGTGGCTGTCGCCTCGCATCAGAGCGCAGCGCGCGCAGCGCACTCGGCGGTCGACGGGCTGCCCCCCAAGCATCTCGCCCTGGGCGGGCGCAGCCGTCCGGGAGTGCGCGGTGGTTAGCGTCAACCATGCCGTCGCTGCCCCCGGCCGATACCGGATCCTTGGTCACCCGGCAGATCTCGCCGGTCATCTCGCCGCTCTGGGGCCGCTGCCGGTGCCCACCTCGCCAAGAGCCGAGTGGCGGGAGGCTTTTGTCAACTCGCTCGAAGCATCAGGTCTGACCGGTCGCGGCGGCGCCGGGTTCCCTGCCGCCATCAAGGTGGCGGTGAACCGTGCTGCGGGCTCGGGCGGCACAATCCTCGTGAACGCCATGGAGGGCGAGCCGGCCAGCGACAAGGACAAGCTTCTGCTGATCCGGTCCCCGCACCTCGTGCTCGATGGTGCCCAGCTCCTCGCCGCCGCGACGGGCGCCGCCCAGGTCATTGTCTGTGTACCCGGCGGGCCGTGAGCACGTGGCCGCGGCGACTGCGCATGCGTTGGCCGAGCGCTCCCATGCAGGCTGGGCTCCTGTGGTCGAAAGGCTGGTGCACCCGCCCGACCACTTCGTCGCGGGCGAGGAGTCGGCGTTGGCGCAGTGGGTCGATACCGGCAGATCTCTCCCGTCCTTTCGACCTCACAAAGGCACGCCATTGCGCGTCGGACGCCGAGTCGCCCTGATTCACAACGCGGAGACATTGGCCCACGTGGGCATGATCGGACGTTTCGGGGCCGAAGCCTTTCGCAGCCACGGACCGACCGACGACCCCGGTACTTCGCTGGTCACCATTTCGGGAGCCGTGACCCACCCCGGAGTGGTCGAGGTTGTCAGGGGAACTGCTCTCCTGGACATTGCGACTCGGGCGGCCCCGCTGGGTCCGCCGCGTGCGCTCCTCGTGGGCGGCTACGGCGGCTCCTGGGTCGGATCCGACCACTTCATGACCCCGTACTCCTCCTTGCCGCTCCGTGCCGTCGGCGGGTCCGCCGGCGTCGGAATCCTGATCGTGCTCGGCCACGAGGCCTGCGGTCTGACCGAAACGGCGCGAGTGGCGCGCTACATGGCCGGCCAGAGTTCGGGCCAATGTGGTCCCTGTGTGTACGGGTTGCCGGCCATCGCCGACGACATGATCCAACTTGCCCGCGGCACGGCCGACCCTGACCTACTGGGGCGGCTCGATCGCCGCCTCAATGTCGTGCATGGCAGAGGTGCCTGCCGCCACCCCGACGGCGTGGTGAGTCTGGTGCGGAGCGCGCTGGCCGTGTTCGTGGCCGACGCCTCGGCCCACGCGGTGGGTGTGCCCTGTCCGTACTGGAACGCACCGACCCAGATGCGGTTTCCCACCGTCAGGAGAGCTGTATGAGTGCCATGCGCATCTCGATCGATCCCGTGGCGTGCGACGCCTACGGCTATTGCGCCGAGCTGCTGCCTGAAGCGATCACCCTTGACGAATGGGGGTATCCCGTCGTCGACGGAAAGCCGATCCCGCCCGAGCTGGCCGCGGTCGCCCGCCGAGCCGCACGCGACTGTCCTCGACGGGCCATCACGCTGCGCGAACGTCCGGGCGTTCATTGATCGTTCGGACAACAATGGCGGTATGCCTGCGTGTCGAGGGGGCCAATGCCGCCATCACCGTTGTTGATTCGGAGAGCCACCGACGCCGACCTGACCCGGATCGTCGAGCTCCTGATCGAAGGTTCTGTTCCCGGCGAGACCTCGCCCGAGGGCGGTGATATCGCTCCGTACCGGTCGGCATTGCACGAAATCGAGGAGGGAACCGGTGCCGTGCTCGTCGCTCAGTCGGGAGACGAGGTCGTGGGGGTCTGCCAACTCATCGTGTTCCGTCATCTGCATCGGCGCGGCGGCCTCTGCGCCGAGATCGAATCCGTCCACGTGCACCCCGACCACCGGGGCGCCGGCATCGGCTCGACCCTGGTGGCGGATGCCATCGAGCGAGCCCGGGCCCTCGGCTGCTACCGGGTCCAGTTGACCTCCAACCGTGCCCGAGAGGACGCCCACCGTTTCTACGAGCGACTCGGGTTCGTGCCCACCCACGTGGGCTACAAGCTGTTCCTCTCGTGACCGGATCAGGTACGACAGGGCCGCTTGCCATTCGTTTGTAATCATGTAATGTAGTAATATGACTGATACAGGAAAAGGGCCGCAGCGGGGACGCCGGCGGTCGGCAGAACAGGTTCCATCCGGTCCCGAGCAGGAACGTCTGATTGGCGCATGGTTCAGTGGCCGTGTCCCCGAGGGTTGGTTCGAGGGAAGCCCGACCATCGAGATCGACGGCGACGAAATCCTCATCGTCGGCACTCTGGCGTCCCCCCAACTGGCCGAAGCGGCCGGAGAGGACGAGGTAAGGGTGGCCGAGCAGGCTCGAATCAGCGGATTCCGTGAGGAGACGCGAGGCGCCAGGGTGCGTATTGCCGATGAGGCTCAACCGGCATTCAGGCGGACGGTCTCGTGGGGTGCCGAGTGCGGAGGCTCGCGTGTTCACTTCACGACAGCCGGGGTGCCTGCGATGACCCGTCTCGGGATGCGTGATCGGCGTGTGCTCGACACGTTGATCGATGCGGGCGTGGCCGGGAGCAGGAGCCAGGCCCTGGCCTGGTGTGTGCGCCTTGTCGGGCAGCACGAATCCGAGTGGATCGACGAGCTCCGGGGGGCCATGGCCAAGGTGGAAGAGGTGCGTAATCGGGGACCGCGGAGCGGCGATCCGGACTGACACTGGTACGTGTCAGCATGCGCCATGGAACAATTTCACCAGGTGCAGGACGAGCTGCGCGAGCCATATCGCCAGCTGCGGGAAGCCATCCCGGACGTGACTGCGGCATACGGGGCGCTCCATGACGCAGCTATGGCTGATGGCGCGCTTTCGGCCAAGGTCAAGGAGCTCATTGCTCTGGCCATCTCCATCACACGGGAATGCGACGGCTGCGTTGTTGCGCACGCTCGCGGCGCTCTCCGCCGTGGCGCGACGCGCCAGGAGCTGGTCGAAATGATCGGCGTGGCCATCAGTATGAACGGGGGACCGGGCACGGTGTGGGGTCCGCGGGCGCTCGCCGCCTATCAGGAGTTCGGGGGTGAGACCGCCTGAGTCTCGTCCTGCACCGACAGGTCGTCGGTTTCCGGCGCGGTCTCATCGAGGTGGCGCGGCCATAGGCCTTTGGCCAGGACGACATTCGTCTCGCCCGCGTAAATGAAGAGCTGCGAGCCGAGGGAGAGCCAGAACACCAGACCGAGCACCGTGGCGAAGAGTCCGTAGAGCTCGGTGGCGTGCCGGAGAGCATGGCTCACCAAGAGGCCGCCGGCAGCTTCGAGAATCGTCCAGCCGAGCGCCCCGATCAACGCGCCTGGCATGAGTTGGTGCCAACGTGTCCCCGGCGGAGCCAGGATGTGCAGAGCCAGGAGGTAGGCGGCGAGGTTGACCGCCGCGGCGCCGATCAGCGTGGAGACCCAGTACGTCACTGCGTTGTGGTGCACCCCGCCGATGGTCGAGATGCCGGCAAGGATGGCGCTCCCCACGACGGCCATCGCGATGGTGCCTAGCAGGAGCAGTCCTCTCAGTACGCGCGGGACTAGCCCAGCTTCCTTCCGGCGCGGTACGCCCCACATGATGGCGCTCGCCGTCTGGAGGTTGTTGGTCACGCCGAGGGATCCCCACAACAGGCCCACGAAACTGACCACGAAGGCCAGCGGAGAAGGCTTGTGCAGCGCGGAGATGCTGGACGCCAGCTTGTTACCGATCACCGGGAACTCACCAAGGGCTGAGTGAATGATGCGTTGCTCGGCCTGGGGGTTGTTGCGCAGCACCAGCCCGACCACCGTGACGAAGAGCAGGAGCAGCGGGAAGACGGCGAGGAAGCCGTAGAAGGTGACGAGTGCGGAGAGCGACCCACCCCGGTCATCCCCATACTTCTTGAGCACCGCCACTGGGACGGCGGTGAGTGCCGAACGGCGCTGTCGGTCGTCGAGCCAGCGGGAGAACCGCCGCCAGAGTTTCAGCGTGCCACGGCCGCAGGCGTGAAGGTGCAGTCGAGGTGTTTGATGCCGTTGATGAACGGGGAGAGCAGACGGTCGGGTTCTCCCGTTGCGGCGATGTCGGGCAGTCGCTCGAAGAGCCTCCGGAACATGACCTCGATCTCCTCGCGGGCCAGGTGCGCACCCAGGCAGAAGTGAGGACCAGCTGCTCCGAACCCGATGTGGGGGTTTGGTGCGCGCCGCACGTCGAATTTGTACGGGTCCTCGAACACGTCCTCATCCCGGTTCGCCGAGTTGTAGAACATGATGACTCGGTCGCCGGTCACCATGTCCTGACCACCCAGGACCGTGTCCTCCGCCACCGTGCGCCGCATCCAGATAACCGGCGAGGCCCAGCGCACGACCTCGTCCACCGCGGTCGGCGCCACCGCACCGGGGTCGGCCTGCCACACGGCTCGTTGATCCGGATGTCGGGTGAGGGCCAGGAGCCCATGGCTGATGGCGTTGCGGGTGGTCTCGTTGCCTGCCACCACGAGCAGAATGAAGAACGACGCCACTTCTGCGTCGGTCAGTGCCTCGCCATCGACATTGGTGTTGACCAGGGCGGAGGTCACATCCTCAGTTGGGTGTTCCTTTCGGTACTTGGCCAGATCATTCATCAGCAGATTCAGCTGTTGCGCGGCGTTCATGAAGGCGACCATGGGGTCCTCTCCCTCGGCCACGTACTCAGGGTCACCGTTCGACAGGATGACGTTGGACGCGTTGAACACGGTGTCGTAGTCGGCTGGCCCGATACCCATCATGTTGCAGATGATCTCGAGGGGCAGCCGGGCGGCGACCTCGACCGTGAAGTCGCAACCGCCTTGTTGGGCCACTCGGTCGATCACGGTGTTGGCCACGTAGTCGATGCGCTCTTCGATCGACTTGATCATGCGGGGATTAAAGGCCGCCGACACGATCCGCCGTAAGCGCGCGTGGCGGGGGTTGTCCATGTTGATCATGGAGCCGAAGAACTCGTTCATCTCCTCCGGCAGGTCGATCATGGAGGTTGCGCCCTTGCCCGACTGAAAGATCTCGGGATGGCGGCTCGCCTCGGCCACGTCGGCATGCTTGGTCAAGGCGTAGAAGCCATTTCCCTTGGGCACGACATAGGTCAGTGCCTCGGGGATCTCGGGTTCGTCGAAATGCGGAATCGGACGTTGCCGGCGCAGCGTCTGGAAGGCTCCCTCTCGCTCCTCCCAGGGCCGGGCCCAGAACTCGATGTCGGAGAGATCAATGTCGTCAACCGCCAGGACCGCACGTGGTTCCATGCCGTTAACCCTACCCACCTCCCTACAATGCGATCATGTGCGACACGCTGTGTGCTCGGGGTCCGGGCGGCATGGTCTTCGCCAAGAATTCGGATCGCCCGCCGGGTGAGGTGCAGATCACGTGGCCGTTCGGCCGGCGCTTCTCGAATGGGTGCTCGCTGCGCACCCAGTACCTGACCATTGGGGACACCGGCGCACATGCCGTCTTGCTCTCCTGCCCGACCTGGCTCTGGGGCGCCGAACATGGAGTGAACGAGTACGGGGTGGCGATCGGCAACGAGCGCGTGGGTACCGTCCACGACGCAGCGCGCGCCGAACCCGCCCTGATCGGGATGGACCTGGTCCGACTCGGGTTGGAGCGCTCCCGCAGCGCCGCCGAGGCCGTCGACGTCATGACCGGATTGCTCGAGTCCTGTGGGCAGGGGGGGATTGCGGACGCTGCCCATGGGAAGGCCTACGACTCCTCCTTCCTGGTAGCCGATCCCGCTGAGGCCTTCGTGCTCGAAACGGCCGGGAAGGAATATGCCGTCGCCCCGGCCCGGGGGGCGACCGCCATCTCGAACCGACTCGGGATCGGTACTAACTGGACGCGCGGTTCGCCGGCTCTCGATCCGGGAGCCGCCTTCACGCAATTCCGTGATCCCGTAGAGAACACCGCCTTCGCCGATGTGCGCCTGACGGCCAGTCGCCGCTTCTTGGACTCCGCTCCCCCCGGTGGACTCACGGCGAGGGTTACTGCGGCACATTTGCGCGACCACGGCACCGGAGCGTGGGGCGTCCCGGGGGTACCTGGTCCAGTGCAGCCTCCCCCGTCGCGGGTGGGGGAGGATTTCGCCGGTGTGACCGTCTGCATGCACGTCCGTGGCGTCAGCGTGACGGCGGCCTCCATGATCGCCGAGCTCCCTGACGCGGTCGACCACGGAGCTCCCTTGCGCGTCTACGTGGCTCCCGGGAGTCCGTGCGTCAGCGTCTATATCCCCACCTTTCCCAGGAGCGCCAAGGGCCCCCCACCGTTCGTGCCCATGGAGCTTTCTGGCGAGGAGCTCTGGCGGGCTGTCGACACGCTGCGCCAAAGGGTCGAATCAGACCCCGACGTCCTCGGGTCGATTCGGGCTGCCCTCCAACCGGTGGAGGACGAGCTCTGGTTCGAGTCCGACGAGGTACTCGAGCACCCCGGGCGCTGGGCGGCTGTGGCCGGTTCATGGGGCGCCCGCGCACTGAACGCTCTGACGTCCTGTATCCCCTAAACAGGTCAACGGCGACGGTACGCTGCGGAAACGCAGTGCACTCCTACTCGCCAAGGGGGATGACCATGACCGACACGCTCACCACAGAGGACATCGCGACCGGTGACGCCGTCACCGCAGCGCTCGAGAAGATGTGGGGCTGGTACCTGGCCGGCGGCATCATCTCAGTGCTATTCGGGTTCTTCGTCATCAGCTGGCGGCACGCCACGGTGTACGCGGCGATCTATTTCGCCAGCGGCTTCTTTATCGTCGGAGGTCTCTTCGAGATTGTCGGATCCTTTCGCATGGCCCGCCAACGCTGGATGCACCTGGTCTTCGGGGTCTTCTGGCTGGGCGCCGGCATTGTCGGGTTCGTCTGGCCGCACATCACGATCTACGTGATCGCCGTGTTGATCGGCTGGTCGTTCCTGGTCCTCGGCATCTTCGACATCATCTCGTCGATCTCGAATCACCACCTGCCGTTCTGGTGGCTCTACCTCATCCGTGGCGTCATCGCGATAGGCCTGGGATTCCTTTGCATCCGCCACCCCGGCGGGACCCTCACGACGGTGATCGTCATGGTGGGCATCCTGGCCATCCTCTTCGGCGTCGTTGAGATCATCGGCGCTTTCTCGGCACGCCACGCCACAAGGTCTTGGGAAAACTACAAGAAGCAGTTGAGCTGAGCAGCACGACGAGAAGCGATGCGTCTCGCTAGCTTCTCCGCTGCCGACGGCGTGGTACGACCCGGGCTGGTACTCGGGGAGGAAATAGTCGACTTGAGCGATTCGGCCACGGGCCTCCCTGAGACCTTGAGGGGAGTGCTGGCCCTGGGGCCAGCGGCTCGGCCCGCGTTGGATGCGGCACCGCGTACGAGTGCGCCGCGCCGCGACCTCCATGAGGTGCGGCGGCACGCGCCGGTACCTGATCCGCCCGTGATCCTCGGCATCGGCATGAACTACTACGCCCACATTGCCGAGTTGGGGCGCGAGCAGCCCGAGTACCAGTACTGGTTCAACAAGCAACGAACGGCCATCGCCGGCCCGGGTGATCCGATCGTATTGCCCCGGGTGTCGGAAATGGTCGACTACGAGGGGGAGCTGGCCATGGTGATCGGCCCGCGCTGCCAGAACGTCCCGGCCGCCCGAGCCTTCGAGGTGGTCGCCGGCTTCACCATCGTCAACGACGTGAGTGCACGCGATTGGCAATGGCGCACTCCGACCTTCACCGTGGGCAAGTCCTTCGACTCCCATGCGCCCTGCGGGCCCGAGCTGGTCACGATTGACGAGCTGGGGGATCCCGGTGATCTCGCTCTCCGCACCTGGGTCAACGACGAGCTGCGCCAGGATTCGAGGACGTCGGACCTCATCTTCGGCCTGCGCGAGATGGTGGAGTACCTCACGACAGCCTTCCCGCTCGAGCCCGGAACGATCATCGCCACCGGCACCCCGGCCGGGGTCGGTGCAGGCTTCGATCCACCTCGGTTCCTCGCTGACGGCGACGTCGTCCGTATCGCGATCGAGGGCATCGGCGAACTGCGCAATCCGGTCGTCCAGGGAGAAACCCCACAGCCCATCGGGCTGGATTAGCCGGTTTTGGCGGTCCACGCCTGCCGGTGGGTCACGTCGGGCGCCAGGCACGGCAGAATAGACAGGTGCCAGACATCACATCGGAAGTGAGCGACGCCGACCGGGCGGAGCGGTTGACCAAGTTGCAGGGGATCATGGACCTCATGCGCCCTGCCGTCCAGGCCGACGGCGGCGACTTGGTTCTGGTCCGGGCTGACGTCGAGACCGGGGTGGTGGAGGTGCAGCTCCAAGGTGCCTGCAGCTCGTGTGCCGTCAGTTCGGCCACGCTTTCCGGTGGTGTCGAGCGCATCCTCAAGGAGCGGCTCCCCTGGGTGACCGAGGTCGTCGGCGGAGTCGACGACTCGCTCAGTTTCGACGAGAGCTCTGCCCTGGGCGCAGGCGGGTACGTCCCCAGCCTGTAGCCACGCACCGTTCTGATTGCTTCGGCGCCGTGGCGTCGATCGGCGTTAACCGGGCGTCTCGTCCAGTAGCCCTTTGTCGCGGGCCACTGCCAGCAGCTCGACCTGACTGTGGACGTCGAGCTTCCGGTAGAGATTCTTGACGTAGCCCCTGGTCGTATTGACGGAGATGCCAAGCCGGTCCGAAGCCGTGGGCAGGTCGATGCCGCGGTCCAGCAAGGCGAGGATGTCGCTCTCGCGCCGGGTGAGAAGGTTCGACGGCCGATGGTTGTTGTTGCCGTTGCTTGTGGGGGTGCTCGCCGACTCGCACAATGTCCTGATCGTCCTGCGGTCCGTGACGAACAGGGAATCGGACAGGCTGGGAATGGCGGCCACCACCACGCTGAGACTGGTCGTCTTGGGGAATACTGCTGCGGCACCCGCCTCCACGGCGGACTGGACGAGACCAGGACTCGGACTCTGTTCGGTGAGCAGAAGGATGCGCAGCGAGGGCCGCGCCTCGAGGAGCGCTCTCACGGTCGCATAGACGTCGTCACCCTGGGGATCGAGGTCGATGATCGCCACGTCCGGGCTCATCGAGACGGCCAGTCGCACCGCCTGTTCTGCACTGTCGGCTACGGCCTCGCAGGACGACCATCCGGCATTGTCGATGGCGAGCGCCAGCGCCTCGGCGAAGACCGCGTGATCGGCGACGACGATGACCGTCGCCGTCTCTCCGGGTGGCCGAAGGACCGACGCGACGAGACCCGTCACCCAGCGCAGGGGGCCCCTGACGTCCGGAATCTGTAGCCGGAGCATGCCACCAGGCTTGCAGATCTGCCCGATGTCGAGGTTCAACACCGTCGTAACCTGCGATTGCAGCGGATCAGGCCGGTTTTGGCTCCTTGGGCAGTCCGAGGGCGCGCTCGCCCACAATGTTGCGCTGGATCTCGGCGGCACCGCCCCAGATCGATTCGGAGCGCGAGAAGAAGAAGAGCGATTGCAGGTTGTTCACGGGGTAGCTGGCCTTGGCCAGCCGAGCACCCGGCAAGACCGTGTCCTCCCCATCGTCGCCCAGCAGGATCTGTCCCTCCGGGCCGTAGATGTCGATGGCCAACAGCAAGGTCGCCTGGTGCGCCTCGGACCAGAACATCTTGTTGCATGCCCCGAGTTTGGCCGTGGTGTGGGTGCCGTTGAGCGCGTCGGTCAGGGTCCTGAAACCGTTGATCTGCATGATCTTGATGTTCGACCACGACTTGGCCAGGCGCTGACGGATGAGCGGGTCGTTGGTGCGACCCTTCTGGCGCGCCACCTCGAGGATCTGGTCGAACTCCTTTTGAAACCGCCGGTGACCCGTGGTCGCGGAGGTGCCCCGCTCGAAGCCCAGCGTGGTCATGGCGACCTTCCAGCCGTTGTTGACCCCGCCGACAACGTTCTCCTTCGGGCAGCGCACGTTGGTGAAGAAGACTTCGTTGAACTCCGCCGACCCGTCGATCTGCTCGATCGGCCGCACCTCGACCCCTGGCTGCTTCATCGGTACGAGGAGATAGGAGATCCCGGCGTGCTTGGGCGCATCCGGATCCGTCCGGGCCAGCAAGAAGATGTAGTCGGCGTACTGCGCCTGTGTGGTCCACACCTTTTGCCCGTTGATGACCCATTCGTCGCCGTCCAACTCGGCGCGGGTCTTCAGGCCGGCCAGGTCGGAACCGGCATCGGGTTCGCTGAAGCCCTGGCACCAGGCGATTTCCCCCTTGAGGATGCCTGGAATGAATTGCTGTTTCTGTTCTTCGCTGCCCCACTGGAGAATTGTCGGCCCAACCAGCGTGTCTCCAAAGAAATCTCCTCGGAGAGGTGCTCCCACCCGGGCGAATTCCTCGTTGAGCACGACCTGCTGGAGCAGGGACAGGCCCTTGCCCCCGTATTCCGTCGGCCAACTCGCACAGATCCATCCCCCCTGAAAGAGCTTGGCGGTCCATTCGTCGTTGAACTGCTTGCGCTCTTCGGGAGTCATGGCGAAATCCTCTTTGCCCCATCCCTCGGGCAGATTGTCCCTGAGCCAGCCGGCGATCTCGGCGCGGAACTCCTCTGCAGCAGGCGGGTAGGCGAGGTCCATGTCCACGACGGTACCCGGCTCTCTGGCGGACGCGAAACTGCGTCGGTCACCCAAGGCGTGGGCAGACACCCAGATAAGCTGTACGGTCGAATGCAGGGTGCTCCATCCCTGAGTCAAGAGTCGAGGAGAAGGAGGTGTGGCCGTGTCGAGAGGCGAACCCCCTAGTAGCTCTGCTGGCGCGTGCTCCGCTCCGTGCATCGGCTGATTCTCGCCACGAGCTCGGTGAGCCCCGCAACGGGCACTCGCACGGACGCAGGCGCCGGTAATTGAATCCGGAGGTTTCGGCCCTCCGGTCATCATCCGAACCGACTCTGTCCCACAGTGGGCGTCATGCAGGAGGGAGCTCCATGGCAACGCCACCACCGACGAGCGCACCGGCTCGCTCTGGCATTTTCAACGGTCGGCCCCGCGGTCCGAACCGCGGCCCGACCCAGCGGCGCCGGCGTACGCGGCGCATCCTCGCCTCAGAAGGCGTGTTCGATTCCATCGTGTCGCTGGCCGGCCTTTTGGGTCGGCCTGTGCGCAACCAGCGCGGCCAGGAAATCGGCCGCCTCGAAGATGTCGTGGCCCGATGGGCGGATGGGCAGGTCTACCCACCGGTGAGTGGGCTGGTCATCAAGGTCGGGCGCCGCGAAGCCTTCGTGCCGGCCTCCTCGATCGACCGGATTGGCCACGCGGAAGTGTTGTTGCGCTCGAGCCGGCTCGATCTGCGCGACGTGGTGCGCCGACCGAACGAAGTGCTCCTGGCCAAAGACGTGCTGGATCACCAACTCGTCGATGTGGAGGGCGTCCAAGTCATTCGGGCGGCCGATCTGTACTTGGCCGAGGCCATCGGTCGCATCCGCCTGGTCGGCGCCGACGTGTCGAATGCCACGCTCCTTCGGCGTCTCGGGCCGCGTCGTTGGCGCCCACGTCCCACGCCGGACCGCGTGATCGACTGGGCGGCCATCCAGACCTTCGCTGAGTCGACCGGCGAGGCCCGGGCCGCGACCCAGGTGCGTCTCAAGACGACGAACGAAGGACTGCAGCGCCTGCGTCCAGCCGAGTTGGCCGACCTTCTCGAGGACCTGCGTCGCGATGAGCGCCGTGAGCTGCTTTCCGCGCTCGATCCCGACGAGGCGGCTGACGCCCTCGAAGAGATGGAGCCCGAAGATCTCGAGCAGCTGTTGCGCGAAACGGATCCGTCTGACGCAGCCCGCCTGGTCGCTGCCATGGAGCCCGACGAAGCAGCTGACGCCCTGCGCCACCTGCCCCTGGCTGTTCGGGCCGAGGTGCTCCGTCACATCCCCCAGTCGACGGCCTTGGCCCTACGCGGAACTGCTTGGATACGAAGAGGACGAGGCTGGCGGAATAATGACAACGGCCCTGGTCACAGCTCATTCCGGAGACAAGGTGAAGAAGGTCGTCGACCGGCTTTCCGAGGCGCGAAACCACGGCATCGACCTCGATGCCGTGGCGGTGGTCGACAGCGACGGGCGCCTGATCGGCGACGTGGCCGTGCTCGACATCCTGTTGGCTCTGCGGGAGGACAAGGACACGCGGATGTCCGCCCTGCTCCTGGAGGATGAGGTTCCCGTCCACGCCAAGACGCCCACCAAAGAGGTTGCGCACCGTTTGATCGAGGCCCGACGCCACAGTCTCGTCGTCGTGGATGACGACGGTGGCCCCATCGGTCGCATCATGGTGGACGACGTGCTGGACGCCATGGTCCCGACCAAGGGCAGATTCCACTTTCCGCGCCTGCTTTCGTGAGGCCACCCGTTTCCCGGCGGTGGCTGATCTATCTGGCCGCCGCCGGACCCGGACTCATCGCTGCGGCAGCCGGCAACGACGCCGGTGGTGTCGTGACATATGCCTCTGCCGGGGCACAGTTCGTCTACCGCACCCTCTTCCTGATGGTGCTCATCACGGTGGCCTACGTCATCGTGCAGGAGATGGTGGCCCGACTCTCCGTGTTCACCGGCAAGGGACTGGCTGCGCTCATCCGCGAAGAGTTGCCCTTGCGCCTCACCGCCTTCGCCATCACGGCCTTCGCCATCGCCAACCTCGGCCTCATGGTCACTGAGTTCGGTGGTATTGCCACTTCCTTCGAGATCTTCGGCGTGTCGCGCTATCTCTCGGTTCCGATCGCCGCCGTGGCCATCTGGTCGCTCGTCCTCTTCGGGTCGTACCGTTACGCGGAGCGAGTGTTCCTACTCCTCACGCTCGTCTTCATCACCTATCCCATCGCCGCCGTGCTGGCCCATCCGAACTGGCACCAGGTGGCGGTGAACACGGTGTGGCCCCACTTCGTCGCCAGCAAGTCCTTCCTCCTTCTCTCCGTCGCCCTCATCGGCACGACTATCACTCCGTATATCCAGCTCTACGAGGCAGGTGCCGTCGTCGACAAGGGGGTCAAGCCCGAGGAATACCGGTACCAGCGTTTTGATGCGATTACCGGCGCCCTGATGGCGTCGTTTGTCGCCATGTCGATCATCGTCGCCACCGGCGCAACCATCGGGGGTACCGGTGCGCTCACCTCGGCGTCCACCGCGGCCAAGGCGTTGAAGCCGGTTGCCGGCGCCGCCGCGGAGACCCTGTTCGGGCTGGGGCTCCTCGGAGCCTCCGCCCTGGCCGCCGCCGTCGTGCCGCTCTCGACTTCGTATGCCGTGGCGGAGGCCATCGGCGTGGAGCGGTCCGTGTCCTCGAGCTTCCGCCAGGCACCGGTCTTCCTGGGGATTTTCACCTTCCAGATCCTGGTCGGGGCGGCCGTGGTGCTGGTGCCGGGCAACCTGATCACGCTGATCCTGAACACCCAGGTGCTCGAAGGCGTCATCACCCCGATCACGCTGATCCTGATCCTCGTCCTTGCCAACCGGCGTTCTCTGCTCGGTTCGGCCAGTAATGGCCCCGTGTCACGCTGGGTGGGCGGCCTGGCCATCACCGCCGTTGCCGCCGTGGCCAGCGTGTACGTGCTGCTGACCGTGCTCGGCTGGCTCGGGTTGGGGTGAGACGTCAGGGATGTCGTTTCAGGGCGCCGTTTGCGCAGAAGGAGGGCGTTCGGGGAGGCTATGCGGCCATGCTGGGTCGAGTCGGGACATCCGTTGCCTAAGACCCCCCGCCAGAAGTGGATCGAAACCAAGGAATCCTGGGAGCGCTCGCGGCACATCGAGATGCCCGCCCGGATCCCGGCCGCACCGCCTCGACCAGGCGGGCGACGAGTCGCCTTCCTCACCTACCGAGGAAACCCTCGCTGCGGGGGGCAGGGGGTCTACACCCGCCACCTGACCCGTGAACTGGTCGCCCTCGGTCATTCCGTGGAGGTCTTCTCGGGCGCCCCGTGGCCAGAACTGGACGAGGGAGTGGGATTCACCCCGGTGTCCGGACTCGATCTCTACCGCGACCCAGACCCGTTCCGGGTGCCCCATCCCCGTGAGTTCCACTCGCGTGAGGACGTGAAGGAATTCGCCATCATGTGCACGGCGGGCTTCGGAGAGCCCCTGACCTATTCGCTGCGCGTTCGCCAATTGTTGGCTGAGCGCCGGGACGAATTCGACGTCGTGCACGACAATCAATGCCTGGGCAACGCGATGCTCGGAATGGTCAAAGACGGCTGGCCTCTGTTGACGACGCTGCACCATCCCATCACGGTCGACCGCCAACTGGCCCTGTCGCACACGACCAACCCCTGGCAGCGCTTCACCACTCGACGCTGGTTCGGGTTCCTCGGCATGCAGGTCCGGGTGGCGCGGGCGCTCCCCGCAGTGCTGACGGTATCGGAGAACTCTCGGCGCGATATCGCCGCCCAGATGGGCGTGGCCCCCGAGCGCATGACGGTCGTGCCGGTCGGGGTCGACGACAAAGTATTTCGTCCGTTCGAGGACGTGACGCCTCTGCCTGGGCGCATCATGGTGACCTCGAGCAGCGACGTCCCGATGAAGGGTCTGGTGCCGCTCCTCGAGGCCATTGCCAAGTTGCGCACCGAGCGTGATGTCCAGCTGACCGTCATCGGACGCCCGAATGAGGGCGGACGGGTGGACCGCGCCATCGCTCGACTCGGATTGTCTGACGTCGTGCACTGTGTCAGCGGCATCAGCGACGATGCGCTTGCTCACCTCTACGGCGAGGCGCAGGTTGCGGTGGTGCCCTCTCTCTACGAAGGCTTCTCTCTGCCGGCGATCGAAGCCATGTCCTGCGGTGTCGCCGTGGTGGCCACCACTGGCGGCGCGCTGCCCGAAGTCGTGGGCAACGACGGCGAGACTGGGTTGCTGGTCGCGCCCGACGACCCGGGTGCGCTGGCCGGGGCCATCGGCCGGCTCCTGGACGACCCCGCCCTGCGGGCCCGGCTCGGCAGCGCCGGACGCGAGCGCGTGGTGAGTCGATTCACCTGGCAGGTGACGGCCGCCGGCACGGCCGCCTGCTACGAGGCGTTGCTCGAGGGCAGGCCATTGCCCGGCGCACCGGTGGCCGGTGCGCCGAGCGACCTGGGCCGCCCAGGAGGGGACTGATGCTGACCGTCGACTACGACCAGCTCGGCGTCGGACCGGGCGATCTCGTCCTCGATCTGGGTTGCGGTTTCGGTCGTCATGCCTTCGAGGCGGCGCGTCGGGGCGCCTCGGTCATCGCTCTCGATGCCGGTCCGGACGAGGTGGCTCAGGTGCGCGCCACCTTCGGCGCCATGATCGAAGCGGGGGAGCTCGACGCCAGTCACCCGGCGACCGCGGTCCAAGGCGACGCCTTGCGGTTGCCCTTCGCCGACGGGACGTTCGATCGGGTCATTGCCTCGGAGGTGCTCGAGCACATCCCCGACGACATCGGCGCCATGCGGGAACTGGCCAGGGTGCTCAAGCCGGGCGGCGCCATGGCCGTGACGGTGCCGCGCTGCGCGCCGGAGGCCATCAATTGGGTGCTGTCGGACGAGTACCACGACACGCCCGGGGGCCACGTGCGTATCTACCGGCGCTCGACGCTGGAACGCCGTTTGCGCGCGGCCGGGATGGAGCCCACCGGCTTCCATCACGCCCACGGTTTGCACTCGCCTTACTGGTGGCTGCGCTGCCTGGTCGGACCGAGCAACGAGACTCACCCTGCCGTCAAGGCGTATCACCAGGTGCTGGTGTGGGACATCGTCAAGTCCCCGCTGGTAACCCGCACGGCAGACCGCGTGCTGAGCCCACTGATCGGCAAGAGCTTGGTGGTCTATCTGACCAAGCCCGAAAAAAAGGTGTCGGGACTGCCCGATGCCCGTCCCAACGTCCCCCGCGGCGTGCCCGGACGGCGCGGGCCCGACTCGCCGACCCAGGGAGCGGCCGCATGACAACAGAAGACATTCGCTCGGCGCAGATCACGATTCCGGAGGTCTCCGGCATCCTGACGAGTCGCGACGTGCTGACGACGGCGCAGGCCATCGCAGAGATCCAGCGCCGCGATGGGATGATCCCATGGTTCGAGGGCGGCCACTGCGATCCTTGGAACCACGTCGAAGCGGCCATGGCGCTCACGGTGTGCGGGCTGGTGGACGAGGCGATGGACGCCTATCGCTGGCTGGCCTCGCGCCAGCTGCCCGATGGCAGCTGGTTCAACTATTACCAGGGTGACACGGTCAAGGACCCGCGTCTCGACACCAATGTGTGTGCCTACCTGGCGGCTGGTGCGTGGCATCACCATCTGATCACCGGTGACGTCGAATTCTTGGGCGAGCTCTGGCCGACCATCGAGAAGGGCATCGACTTCATCTTGCGCTGGCAGCAGCCGGACGGCTCGGTCCTCTGGTCGCTCGACTCCTCGGGGCGACCCGAGGCCTACGCCCTGCTGACGGGCTCATCGTCGATCTACCACTCCATGCGTTGCGCCGTCGCCGTGGCGGAATGCCTGGCCAAGGACCGCCCTGATTGGGAGCTGGCGGCCGGCCGCCTCGGTCACGCCGTGGCGCACCATCCCGCTGCCTTCGCGCCCAAGCTCGAGTTCGCCATGGACTGGTACTACCCGATGCTCTCGGGCGCGCTCGAGGGTGAGGCGGGCCGTCAGCGCATTGCGCAGGAGTGGTCCCGCTTCGTCATGGAGGGTCGGGGCGTGCGTTGCGTGTCTACGGGCGACTGGATCACGGCCGCCGAGACGGCCGAGTGCGTGCTCACACTCGATGCTCTCGGTATGGACGGACCTGCCCTCGACCTCTTCAGCTGGGGACAGAACCTCCGGCTGGGCGACGGTTCCTACTGGACGGGGATGGTCTATCCGGATCAGGAGACCTTCCCAAAGAACGAACGGACGACTTACACCTTCGCCGCCATGGTCCTGGCCGCCGACGCGCTCTCCAACACCTCACCCGCGGCCGGACTCTTCCGCGGTGAAGGTCTGCCGGCTGCGCTGGACCTGGCCGAGCCGCACTGTGGCGACGCCACTGCCGGCTGCACCGCAACCGACCCGACCTCCCGTCGTTAGCCCGCAGCTCGTCTCTGGCGAAGAGGGGCGACCGTGCTCGGTGTTCCCGAGGTGCGCACCCGTCGCAGGACACGCAGGCTGCCGCACGCGCCGTCGTCCACGAACTCGCCCGACTCCAGCGCCGCGCAGTACAGCTCATAGGGAGGGCGGCCCCCGTCGGCCGGGTCAGGAAAGACGTCGTGGATGGCCAGCCAACCACCGAGGGCGACGTGGGGTGACCAGCCCCGAAAGTCCGCCCAGGCCGGCTCTTCGCCGTGCCCGCCGTCGATGAAGCAGAACGCCAACGGGCGGTCCCAGCGCTCAGCCATGGTGGGAGAGTCACCCACGATGCCGATGACCGACGACTCGAGACCGCTCTCCGAAATGGTGCGACGCCAATGGAGCAACGTGTCGATTCGCCCGGCGTCCGGGTCGATCAGATCGGGCTCGTGGTATTCCCACCCAGGTTGGTTCTCCTCTGAGCCCCGGTGGTGGTCGATGGAGAGCACCACTGCTCCGGTGGCCTCGGCCGCAGCACCCAGGTAGACGGTGGACTTGCCACACCAGGCACCGATCTCGACGAACGTGGCCGGCACGGCGCCCGGCACTTTTGCCTCTCCGGCACGAAGGGCCGCCTGGAAGAGCGCCTCGCCCTCGTCGTCGGGCATGAAGCCGCGGGTGCGCCGAGCGGCCTCGAACAGGGACTCGGTGCGCTGGGTCGCCTCCTTGGCCCGGGCAGGGGATTCCGCCATCAAGCGGAGTGGAGCGCGCCCAGCGAGTCCGCCAGGTGCGGGCGCTCGCGGGCGGCAAAGGCGACGTTCACGCGCAGCCGCTCGATCGACTGGTTGACCCGGCGTGGCCCCGAGGCCAGTGGACGGGCGTCGAGGAAGGCGATCGCGTTCTCGGCGAACTCCGCGTCGGCGCACAGGGCGGGGATCGATTCCAGGATGCGTGGCGGCGCGTTCTTCGGGAACCGTTCGAGGACCTGGTCCCAGGTCTCGGTGATCCGGGTCCACACGGCCTGGCAACCGACCGGGTTGACGAGGAGCGAACCGAGGACGGCAAAGCCGTTCTGGCTGCGCACCTCCGTCATCGCGAGATCGAACGTGCGCATGCAGAGATCCACGTCGGGGAAGATGGCCAACGCGCCGAGCGAACGCATCTCCTCCTGGGGCGTCTGGGCGGCCTGGTAGCGCTCGAGCAGGGCGTCGTAGTCCCCGTCCCGCCGCAGCTGAGCTACCACAGCCAGCGTGGCTGCCTCGATGTCAGGCGAGATCGGGTGACCGGAGCCGCCGCCGATCGGCGAGTCGTCGAAGCGCTGCACGGCTTCTGCCCGGACCGCCTCGTCGGCACCGATCGTGCCCAAGAGGTTGATGGCCAAGGCCCTGAGGGTGGGTGTGCGATCGCTGTCGTCGGGGAGGGCGTCGAAGCCGAGGTGTGCGTGGATGGGCCCGAACAGGGCGGCCACCGCGTCGCGCAACGCCGGCCGTTGGTTCTCGAGTGCGATGCGATTGCTCAGGACCAGGGCCGCCGACACCGACATCCAGGCCACCGGGTCGGGCTCGAGCCCGAGGCGGGAGGCCAGCAGCAGGAACTCGCGCAGGCCCGAATGCCCGGCCAGCGTCGTGGCCCAGGTGTCGGCGATGAACTCCGCCCGCTCGAGCGCGGTCAGCTCGGACAGATGCTCGGCCAGGGCCAGGCGGTGCGCGGTCTCGTACCCGACCCGGAACACGCCCCAGCCACCTGCGTTGACCACGGCCAGTCCTTCGCCTGCCTCGGGCAAGGTCGCGGGACCGTCGTCGAGGATCAGGTTGCGCGTCGGGGCCCCCGGTCGTCCCTCTGCCGGAAGGGCGCGCACGGCCACCGGCACCTTCCACGAGCTCCCGATGGACGATGTGGTCCCGGGGGGCACCGGCCCGAGTGCGAAGGGCTGTTGATGCAGGACATCGCCATCGAGCGAGATCAGCGGGTGACCGCCCTGGAGGATGAAGGTGTTCATGACGTCGCGCACGGGAGCGCCGCTGGCATCTTCGAGCGCGTCCCACAAATCGGTCGTCACGGTGTTCCCGTACGCATGTGCCTTCAGATAGGCGCGCACACCGTCGCGGAAGACCTCGGCGCCGATGTGCTGCTCGAGCATGCGGAGCACGCTGGCGCCCTTTTCGTAGGTGAGGAGGTCGAACATCCCCTCCGCCTCCTTGGGCGGACCCACCGGATACTCGATCGGCCGAGTGGAGTGAACCGCATCAATGGCGAGCGCAGCCTCGCGGGAGGGAGCGAAGCCGACCCAGCGGTCCCACGACGGGCGGAAGTCGTCGACGCAGAGCATCTCCATGAACGTGGCGAACGCCTCGTTGAGCCAGATGCCCTCCCACCAACCCATGGTGACGAGGTCGCCGAACCACATGTGAGCGAGCTCGTGTGAGATCACGTCGGCCACCCGCTCCAGTTCGGTCCTCGAGGCCTCGTCGGGGTTCACGAGCAACGCGGTGTCACGGAAGGTGATGCAGCCCAAGTTCTCCATGGCGCCCGCCGCGAAGTCGGGTATCGCGACGAGGTCGACCTTCTCGCCGGGGTAGGGGATGTCGAAGTACTCGGTGAAGAAGCGCAGGGCGAAGGCTCCGACCTCCAGCGCATAGGTACCCAAGGCACTCTTGCCGGGCGTCGTCACGACGCGCAGCGGCACGCCATCCACGTCGATCGTCTCGGTCGACTCCAACTGGCCGATCACGAAAGCCACCAAGTATGTGGACATCTTCATGGTGGGCGAGAAACGGATCCGACGCTTGTCTCCCATGGGCTCGTTGGCGACGACGGGTGAGTTCGAGATGGCCTCGACGTCGGCGTCGACGGTGAGGGTGACGTCGAACACCGCCTTGCGGTCCGGCTCGTCGAAGCACGGAAAGGCCCGCCGGGCGTCCACCGACTCGAACTGGGTCGTCGCCATGGTCCGGGTTTCCCCGTCAGGACCGGTATATGTCGAGCGGTAGAAGCCACGAAGCTTGTCGTTGAGAGTCCCGGAGAAACGGCAGGTGATGACGCAGGGCCCGGGTGGGAGTGCCGCAGATGGCCGGAATGAGACCTGCTCGAGGTCGTCGTCGAAGTGCACCGCGCAAGCCAGCACGTCGCCATCGGCCGTCCTGATCTCGACATCGCTCACAACAAGCTCGGCTGCGTTCATCACCACCACGTCGACCGGTTCGTGGACCACGGCATCGATGGCGAGCGTTCCGGAGAACGTGGCCGAGGCCACGTTGGGCTCGATCTCGATGTGATAGGTCTCCGGCTCGACCGTGCGGGGCAGGCGATACGCCTCCGTGCCACCCCCGCCAGCCGTCATGGCGGCGCTTGAGTCCATCCGGGCAGGCTACCCGTGGCACCGCGAGTAGGTTCTCGCATCGTGCAAGAACAGGCTCAATCGCCCCACGCCACCCACGATCTGGATGTTGTCGCCATCGGATCACCCCTGCTCGACGTCATCGATATGGCGACCGAAGCGCAGCTCGCGCAGGTCGGCCTCGAGAAGGGGTCGATGACCCTGGTCGACCTGGTGAAGGCCAACGCCGTACAGGACGCCATGGAGGCACCCCGCTTCGTCTCGGGAGGCTCGGTGGCCAACACCGCCGCTGGGATCGCCGAGCTGGGCGGGCGGGCCGGCTTCGTGGGAGCGGTGGCTGACGACGAGGTCGGCCGCACCTACACCGAGAACCTCCGAGCGGCTGGCGTGGAATTCGAGCCCAGCATCAGCGAGTCGGCGGCCGGTGACGGCCTCGGGACGGGTCGCTGCGTCGTCCTGATCACCGACGACGCCGACCGCACGATGGGCACCTACCTCGGCGCCGCCTCCACTCTGTCGCCCGCTGGGGTCCCCACCTCAATGGTGGCCCGGGCGTCCGTCGTGCTCTTGGAGGGGTACCTCTGGGACGTGCCCGCGGCCAAGGAGGCAATGCGCCACGCCGCGGCGACCGTTCACGGGTCTGAGGGGTCGGTGGCGCTCTCGCTCTCGGACCCCTTCTGCGTGGAGCGGCACCAGCGCGAGTTCCTCGAGCTTCTCCTCGACGACGTCGACATCCTGCTCGGCAACGAGGAAGAGGTCACCATGCTCTTCGGCGCGTCCTCTTACGGCGGGGCGCTCGAAGCTGCCGAGGAGACTGGACTCCTCGTGGTCATCACGCGCGGCGCGCAGGGCGCCACCGTGCTGACGGCACGCGGACCCGAGGAGGTAGCGGCCGCTCCGGTCGAGCGTGTGCTCGATACCACGGGTGCCGGAGATCTCTTCGCGGCCGGCATGCTCTTCGGGCTGACGCACGGGATGGGTCCCGTCGAGAGCACCCGGCTGGGTGGCCTCTGCGCGGCCGAGGTGATCTCCCACACCGGGGCGCGTCCCGAAGCAGACCTGAAGGTACTGGCGGCCGCCGCCGGCCTGCTGCCGGCCTCCTCCGCACCGTGAGCCTCTCCATCGGCATCGTCGGCCTGCCCAACGTGGGCAAGTCGACGCTCTTCAACGCGCTCACCAACAACGAGGTGCTCGCAGCCAACTATCCCTTCGCCACGATCGATCCCAACGTTGGCGTTGTCGCCGTTCCCGATACGCGCCTCGAGGTGCTTTCGGTCATGTACGAGCGAGCACCTGTCGTGCCGGCCACGGTGACCTTCGTCGACATCGCAGGGCTGGTGCGGGGTGCATCGCAAGGGGAAGGTCTGGGGAACAAGTTCCTCGCCTCCATCCGCGAGACGGACGCCATCTGTCAGGTGGTACGGGCCTTCCACGACGACGATGTCGTCCACGTCGATGCCCGGGTCGATCCCGAAGGAGACATCGAGACCGTCAACACCGAGCTGATCCTGGCCGACCTTCAGACGGTCGAGAACCGTCTGCCCAAGCTGGTGAAGGAAACCAAGACCACACCCGCGCTTCGGCCCACGCTCGACGCGGTCGAGCGTGCCCAAGCCATCCTCGGCGAAGGCCGGACCATCTCGGCGGCCACTGCCGCGGGTGAGGTGGCCGACTCCCTACTGCGCGACTTGCACCTGCTCACGGCCAAACCCTTTATCTACGTGTTCAACATCGAGGAGGGAGCGCTCGGCGACGCCGGGGTGGTGGCCGGATTGGCCGCGAGCGTCGCGCCCGCCGCCGCCATCGTGCTCTGTGCCCAGATCGAGGCCGAGGTCGCCGGTCTCGAACCCGACGACGCCAAGGAGCTGCTCGGGAGCTACGGGCAGGAAGAATCAGGGCTCGAGCAGTTGGTGCACGTGGGCTTCGCCACGCTCGGGCTGCAGACGTTCCTCACCGCTGGCCCCAAGGAGGCCCGGGCCTGGACGATCCATGTCGGTGACACCGCCCCCAAGGCGGCCGGCGTGATCCACACCGACTTCGAACGGGGCTTCATCAAGGCCGAGGTGATCAGCTTCGAGGACCTGGTCGCCGCCGGCTCCGTGATGGCGGCGCGCAATGTGGGCAAGGCCCGCATGGAAGGCAAGGAGTACGTCATGCGTGACGGCGATGTGGTGGAGTTCCGCTTCAACACCTGAAAACCACAACCGGAGTTGGAAACGTGGCGACGATTTCCATTTCTAGTTGATGACCATCCACGCAGATACGGAGCTGGGATCGTGGGTTGTCCTCGCGGTGATGTATCCGGCCTCCAGGAGTTGCTCCTCGAAGAATGAGATGACGGTGAGGTCGTCGGCGTCGACTTGGCCCCGACTGAAGGAGCGAAGCTCGTCGATCTCGGACCCGGTGAATGAGAGGGTAAAGCCATCCTCAGTTCGCCAGAGTTCGATCTTCTGAACGCCCGCGATCCGTTCCAGCTCCGGGACCGAATCCACGCCGTGACCGTAGACCGGGTGATGAGTCAGGATCAGCAGCTCGACCTGTCTCGACGACCTCGATGACGCCTGCTGGACATGCGAACGAGCCTGCGCCGCACACGGCGACGAAACAGAGTGCGGCGAAAACGGCACCGACTGCTCTGAGGATGGTCTGCGGGCTCAAAAGTGCGCTGATCGTCGCAGCGGAGAGTGCGATGGACAATACGACTTTGACAGTCTTCCGCTTGCTGCGGTCGCTGGAGCACGCGTCGTCGAGTACGTCTTCGACTGACGCAGCCGGGATCCCGGTGACGCCAAGGGCGAGCGTCATTCGCTCGACCATTGATCGGCGATCCGCTCAAGACCGCATACCCGGCGGATGCTCTCCGAATCGAGTCGGACACGCGAGTGGGCTTAGTCCCAGGCCGGGTAGATGACGACCTGACTTCCAGGACCGGAGATGTGAACCTCGACGAGCTCTCCAGGCGTCACGCCTCCGACACATCCCTGCGCTTCGGTGGGAAAGTCACAGGGCGCCGGCCGGGTCAGGACTTTGCCGGCCTGCGAGATGGCGATCGCATAGCCGGGTGCGGGCGTGACCAGTCCGGCAGGTGAGATGGATGCAGCCGTGGTGGACGTTTGGGGCGTGTACGTCATCGTCAGGCTCGTCGAGGCGCTCGACGGGGGAATCAGTTGAACGAAGGTGTCGGTGGCGGCGTAGTCGACGGTCAATGTCAGAGCGGCCGACGAGGCCGCAGAAACGGTCTTGACAGCGAACGCGACGTGAAAGCTCCCGTTGGTTGCGGGCAGCGTCGCATTCCCCGATGCCATGACGATGCAGCCCGGAAAATGGAAGTAGGTCGGCCAGGACGAATCCGTCAGCCCACCATCCAGACCGGCAGGGCACACCTCCAGCTGCGCCGCCGCGCTCGCGTGCAGTTCCACCGGTGCCGTGGTTGGGTGCAGGCCCACCGTGAGCCAGTTGCCTCCGCTCAACGTGATTCCCGAGACGGCGAACGTCCTCTGTCCGATGGTCGGAGCCGTCGCGGGTGGCGACGATGCGGGCGCGGTGGAGGCAGTGATGGAGGTCGAGGGTGCCACCGGGGATGTGGTGGACGGTTGCTTGGGGATGCTGATCCGTGTTGTGTGAGCCACCGTGCTGCCACAGCTGGTACACGCCACGGCGACGGCAACCACGGCGGCCGTTGTGAGCAGTCTCGGTGCCACGAAGGCTGAATGCTACGGCGGCGGCCGGCGGCAAATTGTCGGAAAGAGGCAGAGCGATCGCCGGGTCGAGGCACTGCGTCGACCGTGGGACGGGTGCGGTCAGGCTCGGCCGGCGGCGTGGTTTCGGCAAATCAGATCAGCTTCCTGGCGGTCGGCGATCGGAACGCCGATGCCAATCGGCCGGGATCCTCTGTCCCCGCATTGGGGGCAATTCACCATCCATTGGCCATCTGGTTGGCGGACGACCGCGGGCTCGTGTCCCGACGCTTTGGCCACAGGGGCCAACGGTAGTTGCCCGTCTCCAATCGCGCCCCTTGTGCGTGACGAATGAGTGACGGCCGTGACATGCCGCGCTGAAGGTGATGACGCCGTGCGACGCTAGAGGGTGGTGGACGAACCTGCGAAGCGCGGCTGGCACCGAGATCCGGATGAGGCGAACCGGTGGCGTTACTGGGACGGAAAGAAGTGGACCGGCCACGCGCACGTGTCCGCCGGCGGGGGCGTCTCCGCAGCTATTCAGATCGACCGGCGGCGAACGTTGGTCCAACGCGTCGGGCGGGCGCCCGTGGTGTTCTACCCGCTGGCTTGGCTGAATTGCAGCGTTCCGTTCGTTCGGGGGCGCCTCGACCGCTTCGAGGGTCCTCGAGAGATGCGCGAACTGCGGAAGATCGCTCGACATCCGCCTCACCCTCCGTCGTCGCCGGGTGCTGGCGTCCGTGAGCCCAGAGATCCCGGGCCCTCGGCTCCGAGCATGGGGGCGTTTCGGGACTCGCCCGGATAGACCGCTTCACTACCGAGAAACAGACGAACTGCAGACCAATGCCCCCGGGGGGCCGGCGCGCATCCGTCGCTCGTCATCGCCTTGTCTTTCGAGCGGCGGGGCGGCCGGCACATGTCCACCCTGGGACGCGAGACGGCCCCCCGACCGAAGCCGAGGGGCCGCTCGCTGACTGTCCCAGCCTGTTGAGGCCTTGCGTCAGGGTCTCCGCGGTGAGCGCCCAGCCGGGCGGGCATCCCAGGACTGGGGCAACCCGTCTTCGCCGGGCATTCGCCTCAGCAGCCGGGTAGTTCTGCCTTCACCAGCCTGCCGTGGTCGCCGGCTCCAAGGCCGCCGAAGTTTCCCTTGTACTCGACTGGCTTCGTCGTGGAGACGAATTTGCCATTGAAGGTCAAGCTTTCATCGGTCCCGGTCGTCCAGGTCATGCCGATCACAGAGTTACCACCCACCGGCCCAGGTGCCGGCATCGCCGCCGAGATCCGAGACAAACGTGTGGCCCGCGAGGGTGAATTGGACGAGCTCGCACCCGCCACCCTTGACCGCGACCGTCCAGATCGAGTGCGCCTTGATCGTCTCCTTCACCCACGCCGCACAGGGCAGAACCCTTCGCCACCACGGGGCCGGGGCGTAGCGCTGCGGTCGCAGCTCGGCCGCAACGTCAGCCTGCGGGATTGCCGTTCTGGTTGGGGCTCGTGACCGAGAACGGCGTGGTGATCTGCTTGCCGTCTGCGTTGATGACGTACCAGAGCCCGCCGTCCTGGTCGATGGCCTGACCCGTCACCAGACCGGGGGAGACGTCGAGGTTGTAGGTGTAGAGCGGGTGTCCGCCGTAGGAGATCTGGGTCGACCCGTCGGGGCGCCGCAGCGTGCCCACCCGCGAGGCGTGCAGTCCCGGACCCAACCGGATGGGACCCGACTTGATGAGCGGGGGCCACTGGAACACGCAGCCATCGTTGAGACAGGCGGAGTGGGTCGGTGTGTCGGGTACGAAATCGTAGAGCGTGGCGCCGCCGCCGGTGGCCAAGATCCGCCCGACGGGCGACTTCTGCAGGGTCAGGGTGAGCGAGACGTCCGTGGTCGGGGGCGTGGAGAGGGTCGTTGAATGCTCGTTGTTGCACGCGGCGAAGAGCAGGACGAGACCGACGAGGGCGGCCGGGAGGATGCGGGTGAGGCGAGGCAGGTGCACACCGGTCACGAGGTGGGGTTGATGGTCGTCCCGAGGAGCCAACTGATCGAGGCCAGCGCGTCGGGGACGGTCCAGTCCGGGCCCTGCGGGTGCTGCAGGTTGTAGACGCCGCCGGAGTTGAGCAGAGAGGTCAGCTTCTGGTTCAGCTTGCCGGACATGTCCGGGGCGCTCACGTCGACGAACCGTTCGTGACCTGCCGGGTCGATGAGGATGTAGCCGTCGGTGTGGTCGACGTCGTAGGTGAGCGGCTGACCGGTGTACCAGTCGGTCTTCGGCGGTTGCTCCTCGGCCACCGTCTGGTACGAGACCCCGAAGGGCTTCCAGAAGGCCGCGATGGCGGCCGGTGTCCCGGTCCACAGATCCCAGTCGGCCCCGAACTCCTTCTGGTAGGCCGCCAATCGGGCCACCGTGTCGCGGCCGGGGTCCACCGTCGTCTCGAGGAAGACGACCTTGTTGCCCAACCCGGCGGCACGCACGTCGCGCTGGAGGGCGATGTACGCGCCGGTGACGAGGGGGCATTCGTCCTGACATAGCGAGAGGAACGGCGCCAGGACGACCACCTTGCCGTGCAGCGAGGCCAGCGAGACTGCCTGTCCCTCCTGGTTGGTCAGCTGCACGTGTTGGGGCGTGGGTCGCTCGAGCACCAGCCCTTGGTTCGGCGGCGGTTGGGCCGGCGCGGCCGGGCCTCCGCACGCGGCGAGCAGGCCCGCCCCGAGGGCGACCAGGACGAGGAGCAGATGTGGACGGCGACGTGGTGAGGGGCCCATGTGCACCTCAATCCCTAGTGGGCGCCAGACCCTCATTGCCAGTCAGGCCCGCCCGGTGCGCTCCGCCACGGAGCGGCTGTCAGTCTTCCTCGCCGGGTGGGAGGAAGCTGAAGGGAAGGTCGGCCAGGGAGATGAGGGTGGAGGCGATCCATCGCGTGAGCCCGTCGAAAATCGGGGCGATCGTCGGCGGGTCCTCGAGGTTCTGCTCGCTGAAACGGATCGAGCCTTCGTACGTTGCCTCGACGGCCCAACGCAGTCCTCCCGCCGCCGCTCCTTCGGCGTTGAGGCTGGCGTCGTCGGCGTGGACTTGCTCAATGGTGGTCGCCGTCCGGGCCAGGTCCATCGGCTCGGACAGGGGTCCGAAGGAGGGCAGGACGGCCAGCACCTTCTCGGTGTCGGGTGCCTCGGCCATGCGCTGCACGCGCAATGCCACCTCAATGACGACTTCGGGCGGTTCGTCCGGCGGCTCGCCGATGGACCAGCTCCGGTAGGAGGTCTGGCTCCAGGTGGGCCAGTCGACCGAGACGTCGGCCCGGACCCGGGGCGGCTGCTCCTCGCCGGGGAGGCTGTAGGAGGTCTCCCACGAGACGTCACCGAGGAACACGTCGACCTGGAAGCGCTCCTCGACCGCCTGGCGCTGGAGAAGCGCCCGGTCGAAGGAAGCCCGGATGGTGCCGATGACGTCGACGAGGAGATGGTCGAGCACGCCCCGCGAGGATAGGCGTGCAGGAAGGTGCGCTGACCTCGGCCCGGCCAGACGGGCCGGTCGGTCCCGGCTGTTACGGTCGATCGGATGGGAACGGGGTCGGTCTGGCTGGAACGGCGGGTGATCGCCTATGCGCACCAGGGCGGCGCCTGGGAGTCGCCCTCCTCCACGCTGCACGCCATCCGGGGAGCGCTCGAGGCGGGCGCCACCGGGATCGAGCTCGACGTCCATGCCACCGCCGATGGCGAACTGGTGGTCTGCCACGACGACACCGTGGATCGGACCACGTCGCAGTCCGGGACCATCGCCTCCTTCACGCTCGAGCAGCTGCGAGCCATGGACTTCTCGTACTGGTGGATTCCCGGGGCGGACGTGTCGCCGGGTCGGCCCGCCGACGACTACCCCTTTCGGGGGCGGGCGCCCGGGGATCGCTCCTTCGGCATCGCCACGCTACGTGAGGTGCTCGAAGAGTTCCCCGGGGTCGTGCTCAACCTCGACATCAAGCAAACCGCGCCTGTGGTGGCCCCCTACGAAGAGTCGCTGGCAAAGTTGCTGGCCGAGTTCGGACGGACCGACGACGTCATCGTGGCCTCGTTCCTCGACCCGGCCACCGACGCCTTCCGGCGCTTCGCTCCACAGGTCCCCACCTCAGCCGGCACTGTGGCCACGGCCGAGGCCTGGCGGGCCGTCCAGGAGGGCGAGGCGATGCCCGAGACCCCCGCCGTGGCCTTTCAGGTGCCCGAACGCCAGGGCGACCTGGTCGTGGTGGACGAGCGTTTCGTCACGGCCGCCCACGCGGCCGGCAAGGCCGTCCACGTCTGGACGGTGAACGACCCCGAGTCGATGTTCCGCCTGCTCGGCCTGGGGGTGGACGGCATCATCTCGGACGTGCCGACCGCGCTGTGCACGGTGTTGGACTCGGCCCGCACAGCCTGGGACGGCTCGCTCCGGTCCTGAGGGGAAGCTGCCTCAGCCGCGGCCGCAGTTCGGCTTCTTGCCGTGGTTGGCCTTCTTCTTCGTCCTGAGCTTGCGCTTGACCGTTCGTTTCGACATGGGGTGGACATGTTAGACGGAGTGCGACAGGGCGTCCGGTAGCCTCAGCGGCCATGCGGTCCGGTTGGCTGCTGCGGGACGGCGACGTGGTCTGCGCACTCGAGATGGCGGAGACGCCCGCGGAGCGGCGGATCCTGAGAGAACGGACCGGCTGCGACGGCGCCCTGCACGTCGACGGGGTGCGGAGCCTGCACACCGCAGGCATGAAATTCCCGATTGACGTGGCCTTCCTCTCCGGCGATCACACCGTGCTGCGGGTCGCCCACCTCAGGCCCTGGCGGCTCGCCCTGGGTGGTCGGGGCACGCACAGTGCGGTGGCCCTGGGAGCGGGCTCCCTCGAGCGCTGGGGTGTGCGGGTGGGGGACCAGCTCGAAATCCGTGAGGCGCAACCCGGCTCGAACGGATCGTCTTGAGCCCCACGGAGGCCGGGCGGGGTCGCCTGGTGCTGGTGGCCACGCCCATCGGCAACCTGGGCGATCTGGCCCCGCGGGCGCGCCAGGCCCTGGCCGACGCCACCCTCGTCTTTTGCGAGGACACCCGCCGGACCCGTGCCCTGCTCTCCGCTGCTCGGCCTCGGGGCCGGCGACCGGCTCGTGTCGCTGCACCGGCACAACGAGGCCGCTGGAGCCGACCGGATCGCCGCCGCCGTGGCCGAAGGCGCCACGGTCGCGCTGGTCAGCGACGCCGGGACGCCTGGCATCTCGGACCCCGGAGCGCTGGTCGTGGCCCGCCTGGTCGCCCAGGGCGAGCTGGTGACCACCGTGCCCGGGCCCTCCTCGGTCGTGGCCGCCCTGACGGTGAGCGGACTTCCGACCGAGCGCTTCGTCGTCGAGGGCTTCCTCCCGCGCAAGGGGTCGGATCGGCGGCGCCGGGTCGCGTCCCTCCTGGCGGATGAGCGGACGTCGGTGGTGCTCGAGGCACCGGGACGGCTGGCCGCCACGCTCGACGAGCTCGCCGCCCTCGACCCGGACCGCCAGGTCGCCGTGGCCCGCGAGATGACGAAGCTCCACGAAGAGGTGTGGCGGGGCACGCTGGCCGCGGCGGCGACAGAGTTCGGCGGGCGGGAGGTGCGCGGCGAGATCGTGCTCGTGGTCGGCGGCGCTCCGGCTCCGGACCCGCTCGACGAGGATGCTCTCGAGGTGGCGGTGCGCGCCGTCTGGGCCGACGATCCCTCGGCCGGACCGCGTCAGGTCGCGGACCGTGTGGCGGCGACGCTCGGGGTGGCCCGCCGCCGGGCCTACGAGGCGGCGCTGCGGCTGCGCCGCGGCACCACGGGGTCCGGAGGCGACTGAGGGCACCGGTACGCTACCGGCGGTGCCCGCCTACTACCTGACCACGCCCATCTACTACGTCAACGACGCGCCGCACGTGGGCACGGCGTACACCACGGTCAACGCCGACGCCCTGGCCCGGTGGCACCGTCTGCTCGGCGACGACGTGTGGTTCATGACGGGCACCGACGAGCACGGCGCCAAGATCGTCGAGGCCGCCGAGGCCAACGGCGTGACCCCCAAGGAATGGACCGACAGGACGTCGGCCCGCTTCGTCGAGGCGTGGAGCCGGCTCGACATCGGCTACGACGACTTCATACGGACCACCGAACCGCGGCACTACACGGTGGTCCAGCAGTTCCTCCAGCGCATCTACGACAACGGGTTCATCGAGCTGGCGCAGTACTCGGGCCTCTACTGCATCTCGTGCGAGGACTACTACACCGAGGATCAATTGGTGGACGGCAAGTGCCCGCTGCACGGACGGCCCGTCGTCGAGATGCAAGAGGACAACTACTTCTTCAAGCTGAGCGCGTTCGAGCAACGGTTGCTCGACTATTACGACAGCCACCCCGACTTCGTCCGTCCGGTGTCCAAGCGGAACGAGGCGCTCGGCTTCATTCGCGGCGGCCTGCTCGATGTCTCCATCACCCGCACCTCGTTCACGTGGGGCGTGCCCGTCCCCTGGGACAGCGGCCACGTGTTCTACGTCTGGTACGACGCCCTGATCAACTACCTCACGGTGGCCGGCTACGGCACGGACGAGGCGGCGTTTGCGGCGCGCTGGGGTGCGGCCCACCACCTGCTGGCCAAGGACATTTTGAAATTCCACTGCGTCTGGTGGCCGGCCATGTGCATGGCAGCCGGCATCGATCCGCCGGACGAGATCTTCGTCCACGGGTACCTGCTGATGGGAGGGCAGAAACTCGGCAAGACGATGATCGCGGCCGGGCAGGGGGGCGACGGTGCGCCGCTCAACATCACCGACGTCTCGCCGCTGGCCCTGGCCGACGACTTCGGCGTCGACCCGCTGCGCTATCACCTCCTGCGCGATGTCCCGCTGGGCGGCGACGGGGATTTCTCCTACGAAGGCATCGTCTCCCGCTACAACGCGGACCTGGCCAACAACCTCGGCAACCTTGTCTCGCGGGTCACCACCGTCGTCCACTCGAAGTGTGGCGGGATCGGCCCGGCCCCGGACCCGGGGAGCGGGCTGGCCACCGAGGCGGCCCGGGTCCTCGAGGCGGTCACGGCCGCCTGGGAGCACTGGGCGCCCCACGAGGCGCTCGAGGAGACCTGGCGCCTGATCGGCGCCACCAATGCCCGCCTCGAGGTGGCCGAGCCGTGGAAGATGGACCCGGGGCCAGAAGTCGACGCGGTGCTGGGGGACGCCCTCGAGGTGCTGCGCATCGTGGCGGTTCTCTGCTGGCCCGCCATGCCGTCGGCGGCGGCCGAGATCTGGAGGCGGATCGGGGTCCCCGGCGACCCGGCCTCGGCCAGGCTGCCCCTCGCCGCCGCCTGGGGCGGCTACCCCGGTGGCGCGGCGGTGATCAAGGGCGACCCGCTGTTCCCACGGCGCAAGGCCTGATGACGGGTTGGTTCGACTCGCACTGCCATGTGCAGGAGGAGTTCCGGGAGGGCGAGGACGGGGGCGCGCTCGAACCCGTCCTGGACCGGGCCCGGGCGGCCGGCATCGAACGACTGGTCTGCATCGGCACCGGGCCGACCACATCGGCCCAGGCCGTGGCCGTGGCCCGGGCGAGCGAGGAAGGCGCCGCGCCGAGGGCGTGGGCCTCGGTCGGGCTCCATCCCCATGAGGCGTCCGAGGGGGTGGACGAGGTCGCGGCGCTGCTCGAGCGCGAGCTCGCCGTCGGCGACGGCGCCGTCGTCGCGGTCGGCGAATGCGGTCTGGACTACTACTACGAGCACTCGCCGCGTGACGCGCAACGAGTTGCTTTCGCCGCGCAGATCGCACTTGCGCATCAACACGATCTGACGCTCGTGATCCACGCGCGCGACGCGTGGACGGATCTCTTCGACGTGCTCGCCGCGGAAGGCGTGCCGGCCCGCACCGTGTTGCACTGCTTCACCGGAGGTGTCGACGAGGTGGAGCGCTGTCTCGCCGCGGGCATGTTCGTGTCGTTCAGCGGCATTGTGACGTTCAAGAACGCGACTGACGTTCGTGCCGCGGCGGAGCGGTGCCCGCTCGATCGACTGCTCGTCGAGACGGACAGCCCGTTCCTCGCGCCGGTGCCGTACCGGGGCCGAACCAACGAGCCGTCGTACCTTCCCTACGTCGGCGAAGCGATCGCCGCCGTGAAGGGCTGCACCCCGCATGTAGTGATGGAACGGTCGGCTGCCGCGGCCGCATTCGCGTTTTCCACAGGTTCCTAAACACACCCTGTTCGGTAAAATTCGAGAACCTCTTGACCTGCATGTTTGGGTCTCAGATCGGCCAGAACTAGGCGCTGACCAGCAGTTTCACATAAATATCGGGGAACTTCTCGTACCTGACCTGCGGAAATAAAACATTAAAACGTCCTTCCCCATTTCGGATTTGCGCGGGGTGGGACTGTCTCCTAGTTTCTCCCGAAACCCCGCCCCCGTGAGTCGGCGCGGGTGCACTGTGTCGCCTTAGAAGGGTGGAGCCCTGAGGAACCAGAGCACTGGGGGGAGGCGTCTCGGCGTCGCAGCTGTCCTGTGCGGCGTGGTGTTCGGACTGCCTCTCCTCCTGCTTCATAACGAGACGGCCCACGCGTCACGCGTGCGGACGGCGGCACCGGTCGTGCACTCCATGCACAAGGTGTTCCCGGCCACACACCTCGACGGCGTGAATCTGAAGTCGCATCTGGTCGCGTACCAACACGCGGCGCCCACGACGACGACCACGGTCGCGCCGACCACGACGACCACGGCACCCCCGACGACGACGAGACGCGCCGCCGGCACCGACGACAACCACCACGACATCACCACCGCCGCCGCCGCCCCCCACCACCACGACCACGACGACGCCCCCGCGCCCGACGAGTTCGGAAGTGGGCGATGCGACGTGGTACTCGGAAGCACCGGCCGGATACTGCGCCAGTCCGACCCTTCCGTTCGGCACGGTGTTGACGGTGACGAACAACGCAACCGGCGCGTCAACCTCGTGCACGGTCGACGACCGCGAAGGCGCGGGCTACCCGCGAGTGGTCGACATGTCGCCTGCGGGCTTCGGGCAGATCGCCTCGCTCGGGCAGGGAGTGGTGGAGGTCACAATCTCCTGGTGACCCATTCCGGCGCCGACATCGCCCAACTGCTGTCGGCGCACGGGATTCACCCAAGTCGGGCTCTCGGTCAGAACTTCGTGGCCGATCCGAACACGGTGCGACGGATCGCCCGCCTCTCGGGTGCCGGAGTGGGGACCAACGTCCTCGAGATCGGAGCCGGTCTGGGGTCGCTGACGCTCGCCCTGGCCGAGACGGGCGCCCGGGTCGTGGCCGTCGAGACGGACCGCCACGTGCTCCCGGTGCTGCGCTCTGTGGTCGAGCCGGTCGGCGTCGAAGTCGTCGAGGGCGACGCCCTGAGCCTCGATCTGGCCGGGCTCCTGGCCTCGAGGGCCCCCGGACCCTGGAGCCTGGTCTCCAACCTGCCCTACAACGTGGCGACCCCGCTCGTGATGCGGACCCTCACCGAGGTCCCGGTGGTGGCGCACCTGCTCGTCATGGTGCAACGGGAGGTGGGGGAGCGGATGGCCGCCGAGGCGGGCCAGAGTGCCTACGGGTCCGTCTCGGTCCGGATCGCCTACTTCGCCCGGGCCCAGGTGGTGGGCCGCGTGCCGGCCACCGTGTTCGTGCCGCGGCCCCGGGTGGAGTCGGTCCTGGTGCGCCTCGACCGGCGCCCGAGCCCGGCGGTCGACCCCGACCTGGTGTCCTACGACCGGCTGGCCCAGGTGGTGCGGGCCGGCTTCGCCCAGCGCCGCAAGATGCTGCGCCGCTCCTTGGCCGGGGTCGTCGAGCCCGAGGCCTTCGAGCGAGCCGGCGTGCGCCCCGACGCCCGGGCCGAGGAGCTCGACGTGGAGGCGTGGGGCAGGCTGGCCGCCTCATGACCACGCTCGTGGCGCCGGCCAAGCTCACGATCTCGCTCCTGGTGACCGGGGTGCGAGCCGACGGCTTCCACGAGCTCGACGCCGAGATGGTGACGCTCGACCTGGCCGACGTGCTCGAGGTTGACGACGCCGGGTCGGGCCTGGTCGTGGAGGCCGCCCCGGGGACCCGGGCTTCCGAGCTCCCCGCGCCCTCGAACAACCTGGTCAGCGCGGCCCTGACGGCCTGCGGGCGCACCGCCGGTGTCCGTCTCGAGAAGAGGATCCCCCTGGGGGGCGGCCTGGGCGGCGGTTCGGCCGACGCCGGCGCCATCCTCCGATGGGCCGGCTGCGACGATCTGGATCTCGCGGCCTCGATCGGGGCCGACGTGCCCTTCTGTTTGCTCGGAGGGCGGGCCCGGGTCCAGGGAATCGGCGAGCGGGTGACGCCGCTCCCGCACGTGGACCGCCACTACCTGCTGCTCCTGCCCCCGTTCGGCGTGGACACGGCCTCGGTCTTCGGGGCGTGGGACGAGGGTCGGCGCGACGAGGGTGCCAACGCCCTCACCGCGGCGGCGCTGTCCGTCGAGCCGCGGCTCGCCGGGTGGCGGGACGCGCTGGGCGACCTGTCAGGGCAGGTGCCGACGCTGGCTGGCAGCGGTTCGACCTGGTTCGTCGAGGTGGGTCCACCGGCCGCGAGCACCGAGGATCGGCCGCTCGTCGAACTCGGAGGCGTGGCGGGCCGGCTCGTGCGGACCCGTACGGTGCCGGCGGGGTGGCTGGGCGCCTAGGGGAACGTGCTGATGGAGACGGGCGGGACTACTTGCCGGCCCGGCGTTGCCAGCGGGTGGCCTTCAGCATCTTCTTGTGCTTCTTCTTGCGCATCCGCTTGCGGCGCTTCTTGATCAGTGATCCCATGACGTGCGGCAGGCTAGCGGTCCACGGGCCGCACGGCCAGATCGCCCCGGATGTCAGGAGGCCGTCGTGACGTTCGAGATCGTGGCTCTGGACCACGTGCAGCTGGCCATGCCCCCCGGTCGAGAGGGCGACGCCGAGGCCTTCTATTCGGGTCTGCTCGGATTCGAGCGCCTCTCCAAACCCCCGGTGCTGGCCGCCCGCGGCGGCTGCTGGTTCGCCCGGGGGCCCGTCGCGCTGCATCTGGGGGTCGAGGAGGATTTCCGCCCCGCCCGCAAGGCGCACCCGGCCTTGGTCGTCGACGACCTGGCCGCGCTCGAGACGGCCTTGCGGGCCGCCGGTGTGGAGGTGCGGCCCAACGCCGATCGGCCGTCGGGCACCGGGTCCTATGTCGACGACCCTTTCGGCAACCGCCTCGAGTTCATGGCCGCCGGCAGCAAGGACTCGTGAGCGCGGGCCGTTCCGGCTGAAGAAGGGGGGAGGTGCCGACGAGGGCGGAGGCGGACCGCCCTCGTCGGCACTACCGATGACCGAGTTGCGGACTCAAGGGCCACCGGGGGGTTGCTGCTCGTAGTGTGCTCCCCCCGCCTGTGGGTCAGGTTGGGAATGCATAAGAAATCCTTATGGCCTACGCGGGACCGAACACCCGGGGTCAGCCCAGCGGGAGCTCGGCGTCGGCCGGAGCGGGCACGGTCGGGAGGCGCATGGTCATCCGCGCCCCGCCCGCCGGGTCGTTCTCCGCCGTGACGGTGCCCCCCTCCGCCTTGACCACCTGGGCCACGATGGCGAGACCGAGCCCCGACCCTGGCAAGCCGCGTGCCGCCGGGGAACGATAGAAGCGGTCGAAGATCCGCGGCAGGTCGTCCTCCGCGATGCCAGGGCCGCGGTCGTGCACGACGACGGTGCCGTCGGCACACTCGACGGTCACGGGCTGGCCCGGAGGGCTCCACTTGCGAGCGTTGTCGAGCAGGTTGCCCACGGCACGCGAAAGGCGGTCGGCATGCGCGTCGACCCAACAGGGCTCGGCCTCGAACTCGAAGGACACGTCGTCGGCCCGACCGTGGGTGTTGGCCACCACGACGGCGTCGCTCACCAAGAGGTCCAAGCGGAGCGGCTCGGCCGGCACGGGCGCCTGGTCGCCCCGGGCCAGCTCGGCCAGGTCCCCGACGATGTCGGTCAGCTCTTGGAGCTGGACGAGGACGTCGTCCACCAGGACCGAGCGGTCCTCGTCGCTCAGCTCGTCGACCCGGCGGATCACCTCGAGATTGGTCCGCAGCGAGGTGAGCGGTGTGCGCAGCTCATGGGAGGCGTCGAGCACCAATCGGCTCTGGGCGCGGCGCGACGACTCCAGTGCCTCGAGGAGTCGATTGAAGGTCCGGCGCAAGCGGCCGAGCTCGTCGGACCCGCCCGGCGACAGGCGTCGGGAGACATCGGTGGTCTCGGCCAGGTCCTCCACCGTGTCGGTCAGCGAGTTCAGGGGCACGAGCGCGGTGCGGGCCACCAGGTAACCGAGCACCACGGCCAGGACGACGCCACCGACGGCGACGGCGCCGAGAAAGAGGGCCAGCTTCTTCAGCTCGGAGCCCGCATTGAGCAGGGTGGCGATCTGCAGGGCGCCACCGTCGACCAGGGTGCCCGACTGCACGGGGGTGTTCACCGGGAGGTGCTCGACGAACTCGCGCATCTCGTTCCCGTCGACGTTGACGGTGGTGAAGAAGGGCGGGGCGAGGCCGACCGACACCAGGCGCACCTGCCCGGTCACCGGGAGGCCCCCGCCCGAGACCACGGCGCCGCCGGTGTCGATGACCTGGCCCAGGGTGGCCGTGGTCGACCCGATCTCTTGGCCGGCCACGATCTTCTGGGCGGCCGTGGTGAGCGAGTTGTCCGCCGCGTTGAGCAGCGTGTTGCGGGCCACGAGGAAGGCCGCACTGCACGAGGCCACCACCGCCACGACCACCGCGGCCGTGGTGGCGAGGACGAGGCGGCTGCGGAAGGTCATGTCTCCCGCAGCACGTAGCCCACGCCGCGGACGGTCTGGATGCAGCGGGGCTCGCCACCCTCTTCGAGCTTGCGGCGCAGGTACCCGACGTAGACGGCGAGGGAGTTGGTGCCCGAGTCGAAATCGAAGCCCCAGACCCGGTTCAGCAGGACCTCGCGGGTGAGGACCTGGCGGGGGTGGCGTAGGAACATCTCGAGCAGGTCGAACTCAATGCGGGTGAGGGTGAAGCCGCGGTCACCGCGCTGGCCCTCCCGGGTCGAGAGGTTGAGGACGAGATCACCGACGCGGATGAGCCCGCCCTCCCCCTCGAAGCGCCGGCGCAGCAGCGCCCGGAGGCGGGCCAGCAGTTCGGCCAGGGCGAAGGGCTTCACCAGGTAGTCGTCCGCGCCGGCATCGAGGCCCTGCACCCGGTCGTCGATGGCGTCGCGGGCGGTCAGGATGAGCACGGGGGTGTCGTCGCCGGCGCTGCGCATGCGGCGGCACACGGTGAGGCCGTCGATGTCGGGCAACCCGAGATCGAGGATGAGGGCGTCGGGCGGTGCCTGGGCCAACGACTCGAGCGCCTCGCCACCCGTCGGCACGGTGACCACGTCGTAGCCCTCCAGGCGCAGCGCACGGTCGATGGACCGTCGCACCGCCTGATCGTCGTCGACCACCAGGATGCGCACGCCGAGAACCTACCGCCGCGCCCTGGTCGTGGACGGGCGGGGTCGCTGTCTAACCTCTAGGCGTCGACCGGCTGGTCGACCGATCCGGGGTAGTTCAATCGGCAGAACGTCGGCCTTTGGAGCCGGATGTTGGAGGTTCGAGCCCTCCCCCCGGAGCCTCAGTGTCCGCTGGCCCGATCCTGCTCGGCCAGCTGCGCCAGGTAGTCGTTGTAGGCGGCCAATTGGGCGGCCTCGCTCGTCTCCTGCGCCGTCTCGGCCGGGGCGCCGAGCGTCAACTCGGTGCCGGGACCGCTCTGGGTCCGACCGCCGGGGGCAGCGTCGGCGGAGGCGGGCGGTGCCGTGCCCTCGGGCACGGCATGGAGGAGGCGCCACCACATGTAGATGGCGTAGGCCGCGAAGAAGGGCCACTCGAAGACGTAGGCCCAACTGAGCTCGTTGCCTGCGGTCGCCCGATCGATCTGCCAGAAGCACAGCGCCATGAAGGCGGGCACCACGATGAGGATGACCGCGTGCAGCCTGAACGCACGTGGGGTGAACCAGACCTTCTTGTCCATCAGGCCCCGCCGGAGAAGAGGAAGTCCTCGAGGAGCCCGGTCAACTCGAGTGGGCGGTCGCCCTGGATGCTGTGACCGGCGCCCTCCACGCCCTCGACGCGGACGGAGGGCTGGCGCCGGCGCAGCTCGGCGATGTCGGCGTCGTCCACCACGGACCAGGCCAGTCCCTGCACCAACATGACCGGCACGGTGAGGTCGGAGACGGCGGCCCACCAGTCGCCGAACTCGGGGTGTCGGGCCTCGCCGTCGCCGGTCCGGAAGCGGGCGTAGCGCCAGACCCAACTCCCGTCCTCGCGTTGCACGGCGTTGTGCAGGATGCCGCGCCGCAGCGAAGTCTCCGAGCGGCCCGGGTTGTGTTCGATGGTGCGGGCCAGCAACTCGTCGAAGCTGTCGAAGCTGGCCGGCCCGTTGACGAAGTTCGTGACCGGGGCGGCCTTCTCGGCGTTGACGCCCGGGGTGATGTCGACCAGCACGAGGGCGCGCACGAGCTCGGGCGCCTGGGCGGCCAGCGCGATGGAGGACATGCCGCCGAGCGACATCCCGACCACGCCGCGGGCGTCGGGCGCCAGCTGCCGCACCACGGCGGCCAGATCACGCCCGTTGCTCTCCGCCGAGACGAGGCCGGCGGGCCCCGCGTCGGAGTGCCCGTGCCCCGGCAGGTCCGGGGCCAGGAGTGGGCGGCCCAGGGCCAGGGCCACGGTGTCCCAGGTGTGGGCGTTCTGCGCCCCGCCGTGGACCAGGACCAGCTCGGGGGGCCCGGTGTCGGCCCCCCAGAGCAGGCTGGAGACGATGCGGCCGGGCTCCACCTCGACGCTGACCCGGCGCACGTCGGGTGGGCCGGGGTAGGGCAGCCCGTACTCGGCCGCGTTCTCGTGGAAGAGCCCGAATTCGTCGTAGGGGATCATCTCCGGCACCACACGAGTTTCCCATACGCACGCTCGGCGGCCCGGCGGGCTAAGAATGCGGCGATGCCCGAGCGCCGCCTCTCCGCCGTGGTCCTGGCGGCCGGCGAGGGGACAAGGATGCGCTCGGAGCGGCCCAAGCCGCTCCACCAGCTGTGCGGCCGGCCGATGATCCTCCACGTCCTCGACGCCATGGCCGAGATCGACGTGCACCGGGTCGTCGTGGTGGTGGGCCACCGGGCCGAGTGGGTGACCAAGACGCTGGTCCAGCTGGCCCCCGCCACCATGGAGATCGAATTCGTGGAACAGCTGACCCAGTCGGGCACGGGCGACGCCCTGGCCGTGGGCCTGACGGGGCTGCCCGACGACGACGACGAGGTCGAGGACGTGGTGGTGCTGCCGGGCGACACCCCGCTGCTGCGCCCCCAGACGCTGGCCGCGCTGGTGCGGGCGCACCGACTCGAAGATGCCGGGGCGACCATGCTCACCGCCGTGGTGGAGAACCCGTCGGGCTACGGCCGCGTGGTGCACGGCAAGGACGGCGACGTGGTCCGGGTGGTCGAGGAGGCCGACGCCACGGACGACGAGAAGATCATCGACGAGGTCAACACGTCGATCTACTGCTTCCGCCGTTCGATCCTGGCACCCACCTTGCGCCGCATCAGCCCCGCCAACGCCCAGGGGGAGTACTACCTGACCGATGCCGTGGCCGTGCTGAGCAGCGCCGGCTACAGCGTCAAGGCACTCGTCCTGCCCGACTCCATGGAAGCGGCCGGGGTCAACGACCGGGCCCAGCTGGCCGTGGCCGAGGCCGAGCTGCGCGACCGCATCAACGAGCGCTGGATGCGCCGCGGCGTGACCATGTGGGACCCCGAGCGGACCTACGTCGACGCCCAGGCGCGCCTCGACGCCGACGTCTCCCTGCTCCCCGGGGTGATCCTGCGGGGTACCTGCACCATCGGCGCAGGAGCCGAGATCGGCCCCAACGCCGTGCTGACCGAGACGGTCGTCGGGGATGGAGCGGTCGTACGCGAGAGCGTCTGCACCCAGGCGGTCATCGGCGCCGGCGCACAGGTCGGTGCCTACAGCGTCCTCGAGCCCGGGGCAGAGGTGGCGCCCGGCACGGTGCTGCCGCCGCACTCGGTCCTCGGGACCCCGGAGGGCTGAGAGGCCGGCAAAGACGGGCTGGGGCCGGTGCGCACTAGCGTTGGTCCCGTGGAGTTGATCCCCCGTCGTCGTCTCGAACTCATCTCGGGGCGCGCGCACCCGGCACTGGCCAAGGACATCGCGGGTCATCTCGGGGTCGAGCTGGGCGAGGCGAACCTGCGCGAGTTCGCCAACGGCGAGATCTACTGCAAGTACGACATCTCCATCCGCGGCTGCGACGTCTTCATCGTCCAGACGCACGCCTCGCCCGTGAACGACTCGCTGATGGAGCAGCTCATCATGATCGACGCCGCCAAGCGGGCGTCGGCCAAGCGCATCACCGCCGTCTGCCCCTACTACGGCTACTCGCGCCAGGACCGCAAGTCGACCGGCCGCGAGCCGATCACGGCCAAGCTGGTGGCCGACATGCTCTCGGCGGCCGGCGCCGACCGGGTGGTCAGCGTCGACCTGCACTCGGGGCAGATCCAGGGCTTCTTCGACGCCCCCTTCGACCACCTGACGGCGGCGCCGGTGCTCGAGAGCTACCTGCGCGAGCACCTGGGCGACGACGTCGTCGTGGTGGCGCCCGACGCCGGCCGGGTGAAGGTGGCCGAGCGCTACAGCCAGCATCTCGGCTGCGACCTGGCCCTGATCCACAAGACGCCGCCCGCGTGGCACCTACAACGAGGTCGAGGCGCGCCACGTCGTCGGTGAGGTCGAGGGCCGCCACTGCGTGCTGATCGACGACATGATCGACACGGCCGGCACGATCTGCGCCGCGGCCGAGCTGCTCTCCGAGGCCGGGGCCTCGGACATCTGGGCCATGGCCACCCACGGCGTGCTCTCGGACCCCGCGGTCGACCGGCTCAAGGCGGCGCCGATCTCCCGGGTCGTCGTGACCGACACCCTGCCCGTCGCCGAGGACCGCACCTTCGACAAGCTCGAGGTGCTCTCGGTGGCCAAGATCATCGCCGACGCCATCGACGCCGTGTTCGAGGACACCTCGGTCTCGGAGCTCTTCGGCGGGGACAACCTGGTCTAGGCGGCTCCGTCCGGGCCCGGGAGCCGGGCCGCCGTCGGAGGCCGGTCGGACGCGGCGCTACGCTGGTGGCCGTTCGCCGGAGGCCCGTGGCCGTCCGCGCACGCCGTTCTCGCCACCCGAGGAGATTCCGTCATGGCCGAAGTCATTCTTGCCGCCGAGGTCGGTCGCCCCCTCGGCTCGCGTGCCGTGCGCCGCCTGCGCCGCGAGGGGAAGATCCCCGGCGTCGTCTACGGGCACGGCACCGACCCGCTCCGGTCGCCGTGGTCGGCCCGCGAGCTGCGGGTCGCCCTCAACGGCGAGGCCGGCGCCAACGAGCTGCTCTCGCTCGACACCGGTTCGGAGACCTTCCTCACCCTGGCCCGCGAGCTGCAGCGCCACCCGGTGGCCCAGACGGTCACCCACGTCGACTTCTCATCGTCCGGCGCGACGAGGTCATCGCGGCCGACGTGCCGGTCGATCCTCGTCGGCGAGGCCCTCGAGGTGCACCACGGCGACGGCCTGGTCGACCAGCAGATGTTCACGCTCTGCCATCAACGCGCTGCCCGGCCGACATCCCGACCGTCGTCGAGGTCGACGTCAGCGCGCTCGACCATCGGCGACGCCAGTCCGGGTCGCCGACCTCGCGCTGCCGAGCGGCGTCACGACCGACGTCGACCCCGAGTCCGCCGTCGCCATCGGCCAGCCGCCGCGTGTCGTGGCGGCCGAGGAGGCCGGCGAGGGCGCCGAGGGCGAGGCGGCCGAGGGTGCGGCCGCCGAGGCGACCGGCAGGCGGCGGAGGCCTCCGAGGCCGCGCCGACGAGGGCTAGGCCCTGCGCCGCCCTTCGCCCGGTCGGAGCGCCGGGGCACCCCGGCCGACCTGCTGGTCGTCGGGCTGGGCAACCCGGGCGCGGAGTTCGCCGGCAGCCGCCACAACGCGGGGTCCGACGCGGTCGCAGCTCTGGCCCAGCGCCACGGGGCGGCCTGCGGGCCGAGAAGGGCGTGGCGGCCCGGGTCGCCGTGGCCGTCGCTCGGCGGGCGCCGGGTCGCGCTGGCCGTCCCGACCACCTACATGAACGAGTCCGGCCTCGCCGTGCGCGGCCTGGCCACGCGGTTCGGCATCGACGGACCCGGCCGCCATCGTGGTCGTGCACGACGAGCTCGACCTGCCGCCGGGCGCGGTGCGGCTCAAGGTCGGCGGCGGACTGGCCGGCCACAACGGGCTCCGTTCGATCCAGTCGCACCTGCACACCAACGACTTCGTGCGGGTGCGCATCGGCATCGGCAAGCCGCCGAGCGCGGCGCAGGGCGCGTCACACGTGCTTGCGCCGGCCGCCCAAGGCCGAGCGCGAGGTGCTGCGACGTCGCGCTGGAGACGGCCGCCGACGCGGTCGAGCGCATCGCCGCGGACGGCCTCGACGCGGCCATGCTGTGGTGCCATTCGCTCCCGACGCCATGAACCGATGAGCAACGCACCGCGACGCTGCCGTGTGCACGCGTCCGGCGACGACGCGGCCGCCGCCGGCGCCCCAGCCCTCGGTGCGGCAGCCTCGGCGCCCTGCCGCGGCTGCTGCGGGCCGAGCCGGCTCTGGCCGCGCTCCTCGGGGCGGCCGACGCCACCGTGGCGGTGCCCGAGGCGGCGCAGGCCGTGGCCACGGCCGCGTTGGCCGCGCTTCAGCGACGGCGCCCGATGCTCGTGGTGACCGCCGACCGGGCTCGACGCCGAGCGGCTGGCCGACGACCTGGCCTGCCTGCTCGAGGCGGAGGACCGAGGCCGGTCCGGCCGGCGCCCTCGCGGGCGGCCGGTCGCCGTCCTCCCGGCCTGGGAGACGCTGCCCTTCGAGCGGGTCAGCCCCGAGGTCGAGACGATGGGCCGGCGGCTGGCCGTGCTGCGACGCGCTGACGGCGGGCTCCGCGGCGACGGCCTGCGCCGCCGCCGCCGCGGGTCATCGTCGCGCCGGTGCGGGCGCTGCTGCAGCGGCTCGGCCCCTGGGACGGCCGCCGGGCCGCGTCGGTGGTCGCGGCCGGGCGAGCAGCTCGACGCCGAGGCCCCGTGACGAGCTGGTCGGCGCCGGGTACCGCCGCGAGCACCAGGTCGAGCACCGCGGCGAGGTCGCGGTGCGCGGCGGCATCGTCGACGTCTTCCCCTCGACGGCGGACGCGCCGGTGCGCATCGACCTGTGGGGCGACGAGGTCGACCGGCTGACCGCGTTCGACGTCGGCGACCAGCGCTCGTCGACGGACCTCGACGCGGTCGTGTTCTTCGGCTGCCGCGAGCTGGTGCCTCACCGACGACGTGCGGGCCGGCGGCCGAGCGCTCTGGTCCGGCGCCGGCCCTGGGGCGCGGCGGAGTGGGAGCGGCTGGCCGACGGCGAGCTGTTCGACGGCATGGAGTCGTGGCTGCCGTGGCTCGACGCCGAGGAGCACGTCCTGCCCGACCTGCTGCGGCCGGCGGCGCAGGTCGTGCTGGTCGAGCCCGCGGCGGATCCGCGACCGGGCGGCCGAGCTGCTCGACGAGGAGGCGGCGCTGGCCGAGACCCTGGCCGCCACCTGGGGCGCCCAGGACGAGCGACGAGGATCCGTTCCCGCGCCTGCACCTCCCCTTCGACCGCCTGCTGCGCGACAGCCGGCGCCGGCGTGGTGGCCGCTGCCCACCGTGCCCGAGGGTCCCGCGACGCCGGCGCTGGCCGTGCGGCGCTTCGACCCGGTGGCCGGCGACCCGCGCGGCTGGCCGCGCGGCGTGACCGCGGCTGGTCGACGAGGGCTACTCGGTGACGCTGTGCGCCGCGACGGGCGCGGGTGCGCGGCCGGCTCGCGGCCGTGCTCGCCGAAGAGGGCGTGCACGCCCCGGTGCTCGACGAGCGCGCCGCGGCACGCCGGGTCGCCGTCGGTGCGTGGCGGCGCCGCTCGACCGCCCGGCTTCATCCTGCCCGGCGCCAAGGTGGCGGTCCTCGCCGAGGCCGACGTCACCGGCCGGCGCGTGCCGCACCGCCGGGCCCGGCCCCGGGCCCGGGCGACCGACGGTTTCTTCGACGACCTCGCGGTCGGGAGCTTCGTCGTGCACCGCCAGCACGGCGTCGCCCGCTTCGCCGGCATGACGACGCGGACCGATCGGCGGGACCACCGCGACTACCTGATCCTCGAGTACCGCGGAGCGGACCGGCTCTACCTGCCGGTCGACCAGATCGAGGCGATCACCCCCTACACGGGCGGCGAGTCGCCGACGCTCTCGAAGATGGGCGGCGCCGACTGGCAGCGCACCCGGGCCAAGGCGCGGGCGGCCGCCGGCGAGATCGCCGACGAGCTGGTCGAGCTCTACCGCCGCCGGCTGGCCGTCGAGGGCCACGCCTTCGGCCCCGACACGCCGTGGCAGACCGAGATCGAGGCGGCGTTCCCCTTCGCCGAGACCGCCGACCAGCTCAAGGCGATCGCCGACGTCAAGGCCGACATGGAAGAGCCGCGGCCGATGGACCGGCTCGTCTGCGGCGACGTCGGCTTCGGCAAGACCGAGGTCGCGGTGCGCGCCGTCTTCAAGGCGGTGCAGGACGGCAAGCAGGCCGCCGTGCTCGTCGCCGACCACGCTGCTCGCCAGCAGCACTTCCAGACCTTCGCCGACCGCTACGCCCCGTACCCGGTCCGGGTCGAGCTGCTCTGCCGCTTCCTCTCGCCGGCCCAGCAGACGCGAGGTGGTCGACGGGCCTGGCCGACGGCACCGTCGACGTCGTGATCGGCACCCACCGCCTGCTCGCCCAGGACGTCGCAGCTTCAAGCACCTCGGCCTGCTCGTCGTCGACGAGGAGCAGCGCTTCGGCGTCTCGCACAAGGAGGCGGTCAAGCGCATGACCGCCGGCGTCGACGTGCTGACGCTCACCGCCAGCCCGATCCCGCGCACGCTGGAGATGGCGCTCACCGGCATCCGCGACCTGTCGCTCATCAACACGCCGCCGGCGGACCGCCAGCCGATCCTCACCTACGTCGGCGAGCACGACCACGCGGCGGTCTCCGAGGCGATCCGGCGCGAGCTGCTGCGCGAGGGCCAGGTCTTCTACGTGCACAACCGCGTGCAGGACATCGACGCGGTGGCCCGCGAGCTGCGGGACGCTCGTCCCCGAGGCCCGCGTCGCGGTCGCCCACGGGCAGATGGACGAGGGCAGCCTCGAGAAGGTCGTGCTCGACTTCTGGGAGCGGCGCTACGACGTGCTGGTGTGCACGACCATCATCGAGTCGGGCATCGACATGCCGACGGTCAACACGCTCGTCGTCGACCGGGCCGACCTGCTCGGCCTGGGCCAGCTGCACCAGCTCCGGGGCCGGGTCGGGCCGGGCGGGCAGCGGGCCTACGCCTACCTGTTCCACCCGGCCGACCGCGTGCTCACCGAGCAGGCCTACGAGCGGCTGCGGACGATCGGCGAGCACACCGAGCTCGGCTCGGGCTTCAAGATCGCCATGCGCGACCTCGAGATCCGCGGCGCCGGGCAACCTGCTCGGCGCGGACCAGTCGGGCCACATCGCCGCGGTCGGCTACGACCTCTACGTCCAGCTGGTGGCCGAGGCGGT
>CAVSCV010000002.1:0-178700 GCA_963726545.1 uncultured Acidimicrobiaceae bacterium | reverse complement strand
TCCTGACACCGTTATTCGCACACTGAACTTGGTCTGCGATCCACTCCAGGTCCCCTCGACCCTCAATGAGCGAATGGTCGATGCAAGAGAAGCCCTCGAACTGTCGGAAATCTTGGGGGACCCCGACCTGCTCTTCTGGACCGGCGCCTACAGCCGGTTGGCGGCTTGCAAGCCGGTGATTTCACGATGGTGAGTCGATGCCTCGCAAACATGCACACCGTGATCAGCGGACTCCGCCAGCCGACGATGATGTGGGTCACCTTATTCAACGACGCCGCTGGCAGCGCTCTTGACCGGCAATCCGGATCGGGCCGAACAGCTCGCTGCGGCTGCATTTGAGATTGGCACGGACAGTGGACAGCCCGATGCAATCGGCTTCTACGGGGCCGAGATGATCGGAGTCCGCCGCCAACAGGGACGCTACGGCGAGCTTGTCCCGATGATCGAGCAGATGGCGGCCGAGAACCCAGCCCTCCCGGTATTCCGTGCGACGCTGGCCGAAGGACAAATGGAAGCCGGAAACGTCGACACGGCCCGCCAGATGCTCGAAGCTGCTGCCGCGGACCTCACCTCATTTCCCTACGACGTCGTCTGGATTTTCGCGATGGCCTCGTCGCCGACGTCGCCGCTGAATTGCACGTGGAGACTCCTGCTCGGCTGCTCTTGGACCTGCTTAGGCCTTTCGACGACCAAATTCTCTTCATCGGGGCGACGGCAGGAAGTCCGGTGGCGTATTACTGCGGCAGCCTGGAGTCGGTGCTAGGCCATTACAACGAAGCCGAACGGCACTTCGCCAAAGCAGCCGAGCTCAACGCCAGGGGTCAGTTGGAGTTCGCTGCCGCGGCAACCCACCTGCAGTGGGGCCGCATGCTCTCTGCCCGCGGAGGACCAGGAGATCTCGAACGAGCCAACGACCTCCTGACCCAAGCTCACGACACAGCCGTGAGCCGCGGCTACGCAAGCATCGCCCGGCGAGCTACCACCGCGTTGTCGCAGTCGTAGGAAGCTACGTGTCGATTCGACACTCGCCATGGACTTGAGTCGAAGCCAAGGTCACTGGCGGAATGCTGAGCGGGATTGAAAACCACTCTGGCCTCCTCGGTGGAGCGGAAGACGGGATTCGAACCCGCGACCCTCACCTTGGCAAGGTGTTTGAATTTGTCAACGGCGTCCCGTCCAGTCCTCTGAGCTGCTCCCCTGTCCACAGACAGTCCATCCGTTTCGCCTAAATTCAACCCTGCTGTAGAGCGATCTACTACGAGCTCGTGCCCTTCGAAGGCGCTCGCAGAAGCCACCACTCGATGGGCCGCAATATAGCCAATGTCCGAACGCAGCCTCACGTCGTTTGACACACGAGATCGCACGTACGACGCCCCCCGAGGGGGCGGCATCTGTCACCGTCCGATGCCGAGCTCAGCGCCGCCTCATGTGAGGGTTCTCAGTTGCCCGGCATTCCCTCAACTCCGTCGAGTCGCATCAGGCTGTTCGGGAACACACCTTTGCCGGCGCAGCCGGACCATCCCGTCTGCTGCGCCCGATCAGCGTTCTCCGAGCAGACCGAGCTTGTACAGGCTGTCGGCGGTCTCCACGATTGTGGTTTCGGCAGGACGTGGTTGCCAGCCGAGTTCCCGTTTCGCCCGGTCGTTGTGGATCGTCAGTGGCGTCGGATCCTCGCCAGGCGCCTTGTCGGTTGTGACTTGGCTGCCAGCAGGCCCGAGGTAGTCGCGGAGGACCTGTGCCAGCGCCAGCCAGGTGATCGTCGGCCCGTCCGCCAACAGAAAACCGCCTCCCGGCGGCGGAGGGAGCGGCCATCGCCATGATGTGGGCGTCGGCGACGTCGCGCACGTCGACGACCCCGAAGCGCTGGCGTGGCAGCGCCGGCATGGTGCCTTCGATGATCGCCTTGAAGGCGGTCAGCGTCGAGCGCAGTGACGGCACCAGCGAAGGGCCGGCGATGAATGTCGGGTTGACGACCACCAGCTGGGTGTCACCTCCTTCAGCCCCGATGAAGTCCCAGGCGGCACGCTCGGCGATCGCCTTGGAGCGTGGGTATGGAGGCAGTCCTGGCGTATCGGGGTCGGTCCAGTCCGCTTCGGTGTAGTCGCGAACTGCCTTCGGCGAATATCCCACCGCCGCGAACGAGGAGGTCAGCACGACCCTGCGTGCGCCGGTGTCCCGAGCTGCCTTCAGCACCCGCACTGTGCCTTCTCGGGCGGGGACGATCAGTTCGTCGGGGTCCGTGGGCTGCGCTGAAGGGATCGGCGAAGCGACGTGGTGGACTTCCTCCACTCCGTTGAGAGCTGCCGGCCAGCCGTCGTCGGAGGTCAGATCTGCTGGCACCAGTTCAAGGTCCGTGTCGTCCGCGCCGGCGCGGTGAATGGCCGTGCGGACATCTGCCTCCGTATCGATGGAGCGCACTGTCGCGCGCACCTCGTGCCCATCGCGTAGGAGCGCGGAGATCAATCGTGTGCCCAGATATCCGGAACCGCCTGTCACCAATACTTTGGAGCTCATCGGAGCACCTCCTCTAGTCGTGGGAGAATCTTCTGTACCTGCGAATTCGCCTTGGATTCCGCGCCGGGTCCGCACGGTCGCGGGCATCCCAGAGCGCAGCTTTCGCCCGTAGATAGTCAAGGTGGATGCGCAGCGTGTCGATCTCCGCCTCGACCCGCTCAGCGTGCACCAGCAGCAGATCGCGTTGCTCACCCGCTTTGGCGTGCCCAAGCTCGCGGTTTGCCTGGTAGATGCGCATCTCCTCGATCCCGACGCCCATCGCGCGCAGGCAAGCGAGCATTTGCAACGTGTCGACTTCCTCTTCCCGATAGCGGCGGTGTCCACTGCTCGGATCACGGCCGATGGGGCCGATCAGCCCGACCTCCGCGTAATAACGCAGCGTCGGACCACTGAGCCCGCTGCGCCGGGCTGCGTCTTGGATTGTCAAACCTGTCATGGCGACAGTAAAACAAACCTCAAGCGCTTGAAGTCAAGGGCAGCTAAAGGAATTGCCTCCAGAAGCGGACGCCGGTCCATTGGGGGCGATACTGACGAGCTGATAGCGGAGTGAACCTCGATCGATGAGGGCCGTTTGGGCGCCGGGGAGGGATGCTCGAGTTTGGCCCAGACTTCGATGTCAGGGCCGCAGGGAGTCACAGTCCTGGCTTTCTGGTGACGGCTTGTGCCGCAATTTCGTGGTTCTCGTCCTCGAGCAGGATGCGGAGGAGGGGCGCGTGCGGGTTAGGACTTTGGAGTGTGGTCAGCGCTCACTTCGAGGGATGTCAACGCGACCACCGAATCCCAACTGGGTGTGCTGGATGCGATCGGAAAACTCGAGGCCGAATTATCTGAATGACAGGCTTCTTGCCTGAGACTCGGCGCTGAAATGTCATTTCGACGCTCAGGAATGCATCTCGATACGCCACGAACCTGGCTCCATGACCAATCGTCGATGGGGACCGGCCTGATCTACATCCCCGCCCTCATAGGCGACATCACCTTGCCATAGCGCCATCATCACACTGCCCTGCGTACGGATGCGGGTGGCAAACTGTTCCGGTACTCGTGTCCGGGCCGCAGTGATGGCTGCTCGCGCGTCGGTCTGGTCCCTGAGCCACCACAAGCTTGCAAACGTGGGAGGCGCCATGTCCATTTGCTCGGCATTGACGCGGTCTATCGTGATGACCGGCGCCAGCCACTCGGACTGGTGGATCTCTATCTGGTCGACCACGACGGCGTCGCCGTTGCCCGACACCTCGGTTAGAAAGAACCACGTTGAAAACCGCTTCGTGGCGCCGGGCGGGGAACCCAGAATGAGAAGGGAACCAGTTCAGAGGGATCAAGGTCGAGCGAGGCCTCCTCAGCCGCTTCGCGGACGGCCGCGACACGGGCTGCCTCCATCTCGACATCAGCGCCGTTGGCTACAACCGCTCCAGCATCAATAGAGTCAACCCGACCGCCGGGAAAAACCCACATGTTCCCGAACTGGCCCCGTGAGTTGCGCTTTAACAGCAGTACTTCCATGCCGGATGGACTCTGCCGGAGAGGAATTTCCGTGGCCGCCGGAATAAGTTCCGCTCCTGACACGGCACCTTGAACGCCTCCAGCCGACTCGCCTCTGCCGCCATCGCTCAACATTCGGCGACAGTACTTCTAAGCGAATCGAACCCTTGGCCGCACCCATCGCTCCAGCCTTGTCCGGTGATGGGCCAGGTATGGGCATTGACGCGCCGAATCAGTGGATTGAACCTGCGAGCGGACCGACATCGGCCCAGCTAGAGGCGCCGTCTCTAGAGCGGAAGACGGGATTCGCACCCGCGACCCTCACCTTGGCAATTCAATCTCAGGACTGCTCTGAGCTGGGCTCCGCATCAACGCCCTGCTGAAAGGGTTCTATCCGTCAGTTTTGATCCATTGAGGTCTCTCCTCAATCCTGCGTGCTAGTGGCACGGATGTGGCACGGCATGTCCAAGTCGGTCGGCCGATAACAGATCTGCAGCAGCTCGCGCCTATAGATGGTGGCCTCATTTGGTGACCAATAGTGGCGGGTTCAGGACCCTGATCGCCCTTCAGTTCCGGACTTAATTGGTCAATTTCCGTCCGCTTCCCGAGCGGCGCAGCTGGCGGGATCGGGCGAACCACGAATGCCCGTTGAATTCGAAACCGCAAGAGCCAATCCGTGCCAACAGCCCGGATGTACACCCCTGCCTGCCAGAATGTCGGTTGCGATCCACCCGACCCAGAGGACCATCATGGCGCCGAACGAGAAACAGGTTGAGGCCTGGAACGGAGGCGAGTCGGTGCATTACGTCGACCACGCCCACCGCTACGATCGTCAGCTCCTTCCTTTCACAGAGGAACTGCTCAGGCGGATCCGGACCAACCCGCAGCGCTCGTTGCTCGATGTGGGCTGCGGCTGCGGCGCCCTTACCCTGGCGGCGGCCCGGATCGCTGACTCGGCGGTAGGCCTCGACATCTCGGTGCCCCTAACGGACGTGGCGTCTGAGCGGGCCGGCGCAGCGGGCATCGACAACGTTGAGTTTGTTGTCGCCGACGCCCAGACCTACCATTTCATACCCGGCGCGTTCGACTTGGTAGTCAGCCAGTTCGGACTCATGTTCTTCGACGATCCGACAGCGGCATTCTCGAACGTGCGACGCTCGCTTGCTCCTGAGGGCCAGCTTGCATTTGTCAGTTGGCAGAGCCTCCCCGACAACGAATGGCTTACCGTTGTCGCCAGGAAGTGGCGAAGTATTCTGACGTGCCCGAGTTCGGTGGCCTCGCAAGGGGGCCGGGAATGTTCGCCCTGAAGGACCAAGAAGAGACGAAAGCGCTTCTCGAAGCCGCGGGATTCGCCGAGGTGGCCTTCGAGGCTCTCGCATCGGACATACTCATTGGAGGGGGCGGCACGGTCGACGAATCGATGGACTTCCTCCTCGGGATGGAAATGGTTCGAGGTCTGGTGGAATTTGCGGGGGCGAGCGCGCACGACAAGGTGATCGAAGCTGTCCGCTCATCTCTCAACGAACGATATGAGCCTGGTGTCGGTGCGCGACGAGGCGCGGGCGCATTGCTGGTCACCGCATTCACGTAGCCGAGTTGGCATCGTCATCGAAGCCGCAACCGCTTATCGATGTTTGGCTAGTGGCGGGGGACCCTTCGGGTTATGAACCCCAGCCGGACCGTCCACTTGATGGGGGACTCGTATGTCCGGATCACTCCTCCGCTGAGCTGGAGTTCGCAAACTCCGCGCAACTCTGGAGATTCAGGACTACTGCCTGGAACCAAAACGTCGTAGGGATTTTGTAGGGACGTCCTTGAAGGTTGGCCCACACGATGCCGGGTCGCCGGGATGCAAATATGCGGCAGGCCAGCTACGTACCACATACGAGACAGGTCACCAGGGGGCGGGACCGTGCATCCGACGGTTTTGCTTTGGTCGCGTTTCGGCTTCAAGCGTCGTTTGCAGTCCAGCGAGGTCGCCAGCGCCGCCCAACTCGGTCAATTCAATGGACAATTCCTTCCGCTAGTTCGCGGAAATCCGCTGCATAGAACGTTCCAAACGATGGTGCTTTAGACCCATTTTCACAGAAAGTCGTTTGTGTGGAGACAAAACGGGCCGATAGCCCTTGAGTTGAAGCTGGCCAGACGGGGGGTTCTCCTCGGGACCACGCACCAAGAGGCTCTGACGGGCTTGAGCACGCGTTGGGAGAGGTTCGCGATGGGACTGCTCCGATGGGCAGAAAGTGTTGTGCTTTTGAGGCGCAGGTCACTTTGTTGGCTCGGGCTATGTGCCACACTCATCGCAATTCCACTCATCGGCGTATCGACAGCCTCCGAAGCACAGACCGCGGCAGTTCTACAACTCAGTCCGCTTTGGGGCCCGGCCGGTACGACGGTGACTCTTTCCGCAACGGGATTCGAGGCGGGTGAAACGGTAAGCATCGCTGATGGCCCAACATTGCCCCCGCGCCAGGTGGGGAGGTGCACTGCCGACTCGACCGGATCGTGTGTTGTCAACTTCGACGCACCGGGCGGGCAGGTGGGACCTACCACAATCACGGCGCAGGGACTGACGAGCGGCTTTCGAGTGTCAGCCGTCTTTACCGAGACGCCCGGTCCGGCGTCGCTGTCGCTCAATCCGACCTCGGGACCGACTGGCACGGCGGTGACCGCTACGGTGGCCGGATTCGAGGGTTCTGAGACCGTCGAACTCTCCTTCAACGGATCTGTCGCCGGCTCATGCGTCACACGCAGTTCGACCGGTGAATGCTCTGCGACCGTTGTCGTGCCCTCTTTATCCGCTGGCAATTACGACGTGAGCGCGACCGACTCAGACGGTTTGAACGCCTCGGCGACCTTCGCGGTGATCCCGTCCGTCTCTCTAAGTCCATCTGTAGGCCCGACCGGAACCACGCTGACTGCCACGGCGAAAGGCTTCGAAGCCGGCGAGACCGTCGACGTCAGCTACGACTCCTCTCTCATGGGTTCGTGCATCGCCGATCCGACCGGGACTTGTCCCCTTTCCTTGACCGTCCCGAATGGGCCCGAGGGTCCCTACCCGGTGACCGCCACGGGAACGACGAGTGGCTTGGAGGCCCAGGCAATGTTCATCGAGGCTGGTCCGGCCTCGCTTGCACTCAGCCCGACGACTGGCAGCGACGGGTTGACTTTCACCGCCTCGGCTCGTGGCTTTGAGCCCGCTGAGGAGGTCGATGTCAGCTACACCCCGGTGATCGGCTACACCCCGTCGTCCTTCGAGTCCTGCACTGCCGACGGGACTGGAGCGTGTTCTGTGAACTTTCCAGGCATCCCGGATCAGCCTGCCGGAACGCTCACCGTCATGGCAACCGGCGTGACGAGCGGCTTGGAGGCGACGGCCATCTTCACCGAGACGCCGGCGCTCGAAACGAGTCCCGGCGTTGGGTTACCCGGCTCGAAATTTTACGTGGGGGCATACGGATTCGCCGCTTTTACCACGGTAGAGATCTCCTTCGATGGTTTGACCATCGGCTCATGCTCCGCCGATGCCAACGGTGACTGCAACGCAACCGTCGTGGTTCCCGAAATGCCAGCCGGTGACTACGACGTCGTCGCGACCGATTCGGACGGGAACAGCGATACAAGGATCTTCACCGTCCCCGTTGTACCCACTCTTTCCTTGGATAACCCATCCGGCCCGGCCGGCACGACGCTGACCGCGACGGCTTACGGCTTCGACGCAGGAGAGACGGTGAATATGAGCTACGACTCGTCGTTCGTGGGCTCGTGTATCGCCGACCCGAGCGGAACGTGCTCGGTTGCTTTTGGCGTGCCCAGCGAAAACGCTGAGCTCTATGCCATTACCGCCATTGGGACGACGAGTGGATTCAAGGCGACCGCCACCTTCTCTGAAACCCCAACTTTCGTGATTGGTCCGACCTCGGGATTCCAGGGCGCCGCCGTCGGCGTCTCGGTCGGGCAGTTCGGCGCGAATGAGGTCGTGGATATCAGCTTCGACGAGCCCAGCGCGACCCCGGTTGGCTCGTGCTTGACCGATACCAGTGGCGACTGCTCAACAGAAATAGTGATCCCCTCGGTTCCAGCCGGGATCTATTACGTAAGCGCTTCTGGCTCACCGAGCGGGGACTACGCCCCGACGCAGTTTGAAGTTTTGCCAGGCCCACAACCGACCACGACAACCTTGTCGTCGGCTCCTTCGGCCAATCCGTCCCCCTATGGTCAGTCAGTGACCTTTACTGCCACAGTGAGCCCTACCCACGGTGGCGGGTTGGTTAGCTTCAGCGACGATGGCCTACCGGTGTCGAACTGCTCCAACGAATACCTCTCACTTGTAACCGGCGAATACGTCGCCAGCTGCACGATCTCGTCACTTCCGGCAGGCACCGACACCATCGAGGCCATCTATGGGGGCGATGGCGGCTATTCCAACTCTGAGGGCAGCCTGACTCAAATAGTTGTCGGACCGCCCTCGATTGATGGTTTTGCTCCGGCATCGGGGGCGCCGGGCACCGCGGTAGTCATCACCGGAAGAAACCTCGACAACGCAACCGCGGTCACTTTCCACGGCGTTGTCGCCAAGATCAAGATCGACACGGCGACCTCGATCAAGGTCAAGGTGCCAGCGGGCGCGACCACAGGCAAGGTCAAGGTCAGCGACTCTCAGCGGAAAGGTCAAAAGCAACACCGAGTTCATAGTTCCTTAGAGAACTTCGCGGCGGACGCGCCGCATCTACGACACAGGCTCGGGAAATCAACAGGCCGAGGACATCACGCGATGCTTGTGAGGTGCGCCACCGACGGTGGCCCAGAGGTCATGGGACTCGGAGGAAGCGCGAAATGTGCGCTCTCTCCGAACCCGGCAATCTGTAATCAGTGAATCCCGCATACTTCTGTGCCTATTCGTGATCGACGCAGGACGGGGTCAAGCCCAGCGAGAGCGGAAGACGGGATTCGAACCCGCGACCCTCACCTTGGCAAGGTGGCGTGATTCGTCGAACCAGTTCCTTGCAATCGGCTGGCATGCAGGTCCGTCCACAGATTGTCAACCTGATATGCCTAACTTCAGTCCTGTAGTAGATCGGTCTACTAACGCTCGAGCCCCAAAGGGTGAGATAAAGCCCAGGGCGTTATCCAAGAAGCGAAAGCCGGTCACCGGCTTTGAGCACAACATCGCCGCTTGGCATTAGGACCTCTCCATCCCGGGCGATGGAGGTGACCAGGGTTCCCTCAGGAAGGTCAGCGGTCCGCAGCGGCTGGCCGGCCAGGGGCGAATGCACGGTCACTGCGAGTTCGAATGCTCCCCTGGCAGCGCCGAGGGCACTCACCCGCTGTGCCGAGGCAAGCAACTCCGCTCTGTAGGCGGCGACGAGGTCCGAGATCGACATGATTCCAACAACTCGCCGATCGTCGTCGAGCACGCTCACCCAGGACATGTCAGCCGACGTAATCGCCTCCAGCGCGGTGTCGAGCCGGCTGCCCGCCGTGACGACGGGTGCACCCGCGTCTGCGACGTCACAAACTCGGACCCCCATTTGTGTCGAGTCCACGAGCTGGACCACAGCGACAGTACCCTCGAACCTCCCGGCCGGGTCGACCACTGGCGCACCCGTAACGCCGGCCGCCTGGCTGAGTTCGACGGCTTCGCGCACCGTCGCTGAGTTGGACAACACAAGCCGCGGGAGGGCCATCGCATTGGTGGTCGGAATGGTGGCCAACAGAGGCAGCCCTGCAGTAAGGCGCCGTGCTTCGGTGTCGGAGCGGCTACGGATCTGGCTCCGGTAGATGGTGTCGTCGAAGTGATGCACGATCAGCCAGGCCAGGCCGACCCCGACCAGCGCAGGCGTGAGGATAGAGAGGCTGCCGGTCATCTCGGCCACCATCAACATGACTGCCAGGGGTGCCCGTGAGATGCTCCCGAAGCAGCACATCATGCCGACGATGACATACGGCGAGGGATCGTGCCCCATCGACGGAGCGATGGGCTCGAAGAGGCGCCAGACCGCCGCTCCCATGAAGGCGCCGATCACCATGCCCGGTCCGAAAATCCCTCCAGATCCCCCGGACCCGATCGAGAGCCCGGTGGCGACGATGCGAGCAAAGGGCACGATCAGCACAATCCACAGAGGAATCCCCAAGAGTTCGGGGCCCAGCGACTTCTGGATCCAGCCGTAGCCGGTGCCGAGCACTTCTGGGATCGCGATACCGATCGCGCCCACCATCAACCCGCCAATCGCGGGCTTCACCCACTTGGGCAGTCGGGGTACGGCAGCCGAGATCCGCGCGATGCCGTAGAACCCCTTGGCGTAGAGCAGGCCGATCAATCCGCCGAGTACGCCGATGAGGGCAAACCATCCGAGCTGCGCAGGATCACCGAAGCGGTACGAGCCCACGTAGCCGAAAAGGGGGCCAAAGCCTTCGACGGATCCGAAGACGGCATAGCTCACAGACGACGCGATGAAACAGGGCAACAAGGCGGCGGGGTCGAAATCGTCGCGGTAGAGGATCTCGGCTGCGAGCACGGCGCCACCGAGTGGCGCACCGAAAATCGCTCCGATGCCCGAGCCGATGCCAGTCGCCACGGCGATGCGCCCGTCGGAAGGATCCAGCTCGAGCACGCGCGTGAGCAAAGACCCGAACCCCGCGCTGATCTGTCCCGTCGGACCTTCACGTCCGCCTGAGCCACCCGATCCGATCGTGAGGGCGGAAGCGATGATTTTGACAATGACAGCGCGGAAGCGCACGCCCTTTGGGTTGTGGTGCACTGCGGAGATGGCGGCATCGGTGCCGTGGCCTTCTGCTTCGGGAGCGAATCGGTACACCAACACCGCGCCGAGAAGTGCCCCGACGCCGGCGACCAGCGGCAGAGCCCAGGGTCGAGCGGCATGGGACGAACCCGCCACATGCCCTTCAGCCACCGGGGTCGGCACGGTGTAGCCGGCGACGACCTCCAAGAAGAAGTGGGTGCAGAGGCGTAGCGCCTCGTAGAAGACGACTGCACCCAGTCCAGCGATGGCCCCGATCGTGATGCCGAGCACGATCCAGCGTTGCAGGTACGACGCCGAACGGATCCATCGGCCAACCGCGGCGGCGCTGCCGCGGGCGCGCACCGAGCGGCTCGGATGCGGGGCGTCGACCTCCGCGTCCTCGCCCGGCAGCGAGCTCACAGGTCCCAGCCCGTGCTCCAGTCCTGCTCGGGCACTTCACCCGCAGTCTCGCTCAAGTGCCGCAACGCATCGACGACTCCGTCCCGGGACCCGGCCGGAATCGTTGCGACGAGCTGCTCGATCTCGTTGCGTCGCCGAGCGGTCACGGTGTCGACCAGGCGCCGGCCACCCGGGGACAACGCGATACGGACTTGACGCCGATCGCGCCTGTCGGTCCGGCGCGTCACCAGGCCCTTCTTGACCAGACGGTCACACATCCTCGACGCGGTCGGAGGCGTGACCGAGACAGCGTCGGCCAAAGCGGCGACGCCCTGGGGGCCCCGAGAGGCGAGCACCACCAGCGAGCGGTACTGGGTCAAGGTCACCTCTTCACCCACGTCAGCGAGAGACCGAGCGGCGATGGCCACGAGCACTCGGCTGGCACTGAGGACGGCGTCGACCAGGTGATCTTGCGTGGGAGGGGCGATGGCAGTTTGTTGCATATGGCATCTATTGTGCAGGCTATGAGTTTTCGACGCAAGCTAATGCTTCCTGGGCGCCGCGATGGCCCTCGCTGCAAGCGCAGTTCTGCGATTCGGACTCTCCTCGCCCGGCACGACCTCGCCCGGCCCTCCCCCAGCCTCCATCGGCGATCAGATGGATCGGGCCGTCCCTGCCACGATCCTCGACGCCACCTTCACGGATCAGGAAGGCCGGCCCGTTACCCTCCGCACCTTCGCCGGCAGGGCCGTCTTCTTGGTGCCGTTCCTCACCTCGTGCCAAGAGGAGTGCCCGGTGACGACCGGGGCACTCCTCGCTCTCGAGCGCGACCTTGCTGCGCAACACCTGACATCGAAGGCAGCCATCGTCGGGGTGACCGTTGACCCCGGTCGCGACACGCCCCAGCGGATGGCCGCCTACGCCAAACTCACCGGCGTCGGCTGGCCCCTCCTCACTTCATCGCCCTAGACGATCGCCGCGCTGTGGCACTTCTTCGGCATCTACTACCAGGTGGTCCCCGGAGGCTCTCCTGCAGGCATCGACTGGCGAACCGGCCAGCCCTACATCGATGGCGTCAACCAGTCGGATGGATTCGCCCTGCTCAATCTGCATCTTCGCGAGCGCTTCATCGCTGGAGGGATGGTGCGGGGCGTCGTTCGACTATCGATGTGACATTGCGGAGCGTAGTCGGAGACCAGCAGGTGCACCCTCGGAACCACTGATCGAAGAGCTCGTCCATCGTGGTGCGAGGCTCCCCGCTGCAGGTGCGATGTCGGCGTGCGCCGCCAAAGCCTTCAGCTCGCGAGTGCGTCGACGTGTTCACTTCGAGTTGTGCGCGTCAGCCATAGGCGCCCTTCCAGTGCTCGGATCGGTGCCGGCGTAGACCCGCAACTCGAACGAACCGCTCCCCCGCTGACGAATCGATCCTCTGACAGTGTCCATTCGGCCATCGTTGCCGTCATGGGCGATTGATGGGCAGTGATGGGCAAGATCGAGAGAATCCAATTGGAGGCGAGGTGCATCGTGCGCAGCTAGAGACTGGTTTCTCGAGAGCGGAAGACGGGATTCGAACCCGCGACCCTCACCTTGGCAAGGTGATGCGCTACCGCTGCGCCACTTCCGCGTTGACGCATCACTCTAGCGCGCCGCCTGAGGCGTCAAAAGCCCGCTGAGTAGTCTCTCACCTGCATGTTCGGCCTGAGTGAGGTGCCGCGGCGGGCCGCCGGCCGGGGGTTCTCGGTAGATTTGGCCTGATGCAACAGGACGAGACCACGGGCGTCCTTTCCAAGTCGTTCGGAGCGGTCGCCGCCGACTACGACCGGCTTCGCTCCGAACCGCCCGACGAGGCGCTGGACTGGCTGCTCCCCGCTGGCGCCACCGATGCCCTCGAGATCGGCGCCGGCACCGGTCTCTTCACCCGCAAGCTGGCCGAGCGCGTTCCCCACGTCACTGCAATCGAACCCGATGCCCGTATGCGGGCGGTCCTGTCGTCGCAGGTCCGGGACGTCGAGGTGCTCGAAGGTCACGCCGAGGAACTCCCGGCCGCCGACGGCTCCTACGACGTCGTCACCGCCCAGTCGGCCTGGCACTGGGTCGACGAAGAACGAGCCATCCCCGAGGTGGCCCGGGTCCTGCGTCCCGGCGGACGCCTCGCGCTGGTCTGGAACGGGACCAACCGCTCCATCGACTGGATGCGGGACCTCTGGGCCGGCGGCGTCGAGCTCGACCCCGACGACAAGTCCAAGCTAGACCGCCGACGTCGGCGCCGTCATCAAGTCGACGAGCTGACCCTCCGGGAGTGGTTCATCGATCCCGAGACCAAGCTTTTCACCTGGAGCCGGACCATGACCAAAGACGAGCTCATCGGTCTCGCCGCCACCTACAGCGCCGTCATCGTCATGGAGGACGAGGCCAAGGCGGCCCACCTCGCCGGCATGCGCCGCTACCTGGACGCCCACCCCGAGCTGGCGCAGGGTGACGACATCGAGGTGCCGATGCGGGCCTTCTGCTGGCGGGCCCAAACCAGGTAGCTCTGTGAGGAAGGTCCTACGCCGATAGGACCAAGGTCCCTACGCATCGTGCGATCGGTCGACGGACAATCGCCCTATGCAGATCTATGGCCTCCTGGCCTCGCTGGTCAATCTCAACCATCCAGGCCATTACGTCCACTGGGGATTCATCCAGATTTCCCTTGCGAACCTGATCGTCATCATCTTGATGATCGTGGTCTTCGTACTCGCCATCGCCCTCCCGTTCCCGCGTCGCAAGGGGGACGATCGATGACGGTCGGGACGCCCAGCGACCTCGAGAAAAGGGACGACGTATCCCGGCAGTGGACGGCTCGGACACGACGCGCCGCTGAATCCGCGTTCCCCCCGGAGCGGCTGCTGCCCGACCGCCAGCCCGCGTACATGGCGTCGTGGATCTACGTCTTCGGCGTGCTCACCGTGGTGAGCCTGGCCTGGGTCATCGTTACCGGGTGCGTTCTGGCCGTCATGGGTCCGGGATGGTGGCACGTCTCGACTGTCGGGCGCTTTGTGAACTCCCTCCACCTGTGGAGCGTCGAGTGCTTCTTCTTCTTCATGGTCATCCACCTCTGGGGCAAGTTCTTCATGGCCGCATGGCGGGGCAACCGCAAGCTCACGTGGGCCACCGGAGTGATCTCTTTCCTCGTGTCGGTCGCCGCCGCGTTCACCGGCTATCTGTCCCAGCAGAACTTCGACTCACAATGGATCTCGACGCAGGCCAAGGACGGGATCAACGCCACCGGCGCGGGCGCTTTCTTCAACGTCCTGAACTTCGGTCAGATGTTGATGTGGCACATCGTTCTGCTGCCCATCGGCGTCGTCCTCATCGCTGGCTTGCACGTCTTGCTGGTGCGACGTCGGGGTATCGTGCCGCCGTTTGCGCCCGCCGCCCCCGCTGAGCCGCACCTGGCTTCCCCGACGGAGACCGAGGAGTCGGCGTGACCTTCTCTCGCGCCAGACGCCGCTTCAATCCGGATCGCGACGTCGCCGAATGGACCGGCCGATACGTCCCCTACGACATCCTCCGCGAGGCGTTGATCGCCTTGCTCGCGGTTGCCGTTCTCGTCGTGCTGCTGGCGGTCGTGTTCTCGTCGCCCGACGAAACAGCCCTGAGCCTCAAGACATGGGCATCGTCAAACCCGGTCGACTTTGCCCAGACGGCGATCACCGAACTGGACGGATCGAGCGGGGTTGCCACCTACGGACCGCCCTACAACAGCACGCCCGACGTGACACAACACATCGGATTCTTCGAGCCCGCATCGTGGATCGGCGTGCACATACCGATCGACACCGCCCAGGATTTCGTCCTCGCTCCGCTCAATGCTCTTCCCAGTCGGGCCGTGCATCTGGCCGCCAACGCCTACGAGCACGCACCGTCGGCCCGGCAGACGGCCTGGACGACCGCCTACGAGCACGCGGTCGCCAACGCCAAGGTTGTCAACGGCCGACTCGCGGTGGCGCCTGGTCGCTACGGGCCTGTTGGATTCATGATCGGATCACTGACCGCCATGGCGCAGAACGGCGGCCTTGATTCCGCCCTCCTCAGCGGCGGTCAGTTCTACAGCAGCGACTACACGAAGCCACTCCTCTTCCTCGCCGACGGCGCCTACCTGGAGAACCAGGCGACAACGCAGCATCTCAGCGGAGATCAGTGGGGCATGATGAACGAGACGGGGAACTACCCCGGTCAAGCCTGGCTCTGGCTCTACACCATGTGGTACCAGGTGCCGCCGATGAACTCCTCCGACAACGGCGACCTCGAGGTCTGGGGCATCATGATGGTGCTGTCGGCCGGCCTGGTCTTCTTGCCATTCATCCCCGGCCTCCGTTCCATCCCCCGATGGAGCCGTGTCTACAAGTTGATCTGGCGTGAGCACTATCGAGAGCTCGCGCACTCGCAAGGCGCCTAGAGGCTCTCGGCCCGTCAGGGACCGGCCAGTCGAGACCGGCCACCCCTCAGGCCGTCGCCGCCTGGAGGTCGAGCGCACCCACCACCAGCTCAGCCAACGCCTCGTCGAGGTAGTCCGCCATCTGGTCCAGGTCCGGCACCAGCTTCCGGCAGGCGATCGCACCGAAGCACACCCGATCGAGATACGAGAACACCGTCACGTTCATCCCGATCCCCTCGGCCATCGGCCCGACCGGGTACATGTCCACCACCCGGCTCCCGGCACAGAACAGCGCGAAGTCGGGCCCCCGGACGCTCGAGACCGTCACGTTGGCCGGCGGCCGCACCTTGTCGAAGAGCCGCGTGCCGGCGACGGCCCGCGCCACCCGGGCCGCCAGCGCGGGCACCGCCACCTGAGCCAGGTCGCTCACGAAGCGTCCGTGGTGCAGCTTCTCCTGGTCCTTGGCCACCCGGGCCGACTCCGAGATCGCATCGAGCCGCAGCACCGGGTCGTCGATGTCGCTGGCCAGCGACACCAGCATCCCCGAGACCTGGTTCCCCAGGTCCTCTTCCGCCCCTTCGGCCCGGGTCGACACCGGCACCATGGCGATCAGCGGTCGGTCCACCTCTTCGCCCCGCGTCTCGAGGAGGCGCCGCAGCGCCCCCGACACGCACGCCAGCAGCACGTCGTTGACCGTCGCCTCGAAGGCCCGACCGACCAGCTTCACGTCCTCGAGTGGCACCGAGAGCGAGCAGAAGCGCTTGCGGTTGGAGACCGCGCCGTTGAACGACGTGCGCGGCCCTCCGAAGAAGCCGGGCGGCGGTTGCTCGCCCCGCCCGACCAGCTCCCGGTTGTTCATCCCGAGGTCGGCCACGGCGTCGATGCCCGCCTGCAACGTCTTGAGCGTGGCGCCCGGCTGATGGGTCAGCGCCGTCGCCGCGTGTCGCAGCAGCTGCAGGTTCGAGGGCAGCGGGTCCGGCTTCCACTCCGGCGGCAGAGGGATCACTCTCGAGCGTGGGTTGAGGTCCATGAAGGCGGCCAGCACCGAGGCCCCGCTGACCCCGTCGAGGATGGCGTGGTGGATCTTGGCGATGAACGCCGTTCGCCCCCCGGTGAGGCCCTCCACGACGTACATCTCCCAGAGCGGCCGGTCGGGGTCGAGCTGGCGGCTCATCACCGAGGCCACGAAGGCGTCCAGCTCGGCCTTGCCGCCGGGCGAGGGCAGGCTGGCCCGGGTGAAGTGGTCGTCCAGCTCGAAATCGGGATCGTCCACCCACACCGGGTGGTGGAGGCCGAACGGCACCCGGATCGCCCGCTGGCGCATCGGCTCGACCAGGTGCAGCCGCTGCTCAATGACCCTCCGGATCTGTGTGTACCTGGTCGAGGGCGAGAACAGCGAGCGCCGTCCCTCCGGCGGGTCGAGGAGGAGCACGATGCCCACGTGCATCGGTGTCGTCGGCGTCTCGAGCGACAGGAACGCCGCGTCCATGCCCTCGAGTGGGCGCATCACCATTCCACTACCTGACCTCTCTGCTCAGTTCACGTACCGGTATGGCCGAACCCGCCGACACCGCGTTCTGCCTCACCCAACCCTTCGCTGTCCACCAGGTCGAACCCGACCTGGTCCACCCGCATCACCACCAGTTGGGCGATGCGGTCCCCCCGTGCAACCTTGTAGTCCTCCTCAGGATCCGTGTTCACCAGGATCACTTGCAACTCACCCCGATAGCCAGAGTCAATCAGCCCGGGGGCGTTCAAACAGGTAATGCCGTGCCGCAACGCCAGGCCGCTCCGGGGCAGGACGAACCCGGCGTAGCCAGGAGGGATGGCCACCGCCACCCCGGTAGGCACCAGGGCTCGGCCACCCCGGCAGGCCAGGACCGCCTCGCTCCGGGCGAGCAGGTCCGCGCCGGCATCCCCCTCCCGTGCGTAGGCGGGAATTGGGAGATCCTCGTCGAGCCGCTGCAGCGGGACACGCAGCATCGAAGGACGTTATCCGGTCCGGCCACCGCTCCGTGAGAAGGACGGCCGGTAACATGCCACCGGCATGCTGGCCTGGATCGATCTGGAAATGACGGGACTCGATCCTGCGCGCCACACCATCGTGGAGATCGCCACCCTGATCACCGACGACGACCTGACCATCATCGAGGAGGGTCCCGACCTGGTCGTCCACGCCTCGCCCGAGCAGCTGGCCGAGATGGACGAGTTCGTCCTGAACATGCACACCCGCTCGGGCCTCCTGCCCCAGATCGAGCGCTCCACCCTGAGCCTGGCCGACGCCGGGGCCCAGACCCTCGAGTTCCTCCAGCGCCACATCCCCGAGGCCCGCACGGTGCCCCTGGCCGGCAACTCCATCGGCACCGACCGCCGCTTCCTGGCCACCCAGCTCCCCGAGATCGAGGACTACCTGCACTACCGCTCGGTCGACGTCTCGACCCTCAAGGAGCTGTGCCGGCGCTGGCGGCCCGAGGTCTACAAGGCCGCCCCTTCCAAGAAGGGCGGCCACCGCGCGCTGCAGGACATCCGCGAGAGCGTCGAGGAGCTCGCCTACTACCGCGACGCCTTCTTCACCAACGGCGCCACGCCCCCACCCCCACCCTCAGCGCCGGCCCCAGCCGAAGCGGCCGTCACCGCCACACCCCAGAAGGAGAGTTCGTGATGCCGAGCGACGTCCCCAGCATGTCCATCGCTGAGGCCAACGCCACCCTCACTGCGCCGGGCCAGATCTTCGAGATGGAGGAGCGCGACATCCGCGGCGTCCCCACCCGCACCTGGAAGAACGCGCCCGCCAACCTGCGCGTGGTGCTCGATATGTCGCTCGCCCACGGCGACAAGACGTTCCTCGTGTACGAGGACGAGCGCACCACCTTTGCCGAGCACTACCGCATCGCCTGCACCCTGGCCCACCGGCTGCGCACCACCTTCGGGGTCGAGCAGGGCGACCGGGTCGCCATCATCATGCGCAACCTGCCCGAGTGGATCATGGGTTTCTGGGCCGCCAGCCTGCTCGGCGCCATCGTGGTACCCCTCAACGCGTGGTGGAGCGGCGAGGAGCTCCGCTACGGCCTCGAGGACTCGGGCTCCAAGGTGGCCTTCGTCGACTCCGAGCGGGCCCAGCGCATCCGGCCCGTCCTGGGCGGGCTCGAGTCGCTCCGGGCCGTCATCGTCGCCGACGAGCACCGCACCCCGCCCGCCGAGCCGCTCGCCGTGTACGAGCCCCCGGCCGGGGAGGCCCAAGTGCCCGAATGGCCCTTCCCGCTCGCCCTCGGTGATGTGGACGAGGCCGCCTCGCCTCCCGACGTCACCATCGATCCGGAGGACGACGCCACCATCTTCTACACCTCGGGCACCACCGGCCGGCCCAAGGGCGCGGTGGGCACCCATCGCAACATGTGCACCAACCTGATGAGCCTCTTCTTCATCAACACGCGGGGCTCCACGCGCTACGGCGCCTCCGCGCTCGGCGACGAGGAAGCTCCCGGCGAGGCCGCTGTCGCCCCCGGCCAGGGCCAGCCGGCCTTTCTCCTCTCGGTGCCGCTGTTCCATGCCACCGGCTGCCACTCCGTCATGGTCACCAACGTCGCCGCGGGCGGGAAGCTCGTCATGATGCACCACTTCGACCCCGAACGGGCCCTCGAGTTGATCGAGCGGGAGCGCATCGCCACCTTCGGCGGCGTGCCGGCCATGGTCATGCAGGTGCTCGACTCCCCCAACTTCTCCAAGTACGACACGTCCTCCGTCAAGGGCGTCTCCTACGGCGGGGCACCCGCCCCGCCCGACCTGGTCCGCCGGATCCGTGAGGCCTGGCCCGTCGGCCAGCCGTCGAACGGCTACGGGCTGACCGAGACGTCCTCGGTCACCTCCATGAACTCGGGGGCCGACTACATCGGCAAGCCCGAGAGCGTGGGCCCGCCCGTCCCGGTGTGCGACGTGGCCGTCTTGCCCGAGGACTACGCCAAGGACGAGCCGGACGATTCCGCCCCCCACGGTCCCGACGTGCGCGGCGAGCTCTGGATCAAGGGGCCCAACGTCGTGCGGGGTTACTGGAACCGGCCCGAGGAGACGGCCAAGACGTTCTCACAGGGCTGGCTGCACACGGGCGACGTGGCCCGCCTCGACGACGAGAACTTCATCTACATCGTGGACCGGGCCAAGGACATGATCATCCGGGGCGGCGAGAACGTCTACTCCGTCCAGGTCGAGGCCGCCCTGTTCGAGCACCCCGCCGTGGCCGACTGCGCCGTGATCGGCGTTCCCCACGAGACCCTCGGCGAGGAAGTCGGCGCCGTGGTGGTCCTGCGCCCCGGCGCCAAGGTGACGGCCGACGAGCTGGCCCTCCACGTGAAGGAGCGGCTGGCCGGCTTCATGGTCCCGACCCACATCTGGTTCCGTTCCGAGCCGCTCCCCCGCAATCCGCAGGGCAAGGTGCTCAAGCGCGAGCTCCGCGAGGAGCTGGTCGGCCCGTCCACCTGATCCCGTCCGAACCGTCTGAACGCACTGTGCCGGACCGACCACCGCTCGCCGTCCTCGTCGGAGGAGCTCCCGGCTCGGGCAAGACGACGCTGGCCGACGCCCTCGGGCGAGCCCTCGACCTCCCCGTCCTCCACAAGGACGACCTGGTGCACGGGAGGTGGCGCACCCTCGACCGGGCCAGCGAGCTCGGCGTCGGGGGCGTCGACCTCTTCTACCGATCCATGGAGCTCTGGCTCGACCTCGGCGTGAGTTTCGTCGCCGAGCAGGCGTTCTATCGAGGCGTCAGCGAGCCAGACGTCAAGTCCCGCCTGGCCCCACACGGCGTCGTGGTGCACGTGCACTGCCAGAGCGCGCACTCCCTCGAACGTTGGCGACAGCGCATGCGGGCCGATCCCCTCTGCGGGCCCGACCGTCTCGCCAAGCTGCTCCCCGTGGTCGAGCAACTCGACCACGAACTCTACGAGCCGCTCGATTTCGACAGTCTGCTCGTTCTCGTCCGGACGGACGACGGGTACGAGCCGCCGCTCGGGGAGATGGTGTCGAGAATCGACACCCTCTACAGTCGCCCGCACGTTCACGATCTCGACAAACACGCCCAGCCGGCGCCCGGGGGATGAACGGAGGAACCGATGAGTGAAGGACGACCCATCTCCTATATGGCCCTCGAGCCCGGCACGCCGGTCCTCACCACGTCAGGTGAGGAGATCGGCACGGTCGAGCACGTGCTCCAGGTGCCCGAGCTCGACGTGTTCGACGGCCTCGCCGTGAAGACCCACAACCATGGTCATCGCTTCGTCGACCGGGATCAGGTGGTCGACATCACCACCGCCGCCGTCACCACCACCGTCACGGACGATCAGGTCGACGCCCTCCCCGCCCCGAGCGGGCCGCTCGTCCTCCATCCCGACACCGCACGTGACGAAGGCCCGTCGCTCACCGCCCGCTGGGGCCGGCTGTTCGGACGTGAGCACTGGAAGGAGCTCGAGTAGTCCCGCCCGCTGGCCTTCACGCCCGAAACTTCCGTCCCAGGAGCTTCCTGAACGCACCCTTGGCCAGGTCGACCTGCTTGTCGTTGACCAGATGCAGCTTCAGCTCCTCGCCCCCCTTCAGGCTTCCCTTACGGGCTCCGTAGGCAGCCCAACAAGGCAGCCACGACGACTCAGCCCTGCTGCCGCCCCGTCAGCCCGAGCAACCGGTCCAACAGCGGCGCGTCGTCGGGCACCGGCACCGCCGGCCCGTACACCCCGATGGTGCGCCATTCCTCGGCGTGCGGGCTCACTTCGTCCCACACCCCTTGCACCAACTCGGGCTCCAGGTCGACCGGCTGGCCGAGCGCCGTGGCGAGGTCGTGCAGCCGCAGAGCCCGAAACGAGTTGATCTGCCAGAAGTACTCGCGGACCGTGTAGTCGCCGAAGGAGAGGTGGGCCACCGCCTCCAGATCCGTCACGGCCCGGGCCGCCGCACACGCCAGGTCAACGATGGCCTCGAACCGACCCACCGGGTCGTCACCCAGGAGATCGCCGGAGAACTTGTCCGTGCCGGCCTCGTCCATGGTCAGGCCGGCCAACGTGTCCGGGACCCATGCGTCGTCGTAGGCGTGATAGGCGATCACCTCGCGCAGGGTCGGCGGCTCCGGCCGCGCCCGGGTCACGAAGCTCGCCGGCATCGTCTCGTCCCACTGCACCGGGCGAATCCGGCCGACCACCCGGGCCAGTGCCCGATCCGCCAGTTCGAAGACCTCGGGTTCGCTCAGCCCCATCGCCACTCCTCCTCACGCTTGACGCCCTCCAAGAGGGGGCGCACCGGTACCGGGACGCGCCAGAGCGCCGTCCCGACCCGAGGAGCCTCCCCCGGCGCTGTGACAGTCCCCATCGTCCCAACGACCTGGATCAGGCCCACGAACGCGACGAAGCCGGCCCGCAGGCCGGCCTCGTCGTCAATGCCTCGGTACGGAGAGACCGAGTTTGAACCAACCAGAGACTCAGCGATTGGGCTGGGGCGTCACCCGCAGGTAGGGCTTGAGCGTCTTCCAACCCTTGGGGAAGAGGGTCTTGGCGTCCTCGTCGCTCACAGCCGGCGCGATGATGACGTCGTCGCCATCCGTCCAGTTCACGGGCGTGGCCGCCTTGTACTCGGCGGTGAGCTGGAGCGAGTCGAGCACCCGGAGGATCTCGTCGACGTTGCGGCCGGTCGAGGCCGGGTAGGTCAATGTCAGCTTGACCTTCTTGTCCGGCCCGATGATGAAGACCGAGCGAACCGTCAACGTGTCGTTGGCGTTCGGGTGGATCATGTCGTAGAGGTCGGCCACCTTGCGGTCCTCGTCCCCGATGAGCGGGAAGGCCAGTGCGGACCCCTGCGTCTCCTCGATATCCCCAGCCCATCCCTTGTGCGACTCCACCGAGTCGACGGAGAGGCCGATGAGCTTGGCGTTGCGCTTGTCGAACTCGGGCTTGGCCTTGGAGAAGGCGCCCAGCTCAGTGGTGCAGACCGGCGTGAAGTCCTTGGGGTGGGAGAAGAGGACACCCCAGCTGTCGCCCAGCCACTCGTGGAAGTTGATCGTGCCGTCGGTGGTGTCCGCGGTGAAGTCGGGGGCGGTGTCCCCCAGTCGTACTGCCATGTGATCCTCCTGTGGATTCTCGGCTGACTCTCTGTATGAACGCCATGACCTTACCGGCTGTTCCCGCAATTGTCGACATGATTGGTCATGTTTCACCGGCTCACCCCTCGCCGTGCCAGAACTGCACCTTGACCAGGGGTTGCATCCAACGTGCATGTTCGGAGCATCCCAACGGCCGTGGGAGAATGCGGGAGTGAACGGAGATCCCGCCGGCGCCCCCGCGCCCGCCGAACGCACCGCCGCCGCCGACGACGCCCCGACCCCGGTGACCCACGCCTCCGCCGCGAGCACCTACGCCCCCACCCGCACCGACACCCTCACGATCGAACGGAGTGGACCGGTCACCGTCGTCACTATCGACCGGCCCGATCGCCGCAATGCGGTCGACAGCGTGTGCGCCGAGCAGCTCCGCCAGGCCTTTCTGGCCTTCGACGCCGACCCGGACGCCTCCGTGGCCGTGCTCACCGGCGCCCACGGCACCTTCTGCGCCGGCGCCGACCTCAAGGCCGTCTCCGAGGGCGACCGCCGCCCCATCCCCGACCACGGCAGCGGCCCCATGGGCCCCACCCGCCTCACCCTCACCAAGCCCGTCATCGCCGCCGTGGAGGGCTACGCCGTGGCCGGCGGCATCGAGTTGGCCCTCTGGTGCGACCTGCGGGTGGCCGCCGAGGACGCCGTCTTCGGGGTCTTCTGCCGCCGCTTCGGCGTGCCCCTGTGCGACCTCGGCACCGTCCGCCTCCCCCGCCTCATCGGCCAGAGCCGCGCCATGGACCTGATCCTGACCGGCCGGGCCGTGCCCGCCCCCGAGGCGCTCGAGATCGGGTTGGCCAACCGCGTCGTACCGCCGGGCCAGGCTCTGGCGGCCGCCGTCGCCCTGGCCCACGAGTTGGCGGCCCTCCCCCAGATCTGCCTCCGCTCGGACCGCATGAGCGCGCTGGAACAATGGGGCCTGTCCGAGGAGGAGGCCGCGGTCAACGAAGCCCGGCGCGGCCGCGACGTCGTGAGCAGTGGCGAGACGCTCGAGGGCGCCCTGAGATTTGCGGGAGGTGCGGGCCGCGGTGGCACTGCGCTCGACTGACGAGAGGGACACCGGCCCCAAGCGCGCCCCGCAGCCTCCGCGCTCGGGCCGCCAGACCGTGGCCGCGTTCGACTTCGACGGCACCCTGACCGATGGCGGGAGCGCCTTCCCCTGGCTCATCAGCCTGTGCGGCCCCGTGGCCGTGCTTCGCGCCACCGCCCGCCTCTCCCCCGGCCTCATCAAGGCCGGCATCACGGGCGGCACGGCGGCCGACGAGATCAAGGAGCGCCTCTTCACTCGCCTCATCGGTGGCATGGCGGTCGACGAGGTCGACCGTCGCTCCCGCGCCTTCGCGGCGCGGCACCTGGCCCGCCACCTGCGCGACGACACCAAGACGCGCCTCGAGTGGCACCGCCGCCAGGGCCACCACACGGTCATCGTGTCGGCCTCCCCCGAGTGTTACGTAGGGCCGGCGGGCGAAGAGCTCGGAGTCAGCGGCGTGGTGGCCACTCGCCTCGCGGTCGGTGGCGGGGGGCTGCTCACCGGCGGCTACGAGGGGAAGAACTGTCGTGGTGCCGAGAAGTACGCCCGCCTCGTCGGCCACCTCCGGGCCAACGGGCTGCTCTCGGGGAACGGCGAGCAGCCCGTGCTCTGGGCCTACGGCAACAGCCGCGGCGACCTGCGGCTGCTCAACGCGGCCGACCACGGGGTCGACGCCGGCAAGCTCGGCCCCTTCGGCCGGCTGCGTCGCTTCCCCCGCTTGGCCGAGGTGATGGCCCAGGCCTCGGACCCGCCGGCATCGTCCGCGCCCGCCGAACCCGCCGAACCCGCTGTCACCGCCTCCAGCCTGATCTCTCCCCGCCCTGCCTGCTGCCCGACCCGCCTGCTGCCCACCTGCTCGACGCGGCAGCGCCGCAACTCGCAGCACAATGGCGCGAGTGTCCTCAAACCCCGTGATGCCGAAGGTCTGGCACCTTTCGGCCGACCAGGCCAGGGCGGTGCTCGAGGAGTTGAGCCTCCACCCGCGAGTCAAGCGTCGCACACAGTCGCTCGATCCCAGAGGGTGCGCTTATTTCCGTCTGACCGCGGCCTGGCACGGTCGTCGCTCCGGACACGGACGTCGTTCTGACGATCTCGTCGGGCCCTCCCGACGTGCCTGCTGATCCCTCCCCAGCCGACGAACCAAGCTCCTCCCCACCCTGACCACGTGAGCGCCTGAGTGCCCACGCCAAGGGCACCACCTCGGAGTTCAACCCGGCCACGTCGGGCCCACCGCCCAGCGACGTCCTCGCCTGAGCCCAGACGCGGAAAGTGGGAGACCCTGAGGCCTCCCACTTTCCACGCCCTCCCCATTTACCTCAGGCTCGCGTGTCCGTGCGCTCGCCTGATGTTGAATGGCCCCCAGAGGGTCAACCGTCGACCGTGAGGTTCAACGTCACGGTCGCGACTTCCTTGGTCGGCGTCTTGCTGTCGGTCACCTTGATCCCGACCGGGTAACTGCCAGGCGCCACGGAGGCGTCAACCGTCCCCGAGAGCAGACCAGTCTTCGACAGCGTGAGACCCAGGGGCAGGACAGTCGTCGCCTTCCATTTGTACGGGGTCACGCCGCCCGCGGCCTGCAGCTGCTCGCTGTAGGGAGTTCCCACAGTCGCATCCGGCAACGTCGTCGTGGTGACGGCGAACGGAGTCACCGTCAGCGTGAAGTACTGCACCGCCTGGGCCCCGATGCCGTTGTTGGCGAGGAAGGCCAGCTGGAACGAGCCGAGCTTCTTGGTGGTGCCCGACAGCACACCATTCGAGAAGGTCAAACCCTTCGGCAGGTTCCCGACCTCGGTCAGGGTCGGCGCCGGATTCCCCGTCGTGACCACCGTGAAGGTGCTCGCAGTGTTCCGCGGGAAGCTGGCGTGATCCGGGGAGCTGAAGCCGGCCGGAACCTCGAGCGTCAGCGTGAACGATTGGACGGCGTCAGGCGCCACCCCGTTCGATGCCGTGATCGTGAGGTTGTTGGTGTAGCCAGCCCCGGCCGAACAGCAGTCCGACCTCGCCCGCAGCGTGGCCGTGCCGTCACCGTTGTCGGTGAAGGTGATGCCGCCCGGCAGAGTCCCATTCTCTGAGATGCCCGCCACCGGCGTGCCGGTCGTAGTGATGGTGAAGGTGGCGGGAGTCCCCTCCACGAAGGTCACCGCGTCGCCGCTCGTAATGCTCGGCGCCTGGGAGATGTTCAGCGTGAAGGACTGCGAGGCGTCCGGGCTGATGCCATTGGTTGCCTTGATGGTGATCGGGTAGCTGCCCCCGGTGCCGGCCGACGGAGTGCCGGCCAGGGTGGCAGTGCCGTCACCGTTGTCGGTGAAGGTCACGCCGCCCGGCAGCGCTCCCGTCTCGGCAACGGCAGCGGTCGGGAACCCGCTCGTCGTCACCGTGAAGGTGCCAGCGTTTCCGGACGAGAACGTCGTCGAGCTGCCGCTGGTGATCCCCGGTGCCTCGTTCACCGTCAGGGTGAACGACTGGTTGGCATCAGGCGTCACGCCGTTGCTCGCCGTGATGGTGAAGGAGTAGTTGCCCCCGGTGCCGGCCGACGGAGTGCCGGCCAGGGTGGCGGTGCCGTCACCGTTGTCGGTGAAGGTCACGCCGCCCGGGAGAGCTCCCGTCTCGGAGAGCGCAGCAACGGGCGTCGCGGTCGAGGTCACGGTAAACGTCCCGGCGCTGCCGGCCGTGAAGGTCGTGGCGTCGCCGCTGGTGATGGCCGGCGGCCCATCGACAATCAGCAGGAACTGCTGGGTCGCATCGGGGCTCACCCCGTTGGTCGCCTTGATGGTGAAGGCGTAGTTGCCTTGCGATCCAGCCGCCGGCGTACCGGCCAAGGTGGCGGTCCCGTCACCGTTGTCGGTGAAGGTCACGCCGTCCGGCAGTGCTCCGCTCTCCGACAACGCAGCCGTCGGGGATGCGCTCGTCTGAACGGTGAAGGTCCCCGCCGTCTGCTCGGTGAAGACGGCCTTCGAGTCTGAGGTGATGGCCGGCGCCGCGTTCACGCTCAGCGTGAAGTCCTGTGTGGCGTTGGGGCTGACCCCGTTGCTCGCCGTGATGGTGATCGGGTAGTCGCCCCGGGTGTTGGCCGATGGCGTGCCGGCCAGGGTCGCTGTCCCGTCACCGTTGTCGGTGAAGGTCACGCCGTCGGGCAGGGCACCGCTCTCTGACACTGCCGCCGTCGGGAAGCCCGTCGTCGTGATGGTCGAGCCGCCGGCGTCGCCCTCGGAGAAGGTGGCGGAGTCGCCCGACGTGATGCTGGGCGCCTCGTCCACCGTCAGCGTGAACGCTTGCGTGCCGTCAGGAACGATGCCGTTGGAGGCGTCGATGCTGATCGGGTAGGTACCTCCGGTGCCGGCCGCCGGCGTCCCGGCCAAGGTGGCCGTCCCGTCACCGTTGTCGGTGAAGGTGACGCCGCTCGGAAGTGCACCCGTCTTTGAGATCGCGGGCGTCGGGCTCCCGGAAGTTGTGACCGTGAACGTGCCGGCGCTACCGGCCGTGAAGGTCGTGTTGTTACCCGAGGTGATGCTCGGCGCCGTGCCGAGAGAGATCGGGTTGTTCGACGCGTTGGCCGCGGGCCCCGTGCCCACACTCGTGATCGCCGCGACGGAGACGTTGTACTGCACTCCGTTGGTCAAACCGCTCACCGACTCCGTGGTGGCCGTCGAGTTGAACGTCTGGCTCACCGGGGTGCCTCCACCGACCGGCGCGGCCGTGACCTGGTAGCCCGTGAGCGGGCTCGTGCCCGAGTCCGCCGGAGCTGTCCACGCTGGCTGTGACCTGACCGCTGGCTCCGGTGGCCGTCACACCCGTGGGGGAACCCGGCAAGGCGCTCCAGGTGAGGCTGACGTTGCCGGGGCAGCCGGCCCAGCCGTTGGCGATACCGCTGGCGCTCGAGCTGACACCGCCGACGCCGGTACTCAAGCCGGTCGTGCCGTTGGCCGTCGACTGCCCGCAGGCGTTCGACGTGCCACTGCCTGCAACGAAGGCTGGGTTGGTTCCATTGTTGAAGCTGGTGAGCTGTCCGGTGGCCACCCACGAAGAGCCAGCGCCACCGCCACCGGCACCAAGCGAGGGGAGCAACGTGCAGTCGTTGGAGGCACCGCTACCACCGCCGTAGTAGCCGGCGCCGCCGCCACCGCCACCCTGGCGGTTCGATCCCCCGGTCTGTGTACCGGCTGCCGCGCCGTTACCCGAGGCGTTCGGGCCCGAGCCCGCCACGCCCGCCGGGCCGCTACCGCTGCTCAGCTTCGCACCACCGGCTCCACCGGTGCTGTTGGCAGCCCCGCCGGCGCCTGTCGTCGCCGTCACCGCGGTCGGTGCCGCTGACCGCGCCGACACCACCACCACCACCGCCGCCACCGGACTGCTTGGCGCTGTCCGAACCACCACCACCGCCGCCGAAGCCCTGTCCGTTCGCTGCACCTCCAGGTGCAGCGGCGTTCGGCTCCGAGTTGGCCGTGGCACCGGTCGTCGCACCGGCATTGCCGTTTCCACCGTTACCACCGTTCCCGGTGCAACCAGAAGCACCGCCGCCACCGCCGCCGGAGGCGATGGCGACCAGCGTCCCGCAAGGCGAAGCTGGGTTGTTGCTGTACACGCAGAGGGACGTCGAGCCACCGCCTCCGCCGCCGCCAGAGGCGTTGGTCAGGGTCGTGCTCGATTCACCGCCGATGCCACCGGTGGCGTACCCGACTCCCCCGGTTCCCGACGTGTTCACGGTCCCGCTCGAATGGGCGCCGCCACCGCCGCCACCGCAGCCGATCATGGCGGCAACGGTCTCACCAGAAGGCACGCTTACGCCCGCATTGACCTTGGCGCCGGCGCCACCGATCGCGGTGTTCCCCTCGTTCCCGAGACCAGTGCTGCTCCCTGCACCACCACCACCACCACCGATCAGGTTCACTGTGGCGCTGCCGCCACCCGTCGAGGACGCCATGGTTGCGAGATACCACGTACCGCAGGTCAACGTGGAAGCAGGAGTCCCCCCGGTAGTCGTCCACGCTGGAGTAGCCGAGAAGGCATCGGCTTGAGACGCCAAGGCGAAGCTGAGGGCGGTCGTCAACGTTCCACCCAGCAGTACGGCTGCGAGCACGGCCTTGGTGACTCGGGTCACTCGACCTGCCCTCTGTCGCAAACCGCCCATCGAACCATCCTCCTCGGTCGTCCTACGTCAAAGTCGATTGTGTCGTTGCCTTCGGAGTCGAGCAGCGTGCTCGGCTCCGTTCTGCCACTGCGTGTTCGTATTCGCTCAGCTGCCCACGCTCAGGGTGATGGAACCAGTCGCCGTCTGCTTGGTCGGCGTGGTCTTGTCGGTCACCGTGACGCTGATCGTGTAGTTCCCCGGCGTCGTCGGCGTGCCAGACAGCAGGCCCGTCTTGGACAGGAGCAGCCCAGCTGGGAGCGTGCTGGCCACGGCCTTCCACTTGTACGGAGGCAGGCCGCCCTGGGCATTCAGCTGCTGGCTGTACGGCGTGCCCACGGTGGCCGGCGGCAGCGAGGTCGTCGTGACGCCAAAGCTCACCACGGTGATCGTGAAGATCTGCGTCGCATTCGTTCCGATTCCGTTCGATGCAGTGAGAAGGACCTGGAAGGTGCCCTTGTTCTTCGGCACTCCCGAGATCTTTCCGCCGCTGAACGTCACACCCTTGGGCAAGGTGCCCCACTCGGTGATGGTCGGTGCCGGAGTACCTGTAGCAGCCGGCGTGAAGCTGCCGAATTCCTTCTGCGAGAAGGTTGTCGAGGCCGCCGAGGTGAAGGACGGAGCCCCTTCGACTGTCAGCGTGAAGGTCTGAAGCGCCGCCGAGCCGACACCGTTGATCGCCTTCACGGTGATGTTGTAGGTGCCGCCACTCCCCGTTGTAGGCGTGCCAGCCAAGGTGGCCGTGCTGTCGCCGTTGTCGACCAAGGACACGCCGTTGGGCAGGTCGCCGTTCTCAGAGATGGCCGCGGCGGGGAAGCCCGTCGTCGTCACCGTGAAGCTGCCGGCCGTGCCGACCGTGAAGGTCGTGCTGGAGCCGGAGGTGATCGACACGGGCTGGTCGACGGTCAGCGTGAAGGACTGCGTCGCTGCGCTGCCCACACCGTTGCTCGCCTTGAAGCTGATGGAGTAGATGCCGCCGCTGCCCGCAGCCGGAGTACCCGACAGGGTGCCTGTGCCATCGCTGTTGTCCGTGAATGACACACCGCCGGGCAGGCCGCCAGTTTCGGTCAGGGCCGGCGTCGGGAAGCCCGTCGACGTCACCGTGAAGCTACCGGCGGCGCCAGTGGTGAAGGTCGTGCTGGCGCCCGAAGTGATCGCTGCGGCCTGCTTCACGGTCAGGGTGAACGACTGCGAAGCATCCGATCCGATTCCGTTGGAGGCGGTGATCGTGAACGGGTAGACCCCGCCGCTCCCGGCGGCCGGCGTGCCCGAAAGGGTGGCGGTGCCATCACCGTCGTCAACAAACGTCACGCCAGTCGGCAGGGCGCCGCTCTCGGACAGGGCCGCCACGGGGTAGCCGCCCGTGGTCACGCCGAACGTCCCCGAGCTGCCGCTCGTGAAGGTCGTGCTGGCGCCCGAGGTGATGGACGGGGCTTCGTCGACCGTCAAGGTGAAGGACTGCGTCGCGTCCGGGCTCACCCCGTTGCTGGCCGTGAGCGTGAGCGAGTAGACGCCGCCGCTCCCAGCGGCCGGCGTGCCCGAGAGAGTCGCGGTGCCATCACCGTTGTCGACGAACGTCACACCGCCGGGCAAGGCGCCCGCCTCGGACAGGGCGGCCGTCGGGTTCCCGTTGGAACCCACCGTGAACGTTCCGCCGCTGCCCGCGGTGAAGGTGGTGCTCGACCCCGACGTGATGCTCGGGGCCAGCGGGCCGTTGCTGACGGTCAGGGTGAAGGACTGCGAGGCGTCCGGGCTGATCCCGTTGGTCGCCGAGATGATGATCGGGAAACTGCCCTCGGTGCCCTCGGTCGGCGTCCCGGCCAGGGTGGCGGTCCCGTTCCCGTTGTCGGTGAGGGTGACGCCGTCAGGGAGGTCCCCGGTCTCGGAAATGGCCGCCGTGGGCGTCCCGGTCGTGGTCACGTTGAAACTGCTCGGCGTTCCGGTGGAGAAGTCGACCGAATCCGCCGAGGTGATGGACGGAGCTTGATCCACGGTCAGCGTGAAGGCCTGGTTGGCAGCGGGGCTGACCCCGTTGGTCGCCTTGATGGTCAAGGGGAAGGTGCCGCCGGTGGCCGGCGTCCCGGCGAGGGTCGCCGTGCCGTCACCATTGTCCACGAAGGTCACACCTGAGGGCAGGGCGCCCGTCTCGGAGAGTGAGGGCTTCGGAAACCCGGTCGAGGTGACCGAGAACGAACCCGCGGTGCCGCTCGAGAACGTCGTGTTGGATCCTGAGGTGATGGACGGCGCCTGGTTCACCGTCAGGGTGAAGGACTGCGAGCCGTCTGGGACCACCCCATTGGTCGCCGACAGGGAGATCGGATAGTTGCCGCCGGTCCCCGCGGCCGGCGTACCCGCCAGCGTGGCGGTGCCGTTGCCATTGTCGGTGAAGGTCACACCCGAGGGCAGGCCGCCCGTCTTGGAGATCGAGGGTTTGGGACTCCCGCTCGTGGTCACCGTGAAGCTTCCCGCGCTCCCGGCCGTGAAGGTCGTGCTCGCGCCCGACGTGAAGGACGGCGCTACGGCGGCAGCGACGATCGTGGTCGAGCCCAGCGCCACCGGCGCCGTGTAGGGAGGCGTGCCCGAGTTACCCGAGGTCGGGTAGGCGTCCAGGTTCGCGTTCTGCGTACCCACGATCGGGACCGTCACGTTGGTGTTGAGGCGGAACTCCGACAGCGTCTCGCTGGCGGTAGTGCCGACGGAGCCGGTCGCCGTGAACGTCGCGCTCACAGTAGGAAGCGTGAAGTTCTGACCGCCGTTCACGTGGTCGGCGGCCGGAAGTTCGAGCTCGATGTAGGGATACGTGGTCTTGTAGTTGCCGGTATTGATCTGCGCGTCGCAGCCGGTGCCGGCGGCCGTGCAGTACTCAGCCGTGGCCACTCCCTCGGTCACACTGTCGCCACCGGTCACCGTGAGGGAGCCGGGCACGATCGTGAGTCCGGAGGGAGCTGGCAGCACGACCGTGAAGTTGTCGGCATAGTTCACCGTCGCGTTGCCGACGGGCGTCGACTGGAGCGTGGGAACACTCGAACCGACCGAGGCCAGGGTGACGGGCACAGGTGCACCCTGCTGCGCGGTGCCCGGCTGCACTGCTGCGACCTCAGTGTCCTCGTAGATGTCCTCGGAGATTCCGGACACGGTGAGCGCTTCACCCATGAGCTGGTCGGTGGCCGGGGCGTACGACATGGTGGCCGTCGTGCAGTTGGGCGAACCGGCCGAGTAGGTGTCGCCCGGCGCGCAGTAGGCGAACGTGGCGCTGAAGGTGCTCGTCGCACTGTCACCCGGCAGCAGGGCCAAGAGGCCGTGGCTCGCCGAAGTGCTGGCCACCACCGTGCCGTCGCCGGCAGGGGGCTGGGTCACCACGGTCAGCGACGACGTGTTCACGGCGGACGCTCCTCCTGCAACCAGGGTGAGGGCGTCGAAGGTCTCCGGCGAATTGAACACGAGCGTCGTGCCCGACAGCGCAGTCGTCGGGGCGGCAGAGAGCACCAGGGAGGTCCCGCTCACCGAGCTCACGCTCGTGCCACTGGTGACTCCCGGCCCTATGACCGCCATGCCAGGGGTGACCGACGACGTCTGGAAGTTGACGTTGCTCGTCACGGTCGTGGTGGATCCACTGACGTTTTGGACCGCCGTGCGCGTCGTGAAGGTGAGCACCTGGGTCGCGGTGACGGCGGCCGCGGTCTTGGCGCTGAGCGTGATGGAGGTCGGGGTCACCGCGCTGACCGACGAGCCGGCGGTCGCGAGGGATGCACCATACGCGCCCTCGTTCACCACGACCCCGGCCGTGCTGGTGCAGGTCACCGCCGTGGCACCGGACGCCGCGGTGCAACCTGTCAGGTTGGTCACAGGATCCGTCGAGAATGCGCCGGTGCCATTGGCAATGGTTGGCGGGGTGTCAGCGAAGGCTGGCGCATCAAACGTGATGGCGGCCGCAGCGAAGACGCCCGCCGTCAACAACAAAGCTGAGAAGGCCCTGAAGATTACGGACCCGTGCACGCGTGCCGACTTTGCAGCGCTCATACCCCTGTCCCCTCGCTCTCGGATTGCCCCCCGCAGCGGGCGTTCTTTCACACCACAACTAGCGTTCGCTTTTTAGGCGCGTGACAACGGAGTGTCAAGCGTTTGTTTAACGCAGACGAAACGAACGCAGCGGAAGTTGCGTCCTCGTTGCAACCTGCCGCGACGTGGTCAGAACTGCGTGCTACTGCAAGGCGACAGATACCGAAGAAACGTCACGCCTTGCGAGTCAGATGTGGAGGACGGCGCGATTCTGTGCGACGCGCGCTGCGCGTCGGCGTCATCGCATTGACGCGCGTCAGCCGGGAGTGACGGCGATGCCGACGACGTGACCGCTGTAGCCGTGCACCGCGGTCGTCACGTCTCCGAAGTACGGCGCATCCCCGTACGCGAAAGCCTGCCCGCTGGCATTCACACTGTCGAAGCCACCGCCCGAGAAGTCCGGGATGAGCCCCGTCATCGGACCCTTCATGGCGGAGAGCGGAGGCGAGTCGGAGGCCACCGAGACACTCTGGGCGTCACCGAAGGCGTGCGCCGTACCGCCGGCCTCGAGCATCCAATACCCGCCACCGTCGGGCGAGGGAGCCACGCCGACAATGGGAGTGGACGGAGGCGTCGAGCCCAGTGAACCGAAGAACCCGGCGTCGCCGTAGGCGAAGATGCCGCCGTCCGACGCCACGAGCCAGTAGCCCTTGCCGTCGTGCGTGGGCACCATGCCGATGACCGGCTTGTTCAGCCTGAGGCTGCCGGTACTGCCGTAGAAACCGGCGTCGCCGTAGGCGAAGATGCCTCCGTCCGAGGCCACGAGCCAGTAGCCGCCCCCGTCGGGAGTGACGGCCATGGCCACCACCGGCTTGTTGAGTCGGAGGCTGCCGGTGCTGCCGTGGAACTGTGCGTCGCCGAAACTGAAGACCCCGCCGTCCGCCGCCACGGTCCAGTACCCCTGCGCGTCGTGGGTCCCGACCATGCCGACCATCGGCTGGTTGAGCGGCTTGCCGCCCATGGAGCCGAAGAACTGCGCGTTGCCGAAACTGAACACGCCACCGTCGGACGCGTCGATCCAGTACCCGCCGACGCCACCGCTGCTCGCGCCGGCGGTGGTCACGTTGGCCAGGGTGCTCATCGTCGCCGGCGCGTAGTAGTGGGCCACGATCTGCTGGTAGGTGAAGGTGCCCTCGCCGTTGTCCTGCCCGATGGCGTAGCCGAGCGCGCCGTATTGGCCCATCCCGATGCCGTGGCCCCAACCCTGGCCGATGATGCTGACGCTGTTGGCGGTTTGGCCGGTCACACTGAAGAGGTCGGACTTGAGCCCGAGGTCGACGTAGAACTCGGTGCCGGGGATGGTGAACGACGAGTTTGCGGAGCCCACAAGGGTGATCGAGGCCACGCGTCCGTAGCCGGCGTCGAACGGGTGCCCTGGGTCGATGACTGCGCCGGCAAAGCCCATGAAGGTGCCGATCTGAGGCCAGGCGTTCTGGATCGCAGTGAAGCTCACCGACGTGGACCACTGATGATTCGGGTTGAGCGAGACGACGTCGCCGTCGTCGGGCACCGGCGGTGAAGGGCGATTGCTCGCTGGCGCTCGAGGTGTAGCCGCCGGTCGATGACGAATACTCCGTGGTGGCGACCTGGCCGCCCGGCATCACCATCACCTGGCCGGCCGTGTCGTTGGCCGCAGCGATCGTCGTCGGCGTCTCGTACTGCGTGCCGCGGTAGGTCTGGCAGTCGAGGTCGCACGTGTCGGCGTAGCCGCCGTAACCCCCGAGATTGGACAGGACATAGGAGCGCACGGCCACCGCTTGCGCCTCGAGTTCCTGAAAGCCCCAGTTCTGGCCCTGGGGACCGGCACCACCGAGGGTGGCCCAGCTCGACGGCGACTCACCAGGGACGGTGTCGGCCACGTACTGCTCGAGCGGCAGGGTGTTGACCGTCCTGGCCTGGCCGAGCGAGTTGTAGAGGGCGCGTCAACGTGCCGTGCACCGTGGGGCTGCCACTGGCAACGCAGAGTTGGAGGAGCCCACCGTTGAGGGGCAGGGCCGTCGGCGTGGTCTGGTTGGTGAGCACCGGATTCCACGGGCCCGAACATCCCGGCGGCCCGGAGTCGACCTCCCAGGTCGTCCCGGTCTGGTGGAAGCGCACCGCAGACGAGCTCGGCACGCCCGGGTGCGGACACGCCCGCCGTCGAGTTCACGATGACGTCGAGGCCGGCGTTCTCCTCCATGGAGATGTTGACGTCCATGGTGTCCGAGAGGGTGTGCGCCTCGGGGGTGTGACTCAGCGAGAGCACGGGCGGGCCGGCGCCCGGAACGGTGGAGGCCGCCGCGTCCGAGGCGGAGCCGACCAGGGCGGCGGGCACCACGAAGAGAAGGGTGAGCAGCGCAGTGGACACGAGCACCACGCCGCGCCGCGCGACATCGGTTCGGAGGAGCACGATCCGACAAGCGTAGAGGTCTCACCAGGGGAAATTGGTGCATAGGGGCAATCGGGGGTTGCAACGGCCGCCGGTACACTGCTGCGCCGTGCGGGTCGATCAGGTCATTCCCTCGCTCGCCAGCCGCGACGCCATCGGGGTCCACACCCTGAACCTGCGCGACGGCCTGCGGGCCGCCGGCATCGACTCGGACATCTACTACGGCAGCTTCACCCCCGACGTGGCGCACGAGGGACGGCCCGTGATCGAGCTGGGGCGGGCGGGGCGCGATCGCTGGCTGTTGTATCAAGCGTCGATCGGGAGCCCGGTGTACGACATCCTGTCCGCTCGGTCCGAACCCAAGTTGGTGAACTACCACAACATCACGCCGGCGGCGCTGTTGCGGGACTGGGAGCCGGCCGTGGCCTACGAGGCGTCGCTGGGGCGGACGCAGCTGGCCCGTCTGGCGCCGCAGTCTCGCTTTGCCGTGGCCGACTCGGCCTTCAACGAGTCGGAGCTTCGTGGCGTTGGGGTATTCGGGCACGGCGGTGGTGCCGTTGCTCATCGACATGCAGGTGAAGTCGCCGTCGCCGGACGTTGCGCTGGCTGCTTCGTTGGCGGCGCGCCGGGCCCGTGAGGGCGGGGCTGATCTGTTGTACGTGGGGAAGATCTCGCCGCACAAGGCACCGCACGATCTCGTGAAGATGCTCGAGGTCTTGCGCCTGACGGTCGACCCGGCGGCCCGGTTGCACCTGGTCGGGTCGCCTCTGGGCTCGTCGTATGAGCCGGCGCTGCGTTCGTTCGTGTCCGAGCTGGGCCTGGACTCGGCGGTTTCCTTTGCGGGTTCGGTGTCGGGGGCGGAGCTCGAGGCGCTATTCCAGGCGGCCGACGTCTTCGTCATGGCCTCGGACCACGAGGGGTTCTGCGTGCCGCTGGCCGAGGCCATGGGGCACGGGGTGCCGATCGTGGCCTACGGGGTGACCGCGGTGCCCGAGACGGTCGGGGGTGCGGGGTCTGGTGCTGCCGGACAAGTCGCCCGGGTTGTTTGCGGCTGCGGTGGGGCGGGTGCTGGGCGATGCGCAGCTGCGTGTCGGTGTTGTCGGCGGCGGGGCGGGAGCGGGCGGCGGGGTTCGACTTGGGGGCGTCGACCCGGCGCTTCGTGGGCTGGTGCAGGAGGCTGTGGGGGCGTCCTGACGCTGACCTGACCTGGTCTGACGTGACCTGGGCCTGGATGCGGTGGCCTCGTTGGCTGGTGTTCTAGAGGGCGGCGAGGAGGTCGACCGTGCGGTCGCCGGCCGAGGGGAGGTCGAGGTCGGCGACGCGCTCGGCCGCCTTGTCCTCGAGGCTGCGTCGCAGGGCCGGGTCGTGGCGGACCTGTTCGATGCCGGCCGCCAGGGCGTAGGGGTCTCGGGCGTCGACCAGGAGGCCGGCGTCGCCGACGATCTCGGGGAGGGCGCCTGCGTTGTTCGCCACCACCGGCAGTCCCATGGCCATGGCCTCGATGACCGGCACGCCGAAGCCCTCGTGCTGGGAGGCGACGACCAGGACGTCGGAGGCGGCCATGGCGCTCGACCAGGTCGTCGTCGCTGACCTGGCCCCGGAAGGTGACGGCGTGGCGCAGGCCGAGCTCGTCGACGAAGCGCTCGAGGGCCCGGGAGTAGGCGGGGACGACGGGGCGGCCGATGACCTGGAGCGTGGCCAGCGGGTCGTGGTGGGCGTGGGTCACCAGGAGGGCCATGAGGGCGAGCTCGATCCCCTTGTTGGGGGCGACCCGGCCGACGCAGAGCCAGCGGCCTCCCGTGGTGTTGGCCGTGTCGGTGCTGGCCATATCGGCGCTGCTGCTGGTGCTGGGGCTGGGGCTGGTCGGGGTGGCGCCGGGCGTGGCCGTCGGGGCCATCGCGGCCGGGGGGACCACGGCGGTGCGGGCGTAGCCGTGCTGTGTGAGCTCGGCCTCGTTGAACCGGGAGACGGCGATGGCCAGGGTGGTGCGGGCGGCCAGTGCCGTGAGCTCCTGGATGGCCCTGAGCTGGTGCCGGGCCATCGGGTTGTTCCAGGCGGCGTAGAGCTCGGGCGGGGTGACGTTGTGGTAGCTGACGGCCAGCGTCTCGCGGCGGGCGGCCAGCCAGGGGGCGATGTTCGAGGCGGTGGCGAACTGATAGAGCAGAAGATCGCCCCGCTGGGCGTCGGCGTCGTAGGCCGCGAACGGCTTGGTCTCCGCGGCGGTGTCGGGATCGGTCATCTCGACGTAGACGTTCGACGCGAATGCCCCTCTGGTGGAGCACGTCTCGGATGCGCAGGGTGTGGCGCCCGACGGCGTCGTCGCGGTGCAGCATCGGCACGAACTGGTGGATGGCCGTCCTCATCGGCGGCGCCGGCGATCCGGTTGTCGGGCCGGGCTCTGCGCGCCGCGCTGTCCGAGGAGAGGGACGAGGAGATCGACGAAGCGCTCCGCGGTCGAGTCGAGTTCGAGCTCGCTCACTCGCTGTTGGCCCCGGGTGGCCAGGTCGGGTCGGCCGGGGCCGTCGTCCAGCAGGTCGGCGATGGTGTCGGCGACCTCGTAGGGATCCCTGGTGGTGAGCGAGCACCCCGGCGTCGCCGAGGACCTCGGGGATGGCGCCCTGGTCGAAGGCCACCACCGGCAGGCCGGCCGCCATGGCCTCGACGACCGGGACGCAGAAACCCTCGTGCTCCGACGCCACCACCAGTACGTCGGAGGTGGCGTAGGCCTCGGCGACGGTGGCGTCGCTGGCGTGGCCTTCGAAGCTGACCGCGTCGAGGAGCCCGAGCTCGGCCACGTAGCGCCGGAGCGCCTGGTCGTAGGCGTCGGTGGCCGGCTTGCCGATGATCCGGAGGGTGGCGTCGGGATCACGGTGGAGCCGGGTGACGGCGAGGGCGGTGATGGCGTGCTCGAGGGACTTGTTGGGCGAGACCCGGCCGATGGAGAGCCAGGTGGTCGGTCTGTTCTGTCTTGCCGTCCGTGCGGGTCGGGTCGACTCCGACCTCGGCGTCGGCGTCTACTTCGCCTCGGGCGGTGAGCGCAGCGGAGGGCGCAATGACCGCGGTGGCGCCAAAGCCGGCCTCGGCCAGGTGGGTCTCGTTGTAACCAGAGTCGGCTACCGCCAAGGCGGCCCTGGGCGCCAGCACCTCGAGGTCGCTCTGGGCCCTGGCCTGGCCCAACGCCAAGTGGTGGTCCCACGGCTCCATGAGCTCCGGTGGGGTGACGTTGTGGTAGTTCACGACCAGCGTCTCGCTCCGACCCGCCAGCCAGGGCGCCATCAGCGAGGCCGTGGCGAATTGGTAGACGACGACGTCGCCCGGCTCCGCCACGTCGCGATAGGCCAGGACCGGCAGCGTGTCCTCGGCGGTGTCGTCCTGGACGACGTCGACGAAGATGTTCGAGCTCAGACCCCTGGCGCGGGTGGCGTCCCGGAGACGCAGGGTGTGGCGACCGACCGCGTCGCCCCGGTGCAGGACCGGGACGAAGTGATGGATCCCGCTCACGGGAGCGGCGTCGTGGCGGTGACGCCGAAGCGCTGGTCGTCGCCGTCGACCGGGCCGGCGAGCCCCCCGATGTCGACGAACCCGCTGCGCTCCAGGAGCAGGCCCCAGGTCTGGGTGTGGAGCGAACGTGCATCGACCAGGTCCTGGGCGATGAGCTCGCTGTGTCCGTGCTCGTCCGTGCGTCTGCTCGTGCTCGTGCTCAAGGGCAGCGGGCGCCTCCGCCACGATGACGAGCGGGGCGGCGGGGGCCAGCGCCCGCCGGCTCTGGGCCAGCAGCGGAATGATGGCGTGGAGGGGCAGGCGATCGACCACCCCGCTGAGGACGAGGCCGCCCAGCGAGCCCTCGGCGCAGGTCGCCAGGTACTCGCTGACCTCGCTGATCGTCACGTCGCAGCCGCGTTCGAGGGCCCGCAGGGCGACCGCCCCCCGAGGCTCGACGCCCCGGGCGGGCGTGCCGCCTTGGGACAGGGCGGCGAGGAGCGGCCCGTCGCCGCAATCGGCGTGGACGACCTCGCCACCGGGCGTCATGCGCCCGGACGAAAGCCGCCACCGGTTCGACCCAGCCCCCGAGGTCACGGGCCGGTGCCAGCCACGCCGCGCCGTCGAGCGGGACGTCCTCGGCGGCGATCCTCGCCTCGAGCGTGCTCACCCGCGCGTGCAGGAAACGGAAGGCCTCGATGATGTGGCCCATGGCCTCGTCGAAGTCGGACTTCTCGGTCTCGGGCCCGGCGGCGCCGCCCGCCCGCAGGCGGCCGAGGCGACCGGCCCCTCGCCGTCCGGCGCCTCGGTCGTCGGCCCCGCCACCCAATACGTCGGCCAGGTCGGAGGCCCCGGGCTGGTACGGCCCGAAACGGTCGCCCAGGAGCGTGAACGCGCCCATGAAGTTCCACTCGTCGCTTCCCTGGGGGGCGAGACGGGCGAAAGAGGCGCGCAAGGCCTCGCCGGCGCGGCGTTGGTCGTCGGGGGTCACGTCGATGGGTGCCATGGTCGCACTCCCCGCCCCACCAGCGCTGACATCGTCGCCGTCAGCTGCGGTGGCGTCGTCGGGCTCGGTCCCGCTGGGCGGGGAGCTCGCTCCGGACACGGCGGTTGATGCTAGCTGGGGCCCCGAGCTGCCCTTTCGTAGAACAGAGCGAGCAGCTGAGTCGAGGACGTGATTTAGGGGATGGTTACGACAAGGTAAAGATTCGCCGGGGCGCTTTACCGCAACGACGAGTGGGCGGTTAACTTGACGCGCCGGCGGACCAAGCAACCCGAAGAGCTGATTCTTTCTTGACGAACTCCCCCCCGAAATGGACGCTGCCCTTCTTGGCCGGCGTCCCCCTCTTCGGCCTCTTCGGGGCCGCCATCGTGTTCGCCACGCCGACCGCCGTGGCCCAACCGGCCCCGGTCAACGTCTCGTTGACCTGGTCCGACTATCTGAACGACGCGCCCTGCGGCGTGGCACTGGCCTCCCCCACCGAGTTCAACGACGGCGGCACACCGGCGGTCGAGATCGGCGACCGTGAGGGCGACCACTACGCGATGGACCTGCAGGGGGGCTCACCCCTTCCTGGTTGGGCCAGCAATACCGGCACGGCGGGGATTGGAAACGGACAAGGCTGCGAGGACTCCAATTCCGGCGGCGGGACCCCCAAGAACGCCTCAGCCGGGAATCCGCTCCTGAACGGCACGCCGGTGCCGGGTTCGCCGCCCATCGACTCCACCGCGTCGGTCAGCCCCACCAACGGCGGCCTGTACTTCGGCGCCGGCAACGCTGCCGAACCTGGTCTGGGTGGGTACTACGCCTATTCGGCGAACGGCGCGTTCGCCTGGAACCAGATCGTCACCAACCCGCCCAGCGACACCGAGAACGACGTGGGCGTGCAGGCCTCGCTCTCCGTCGGTGACGGCGGCGCCATGGTCGAAGGTGGCTCGCTCGGCCAGATGACCTACGGGCTCAACGCGGCCAACGGGGCCCCGGCCGCCGGTTGGCCCCAGTTCTCCGCCGACAGCGTCTTCTCGACCGCGGCGGTCGGGGACCTCTACGGCACCGGGACCGACGACTTCGTCTCGGGCGGCGCCTCCTCGCAGGGCTTCGCCTTCGGCAAGACGTATTCGAACGGCGGGCAGCTTCGCATCTTCAACGACCACGGCGGTCTCGTCTGCCACGCCAACACGTCCGAGCAGATCGACTCGTCCCCGGCCGTCGGGCCCATCCTTCCCGGCGGGGCCTACGGGATCGCCACCGGCACGGGCAGCTTCTGGGGCATCACCCAGGGGCCGCAGCCCGACGACAACACGGTGAAGGTCTTCGACACCAACTGCAATCAAGTGTGGAGCACGTCGCTGAACGGCTACACCGGGGGCTCCCCCGCTCTGGCCAACGTCGAGGGCAACGGGCAGCTGGCCGTGGTCGAGGGCACACAGGCCGGCACGGTCTACGCCCTCAACTCGGCGAACGGGTCGGTCCTCTGGCAGAAGAACGTCCTCGGTCCCGTGTACGGCTCGGTGACGACGGCCAACTTCGGCCAGGGCTACCAGGACGTCATCGTGCCGACGACGCTGGGCATCGAGATCCTCGACGGGCAGACCGGGAACGAGGTGGCCCAGTTCGACGACGGCTCCACCAACGGCGGGGTGACGACCGGTGGTCCGTACGGGTTCCAGAACGCCCCGCTGGTCACGGCCGACGCCAACGGCACCATCGGCATCACCGTGGCCGGCTACTTCGCCATCTGTTCGGGTCCCTGCGCCGACGTCCAGGGCATCGTCCAGCACTTCGAGGTGTCGGGTTCGAGCGGCGGCCAGGTCAGCGCACCCGGCGGGTGGCCCCAGTTCCACCACGATGCCCAGTTGACGGGCTTCGTCGGCGGCGGCGCCCCGTTGGGACAGTGCAACCGACCGGCCGGCGCGTTGAGCGGGTACCTCACGGTGGCCTCCGACGGCGGGATCTTCGGCTTCGGGCAGGACTTCTGCGGCAGTACCGGCAGCATCTCCCTCAACAGACCGGTCGTCGGCATGGCCATGACACCGAGCCAGGGCGGCTATTGGCTGGTCGCGTCCGACGGCGGCGTGTTCTCCTACGGGGACGCTCGGCTTCTACGGATCGACGGGCAGTCTGGCCCTCAACAAACCGGTCGTCGGCATGGCGGCCACACCCGACGGCCGGGGGTACTGGCTCGTGGCCTCCGACGGCGGCATCTTCAGCTTCGGCGACGCCCCCTTCTACGGTTCCGCCGCCAGCGTGCCCAACCAGACCATCGTCGGTATGGCGTCCAGCCCGGACGGGCTCGGGTACTGGGAGGTCAGCACCACCGGCCGCGTCTTCTCCTTCGGCGACGCGGCAGTTCGCGGGCGACACCAGCCGTGTGCACCTCAACGGCTTCATGGTCGGGATGGCGGCCGACCCGGTCACCGGCGGCTACTGGCTGATCGGATCCGACGGCGGCGTCTTCTCCTTCGGCGCTCCGTTCTTCGGCTCGACCGGTGGCATCGTCCTCAACCAGCCCGTCGTGGCCATGCGGGCCACCAATGACGGCGGCGGCTACTGGTTCGTGGCCTCCGACGGCGGCATCTTCTCCTACGGCGATGCGCCCTTCCGGGGCTCCATGGGCGGTCGACCGCTCAACCGGCCGATGGTCGGAATGTACGGCTTCTGACGCGTCCGACGCCTTAGAGTCTCTAGATGCTCCGCCGCCGAGGAAGTCAGCCGGACGCCGCGCCCGTCGACACCGACCGCCACGCAGGCCCAGCCGCCGCGCGGGCCCCCTCCTCCCCTATTACCCGCCCAAGGACTACCTGGGACAACTCGACCCGGCCTTCCAGGAGGCGCTCTCGAAGCGCCGCGAAGGGGCGGACCTCAGCGACTTCACCTGGTACCACGCCTTCGACATGCCCGACGGCACGGTGCTGCCCGGGGCCTGGGACCTGCGGGGCCACGAGTCCGCCTACCTCGGCGGGGTCGACGTGGCCGGCAAGCGGGTCCTCGAGCTCGGGCCGGCCACCGGCTTCCTGACCTTCGCCATGGAGCGCCTCGGGGCGGAGGTGGTCTCCTTCGAGGCCGGGTTCGACGTCTCCGATCAACACGCTGCCCATTCAAGGGCCGCGACTATCCCGAAGAACGGCTCCGCGTCATGCAGGAGACGATCGACCGCAACCACGACGGGTGGTGGTACCTGCACCGGGCCGTCGGCTCGAAGGCCAAGTTCGTCCAGGGGGACATCTACGACATGCCCAGCGACCTGGGCGAGTTCGACATCTGCCTGGTCGGGGCCATCCTGCTCCACCTGCGCGAGCCCTGGGGCGCCCTGTCCCAGGCCGCCCGCATGACCAAGGACGTCATGATCGTCACCGAGCCCCTGCAGGACGACGTCGACCCGCCCGAGTCCAACATCATGCGCTTCTCACCCTCGGCCGAGCACCACGTCACCAACTGGTGGTCGATCTACCCCGGCGGCGGTCGTCTCCATGCTGACCCGGCTCGGCTTCGGCCACACCGAGACGACCTTCCACTCGCAGCGCCACTTCCTCTCGCACGACATGGACAGCAACGCCGTCGACCAGCCCATGTACACCGTGGTGGGCCGGCGGGCCTGACCACACGGGCTCCGGGGCTCCGGGCCGGGCCCGGGCTCAGAAGATCCCCGGCGTCCCCCGCCCCCGCGCCACCATCGCATCGAGGAACTCGGCGTAGCGGGCGATCAACACCGGCCACTCGAAGTGGGTGTCCACGTAGTCGCGCCCCCGCTGCCCCAGCGTGGCCCGCAGCACCGGGTCACCCACCAGCCGGCTGAGCACGACCTCGAACTCGGGGTACGAGGTGAACCACAGTCCGCCGCCCGACCGTTCTGCGTGCTCCCGGGTGGGCCCGCACGAGCCGTTCACCAACACCGGCACACGGTCCACCCAGGCCTCGACGACGACGAGAGAGAACGACTCGAGCGCCGAGGGCGACACCGCCACCAGCGAGTCCCGCACGATGTCCCACTTGTCCGGCTCGTCGACCGTGCCCGTCACCACGATGTCGGGGTGCGGCTCCAGGTCGAAGGAGACCGGGCCGACCAGCGCCAGCGCCAGTGGGCCCGGGTTGCGTTCCTTGTAGGTGGCGAAGAAGCGGGCCAGCATCTTCGACCCCTTGTGCTCGTCGACCCGGCCCACGCTCACGATGTAGGGCCGGTCGCCCAGGCCCAGGATCTCGCCCCCCGAGCGACCCAGACCCTGCGACTCCCCGACGCCCAGCCCGAGCACAATCTGGGGCTTGTCCGCCACCGGGTACATCCGCTCCACCAGGGACCGCTCCGACGCAGTGTGGAAGCAGAACCCGTCGGCGTCGCCGAAGGTGCCCCGGAACACGGGCAGGTACAACGCAGGTTCGTCGTGGGCGGCCGGGTGCAGCACGGCCGGCGCCGAGACCTTCCCGATGGCGGCCACCGTCGGGTGGTACATGTACGGATAGAAGGCGATGACGTCGGCGTCCGACGCCGCCACCGCGTCGATCAGATCGGGCGAGACGGGCCCGTTGTACTCGACCCAGCGTTGCGCCTGCTCCCGGGTGGTCAAGTTCGGCGCCAGCCGCAACAGGCCGTCGAGCCCGTAGAACAACTCGTCCCGACCACGCGACGACGTGTGCCGGTGCACCGGCACCCCGTTCAGCGTGGACGTCCCGGGCTCCAGCTCGTCCGCCCACGTGTGCGGGTTCAGCGCGCAGGTCGTGTGCACCTCGCTCTCCCACGCCGTCGAGGCCCGCAGGTGCTCGGCCAGCTGCCGGGCCGCCGTCTCGGCCCCGCCCATGACCTGCATGCCGTAGCGCGGGGTGACGAAGGCCACCCGCTTCGCGCTCACGGCCGACCCAGGACCGCGCTGATCGCCTCGACCAGCTCGTTGGCCACGCCGTCGCCCTGCAACGAGGCCGCGCGAGCCCGTCCGGCCGTGATCAGCCGGTGCCGCAGGAGATCGTCGGTGTAGACCCGGTGCAGGGCGGCCGCCACGTACGACGGGTCGGTCGACTCGAGGACCAGCGCGGCGTCGCCCGCCGTCTCGCTGACCGCCCCGGCGTCCAACGTGACCACGGGGATGCCCGCACTCATCGCCTCGACCAGCGGGACGCCGAATCCCTCGTGCACCGACAGCGAGAGGAAGACCTCGGCCACGGCGAAGTACGCCGCCAGCGCGGCGTCGGAGACCTCGCCGGCGACCCGCACGGCCCGGGCCAGGCCGAGGTCGTCGACGAACTCCTGCAGCGACTTGTTGTACTCGTAGCTCGAGGTCCCGCCGAGGAGGTGCAGGCGGGCGTTGGCGTCGTAGAGGCGCCGGTAGGCCCACAGCGCTTTGACCAGGTCGTGCTGGGCCTTCGACGGCACGACCCGCCCGACGAAGAGGATGTCGGTGCCGCCCTCCGCGCCCAGCTCCTCCAGCTCGTCGAGCACCCGTGGGTCCGGCTCGGCGGTCACCCGCCCGTAGTCGGCCAGCACCGGCACGACCGCCGTGCGCACGCACCCCGCCGTGCGCAAGCGTCTGCTCGCTGAAGTGGCTCTTGGCCAGTCCGAGCAGCGCCAACGGCGCCAACAAGTCCAGCTCCTCGGCCGCCCGGGCCGCCCGGACCACGGACTGGGGCTCCCACCCGGCGAAGAGCTCGGGGCCGGTGAAGTTGTGGAAGTCCAGAATCAGCGGCAGCCCCTGCTCGGCCAGGAACCCGGCCAGCGAGGACGAGGTCGTGAACTGGTACATGGCGACGTCGCCGTCCGCCGCCTGCTCTCGATACTGCCAGTACTTGTACGCCTCCCCCGCCAGATCGTCGTGGATCGCCTCGGCGAAGATCTCAGAGCGCCAGCCCGCCCGGCGCAGCACGTCGCGCACCCGCAAGGTGTGGGTCCCGGTGGCGTCGTGGGGGTTGAGGGCCGGGATGAACTGGTGGATGGCCACCGGCCGCCCGGCGGCAGCGCTCACCGGGTCGAGGGTGGCGCCGTGAAGGGGGTGATCTCGGCCCGCACCGCGGTCACCAGGAAGTCACGGCCCCCGGGGCCGGGCAGCGCCGACGACGTGTAGCCACCATGGGCCAGCAGCTCGCACCACGTCTCGGCCCGCAACGGGTGTCCCGTCGCCAGGTCGACCTCGAGGGGGGCATCCGCCGCCTCCCAGGTCGACCGGGTGACCGAGTGGATGATCAGCACGCCGCCCGGGGCGAGCCGGCTGGCCACGTCCTTGAGCAGCTGCGTGCGCTCCCCACCGGCCAGGCCCTCGACCACGCTGCTCAGCACCACGCCGCCCAGGGCCGACGCCGCCACCGCCCGCAGGTGATCGGCCACGCCCTCGCCCCGCAGGTCCAGGACGCCGAGCTCGGCCCGGTCCACCAGCGCGGACCGAGGGTCCACCCCGTAGGCGTCGATACCGGCGTCGCCCAACCGTCGCACCAGCCAGCCGTCGCCACAGGCCGCGTGCAGCACCCGGCCCGGCACCTTGCTCAGCGCCGCCAGCGCCGGCTCGACCCACCAGCTGTCGGGGCCGCTCAGCGCGGAGAACTCGACCACGCCGCCCTCGGGCACCTTCTGCGCCTGCACCGAACGCTCGAGCTCCTTGAGCCGGTCGTCGACGATGTGCAGGGCCCGGCTCACCGCGGAGGCCGACTGGCTCATCTGGTGGGTGACCCACCCGACGTACCACATGAAGAGCGTGCGCATGCCCTTCTTCACGAAGACGCCGGCCGCCCGCTCCGACTCCACGGGGACCACCGGGTCGATGAAGGTGGCTGCGTCGACCTGGCGCAGCGCCTCGCTCAGGTCGCCCCCGCGCACCCCGATCGGCGAGTGGGCCAAGAAGAGCTCGTCGAGCTCGCGCTCGAGCCGCGGGGGCAGGTCGCCCGAGGCCCGGCGCAACCGCACCTCTTCGGCGATCTCGGCCATCACCTGCTCGATATACGCCTGCGGGTCCTCCGGCATCCCCACCCCGGCTCCAGTGGTCCCACCGCACCGGTTCCAGTTCCGGCAGCAGTCCCCGCACCAGCACCCGAGCCAGTCTGTATGTCGCTCTCGCTCATCGGCCGTCCCCCGTCACGATCACATCGTCCACTGGACTCAGGCCAGGGCCGCGGTGCCGAGATCGCTCTCGGTCGAGATCAATGCCGCGTGCACGTCGAGGCGCAGCGCGCCGGTCACCTTGCCGGGGTTCATGACCTCGAAGGTGCCCGCGTTCTCCTGCCAGTCGTAGAGGAGGCCGTTACGGCTCTGGATCCCCAGGGCGAACGAGAACGAGCCGTCGAGCATCGGCATGTCGACGATCCCGAAGTGCATCACGCTCGTCCCCCGCGGGGCATCGATCCGCACCCCGATGATGGAGGTGTCGGTCCGCATCAACTGGTTGCCGCCCTCGTCCCGGACCTCCAACGAGAACACCACGTCCTCGGTCGGGATCGAGGCCTCGAATTCGACCCGAATCGTGATGTCGTCGCCGGTCTTCATGTAGGCCACGTCGTTCTCGCCGGAATACACGCGGTGGACGGACCGGAACCGCACCGGCCGATCGGAATCGGGCATCAGGTCCTCACCGGTGGCGCCGGGCATCGCCGGCACCGCCACGAAGGTCGAATCGACGATGGCCATGCCGGCGCCCTCGGCCATGAGGCCCTCGCGGAAGATGCGGGTCGCCTCCCCGGGTTCGGCGTCCGCCATCATGTGCCCGTGGCTGAGCACCACGCCGCGGTCGCAGATGGAACGCACCGTGTCGGCCGAATGGGTCACGAGCAGGATGGTCCGGCCCTCGTCCTGGAACTGGTTGACCCGCTCGATGCACTTGCGCTGGAAGCGCTCGTCGCCGACCGCCAGGACCTCGTCGATGACCAGGATGTCGGGGTCGACGTTCACCGCCACGGCGAAGCCCAGCCGGACGTACATGCCCGACGAATAGAACTTCACCGGTCCGTCGATGAACTCCTCGAGCTCGGAGAAGTCGACGATGGCGTCGAAGACGCGATCCACCTCTTTCTTGGTCATCCCGAGCAAGGAGCCGTTGAGGTAGATGTTCTCCCGGCCGGTCAGGTCCTGCTGGAACCCCGCGCCGAGCTCCAAGAGCCCGGCCAGCTTGCCCCGCACCGCCACCTCGCCCGACGTCGGCTGCAGCACGCCGCAGATGCACTTGAGCAGGGTGGACTTGCCCGAGCCGTTGCGCCCGAGGATGCCGACCGTCTCACCCTCCTTCACCGTCAGGGAGACGTCGCTCAGAGCCCAGAAGTCTTCGGTGGACTTCCGCCGCCCACCGTGGATGAGCCGCTCCTTCACGGTGTTGTACTGGCCGTGGGCCAGGCGGAACCGCTTGGAGACCTTGCGGACGTCGACCGCGAAGTCGCTCACCTAGAGCTCCTCGGCAAAGTTGCCCTCGAGCCGGCCGAAGACCGCCAGGGCGAAGATGAAGAGGACGACGCCCAGCAGGAGCACGGCGAGATCGAGCCCGCCGTACCAGAGCATGCCCTTGTCGGGCAGGACGTGGTAGACGACCGGTTGCCCGTTGACCTGCGCCACCGCGGTCGGCCGCGCATAAATGCAGCGCTGGAACGTCAGGATCAGCGGGACCATCGGGTTCAGGAAGTAGATCCAGACGTGGGCGAGCTTGTCGCCGATCTGCTGCTGGTACGGATAGACGATGGGACAGGCCCAGAACCACGCCGTGAGGAGCACCTCGATCAGGTGCTGCGTGTCGCGCAGGTAGACGTTGATGGCCGAGAGCAGCACGGCAATGGCCGACGCCAGCACCATCCCGGCCAACAGGGCCAGCAGGAGCAGCGGGAAGTAGGCCAGGTCCGGCGCCGACTTCAGGACGATCATGAAGATGACCATGACGATGGCCTGGAAGAAGAAGAAGACGCAGGCCGACCCCACGGCGGCCAGGGCGAGGATCTCGCGGGGGAACGAGACCTTCTTGACGATCCCGGCGTTGTTGACCACGACCCCGGTCCCCGTCTGCACGCCCAGCTGGAACAGGTTCCACAGCAGCAGGCCGGCGAACAGGAAGATGACGAAGTCCGGCATCTTGTTGCCCAGGATCAGCTGGAAGACCACGTAGTAGATGGCCAGCGTCATCGCCGGCGCCACCATCGACCAGACCAGGCCGAGCACCGAGTTCTTGTACTTGACCTTGATTTCGGTGCGGACGAGGTAGATCAGCAGCTCGCGGGACAGCCAGATCTCGCGCAGCCTCTGGCGCACGCTGATCGTCGGCGTGACGACCCGTCGTGACGTGGGTGCGTTTTGGGTCGCGTCCACCCGCAGCTCGTGATGCCATGGGTGAGTGGTCGGCCACGTGCTCCTCGGCGGCCGGGACGTCTACTGCCACGCCTAGGTGGTCCCCGCGGCCGCCACAGCCTCCGACCGGTCGATCACCTGGTCGATGAAGCCGTACTCCTGGGCTTCTTGCGCGGTGAACCAGCGGTCACGGTCGGAGTCCGTCTCAATCCGCTCGATCGGCTGCCCGGTGTGGAAGGCGATGCGCTCGGCCATCATCCGCTTGAGGTAGATGATCTGCTCGGCCTGGATGGCGATGTCGGCCGCCTGGCCCTGCATGGAGCCCGAGGGCTGGTGCATGAGGATGCGCGAGTGGGGCAGGGCGAAGCGCTTGCCCGGCGCCCCGGCACACAGGAGGAACTGGCCCATGCTGGCGGCCAGGCCCACGCAGATGGTGGACACGTCAGGCCGCACGTACTGCATGGTGTCGTAGATGGCCAGGCCGTCGGTGACGGACCCGCCGGGCGAGTTGATGTACAGCGAAATGTCCTTGTCGCCGTCCTCCGCCTCGAGCAGCACGAGCTGGGCACAGACCAGGTTCGCGGTCACCTGGTCGATCGCGCTGCCGATGAAGACGATGCGCTCCTTGAGCAGACGTTGGAAGATGTCTCCAGAGGGGTCTCCGCCCCCGCTGGCGCCCACAATTGTGGGGAGGTCTGATGCGTTAGCCATGAGCAAAGAGGCTAGTTGCCAGAGGGGGCGCCCGTGGGCACACGGCCGTACACTCCCTGATCACCCGCACTGCGGGACCGCTGCGGGCGTGGCGGAATTGGCAGACGCGCCGGGTTTAGGTCCCGGTCCCCGAAAGGGGGTGGAGGTTCGAGTCCTCTCGCCCGCACCGTGCCACACCTGGTCGTCGCGCCCGACAAATTCCGCGGTACCGCATCGGCGGGCGAGGCTGCCGCCGCTGCGGCCGGGGCGGCTCGCCGCGCCGGATGGACCGCGGACGAGGTCCCGATGTCCGACGGCGGCGAGGGTTTGCTCGATGCGCTCGGCGGCGAGTCGCGCCACACCACGGTCGCCGGCCCCCTCGGCGAGCCGGTCCACGCCGAGTGGCGCCTGCTCCCGGCCGACCCCGCCGGCCCGACCACCGCCGTCATCGAGATGTCCAAGGCCGCCGGCCGCGCCCTCGTCCCCCACCCCCAGGACGACGAGCCGGTCGACGCCGACACGACCGGCGTGGGCCAGCTCCTCCTGGCCGCCCGCGACGCCGGCGCGCGCCGCATCCTCATCGGCTGCGGTGGCTCGGCCACGACCGACGGGGGCTGGGGCGCATACGAGGCGGTGACCGCGTCGGTCCGCACGGACCCGAATGCCGGCATCGACCGCCCACTCGACGGCGTCGAGCTCGTCGTCGCGTGCGACGTCACGACCCTCTTCCTGCAAGCCGCCACGATCTTCGGCCCGCAGAAGGGCGCCAATGACGAACAGGTCAGCCGGCTGACCGCCCGCCTCCAAGACGTCGCCGCCCGCTATCGCACCGAGACGGGCGTCGACGTCACCACCGTCCCCGGCGCCGGCGCCGCCGGAGGACTGGCCGGCGGCCTCCTCGCGCTGGGCGCCCGTATCGATCCGGGCTTCGATCTCGTGGCCCGGATCGTCCACCTGGCCGAGCGCATGGAGGCGGCGGACCTCGTGATCACCGGCGAGGGCCACGTCGACCCCCCCAGCTTCGAGGGCAAGGTCCCAGGCGGCGTCCTCCATCTCGCCCGCACCAACACCCAGGCAGGCGGGCGCCCGGTCCCGGTCGTCTGCATCGGCGGCGGCGTCGACCGCTCGATCCTGGCCCAGCCGCCCCCTGGGCTCGAGGTCGTCAGCCTCAGCGCCCTGTTCGGCCGCGATCGGGCCCGCAGCGACACCCTCGAGCTCATCGCCGAGGTGACGACCGACCTGCTGCCCCGGTTTTGCCCCTGAACCGGCCCATCGGCCACACTGATGCGCCGCGCCGCCGGCCAGCCGGCCAGGCACGCACCGACCAAGGGCGCCAAAGCCCGACACCGTCCCGCCGGGCCCAGGCCGAACAAGACGCAAGACGGACCGGTGCCAGCCGAAGCCGAGCTGAGCCAGGCCGCACCGGCCCACGCAGACGACGAACGACACAACGACGCACACAGGAGGCGACTCGATGGGACTGCTCGATGGAAAGGTGGCCATCGTCACCGGCGCCGGCCGTGGCATCGGCCGTGAAGAGGCACTCGTCCTCGCCTCCGAGGGAGCCAAGGTCATCGTCAACGACCTCGGCGCCGGCCTCCACGGCGAGGGTGGCGCCGACGCCCACCCCGCCCAGGAAGTGGTCGACCTCATCAAGAAGAACGGCGGCGACGCCGCCGTCAACGGCGACGACGTCAGCTCGTGGGCCGGCGGCAAGGGCCTCGTCGAGCAGGCCATCGACACCTTCGGCTCGCTCGACATCCTGGTCAACAACGCCGGCATCCTGCGCGACAAGATGTCGTTCAACATGGACGAGTCCGACTGGGACGACGTCATCCGGGTGCACCTCAAGGGGCACTTCACGGCCACGCACCACGCCGCGGTCTACTGGCGCAACCGCTCCAAGTCCGGTGAGGATGTCACCGGGCGGATCATCAACACGTCTTCGGAGGCGGGCCTCTTCGGCAACGCCGGGCAGGCCAACTACGCCGCGGCCAAGGCGGGCATCGCCGCGCTGACCGTGGTCGAGGCCCGCGAGCTCGGCCGCTACGGCGTGACCTCGAACGCCATCGCACCCCGCGCTCGCACGCGCATGACCGAGACCATCTTCGGCGGCGACCAAATGGGCGACTCCCAGGGCTACGACCAGTGGGACCCGAAGAACATCGCCAACGTCACGGCCTTCCTCGCCGCACCCGAGTCCCAGGACATCTCGGGACAGATCTTCGTCGTCTTCGGCGCCAGCATCTGGGCCATGAGCGCGTTCAAGGCCGTGGGTGAGGTCACCCGCGACGACTACTGGACCCCGTCCGAGCTCGTGGCGGCTAAGGGCGACCTCTTCAAGGGCATCAGCTCGGGCGTCCCGCCCTTTAGCTTCATTTAGTCGGCTCCGACCGCCCTTGCAGGGCTTATGGGTACGTGAACCGGTCCGCAGAGACGGCCGGGCTGGTACCACCGGGACCGGTCACGGTCACATCAACCGTCCCCGCCGACTCTTTCGGGGCCGTCGCCACGATCTCCGTCGCCGATTTCACGGTGAACTTGGCCGACTTCGAACCGAAGGACACCGAAGTGGCGCCGGTCATGTTGGTCCCCGTGATGGTCACCGACGTTTTTGCCTTCCCCGAATGTGGGCTGACCTTGGTGACCTTGGGCGCGTAGTCGAACTCGTCGGATGACGCTGGTGCGTTGGTCCCGGCTGATGTAACCACGGTGATATGTGCGATCCCCGTCCCTGCCGGGGCCACCGCCTTGATCTTGGTGCCGCTCTTGACCGAGAAACTCTCGGCGGCAATGTCGCCGAAGTGAACCGCTGTGGCACCGGTGAATCCGGTCCCCTTGACGGTCACCGTGGTGCCCCCGGCCGCCGGGCCGTCGGCCGGCGTCACACTGGTCACCGTCACTGGTGCAGTGGCCGTGACCAGTTGAGTCAGAGCCGTCGACTGCGACCCGGCGTTCGCCCCGTCGCCACCGTAGATGGCAACGATCGAGTGCGATCCGGGGGCGAGGGTCGTGGTGGTCAGGGTTGCCTGGCCACTATGGAGCACACCGGTGCCGATGGTCGTGCTGCCGTCCGAGAACGTGATCGGGCCGGTCGGCGATCCCCCGCCCACCGACGCCGTGAAGGTCACGGGTTGTCCGTACACGGCCGGCGACTGGGACGTGGTCACGCTCGTCGTTGTGCTCGTCAGATTCGGCACCGATGAGCAGGTAAGGGTCAGGGACAACCCGCTCACGGGTGGCGGCACGTTGAGCATCGGTGAGGTGACCGAGTTGCAGCTGGGGGCCGTGGCCTGAATCTCGTAGGTGCCGGCCAGGACATCCCAGCCGAAGGTTCCATCGCTCCCGGTCACCGATGGGTTCACCCGGTTGTCGGGTGACATCACCGCGCTGCCGTTGGGCACCGCGCTCGAACGGTCCACTGAGCGTTGCACTCTGGAGCAGGGTCACGCCGCGCCGGAGAGGGGTTGGGCTGGTCCAGATCCGGTGGTGGCCAACACGGTGCCACTCGGGTCTATGTACAACCCGCCGCCATCTCCTTGACCGCCTCCGTCACCACCATCGCCACCGCCGCCACCGCCCCCGTTGACGTCACTGTCCCCCTCCGGACCGTCGTCGGGGTCCGGACCGCCCGGATTGCACGGGTCGTAACCGGTGACTGCGGCGGCCGCCTGGGCCACGTTCTCATCACAGCCCACGAGCCGGATCGGGACGGTCGCGCCGGTACTGGTCTCCACTTGGAGCGTGGCATTGAAGAAGAGCTGGTCCGTCCCGCTGGGCGGGGTGAACTGGATGCCGACGCCGCACTGGTTCGCTTGCGCCGGCCCGCTGACCGATCCGTCGTACTGGGTCAGGGTGATGGAACTGCCGCCGCAGTCATTGGTTCCCGCTGGAACCCCGACGTCAGAGAGGGGGACGATCGAGAAGGTCGAGGCATCGACGCCGGCGATCGACCCGCCTCCCACCCCGATGCCCGGTGGATCGCCGTAGTTGGTCAGGTAGGCAGCCAAGGGCTCGGTCTGGGGCTCGGATGGCGCCTGGTTGGGATAGACGAGATCAAGGATCTGCGTCGCCGCCAGGCCGGGCGGAACCGCCACTGCGGAGTAGGTCTGGTAGTTGAAGGTGTAGCTGACCGGCCCGTGGATGGGGTACGGAGCTGGCATCTCGACGTCGATCGGCTGCGATCCGAGCACCACGCCGGTGGGCAGGCCTCCAACGCTGCCCCCGACGTTCACGACCTGCTCGGCCGACTGACCGGTCTCGACATTGGTGCCGTGCACGACAACCTGGGTGACGACAACGGTCTTGCCCGTGGGGAACAGGCTCGGTGAGAGCTGCAGCTGGTAGGGATCCATCCAATAGCTACGCGGAGCAGCCGTCGAAGAGTTGAGCACCTGCCCGGCCGCCGTGACCAGGCTGACCCCGCCACCCAACGTCGCCGCACCCGTCAAGGCGATCGTCACGCCGGTCAGCGGGGTACCGCCCACCGTGAAGGTGGCGGGCGTGGAAGGGGTGTCGCCGCTCCCGCTGGGTGGCAGCGCGGTGAGGGCGTAGGCACCCTCGATGACCGTCAGCTGGAAATGGCCGCTCACATCCGTCGTCGTGGTGGCGCAGAGCACCGTGTTTGCGCACGCCTCGACCTCTGATCCCTGAACTCCCCCGGATGCGCCCGGGCCCTCCACTGTCCCGCTGATTGAGGTGGCTTGCCCCAGCGTGTAGCCGCCGGCAGAGGGAACGGTGTCGGAGCTCGTGGTCACGGCCAGGCTGTTCGCGCCGACGGAACTGGCGTTGGTCACGCCCTGAACCACGAGTGCGATCGAGTCACCCGCCGAGATGGCGTTCGGGACGACGAAGAGGGCGATGGCGCCACCCTGTGCCAGTCCGATCGGGCCCACGCTGCCGCTGCCCGACTTGTGTGTATTGTCGGTAATGGTCGCCGTTCCGGACGCGGTGAAGACGGTTCCGGGTGCTGCGCGAAGTGTGATCGCGCTGAGACCGCCCTGAAGCGCTCCGGTCGAGGAGGTCGTGAAATTCGCCTCGTAAATGGTTCCGGAGGCCCCCACGGCGGAGTTGGACAAATTCACCGAGACGTTGCTCACCTGGCTTGCCGCTGTGGTCGGCGCGGCCACATCCACCGGCGCAGTGTCCGAATTCGTGGAGAGGATCACCGCGCCGTCCCCCGCTGATGGGTTCGTCACCCCGGTGATCGACAGCGTCACGCTGTCCCCAGCGTGAATGGTGTTCGGGACAGTCACGCTGATGATGGAACCGCCTCGTGCGATCGACGCAGAGTCGCCGCTGTTACCGCCGCCGCTGCCGGATGGATTCGTGTGATCGACAAAGGTGTAGTTGATGCAGTTCTGGCCGCAGGTCCCCAAGACCGTTCCGACCGGAGCCACCAGGGTGACGGAACTGGACCCGCCCACGAGTTCCCCGGTCGCAGAGGTCGTGAAGTTGGCCGAGTAGGTCACCCCGGATGCTCCCGCCGCAGTGCTCGTCGGGACGACAGTCGCCGAGAGCACGGAGTTGGGTGAGGACATCGGATCGTTGAGGCTCACCCCAGAAGCATCTGACGACGTCGAGAGCTCAATGGTTCCCGATCCGACCGGTGGGTTCGTCACCCCGGTGATCGTCAGGGTCACGCTGTCCCCGGCATGAATTGTGTTGGGGACGGCAATGCTGATGATGGAGCCACTCCCGGCGATCGCCGCCGAGTCGCCGTTGTTGCCACCGCCGCTTCCGGAGGAATTGGTGTGATCGACGAAGGTGTAGCTGATGCAGTTCGAGCTGCAGGTCCCGAGCACCGTTCCGCCTGGAGCCACCAGGGTGACGGAACTGGACCCGCCCACGAGTTGCCCGCTCGCCGACGTGGTGAAATTGGTGGAGTACGTGACCCCGGATGCCCCCGCGGCGGTGGTGCTGACCGTCAAGCTTGGCGACGTCACTGCGGTGGAACTCGCCACACTTCCCGTGATCGTGTAGGACGCCGACTGTACCGGGGTCGCGTCGGTTGAGGTGAAGACCGCGAGGGAGTACGAGCCCGCTCCCGGATTGGTGACCTGGGAAACGGCGAGGCTGAGGGCGTCCCCGGCATTGATGGCGTTGTTCAGCTTGATGGCCACGACCGCGCCGTTGTCCGCAACTGAGAGGGAGCCGCTCGAGCAACTGATGCATCCGTCACTGCCGCTCGGACTCGTCGAGTCGGTAATCGCGTAGGTGTGGCCGCTACTCGGGAACACGGTGCCCGGCGCACCGACGAGCGTGATGGTGTCGCCAGCCGCCAGTGCTCCGGTCCCGCTCGCACTGAAACCCAGCGTGTAGGTCACCCCGCTGGCACCCGCCGCACTCGACGAGAGAGCGACAGACGGCTGGGTGATCGATAACGGGGCCGTGATCGCGTAGGACGTCGAGTTTTCGGGTAGGGCGTCCGTCGAAGTCGACAGGGCGAGGGAATAGGTGCCGACCGATGGGTTGGTGACTTGAGAGACGGACAGACTGAGGGCGTCACCGGCATTGATCGCGTTGTTCAGCCTGATGGACACCGCCGCCCCGTTGTCAGTCACCGCGAGGGACCCACTCGAGCAACTGATGCAGGTGTCAGTGCCGCTGGCGGTTGTCGAGTCGGTGATGGCATAGGTGCGCCCGCTACTCGGGAAGACCGTGCCCGGGGTGGCGACGAGCGTGATGATGTCCCCAGCCGGCAGCGCTCCCGTCGAACTAGCGCTGAACCCCAGCGTGTAGGTGACCCCGCTCGCGCCCGCCGCACTCGACGAGAGGGCGACGGATGGCTGAGTGACGGATGCTGCCGCCGTAACGATGTAGGACGTTGAGTCGATCGGAGTCGTGTCGGCTGACGTCGACAAGGCGAGGGAGTAGGAGCCTGCACCGGGATTGACGACCTGTGAGACAGAAAGACTGAGGACGTCGGCGGCATTGATCGCGTTGTTCAGCCGTATTGTCACCGCCGCCCCGTTGTCCACCACCGAGATGGATCCGCTCGAGCAACTGATACAGCCGTCACTTCCACTTGGGGTGGTCGAGTCAGTGATGGCATAGGTCCGACCGCTGCTCGGGAAGACCGTGCCTGGAGTGCCGACCAGCGTGATGCTGCCCCCAGCTGGAATAGCCCCGGTACTGCTGGAGCTGAATGCCACCGTGTACGTGACTCCGCTGGCGCCCGCCGCACTCGACGAGAGGGCGACGGATGGTTGAGTCGGAGAGGAAGCATTTGCCGACACCATCTCGATGCTCGCAAACATCGTGCCCAGAAGAGCGATCAACACCGCGCCCAGGACGCCAAAACGACGCCAGGTCCCGTTCATCATTGGCCCCCGCCTTTTCACCTGAATCGATGAGCACGCAATCGGACTCAGTCGCCAATCAGGATCCAACAGACCCTTACCGGAACTTCGCGATGCGTCAAACAACTTTCAGTCATCACCGAAAGTTCAACGAGATCGAACCCTTGAGGCCTTCCCAGTCTCTGGTGGTGATCACTTCGGCACGCCGCCAGCGCTGCCATTGGAAAGGGAGGTGGCGCAAAGGCCGAACCGCATCCGTGCAACAGACTTCTGCGGTCTCCGCTCCTGCCGCTGCCGAACCCCGGATTTCGGGTTGTCCTGGGCTACGGTGCGCGGTCGTGACCGGCGAGGCGGTGGACGCGGAACAGGGCCGCACCGAACCAGCCGCCGCGGTGGACAGCCTGCCCTCCGATGACGAGCAGGCCGGCGCGCCGTCTACGCCTTCCGTCGCCGCCGCCGACCTCGCCCCCGGCGACCCCGCACCGCCCCAAGCCTCACGCTGGTCCCGCCTCTGGGCCGAGTGGCGCCGCCCCCTCACCATCGCCGCCGCCGGCACCGTCGTCTTCCGGCTCATCGTCACGTGGATCGCGCTCTACAGCGCCCACGGCGCCAAGTTCCCGCACCAGGTGGCGCGCCACCCCGCCGCCCTCACCGGGATCCTCTACCAGTGGGACGGGCCGTACTACCTGATCTCGGCCAGCCACGGATACCCCGCCCACTCCGCCGTCGCCGCGCTCCAGAACTCCAACCGGGCCTTCTACGCCTTCGGCCCCCTCTACCCGCTCCTCATCCGCATCGCCCACGACGTCACCGGGCTCGGCTACGTGACCGCCGCCGAACTGGTCAGCACCTTGGGCCTGTTCGTCGCCCTCGCCGCCCTCTGGAAACTGGTCGACCTCGATGCCGGCCTCAAGGCCGCCGACGCCGCCTGCGTCCTCCTTCTGGCCTGGCCGAGCGCCTTCTTCCTGGTCGCCACCTATCCCGAGTCGGTCACCCTGGCCGCAGCCGTCATCGCGTTCCTGGCCGTGCGTCGGGGCCACGTCGTCACCGCCGGCCTCTTCGCTGCGGCCGCCGCCATGGGCAAGTACTACCTGGTCCTCCTCGTCATCCCGCTGGCCATGGAGGTCTGGCGCCTGCCCCGGACCCGGGAGGACTGGCGCTTCGGCCGGGACTACGAGTGGCTCGACCCCACCAGGGTCCTCGCCGCCCGCCTGCTCACCGTGGCCGCCCCGACCGGCCTCGCCTTCGTGGCCTGGATCGCCTACCAGAAGGCCCACTTCGGCCAATGGAGCGCCTTCATCCGGTCCCAGACCCAGTGGCACCGCCACATCAGCTGGCCCTGGACCTCCATCGGCCACGCCGTGTCCGACCTGGTGCACCTGCGCCTGCTCGATACCTCCACGGCCTCAGTCGTCGAGCTGTTCGACCTCGTCACCATCGTCCTCATCGCGGTCGCCGCGGTCGTCGCCTACGTCCGCATCCGCCCCAGCTACGGCGTGCTGCTCGCCCTCGTCTGGTGCGTCTTCACGTTCCAGACCATCCTGCTCTCGGAGAGCCGCGAGGTCCTGGTCCTCTTTCCCTTCTTCGCCGCCGGCGGCATCTGGGTGGCCCGCCACCAATGGCGCGAGCGTCTCCTGCTCTTCCTCTTCCTGCCCTGCGGCTACTTCCTCCTCGAGCGCTTCGTCACGGGCAAGTTCGCCGGCTGAGCCCGGACAGGCGCGCCCACCACGAGCTGAGGCAGCATGGGCCCATGGCACACGACCGCAAATTCCGCTTCGCCGCGCAGCTGAGCAAATCACCCGACGGCACGGCCAAGGGCTGGGCCGACCAGGCGCGCCAGGCCGAGGACCTGGGCTACAGCGCGCTGCTCATGCCCGACCACTTCGGCGACCAGTTCGCCCCCGTGCCGGCCCTGGCCGCCGTGGCGGCCGCCACCACCACGCTGCGCATGGGCTCGCTCGTCTTCTGCAACGACTACCGCCACCCCTTCGTGCTGGCCAAGGAAGCGGCGACGCTCGACGTCCTCAGCGACGGCCGTCTCGAGCTCAGCCTCGGCGCCGGCTGGATGCGCACCGACTACGACGAGGCCGGCCTGACCTACGACCACCCGGCCGTCCGGGTCGACCGCTTCGAGGAGGCGGTCAAGGTGGTCAACGGCCTGCTGCGCACCGACGGCCCGTTCAGCTTCCACGGCGAGCACTACGAGGTGCTCGGCCACACCCTCACCCCCCGCCCGGTCCAGCAGCCCGGGCCTCCGATCATCATCGGCGGCGGGGGCAAGCGCGTCCTCTCCTTCGCCGCCCAGCACGCCGACATCGTCAGCATCAACGTGAACCTCCGTGAGGGCACGGGCGGCGTGGAGACGGCGGCCGATGCGACGCCCGATCGAACCCGCCGGAAGGTGGCCTGGGTGAAAGAGGCGGCGGGCGACCGCTTCGACGACCTCGAGTTGAATGCGCTCATCGGCTTCGTCATGGTCACCGACGACGCCGCCGGCCTGGCCGGGCAGATGGCGCCGGCGTTCGGCATCGAGTCCGAGGATGCGCTGCACGTCCCCATGGCCCTGATCGGCACGCTCGACGAGATGGCCGACGAGCTGCGCTGGCGGCGGGAGGAGTACGGCATCTCGTACTGGTCGATCGAGTCGGACGCCTGGCAGACCCTCGGGCCGATCGTGGCCAAGCTGGCCGGCTCGTGACCCCCGACCCCGCCCTCGGCACCCCCTACTCAGCCGACGCCTGGGCAGCCCTCGGCACGCACCGCCAGCTCTGCGGCGAGCGCGTCTTCACCATCGACGCCGCCCCGCTCGGCCCCGAGACCCTCGAGCCGCTGCTCGTGCTGCACGGGTTCCCCACGTCGTCGTACGACTACGCCGCCGTGCTCGACCCGCTGCGCCAGCACCGCCGCGTCCTCCTCCTCGACCTGCTCGGCTACGGCCTCTCGGCCAAGCCCGACCGCCCCTACACGATGGCCCTCCAGGCCGACATCGCCGCCGCCTTCGTGGCCGACCTCGAGCTCGACCTCGGCCCCGGCCCCGTGCCCGCCCACCCCAGCCTCGCCCTCCTCACCCACGACATGGGCGACACCGTCGGCGGCGAGCTCCTGGCCCGCCGGGCCGAGGGCGCCTGGCCGGTCGAGATCACCCGCCGGGTGGTGACGAACGGGAGCATCTATATCGAGCAGGCGCACCTCACCGACGGCCAGCTGATGCTGCTCGGCCTGCCCGACGAGATCCTCCCCGAGGCCTTCCCGATCACCGCCGACGGCCTCGCCGCCAGCCTGCGCGCCACCTTCAGCGACCTCACCCCGCCCGTCCCGCCGCCGTGGACCGAGGATCCGGTCGCCCCCGCCGCCGCCCAGATCGTGCACGACGAAGGCCAGCGGGTCCTGCCCCGCCTCATCCGCTACATCGAGGAACGCCGAGCCAACGAGCGTCGCTTCACCGGGGCGATCGAGGCGGACCCCTCACCCCTGCACGTGGTCTGGGGGCTCGATGACCCCATCGCCGTCCCCTCCATGGTCGACACCCTCGTCGCCGCCCGCCCGTCGGCCACCGCCGAACGCCTCACCGACGTCGGGCACTACCCGATGGTCGAGGCGCCGGCCCGCTTCCTCGCCGCCACCCTCCCCTTCCTCTCCTAACCCGAGTCCCCCTCGCCCAGCCGGCCGCCAGCGCCGCCCGCTCCCTCGCCCCGCATTTTCCGCGGACTCTCATGCCATCGCCGACCGTTCCTCTCCGTGGGAAACGCCGCCCAGCCTCCGAGCCAAGCCGTACAGGCGGACTCCGCCCGTCGTGGCCGACCGAAATGCCGCGACTACGGCGGTGACGCCCGGTCGTTGGAACTGGCCCAGTCCATCGTCACCCACCATGAGGTCATCTCGACGCAACGAGGGAGCCATGCTCCGCGAGATCGCCGAATACGACCAGGCCGAATCCTGGCGCGGCGAAGGCTTCCTCTCCATGGAGGCGTGGCTGGTCGGGCGCTGCCGCATGGCCGCCGGCCGGGCCAAGACCCTGGTCTCGACGGCGCGGCGCACCGAGGACTTGCCGACGTTGGCCGGCGCGCTCACCGACGGCCGGCTGACGCTCGACGTCGTTGCGCCGCTCGCCGCCGTTGCCACCCCGGCCAACGAGGCCACGCTCTCGGAGAAGGCGTCGCAATGGACGCCGAAGCAGGCCCGGCAGGCCGCGTCCGACCTTCGGGGCGCCACCAAGGCCGACTCGGCCTCGTCCTTCGGGCGTCGCTGCGTCCGCTTCAACGACGACCGGCAGTCGCTCTGGGCCCAGCTGACTCCCGACTCGTACGCACTCGTGAAGTCGGCCCTGGTCGGCCGGGCCCGGCGACACGACCATCCCAGTGCGAGCGACCCCGACTACTCCGCCTTCGAGAGCCGCTGTGCCGATGCCCTCACCGAGCTGTGCGCCGGGCCGGCGGCCAGTGGTGCGACGAGCCAGACGAGGCGCAGCTCGTCGAAGCCCGGCCACCGGACCCGTGCCCAGGCCCAGGCCCAGGCCCAGGCGCCCGACGGGAAGGGCGAGGGCCGATCCCGCGAACCCCGAGCCTCCATGGTGGTGCACGTCGATCTCGACCGCCTGCTCCACGGCGATCAGTACGGAGAGGCGGCCATCGAGTGGGTGGGCCCGATCTCCGCGGACGTCGCCCGTCGCTTGGCCTGCAACGCGGACATCACCCTGTCCTTCGAATCACCCGGCGGCACCGTGCTCGACCAGAAGCCGCTCGAACGCGATCCGACCTTCGAGCAGCGGATCGCCGTCCGTCGGCGCGACGGCGGCTGCCGCTGCTGCGGCGCACGCAACCTGACCGACGTGCACCACATGCTGCCGGTCGAAGACGGTGGTCTGACCGTGCTCTCCAACCTCATCACCCTGTGCGTTCCCCACCACAGCCGGGTGCACGAACTGGGCTGGACGATCGAGGGCGACGCCCAGAGGGAAGTCCGATTCATCAGCCCGCACGGCCAGGTGATCAAATCCGCTCCCGTGCGACCCTGGTCGGTCGAGCGGGAATGATCCCGGGCTCGGGCCCAGGCCGTCAGGCCGGGGCGACCACCTTCAAGTGCCTGACCTCTTCGGGCAGGCTGGCGTAGAGATCGGCGACGAGATCATCTCGTTGCGCTCGATGCGCCGCGCTCTCCCACAAATTCTCGAACTGATACGGATCGTCCTCGATGTTGTAGAGCTCGCCGGTCGCGATGCCGACGCCGCCCGGCCCCGTTTCTGTCTGGTCGTAGACGACGGGGCACGGCGTGAGCACGGAGTCTCCCCACGTCTCCTCCAGCCCGTTGGGCTGGCCGGCCGTCGAAGGCTCGTACACCGTGCAGAGCCACCCGTCCCGATAGACGGAGCGCAGGTGCATGCCGTAACCGGGGAACTGGCTGTCCCACTCACACAGCGCCCGCTCCCGCCCTGACTCGCCGTCCGCCGTCGGCAGTGCGTGACCCTGCATGAAGGGAGCCGGGTCGATGCCGGCGATGGCGCAGAACGTGGGCGCCAGGTCGACCTGGCCGACCGGATCGTGCACGACAGCCGGAACCACGCCCGCGCTCGGTGCGGGCCGCCACACGAAGGGCAGCCGCATGAGCGCATCGGTGTGGTACGGGCCCTTGAACAAGAGACCGAAGTCCCCCTGGAGCTCGCCGTGGTCGGTGGTGAAGACGACGTCCGTGTCGTCGAGCCAGCCGCGGTCCCCGACCGTTTGCAGCACGCGCCCGCAGGCCTCGTCGATGAGCTCGTTCATCACGTGGGTCTTCGCGTTGACCTCACGGATCTGGTCGTCGGTGAGCTTCGAGGGCACGAACGCGGCCGGCCCACCCTCCATATTGGGGAAGGTGCCGTCCCAATAGCCCATCCAATGCGCCGGCTTGCGGGCCAGGACCTTACGGATCTCCTCTTCTGAGCCCGGATGTCCCGGCGGTAGGTCAAGGTCCTGCCAGGGCACCCGAGGAAGCTCAGAGGCCGGCGGGTCCCACGGGTGGTGCGGGTCGGGAAACGACATCCAGCAGAACCACGGTTCGTCGGCGCCCAGCGAGCGCAGCCAGTCGACCGTCAGGTCGGCCACCCAGTCGGTGTGGTACCACTCACGCGGGATCGGATTGTTCTTCGTCTCCGGAGCACCGGTGTCGCCGCCCGGCGTCCCGTCGAGCAGACCGGCAAAACTCTCGAGGTGCTCCGGGTGGTTCTTCTTGAGCCAGCGCCCGTAGTGCGCAATGGGGTGACCCCGGAAGGCCGCCGCATGCAAGGCCTGCTCGGAGCGTTCGAAGCCGCGCCAAGGCCCGATATCTCCGCGGGCAACCCGTGCGTTCTCCTCGAACTGCCGCTGTGGGTCGAAGTTGGGCTCGAAGTGGGCCTTGCCGAGAAGGGCGGTGCGATAGCCCGCCTTGTCGTGCAGATACTGCGCAATGGACGGCGCGTCGGTCGGCAGCGGAATGCCGTTGGCCACGACGCCATGCGTACGCACGTACTGCCCCGTGAGAATGGTGGAGCGGGCGGGCATGCACACGGTGTTCTGGTTGTAGGCCCGTCGGTAGTTGATGCCCTCGGCCGCCAGGCGGTCGACGACCGGTGTGCGAGCCACGGTGCCGCCGTTGCAGCCCAGGCTGTCGTAGCGCTGCTGGTCTGTCGTGATGAAGAGGATGTTGCGCTTCCGCCCACCCAGCCCGTTCGACATCGAGTCAGGCACGGGGAGCACCCTCGCCGCCACCGGACAGCGTGGTCGTCATCGGCTCGCAGGCCAGGAGGACCGTGCGATCGAGCCCACGCTCCCGATCGGCATGGGCCTCGCCGTACGAGGGTGACGTGACCATGTCGATGAAGGCAGCACGACTCGGGTAGGACACGAGCGCCACCATGTCCCAGGCGTCTGCGTCGGTGTCGCCGATCAGGACCTGCTCGGGCCGTCCGGTCCAGATCAGCTTCCCACCTCGTGCCTCGACCATCTTGATCACCTGGGCGCTGTAGTCGCGGTAGGCGTCCTGGCCCGAGCTCTCCCCCGAAACACCGCTGTCCGGGCCGCCGGAACGATCGAAGTGCAGCAAATTGATCATGACCACTTCGCCGCTCCTGGCGACCGTGGGCGAACTCGGTGAACTGTTCTTTTGTCGGCGTGATCGCCATGTCTTCATCCCTCTCTTCGAGCGTGCACTTCGTGTGTGTGACTGACTCTGACGTCGCCCGGCCGTTCAGCCAAGCGCGGCGGCGACCAGAAGGTTCATGACCCGAGCCGACTCGGCGACCGAGAGCCCCTTGGACCGGCGCAGCTGGTCCCACGTCTCCCAGCTCGCTGCCACATCGAGGGCGCTGAGGACAGTCTCCCGTCGGACTCTCGACATCTTCTTGAGTTCTGCCGCGAACAACTCTTCGATCTGCATCCGAAGGACGAGGTGGTGGAGCCGGAGTCCGTCCGCAATCTGTGGCGACGTATTGACGAGGCGATCGCCCACTCGGCGGACCGGCGCAATCGTCTCGAAGACCGCACTGCGGTTCTTCACCAAGGCCTTGGCCCGGGAGGTCACATTTCCTCTCTTCGGAAGGTCCGCGTAGAGGTGCGCCGTGCGTTCCATCTGGCGCATGACGGCGGCGGCATGCAGCGATTCGATGTCCTCGGTCAGCCGGAAGACCGTCCGCACCGAGATCCCGGATCGTTCGGCAATGTCGTGAGCGGTCGGAGTCGGGTTCCCTGAGTCGATCAGATCCAACAACGCGTCGACGGCGCGATCGAACGAGTTGATCCTGCGTCGATTCCGCCCGTCGGCCACGTCCTCGGGTGGGGCAATGTGTGGGAGCGTCGGCACCACGCACGCCACCGTATCTCAATTGGCAGGATAACTGTCAAAAGTCCCGCCCGGTGTGTGCTCCGCTACTCGGCCGCCAGCATCCGTTCGACGTCGAGCTCCAGTTCCTCCATCAGCTGAACGAGGCGGGTCAGCCGTGAAGCCACGTCTTCCGCCGTGAGGAGCTTCTGCGCGTCGTATGTGCTGATTGGTGCCGCCGCGCACAACTGCCATGCGGCCACCTCGAGGCTGCCGGCGCCATCCAGCGAAAGCTCGGGCGGAAGGGCCGGTGCTCCGCCATGCTCGGCCAGCACGGCACGCGTCCGCCGGACGCGCTGGGTCGCCTGGAGCCGGAGTGGCTCGAGCTCGTCCATCCGCTCCCCGACCGCCGCGTTTTCGATCGGGCCCCGGATGCGCACTGACCAAGGCGACGGGATACGGGTCGTCAGGCAACCATTCGTCGATGGCCACGGGCTCCTCTCCCGTCACCTCCAACAACCAGCGCCCGTCGGGCAGCTCGCCGGCCCGGGTGATCAACCCCTGGGTGCCCACGCCCGCTCGCTGGTCGCCACCACCGACCTCGGAGCCACGCTCGATCAGCACCACGCCAAAGCGGTGATCCCTATCGAGGCAGTCCTGCATGAGGGCCTTGTAACGAGGTTCGAAGACGTGGAGCGGGATCACCGCATGCGGGAACAGGACGGTGCCGAGCGGGAACATCGGGAGACGTCGTCCGGCCATGTCCCACCTTGGCACGTTCGAACTCCCGAAGACGCGAGAAGGACCGGCCTGAAGCCGGTCCTTCCCACACTTGTTAATGAATCTTGTTCGCGACTCCTTGGCTCCAGCCTGCGGCGTTATAGGTGCGGGGGCCGCCTTGTCGGCCGGCCGGCACACGCACCGGCGCGAGCGCGGCCACAAATTTACGCCGGACTTCACATCAAGTCGTCGCTCTGAGGCGCCACCGAAACCGACATCGGTGACGCGGGTTCAACCCGGTGGATCGCCTTCCTCGCTCGAGCGTGTCGAGGGCATCGGCAGCTCCTTTCCTCTTTGGGGCAACTGCGGGTGCTCCGGTTGCCGCCTGCTGTCTTCAGTATCTGCCTCCACCTCCGTCGTGTGAACCCCACGCGAACAGGACATACGCGAACACCCTGGTACCTGAGCGTCCGTTTACGTGAACTTCATCCTTCCGTGACCAAATGGACGCCCGATGGGCAAATGTCACGACCACCCTCCTCCAATACGCTGCCGACATGACACTCCCCACCCCAAAGGACAACACGACGGCTCTGGTCACAGGGGCGTCGTCGGGCATCGGCTCCGAAATCGCACGAGAGCTCGCCCGTCGGGGACACGGCGTCACGTTGGTGGCCCGGCGCGAAGACCGCCTCAAAGCCCTCGCCGACGAACTGGCCAGCACGCATCACATCCGCACCGAGGTGATTGCGGCTGACCTGACCGACGCCGACTCGCGCGGTGAACTGCCCAGACTGATCGAAGAGCGCGGCCTCACCGTCGACATCCTCGTCAACAACGCCGGGTTCACCACGATGGGACCCGTGTCTCGGGCCGCCCGCAGCACCGAACTCGCCATGGTGCGGACCAATGTCGAAGCAGTGGTCGACCTCTGCACCCTCTTCGTGGCCGGCATGGTCACGCGGCACCGAGGCGCCGTCCTCAACACCGCCTCCACGGCCGCCTTCCAGCCTTTACCCGCCCAAGCCGGCTACGGCGCGTCGAAGGCCTTTGTCCTCTCCTATGGGCGGGCCATGGGTGCGGAGCTGCGCGGCACCGGCGTCACGGTGACGACCTTGTGCCCCGGCCCGGTCGAGACCGGCTTCGCAGAAGTGGCCGGTATGACCGACGCTGAGGCGGGAGAGTCCCTACCAAAAATCATGTGGGTCTCGGCCGCAGGACGTGGCGAAGGCCGCGGTAGAAGGGTTGGCCTCCGGACGAGCGGTGGTGATCCCCGGTACCGTGAACCGTACGGCAGCCGCCTTCGCCCACTTGGCTCCCAAGTCGCTGTTGTTGCCGATGCTGGCTCAGCGCCACCCAGCGATGAAGAACTGCGTAGCTCGGACACCACAGATCCGGATCGGAACCGCCATGGCCCAACTCGTCTCCGAGCTCACGCTCCCCTACCTCGACACCGCCGGCCTCGAGCGAGCCGATGCCATGGCCGTCATCGAGGAGGCCCGAGCCCAGCACTGGCTGGCCCGGAGCGATATGGGGTTCGCCGTCACCCGCCTCGCCGACGTCACGGCCATCCTGCGAGACAAGCGCTTCCACTCCGCTCTCTCCATGATCACCGAGATCGAGGGCATCGACGAGTCCGACTTCCCACAGGGCCGCCGACAGTCCATTCTCTCCATGGAGGGTGACGAACACGCCCGCCTGCGCCGCCTCGTCGCGCCGGCGTTCACCCCGGCGTCGGCCAACCGGCTCCGACCACGCATGCGCAGCGTCGTCAACAACCTCGTCGACCAGGTCGCGGCGCAGGGCGAATGCGAGCTGGTCGCCGACGTCTGCGAGCCCTACCCCATCCCGATCATCTGCGAACTCCTGGGCGCCCCACCCCAAGACTGGAAGCTCTTCTCGGCCTGGGCCACCGACATCTTCCGGATCTTCAACGCCAACTTGCTCGAGGACCTGCCCCTCATCGAACGGGCGGCCGCCGAGCTCACCGCCTACGTGCAGGACATGATCGAAGAGCGCCGCAGCGATCCCCGGGACGATCTGCTCAGCGACATGATCGCCATCGAGGAGGAAGGCGACCGCCTTTCCACCGAGGAGATGGCCATGCTGGCCGAGGCCGTGCTCATGGCCGGCACGGACACCACCCGCAACCAGCTGGCCTGCTCTGTCGCCCTCTTCAGCGAGCATCCCGATCAGTGGGCTCTGCTCGCCGAGCAACCCGAGCTCGCGCCACGCGCCGTCGAGGAGTCGATGCGCTACCTCGGCGCGGTCCGTGGCACCGCTCGTTTCGCCTCCGAGGACATCGTCTATCGCGACATCGTCTTCCCCAAAGGCACACTCGTCACCACGTCACTCGCCGGAGCCAACCGAGACCCCGAAGCCTGGGAGCAGCCCGAGGTGTTCGACATCACCCAGGAGCGGGGCACCGCCCAGATGACCTTCGGCGCCGGCATCCACTTCTGCATGGGGGCGGCGCTCGCCCGGGCCGAGCTGCAGGAAGCCCTGCCGATCCTGGCCCGGCGCCTGCCCAACCTGTCCCTCGCCGGGACCATCGAATGGAAGCCCTCGACGTTCGGGATCTGGGGACCGGCTCGCCTTCCCCTGCGCTTCGATCCCTCCTAGCTGCGGACGAGGCGAGGCGAGGCCTAAAGCTGACGCCCCAAGAAGGCGGCCAGCTGATCGGCAGCGCACGCACCCGCAGGGGCCTCGACCTTCGGCCCGAACGGCGCCTGACCATCAGGACCCCGCCACTCATCGGGCAGGGCACCATGCGCAAAGGCCAGGAGCTCAGCCGCCACCACCGGATTCAGATCGGTTGACTGCCCAGTCGCCTTGGCCAAGTCCCAGCCATGGGTGAACGTGTCCGACGGTCGCGATGTTCACGAAGGCGCTCCCCGGCATCTCGCCGAAGGGGAGCTTCATGATCCGCTCCATGGCGCCGTCCGCCTCGAAGGCAGCCAGGCAGCGGGCCGACTCCTCGGCAAAGGCGGCCTGGAAATCGCCCGCACTGAAGTCCGGCGGCTCCCCAGCCGAGTCGCCCGACGGCGGCTCACCGGTCGTCGCCACAGTGGCGAAGAAGCTCTGGGTCCCGACGACGTGGTTGATCAGCTCCCGGACCTTCCAAGAGGCACACGGCGTCGCCCCCTCCAGATCAGCAGCAGACACCCCGGCCAACACTTCGCTGGTCGACGCCATCGCCCCAGACAGCAGCTCTGCACCCATTCTGAATCCTCCGTCCCCGTGCGCCCCAACCCCGGAACCGGACGGCACCAGCCAGCAGGCGCAACCAGCCGAACGTAGCGCGCCCCTGCGACACGGGAACAAGGAGGCACGAACCCAACGACACCCCCCAGCACCCGCTCACGCTCACGCTCACCTCAGCCCACCGAAGCGGTGGCCTCCCCGACAAGCTTGTCCTCACCGTCGGCGTTCGACAGGGTCACCGCCAGGTCGATCAGCTGACGACCCCCCTCCGAGCGCTTCCCCGTGACCACGATCTTCGAGGACAGGACCTCGTCCGGCCAGGTCTGGCGAGCAAAACGCACCTGGTAGCGCCGGACGTTGCCGATCCCGACGTAGTCGGTGAGCGCCGTCCCCAACAGGCCCATCGAGAACATCCCGTGCCCGAACACGCTCGGCTGCCCAGCCGCCTGCGCCGCCACTTCGTCGTGGTGCATCGGGTTGAAGTCGCCCGAGGCCCCGGCGTACTTCACCAGGTCCGTCCGGGTCAGCGTGTGCGAAATCACGGGGGCCTCGTCGCCCACCTGCACCGCGTCGTACGACAGCTTCTGCTCCGTCATCGCCAGTCAGCCTCCCTTCGCCTCAGCCCTACGCCCGATGGATCAGGTTCACCCGCGACGTCGCCACGAGCTCCCCGGTCTTGTCGTCCGTCCACCGAGTCTCCGAGACGATGAACGTCATCGTCCGGCCCTTGGACTCCTTCTGGTAGGCGTCCGTGATCGTGCCCTCCCCGGACAGCACGTCCCCGACCTCGATCGCCCGCTCGTACAAGAACTCCTGCTCGCCGTGGAGGATCAGCCCGCCCTTGGCCATCAAGGGGCCCATCACCTTGATCATGGCGCTCCCCTGGGCCTCGCCCGCCGGCTGCAGCTCGGCAAAGCGCCCCGCGAACTCCATGGCGAACGGCCACGTCGGGGGGGCCGGAATGTTGCCGAACCCGGCCGCCTGGGCCGCCGCCGGGTCGTGGTAGATCGGGCTCGAGCTCAACAAGGCGTCAGCGAAGTGCTGCACCGGACCGCGCTCGACGACGACCTTCGAGTTACCGATGGACTGGCCGATAGCCGACTTGAGCACCTCCTCGATCGATGCGCCGTCGTCTGCCACTCTGCCTCCTTCGCTGCCCCGACTCCGGCCCCAGCCGGCACGGCCGCCAAAGGTAGCGGGCACCCTCCGACCCCGCCCAATCCAAACCCAGCCCCCGCCCGCCGCCGCCCAACCGCCGGCTCGCCCCGCACTCCCAGCCCGCTCGCTACCATCAGCCGCCAATGCCACCGGACTTCTTCGACGTCGTACACAGCCAGCGCGCCGCTCGATCCTTCCTCCCCGACCCCGTCCCCGACGACGTCATCGAGCGCATCCTCAAGGCCGCCACCCACGCCCCGAGTGCGGAGAACGCCCAGCCGTTCGTCTTCATCGTGGTGCGCGACCCCGCCACCCGGGCCATCATCGGCGACATCACGGCCCGCATCTGGCAGGGCGGCGCCAAGGCCCTCGAGGAGAACCGCCTCGCTCCCGCCTTCCTGGCCGACGTCGACCAGGGTGCGATGGGCGGCGTGGCCGCAGCCCCTGTACTGATCGTCGTCTGCGGCGATACCCGGCTCTCCTTCGCCGCGGCCATGGACGCCTCGGTGTTCCCGGCTGTCCAGAACCTGCTGCTCGCCGCGCACGCCCTCGGCCTGGGTTCGACCCTCACGACGCTGCCCGTCCTCGGGGGAGCCGACCTCGCCGAACCGCTCGGACTCCCTCCCGAGGTGATCCCCGTGGCCGTCATCCCGATCGGCCACCTCCCCAAGCCGCTCGGCCCACCACGCCGCCTCCCCGTCGCGGAGAAGGCCCACCGCGAGCGCTACGGCACCCCCTTCCCCTGACCCCCGCCCCCGCTCGCGCTCGCGCTCGCTCGCGCTCGCGCCCCCGCCTAACTCTTGCCGGACCTCGCCCCCTCGCCCCCGCGCGCTGGGCTCACCGCCGCCGGTGAACCGCTCGAGAAACGCGCAGTAGCGGTCCAGAATGACGGGCCAGCGGAAGTTGGCCTCGACGTAGCGCAGCCCGTTCGCCGCCAAACTCTCGTGCAGGACGTCGTCGGTGCTCAACACCTCGAGTGCGGACTCGAATTCCGCGAAATCGCCGAACCACAGTCCTGCCCCCGACCGTTCACAGTGCTCCCGCGTGGCCCCGCACTGCGCGTGCACGAGGACGGGCACCCCTACCGTCAGTGCCTCGACCACGGTGAGCGAGAAGGACTCGTGCGGGGAGGGCGCCATCAAGGCCCGCGCCCCGCGCAACAACGCCCACTTGGTCGCGTCGTCGACCATCCCCGCCAGCACAATGTCGTCGCCCGCCTCCGGCGCGTTGACCACTTGTCCGACGAACACGAGCTTCAGAGGCCCGGGATGGCGCTCCTTGTAGGCGCGGAACCAACGCCAGAGCATCCCGGTCCCCTTCTGGTCGTCCACCCGCCCGATGCAGACCACGTACGGCCCGTCATCCGCCCCGACCCCGAACGACGACCGCACCGCCTCCTCCGCCCGCACCGACCTCGGGCACCTCCACCCCGAGCCCGATCAGCACCTGCGGCGTCGACGCCACCCCGAAGCGAGCGTTGACCAGCGCCCGCTCGCTCCGGCTGTGGAAGGCAAACCCCCGACACAGGCGGAACAGCTCGTCGAAGACCGGCAGGTGCAGCGCGGGCTCCTCGTGCGCAGCTGGATGCAACACCGCCCGCTCCCGCACCAACGGCAGCCCGTACACCGTCGGGTAGTAGAGGTACGGGTAGAAGGCCACCACGTCGGCGTCGCTCGCCGCCACCGCCTCGACGAGATCGGTCGCCAGCGGACCCTGCCAGGCCACCCACTTGGCGCAATCCTCCGCCGACGCCGCCCCCGGATCCCTCATCAGCTGCGCCCACAGCGGATGGAAGTGCTCGTTGCGGCCCGCCTGCGAGCGGATCCGGCGCACCGTGACCCCCCGCTCGACCGACGTCCCTTCGGGCAGCTCGTCACGCCAGGTGATGGCGTCGAGCGCACACGTCGTCAGGACTTCGACCGTGTAGCCCCGGTCAGCCACCAATCGCTCGGCCAGCATGCGCGCCCCGACCTCCGCGCCACCACGAATGTCCGCCCCGTACCGGGGCACCACGAAGGTGACCTTCACCGCAGGCCCCCAAGGCTCCCGAGCCCCCCGAGACCCCCGAGGCTCCCCGAGCCCCCCGCGGCTCCCGAGATCACCACGCAGCACCACGGTGCGCTCGCGGCTCCGACAGCAGGTGCGGACCACCGCGGCAGGGTAGCGGAGGCCGCTCTACCCGTTGGAGGACTCAACAAGCCCAGCCGGCGAGTCCGGCCTCGGCCCAGCCCCGCCGGCTTTTCCCACGAAGTCCTGATTCGGCTCAAAAAGCGGACGTCGTCGTTTCGGCACCGGAATCATTGGCCTTCTGCGACGGTCGGTCCCGACAGTCGTACCCTGGTGCAATGGCTCTTGATGGCCTTGTCGCGTTGGCCGTTCTCTCTTCGGCGTCCAGCCGAGTGGAACCGGTTGGATCGGTTGGGTCATCGTCGCCGGCGCCGTTGTCTTCATGGTTTTCATCCTCGTCGGAGACTTCAGAAGGAACATGAGGGCACGAATCTCCAGGTGGCGATCGCGCCACTTGGACCGCGGCCGCCACTAACAAGGCTTTGCTCTTGCACCAGGAGGGGTCCGCACAGAGACCAGCCGAAGGGTGTGGGGCTCAGTGGGCAAACCCAGCGCCGCCGGCTGCCAGCCCTGCCGGCTCCCGCTCGCCAGCCCTCCGCCCTCCCCGCCAGACCCCGAAACCGGCGCCGGCCCCTGCCCTGCCGGACCTGACACCGGTGTCAGCTCCGCGGATAGGGTGACCGCCGTGCAGGAGCATCACTATTACGTCGACATCGATGCCACCGTGGACGAGCTCTGGCAGCTCTTCTGGGCCCGCATCCCACACACCCAGTCAGGGGACGTCACCATCGACATCCTCTATCCCGGCAACGACATCGGCGACGGCCTGATCCGTCACTGCTGGTTCCGGGTCCCCAAGTACCTCCTCACCGGCGGCAAGGGCCAGTCCTGGGAGTGGCTGACCGAGGTCAAGCCCAAGGAGTCGTGGAAGTACACCGCCGTCGGCCGCCCGCTGCTCTCCCAGGCCGAAGGCTTCACCCGGCTCGAGGCCATCGCCGAGGACCGCACCCGGGTCCACTTCACCGAGACGTACCACGCCTTCAATCCCCTGCTCCGGATCCTGCTCGAGAAGCGGGTCCACGCCTTCATCTCCAAGGACAACGACCAGCTGATCAAGTCGTCGCTGACCATGGGCGTGCAGTACCTGCGCAAGTCCAAGGCCAAGGCCGCCGCCAAGGAAGCTGCCGCCAAAGAGGCCGAAGCCAACGCCAACGCCAACACCGCCCCGCACCCAGACACGCCTGCATGACCGTCGTCGACCTCTGGGTCAACGCACTCTCCCCCAAGGCCGCCAAGGCGTTCACCAGCCAGACCGGCAACGAGAGCGTCACCGAGATGCTCGGCGGCGACCTCGACGCAGCCAAGACCATCGAGGACCTGATCGACACGATGGACGCCTGCCAGGTCGACGTCGGAGTCATCGCCGCGGGCCTCAGCGCCCCCGAAACGCCAAGCCTGCTCGATCATGTCGGAGCCCACCCCGCCCGCCTGCGTGTCGCCCTCACGGTCGACCGCCCCGACCGACCGGTGCGCCAGTGCAGGCTGCTCCGGGACTACGCCGCGCACCCCGCCGTCGCGCTCGTGCGCGTGACGCCGCTCGTCCACCAGTACCCGCTCAACGACAAGCTCTACTACCCGGTCTACGCCACCACCGCCGAGCTCGACCTGCCCGTCTCCATCAACGTCGGCGTGCCCGGGCCCCAGGTGCGCTCGGACTGCCAGGACCCCAGGCGCCTCGAGGACGTCCTCATCGACTTCAAGGGATTGACGGTCATCGGCGCCCACATGGGCCACCCCTACGAGGGCCTGCTCATGCAGTACATGCTCAAGTGGCCGGACCTGTACCTGTCCAACTCGGCCTACCTGGCCAAGTACATGGACCCCGCGCTGGTCGATTTCATGAACTCGTCACGGGGACTCGGGCGCGTCCTCTACGCGTCGGACCATCCGTTCCTGCCCATGAAAAGGGCTGTGGCCGCCGCGCGGGATCTGCCTCTCTCCGACGCGGCGGCCCACGCCTTCCTAGGCGGGACAGCAGCCCGCCTGCTGCGCCTGGCGTGATCTACCGCGAATGAGCCAGGCGTCAATGGTGTTGGGCGACTTGCGTGTTGCGTGGTGGTCCTGAAGTCGTGGGACCCGGCCCGGCGCATGGCCCCGGACCTCGCACTCGTTGGTGCGTCACCGATGTGGTCCCTACCCACCGGCTAACAAGTACATCGACAACGCCTCACCAATCTTGAGCGGATTCTCGCCCTCACAGGGGGTGCGCCCAGGCCCGCGGGCCGGGCCGGCGACGGGGGCGCCGGGTACGGTCTGGGCATGGATCTTGGACGGGTGGGTGCCTGGTGGAGCGGGACGTGGAAGGTCGCCGACGAGCCCGGCCTCGACACCGCGGCGGCCATGGAGGCCCTCGGTTACGGCACGCTGTGGTCCTCCGGCGGCTTCGACCCCGGCGGGCTCTCGAGGCGCTTCGGCCAGCTCCTCGACGCCACCCGCACGGTGACCGTGGCCAGCGGCATCGTCAGCATCTGGGCCAGCCCGCCCGATGAGATCGGACCGGCCGTGGCCGACCTCGAAGCCCGCCACCCCGGCCGCTTCCTGCTCGGCCTCGGCACCAGCCACAGCGCCGTCGTGGCCGACTACTCCAAGCCCTACTCCAAGATGGTGGCCTATCTCAATGGGCTCGACGCCCTCGAGCACCCCGTCCCGCCCGAGCGGCGTGTGCTCGCCGCCCTGGCGCCCCGCATGCTCGAGCTCTCGGCCGCCCGCGCCGCCGGTGCGCACCCCTACTTCGTGCCGGTCGAGCACACCGCACTGGCCCGCGGCATCCTCGGGCCCGACCGGTTGCTGGCCACCGAGGTGGCGGTCGTCCTCGAGACCGACCCGGTCAAGGCGCGCGCCCTCGCCCGCACGTACGCCAGCATCTACCTCGGGCTGCCCAACTACACCTCGAACCTGCGCCGTTTCGGCTTCGGCGACGACGACATCGACCAGGGCGGCAGTGACCGCCTCATCGACGCCGTCATCCCGTGGGGCGACGCGGCCGCCATTGCCGGGCGTGTGCGTGAACACTTCGATGCGGGCGCCGACCACGTCTGTCTCCAGGTGGTGGCCGACCGGAGCGACTTCCCGCTCGACGAGTACCGCGCCCTGGCGCCGGTGCTCACCGAGCTCTGAGCTGGCTCAGTTGCCCTGCAGCCGGCTGGTGTCCACGGAGGCCAGGTAGGCGAGCGCCGGCTGCACCGCCGCGGACGCCTGCGTGGGCACCTGGGGTGAGGTGTTGATGCCGGAGTAGGACACGACGGCGGCCTACGATTTGTCTCGGTGACCGAGGTACTCGAAGGCTGGTGCACGGACCCCTACGAGCGCCATGAGGCGCGGCTGGATGTCCGACGGGACGCCCACCGACCTGGTGAGGGACGCAGGGGTCGAGGGCCGCGATCCGGTCGCCGACGAACCCTTCACGACGCCGCCGGTTCCCCTGAGAGTGGAATCGCCCACCGTTGGCGGCTTCGAGCGCGCCGATGACCCGCGGAGCTGGGAGCCGCCCCTGCCGATCTCGGAAAGGGCTCTCGCTCGAAGTCGGATGCGGAGACAGAGAGCGGAATTTGCTCAAGAGCAAAGCCTTCCCTATCAGCTCGTGCATGATCCCGGGTTTGTGCGGTTGTTCTCTGGGTGCGTGGGTCTCGCTGGCATCGTGCTCCTGGCGTCCTTCGGATGGGCCGGTTTCATCCCCTTCGCGGTCGTGTTTCTCGGGCTGGCCATTGCCGCTCGAGTGTTGAAGCACCGCCGAAAGCGAGACACCGGCGGAGGTCCCCTCGGGGGCATTGACAAGACTGCGTCCACGGCGTCCGGCTTCCGCCGGCGTGATCACCTCAGGCGTCCCAGATCGCCGATTCGGTAAGGCGCGGAGGCACTTCCTACGGGCCGGGAAACGCCAATGAGAAGGATCGCCCGAACTCGATGTCACCCGTGATGACGGGCGGAGACCTCAGGTCCCGGCCGAGCAGCAAGGCCAGGAGATCCCGGCTGGTCGCTTCGATGACCGCCCTCGCCTGCGCGTCCGCCCTCGCCGGGCTGGACTCGACCAGCGACCCCTCCACGCGCACGCTGTAGGTTGGCCCATCCGTCGCCACCAAAAGCCAGGAGCCACTGAGCTCGGTGTCGAAGGCCCTGTGGTTGGCTCGGCGAACGTTCAACCACTCGAGGCGCATGGGAAGCACCGACCTGACGAAGAGGTCGCTCCAGTCAGCCAGGTCCAGTCCGAGGTCGGTTCCGTGCACCTCGACCTCGGTGAGCCGCAGAAGCGGCAGGCGGCCGAGAGGAACGGGGCCGAGGTCGGGATTGTCGGGGGGCTCGACCACGTCCGCCCTCCAGGCCGTGGGATCGAGAGCCGACCATTCCTGGTTCAGTTGCTCGCTGAGACGCGCCAAGGACTCCACGACGTCGTGGGCCGACTCGTGCGGGAGAGGGAGCAGCGTCCGGGGGCGCTGCGCTTGCCGACCCTCTGGGTAGTACGCCACGGGAACACCCTGCAGGGCACCACGGGTCATGCGAGCAAGTGCCTCGGCCCCGAATCGAAGGTGACAGACGATGGTCAGGCGGCTCCATTCGGGGAGCTCTGAAGGCTGACGCAGCTCGTCGTCGCGCAACTCGTCGAGGCACTCCGCGATGGATCGGGTTCGCGCGATGACCGCGTCGACGAGCCGTTGGTTGGCTTCGTCGTTGATCGGCACGCACTGCAGTATGGCCACGGCGGCCCATGGACGCTCGATCGTTGCCGGCTGCTCCCTACGACGGCGGCCACGAAGGCGCAACCGGCGGAACCTAACGCGAAGCCTTGCCGGTAGTGCCGAGGAAAGGCGACTGCTCGTGAAAGACGGGGGCAAGGCGAAGGTTGGCTTGGAGTCGGTCGAGATGGTCGCGGACCTCTGACAGCGGGTCATCGGGAACGATGCCGTCCCAGCGCCGGTCGTAGGGATCGAACGTGGCCCGAACGTCGTCCGGTCCTTGTCGCCCGGCCTCTCGCATGGCTCTGGCGAAGGCAATGGTTTCTCGAACTCCGGTCATGCCTTGCTCGGCGGCCTCGAACTTGAGGACCCAACTGCACCCGGCCAGCGGAACGGTCAGCGAGCCGAGGAACGAAAAACGGTCGATGTCAGGAAGGCGGAACACGACCCGAACCAGCGGGACGGAGGGGTCGCTGGCCACCTCGACCAGGAGGGCCGTACGCCATTCCACGTCCGCCACACCCGAGATCAAAGCCTCGTATGTGCTCCGCAGATCCGCAGGGTCGAGTCCCGGGAGATCCGGAGGGAGCGCGAAGAAGTGTTCCGAGAGCACGACGCCGTCGCCGAGCCAAATACGGCTGTCTCCGTCGTCAGACTCGAGTGCGAAATCGAAGGTGTCGAACGTGAGGGTGTCGAGTCCGAGCTCGGGATTGAGGGGCCCACCCGGTGGGCGGGAGGCGCCCTGAGTACCCAATGGCTTCTTCGGAGGGCGGCGGAACATGCGAAGACGGTAGCGCTCGGTCTTCTGGCCAGCGGGCCGAGCACTCCGGCGGACGGTTGATGTGTGACGTTGTCGGGTGCGCCCCATCACATGTCACGCCGACGTGAGATCTCAGCCAGGACTCAACTTCTGCGTTGCCACGCACGAAGGAGACCACGCCCACTTCTCGTTGGAACGAGAACGCGTTCGTTGTGCTTCGCAGAGCCACCCGGCTAGCCTCCGAGCACATCTCGCAACAGGGAGGTCACCGATGCCTGAGTTTCCTGCAATTACTCACGTCGCTCTCACCGTGAGCGACCTCGAACGCAGCCGCCCGTGGTATCAGCAATTGTTCGGCTCCGACCCCTTGATCGACGAAGACACCGGTCCTTTCCACCATGTCGTCTGGCTCATGGGCGGGACGCTCGTCGGGATTCACTACTTCCCCGACGCGAAGAGCGCAGAACCGTTCGACGAGCGCCGGCCCGGCCTGGACCACCTCGCCTTCGCTTGTGCCAGCCGGTCGGAGCTCGAGGACTGGGAGCGCCGCTTGAACGAGCTCGGCGTCGCCAACGGCGGCATCGTCGATGCGCCGTACGGCTCGGGCTTGTCCTTCCGTGATCCGGACAACATCGCGCTCGAGTTCTTCGCTCCTCCGGGATGACCAGCAGGCCCTGACTCCCAAGGCGTCGGGACCGCGGCGAGCGCCACGCGCCGCATTTCCCGAATGCCGGTGTGGGTGCCGCGTTCAGGCAGGCGATCAATCGGCCACAGGCATGAGTCTCCCTGGGTGCTGGTCGCAGCCGTGTTCGGCGAGGCGCTACGGTGCGACGAGCGCAACGAAAATGGCAAAGGTCACAGATGGGAGCGGCGATGACTTCGAAATCCGATTTTACGGCCGAGGAATGGAACCTGATCCTCGAAGCGCCCCCGAGTGCTGGACTGATCGTCGTGACCGCCCAGCGCGGCGGCTCGTTTCGAGAGACCATCGCAATGGCCAAGGCCTACGCCGAGGCACGACAACAGCACGGCAAGAGCGAACTCTTAGACGAGATCGTGGCCGCGAAACCCGAACGAGATCACACGCACTACCACTCCACGGAAGAAATCAAACAGCACGGCCTCGGGCACCTGCGTGATTCAATCGCCCTCCTGGAACGCAAAGTCACGCCCGAAGAAGTCGAAGAATACCGACGTTTTATCGTCACCCTCTCGCAAAGAGTCGCAGCCGCTCATCGAGAGCATGGGCAAGAAGTGAGCGACGCCGAGCAGAAGGCCATTGACGAAATCACGGAGGCCTTGAGCGGTCACGCCTGAGAGGCGAGAGGGATGTTCCACCCCGAAATTCGGGAGGGGTGTGAGAGCGACTCCGACTCCCGTTCGTGCTAACGCCGGATCGGTGTGGGTCCAAACGCCGGGTGGGTGGAACACGATGTGCAGCGAGGGGCGCCGTTCGGCGGCGTCTTCGCTTCCAGGGGCCGCCGCAGCGTCACGGTCGCGTTGTGCGGCGTATGCGTCATGTGCTCCAGGCCCATGATGAACACACTGGTGAGGTACTTCCCGGCGGGCAATGCGGGCGGACCCGTTGACGTGCATGGCGGCAACGAGGTCACGGACCCACCTCCAGGTTGGAGACACGCGTCATAGGTCGTCCGTACGGTCACGGAGAACCGGTTGGCACCGGGGGCAATCTGAACCGAGGGTGGACAGGCGATCAGCGTGCTGATGGCCTGATATGTGTATCCATGGCCCTTGAGCCCTACCTGCAACCAACCATTCGCAGCGCAACTCTCGACGGTGATCGACTTCGAGGTCGTATTCGTCAGGACGACCGTCCCTTGGATCGGTTGCCCGGCGACGACTCGGCTCTGGTGAAGCGACACACGAATCTGGATGGGTGTCGTCGACGAAGAACCGCTCGCCCCGGCCAGTGCGCTCCAGCCCAGGAGGAGCGCCATTCCGAGCACAGCCGCCCGACAGACCCTCACCCGACCATCATGGCTCTGAACCGGCGCCGCGTCATCGCGGGGGCTCTGCCCCGGGGAGGTCCAGGTCGACCGCTGGCGGTCGATTCAGTATCTCTCTACGAGGTGCGCCCGTTGGAGTGGGAGCTCGTAAGGATCCGGCCAGAAGTCGGTGATCCGAGCGATCTTGCCGTCCTCTCGAAGATCGAAGAAGCACAAGCCGGGTTGGGTCGTGCCGTCGGCATTGGTGAAGTCGGTCCAACTGGCCGCATGCAAACCTTCTCCGACAATCCGGATGACCACCAGGTGCCAATTGCCCGGGAAGCCCTCGCTGTTGAAGCGCACGTAGTTGGCACGGCCACGGACCCTTTCGCGTGTCTGAGGCCCTTCATAGATGACGTCTTCGGCCAAGAGCTCGCCAAAAGCCGACCAATCTCGGTCATTTGCGGCCGTCCAATATGCGGTCAGAATCTCATGTGCATCTCTCACGAGGTGAACGCTAGGTCGTCGTTGCGCGACCTGCCCGGTGCGCTGGATAGGTAACGCTCCGCCGCGCCACGGCCCTGATCATCTCGGAGTCGCCGACGGCCCTCGACCGACGACTCGTAGGTGAGTTGGTTGGCATTCTGGTCCTTCCAGAAGCCAGCGTCCGCGCCGTGTCGTCAGTAGTGTTCGCCACTGATGCTGGTTCCTGAGCTGGATGTCACCGCGCTCGCCACTTCGTTGCGTTTCTACACTGAGGTGCTCCAGTTCCGGGTGCTGTTCGAGCGGCCCGCGGAGCACTTCGCGTATCTCGAACGTGACGGCGTCGAGCTGATGATCCAAGAAGCTGCCGGACCCGGGCGCCGGTTCCGCACCGCTCCGCTCGAGCTCCCATCTGGTCGCGGCGTCAACTTCCAGCTCCGCGTCGAGGACGTCGACGCGGTGCACGCCCGAGCCGTTGCGGCAGGCGTCGACATCCTTGTGCCCATCGAGGAGCGCTGGTACCGGGTCGACGTCGCCGAGCGCGGCGGTCGCTGGCAGGTGGCGGGACCAGCCGAGGCGGGCAATCGTCAGTTCGTTCTCGCTGATCCCGACGGGTATTTGTGGCGTCCGTTCCGTGACCTCGGCATGAGGACCACCACGCGTTGAGCTCGTGCGGCAGAGCTCGGCAACCTGGGTCGTTCGATACAGCCGAAAATGCAGGTCAGGCCAGGCGCTGAAGTTCGCGCAGTCGCTGGCGCGCGTAGATCTCGTTGGTCGGCCAGTGCAGCGCCACTTCCCAGGCGCACGAGGCACGCCGGGCGACGCGGTACTGCTTCTCGGTGAGCCCACTCGCCTCCATGGGGAGGGGCGCCAGGTCGAACCAGGGGTGGTCCATACGTGCCTTGTCCCAGTCGATCAGCACCACCTCGCCGTCGTAGGCCACAAGGCAGTTCTCCGGGTCGATGTCACCGTGCACGGCACACAGCGGTCCCGCCGGCAGCGCGTCCCAGGCGAGCCGGCACGCCGCAGCCACCTGATCGGGCAGGAGCGCCATATTGATGTCGCCGCCGGTGTCCATGATGAGGAGCTCACGCGCCGTGCGCGAGCCCGGACGCTGCGACCACTCCGCCGTGAGCTCGTGCATACGGTGGAGATAGCGGGCTCGCCGGGCGGCGTCGTCAGAAGTCACACCACGGGCCGGGATCCACTCGGTGATCACCATGTGGTCGTTCCGCCGGGCGCCCGAGGCGGTCGCGATGATCGTGGGCACCCGCACTCCAGCCCCGGCCAACTCGTGAAGAAGGTGGAGCTCCCAGTCCAGCGAGGCCCGGGACCGGCTGCTGAGCCGGCCCACCGCCATGCGCTGTTCGACCCGGACTTGGCGAACGTCGCCCCGCAGGCCGCCGCCGAGCATGTCGAGGACCTCGGCATCCGGGCCCCAGGCGCCGATCAGGCGGCTCCAATCGTCCTCGGAGTCGAGGGCGCCCAACCACCCGTTCCCGGCGGCAGTCTCCGAGCCGGGATTCGTCGCAACCACTCCCGCCAATCGGCGCCCACCCGTCCGCCCTTTAGCGACCTGTGACTTTCGCGGGGTACTTGTGACTTCCGGTACTTCTGACTTCCGAATCCCGCGTTCGTCCTGTTCGTCTGTCAGCCCCGCTCGGCAAGCTTGGCGGCCAGGGCCCGGAAGGCGCGCCCACGGTGCGACACCGCACCCTTCTCCCCCACGGTCATTTCCGCGAACGTCCGTCCGTCGCCGCCCTCGGACGGAGCGACGACGAAGACCGGGTCGTAGCCGAAGCCGGCGTCGCCCCGGCCCTCGGAGGCGATGGTGCCCTCGACCGCCCCCTCGGCCCAGAGCTCGGACCCGTCGGGGTAGGCGGCCAGGGCCACCGTGCGGAAACGGGCCCGGCGTTCGCGGTCACCGGCGGCGTCGGCATCGGCATCGGCGTCAGATGCAGTGCTGGTGGTCGAAGTGGTACCGGTGGTCGTGGTGGTGGCGGCGGTGGTGGCACCGGCCGGCGCGTCCAGCGCGGCAAGCTCGCGGAGCAGCTTGGCCACGTTGTCGGCGTAAGTCGCGTCCTCGCCGGCGTAGCGGGCCGAGTACACGCCCGGCGCGCCGCCGAGTGCGTCGACCTCGAGACCGGTGTCGTCGGCGACCGCCGGCTCGCCCGTCGCCGCCACCAGCGCACGCGCCTTGAGGCGGGCGTTGTCGAGCAGGGTCTCGCCGTCCTCCACCACGTCGGGCACGTCGGCCGGCCGGGGCAGCAGCGTCACCTCGAGCACGGCCGAGAGGATCGCCTCGATCTCGGTGACCTTGTCGGGATTGGCCGTCGCCAACACGAGCCGTAACGGGGCAGGCGATGCAGACGGCGCGGGCGGCACCGGCGAGCCGCTCGCTCACCGTGCGGGCGGCGCCTCGGCGAGGACCGCGGCCTGCATGCCGGTCAGCTCCTTGATGCCCGCCTCGGCCAAGCCGAGCAGGCTGTCGAGTTCGCTCCGGGTGAAGGCCATGCCTTCGGCCGTGCCCTGGACTTCGACGAAACGACCGGCCCCGGTCATGACGACGTTCATGTCGACCTCGGCCCGTGAGTCCTCGACGTAGGGCAGATCGAGCATGGGCACGCCGTCGATGATGCCGACCGACACCGCGGCCACCGAGTCGGTCAGCGGGTGGGTGCGAATGGTGCCCTTCTGCACCAGGCGCGTGCAGGCGTCGTGCAGGGCGACGTAGGCGCCGCAGATCGACGCGGTGCGCGTCCCGCCGTCGGCCTGCAGCGCGTCGCAGTCGACCGTGATCTGCACCTCGCCCAGCGCGACGAGATCGCACACGGCGCGCAGCGAGCGGGCGATCAGCCGCTGGATCTCCTGGGTCCGTCCCGACTGCTTGCCCTTGGCCGCCTCCCGGGAGGCCCGCTCGGGCGTCGAGCCGGGGAGCATGGAGTACTCGGCCGTGACCCAGCCCTTGCCACTGCCCCGCATCCAGGGCGGGACCCGCTCCTCGACCGAGGCGGTGCACAGCACCTTGGTCTCGCCGAACGTCACCAGTACCGACCCCGGCGCCATGACCGTGTAGTCGCGCTCGAAGCGCACCGGCCGCAACTGGTCGACCGCTCGGCCGTCCTGACGCGCCGTGCGTGCCCCGTTCACATCGTCTGCTGCCACTGCACTCCTCTCACCGACTCCTGGGCGACACCGTAGGCCAGCCCGGCGATCAGGCGTCGGAGCGGAGGGCGTGCGAGTGGTGGAGCGAGGCAGTGAGGGGCGAGGGGTTGGGCTGGGTGCCGGGTAGGTGAGCTGCTGGGGATGGATCTCGAGGGCGACCTCGACGTTGCGGTACGTCTTGAGTTCGATGACGTTGCCGCTGGGGTCGGCGATCTTGCACTTCGTCTGCTCGTTCTCGGTCCCCGGCTCGTCGGTCGAAACGGGAGACAGCCAGGCGACGCCGGCCTCCTCGAGGCGGGCCACCGCGGCGTCGAAGTCGTCACGGCCGAGGGTCACGCCGAAGTGCCGGGAGCCCCCCGGGACGAGCCCGGTGGCCTCGTCGGGGCGGTCCTGCAGCGTCACCTGCATGCCGAAGAACCAGATGTCGGTGAAGTCGGGTCGGGTGCGGGCGGCCTGGCAGCCGAGCGTGTGCACGTAGAAGTCCCGGGCCTCGTCCATGTCCCGCACCGGGACGGACAGATGGAGGATCGGCTGCACCTCGCTCAGATTAGGTCGCGGCCGAGCGGCCAGCAGCCAATTAGGTCGCGGCGGTGCGGCCGGCGTCGAAGAGCACGCAGGTCGACATGAAGAGCGGCTTGCCCCGCACGGCCGGGGCGTTGGCCGCGGCGCGGCAGGCCTCGAGCTGCGCCCCGTAGGCCGGCCGGATCGTGGTCCATCCGGGTTTGAGCGTCCAGACCCAGGCGTCGTGCTCGAACACCGGCCCGACCCCGAGGGCCTCGGTGAAGAAGCCCGACGCATACTTCGGGTCGAGGCTGTCGCCGGCGATCACGACGCGCTGCACGTGCCACTGCACCAGGGCGCGGCGCACGGTGAGCAGCTCGGAGGCCGCCCCGGTCGGCGTGGGCTTGCCGGCCACGGTGAGGCTGGTGAGGATGTTGCGGGCGGATCCGGGCGCACCCTGCTGGACGGGCCCGCCGCTGGCGTTCGGCGTCTTCAGGGCGCCGCCGGCCAGCCGGAAGTGGAAGTCGTTGACGGCCTGCCACAGCATCGGCTGGGCCTCGCCCGAGACGGCGAAGGGGATGGTCAGGAGCACCGTGTTCTGCGGGACGGTGTGCGAGACCGTGCGGTAATAGGGCGGCAGGCGGACCGTGGACCACCTTGAAGGGCAGGTCGAAGGTCAGGAAGAGCGGGAGGAGCGCCGCCACGCCGACCGCCGCCGTGGCGGCGAGGGTGACGGCCCGGCGGTGGCGGTCGAACCAGCTGGGGCGGTCGGCGCGTGGGGCCGTCGGCGGGTCGGGGCCGTCACGCGGTCGGGGCCGTCGGCGCGGTCGGGGCCGTCGGAGCGGTCGGTGCGGCGGAGGCCGGCGGGCAGGGTGAAGAGCGCATCGAGGCCGAGGGCGAGCAGGAAGGCGAGGAACAGGGCGATGAACGGCGTGATCTGGTCGGCCAGGATCTCCTTGAGGATCGGGAGGGTGTCGAGGTTGCGCCAGGGCAGCCACAGGTGGCTGAGCCAGGCCGATTCGCCGAACTGGTACGGGCCGAGCGAGAGCCACAGGCTGACCACGCCGAGCAGGACCACCAGCCAGGTCAGGGGACGGCGCCAGGCCAGGACGAAGGAGGCCACGGCTGCCGCGGCGGCGCCGATCCCGATGAAGTCGGGCGGTGGTCCGAGGCGGCCGCTGTAGCCGCCGAGGCGGACGTAGCCGTTGGCGAACGACCCGTACTGGCCCGGGGAGAGCACGCCCGAGAGGGGAACGCCGGCGAGCGGGGCGATGGCGAAGAGAACACCGGTGACGGCCTGGGGGCCGTCCAGGCCGAACCAGACCGGGTAGGCCAGGAGCACGGCGGCCACGAGGACGCCGAGGGTCAGCGCGGGGAATGCGTGCCAGGCCCGGACCCGGATCTGACGCCAGCCCACGACGAGCACCGGCACGAGGCCGATGACGCCGAGGAGGGCGCAGATGACGAGGACCTCCGGGGAGATGAAGAACTGCAGGACGAGGAGGGCCGCCAGGCAAAGGCCGTCGCGCAGGGCCGAGTGCTCCTGGCGGATCAGGATCTCGTGCAGGAGGGTGAAGAGGATGGGCGGGATCACCAGCACGGTCACCGACACGTGGCCGAAGGCGAGCGAGGTGACGATGGCGGCCGAGTAGCCGAAGACCAGCGCGGCGGGGAAGGCGGCCAGCTTCCACTTGAGGAGCGGGCGCAGGGCGACGAAGCAGCCCCACGCGCTGAGGGCGGGGGCCAGCGTGAGGGCGACGTTGGTGGCGGCGATCGGGCCCCAGGCCCACGTGACCGGGGCCAGCAGCGTGGCGACGAGCGTGCCCGACGTGTTCGAGAGCAGGTTGGCGCCGTCGGGGACATTGACCCACTGCGAGAACACGAGGTTGTGACCGTGCGCGAGGGCGTAGGCCGGCCAGGCGGTGAACCAGACTTGCTGGGCCGGATCTCCGCAGGGGCAGGTCAGGGTGGCGCTCGGGTGCGTGGACCAGACGTGCCACCAGAGGGCGACGGCGGGGATGGCGAAGAGGACGATGGCGCCGGCGTGGAAGCCGACCGCCTTGATGGCCCTGGTGGCGGCGTTGGGCTGGCGGGGGGGCTTGGCGGCTGGGGCGCTGGGGCGGCTGGGGTGTCGGCGGTGTCGGCCGGCTCGTCCCCCTCCGGTGGCGGGCTGTGCTCCTGCTCCGTTCGGCGCGGTGGCTCCGTGGCCGCGTCCGTCTGTTGCATAACCCCGCCGAATGGTAGTGCCCGCACCTCCGCCGACCTGGTCTTCTAGGTCTGGGCGTCCGGGCGCCGCTCCCTATGATCGCCGGCGTGGGGTCCGGCCGTCGCTGCGTGGTGATCGGGGGCGGGCTGCTGGGTCTCTCGGCGGCGTGGGCGCTGTCGGGCCGGGGCTGGTCGGTGCGGGTGCTCGAGGCCGGGGCGTCGGCGGGCCACGAGCGGTGCGGATCCAAGGGGGACGCCCGGATCTTTCGATTGGGGTATCGAGAGGGGCGCTACGTCGAGATGGCCTTGCTGGCCCGGGATCTCTGGCGTTCGTTGGAGTCTTCGAGTGGGCGGACCCTGCTGCGGGTGACGGGGCAGCTGAGTTTCGGTGACCCGGCGTCGGTCGCTGCGGTCGGTCGGGCGCTGGCCCTGCACGGGGTGCCGGGCTCGGTGGTCGAGCCGTCTTCTTCTCTCTTGGGCGGCGGCGGGGCTGGTGACGTACGGTCCCGTGCTCTACGAGCCCGAGTCCGGTGTCCTGGCGGCGGACGAGTGCCTGGCCGCCCTGGTGGAGGTCGGAGGTCTGCGGGTCGAGTACGGGCGTGCGGTGTCGTCGGTGCGTGACGACGGGCGGACGGGCGGCGGCGGCGGGGCTTCGGTGGTGACGTCGGACGGCGAGGTGCTCGAGGCCGACGTGGTCGTCGTGTGCGCGGGGCCGTCCTCGCTCGGGCTCCTCGAGTGGTCGTTCGGGGACGAGGCGGGCGTGAGCGGCCTGGGTGGCGCATCGGGGTCAGTGGCCGCGACGCCGTCACTCCCCCAGGTGGCCTACTTCCGGTGGCCCGGGGCCGACGGGGGTGGCAGTGGCGTGCCCATGTTCATTGAGTGGGGGCGGGACATGACCTACGGACTGCCCGTCCTGGGCGACGGGGTGCACGCCGGGCTGTTCAAGATGGCGCAGCACACGCCCGGTGCCGCGCTCGAGCACTACGACCCGGCAGATCCCAACCCGATGCCTGACGACGACGCGCAGCTCAGCGCTCTCTGCGACGCGGTGCGCCGGCTGCTGCCCGGCCTGGACCCACATCCGGTGACCACGGAACGCTGCGTGTACGACAACTCCCTCGATACCGACTTCGTGCTGGACCGGATCGGGTCCGTCGTCGTCGGTTGTGGCACCAGCGGACACGGGTTCAAGTTCGGTCCGTTGTTGGGCCAGGTGCTGGCCGATCTGGCCGAGGCCGTGCCCCCGCCCTTCGACCTCAGCCCATTTCGGATCGATCGGGACGTAGCCGACCCCGCACCGTGACCGCCTACTTGAGTACCGACCATTCCCCCACGATCTTCAGATGTCACGCAGGCCAGTATGGAAATTCGGGTCGACAACGCACTCCTGTGGGCCGACACCTCACTGCGATTGATCAGAAGTCGGCGTAGGCGCGGGCTTCCTGCAGCAGGCCACACCACACATCGCGGTCTTTCCCAACGACAGCCGCCCACATCCGGAATGTTCGGCCATTCGGCGCAAAAGGTTGTGCGCGTCCCACGGCAACAAGCTCATCGACTCGGTCTTCAGACAACTTCACGACGAGTCGGCCCGTTCCGCGCTCCACGCAAGCAAAGAAGACGCCGTGGCTGCGCAAACAGGGAAATCCCATCATTGTGCTCCGGCTCACTCCCGGTATCGCGAGCAGATCCTCGGCGAGCTCCGAGAACAACTCAGCCATTGCTCGCCTCAGTTTCGTAGGCGAGCAGATACCCCGTGGCCGCGAGCCAGCGTGGCCAGGCTTCGACACGACCGGTGAGTGTCACGTCTCCGTCGGCCAAGCCATCGTCCCATGAGGCGTCGCCGCCGGCCCAGCGATCCATGAACGACTGGCTCGTGTTCACGATCAGCACGGGCTTTTTGGGCCGGCCGGGCAGCTGCTCCACCCGCCCATTGGCGAAGCGCAGAGTGGTTGCTCGGCCCTCCACTGTCAGCCCGAACTCGGCTGCCTCCAGGGCGTCGATCCCGTCGACGTAATGCACATCAAAAGCATGATCCTCCCCACCATCAGCGGTGGGATCCACGAGGTAGGCGACGCCCCACCGCCGCAACGCGGCGAGGGACTCCTCGAGCGCCAACCCGCGTTCAGTCATCACGTAGAGGACGCCCGCACCGACCGGGCCCGTGCGCCGCTCGATCACGTCTGCGGCCTCAAGCTTGCGTAGCCGGTCGGCGAGCACGGTCGTGCCGATTCCGGGCAGTCTTCGACCAATCTCGCCGTAGCGGCTGGGTCGTTTCATGAGCTCCTGCACGATCACCAAGGTCCACCGTTCGCCGACCACGTCCAGCGCGCGGGCCAGCGGACAAAAGCGGCCATAACCGTTCCAGCGCTCCTTGGGCATACTTCGATCTGACTTAGTTCTGGGGCATGAACGCGGCCATGGCCGCCGTGTCGAACACGAGGCGCGACGCCACCAGCTTGCCCTCACGCACAATTGACCATTCCGCCATGGGAATGGAACCGGCACCGGCCGGAGTCTCGATCTGGAAGTCGTAGAACGAGCAGACCTCGTCGCCGTCTGACCACTGGCGGTGCACTTCGCAGCCACGGACGATTGGGCCAAGGCTGGCCGCGCCCGCAAGAAACTCGGCCTTGCTGCTTGCTTGCAGCACTGGTCCCTCGAAGGTGAACTCGTCGGCCAACAACTCGGCGGCCCCAACGGCGTCACCGCCTGTGAAGCGCTCGAGGTAGGTGCGGAATACGTCGGCGTTCTTCGACACGCTGGACTCCAATCTATGGTCTCATAATGAGAGTGTACAGCGATAATAAGACCATATTCTGTCCCAGATGTCGAGTCTCGCCTCTCGACGATAGACAGCCGAGCTTCTGGTAAAGTCAGTTCTCTAACTTAGTTGCCAACTGCAGACCGCCCAAGGTCGGTGTGCGGAGCGGTCCCCCACTTCGCCGAGAGGACAATTGAATGACCATAGAAGCCAGGTGGCAGGAAATCTTGATCGCCGAGAGCAGCAAGACCGTCCTCGTCGAAGGAAACCACTACTTCCCGCCCGGAGACGTCGCCTTCGAACTCCTAGAGCGCAGCGCTCACTCGACACACTGCATTTGGAAGGGGGACGCCAACTACTTGAGCATCTCCGTCAATGGTGTGCAGAACCTGGATGCAGCGTGGTACTACGCGGCACCGTATCCCGCAGCCGCTGAAATCGAGGGCTACGTCGCGTTCTGGAAGGGAGTCGCGGTCTCGGGCGAGAACCCTGACGAGCCCGAGATACTTCCTCCGCGGCCAGCGTGAGATGCACGGCGACCTTTGTGGAGAAGCGCTCGAGGCTGGACATCGCACCATCTGGTCGGTGACGAAGTCGCTCGACCCTCGCCAGACGGTCCAGCGCGGTTAGTTTGAGACGCGCATGCCCCGCTACGTCGCCCTCCTGCGCAGTGTGAACGTGGCCGGCCACGGTCGGCTGGCGATGGCCGACCTGCGAGCGTCCTTCGATGCCCTTGGGTATGACGACGTGCGGACGTACATCCAGACCGGGAACGTGCTCTTCACGAGCCCGTCGAAAAGCGAGAAGGCGGTGGCTTCGGCCATCGAGGCCCAGCTGGCCTCCGACTTCGGAGACTCACCGGCGGTGTTGCTGCGCACGGTGGCCGAGCTCCAGCGGGTCGGTCGATTCAGCCCGTACGCCAAGGCGGGGGCCAACCCGTCCCGCCACCACGTGACCTTCCTGGCCACGGTGCCGACGAAGGCCGCCCTGGCGTCGCTGTCGCCCCTCCCGCCAAGCCGGCACGATGAGCTGGTCGTCGACGGTCGCGAGGTCTACGTGCACACGCCCGACGGCTACGCCGAGACGAAGTACAGCGGCAGCTTCCTGGAGCGACGGCTCGGTGTCGTGAGCACGACCCGGAACTGGAACACCGTGCAGAAGCTGTGCGAGATGGTGTCGAAGTAGGACCGGCGCGGGACGGCGAACCGGCTCGAACGGTCGCGTGACCGCCTAGCTCATCCCTTTGGGCTGGTCAGGCACGTGGCCGCCGTCTGGAGCGTGTTGCTCTGCTCCGACACGATCGCGGGGCTGGATCCGCCGGCACTCTTGGGGGTCTTCACCAAGTTGAGGTTGTTGGTCTCACCCGTGAAGCCCTGCTGACTGCACGTCGGCGCCAGCGTGGTGCCGTCGATCGTCGCAGTCTTGACCTGCATCGTCGTGCCCGCGCTAAAGATCGCCTTGGACCCTCCCCCGTCGCCGAACACGCCGAATTCGGCCGTGTTCCAATGCGCGGCAAGGTCCACCACGCTGTCGGAATTCGAGACGGAGTAATCGTGGGTTCCACTGGTCAAGATGACTTGGTCCGAGCCGCCTGCCTTCGCGGTGCCTTTGAGCGAGACGCCGCTCAGTTGTGCCGCCGTGAGAGCGGGTGGATTGATGGCCTTGCTGTTCGTGTAGCAGTCCGTGCCGTAGGGGATCCAGCTGCTGGGACAGGGATTCTTGTAGTTGATCAGCCAGTACTGCATGAAGAGGAACACCGGTTCGTTCGGATCGGGATCCGTCGACAGGACGAACTGCTGCCAGCCCAGACACTTGCTCGGCTTGGCCGCCGTCGAGCACGCCGGGCTTCCAGAGAAGAAGCTCGAGTTCAGTTGGAGGCTGAACGTATTGGCCTCCTTCGGACTTCCGGAAATCGGGACGATGCCTTTCTCGGTTGACCCGGCGGTTACCGAGGGAAACGATCCCGTCGCGTTTCGAAGCAGGCCCCCCGATGACGTGGCGGAGTAGTCGAGACCATCGCCGACCGTGGACGTGGGAACGCCTGCACTCGCGGAGGCAAACGGGACCTCCGGGCCCTGGTGGCACGAGACCGCATGCCAGGCCGCCACGGGGAAGTCGGCGGTGAAGCACCCCGCTGCCGGCACCGGGAGCGCGCTCACCTCTTGCTGCCACGAGGCGGTGCTGGGCGTGGCGGCCGCACCCGCCGGGGTCACGGCGAAGGCCATACCGAGCATCAAGACACACGTCCCCGCAAGGACCCGCACTCCGCGCACCTTCATGATCCCGCCTCCTCCGCTCGCCAATCTCCGTTGCAGATATCTAGTGCGGCGTTGATCTGAGGTCAATAGGTGCCGGCCGTCGATCGATCGCCGCCTGAGCGGGCGCTGAGTCGGCGCCCGTAAAATCAGGCCTGTGAAAGTCGAGTCGAACGGGGACGGATCCGACCCGGTCAAGCCGAGGGGCGAGCTGCCCAACCGCCCCACCCTCAACGCTTCAGTGCGCAAGCGGCGGACAGACCGTGCCTTCTACATCCGCCTGGCCGACGCCATTCGGCAGAACGAGCGGGCCCTCGAGCGGCTCAAGCGATGACCCCCGATGGACGTGACGAGCCTGGGCGCAGCGTCGACGCGGCGGCCGTTGAGTCAGAGGTGCGGCCCCTGGAGCTGGCCGATTTCCTCCTGATCGCCGAAGCGGTCCTGGAGATCCCGGCGAAGAAGGTGGCGGAGGATTCGATTCTTCATCTAGCGGATTCTGCGCTGCACGCACCGATGGCCGCGTTCGGCGGGACCGAGGCCTACCCGGACTTCGCGACCAAGGCGGCGGTGCTGTGCGCCCACCTAGTGAAGAACCACCCGCTGAAGGACGGCAACGCGCCGGTGGCGCTGATCGCCACGATCGAGTTCTGCCAGCGCAACGGCCACCCGTGGTCGCCGCCGGCGGGTGACGAGGACGGCGAGGTCACCGCCGCTCGGTTGATGACCGTCGCTGCTGAACCTCTGACCGAGGCGATGGTGGCCGACCTGGCGGCGTGGATTACAGAACGAATGGCGGCAAGCGTCGCCTAGTTGCTCGACCCTGTTCTAGCGGGTCAACGCTGAGTGGTCCCACGTGGGGTGCCAGCGTTGACCCAACGAAAAGACGTTGCAGGAAAGGTCTCTTTCCAGAGAAGTGTCTCCTCCAGATCAGACGTTCATGGTGTAGATGCCACGGACGACCTCGGAGATCGTCGTCGAGCCCTGGTCGACCAGTGCGATGGCCTCGTCGCACAGCGTACGCATGCCCTGTGCCTGAGCCTGGTCGCGCAGATCGTCCTGTGACGCACGTTCGACGATCAGACGCTTGATCTCAGGCGTCATCCGCAGCAGCTCGTAGACGCCGACGCGGTCGAGGTAGCCGGTGTTGCCGCAGTAGTTGCAGCCCGGTCCGTACCAGAACTCCGTGTTCGTCGACCCGCCGTTCGCTTGGTAGAAGGCCAACTCGTCTGCGGTCGGTGCGTAGCCCGTCTTGCAGGACGGACAGATGCGGCGCAGGAGACGCTGGCCGACGATGGCCACCACCGACGAGCTGATCAAGAAGGACTCGATCCCCATGTCGAGGAATCGGTGCAGCGCCGAGGCGGCGTCGTTCCCGTGGACCGAGGACATGACGAAGTGACCGGTGAGCGCTGACTGCACCGCGATGCGGGCGGTCTCGATGTCACGGATCTCACCGACGAGGATGACGTCGGGGTCCTGGCGCAGGATCGACTTCAACGCAGTGGCGAACGTCTGCCCCGCCGATTCGTTGGTCTGGATCTGGTTGATCTTGGGGAAGATGAACTCGACCGGGTCCTCGATCGTCATGACGTTGCGGGCACGGTCGCTGACCTCACTCAACGTCGCGTACAACGTCGTGGTCTTGCCGCTTCCCGTCGGGCCGGCACACAGCACCATGCCCGAGGGCGCCCGCACCAGCTTCGAGTACGTCTCGTACGTGTCGACGGGCATACCCAGCTCGTTCAGGCGCAGGACCGAGCGGTTCTTGTCGAGGATCCGGAGCACGCACTTCTCGCCCCAGATGGTGGCGACGGTGGACACACGGACGTCGGTGCCCTTGTTGTCGACCTCGGTCGAGAACTGTCCGTCCTGGGAACGGCGCTTCTCGACGATGTCGATGCCGGCCATGATCTTGATCCGGCTCACCAGACCCGTCCCCATGCTCACGGGGAGCTGGAGCACGTCTTTGAGCGCTCCGTCGATGCGGTAGCGGATGTACACGGCATCCTGCGACGGTTCGATGTGCACGTCGGAGGCGCGGTCGCGCACCGCCTGGGTGAGGATCCTGTCCACCACCTGCACGACGGGGGCGTTCTCGGCCACCTGGGTCGGGGCCTCGGTCTTGGGAGCGCTCTTCTTGCGCGTGGTCTCCACGGCCTGGAAGGCCTGGACGTACTGGTCGAGGCTGCCGATGGCCTGGTAGGTGCGGTCGATGGCCCAGCGAATGTCGCTCAGGGGGGCCAGGCGCAGCCGGACGGAGCACCCGCTCGTCTCGGAGAGCAGGAAGCGGAGATCGTCACTGGGCTGGGCCACGGCGACGGTGAGGGTGCGGTCCTCGAGCTTGACCGGGATGGCCAGGTATTCGCGAGCGACATCCTCGGGGATCATGGCCAGCGCGGCGGGGTCGGGCACGTCGCGGCGGAGGTCCGTGACGTCGAGACCGAAGTAATCGGCAAGGGCATTGACCAGGGTGCGCTCGTCGAGCGCATCCATGTCGACGAGGACCTCGCCCAGCTTCTTGCCCGAGGTGGCTTGCAGCTGCAGGGCGAGACCGACCTGATCGAGCGTGACGAGACCCCGAGCGACCAGGACCTCTCCGAGGAGTCCCCGGGGCCGGTTGGTCGGCGCGGCCCGCTCGACCGTTCCTTCAGAATTGGTGGCACCGGAGCCCGCGGCGGGCGCGGCCGGCTCGGCCTCAGTGTCATTCGAGTCCGTCAGAACGACGGCCTTGGCCTGCTCCTCCGCCTCCAGGTCTGTGTCCTCGTGCCCGGTCCCGTGCCCGGACCCGACGAGAAGATCACCGTCCGAACCGGGCGCGCCGGTGTGGTGAGTGCGTCGGATTTTCATTCTGCGGCCCCTCTGACGTTCCAGCGGACGGGCCCACGTGAGGCCCGCATTCCTCTCCCGGGCGATATCGACTCGAATTGCTCGTCACTTGAGGCAATCCATTCCCCCGACGTGGGCAAATACACCTCGTCGCGGGCACACGAAGGACAGAAACCCCGGTGGCGGGGTCCCAGTCCCCTCGCAGGATGGGTCGGGCTTCGAATTGGGCCTCACTTCTCACTCGGCCGGGAACGACCCGACGGTTAGAAGTAGATGATCCCCTTGGCCCGCTCGGTGACCTCGTCGAGGTCGTCGGTCCAGGCGCCCGTCGACAGGTACTTCCACCCACCGTCGGCGGAGACCACCACGATGGACGCCGACTCGCCCTCGCCCAGCGAGGCGGCGCACTTCACCGCTCCGGCCAGGGCAGCGCCGGTCGAGATACCGGCGAAGATCCCCACCTCGGTCAGACGACGGGTCCATTCGATCGACTCGCGGGGACGCACCACCGTCTTGCGGTCGAGCAGCTCGGCGCCGCCCAGATTCTCGAAGATCGGCGGGATGTACCCGTCGTCGAGGTTGCGCAGTCCGTCGACCATTTCACCGGCGGGCGGCTCCACCGCCCAGATGGAGATGGCGTCGCCCAACTTCTCCCTCAGGAAGCGACCGACGCCGAGCAAGGTTCCCGACGTGCCCAACCCGGCCACGAAGTGGGTGATGGAGGGGCAGTCCCTCAGGATCTCGGGGCCGGTCCCTTCGTAGTGGGCGCGAGGATTGGCCGGGTTGGCGTACTGATAGAGGAAGACCCACTCGGGATGCTCCTCGGCCAGGCCTCGGGCCATGGTCACGGCGCCGTTGGAGCCCTGCGACCCCGGCGACTCGATGATCTCGGCTCCCCACAGCTCCAACAGCTGGCGCCGTTCCACCGAGACGTTGGTCGGCATCACCGCCTTGAGGTGATAGCCCTTGACCCGGCACACCATGGCGAGCCCGATGCCGGTGTTGCCCGACGTCGGCTCCATCAGGATCTGGTCCGGTTCCCCCGGACGCAGCACGCCCCGGCGCTCGGCGTCCTCGATCAGCGACAGCGCCACCCGGTCCTTCACCGAGCCACCGGGGTTCTGGCCCTCGAGCTTGATGGCGATGCTCGCCCGCGGGTTGGGACTCAGCTCACTGATGTCGACCAGCGGCGTGTTGCCGATCAGGTCGAGCACCGAGGCGTAGGGCGCGCCGGTGCCGGCGCTGGCGCGCAGACCCGTCTCCGACCCTGTCGATTGGGATACCGCCATGTGAGACTCCGCCACTCCGACCGGTCTCAGCCCCCGGCCACGGCGGGAAGGATGGACACCTCCGCGCCGTCGGGGACCGGGGTCTCGAGGCCGTCGAGATAGCGGACGTCGTCGTCGTTGACGTAGATGTTCACGAACTTGTGCAGGGAGCCGTCGCCCTGGAAGACCTGGTCCGACATCCCGGGATACTCGGCCACGAGCTTGCCCAGCACCTCACCGATGGTGGCGCCGTCGACGTGGACGACGGAGGCGCCGCCCGCTTGGTTGCGCAGGACGGTCGGTAGGCGGACTTCGACGGCCACAGGGCCTCCTCGTAGGACGTGCGTTCGGGTGGAATGCCGTGCTGACCAGCCGCCGGAGCGGCCAGCCGATTGTTGACTGACTTGGTAACCATTCTACAGAGCGCTGCTCGAGCGCCCGTCGGGCGGGCTCAGGGCCGGCTGAGGGGCGAAGGGGCTGAGGGGCTGGCGGCGGGAAGGTCGGGGTCAGGCGGGGTCCAGGCCGGGGAGGTCGAGGGTGAGCCCGGGCACCACGACCGGCTCCTCGGTGATCTCGCCGCCGACGATCTGGTAGCTGCGCACCACGGGGTGGGTGTCGCGGAGCGAGACCAGGACGTAGTGCCAGCCGGGGTCGCTGGCCTGGCGCACGTCGGTGAGCGACGGGTAGGCGTCGGTGTGGGTGTGCGAGTGGAACACGCCCATGATGTCGGCGCCCATGGCCTGGGCCTCCCGGTCGACCTTGAGCATCTCCTTGGGGTCGATCTCGTAGACCATGGCCGAGGCGGCGGCGTTGGCCGTCGGGAAGAGGTGGGTGGCCTCGTCACCGCCGTAAGAGCCGACCAGGAGGCCGCAGGCCTCGTCGGGGAGGCCGGCCAGGCAGTGGGCCACCATCTCCATGTACATGGTGCGGGACAGGCGAAGCACCGGTGAAGGGTACCCTCGTACCCCTCATGGCCAGGGCGAAGAAACAGATCGCCAAGCGGGCGGCGGCCCGCGAGGAGCGCACGGTCGACCGGACGGTCGCCACCAACCGGCGCGCCCGCCGCGAGTACGAGTTCCTGGAGACGTTCGAGTGCGGGATCGTGCTGCAGGGGTCCGAGGTGAAGTCGCTCCGGGAGGGAAAAGCGCAGATCAACGAGGCCTACGCCCGGGTCGACGCCGGCGAGATGTGGCTCTTCCAGATGCACATCCCGCCCTGGCAGTTCGCCACGGGCGTCGGGCAGCACGATCCGGACCGGAAGCGCAAGCTGTTGCTGCACCGAGCGCAGATCGACGAGCTGCTGGGCAAGACGCAGCAGCAGTCGCTCACCCTGATCCCGGCCTCGCTGTACTTCCGCGACGGCAAGGCCAAGGTGCAGCTGGCCCTGGCCAAGGGCCGGCGGCTCTACGACAAGCGCAACGTGATCATGGCCCGTGAGCTGGAGCGGGAGGCCGCTCGGGCCACCAAGGAAATCGGCCGGTACGCCGCCCCGTAGCCGGGAGTGGGTGGACCGCCGTAGACTGTGCGGTCTCGGTCAAGGTGGCCGGGTGTCCCAAATACATGGGGGTGATTGGCTTCGACTTCGGTCGTCAAGGTAGGAGAAGCGAGCCGTGGTCTCCGGAGCCACGTTAAAGAGCCGGAACCAAAAACAAACGCCGAGCAACCTTCGCTCGCGCTCGCTGCTTAGGTAGCGACGTCCGCCCGGTCCCCGCCTCACGGATCGGAAAGCGGGCGTCATCTTGTGGGGCTTACTCAGTGGCTCACACCAACTGAACACTGAGGAAATCTTTGTTGGTTACGGGGCGGCATTGCTGCCGGCAACGGTGCCGCCCTCGACAATTCACCGCCGGCTGCGCTCGGAGAAGGCCTACTGCGGTGCCGGAGGACGCGGGTTCGATTCCCGCCACCTCCAAGGATGCTCATGGGAAACCGTGAGCATCGTTGGAGGTGCGCCAACGCCTTCGTAGATGAAGCTTGGACACCGAGATCTTTGGCGCGCTCTCGTGGTCACGGCCAGAGGTCAGCGAGTCAAGGCCCGAGCGCGTTCCAGACGAAGCCAGATACAGCGTTCACAGTGTCGATGCCGTATTGCTCCGAGGCGTTTTCATTTGTGAGCACGGCAATCAGGTAGTCACGGCCGGCACCATTGACCCAGCCGGTGGTACTGATCTGCCACCCGTTGACCACTGCGAACCCATTCTTGAGGGCCACAGTCACCCCCGAGGGCACTCCACCCGTCGCGCCCCAATCCTGGGAGGGAGTGATGTTCTCCATGAGGTCGAGGATGTAGCCGCGTGATGCATCCGTGAGCAACGAGTTGGGCTCCACAACCGTTCGGATCATGGCGAGTCGGTCGAGTGCCGTGGTGGTCGTGCTTCCCCAGACGCCATCCGTGGAGGGAACAGTCGATGTCATTCCTGCCTCTCGTTCGACCACCCCGACGGCAGCTGGCCCGAGCCGAGTCCAGAGGGTGTCAGCTGCGCTGTCCAGGCTTTCCTCGATCATCGGGACTGCCAGACTCTGCTCCTCGGGCGTGAGGGCGCGCCCGGCGGCCTGGGCCTCGACCATCAGGGTGGCCAAAATGTCGACCTTCAGTGTGCTGGCCGTGTTCTCGACCACTCCGGGCCGAAACTGGTAGATCAGACCCGTCGTCAAGTCATCCACGGCAACAGTCACGTTGTCGGCCCGTCCAGCGACGTAACCGGCTATCTCCGGGATCATCCGTGCCCTCAGATCAGTGCCGTAGGCGATCCAATATCCGCCTGAGAGACCAGCGATACCGACGGCTGGAGCTTGCTCGGGAGTGCCACCGTCGGATCCCTCAAACGGGGCATCCCCGAAGTTGAAGACCCCGCCGTCGGAGGCGGCCAACCAATATCCAGCCCCGTCGGGTGACGCGGCCATGCCGACGATCGGTTCGTTGAGGGGCCTCGCGCCCATCGAACCCTCGAACGGTGCGTCCCCGAAAGCAAAGATTCCGCCGTCCGCTGCCGTCATCCAGTAGCCGTTACCGATCGGGGTGGCAGCCATCCCGACGATCGGTTGGTTGAGAGAACGGCCACCCATGGAGCCAGCGAACACCGCGTCGCCGTAGGCGAATACGCCACCGTCGGAGGCGACCAGCCAATAGCCACCACCGTCAGGTGTTGCCGCCATCCCAACCACCGGTGCGTTCAAGTGAATCCCGCCAGCGGACCCCTGGTAAGCCGCGTTCCCGTAGGCGAACACGCCACCGTCGGAGGCGACCAGCCAGTAGCCACCACCGTCAGGCGTTGCCGCCATCCCAACCACCGGTGCGTTCAAGTGAATCCCGCCAGCCGACCCCTCGAAAGCCGCGTTCCCGTAGGCGAACACTCCGCCGTCAGCGGCCACCACCCAGTATCCGAGTCCGCTGGGAACGGCCGCAACCCCCACGATGGGAGCGGTCAGATTCTTGAGCGTCGTCCCAGCCACGGCAGCCGCGGTACCGAACGCAGTCACCGCGTCCGGGCCAGGCGTGCCGGATTCGACACGCCCCGCCTCGGCTCGCGCCGAGGCGGCCGACACATCACTCCTAGCCGCCTGCCAGCAGCCGACCAGTAAGAAGAGCACTCCCATGGTTAGGAAGACCACCCGAAGTCGCCGCAGCTGGCGCCATGAGGACGTCACGCCTAGAAACTAACGGCGGGTCTTGCGCCAATCGCGTACCGAGCGGGTGGCAGCTTCGCCCGATTGCCAGTCACAGGCTCCCTCGTCAACTCCCGAGTAGGTAGTTCCGGGTTCATCAACGGCCACTCGATCAACGTCATTGGTGGCCTCAACATGTCAGGTTGAGGCGGAGTGAAGCGAGACGAGGAAAGTCGTACGCTCCCCTAATTCGCAGAGCTACTCGAGGGGTTCGCCGATGCCAGGCGCGAGAGGCAGCTGAAGGGGGATAACCAATCATGAACCGGTTTGAAGAAAGAGTGGCCCTGATCACAGGCGCCGGATCGGGAATCGGACGGGCCATTACGCGCCGGTTGTGCGATGAAGGGGCCAGGGTTCTCGCCGTTGAGCTCGACCGGACACGCCTGGACGAAACCCTGGCCCTGGTCGAGGGAACCGCCACCGGATTTCTCGCCGACGTTGCGGACCCCGATGCTTGCGTCTCTGCCGTGGATGCGTGCCTCGACCGTTTCGGCCGGCTGGATGTCTTGGGCAATGTGGCAGGCATCTATCGGGCGGCCCACACGACCGCCATGGCGCGCGACGAGTACCGCCGGGTAATGAGCGTCAACCTGGACGGACCGTTCTTCCTCTCTCAAGCTGCCATCCCGCACCTCTTGAAGTCAGGAGGCAGCATTGTGAATATCGCCTCCAACTCGGGGATCCAGGGCGTTCCGTACTCTGCCGCCTATTCGGCCAGCAAGGGCGGCATCGTTCAACTCACCAGGTCTCTCGCCGTCGAATACCTCAAATCGTCTCTACGGGTCAACGCGATCGCCCCGGCCGGGACCAATACAAACATTGCCCTCAGCGCTTCATTTCCCGACGACATGGACCCGGACCTCGTAGGACGGTTGCTTGGGCCCAGGGGCCTGACCGAACCCGAGGAGGTGGCGGCTCTCTTCGCTTTCCTCGCATCGGACGAGGCCCGGTCGGTAACCGGCGCCATCTACACCATCGACAATGGCCTCACCATCAGCTAGCCGCAGTCCGACATCACCAGTACCACAACTCGTCATCCAGTTGGGTGACGCAGGAGCTTGTGCCACCGCTGTGCCATGCCGCGGCACACCGGCGTCACGCCTTAGTGATGAGCGATCGGACTCCCCGCGGGACCCGCGATGAGCCGACGCGAGAATCGGACATTGGCGAAAGGGGCAACATGACGGACAATTCGACGACGAATGCAGGCAGTGGAGAGGGTCCGGGGCCCAGCACGGGCGAGGACACTCGCCGTCTGGGTCGTCGCGGACTGATGCTGGGCGCAGCTGCCGCAGGCGCCGGCACGGTGGCGGCTTTGGCCGCTGTCGAGACCGCCGGGGCGGCGAATGGAGGCTCCGTCATTCTCGGGGCAGCCAACAAGGCGACCGCCACAACCTCGATCACGAACAAGAAGGCGAATGCGATCGAGGGCGCCTACACCGGGAGCAGTGTCGTTGCTGTTGGCATCCTCGGAGAATCCACCACTGGCTACGGGGTCGCCGGTGTTACCACCGGGCCCAATGCGGGTGTAGGAGGCACGGCCTCTGGAGAGGGGGCGAGCGGTGTTTACGGCATAAGCACGGGAACTGATGGTTTCGGGCTTTTCGCCGAAGCAACCGGTACTGGCGGCATCGCCGTCTATGCCGATGGCAACGCACACGTGTCCGGCTCCCTGTCAAAAGGCGGCGGTTCGTTCAGGATCGATCATCCGCTCGACCCGGGTGGCAAATACCTGTACCACTCCTTCGTGGAATCCCCCGACATGATGAATGTCTACAACGGCACGGTCGTGCTGGGCCTCGACGGTCGCGCCACGGTCGATTTGCCCGACTTTTTTCAGGCGTTGAATCGTGACTATCGCTATCAGCTGACCGCGATAGGCGGTGCCGCTCCTGATCTCCATGTCTCGGACGAAGTCGTCGACGGCAGATTTTCAATCGCCGGAGGAAAGTCTGGACAGAAGGTGTCCTGGCAGGTGACGGGAATCCGTCAAGACGCATGGGCCAACGCGAACCGGATCCCGGTAGAGGTCGACAAGCCCATTGAGGATCAGGGCCGCTATCTGCATCCAGAACTTTTCGGCGGGAGACCGGTAAGCGAACTTGTTCGTGGTCGTGGAGAGAGTGACGACACAGAACTCGCGCAAAGCGCATAACGAGTTCGGATTTCTCAGCGGTCGTCTGAGTGTCTCCCGCGATGGGTGAAGGACTGCCTGTCGCGGGAGCACAGGGACCGCGATTCAGTTCGTTCAATACTGAATTCTCATTTTCCACGAGGACGTAGGTGAGTAGCGGCAGGTGATTCCTGTCTCCACAGAAGCCCGAAGGTGTTCGCCCAGGTCTGGCTCCACTGCCCCGATCTCATTGATCGCTCGAACAAGCGCCTTCCGAACAGAGGTTCGCGCCCGTTGCGCGTTATCCGGGAAGAGCCTCTGCCTACCGCCCAGCCCAGTAGACGTTCCGAGTACAGACTCAAGCGCGTCGAGCTCTTGACGACAGCGGGCAACAGCCGACGGCTTGAGATCTGCTCGGCCGATTGTCTCTTTCAGCTCCTGGGCACGCCGCCGATAACTGTCAAGTGCTTGCCCGTCGGCCACCGCATCGGAGGAATCGCCGTACACCAACCCTGAGGAGGCGAGGCTCAGCGCGTCGACATCTGTTTGAGGTCGGTCAATCAACTCGGCAAGGTATGCGAATCCCACACGGTTCGGTAACCGTGCTTTCTGCCCGCGGGTGAGGAGTTGCCAACCGCCAGGTGTCTTTTGAAAGAGAGCTTCTTTCACGCGCCCCTTAGTCCGGGGGGCAAATCGATGGGCGGTGAGCCATCTCGGGGGATCACGCAACACCATGGCCATCCGATTTGCACGTTCCTCAGCATCAAGGGCGAGCTGATGAGCACGGACTCCATCATTTTCTCCGCCTCTCGCATCAAGGACGTCGGCAAGCGTGCGCTCGGTCATAGTGACCATGGGCCGATTTCCGAGACGGCGGTCAACTCGAATCGCAGCGTCGAGATGATGAACTGCGGCATCGGGGAGACCGACTGTGGCGGCACATAAACCCAAGGAACGCTCGACCGACCCGAAACAGACCACACCAAGGGACGGCATCACTGGGAGGTGGGCGTAGGGGGCCAAGGCCTGGCGCGTACTCTCCGCTACCTCCGCATCTCCCAGCAGATACGCAGCCTCGGCGATCAAGAACTGGGTGGTTAGCCAGCTGCTCGAGTGATCCACGCGATCAAGATCGAGACCAACAACTCGGGCCAGTGCGTCTTCTGCCGAATCGAAGTCTCCAAATACCGCCGAGAGACCTGCGTCTGCGGCGAGATAGACATGGTCGTTGAAACCCAAACGCGGCGATGTCGAGATGCTCCGTACGAACTCGATGACCTCCGACGCGCGGCCCTGCCACCAACGCAGGGCCGCGAGCATGGCCCCGTAGTACGCAGGAGCGTCCGGATCGCCCAAGTCTGTTCCGCGTTCCAGGGCACTCGAGGCGGCAACTTCTGCACTCTCAAGACGTCCTGCACGAGCGAGCATCATCGCGGTGTGTAGATCAGTGACGAAACCGAGGGCGTCACATCGCTCGGCCTCCGATCGCTCACGAAGCTCTTGGAGCGACTGACCGGCACGTGGGTCTCCGTTCAAGAAGAGATCGACGGTGCGCCAGCAGAGCCCCATGGAGGAGAGGAAGGAGTCATTGGCTCGCGCGCCGAGATACAGGATCTCATCGGCCACACCAAGTCGAACTTCGGCGAAGCGTGGACCAAGTTGGACGTGATGAAGCAGGGACAATGCCTCCGCGGTCGCTGCATCGTCGCCAAAGCCCCGGACTCGCTCGACAGCTTTGGCGACCCCGTCGACTGATGCACCTTGGTAGACGGCTTCTGCTGTTCGGCGCACATCCAGGCGGGCTCTTTCGACCGAGTCTTCGGGCACAAGAGTGATGGCGCGTTGCAGCAATGTGTCGAAGGTCGCACGTGCCACAGCGTCACGTTGCTCGTCAACCCAGATGCCGCCGACCCCTAGCGTCGCCTTGACGTAGGTCTGAGAGTCGCCAACCGCCTCGGCGAACCGTGCTGCCTCGAGGAACTGGACCCTCGCCTCGAGCAGGCGACCGCCGCGGCGTCGCGCCTCCGCTGCTTCGAGCAGGGATATTGCACCCACCGCGTAGGAAGTTTCCGCCGCCACAACGGGAGTTTAAGGATGTGCCATGGCGTGGCACAAGGGACTTTTCGTTGAAGACTTGGGGCTACAGGGTCGAAGCGCTGCAGTCCCGTCGCACACACACGTTGATGGACCTGCCGTCGGGTGACACGTCGCAGAGCCGGACAAAAGAAATCCGTGTGGTCCACAAACGAGCCCACGTGCAGCTCCGCGCGACGGCCATGGCCTTGAGGTGCGGCGGCTTGGTAGAGGCCAGCGCCCACTGGGTGAAGCCCATGTAGCTCGCGCCGAAGCTGCCCATGCTGCCGTTGAACCACGGCTGGGAGGCGATCCAGTCCGCCGTGTCCCTCCCGTCCTCCGCTTCGGCGAAGTAGCTGTGCGTCGCACCGGACCCATCCGTGCCCCGGCACGCCTGTAGGACGTAGCGATAGCCGCGGGCGGCGAACTCCGGGCCCATGGCCGAGGCAAAGTTGGCCCTGCCGTAGGGGGTGCGTTCCAAGATGGTGGGGGCGTCATCGATGCCCACGGGGTGATAGACGTCGGTCAGTAGCACCGTCCCGTCCGACACCGTGACCTTGACGTCCCGCTCGACCTGGACTTCGTTGGTGCGCTCTCGCATGTCGACCCCCTTCTCGAGCGGGTCTCCGGAAGCCGGCGACGGACAAACCCTATGTCGAGTCTCCTTGAACTGGACCCCCACAGGGTTCAGTCACCGGGCCTGAGTCCGCAGTTCACGTTGAAGCAGTACGAATCAGTACCTGGGGCGGAATACAGTTTCAGGGCGGAAAGAAAGGACGTCCCCGTGGGACCACCCGATATCTCGATCGGCGAGCGCTTCGTTGGCTCTCTGTTGGCCAAGGACTGGTTGGGTGTCGAAGACGTTATCGACCCTGCGATCGACTTCCGTGGACTGACTCCCGGCTCTCCCTGGGAAGCCGCTTCAGCGAAGAGCCTCATCGAGTCCGTGTTTCAGGTCTGGTTCGAGCCGAGCGACGACATTTACGAGATCGTCGCCGTTTCTACTGACCAGATCACCACTCGCAGCCGAATCGTTTACCGGTTTCGGGTGCGCAATGAAGGCGGGGATTATGTGTGCGAACAGACTGCGTACTACGACGAGACTGCGGACAAGATCACGAAACTCCGAATCCTCTGTAGTGGATTCTTGAAGACCGCCGATAACGACCGACAATGACACCTGGTCGAAATGTTGGGCGGAGCAGATCGGTGAGCGCTCAGTCTTAGGGCGGCCGGACGAATACCGCCGGATTATGCTCACTTCGGTGGCACAGCCCCCGACGCTGTACGAATGGGCCGGAGGGGAGGATGCCATCTCGCGGATGATCAACGCCTTCTACGACCGGGTTGAGCGGGATGACCTGTTATCTCCTTTCTTCCCCGGAGGGGTCCACGAGGAGCATCGCCGTCATGTGGCCGTGTGGTGGGGCGAGGTGTTCGGCGGTCCCACTCGGTACACGGACAATCTCGGTGGCTATGAGCGGATGCTAAGCAAACACCTGGATCTGGGGATCAGAGAAGAACAGAGGTTCCGGTTCGCCACATTGATGCGCCTTGCGGCTGACGATGCCGAGATGCCCGATGATCCCGAGTTCCGGTCCGCTCTGGTTGCGTACCTCGAATGGGGCACTCGCATCGCTCTGGGTAACTCACAACAGAGCGCACCCGTCACGGAACACGCTCCGGTCCCGAAATGGGGCTGGGGAGAGGCGCCCCCCTATCAACCGTAGGGTCGCTGGGCGCCTACTTTGAGTAGATGCTGACGGGGCCTGGGTGATGTCCCACCGTCAGCTTGATGCGGGCCGGAGTCCATATATTGCTCGAAGTCTTGGCAACCCTTGCACGGCTTCGTCAGGAGTTGGATGGCCCGGGCGTTAGGGACACCTATCTCAGGGCCGAGCTTCGAGAATCATATTGAGGGGTGTCTCGGCCGCACGGCGGAACCGGGTAAAGCCGGCTTCCTTGAACACCTCTCGTAGTCGTCCTTCGCCGGCCTGCGCGCCCAATCCGAGTCCAACCTCTTGCGAAAGGGAGTTCGGTGTGCAGAGCGTCGACGAGGCCGTGTAGAGCAAGGCTGCGAGAGGATTCTCGGCAATGTTCGTGGCCGTGTCGTCGAGCGCCATCGGCTCGACCAACAAGACCGCTCCGTCCTCTTCAAGATGTTCTCGAGCGTGACGAGCAGCACCCACCGGGTCGCCCATGTCATGCAGGCAGTCAAAGAAGCAGATGAGGGTGTAGCGACCCGGGTACTCCTTGGCCCCAGCAACGGCAAATTCGGTTCGCTCGGCGACGCCTGCTTGGGCGGCGCGCTGGACCGCTGTCTCGACTGATGCCTGGTGGAAGTCGAACCCGTGAACGCGCGAGTTCGGAAACGCCAGGGCCATCACCACAGCCGATGCCCCGTGACCGCAGCCGATATCTGCGACCTCGGCTCCCTCTTGGAGCCGTTGCTCGATGTCGCCAAGTGCGGGTATCCAGTCCGTCGTCAGAAAAGCACGATAGCCAGGCCGGAAGAACCACTCCGTACCTCGGAAGAGACATTCGTGATGGTCGCCCCAGCTCATCGCCCCGTCTCCACGGAATGCCTCTGCGATCTTCGGACCGTCGATGAACATCGCCATCAAGGTGTTCATTCCTCGCGCCATGAAGGTAGGAGCTTCCTCGTCGGCCAAGATCATGGCCGCCTCATCGGACAAGGTGTAGGTATCGCTGGCGCCGTCGTAGTCCATGAGTCCCGCAGCGGCCTGACTGTTGAGCCACTCGCGGGTCAGGCGTCGATTGTTGCCGGCTGCTTCAGCCACATCTTCGGCGCTCAGCGCCCCCTTTCCAGCCATGGCTCGGTAGAGGCCAAGTTCATCGCCTAGCCACATGCCGAGGCAGAGGCCACCTCCAGTCATGAGGCCAGCCATCTGGCCCACAAGTGCTTCAACCCGAGCTTCGTCAATCGCCATGACTAACCTCCGGACGGCTCCGTATCTAGCGCATTATCAGAGGACGGTACGCCTGTTGACTGAGTGGACCTTGGGAGTCGAGGTGCCACGGCGGCCAATTGTTTGGACGCGAGGGACGGTATGGCGCCCGCCGGAGCCTCACATGTCGTCGACTCGCAGCACTTCGAGGTTGTGGAAGGTGGGTGCGCCATCGCAGAGGGCCGCAAGCCGCTCAGCGAACTTGCCCGTCTCAGGGCGATTGGAGTTCTCCATCGCAACCTCGTAAGACGGAAACTCGACCATCTGGACATAGGTGCCAGGGTGATCGCGGTTCTCGCAAAGCTGCGCCCTCGTTGAAGTGCGCCAGTCCGCCGACTCTTTCAACCATTCATCGACCGTTGCGGTGAACTCGTCGATTCGTCCAGTTTCGAACTCGATCATTTGCACGAATGGCATGGGTCCTCCTTCGTTGGCTCCGTAGGCGGACCGTACGCCTGTTGGCTGAAGGGGACTTGTGAGGCGAAGGCACACTGCGGCCAACTTCTTGGACGGGCGACTGGTACCTCTGATTCGTCACGAAGCATTTCGAGTCGAGCCCCGGGCTGGTCAAGGAAGAGTCAGAGGCCAATAGAGAAACCGGGGCCGCAGCGGAGTCCCACAACGGCCATGAGGAGTCCGTCGCGCGCGGCAGATCACAATGGAGAACGTCGAACCGGTGGCCGACTGGATGATCTCCCGAACCGCGTCGGCGTCCTTCTACCCGGTGCCACCGGTACTCCGGCCTCCGTGAACTTCGCTTTCCCGACTTCCAGCCATCGCCTGAATCGGGAGCCGGATCGCCATCGATTCGGCGGCCACCTGCTCCGTGTGAGTAGCTGTGGTCACCGAGGAGTCAGCGCTACTCCACCGCCAAGAGCGTGTCTCCACTCCTCGAATTGCGGAGCGAGTGGTCGTCGCTGCGCAACGTCGTTATCTCGCCCATCGCGTCATGGAGAACGACTCGGTCCCGCCCGCCGCCCTTCGCGTGCAGCAAAGCTTCGTCGGCACGACGGAGCGCCGCGTCGAAATCCTCGTTTACTTCCGTCTCGGTCACGCCAAAGCTGACCGTGAACTTTGGCAGCCCCCCCACCGTGATCGCGGCGTCGAGCTGAGCTCGCACACCGTCGAGCACCTTTGCCGCGTCGGTCGCAGAGCAATCCGGAAATGCCAGTGCGAACTCCTCGCCGCCATAGCGAGAGACGACATCGCTGGTTCGGAGTGCGTCGTTCAGGACTCGTGCGAAAAGGCGGAGCGCCCGATCTCCGGTGTCGTGCCCGTAGGTGTCGTTGAGCGTCTTGAAGTGATCAAGGTCCGCCATCGCAACGGCAAGAGGGTGCAAATGCGCAGGAACCGCGGAGACCCGCTCAGAAAATGCCCGCCGGTTGAGCAGACCAGTCAATGTGTCGGTTGAAGCTTGCAACTGTGTCTCAGCCATGACGCGAAGGAGGCCAATGCGAGCCCCGGCCAGTTTGGCCAGGGTTGCCAGGTCATCGAGCCTGTCCTCGTTCATTTCAGCGTCTGGCTCCCCGGTCGCGTGGATCACGCCAACAGTCCGGCCCATGATGGAGACCGGTACGCAGGTAGCTGATATTCGGCCTTCAGCTCGGTTCCGCAACTTCGGGCAGGCGTCCAGATGATCGCTGTCGTTAAAGACTTGGATCTGGGCCCTGCGAGCGGCAGGACAGCGATCAGGTGAATCCACGCCGCAACTCGGAGCCCTTCCGTCGGGAGCGGCGGCGGCCATTCGGTGGAGGTGCGCGTGGCTGTTGTCAGCGAGCAGCAGCTCCGCCGGAGAACTGGGAAGCACGGTGGCAAAGGACCGCTCGATCACCTCGATGACCTCGGGTTCTCCTTCTGCCATATCGAGTGCGTTCGCAAGTCGGCTCTCGAACTGTTGGCGCTGCGCCTGCGAGTCCCTGATCTCGGCCTGCTGGTCGGCCTGGGCCATGGCGGCACTGAGCTCCTCGTTTAGCCGAGCCGTGTCGGTGACAGCGTGACTGAGCTCGCGGTTGAGTCGCTCCGCCTCCGCTGCCGCATCGATCAGCTCGGCGTTCAGGCTCCTCACCTTCGCGTCAGTCCGTCGTTGTTGCCGTTCGCCGAGAACAACCAGCACGAACGCCACAGGGAACATGATTCCCAAGATGATTCCGATGGATATGAGGTCTCCGTAGATTCCAGAGGCCAACGACTGACCCAGCAGCAGGCACGGGACGAATATCAGGCCAAACGCGCCGAGCGCAATGATGGGACTGATCAGACGGAATTTTGCCGACCGCGCGACCTCTCCGGACCATTCCTCTTCAGTGACCACGTCCACCCCCTACACCGGTGCCTGCTACGGCAGTTCTCAAATGTGTCGACAAGGATTGTCAGGACCTTGAGAAATGCACCGATCTAGCCGTACTGACGTCTGAAGGCCCTGTTCAGAGCCCGCTCAAGAGCGTCCAGCGCGGCCCAATGCGATGGAAAACATGCAATTTGGTCAGCCAACCTGGCCTGGCTGGACGCGTCTCTTCCTTCTCCTCCACCCCCCGGACGCCACTTGAAGAGGGCGCCATCCACCTGATGTGCCTCGGGCGAGGGCTGTCCTCTTCACCTCCTATCGCACCGTCGGGTTCAGTGGACGAGTCCGACCGTTCTTGGCTCGCCTACCGCACCTTGCGCGGGCATCCCGAATGCGGTGAGGCAGCCTCGTGCGGAGTCGGGACGAAAGCCGCGGTGTTCACTTCGAGATCAGCGCACTCTCCCGACGTGTCCACCAGTACGATCCTGGATCGGCGCCTGGCGTTACGTTCCTTCTTCGACCAATCCAGCGTTGCCCGCGAGGCCAGCGGCGAAGCACTCGCTCGCCTTGAAGCACCGGACACCCCAGAGGTAACTGTCCTGTGATGCCACGTTCGGGCTGGATACGATCTGCCAGCTCACACCATTCCACTGCTCGATGAGCGTTTGGTGAACGTCAGATGTGTTCTGGTAGTAGCCCACGGCGACACAGTTGCTCGAGCTCGTGCAGGACACGCCTTTCAAATAGGTGTCGTCTCCCGCAACGGTCGGCGTCACCGAAATCGACCACGAGCCGTGGGCGCTGACTTCGGCCAGCGGTGACCAGGTGGCCGAGGCCGAGGCGAAGGAGGTTCCCACGGCGACACATTCTCCCGTCGGGGGGCACGAAACGGCGCTAAGGTCGTTCCAGCTGTTTGCGACATTGGCACTGGTCTGACGGGCCCAATCGCTGCCGTTCCACCTCTCGACCAGGCTGTTCGTCGAGCTAGTCCCATTGCCATCATCGGTTCCCGTCGCAGTGCAGGCCGTTGGTTTGACGCACGAGATGCCTTCGAGGTTGTTCCCGTAGCGGCTGAGATCGGGTTTGGCCGAGACGGACCAGGTCGACCCATCCCACTTCTCGATAAGGGCCGGGCCCGCCGCTTCGTCGGCAGCAGCCGACTTGTAGCCCACCGCCATACACAGCGTGGGACTCGGGCAGGAGACACCCTCGAGATCACCACCCTCTCTCCCGGGATTCTTCGTCGACATGAGAGACCACGCGCTTCCGTTCCAGATCTCACTGAACGATGCGGTCGTCCCCGTACCGACATTCCCCACCGCGACGCAGTGCGTTGCGTCGTAGCACGACACGCTCGAAAGCTCCGCCGGCTCGGTTCCGGCAGGATCGGGACTCGTCACGATCGACCATGTCGACCCGTTCCATTCCTCGGTCAACGTCTGCATCTGGATGCCAATCCCGTTCAGCACCTCGACACCGCCTGCGGCGAAGCAAAACGACTTTGAGACGCAGGACACCCCGTTTAGCGAGTAGCTCTGACTGGGCGTGGTGACGATCGCCCAGTCCGTCGGCAGCGCCTGGGCCGGGGAGGCGGCGAGAGCCACCAGTCCTGCCGTGCCGATGGAGCCGATCACCGACAGCACCACCAAAGTTCTCACCAGACTGACCAATGGATTGGGCCGAGTCGCGACGGATTGTCGCTTCGACTGGCGCAGTGCCTGGTGCATTTATCTCCCTTCGTTCCGTCTTTCTGAATGCCCGGCTGAATCGGTGCCACGTGCCTCGTTTTTGCAACGGCACTTGCAGAGTGTACCAGCACCTCTCAATAGGCCTGGGCACACATTTTGCATACGGGCTGAAGGCGGAGGACCAAAGTCTCACCCGGCACGAACGGCTGGAGCTGCGGCCCATCCCATCGCCACGAGTCTCTCGTACACAATCGAATCGAATGGCTCTTACCGACGGCTGGCAAGACAATACAAATGTCCCGAAGGACCGGCTGGTGCTGCCGGTGTCCCAATGGATCCAGAACACGACGGGCCGGCGCCCACTTAGTTGAAATGCGACATCGTCCGAACGGCGGCAAGACGGATGGACGGGTATCGGGGGTATCACGCGGCGTGTTGAGGCGGCACCACAGTGTCGTTCGGCACGACTGATAGCGTCACCACCGCAGGTGGGCGGACGAAACATAGGACCGTGGGTGGCGAACCGTCGGTGATCGAACTCGTATGTGTGCTCGGCAACATATGCGCGGTCACGAGCGACGGCGCCATCGTCGAGATTCCGAGCGCGAGCCAACGCAGACTCCTCGGGTTACTCGCTTTGCATCCGAGCCAGCGGCGACGCACCGAATGGCTCGCCGACGTGCTCGAAATCTCTCCCGGGGCGCTCAGGAGATCCGTGTCGCGACTCCGCGCCGTGCTCGGCCCGGACTCCCTGGTGACCGCGACTACCGGTTACACCCTCACCTGCGACGTCGACGCGGTCCTGTTCTGCAATCAGGTCGCAAGGGCATCTGACGCGGCCGACCGCGTTGCGACCCTTGAGCGGGCCGTCGGGCTCTGGGGCGGAGCCGCCCTCGAGGAATTCGAGGGCGAGGACTGGGCCCGCGGCGAAATCGCCCGATTGACCGAGATCCACGGGGCTGCCGTGGACGACCTAGCCGATGAACTCATCTCGACCTATCGGCCGACGGATGCGATCGCGCTGCTCGAAAGTCAGATCGCCCGGTACCCGTACCGAGACCGGTCCCGCGGTCTCCTGATCCGGGCACTTGCCCTCGCCGGTAGGCAGGCCGACGCTCTTCGGGGGTTCCAGACCTATCGCTCAGTGCTCGCCGAGGAACTTGGCACCCAACCCTCACCCGAGATCGTGCGCATCGAGCGAAAGGTTGCCACCGGATGGGACGGGGCGAGCGGAGCGACGGGCGCCGACGACACTCGTGGCGCGGCTGTCTTTCCCCTCCCGGGATCGCTCGCTCGAAGCGATCACTTCCTGGGTCGATCTGCGGAACGCGAGGCGTTGCTCGACGAGCTGGAAATGGTCACCACGGGTCTGCGCTCTGCATTCATCACGGGTGAAGCAGGCATGGGAAAGACGATGCTGCTGGGCGAGCTGGCGCGGTCCACCGAGGGGATGGGCGTCACCGTCCTCTTCGGCACCTCGGACGAGACTGGGGTGCCCCTCGAGCCTTTCCGGACGATCCTCGGCGCCTGCGTCGAACATGCCGACATCGACTTGTTGAGCGAGCACGTGACGCGATACGGGGGCGAACTTGCACGGCTGTGTCCGCGACTGGTCGCCCGAGTACCGTCCGCTCCCCCACCTACCGAGTCGGACGACGCGACCCAGCGATTCCTCATGTTCGAGGCGGTGGCGGACCTCTTGTCGCGGATTGCCGCACGCGGGCGGCTCGTGCTCATGCTCGACGATCTCCAATGGACCGAACCTACGGCCCTCCTGCTCTTGCGTCATTTGGCTCGCTCTCTTGCCACCGCACCTGTGCTTCTCGTCACGAGCAGGCGTGAGCCAGGGGAGCCGGCATCCGATCAACTCCGCGCCGCGCTGGCTGAGCTCGATCGGGGCCCTGTGCGACGACTTCCGCTGCCTGTCTTCAGCGAAGACGAGATCACGAATCTGGTTGCGGGCCTCCTTCCCTCGACTCCGGAGGCGCAGCGGGAGCAAATCGCGGCCAGGGTGCGCGAGGAGACGGCCGGCAACCCGCTCTACGCGACCGCGGTCATCAGACAATGGGACGAAGCTGGCGGTCCAGGCGGCGAGCGTACAATCCCGCCGAGCCTCCGTGAGGTGTTGTGGAGTCGCGTCCACGCGCTCGGTCACGAAGCTGCGAATGTCTTGACCACTGCTTCGGTCCTCGGATCCGAATTCCAAGAAGATCTTCTCATCGAAATGGTGGACATCCCGGAGACACACACGCGTCGAGCCATCGACGCTTCGGTGACAGCTGGCGTTCTGGTCGACCTCTCGACTCGGCCCCGGGGCCTTCGCTTCTCCCACACGCTGATCGCCAATGCGCTCCACGGCGAGATCGGCGCCTCCACCCGGGCCCAGCTCCACGAGCACGCGGTTCGCGTGCTTTCCAAACGAGCTGGCGAATTGAGCCCCGACGTGGTGGTACAGCTGGCCAAGCACACCACGTTGGCCGGCATGGCGTCCGAGGCGATCCATTGGTCGACACTCGCCGGCGACGACGCGCTCAGGCAACTCTCACCCACGGAGGCAGCGGGTCACTACCGCAACGCCCTCGACGCTGCCGTCGAGCTTGGTCGGCCGCTTGCCGAGCGGGCGGACCTGCTCGTTCGGCTGGGCGAGGCGCAACATATCGCCGGCGACGCTTCGGCTCTCACCACGCTCGAGCAGGCCGCAAACCTGGCACTGGACAGCGGCAACAACCTGGCCCTCATACGCGCTGCTCTGGCAGCGGATCGCGGCTTCATGCGAACGGACATCGGGGCACCAGAGTTCCTGGCGGTCGTGGAGGCAGCAGTTGCTGTCGCCGATCCCTCCGACACGTGGACGTATGCACGCCTGCTTGCTCTCCTCTCGCAGAGCCTCGTCTTCACGCCCCAGGCGGCACGCCGGACCGCGACCGCTCTCGAGGCGCTGGCTCTGGCTGAGTCTGCGTCAGACCCTGCCCTGCTGGCCCAGATCGCACCGGCCGTCGTCTCGGCGATCTGGGCGCCAGGGAGCGCACCGATGCGCCACGCCGTTGTGACGAGGGCGCTCACCTCCGCCGCGTCCTCCGGAGACCCAAGACTCGAGTTCGCAGTACGTGTTGTTGCCTACAACGTGGCCGTGGAGTCTGGGGACGCGGCCGTGGCCGCCCACAGCCTGGCCCGGATCCGCGCCACCGCTCGGGCAGTGGGCGAGCCGCGAATCCGCTGGATCGCGGGGCTCTACGAGACTTTCGACGCGACGATGGCCGGGCGCCTCGACAAAGCCGAGACTCTTGCGTCACAAACCCTGGAGCTTGGGACCGACATCGGAGCCCCTGACGCCTTCACGCTGTTCGCGGGCCAGTACTTCGTCATCGGTACCTTCGCGGGCAGACATGGGGAGCTTCTTTCGCTCGTCGAACAGGCCGCCAGGGACAACCCAGGTCTTGCTCCTTTCGAGCTCGCCTATGCCATCGTCTGCGCCGTCGTCGGCCGCCGGAACGTGGCGCGCAAGGTCCTCCAGGCAGGCGTGACCAGCCGATTCGCGGACGTCCCATCGGACAACCTGTGGATGACTCAGGTGATCGGCTATGCCGTCTTGGCGATTGAGCTCCAGGACACGGACGCCGCCGCTCTCCTGCTTCCACTCATCGAGCCATTCGCAGCCGAGGTGGCGTTCAGCGGTCTGACCAGCCAGGGGCCGGTGAGTGCCTACGTGGGCAAGCTGAGCTCACTGCTCGGCCGCCACGAAGAAGCCGAAGACCACCTGCGGGCTGCCCTGGCGACGGCGACCGCCTTCGGCTGGACCTATCACCGGGCGACCACGCTCCTTGCCCTGAGCCAGGCCCGATACCGGGGGCGGGGAGAGCTGGACCGGGAAGCCCAATCCTGGCTCGACGAGGCCTCGGACCTCTGCCGGCGCTTCGGCTTCCGGACTTGGATACCCCAGGTCGACGACGCTCGCGGCCTTGATCGCGCGCTCCTGACGCGCTGGTGACGCGCCTCGAGGTCGACGATCTGCCGTGGTGCTCATGGCGACCCAGGGCGGAGGTGCTCTCTGATGGTGACTCGATTTCGAACGTACTGCCGGATGCTGCTCGTCGGACCGCTGGCCCTCGGAGGGGCAATGGCCGTCTCGGTGATCGGTGGATCGCAGTCGGCCCTGCCGGCTGCCGCCACCAGCCCCTCGGCCTGGACCGCCTACGTCGTCAGCTACAACGACGACGCCGTCATCCCGGTCAACACGGCGACCGATGCCGTCGGCACCCCGATCACCGTCGGAAGCGGCCCCTCGGCCATTGCCATCACACCCACTGCCACCACCGCTTACGTCACGGACGAAGGCACCACGAACACCGCGCCGGGCACGGTTACCCCCATCGACCTCTTCACCAACACGCCGGGTACGCCCATCGCCGTGGGGTCCGGACCCGACGCCATTGCCATCACCCCCGATGGCCTCACCGCCTACGTCGGCAACTACAACGACGACACGGTCACACCGATCAACCTGGCAACAAACACGCCGGGCAAACCCATTCCCGTGGGCGCTCCGCCCACGGCGATCACCATCAGCCCCGACGGCTCCACCGCCTACGTCACCCAGGGCTTTGCCGACGACGACATCCCGATCGACACCGCCACCGACAAGGCCGGTCCGGGCATCCTCAATACCGCCGACGGCTTCGCATCGGCCATCACACCAGACGGGGCCACCCTCTACACCCCGAACTTCCGATACAACGGTGTGGCGACTCTCGACACGGCGACCGATGCCAGAGGCAGCATTGCTGCGCTCGACGATCCCGAGGGTGTCGCCATCACCCCCGACGGGTCAACGGCCTACGTCACCTACGAGAACACCTTCAGCAGCAATAGCAACAAGGCAAGCCTCCTTCCCATCGACACCGCCACCGGCACCCCCGCGACACCGATCGCATTGGGCACCAGTGCGGCCGAGGGCATCGCCATCACCCCCGACGGGTCCACTGCCTTGGTGACGGATCAAGTGGGTGACACGGTCACCCCCGTGGACCTGGCATCGAGCAGCGCGGGCACCCCCATCTCGCTCGGGACCAGTGGGACCAATCCCGTGGCCATCGCCATCACGCCGGACCAGGCGCCCATTGCACATCTTCACGTCACGTTGGCGCCCAACGGTTCGCCTTCCACCTTCGACGCCTCGGCTTCGACTGTCGCCTACGGGACTATCGCCTCGTACCATTGGAATTTCGGTGACGGCGCCACCGCTATGACGACGACGCCGGTCACCACCCACGTCTACACGGGTGGGAGCTACACGGCGTCAGTCACCGAGACCAGCTCGGCTGGGACATCGACCACGCAGGTATTCACCGGCCAGACGGTGAGCCAGAACGGGGGCCCACAAGCCACAGCCACGGCCCTTGGAGCTGTGGCCGGTGGCGGTCCGATCGTTGCCAGCGTGACCCCCGACATCGGTTCGACGGCCGGCCCCACCGTGGTGACGATCACCGGATCGGGTTTCACCGGGGAGACCGGAGTGGACGTCGGAGGTCGAGCCGCCACGGGCGTCGTCTCCAACAGCGACAGCTCGATTACCGCGACCTTGCCGGCCCAGTCGGCCGGGGCCGACGACGTCATCGTGACGACGCCGATCGGATCGAGTGCCACGACGCCGGCGGACCAGTTCACCTACTTGGCGCCGGCGCCGCCGGAGAGCGGGTTCTGCGACACGAGCAACTGCCCGATTCCTGTCCTCCAATTTGGTGACGGCCAGGGCGATTCGACCAGCGTGTCAACGTCGGTGAGCTCTGACTGCAACGTGTGCATGTACTCCGCTTCGTCCTCCGAGGGTCTGCCGCCCGCGTGCACCGACCCCACGGGTTGCTGTCCCGACGGCATGAGCTACGAGCAGGCAGAGATTTCTGTGGGCGAGAGCGACGACCAGAATGCGAGCCCGCTTGACGTCTTGACCGAACAAATCGTCCAGGGCCAAGCCGCATACGCGGAAGGCCTCCCCTATCCGCCTCCTCCGGTGCCCCAGACGACGGTGTGTGCAGAGGCCCAGGCGCTCTCGAGCGGGTCCTCCATCCGCGGACCGGAGCCGGGTCCTGACGCATCCACCGCGGGGAAAAAGCTGGGCCAAGATCTTCTCCTCATCAAGTGCGCAAAACCAGCGGTGGCTCCTTGCATCAAGAAGATTGCCGTCCGCGGTCGAGACGTGGTGACGACGGTGATCGTGCCGGTCAACGAGTCCGTCATCTTGACAGTCGGACCCCAGAAGGAGACGGTCAAGAGGTTCTCACCAATGATGGGCGCCCCCGGATCCAACGTGACCATCAAGGGGACCAATCTCACCCAGGTCAACGCTGTGACTATCGGTGGCGTCGAAGCTTCTGTCGTGTCGGAGACGACCAAGAAGCTGGTGGTGACGGTTCCTCCGGGCGCGAGCACGGGTGTCATCACTCTCAGCGGCTGGTCTGGAGATGTGACGACTTCGTCGGCATTCTCGGTGACCTGAACCGCCTAGGCCGCCTCGATGGTCAACGGTTTCATCGTCGAGCAAACGCCTCAAAAGCAGTTCCTCTGCCACGAGTATGTGTTCGAACTGATACGACCTACTCGTGGCTCGAGGTTGCCCGGTGCGCGCATCATGAGCTAGTCAACCTTTGTGCGGACTTCGGCCACCCGTCCGGTTTCCGCTCGCTTCTCGAGGGCCGTTGGTCTTTCAACCAGGTATCGCCCCGATCTGTCGAAGCAATCCAAGTCCGTCCTCCTCGCCTCGCTCATCAACGACCTTGCCGTCTTCGATCCGGTAGATCGTGATTCCCCTCCACCTGACCTCGTTGCCAGAGGCTGGAATGCCCATCAGGTCGCCCAGGTGTGTTCCGCTCATCGTCCACGGCGCGACCACCACGTCGCCTTCGGCTATGACGTCCCCGACCTCTATCTTGATGTCAGGTAGGCCAGCGCGGACGCCCGCAAGAACTTCCTTAAACGCCCCCGCCCCTTGGATCGGTCCCGGAAACAGCGGGTAAGAGACGCTGATATCCGGTGCCGCCAACTCGTCGAGGATGCTTGGTTCATCCGTGTCCCACACACGGATGAACCGGAGGGCAATAGCCTTATTTTCCTCTACAGACATCGTCTTATTCCTTCTTCCTTGCTCTGCCCGAGCCGGGCTCTGGACCATTTCGCGGATGTCGCAGCGTTGTGACGCGTCGGGCCCGATAGCGATCGCGTCGATTGATAAGGGAGACGTGGTGGCGAGCAACGTTGGCTGGTGTTGAATCGGCCGGGAATTATCGGGCATGTGGCGGCCGTATCCCGTGTCGTTGATCGGGAAGTCCTCGACGTCCGTAAAGAAGACGGTGGTCTCGACCTGGCTGCTCATGAACGCGTGGCTATATTCAAGATGGCGGTCAGGACCCTGTGCCACTTCCCTGAACTGAGCGCACACCGCCCCGCGACGATGGCTCGGTTGTCGGTTCCGGCGAGGCCGGTGATGTCTTCGTCGATCGCAGCTAGCTCCATCACTCCTCTTACGGTCATGTCCCATCGACGAGGAGCTCTCCAATCGGGAGAGAGCCGCCTATGACTCCGAAGATCCGGCAGATGGTCTCGGGTTGGTCCTGAGCGGCGCGATAGAAAGCTTCGAGTCTTGGTGCGAGTGGCGTGAGCCGGGCCGTGCTCAGAGTGAGCGCATATCCGTTCGCGGTGAGGGCGTCTCGCTTGTTCTGGTAGTCAGACAGTGCGCTGTCGATGGATCGTTGCCCAACGAGGCCCCCGTCGATGGCTTCCGCAAGAAGTTCGGCTGAAGCGAACGCGTCGGACATTCCCATGCCTGTCGAAGGGTCTTTGTGGTGACCGGCGTCGCCGACCAACGCCCACCCCGGCCCTGCGGATGTCCGGTACAAGCTGGGCAGATCATCGGTGCCGGCGAAGCGTTGTTCGCGTTGGCCGAATGCGACAGTCTCGCCTAGGCCTGGGACGAGGTCGAGTGCGTCACGGAACTCGGCTTCTACGTTCTTGCGCACCTGACGGAAATATTTGTGCGGCCAGGCGACGTAGATGCAAGTCAGATCGTCGTTGGTTGGCCAGACCAGGATCAGCCGATCGGGGCGTGCGTGAAAGGACGCCCCGAGATCCTTCAACCCGCTCCAGTAGGAGTAGACAACGCCAGTGGCTGCAGGGTGCTCGTGGTAGCTGCGTGCGCCCGTTGCTCGGGCCACGCTTGAGTGCAGGCCATCCGCACCCACGACGACCCGGGCTCGCATTGTTGTTTTCTCCGATCCGCGGAGGTGACCCTCCACGCCCACCGCGTACCCCTCGGACCACACCAGTCCATCGACCACGAAGCCGTCGACTAGCTCGGCTCCAGACTCAATGGCCGCTTTGACCAACACCGTGTCGAGCACGGTCCGCCGCGGGCAGTAGGTGTCGGATATACCTCCAACGGAAGGACCGATGCCGCACAGCTTCACGGGTCCGACGTCGAAGGTAATCATCTGGATCGGCACGCACCCTCGCTCATGCAGTTGATCGAGCAGCCCCCACGCTTGCAATCGAGCGGCTCCGCGTTGCCATAGGAAATGGGTCGACATCGTGTCGCTCGGAAACGAGGCCCGATCGACCAGAGCGACTCGATGTCCGGCGCGGCGCGAGCAGCAGGGCCAAGGACGCCCCCGCACAGCGGGCGCCGACCACGATCACGTCATACACAGCTCCCCTAACGGGCGGCGCCTGTCAACCAACTGGTTGGCCGGCCGCGAGTGCCTTCACATCGGAGGTGCTAAGCGGGTTCCCAGCGATGCCCCAGTCGCCGCTCTTGACCTCCTCGACGACGACCCACGTGACCGGGCGCATGTTCTCGCCCTCGATCTCGACCATGGTGTCGGTCAGCCGGCGCACCATGTCCTGCTTCTGGTCGGCTGAGAAAACGCCTTCAATGACTTTGACGTTGACGAACGGCACGGCAAGTCCTCCTCGGATCTGATGACGATCGGCTCAATGTTGACTGAGCCTAGCACGAACGTTCGTACTATACAATGGGACGCATGCCGACTCGCAACACCACCAAGGGGGCCCGCACACGAGAGGACATCCTCCGGACCGCCGCCAATATCGCCTCGGTCGACGGACTTGACGGCCTCAGCATCGGGCGACTTGCCGCCGAGCTGGGCATGAGCAAGAGCGGCCTCTTCGCCCACTTCGGCTCCAAAGAGTCCCTCCAGTTGGCCACGATCGAAGAAGCTCGCCTTCGGTTCGTCAACGAGGTGATCGAACCTGCCCTCTCGTCGAGCGCGGGCATCACCCGGCTCTACGCGCTGTGCCAGGAGTTTCTGTCCTATATCGAGCGGGCCGTGTTCCCAGGGGGCTGTTTCTTTGCGTCCGCTATGGCGGAGTTCGATGCGAAGGGGCCGAGTCTTACCCGCGACCGCATTGTCGAATGCCAAGCACAATGGATGACGACGCTCGCGCGCGCCGCCGAGGGCGCCCAGGCAAAGGGGGAGCTACGAGGGGACATTGATTCGGATCAGCTCGCCTTCGAGCTCGAAGGGGCGCTGTTGTCGGCCAACTGGTACTTCCATCTCTTCCACGACAACACCAACATCGAGCGCGCCCGGCATGCCGTTCGAACTCAACTGTCGAGGGAAGCCACACCCTCCGGCCTCCACCTTCTATCGACCGGGCTGCAAGACGTATGAATCCCGGGCTCGCCCGGGCGTAGGGGAATCCCTCACAGTTCCCCGTCGTCTCTTCGACGAACCCGATTGATGCGGGCGCTGGTCTTAGGAACACAAGTCCGATTCCGTCAGACGTTGGCCCCCATTCGTGCCGGCTGCTGGAATGTGAGAAACTAGAACTCGTTCTACTTTCGCCCACTCGCAGGAAGTCTTGATGGAGCCAGTCGAATCTCTTTTCTCATTCGCTTCAGTGCCCAATTTGAGGCGGCAACGACGTCGGGACCGTCCAGAAGCCTCGCCGGAGAGCTCGCGCTCGAAGCGTCGCGCTATATGACGCGGTCGGCAGCTGCAGTCCTGAGCGAAGAGCGAGGGTGATGGAACAGAACGAAAGCTCAGACGCGTCGATCGAAGAGCTGCGCCAGCGGTACCGGGAGGAACAGCAGAAGCGCCTTCGGCCCGAGGGCATGGCCCAGTGGCGCGAGCTCGGAGAGGAGCTGGACCGGGACCCCTTCGTGGAGCCCGGCTTCACCCGTGACCCAGTCGTCGAGGACACCACCGTCGTGGTTGTCGGTGGCGGGTTCGCCGGGATGCTGACCGCGATCGACCTCAAGAGGCACGGGATCGACGACATCCGAATCGTCGAGAAGGCAGGAGACTTTGGCGGCACCTGGTATTGGAACCGGTACCCGGGCTGCATGTGCGACGTTGAGTCCTATGTGTATCTACCGCTCCTCGAGGAGACGGGTTTCATGCCGACGGAGCACTACGCCAGCGCGCCGGAGATCTTCGAGTACTCCAAGTTGCTGGGCCGCACATTCGACCTCTATCCGCAGGCGCTCTTCCAAACCGACGTCACGGGCGCCGAGTGGGACGAAGATGCATTGCGTTGGAAGGTCAGCACCAGCCGGGACGATCGGCTCTCGACCCGTTTCCTGGTCCTGGCCGGCGGCATCCTGCACAAGGCCAAGCTGCCGGGAATCAGCGGGATCGACGACTTCGAGGGTAAGGCTTTTCACACGAGCCGGTGGGACTATGGCTACACCGGTGGCAGCCCCACTGAACCCATGGACAAATTGGCCGACAAGCGGGTCGGCGTCATCGGTACCGGTGCCACCGCAGTGCAAGTGGTGCCGCAGATCGCACGTGCCGCCAAGGATCTCTATGTCTTTCAGCGCACCCCTGGCGCGGTTGGGGTTCGCAACCAGCAGCCCACCGACGTCGAATGGTTCAAGCACCTCAAGCCCGGCTGGCAGCACGAGCGGATCGTCAACTTCACCGAGGCGGTGACCGGCGCCCAGCCCGATATTGACCTGGTGAGCGACGGTTGGACCCAGGTCATGTGGGTCGACACCCAAAAGGGTGTCGACCCGGAGGAGGCCGCGGCACTCGAACGGATCGACTTCGAGGTCATGGAGGGGATCAGACGACGCGTCGAGGATGTCGTGGAGGATCCCGAGACAGCGGAGAAGCTCAAGCCCTACTGGGGGAAGCACTGCAAGCGCGTCTGCTTCCACGACGATTACCTTGCCGCCTTCAACCGACCCAACGTGCACCTGGTGGACACCGAGGGACGTGGCGTCGATGAGATCACCCGGCGCGGGCCCATGGTGAACGGTGTCGAGTACCCGATCGACCTGCTTATCTACGCGTCCGGCTTCGAGGTCACCACGGACTTGCACCACCGGCTCGGCTTTGACCCCAAGGGTGTCGGCGGCATTGCTCTCTCGGATCGCTGGGCCGAGGGCGCCCACACGCTGCACGGGGTCCTGGCCAGCGGATTCCCCAACCTGCTCCTGATCAGCCTCGTCCAGGGTGGATTCGGCACGAACTTCTCTCACCTCCTCTCCGAGTCGGCCAAACATGTGGCGCACATCGTCGAAGCTTGCGTCGAACTAGGGATCGTCTCCCTTGAGCCGGAGGAGGCAGCCGAGGAGGACTGGCTTGCGGTGCTCCACACCGTTGGTTTCGGTGGCGCCCGCTACTTCGCGAACTGCACGCCCAGCTTCTACAACAGCGAGCAGCAGGCGATCGACGCTCGGGCGGCACGCAATCTCACCTATTCGGGAAGCCTTCTGGACTACGTCGGATATCTGGAACGCTGGCGACAGGATCCCGACTTCTCGGGCGTCAAGACTCGGCGAGCTGGTGCCATCGACAAGAGCTGACACGCTGCCTGATCCGAAGGGAACATTTTCCGAAGTGTGTCGACAGGCCAAATTCGAAGTTCTCGCCAGGACCGCCTTGAGCGGCTGAACCAGGATTCCAAGCCCTCTTCTGGGACGAGACCCGCTCTCGCTCGCGCATTCACTCGTGACCTTTTCAGCCCTCGACGCTCAACAGGGGGGACTTTGACGTCGATGAGATTCAGTGTGTCAGATCGGATCCTGCTGTGACTTGATTGCGTTAGTTGGCGTGTTTCGTACAATTTTCGTCACAATAAGGCGTTGACCTGGTAGTTTTGATGCGTGACTATTTCCAAGGGATCAGCTGCGACCGGCAGGCACGCCTTGCGGAGAAAATCACGCAACAGAAGCGTGAGCACGGACCCGGTGGTCACGCAGAGTACGACCGCCGTGCCGGACCCCGTGCTTGTGCCCGGCACGTGTTCGGTCCTCCCTGAGAACCTCATGCTTTGCCACGACCGAGTCAGTGAACTGACAGCGGCAATCGCCGTCGACGACACCACCCTCGGCCCCGGCCTCGGAGGCGTGCGCTGGATGGCCTACCCGTCTTTCGACGTCGCCACGGAAGAGGCCTGCCGGCTCTCTCGGGTCATGACCTTGAAGAACGCCCTAGCCGATATCCCCTTCGGCGGCGCCAAGTCGGTCGTCCTGCGAAACGAATCGGATGACACCGTCGACGACCCGCAGCGACGCACCGCGCAGCTGCGGGCATTTGCCGGTTTCATCAACCGCCTCGGCGGGGCCTACATCCCAGGGGTGGACATGGGTACTTCGGTTGCTGACCTGGCCACCATCGCCACGGTGACGCAATGGGCCAGTTGTGACCAAAAGGACCCTTCATCTGCGACAGCTGACGGCGTGTTCTTCGCCATCGAAGCTGCGGCCCGTTACTCGCTCTGCCGCCCACTCGCCGGTCTGCGCGTCATGGTCCAGGGCACCGGTCACGTCGGAGGCGCGCTGGCCGGCCGGTTGACGAACGCCGGAGCCATCGTGGCCGTCGCCGATGTCGACTCCGAGCGGGCAGCGGAAGTGGCCCGGCGGATCGGCGCCACGACCGTCGAGCCCGAAGTGGCCCATGCTCAAGCCTGCGACGTGTTCGCTCCCTGTGCTTCGGCCCGGATCCTGAACCCACGCTCGATCGCCGAGTTGCGCTGCGCTTTGATCGTCGGTGCGGCCAACGATGTGCTGGCCGACCGAGGGGATGCCACATTGTTGGCCGAGCGGGGCATCACCTATGTGCCCGATTTCCTCTCAAACGCCGGCGGCGTCATCCACATCCACGCGGAACGAGCGAGATGGAACGAAGCGCGACTGGCCACGGCCCTCGCCGGGATCGGACGGCGCACAACTGAACTGCTCGAGACCGCCGACCGTGACCACGTCGTGCCCCTGGTGGTCGCTGAAAGGATGGCTTCGGACCGGCTGGGCCACACCATCACCATTCCGGACTGATCTGACGGGCCGAGGTAAGCAGTAGCTATCTCATGCACCCCAAGCAGCGGCAGCGTACGCGTTGCTCCAGCGGGGATCGGCACTGCGGAATATCCGACGCCAGCCGGACACTTCCTTGTTGCTCTCCTCGCTCAGTCTCCGAGCCCTGGCCTATGGTCCATTCGTCATGGTGACTTCAGCCCACTCAAACACGATCACCGACTGGGAGCGCTCCGGGGATGCCATCGTGGCCATCCACGGACCACTCGGCGCCGGCGCCGCGATTGGCACCAACGGTGCCCTCGTATCGCACGGCTGCGTCCGCCTCCACGACGCTGACCTCAGTCGCCTTCGGATGGTCCCGGCCGGATCACCGATCGACATCATTGGCTAAGTTATCCAACTGAATTCTGGCCGTTGGTGAATCGGTTCCGACTCCACACATGACTCTCGCCAGGGAGCAGCAGACTAAGGGATTCCTAGATGCGGACAAGTCCGGGCCAGCCAAAGATGGCGAGATCACGCCCCAGAACATTCGTCCGAAAGGAAACTGGATCATGCCTGACTCAGCAGGTGGCAAAGGCGCCTCGATCGACAACCATCACCTCCTGCTGCTTGGTGCGGGGCCGGGTCTTGGCATGGCCGTGGCTCGACGTTTCGCCAAGGGCGGCTATCGAGTGACGTTGGTGGCTCGAAGCACGGACGGCCTCGCGGGCCTCGCTGAGGGCCTGGCGGACACCGGAGCGCAGATTGCCACGATCGCCGCAGATGCCAGTGAGCCAGAGGCACTGGGAGCCCGCATGGCGGAGCTCTACGCGGACCACGGTGCTCCCGGGCTCATCATCTACAACGCCGTCATGGGAGCCCCGGACCAGCTCTTGAGCTCGAGCGTGGAGCACTTGCAGACGGCCTACGCGGTGGACGTCATCAGCTTCATCGTTCTGACGCAGGTCGCCGCCCCAGCTATGCGGGCAGCCGGCTCGGGCACCATCATGGTGACCGGTGGGGGTTTCGCCGACTATCCGATCCCGGCCCTCGCGACTATTTCCCTTGGCAAAGCAGCGCTCCGGTCCGCCGCCACCATGCTCGGAGCGGATCTTGAATCCGACGGCATCCGCGTGGCGACTTTGACGATCGCCGGACAGATCATTGCCGGCACGGCTTTCGATCCCGAAAACATTGCTGAGCGCTACTGGCAGGTCGTCAGCTCGGATGATCCGTGGCAGGCAGAGTTTCGTTTCACCGGCGAGTAGGCCTCGAGATCGTCACGGTTCGATCGTCGTGAGGGACGGCTTCCCGACTTAGTTGGAGTCGGGGAACCTACCGGTACCGGCCGCGCCCAACGTGCCAGCGGACCCCGGGGAACCATTCGTCCCCGGATTGCCGTTCGGCCCGGACCCGGACCCGCCATAGAAACCACCTCGCGTGCCGGTGCCGAAGGCGCCGCCGTTTCCGGCGGGTGTCCCAGCCGCACCGCCCTTCGACGCGTCAGACGTGAAGGTATCGGTTGAGCCGGCGAATCCGCCGTGGACGGTCCACACCGCTCCCCCGATGGCGTCGCCCCCCGCTCCGGAGTCACCTCCCTTTCCACCGTTGCCGCCGTTGCCGCCGTTGCCGCCGGTCCCGCCCGAGACTCCGGTCCCCGCTCCTTCGCCGCCGTTGCCACCGGCGCCACCAGCTCCCCCCGACGCTCCGGGTCCGGCCTCGTTCCCGGTCCCGGCCGCAGCCAAGCTGTTGCTGAAGGTGCTGGTGGTGACCGACGCCGTCCCGATGAGCACGGCGAGAGAGCCCCCTTCGGCGGCTCCGCCGTCGCCTCCCGCGCCACCTCGGCCGCCGGTGCTCCCGCTACCGCCCACGCCACCGACATGACCCGGCTGTCCCGACGACCCGGGACCGGCCCCGCCATTTCCTCCGGTGCCTCCACCTCCGCCGATACCCCCAGGGGAACCGCTTCCTCCGAGCCCTCCGTCGCCGCCGGTCACGGTGTCCGATCCGAAGGTGCTTCCCGTGGCGGTCAGATTCCCGCCGTCGGCAATGGCACCGCCCTCGCCTATCCCGCCCGAACCGCCGCGTCCAGCCCCGGGTCCCGGGGTTCCGTTCGCGCCCATCGTCGCCGCCACACCCTGTCCGCCAGTTCCCATCTGACCGGGTGGTGTGCCACCTCCGCCCGATCCACCCGGGCCACCGCCACCACCGTTACCGCCCGGTCCACCGTTCGGACCGCCTCCGAAGTTGGGGTACCCGTTTCCTCCGTTTCCACCACCCCCACCCTCGGCAACGTCACCACTGAACAAGGCACCCCCGATCGTGGTGGTGCCGGTGAGGTAGATCGCGCCACCGGCACCGACGCCACCTACGCCGCCCGGATTGGCATCAATACTCGCAGCAGCCGAGCTGGCCGCACCCGCTGCGCCGCCGTTACCGCCCGGGCCGCCGTTGCCCCCGGGAGTGGTACCCGTCGCACCGTCACCGCCGGGCCCGCCGCTCCCCCCGATTCCCCCTTCGCCACCGAGTCCGCCCGCGCCCCCGCCTCCGCCCGAGCCGGCCCGGACAGCATTCGAGTTGAAGCTCGTCGTGCCCGAGATTTTCAGCGTGCCAGTGCTGTAGACCGCGCCACCCTCCGCGATTCCGCCTACTCCAGCCGCACCGGGCTTGCCTCCCGGCTCCGCCGCGCCCGCGGCACCACCCGCTCCCCCGGTGCCGCCGGTGGCTCCGAAACCGCCTTCGCCTCCACTGCCGCCGAACCCGCCGTAGCCGGGTGCGCCGGCAAAGCCGCCGTTGCCGGCGAAGGCCTCGTTGGAGGTGAACGTGCAGCTCACGAGGTCGACGGTGCCGGCGCTGTAGATGGCCCCTCCGAAAGCATCGGCTCCCTCGCCGCCCTTGCCCCCGTTGCCCGCAGTACCGCCGTTTCCTCCGGCACCGCCGGCCGCTCCTGTCCCGCCAGCCCCTCCAGTACCGCCGGTGACCCCGACGCCGCCCGTACCTCCTTGACCGCCCGAACCGCCGAAAGCGGAGTTACCGGTTACCACCACCGAGGTCAGCGTCAGCTTCCCCGTCGTCACGACAATGGCACCGCCCTCGGCCGGATTCCCTGCCTTTCCTGCCTTGCCGGCAGTTCCCGATCCGCCCGGCCCTCCCGGTCCCCCGGGCGAGCTCCCACTGCCGGGCGTTCCGGCTACAGCCACCGTGCCATCGATACCGTTCTTCCCGTTGTTGCCAGTGGCACCCCGGACCTCTCCTCCAGAGAGCGTCAGACCGGTCATGGAAAGGGTCCCGCCGGTCACGTCGAAGAGCTGGGACGAGTCATCGCCGTAGATGTCGACCGGAGACCCGGTCACCACCACACTGAGGTGAACCGACGACGGGATCTCTACCGGGCCTGTCAGCGTCAGAGTGCAGGGTGCTGACGTATCCATGGTGATGGTGCCGCTCGACGCGGCGTCGTGCACAAAGGCTGACGCCGAACAGGTAGTCAGAGTCACGGTGTTCGCTCCGGCGGGGTTCGTCACCGCAATCAGAGCCGTGACAACGACGGCCGTGGTCGCAACGAGCGGCAATAGCCGCTTCCAGCATTGCCGCTGAGCGCTCATCGCTCCTCCGTCCCGTCCCATTGTCCGGGCCTGCTTCTCGCAGCTTACGGCGACGCGGTCTATCCGTCTATGGGCCGGGTGAGATTCACCACGCCTTCTCGACGGTCATCGGCACATTGGATTGGCGGGCAATTGTCGCTCGGTTTCGGCCTCCTTCGTGATCCCACGATCAGGCGCCTCGGACTGCCGATTGGCGTCGAGTGAGGCTCCGCTGTCTCGCTTTCGGCCGATCATCAATCCTTGCTCACTCAGCGAGACTCGATCCCAGCACTCCACCAACATGCAGACACTTCCAGGCAGGATCTGACACGTGTCCCCGCAGGGAGACCCAATCCTCCGTCAGGCGTTGGTGACAGCCGAAGGCGGGGGGATGGTACCGGCTCCTGTCGTCAGGCAGCCCGCTTTGACTGCTGGGTTCGGAGGCGCGGGCAACTTTGGTGGTTTCAGGAATGCCGGCTTCTTGTGGAAATCCAACATGTCGAACAGGCTGTTGGCGTTTGCGTCACGCTTGGTGAGCGCAGGCAGGTTCCACTTCTCTTCGACGGTCTTGAGGATCGAGGTGTGGTCGTAGACGGTGTGGGAGACGTAGTTCTTCTTGGAGTATGGGCTGACCACGGCGCATGGAACTCTGAATCCGTAGCGGTCAAAGCCACCCGGAGGATCGCCTGGCCCCAATGCCGGTGGCACGTCGTCAGGAGGTATGGCGGCCGGGGGTGGTACATGGTCGTAGTACCCGCCGTGCTCGTCATATGTCCAAATCAGCATGGTCTTGGACCAATTCGGACTGGACATCACCGCGTTGACGACCTTGCCCACGAACTGATCGCCGTACTGGACGTCCTGGGGATTCTCTTCGGATTGCTCGTCGTAGTTGGGCTCCACCAGGCTGAACGCTGGAAGCTTTCCAGCGGCGGCGTCCTCGAAGAACTGATCGATCTTGACCACGCCACTGCGCAGCGCAGGGTCAGTGAGCAGCGGGAGGAAAACTCCGAGTGTCGGCAGATTCGAGTAGTAATCCTTCCAACTGATGCCGTGCTTGTTGAACTGCTCGAAGATCACGCCGTTCGGTGGCAACTCGGACGGGAACGAGTCGTTGATCAGACCCAGAGACGTCCCCGCAATCAGGTAGCGGCGATTGGGGTCGGTTTGCGCCATGGCCGAGCAGAAATAGCGATCTGCGATCGGAAATACGCTTGCCATACCGCAGCTGAATGGGAGGTCTGCTTTGGTGAAGTAGCCCATCGCTTCTGGTGTCGTGCTCGTGACGAAGCCCTGACACGTACCCCCGTCGTAGGCCTCGTGGGACACCTTCCAGTCGTTGCCCACACCATCGGTCTGACACTCGGTCGGCATGTGGAAGGCGTGCACGTCATTACCCAGACCGTCCGGGTTCTTCGCCGTCGGATGACCGTTGGATCCGAGAGTGAATCCATCGCCCCTCCCGATGAGCCCGAGAATGTTGTCGAATGAGTGGTTCTCCATCATCACCACGACAAAGTGCTCGATCTCGGGTACCTGATCGGTACCGACAGGATGGTGGGGAAAAGGGAGGGTCCCGGCCTCAAGAACCTTCTGCTTGGAAGTGGTCACTGCGGCGGCCCCGCTCGCCCAGACCGATTGGCCACTTGCACCCAGCAGCAGTGACGCGCCTGCCAATCCGCCGCCGAGGAATTGCCTTCGGTTCAGTGTCACCTGTTTCCCGCCTCTCGTGCAGACCGACTCGCGATGCCCCGACAATAGACGGGCGGACCGGTTTGGCCGCGGCGCCGCGAGAGCGCTCGACATGGTCGGCCCAGATGCGCCGCGAGCACCGGGATGCGACACAATGAGAGCCATGGTGCGAACGAGCGCCCAGCGGTTTCGGGACAGATCGGACGTTCAGGCCGTGGACGTCAGCGCCACCTCGCTGATCCGTCACGCTACATTCACGGCGACGCCACCCGGTCCCATTGTGCGACTGGTGAGACGCCAATCATGGCAATCCGGACGTCGTAGGTCGCCGTATCGGGAAGAGCCACACTCGCGCCGACCTCCAGTCCTTCCCGCGCTGCGACATCCCGATGCCGGCGCCGTTACGCGACTTGGAGCGGCATGACTTGAGTTCTTCCGGGGAACGGGGGCAGCGGTTGGAGGGACGCGGCCTGCTGGGCTGCGAGATTGGCCGCCGTTGTTGAGGGGTTGAACTGCGTACTCGAAGGCGCTGGTTGTGGCGTGCCGGGGACAAGAGCCCCGGTCAAGTTACTGAAGGTCGCCCGACGCCATCTGCTGATGAACGGGAAAGACACCGGGCCTTTGCCAGACAGTCCACCGGCGGCCGCCACGGCCTCGATGAGTTGGAGGCAGGAAGTGTGGTCCGAGACTCCCGAAAAGATATTTCCGCCGACCGACCACGGGGACACCACCCAGCAGGGAACTCGGAATCCGGCGCCCACGGGCAGGTCTTCGCCGGGCGTGCCGGCCACGGATGCCTTTGTCACAAACTCCTCCGGGTACTCGCTCTGGTCCGGAATGGGTGGCGGTACGTGGTCGAAGAATCCGTCGTTCTCGTCGTAGTCCAAGACGAAGAGCGTCGTGTTCCACAAGTCGTCGTTCGCCGCGAGGGCTTCGAGCTTCGAAGCAATGAACTGTGCACCCGCCGCCGGGATCGCCGGTGGATGCTCCGAGGCGTCGGTGGAGAGGAACGCGACGTCGGGCAGCACTCCATTTGCGCAGTCCTCTTCGAAGGCGAGGTGTGGGTTGGTCGCCAGCGTCGGGCTGGCCGGGTTCCCGATGCCGCCCGGGGTGCCGTTGCCGAAAAGGGTTCCGGTGCTCGCCACGGCATTGAAGAGGGCGTCGGGCACCAAGCCGCGACCCTTCAGGTTTGCGAACCACTGCCACGTGCTCGCACCGGTCGCACCGCTGCTTGAGCTGTAGAGCCAAAGGCTGAGCCCGGCGTTGAACATCGTCTCTGCGCCGCTTTCAAAGGTGAGCGGCGGGGGCGTCACGGTTTCGAGGATGGGTCCGCCACCCATGCCTTGGGGATCGTTCGTTCCATTCATCCAGAAGGCCCGGTTCGGATCGGTCGGTCCGAGGACTGAGCAGTGGTAGTTGTCGAGCAGAGTGAAGGCGTGGGCGAGCGCCCAGTGGAACGGGACGTCCTCTTGGGTGTAGTAGCCCATGGTGTAAGGCCCGCGAGCGGGGCTGTCGGACGCGATATGCGCCCGCAGCCAGCCATCCATTGCCCCGTAGTTCCAAGAGGCGTGCTGGGGTGCCCAGTTGTGGCTCAGCGATGGAACCGCGGCCGCACCGGTGGTGACGGTGCTCATGTGGTACGGCTCGAGATAGCCGTCTGGGTTGGCGGGATCGGGTTGCTGGAAGACCGAGTTCCCGTTCGCGAGCTTGAGTGCCGCCGGATCCGAGAAACCTCGAACCCCGGGGAAGGTCCCGAAGTAGTGGTCAAAGCTTCGGTTCTCCTGCATCAAGAACACGAGGTGCTTGACCTGGCTGAGGTCGAAATTGCCCGCCGCCGCCGCCGCCGTTGTGGCGCGGTTGGTGAGGCTCTCGGGGAGGAATCCGGCAAGCGCCGCAGCGCCCGCCAGGGCCGCCCCCGTGCCCATGAACCGGCGGCGCGAGATCTTCGCCTGCCACGGCTTGCTCGTGGGCGATTCGGTCGGTGTGTCAGTCACGTGCAACCTCTCTGGTTCGTTCAGACGGTGATTTGTTGTGCTCGGTGATCAGGGATCAATGTGTGGAAAATGAGGGTGGAAAGCTGAGTCGGGTCTTTTAGGAGAACGGCTATCCCGGACCGGGACCGAAGCCCCCCCTGGCCAGATTCAGCACTGCCGCGGCGACGTTGTTCGAGGTGTCGGCGACGTACAGCGTGTGGGTGGCGTTGTCGACGGCGACTGCAGCTGGGCCGGACAGGCCGGATGCGCTCGGAGGGCCCGACAGCTCGGCCGCGGGCAGAGGCGCGACACCGTTCGGCCCGGCCGAGTTGACGACAGTCGAGATGATTCCATTCGGCATGACCTCTCGGACCGCGTTGTTGAAGGTATCCGCGATGAACAGGTCGCCGGCGCTGTCGAGCGCAATGCCTTCGGGATCAGAGAGCTGCGCGGTCGTGGCTGGACCGCCGTCACCGCTGTAACCACCCAGCCCGTCGTTGGCCTGGTCGGCAGCAAAGTTACCGGCCACTGTCGTGATCCGGCCCGTCCGAACGTCGACTCGTCGGATCACGTTGTTCGACGCGTCGGCAATGTAAACGTTCCCGAAAGTGTCAACCGCGACATCCGTCGGCATTTCCAGCTGGGCTCTGGTTGCAGGGCCTCCATCGCCGGCATAGCCCGGCTTCCCGTTGCCGGCGAACGGAACGAGTTGGCCGTTGGGCAGAACTTCCACGACCCGGTTGTTGAACGTGTCGGCGATGAACAGATCGCCGCGCCCGTTGACGGCGACCCCTTCGGGCGAGTCGAGCTCTGCCCTGGTTGCCGGGCCACCGAGTCCGGCGCCACCCTCGACGCCGGAACCGGCGACCCGGGTGATGTCGCCGGAGAACGCACTGACCTTACGGACCACATTGTCCTCGGTGTCGGCGATGTACACATCGCCGACGAGTCCTCGGCTGTGCCACCCGGCTGAGCAAGTGTCGACCGCGAGGCTGGGCCGCCGTCGCCGTGCTCGCCATTGCCCTGGAGTGAGCCAGCGAAGAGCGGGGTGGTGGTACCCGCCGCCTGAGCGGGAAGCGTATTGAGATCGGCGACGTTGTCGTCCGCCGTGTTGGACACGTAGACATTTCCACCGGCCGCCGAGATGCCCTGCGGATTGACGAGACCGCCGCCACTGCCGACCGGGAACGACCAAGGCAGGGTGACGAGCGTCGGCGCCGGGGCGGCCGTCACCGCTGAGCCGATCGTGAGGTTGACGTCGTCCGCCATGCCGTCGTCGTCTGCTGGCCCTGCCCCCACCTGCTCCGTAGCAATCGTCACGACCGCCTTGGCCGCGCCAAAGGGGACGAGTCCCGCAAACTGCCGGTAGACGAGGCTCGTGGCGTTCGACCGTTGGGCCGGCGTCACCGGGCCGATCTGGAAGGGCACACCCGGCTCGATCGGCCTACCCGACGCGGTCTCGAAGAGGACCGAGACATCGTCGTAGTCGGATTGCGTTGTCGTACCGCCGAGATAGCCGGAGAGGAGGAACTTCTGCCCAGCGACTCTGAACCTGGTGAGGTCAATGGTCTGGGTCGCATACGACCACACGTTGGAGTCAGCGAGAACGGGGCCCGAGGCGATACCGCCGTAGAAGAGGTTGGCGCCCTTGTTCGGGTCGGGTGTCGACGGGTTGGCCGGCTTGGTGCTTTGACCGCTACCGGTCGCGGGGACGTAGGCCAGCGCCGAAATGATGCCACCGGGGTTAGTGGATTGGCCGGAGACCGTCCAACAATCAGGCTCTTGCTCGTTGGCGGACGCCGTCGGCAGGTCGTAGCTGGCTGGGTACGGCGTCGTTGACTCTGCACCGGAGTTTGAGATGAGGTTCTCGTTGAGCGCGGGTGTGACCTTCACTGAAACAGGACAGGACACGGTGATTGATTGGGCGGGAGCAGCTGACGCCTCATCACTCCCGACGATGCCAACAGCGGCCATCGTTCCAAAAAGCGTTGAGGTCGCGAGGCCGCGAACAAGAAGAGGGTGTCGGCTCATGACCGTGTTCTAACGCCGCGAGGTAACAACTCTCCGACGCAATGTCGACCGAGATTCGAACTCTGCGTGACCGAAGACACACGTTTTTGCCGGAACCGCCATTGAATTCATCCACACACACGTTCTTGCGAAGTCGAACTCCGCCTTTCTCCGCGTGCACATCTACGCGAACTCTGTTGCGCCTACGCACCGTGCTTCAACCTCGTTGTCTCGTCGACGCTCTTCGCCGACGACGCCGACACGCCGTGAGTGAGCGTCATGCAGGACACGGCGGTTCCTCACAGACGGATACGCGTCGAACGGCCATCGACATCCGCGCAGCAGGGCGCAATGTTGGAGGGCGACAGGAAGGCGACTCTCAATGGGCGTAGCATCTCGAGTGAGCTGAGCGGCCTCCTGGCAACCCGCCACCTGCAACCTTCGGCAGAAACGGCCATGCGTTGTTGCCCGAGTTCAGCATCGCCACTCGATACCTTGCTGAAGCTCATGTCGTGGCATTGCGCGGCGAGTTGGACATCGTTTCAGCCGACGGATTGGCTGATGCACTGGTAGAAGTAGCCGGTTCCTCTCTCGTCATCGATCTGTCCGGTCTCACCTTCATGGATTCCAGCGGCATCTCCGCCTTGGTGGTGACGAGGAATCGGATCTTGGCGAACGGACCTGGTCGGTTCGTCGTGACGAGACCGAGTGAGATCGTCCGCATGACCTTGGAGATTGTGGGGCTCAGCGACTGGATCGTCGATTGGTTGCCGGAGTGGGACGAATAACCCCACATGCCGTGACTCGTCTGAGCCAAAATCCTTGTTCCTCCGGGTGGCCCAGCCGTGAAACAGCTCTTGGCAGGCCCAGCTCAACGGACGCGCCTGGCGGTCGGCCTGTCCTGTAGTCGGTGGCCGGGGAGTCGAAGGTGATGGTCGCAATTGGGGTCTGCATTGGCCAACCCCTCGGTTTTCGGCATTGGGCACTCCGCGTGGGATCCCTTCTGGCACGAGCTCTTCGCCATCCCGATCCCACGGTTCCGCTCCTGGCTACTGGCTACTGGCCTTGTCGCTCTCGGCGCACTCATCGTGGCCGACGTGGTCGCCCTCGGTCCCAGGCGGGCGGGAGCTGAGTCGCCTGAACTGGCGCAATTGCGTACCTGAGCAGCACTACGGCGTTATAGTCCCAACCCCGCGTGAAAGGACTTCCACACAGCCCATTTCACGGGTCGCCACGTCGATCGAATCCCAAGGCCGGCGTCGCTCCGCACGGCGATCTCCCGCACTGAGACACGCGAAGGGATCATGACGAACCCCGAAGCCCCACCGGAACAGGCCCCGACCCCGGCCGACCCACTCAAGCTCCTGAAGTCCAAGAGCTATCTGTTGCTCCTGGTGCTGGGAGCCGTCATTGGCGTCCCCGTCGCGGCCATCGCCTACTTCTTCCTCGAGGGCGTCGCCCGGGTGCAAGAGGAAGTCTTCACCGACCTTCCGATCAGTCTTGGTTTCCACGGTGAACCGCTCTGGTGGCCGCTGCCCTGGCTCGCGCTCAGCGGTTTCCTGGTGGCCCTGGCCATCCGCTACCTGCCCGGCACCTCCGGTCATGAGCCTTCGGAGGGCTTTCAGGCGGGCGGTCCGGTCAGTCCGATCGACCTGATCGGCATCATTTTGGCGGCCTTCGCCACCTTGAGCCTCGGAGTGGTACTGGGACCCGAGGCCCCCTTGATCGCCATCGGCAGCGGGCTGGGCGTGCTGGCCATACGCCTTGTCAAGCGGGACGCCCCGGCGATGGCCAGCGTGGTCATCGGCGGCGCGGGGAGCTTCGCGGCTATCGCCACACTGCTGGGCTCACCACTGGTTGGTGCCTTCCTGCTCATGGAGGTCGTCGGACTGGGTGGACCCACCATGGAGATGGTGTTGTTGCCCGGCCTGCTCGCCGCGGGCGTTGGATCGTTGGTCTTCGTCGGCCTGGACCATCTCACCGGTTTCGGTACCTTCTCGCTCGACGTTTCGAACATTCCGCACGTCGGGTCGCCGACCGGCGCCGAGTTCCTCTGGGCCATTGGCATCGGCCTGGCCGCCGCCGTGCTCGCGACCAATATCTTCCGCGTGGCTCGCCTCCTCCGTCCCATCGTCGAACCACGGAGAGTGTTGCTCACGCCGGTCGTGGGTCTCGCGGTGGCTGGGCTGGCCATTGCCTTCGCCGAAGGGACCGGGAGAAGCTCATCGGACGTACTTTTCTCCGGACAATCAGAGCTCACGACAATTGTTCAGCATGCGGCGAGCTGGTCGGTCGGCGCCCTGGTCCTACTCCTGGTGTGCAAATCGTTGGCGTACGCCATCTCGCTCAGCAGCTTCCGAGGGGGGCCCATCTTCCCCGCGATGTTCATCGGAGCCGCCGGCGGGATCGCCCTTTCGCACCTTTCCGGTTTGCCGATGATCGCGGGTGCGGCAATGGGGGTCGGAGCCATGACGGCGGGAGCGCTCAAGCTGCCCCTGACGGCAGTGTTACTCCCGAGCCTGCTCTTCAATTCTGACGCACTGCAGCTGATGCCCGTGGTCATCGTCGCAGTGGTCGTTTCGTACGTCACCGCCGTCTGGATCAGCCCGGCTCCAACGCAGACAGCATCTCCGGAGCCGGCTCATCCCTGAGGCGACTCGACGTTCGTGCGGACGCGAAAACGCGGGAGTGTTGAGCATCCAACACTCCCGCGTCGCTCAGCCGTGAATTACACGACCCTCACGTTCTGCGCCTCAGGGCCCTTTCGCCCCTCAGCGACATCGAACTCGACCTGCTGGCCTTCATCGAGGGACTTGTATCCGCCGCCACTGATGTTCGAGTAGTGGACGAAGACGTCCTTGTCGCCATCGGACGGGCTGATGAAGCCGAATCCTTTTTCACCGTTGAAAAACTTCACTGTTCCAGTTGCCATAACTATCTCTTTGCTCTCATTTCTTGCTGTATGCGCCGTTGCGCTCTTGTGTGCGCCGTTCACTTGAACGGCTACGAATGTTCCTGCTCACCCCAGGATGATCACTGCGGGGTGGAATCTGGCGGCGCCGAACGCCGCCGGGTCAACAGCGCCTTCGTAGGTCGCTTGACCTGTGAGGCCCAACCAAGACCTTCGAACACCCGGAGGACACCGGCCGAAGGATCGAGTTGGCCACGGTCACAGCCATGACGCGCCAGCGCAGGAAAGGCATGGTGCGAGTTGTGCCAGGAGTCGCCGAAACTGACGACGCTCAACCAGGCGATGTTTCCGCTGTGATCTCCGCTCTGGTACGGGTGTTTCCCGAACATGTGCCCGAGCGAGTTGACGCTCCAGGTGACGTGGTGCAGGAGCGCGATACGCACGAGCCCAGCCCAGACCAGCGCGAGGGTCGCACCCACGAGGGATCCGGTGATGGCCCAACCAAGCCCAAACGGCAAGGCCAGTGAGAGAAACATCCAGAGGGGAGCAAGATTCGAGATGGCGACCACGTCGCGGTCCCCAAGGAGATCCCGGCTCCAGCGTTTCGGACTGGACTGGGCGCCGGTAAAGAGCCATCCCACGTGCGCATGGAAGAGACCCCGGAGCCGACGAAAGTCACCTTGATCGACCGTCCACGGCGAGTGTGGGTCGCCGGCCTGGTCGGCGTAGACGTGATGACGGCGGTGATGCGAGACCCAGCTGATCAACGATCCCTCCACGGCCATCGAACCGGCCACCCCGAGCGCGATTCGTAGAGCACGTCGGGCCCGGAAACTCCGGTGGGTGAAGAGGCGATGGAAGCCCAGGGAAAGTCCAAGCCCAGTGATCACATACGAGCGCGGCACCCAGTCCGATGTCGAACCATCCGATCCCATGGTGCCAGAACAGCCATATGGAGAGCCCGAGCACGGTCAGCGGCAGGATCACGACCACCGCCGTGATCAGCTGGTCCCACCAGCGCGCCCCAGCGACCGGTTCGGGCCGTTCCACCTGGCCGGACTCGGGCTCGACTTCCACGACCGTGTCGGTCGTCACGAAGCCACCTTGACGTTGCGGGCTTCCTGGCCACGCCGACCGGCGGCGAGCTCGAAAACGACCCGGTCACCTTTGCGCAGGAAAGGTCGACCCGGTCCGCGCCCGTGAAGCTTGGAGTGATGCACAAAGACATCGCTGCCATCCGGGGCCGCCAGAAACCCGTAGCCGCGCTGAGTGTCGAAGAACTTGACCGTCCCATTCAACTGTGACGCCGTTGCCTCGTGGCGGGCAGCTCGCTCGGGATCCTTCGGGGATGCCTCTCGGTCGTTCTTCCTTGGAGCAGGCGACGATTGCCGAGGCACTGGTGGTGCCGCCGTTTCGAAGGGAGCCGTGAGCTCAGTCGGAAATCCGAGGGCCCGCTGCAACGCCCGCACTTCGCCCTGCTGCTCGACCGGCACAAGGCTGACGACGGTGCCTGTGTTTCCGGCCCGGCCGGTGCGACCCGACCTGTGCACGTAGCTCTCCGCGTCACCCGGTGGGTCGAAATGCACCACACAGGGGACGTCGTCGACATGAATCCCCCGAGCGACGACGTCGGTCGCCACCAGGGCGTGGGTCTGTCCGCTGGTGAAGGCGGCAAGCGCTCTGGTTCGCTGGTGCTGTGAGCGGTCCCCGTGGATGGGGGCCGACCTGACGCCGGCCGCGCCCAGCTGGCGGGCCACCCGATCGGCAGCGTGCTTGGTCCGACAGAACACGAAGGCTTGTCCGTGTTGTGCGACCAGCTGTGCCGTCAACTTCACCCGATCGGTGCGCGGCACACGCCAGAAGTGGTGCGTGACATCGTCGGCCTGCGACGGCTCGGGCTCGATCTCATAGCGCGCCGGGTCGTGCTGGTAGCGCCGGCTGATCGATTCCACCTCCTTGCCCATGGTCGCCGAGAACAGCAGTATCTGGCGCTCCTGCGCCGTCTGGTCGACCAAGCGGCAGACGGGTCGAAGGAATCCCATGTCCACCATGCGGTCCGCTTCGTCGAGCACGACGATGCGGACCTGGCTCAGGTTGACGTCGCCCCTCGCGACGAGGTCTTCCAGGCGGCCGGGGCAGGCCACCACGATGTCCGCACCGCGCCGCAACGCCTGGCGCTGCGGTCCGTAGCTGGTGCCTCCGTAGAGAGCGACGACCCGCTTGGCGTGCGAGCCCAGAAGGCTGGCCATCACTTCTCGCACTTGTTCGGCCAGTTCACGGGTCGGCACTAGGACGAGCGCGGTGGGCCTTCCCGGCTTGGCGCCGGTGGCGTTTGTGACGAGTGGGAGGCCGAAAGCGAGGGTCTTTCCAGATCCGGTGGGCGCTTGCCCACAGATGTCGCGCCCGGACAGGGCTTCAGGGATGACCGCGTCCTGAATGGGAAGCGGGTCGGTGATTCCGAGGTGCGCGAGGCGCTGCGAAAGGGGCGCGGCAACCCCGAGGTCGAGGAAGGAAGAAATGTCGAAAACTCCGTTCGAGTTGGAAAACCGGCCAACTCGGGGTGTGAATTCGAACGGGCCACGCCGGCAAACTGCCGAGCAGTGATGCTGATGATACCACGTGACGGGCATTGTTCCCGGTCACCGCCGGAGAAACCTCGCTGCGATCTCGATGCCGAACTGAGGGTCTTGGTCGCCGCTCGACCGGACGAGTGTCCGCGGACCTCGTTACGACTTGATGTCGAATCTCAGGTCTTCGCTCCGTCCACATCGGTTTGTGTCACGCGAATGGTCCGCGGCCAGCCCTGGGACGTCGTCAGGCGCACCCAATAGATGTCGCCGTCGAAAGAGATCCATGAGACTGTCGGGATTGACCCCTCCGAACCTGCCGCCGCAAAGGGATTGGATCGGCTCCGTGGGTTGATGCGATAGCCGCGGATCGGGAGATCGACTTCCGCGGTGCACGTACCACCCGAACCTCGAGCCCGCCACGACAATTTTGCCAGTTTCTCCATGGAACCTTCTTCCGGTTCGGCACCGTCTCAGACGTTCGCTCTCGTTGGGTCATCGACGGGACTTGCCATGGTTCTGGCGGTCGGTGTTCCTTCGGGTGCGGCGCTCGACCCACCTCTGATTGACCGAGAGGTTAGTGCTTCCCGCCAGCAACTCACGTGAGGGACCGCAGCCGAGGTGCTCGGAGCTGCCGTGATCCAGTCGAGTTCGCCCCGTCCGCACGAGTTCGAGGACAACGATCCGGCAGGTTTACGCTGGCCGCATGGCCGTGGAGATGGAGCCCGAGGGCATCCTCATCCACCTGCTCAGTAACGACCCTGACGCGGAAGGTGAACCCGGGCCCGACTCATCGCTCTGGCACGTGGCAGACGCCGAACGGGCGCGAACGTGGTGCGGTATCGATGTGAGCTACGGCAGCCCGCGACGGCGATGGAGCGAGACACCGGAGGACCAGCGCTGCCAGATGTGTATGGACTGCATCGCGAACAACTCGTGAGTGCCGCCCCGGCGGCTTTTCGGCAACGGGCACCAGGGACAAGCGGCACTTTGAAGGTAAAGGCGGACGCCGATCCGGCCGTGTGGATCGGTGGTGCATTCGAGTCCGCTGTGGTCTTCGACTTCCTGATGCCGCCGGGCGGTGCTTGAAGCCCGAGCCGCTGCCGCCGTCAGCCGGCTCCCAACGGTCCTACCACCTCGGCCGCCAGGTACTCGATCTGCTCCTCGCCCGGGTCGAAGAGCGACACGTAGCTCACCCCGGCCCTCGAGTGCCATTCCCGAAGCCGCTCGCACACCTGTTCTCCCGTCCCCATCAACGCAAGCGTCGACTCGGCCAGGACGGACGCGGGCACGCCCGTGTCCTCCGTCGCCTTGGCCATGGCCGGACCGACGTCGTCCCCGACGATGGTCGTCGTCACCAAAGTATGGAGTTGGATCTCCGCGGGGTCCCGTCCCGCCTCCTCCGCCCCTTCTCGCACCCAGGCCGCCCGTTGCTCCAGGCGTGCGACGGTCGAGTCGGCCAAGGACTCCGCCATCGACCAGTCGCCCCGGTCCTGCTTGGGGATCATGGAGACGATGTCGGCCGTCCGACCGCCGAGTCGCATGACGTGGCGGCCTCCCCCGCCGATGAGCACCGTGGGCGAGACGGGGCTGGCCGCGGCCATCGGTGCGTCGGTCACGTCGCAGAACCGACCGTGCATGGTGGTCGAGGGTTTCGTCCAAAGTTCGCGCATCAACATCAATGACTCTTCGAGCTTGGCGATCCGGTCCGCCGGACCTTCGAAGGGCAGACCGCTGGCGGCAAAGTTCCGGGCGACGTAGCCAGCCCCGAGACCGAGTTCGAGTCGCCCGTCTGAGACGAGTTCGAGGGTGGCCGCCGACTTCGCGGTGAGTACCGGATTTCTCAGACCCATGTCGAGAACAAGTGGGCCGACGGCGATCGACGCGGTGACGGCAGCAACAGCGGCCAGGGCGGTCATGGGCTCCCACTGAGGCACGATCTGGTGGTCAGTGAACGTGATGGACGAGAACCCGAGCTGCTCGTAGCGCTTGACGCGCTCGGGCCACGAGTCACTCGGCAGAGTCCAGAAGTGAAGGCCGAGGCGGATGCCACCTGTGTGAGGGTGAATCGTCAGGCGGCAGCCACCGCGTTGGGGTGAAACGGCCGGGGCCGCTCCACATGGAAACCCTGGACGTAGTCGACTCCGACTTCCTTGAGGAAGTCGAGCGTCTCCTGGTTCTCCACGCCTTCGGCGATCGTCTCCTGCCCGAAGGCCCGAGCCAGGTTGACCACCGCCCGAACCACGTGCTGGTTTGCTTCGTTGCCCACCAGTCCGCCCACGAACTCGCGGTCGATCTTGAGGTACGAGAGCGGGAGTCGCTTCAGGTAGGTGAGGCTGCCGAACCCGGTCCCGAAGTCGTCGAGCGCCAACCCACAGCCCAAGGCGGTGACGGATCGAGCGAACTCCTCGCCAGCGTCTTCGTTGCTCATCAACGCGGTTTCGGTGAGCTCCAGCACAAGGTTGGCCGGATCCGAACCCGCGGCCTCCAACTCGCGTCGGATGAACTCCACCATGCCGGGATCGCCCACCGTGACGGCCGACACATTGACCTCCACACGCCGGCCATCCGCCACGATCCGGCAAGCCCGCCGAATCACCCAACGGTCAATTTCGCCGATCAGCCCATAGCTCTCGGCGACGGGAAGGAAGGCTCCGGGGGCGATCGTCTCGCCGTTCGGTCCGAGCATGCGCAACAGGAGCTCCTCGGTGTCCTCACCGCCCCGGCAAGAGGCGACCCGCTGGGTGTAGAGCACCAGTCGATCGCCATCGAGCGCGTCGCGGATCCTCCCCACCCAACTGAGCTCGTCGATCGCCCGCTGAGCTCGGTCGGCCTCGTCGAGTTCGTGCGTGCGATCCCGGAACACGACGACGACGCCTTGATTCTCCCCATCGACGTTGATCGGCGCCGCCGAGTAGGCGACGGGAAGCATGGTGCCGTCGCGCCGCCAGAAGACCTCATCGGTGACGCGGGCCGTCCGCTGTTCGGTGGACACCCGCACCAGTGGGCACTCGGACCGAGGATAGGTGGCCCCATCCTGGTGCTGGTAGTGGAAGGTCAGATGGGAGTCGCGGCCTGCCAACTCGTCCTGTGTCCAGCCGAGCATGCGCGCCGCAGCGCGGTTGATGAAAGTGATCATGCCATCGCCGTCGACGGAGAAAAGCCCCTCGGCCATGGTGTCCATGACCACGCCGTAGTGCTCCTGTGCGCGCTTCTGCTCCGTGACGTCGAGCACGATGGCCGACACCGAGTGGCGCTCTCCGTCCGCGTTGCGGACGACCGACGGCATGACCTGGAGCCAGATGGTGTGGCCGTCGCTGTGCACACACCGGTACACGTTGGGCGCAAGGTCCTCCAGACCGCTCGAGATCGCATCGAGGTCGACGAGGAACGCCTGCATATCGGCTGGATGCAAGAAGCAGAGGACAGAACAGCCAAGAAGATCGCGCTCGTCGTAGCCCACCAGCTCGCACATGGCGGGATTGACCGCCTCAATCCGGCGGTCGATCGACATGCTGAGTTGCGGCACCTTGCTGGCCGAGAAGTTCGATCGATAGTGGGATTCCGAATCTGCGAGACGCCTGGTGGCCCGCACGCGGTCGGTGATGTCCCAGCTGACGCCCACCGTTCCGAAGACTTCACCCGACTCCCCCTTGACCGGGTGGGTCCGGGCCTCCACATAGAGCGCGTTGCCGAACTTCCCTTCGACCAGGTAGGTGCCCTGCGCGTTCGCCTTGCGAGAGGTGTAGTGGGTCACGCGGGCGCCGTCACGATGGGATCGAGACGGCAGGAGCACATGGATCTCCTGATCAAGAGCCTCGAACGCGGTCCAACCGTAGAGCTCCTCGGCCGCACGGTTCCAGCTCCGGATGACTCCCCCGCTATCGGTCACGACGACCGCGACGCCGATGCTCTCCGTGAGTCCGCTCGTGATGAGCGAGTCGAGGAAGTCCTTGTTCTCCGACAATTGCAGCAACACCCCGCCCCCCTTCAGCCCGCCGGTGTCCGACAACCAACTGAATCAGTCAGCTGTCGGCACGCACCTCTCTGGTGCGTGTAGGGACGTTTGTCCTATGCCCGACGAGGTCACGTCAATAAACCTGAGGTAACCCCGATTGCTTGCGCTCCCTCCTCGATGGCGGTTGCAGGGTGCCGCTCGGTGCGTTGCCGGGTGATCCGTCTGTACCGGCGCCGGCATCGGCATCGGCGAGGTCCGTCTTCTCGCCCTGGTACGTCACGAGGTGCTCCGGAACACCGCATCGCCCGTTCGTCGCATCACATGACGCACTCGGCCAAGTACCAGAGGACTTCGCGCCGTCTCGAAGAAGTCATCAACGATCTCCACCAGGGGAAACCTGCCTTGCCGCGGCTGACACGGGTGCGATTCAGCCTCGACCACAGCGGCCACTGCTCGCTTGCTCTGGCGGCTGCTTCCCTGAGTGCACACGTCGACGCGAAGAGCCAGGCGCGCTCCGTGGTTCGTGCCCGTCGCACTCGGGCCGGATCGCCACGACGCCGACCGTCCAACGCGGCCCGACGTTGCGACGGGCCGTTCGAGCGATTCCCGGCCACCGGAATTGATCGTCGCGTGTGACGGGTCACGGTCCGCGTCGCTGACCGAGTGGTGCGCTGGACGATCGGAAGTCAGGGTGTGCACGAGGTCCGCGGCCTGGTTCATGTGCGTCAGCAGTCGGCCAGGGCGAACGAGGACGGGCAGGACGGGTGGGGGCGGTTCGCTCCGAGCACACGCGAGCCTCATGAAACCGCCGGCCCGGCGGCGCGGCGGGCCCGGCGGATGGCGCCGGCCCGGGCGCGGGCTCACCCTCAGCTCTTCCAGGGCTCCGTTCGCCTCGCTGCACCCACCGTTGGACGACCACACTCGCGTGCTGCAGACTCGGGCGTGCGGCCGAGCCCAGGAACCCCCGCCGAGGGGACGCCGAGGTGCCGCCCCTCTCGATCGGCGGCGACCCTGTTCCTCACGCTCGTCGCCACGCTTTGCGTGGGTCTGGCCACCAGCCTGCCGGCCACGCCGGCCGCCGCGACCGGCATGCCCACCATGGCCTCTCCGACCTCCGCCAGCGCGGGCGGTCCGGCTTCGGCCTACCGGTGCACCTACAACGTCGACACCAGTGCGTTCACCGGTGCCGACGGCACGGCCTCGGCCATCGGCTGGCTGGGCGACCACAACAGCGTCATCACCTGCCTCGGCGGCACGTTCGTGGTCCAGGACGGTCCCGATGGCTACTTCGTCAACTACGGCTTCGGTATCTACGACGGCCAGAAGACGACCTGGAACGACGCCGACGGCTACCTTCCCGCGCAGGTCACGTCCTTCGACTCGGGCGGAGCCGGGATCGCCATCACCGAGTTCGCCGATCGGGTCGTCGTCGCCGGGCATCCCTACGTCGCCACCTACAGCCGCGTCCGCGTCACGAACCCGACCTCCCGGCCGCTCACCGTCGACCCGGAGGCCTCCCCGTCTCTCGTCGCGCTCGATTCGAGTTCTGACACCGTCGCGCCGGGTCATGCAGTCGACCACGACTACGTGGTGGTATCGGATCGGTTCGACGCGTCCTATGCCTGGCCGAGTGCCCACGCCCTCGCCGCCTCCGGTGGCTTCGACGCGCACTTCGACCACATGCGGGCCTTCTGGAATCAGCAGCTCAGTGGCATCGCACAGGTCGGCGTGCCGAATCCCTCACTGGTCGACGCCTACAAGAGCGGGTTCATCACGACCCAGATCGCCCGCAGTGGCGACCACCTCGACACGGGCATCAACGGGTACGAGAGCGAGTACAGCCACGACGTCATCGGGATTCTGACCAACCTGTTCACGCAGGGCTACTTCTCCGATGCGCATGCGTTGCTGACCGACGCCCGTGCGGCCGTGGGCTCCCAGGTCAACAACTACGTCGATGGGCTCTGGACCTACCCGCTGCCCTGGGCCGTCTACCTCCTCAAGACCGGCGACACCGCCTTCGTGAAGCAGAACTTCGCGGAGCCGGGTCCGGCCGGACCGGTGGCCGAGCCCAGCATCGAGGACGCCGCCCACGCCATCGCGGCGGATCGCACCGGGCCGATGGGCACGATGGAGCCGACGCAGGACATCGACACCGAGGGCTCCTGGACCGTCGACGACTACGAAGCGTTGCTCGGCCTGGCCGCCTACCAGTACATCGCGACGCGCCTCGGCGAGCACTCCGAGGCGGCCTGGGCCACGCAGGAGTATGCGAGCCTGCTCGCCGCGACCAACGCGGTCCTGACCCAGACCGTGGCGGCGAACCAGCTCGACTACCTCCCCTGCTCGCTCACGCAGCCGAATACGGCGAATCGATGCAGCAACCCGATGGACGCCAACTGGACGTCGCCCTTCGGCTTCGGCGCATGGGCCTGGGAAGCGGGCTTGCTAGGCGCGCCCGTCAACGGCCCCGGCCTGACGCTGATCGACGCCACCTACGCCTACGGGTTCGGTCGCCTGCAGGGCCTGCTCCCGGCGGACACGACCGGTGGGTTCCCCGACGACTTCTACTCCAGCGCCTACAACGCCGAGACTGGCTTGGCCGGGCTGGCCAGTCAGTCGTATCGCGACCAAGGCATCCTCGGCTACGAGTTCATGCTGGCCAACTCGCAGGCCGGACCGTTCTCCTGGTGGGAGAGCTCGAGCGCGCCGGACCCCTCCTCGCCCTGGGTCGGCCGCCATCCGGGGAGCGGGCAGGGTGCGTCGCCGCACGCCTGGGGCATCGCCGGAGCCAACAAGGCCCTGCTCGATTCGTTGGTGGCCCAGGACACCTCCGGAGCCCTCGTCGTGGGCCGGGGCGTGCCCCCGGCGTGGTTGGCCACCCGCCACCCGTTCTCGGTGGCCAACTTCCCCACCAGCGCAGGACGGCGGCTCGGGCTCACCGTCACCGCGTCGGGCCGGCGCGTCACCCTGACCCTGCAGGGCAGGCCCTCGGGTCCCGTGCTCTTCGAGCTGCCCTCCTTCGTCCGCAACGTCGCCTCGACGACCAGCGGCACCGTGGACCAGTCAGCCGGTGTGGTCAGGCTTGCGGCGAACGTGCACTCCGTGACCGTGACGCTCCGAAAGGCCCCGACCCCCGGCTGAACGGTCAGGCCGAGGACGGAGCGGCGCTGCGGTACGGCTCGAGATCGATGCCCGGATAGCGCGCCGCCACCCCTTCGAGCGTCGCCTCGTCCCAGTAGGAATCGCCCGGGCGGGGCCAACCGAACAGGTCGCGCTGGCGGACCGAGCACTGCGGAATGAATTTGGCCCAGCGATCGGGCGCCGCCTTGGGCCAGGCCATCTTGCCGCCCCAGGTGGTGCCGCGCACCTGGAAGTCGACCAGGATGGAGAAGCGGGAGCGGTGGGGCGCGCCGAAGTCCGAGCCGCGGTGCAGGACATCGGTCCGGTAGGCGAGCAGTGAGCCCGCCGGTCCGACGCACCGCACCTCCCGGTCGGCCAGCTGCCCAAAGGGGAGGAACAACGGGGTGAAGGGCACGTCCTTGCCATCGTCGTAGGGCACGATGACGGTCGGCGCGTCGACCTCGGTGACGTCGGAGAGGTAGATGAACGTCGTGATCTGCTGATAGCGGGCCTCGGGGCGGGGCACGACGAGACTGTGGCTGCCGTAGTCGCGGTGCAGCGGTTGGTCGTAGTTCACCGCGCCGGCGTACTTGCCCCACAGCTCGACCTTGTAGAGGTGGAGCTCGGGCGTCTCGAGGTAGCGCTCGGCCATGTCGACGAGGTCGGGGTGGACGGCGAGGCGGTTGAGGTCCCACGAGCGATACGGGAACTCGAGCACGCCGGCGAACTGGTCGCCGGCCAGCGCGCGGTGCTCCGCCGCCTCGGGGTCGGCGAAGTAGTCGTCGGGGCGCGGGAAGTGGCGCCACAGCGCATCTTGGGCCGCCGCGAGCTCGTCTGGGGCCAGGAATCCGGGCAGCATCGAGAAGCCGCGGCTGCGGAGCTCGTCGAGAGTGGAGTCGGGGACCCGCATTCTGCGCACTGTACGCCGCGTACCGCTCCGTGCGCCGTGGGCGTGCCGCTCCCTGCGCCGTGGGCGTGCCGCTCCGGGCGCGGTGGGCGAGTTGCGCCCTACGCTGCGCCGCATGCGCGCCGTCGTGTTCGATTTTGCCGATCCCTCGTTCCCCGCCACGCTCTCCGAGCTGCCCGAGCCCACGCTGCCCGGGCCGTCGTGGGCCCGGGTCGAGGTGCTGACCGGCGGGATCTGCGGGAGCGACCTCCACCTCTTCGCCCACAACACCGGCCCCTCGCCGACCTTGATGGGCATGGGCACGTTCCCCTTCGTGCTCGGGCACGAGACGGCGGGGCGCATCGTCGAGGCCGGGCCCGAGTGCGAGGTGGCGGTCGGGACCCGGGTGGTGCTGGACCCGTGCATCCCGTGCCTGGCCCGAGGGATCACGCCGCTGTGCGCCAACTGCGCGCGGGGCTGGTCGTCCTCCTGCCTGAATTTGGACAGCGGCATCGTGAGCTCGGGGCGCACGCTCGGCTTCACGTGGGACCTCGGGGGCGGCTGGGCCGACCAGGTACTGGCCCACTCCTCCATGATCCATCCGCTGCCCGACGCCGTGCCCGACCGGGCCGGCTCGCTCTACGAGCCCGTGTCCATCGCCTGCCATGGGCTGTTGCGGGCGGCGCCGGCCGACGGCGACCCCGTGCTCATCGTGGGCGCGGGGATCATCGGGCTGGCCGCGCTCGCCGCCATCAAGGGACTGTTCCCCGCGTGTGCGGTCACGGTGCTGGCTCGGCACGTGCATCAAGCCGACGCCGCCGCGGCGTGCGGGGCCGACCACGTCGTGCTCGACGACCCCACCGCGTGGTCGCACTGGGAGCAGCTGAGCGAGCTCTCGGGCTCCCGGGTGGTGGGGCGCAAGCAGCACCAGATGCTCATGGGCGGCTTCCCCTACGTCGTCGAGGCGGTCGGCGCACCGCAGTCGGTCACCGAGGCGCTGCGCGCCGTGGCCCACCGCGGCACCGTCCTCCTGCTGGGCGCGGCGGGCATCAGCGAGGTCGACCTCACGCCCATCTGGTACAAGGAGGCCGCGCTGATCGGCTCGATCGACCACACGGTCGACGCGGGCTCGGCGCCGGGTCTGGCCGGCGGGGCGGGGCGCCACTCGGTGGACCGGGCCATCGACGTGCTGGCGGCGGGACTGCTGCCCGACTCGGTCGTGGTGACGCACGAGTTCGGGCTCGAGGACTACAAGGAGGCGGTCGGGGCGGCCATCGACCGCACGACGTCGCACGCCATCAAGGTGGTGTTCCGGCCCTGAGGCCCCGCGATCGGGTGACTGGCGCCCGGTCTCGCTAGCCGGCGATCCCCACGATGGGCGCGACCAGCTTCGTCGCCCCGAGCGAGCCTTCGAACGCCGGCCCGCCCGCACCCGTCGGGTAGCTGAAGATGCCGCCGTCGGAGGCCGCCAGGTAATAGCCCGAGCCCGCGGCCGCCATCCCCACCACCGGTTGGTTGAGGTGCAGGCTGCCTGCCGAGCCCTCGAACGGCGGCCCGGCCGAGCCGCCCGGATAGTTGAAGATGCCGCCGTCGGAGGCCACCAGGTAGTACCCGCCGGACGGGGTCACCGTCATCCCCACCACCGGCTGGTTCAGGTGCAGGCTGCCCGCCGAGCCCTCGAACGGCGGCCCGCCCACCGTCGGGAAGCTGAAGATGCCGCCGTCGGAGGCCACCTCGTAGTAGCCGTTGCCGTTGGGGGTCGCCGCCATGCCGACGATCGGTCGATTGAGCGGCCGGCCGCCCATGGAGCCGAAGAATTGCGCATCGCCGTAGGCGAAGATCCCGCCGTCCGCCGCCACCAGCCAGTAGCCGGCGCCGTCCGGCGTGGTCGCGATGCCCACGATCGGTTGATCGAGGCGCAGCGAGCCGGTCGAGCCGTAGAAGCGGGCGGCACCGAAGGCGTAGACGCCACCGTCCGCACCGACCAGGTAGTAGCCGTCGCCGGCCGGCAACACCGCCATGCCGACGATCGTTGCGTTGAGGTGCCGACCGCCCATCGACCCGTAGAAGGGGGCGCCCGCGCCGTAGGCGAAGACGCCGCCGTCGGAAGCGGCGAGGCGGTAGCCCGAGCGGGCGATGGACGCCGAGACGTCGTAGGGCGAGAACGTGCTGCCCGTCACGGCCGCCCCGACGGCCACGCACGACCAGTTGGTCACGCAGTCGACGCCGACCAGGATGGTCGCGTCCGCCCCCGCCACGGGCGGCACGCTCTGGCTCGCCCACGCGGCGCCGTCCCAGGTCGCGACCTCCGCGCGGTCGACGGAGGAGTTCAGCACCGTCGGCCCCACCGCGGTGCACGACGCGGCGCTGAAGCAACTCACGCCGGCGACGATGGCGTTGGAGGACAAGTCGGCCGGGGCCGGGGTCTGGGTCCAGCCGGTCCCGTCCCACAGGTAGGCGTCACCGTTCTCGACCGTGTTGGAGCCCGGCGGGCTGGAGAAGCCGACGGCCATGCAGAAGGCGCTGCCCACGCACGAGACGCCGGTCAGCCCGTTCGAGCCGCCGGACGCCGGCGGGACGACTCCATCCGTCCAGGTCGTACCGTTCCAGCGCGAGGCCCAGGGAGTTCCGCTCGTGCCCCCACCCACGAGGTCGCCCCCGACGGCCATGCAACTCGTGGGCGTCCCGCAGGAGAGTCCGAAGATCTCGAGGTCGCTACCGCTCGGGACCGACGGGACCGAGGAGGGAGGCGCCTGCGACCAGCTGGTGCCGTTCCACTGCTCGACCACGGCCTGGTTCTGCGAGACCATCGACACGGTGTAACCGATCGTCAGGCACGACGTGGTGCTGGTGCAGGCGACCCCACTGAGGAGGGCCCCATCGATCGCCGGCGCCGCCACGACGCTCCAGGCCGTCCCGCTCCACTGCTCGATCAGGCTGGCGGTGTCGGAGCCGCTCAGGTCGGTCGAGCCCACCGCGACGCAGAACGAGGTGGTCACGCACGACACCTGCGCCAGCGTCGGGCTGCCTCCGCCCGTGGCGGGCAGGGCGACGGGGCTCCAGGTCGAGCCGTTCCAGACTTGGGCGTAGTACGCGGTCGGGGCGAACTCTCCGCCGCCGACCGCCATGCAGAAGGTCGAGGTGACGCACGACACGCTGAAGGCGGACGGCTCGTCCGCCGCGTCCGGGCCTTGGGTGTTCGCCATCACCGACCAGTTGGTCGCCGACACCTGTGCCGTGTGCGGCACGGCTGCTCCGGCGCCGGAGGCCTCGTCCGTCAACGCCAGGGGCGCCACCGAGAGTGCGCATGCCGCCAGCATCAGCCCGAAGGTCCGTCGCACCTGCCACCCGTCCTCTCGCACACGCTCGCCAGGGCGCATCGCTCGCGTGAAGCTAGACCTCGCTGTCTGCCCGGTCGCGGATGGCGGCGCCCGGGCCGTCCGTCCCGCCAGCGTGACCGCAAGGCAATCTCCGTGACGGGGCGCTGGCCGTAGGCCGAGTGGTCACCGAGAACTCATCTCGACCCCCCTTCACAATCGTCGGCAACGTCCGTACCATCGACTACATGAGAGATACACACACCCCACGCATGACCGCCCGGGGAGCCCTGCTGGGCGGCCTGGCACTCGGACTGGTGGGACTCGGCGTCGCCGGCGCGGCGCCGAGCCTGGCCGGAGCCCTGTCCCCCGCTGCGCCCACCATCAAGGTCAACCCCGACAACGTGATGGTCAACACCGACACCCACGTCGTGGGCCAGCACTTCGGCGCCGGCCAGACCCTCACCCTGGTCGAGTGCGGCAAGAAGAGCTGGGTCGTACCCAAGAACCCGTGCGACAGCGACAACACGGTCACCGTGGCGACCAACGGGAATGGCACCTTCAAGACCGTTATGAAGGTCGAGGACTGCCCGGGCAAAGCCCACCAGCCCGGGCTCGAGCAGACCTGCTACATCGGGGTGGAGAAGTTCGGCATCGACACCGGCTCGCTGCAGCCGTTCGCCTCCATCGTCGTCACCTTCCCCTGACCTGACCAGCCCTGACCAGCCCTACTGGCGCACCTTGGGCACCGGCGCCAACCCGTCCCACTCCGCCAGCGGAGCGCACTGCCAGCGCCACCGTTTCTGATCCTCACGACCAGCCAGCGAGACCCGCCCGTTGGCCCATAACAACACCTGCCACGGATCGTCGCCCGCACCCACGGCATGCCACGGAAAGAGCCGGGCCAGGATGCTCGATGCCAGCCTCGCCTCTCCCCCGAACTCCCGCCCCAACCCGCGCGCCGCGTCGCGCCCGTGCACCAGCAACTCGTCACAGGTCATGGCGGCAAACCCCGAAGGGTCGGGCGAGCCGAAGGGATGGAAGCCGCGCAACGTCGGCGGCGCGGCGTCGAGCGCGGCGGCCATCACCTGAGCTGCGCCGTACAAGCTGGCCAGCAATCGCTGGTTCCCCGCGTCCTCGATTATTGACACTTCGAACGCAGCGTTCTCGGTCCCGCTCCACATGTCGACGGGGTACCAGAGCGCCGCCTGCGAGGCGTGACCGATCACGCCCGACACGGTGAAGTCGAGATCCGGAACCGGTGCGCTCCAATCCGCGTCGAGCGCCGGCTCGAGCAGCGCTCGGCACAGCTCCGCGGCCGTCCGGACGTCGTCACCGGTCACGAGGTCACCTTAAGCCAAACCTCTCCTTGAACAGAGTTGGGCGCAGGTTGTGCGACCCAGTACCAAAGTCACTGGCAGCACCCGTTGCGTCCGTGCAAACTGGCGCGGCAAGGTGCCCTCCCCCGGCACATGGCCTGCGGCCCTCCCCCGGCCGCGGTTGCCTCCTGGCGGGTGGCGGGCTCGGAAGGAGGCATTGGCGACGTGGCAGCAAGGTTGTCGGGCGCAGCAGCGTCTTCTTTCGAAGTGTTCACCGCCCCGGATTGTCAGGGCCTGGTCCTGGCGGCCTTCCAACATCCGGGCCGGCGTCGGTCGCACAGCGCCGGGCCGCACGCGGACACCGCCGACGCGGTGAGCGGGTTCTGGTCGTTCCTCCGGCCCGTCTCGCACGCGCCGGACGCGGACCATCATTCGTGCACAACCAGAAATGGTCCTTTCGGCCCAGTAAGAGCGCCAAGAGGACGGCGTTTTTCTCATGATGGATCCGAACAGCACCCCCAACAGCCCGGGGCCGAGCCTGGTGATCGACTGCGCCACGCTCTACCTGTGCCGGCAAGGGGCGCGCTGGGTCGTGATCCTCGAGTCACCCCGGGTCAAGAGTGCGGTGCGGCTCCGTCACGCCGGGCGCGACTCCTTCGACGCCCGCTTCGAACTCCTCTCCAAGGCGCGCAAGGCCTGTCCTGACGCCTCCATCCTCAGCGCGGACGGCGCGCTCGAGGACGCCGACTACGAGTGGCGGCTCGAGGTGCGCAGCATGCAGCTGCACGCCGGCGACCTCGGCGTGGCCATCCACCACGAGCTCTCCGAGCAACCCAAGGGTCACATGCGCCGGCTCTCCGGCAAGACGGAGCGCCGGCACTGCCAACTCGGCACTCACAGCTTGGAAGTCTGCCGCCCGCGCGTCTTCTGAACGGCTCGCCTCGCCGGCGCCGTCCTGGTCGGCCGCGACGCCGCCTCCAGGATGGCCCAGGGAACATTTACGCCGTTCGTATATTCCTCCCACCTGGCTGACAGCCTCCGGTTGTCCAATGCAGTCCGCGATCGAGCCGCGACAGCGTGACTCGGACAGAGGATTGGATGAGCGAGGACACGAACGACCAGGCGGCCGGGCCGCCGACAGGGTGGCAGTCGGAGGCGGAGGAGGACTCCGATGGTGCGCCCTGGGAGGCCGGCGACGAACGACCGCTCGAGCTGCGACGTGAACGGTCGGACCAACCCCGCAGTCACCTCCGCCGTGTGTCCGGCAAGACGGAGCGGCGGCACTGTCGGAGCGGTCGCCGCTCCTAGCCTGTCCCGTGCGGACCCTGGGGCGCCGATCCCTTGACGCTGGTGCGGTACATCTCGCGGCGCACGCCCGAGTAGTCGTTCAACGCGTTGTGCATGGTGCAGCGGTTGTCCCAGATGGTCAGCGTGTGCACCGACCACCGCAGGCGGCAGGTGAAGTTCTCGTTGACGCTCCAGCGGTAGAGGTGCTCGAGCAAGGGCTGTGACTCCTCCTTGGTCCAGCCCTTGAAGCGCACCGTGTAGATCGGGTTCACGAAGAGGGCCCGCCGCCCCGTCACCGGATGGACGGCCACGACCGGATGGACGTGCTCGGCGTAGGCCTCCGTCGACGGCGCGATGGCCATCGACGTCAGGTCCTTCGCCCGGTCCAGCAACCCGCCCGTGCCGTAGGCCAGGCCGGCGGAGTGGACCGCCTCGAGCCCGTCGAGCGTGGCCCGCAGGCCCGCCGACAGCGTCTCGTAGGCCAGGTACTGGTTCGACCACAGGGTGTCTCCCCCGTGGGGCGGGACGTCCCAGGCGTGCAACAGCGTGTAGGCCGGAGGCTCGGCCAGGTAGCTCAGGTCGCTGTGCCAGGCGTTGGCGAAGTTCAGGACGTCGGTCGGCTCCTTGATCACCCGGATCACGTAGGGCCGGTCCGCCAGCGGGTCGACGAAGGGCGTGACGTCGCGACCGCCCAGCAGGTCGGTCACCCGCTCGAGCGCATCGAGATCGAGCTCCTGGTCGGGCAGGAACACCACCAGGTGGTCGGCCAGCGCCCGCCGCAGGCCCTCGAGCTGGGCCGGATCCGACACGGCCGCCAGGTCGAGCCCGGTCACCGTGGCACCGAGGGCACCGGCGATGGGCTCGACGGTCAGACGCGACGCTCCGACCGTCGTCACGGCGCCACCCCTGCGCTCACGCCAGGCCGAGGAGCTCGGCCCCGTTGCGCCAGAAGAAGCGCTCCTGCGTCGACTCGTCGAAGCCGGCCACCGCCTCGCCGAACGCCTCGAACGGCCGCTTGCCGCCCTCGGGGTGCGGGTAGTCGGTCGAGAACATGAAGAGGTCCGGGCCGCACTGCTCGACCAGCCAGGCCGTGTCCTCGAAGGGGAACGGTGTGAAGCGCACCTGTCGACGCAGGTAGTCCGACGGCATGAGCGACAGCTCGGCCAGTGCGGGCTCGAACTTGTGGAAGGAGCGGTAGGCGTGGTCGACATTGCGCAGGAGGCCCGGGACCCAGCTGGCCCCGAGCTCTATGGCGCCGCCGCGCAGGTCGGGGTGACGCTCGAACACCCCGTCGAGCACCAGGCAGGCCAGGAAGCGCTCCGGCGAGTGGTGCAGGACCGGGAAGTCCTTGGAGCGCAGGTTCTCGCCGCCGCCGAGCCAGTCCTTGGGTCGCGGCCGGCCGTTGTTGTGGAAGGCCTTGGGCAGGAGCTTGCCCCCGCCCACGTGCAGCACGAAGGGCACGCCCGCCTCGGCCAGCCGGGCCCAGACCGGCTCGAGGTCGACGTGGGTGGGCGAGAAGCTGCCCGGCGCGTCCGAGGGCACCCAGAGCGCGGCCGCGCCGGCATCGAGGGCCGCCTCGAGGGTGTCGACGGCGCGCTCGGGGTTGTTGAGGGGCAGGTAGCCGACTGCCTTGAGCCGAGGGTCGGACGCGCAGAACGAGACCATGGCCCGGTTGAGCGCCTCGGCCCCGCCGTAGAGGACGTCGAGGTCCTTGCTGAACGCGAAGTGCCCGGTGCTGAACGTCGGGAACACCAGCTGCGCCTCTATCCCGAGGGCGTCGAGCACCCGGGAGCGCACCTCACTGTCGAGGGCGCCGGGGGCCATCCAGCCCTTGGGACCCTTGAGGACCTCGGGACCGATGTCGGCCTCGCGCTGGGCGGCCCAGAGATCGGGCAGGCTCGCCATGAGCTTGGCCGCCCCGGCCCCGGCCCCTTCGAAACCCATGGGGGCCAAGCGCTTGCGCAGGGAGGCGTCGGCGAACTGGCCGAGCCAGTCGGGCGTCTCCATAAGGTGGGAGTCGGCGTCGAAGATCGTGGTGCTCATGAGGCCCCCCGGGGTGTCGTGCAGCTCGCTGACCAGCGTAGACCTGCCGTTCGGGGTTGCACAGAGAACATTTACTTGGTTCCTACATTTCTCCAATCTGGCTGACAGCCCCAGGTTGTCCAATGGAAACCGTGATCAGCCCGCGACAGTGCGGGCTCGGACGGAGGATCAGATGAGCGAGGACACGAACGACCAGACGGCGGGCCAGCCGAAGGCGTGGGAGTCGGACACGGGGCACGACGCCGCCGTCCCCGAGGACCCGGCCCAGGCCATCGCCCTCCCGGCCATCACCCCGCCGGCACCGCCGGCCAACGAGGCACCGACGCCGCCGACGCCCACGCCCGCGACTCCCTTCGCCGCCGCACCCGAGCAACCTCAGCCCGAGACGACCCCACCCCAGGGGACTCCCCCGAGCGCCGGGTACGCCATGGGCGCCCTGGGCGGCAACCCTGCCCTCGGCGCGACGCCTGGTGCGGCGCCGTCGGACCCCGGCACCTGGTCGTGGCCGACCCAGTCGGCGCCTCCAGCCGGACAGCCCGGCGTGGCGGGCACCAAGTCCGGCAGCCACAAGGTGCGCACCGGCGTGCTGATCGGTGGCGCGGCCGCCGTCCTCCTCGCCGCCGGCATCGGCATCGGCCACGCCGCCTGGAGCGGCAGCGACAACAACCTCTCGGCGCTGTCGTCGGGCAACTCCTTCCACGTCCCCTCCCACACCGGCTCGGGCAACGGCTCAGGCTCGGGCAACTCCAACTCGAACAGCCCGTTCGGAAACATCCCCGGCTTCAACGGAGGCTCCTCGGGGAGCTCCGGGAGCTCCGGCTCGGGTAGCTCCGGCTCAGGCTCGTCGGGACCGAGCGACGTGAACGCCATCGCCTCGAAGGTCGACCCGGGACTCGTCGACATCAACACGACGCTCGGCTACCAGCAGGAGCAGGCGGCCGGGACCGGCATCGTGCTCTCGTCGGGCGGTGTGATCCTCACCAACAACCACGTGATCGACGGCGCCACCACCATCAGCGTGACCGACATCGGGAACGGCAAGACCTACACGGCCAGCGTGGTGGGCTACGACCGCACCAAGGACATCGCGGTGCTTCAGCTCCACAACGCCTCGGGCCTGACCACGGCCAATCTGGCCGACTCCTCGACCGCCTCGGTGGGTCAGCAGGTGGTGGGTGTGGGCAACGCCGGCGGGACCGGCGGGACGCCCAGCGCGGCCGGCGGCACGGTGACCGCACTCAACCAGTCGATCACGGCCAGCGACGAGGGCGACGGCACGTCCGAGCAGCTCTCCGGCCTCATTGAGACGAACGCCGACATTCAGCCCGGTGACTCCGGCGGCGCGCTGGTGAATACGTCCGGGCAGGTGCTGGGCGTCGACACGGCGGCCTCGGCCGGCTTCTCCTTCCAGTCCAACGACCAGTCCTCGGGCACCCAGGGCTTCGCCATCCCGATCAACACGGCGCTAACCATCGCCCGTTCGATCGTGGCCGGCAACGCCTCGTCCACCATCCACATCGGGACGACCGCCTTCCTCGGCGTCGAGGTCAGCCCGGCGGGCAGCTCGAGCTCAGGCTCGGGTTCGGGTGCCGGCGGCTTCGGCGGCCTCTTCGGAGGCAACAGCGGAAGCACCGGCAACACGGGCAACACCGGCGGCGGCTCCTCGAGCACCGGCGGCGCCCAGATCGCCGGCGTAGTCACCAACGGCCCCGCTCAAGAGGGTGGTCTCGCCGAGGGCGACACCATCACCGCGGTCAACGGCAAGACCATCAACTCGGTGAACGACCTGACCAACGACCTGAGTGCGTTCCACCCGGGCGACAAGGTGAGCATCGCCTACACCGACAGCTCGGGCCAGACCCACACGGCGAACGTGCAGCTGAGCTCAGGCCCGCCGCAGTAGGGCCTCAAAGTCCTCCCTTGGGAGGTATCTCCGCACCGAACGAGCCGGCCGGGTCTCCTCCTGGCCGGCTCGTGGTGCGTCTACTGGGCTTTGACGACCCGAACGCTGGAGATGATTAGGGCAAATACCGAGGCGGCCATGACACAGATCAGGCCCGTTCCGATGCCGGCGTTGGGGTGGCCGGACACCTGTTGCTGAATGCGGATGAGGTCGTAGGCGGAGACGCCGACGGTGGCGAGGGACACCAGGAGAGACAGCGCACCGAACAACCCGTCTTCGGAAAGGAGCAGGAGCCCCCCGAAGACCAGTAGGACGGTGCCGGCGATGAAGGTGATCCACCCGTTGGTATGGATCAGGGCGATGATCGACGGGTCCGTTCCGTTCACCGAGGCGCTGACGCTGTGCGTGCCAAGAGAGACGGTGTTCGTGATCCAGCTGCTCACCGATCCGTACATGAGGGCGACGCCGGCAACCATCAGGCCCAGCCCTCCAAGGCTGAAGTTGCCGTAGCTCACCTTGGCCTGACGGACCGGTGGAATCTGGACCTCGGACGAAAGTTGCGAGCCCGCAGTCGGTCCGATGGAACTGCCCAGAGTGCCGGCAGAACCTTCGACCCAGCCCCGACCGCCGACCCAGACGCGGGTGTCCGAGTACCCCTCGCCGTCCCAATAAGACTGTTCGTTCGGGTTTCGGCCGCGCGAATACCACCCTGGTGCTCGCTTCTCCTCGGAGAGCGCGACGCCCCCCTCAGCATTCCCGGCCGGCGGATCTGGCTGGTTGTCGCCATCTGACATGGACGATCTGCCCCCTTACGGCCCGCAGAGTCGCGGCCATAGGAGATGTCGGTCGACAACCCGATCTGCCTTACTGATCTCCCCGCCCAGTCACGACTGCGTCAGCGTGAATCGGGACAAGAGGGTTTGGATCAAGGGCGTCCAGCAGCAATCCAACCCTCGACCCGTGCATCACTGATGCGCCGTGCGCTTGCCATGTTGGCCCAGGCACGGAACCGTGTCTTCTCCTCATCCCTCAACTGTGAGTAGAGGGTTTTCTCCGAGGTGCTCGCTCGGGGCGATCGGCTTGAACGAGCGGGCCGGCCGGACCCGTCGACCGCCCGGCCCTTCTCGATGAACGGCTGCAGCGCGTCCCGAAGGCGGGCGGCATTCGCAGCGTTGACGTCGATCTCATAGGACCGGCCGTCCACGGAGAAGTAGATCGTCTCATCGGCGTCGCCCCCGTCGAAGTCGTCGGTCAGCTTCACAATCACGGTCTTGGCCATGGGGTCATCGTTGCAGAGCGTCGCAATCCGGACAACGTTTGCCCTGCTCTCAGCTGTTTCGCGCTCCCTACAGTGCGCCCAGGGCTCTGATCCTGGGCTTCTTCGATCACGCCATGAACCTGGGGGGCCAATTCGGACAGCGGAAGTAGGCTCAAGCTGCCCCGACGCGCCCGGGTTCGACCCTTATTCCCCCTCCGTCGAATCCACGGCGCGCCGGGGCTCTTTGCCCTCTACTGGTGCCACAGCGGGTGACCTGGTGCGGGCCCGGCGGGCGCCACAATGAGGCATGGCGCGATCGCGACGAACTCGGGGGGCCCGCCGGAAGCACCCGGTGGCCGAACGCAGCTCCAGCCTCGGCGCCCACTGGAGATCCGACGGCGCAGCCAAGACCGCCTACCGCAGTCAGGCCGAGGCACTCTCCGTCGCTGACGAACGTCGCCAGGACACCGGCGTGGTCCTCAATGTGTATCGATGCGAGTACTGCTCGGCATGGCATATGGGCAAGTCCGAAGGCCGACGGCCGTGAGCGCCGCCGACGTCACCGCTGACCCTCCAAAAGACGAGTGGGCCCCCATGTCAGGACCCTGCGACGAGTGCCAGTTCGACTGGTCGGAAACGTCGTACGAGACGCTGGTCGGGCGGTGCATGCAAGACGTGGCCACCTTCGGGGAAGCCATGGCAACCAGGGACCCGGCGCTCCCCGTCGCACCAGGACTGTGGTCGGCCAGCCGATACGTCTGGCACACGGTGGACGTGCTCCGCTTCGGGACCGAACGCCTGTGGACGATCAGCGTGGATGCCTCGTTCGGTGTGCCCGTCTGGGACGAAAACGTCGTGGCTGGCGTGCGGTCGTACGACTCCCTCTCACCCGTCGTCGGATTGATTGCGCTCATCGATGCGGCCAACGCATGGAAAGACGCCGCCCTCGAAGCCCCGCGGGACGAACGAACGCCGCACCCCGAAGCAGGAACCATCGACGCCTTCGTTGTCGTGCAGCGAAACGCCCACGAAGTGCGGCACCACCTTTGGGATATCAACGGCGGACAAAGGCGAGACCGCACCTAACACTGTGCGCTCGTTTGCGTTGAACCTTTGTTGTGCAACCGTTGTCCACTTTCCGCACAACATTTGGACTCCTTCTCACGGTAAAGCTCTCCGTGAGAGTGGGCCATTCAAAGCGAGTCGAACCACCCATCCCGAGCAGACTCTGACCGGGTAGCCAACATTTTCCCTGGCCACAGGGATTGCGCCCCGCATTGCACGACACACGGGCGTTTCGACACATTTCGAAAAACTCCGCGCTCAATGTGCTGTGTAAACGAGCCGACAATGCCCTGGTGAAGCCGTCCGGATTCAGAGGGGCGGTGCTTTTCCTTCAGTACCTCTGGATACATTGCGCGGCTCACGGACAACCTCTGATTTGTTCAGAAGGTACAGGCGGTCCGTTCTTGGGAGTAAGAACATTGGCGAAGCGACGAAGCACCTCTCGACTGGTTGCAGTTCGGCCAGCACGGGCTTCAGCGCGTCCGCGAACGCCTGGCCGACTCCCTCACGACTTCGGTGGCTCGTCCAGTTCTGTTCGGCGGGCATCGATGACCCACCGTTCTGTGTTCAACCCTCTGGCCCATGCACGGCAGGAGATGCGGCGACGCATGGCCGCCACCACGCCCGAAGACAGCGGTGGCTTCACGCTCATTGAGCTCGTGGTCGTGGTCGCGATCCTTCCGCTCGTCGTCGGCGGCATCGCCGTCGCGCTGATTTCGGTCTTCTCGCTGCAGCACAGCGTCACGAACCGCGTCAGCGACTCGAACGATGCGTTGGTCGCGTCGTCGACGTTCAACCGCGACGCGCAGAGCGCACAGATGATCACGACCGATCCCAACCCAACGGACGCCGTTGCCCCGGGAGCTCCGGCGTGCGGCACGTCGACGCAGCACCAAGTTCTGGGCCTCGAATGGGGTGCCCCGCCTGCTGCCGGTCAGAGCGCCAACTACCAGACCGTGGTGTCCTATGTCACCGATCAGGTGGCGGACCCCCAGAGCAATACCACGATCTATGCGCTTGATCGCCAGGTGTGCACGAACGGACCCTCCGCTACGGGCTACACGACTCAAAGGGTGTCGAGCGATATCGGGTCCCCCGTTGTCACCTTCTCCCCTCAATCCTCGCTGTACCTCTCTTCCACGGAGTGGATACCCACACTGGGACTCCAGAGCCCGATCACGATCAACGTTGACGAGCCCGGCGCAGACTTTGCTTCGGCCGGAAGCAACGATCCGAACCACAGCGACAATTTCAAGTTCTCACTGGTCGGGTTGCCCGGTGCGTTCACGTCGAGCGGTCCCGCGCCTGACCCGTCCGATATCCCGATCGGCGGGTGCAGTTTTGCATCCGCCGGTCCCAACAGTTTCTATGCCAATCAGCTGTGCTTCGTAGATTTTACGAACTTCCCGACTGCGACGAAGGACCCGTCGTACTGCACGGTCTCTCCCACCGCGGTCGAGATGACGATCGCCATCACCGGTACCGCTGACACCCTCAAGTTCTGCATCAGCTACTCGGGGGTAGCCACCATGGTGCCCCACCCAATCCCCACCTACTACAGCGCTGGGAGCAGTGAAGCGTTCTTGGGCAACAACGGCTTCTACACGGGCGTCGCAGGCGACCCTGCGCTGTACCAGGTGGGCCCAAGCGGGAAACCCACAAACGGGGGCTACAGCACCGTCTACCTGACCAACGTCCAGCTCTTCGACTCCTCCGACGAACCGGCGTCTGGGTGGACCCTGGTGACCGGCGACGCCGAGTCAACCGACGCGCACGAATGGATGGACTTCGCCTCGAATCTCAATTGGTCGGTGTTGCCGAACAATGGTGCATCGAACCTGTGGGGAAATGCCTGCAGTAACGCCCTGAATACGAGCAACAACAGCAGCGGCGCTTTTGCCTGGACCTCTGCGACACCACCGGGAGTTAGCAACGTCCCCGACCCCGGAGACATTTTGGCTTCGCCTCCGCAAGCCGGGTCGCTCCCGTCACCGGCCAATGCCACCACGCTGAACGTCAATCCCACCACCTTCTCGACCGGGGCGAACTCGATCCTCTGCGAATCGGACATGTCGCTCAATCACACCGGCACGATGATGCTGTCGGCCCCGCAACCTTCGGGCTCGATGACACCACAGACGCTGACGGTGACGATGTACGGCACGGGTCTCGAAGCCATGTTCCTGGCGGTGCTGCTGTGAGCCGGCTTCGTTGCTCGCGCCCAGACGACGAAAAGAAGGAAGTGCGGCGGCACTCGGAAGCCGGTGACACCTTGATCGAGGTGCTTTTGGCTCTCACCATCTTGGGTATCGCGGGAATCGCCCTCATCACAGGTTTCGCTACATCGATCACCGCGTCGGCGCAACACCGCAACCTTGCCACCCAGAACACTTCGCTGCGGGCGGCGACGGATGAGGTCACAGCATTCCTGCAGCAGTACTCAAACGAGATCTTTTCGTGCTCAGACCAGGTCCCACCATGGGACCCCACATCTTCGTTGAATCAGGACTGGACAAACTTCGTCGGAGCTAACCCAGGTTTCACGATTTCGGACACCCCTTCCGTGGAGTATTGGAACGGCTCCACCTTCCAGAATGGAACTTGCTCCACCACCAACGCGATACCGCAACCTCAGCAGTGGACGGTCACGATCACCGACGGCGGAGTAAGCACGTCGGCCAGCACTGTCGTCTACTACAACGGGCCTCCAACCTCGAACCCAGGAGATTGTGGGAGGCCGGCGGGCAACATCCCGGCCGGATGTCACCTTGTCTTCCTGCAGGCACCGACTTCCGGTATCGTCGAACGGCGACCTGAGTCCAGCGCCTGTCGTGGAGATTGAAGACGCTGCCAACCAGCCTGTGACAGGCGACGTTTCTGCAATCGTCCTCTCAAAGAACTCATTCGCGGGATCAGGCAGTGGTTCCCTCTCCAACACCTGCTCGGGGAGCGAGAGTGGTGGTTACGTACCGTTCGGCGGCTGCAGCTTTAGCCAAGCGGGCAACTACCAGCTGAAGGCGACGGACTCGACTGCGGGCGTGACGCCAGCCGTTACCGGCACATTCACCGTCACGAACGCACCGCCGGCCAAGCTCGCACTGAGCTACTCGGGCCCAGCCCAGACAGCGAGCAACACCCCAGCGTTCGGTCCGATCACGGTCAGTGATCAAGACTTCGCCGGCAATATGCCGACGACCGACTCCCCGGTCAGCGTTTCGCTTTCCTCAAGCTCGTCTCAGGGAACGTTCTTTGCCTCGAGTTCCGGCGGAACACCAATCACCTCGGTGACGATTCCCGTCGGCTCATCATCCACGACGTTCTATTACGGCGACACGCTTGCCGGCTCCCCAATCCTAAAGGCAGCATCTTCAGGCCTCCTCTCCGGCACGCAGACCCTGACGGTCAATGCGGGCCCGCCGACACAGCTCGCCTTCACCAGCGCTGCCTTCACTGCGGCCCAAGGAACGACCGCGACGAATCCGTTCACCGTCGGGATGGAAGATCAGTACGGCAACCTGGCGACATCAGGCTCCGCCATCACGGTCACGTTGAAGTCGACGTCGACCGCTGGGCTCTTCTCCGGCTCCGCGACCGGGACTCCCACCACGTCGACGGTGATCATTCCCAAGGGTTCTTCCTCCATCACCGCCTACTACGGCGACAACACCGTCGGCATGCCAACGATCACCGCCACCGCCATCCCGAGCGGATTGACGGCCACGACTCAGATTGAGAACATCGTGGTCAAACCGACCCAACTTGTCTTCTCAACGGGAACATCCCCGGGCACGGCGTCGTCGGCTACGAACATCGGACCGATCACAGTCACTGAAGAAGGTGCGAGTGGAGCACCGGCCGTCGTTGCCGAGACCGTCACGCTCTCCTCGATATCGGGTCATGGGATCTTCTCCAGTTCCGCCGGATCGACGCCCCTCACCACTCTCAGCATCCCAGCAGGCCAATCGACCGCGACCTTCTACTACGGCGACACCTCCGCTGGCACCCCAACCATCACGGGGAAGGCACCCAATCTGACCTCGGCCACGGCCCAGTTGACCGTCACGCCCGCAGCCATGAGCGGTTTCACCATGGCGCCCTCTGATTCGACGCCGACCGCCGGTGTCCCGTTCACCGAAACGGTCACCGCGGTTGACCAGTTCGGCAACACGGTTCCCACCTATACCGGCTCGCAGACTCTCTTGTTCTCCGGACCAAGCAACTCGCCAGTCCCCGCCAATCATGCCCCGAGCTACCCAGCGTCGGTGACCTTCGCCAACGGGGTGGCCTCAGGATCGAACGCGGCATCAATCACGCTCTACGACGCTCAGACGACAGCGTTGACCGCGACCCAGGTGATCGGCGCGGCAACGTACACCGGCTCTTCAAACCCGCCCCTCGTCGTGGGAACTGGGGCAACGTCCCAATTCCTGGTCTCCACACCTGGGCCGAATGTGACCGCAAATACTCAGTTCAGCGTCACGATCTCGGCCATGGACCAATACGACAACGCCACGACCGGCTATGGCAGTGGTAGCGGCACGTGTTTGCTCTTCAGCGGACCCAGCAACTCCCCGGGTGGCACCGCACCGATCTACCCCGCGAAGAGTTCCCACTGTTCGACTGGACAGTCCTCGGTCAACTTCACCAATGGCGTTGGGACCGCTGCCGTCACGCTCTTTGACGCACAAACGACAAACCTGACCGTGGCGCAGGCGACGAGCCCGTCGATCAGCGGCGTGAGCGGCACCTTTGTGGTCAATAGCGCGGCATCGAAGACACTCTCAGTCGCCAACCCAGGCACACAGACAGCGGGCGCAGCGTTCAACGTCACCCTCACGGCAACCGACACGTACGGAAACCCGAGCGCCGGTACCCAGGCAATCGCTTTCAGCAACCCGGCCAACTCACCGGCGCCAGCCAGCGCAGCTCCGTCATACCCCTCGTCCGTGACCTTCACCGGAGGTAGCGGTACAGCGAACATAACCTTGTACGATGCGCAGTCCACCACTTTGACCGCGACGTCAACTGCCGGAAATGGGACCTCCACCCCATTTACCGTAAACGCAGCGTCCGCTAACGCTTTTAGTCTCCCGACACCTACGACTCGCACGGCTGGCGGAGCGTTCAACGAGTCCATCACGGCGGTCGACTCGTACGACAACACGGCAAGCGGCTACACCGGTTCACAGGTCATTTCCTTCAGTGGGCCTGCGCACTCGCCCGCCCCGTCAAACCAGGCGCCCAGCTACCCACCCTCCGTCAACTTTGCGAGCGGTGTCGGCACGGCGTCAGTCACGCTCTTCGACGCACAATCCACCGCTCTGACAGCGACTCAGGGCCTTCTGACCGGTTCGACTGGCAGCTTCACGGTGAACTCGGGGAGTGTGGCCGCGCTCTCCATCCCAGCGACGCCCGGAACGCAGACAGCCGGTACCAGCTTCGGCGTGACGATTGGCGCTTCCGACGCTTACAGCAACCCCTACTCCGGGTCCCTCGCGACGACCTTCTCTGGACCAGCAAACTCGCCGGCGCCAATCAGCAAGGCTCCGTCCTACCCCGCATCGCTTACCTTTACCGGCGGTTCGGCTACCGCTTCAGTGATCCTTTATGACGTCCAGTCCACAACGCTGACAGTCGCTGCGAGCGGGGCGACGTCCGGAACGTCGGGCACCTTTGCCGTCAAGCCTGCCGCCGTGAACATGTTGGCGATTGGTGCCCAACCGATTCCCGCGACCGCTGGCGGAACGGTCAGCATCGGAGTTGTCCTGCAAGACCAGTACGGGAACCAGGTCACGACCGGGACCACCGGCTCGACCGACACCATCGGCGTGACGCTCAATACAGGGAGTTTCTCGAGCGGTTCGACCACAGCCACGGCATCCAACGGCGTGGCCAGCTTCAGCAATCTTCAGATCACGAAGGCCGGGACTTTCACGATCACGGCGACTGACAGCTCTCACAACACGGTGACCCCGGCGACGACGAGTTCGTTCGTCATCAGTCCTGCCGTCGAGAACAAGCTCGTCGTGACCGCACAGCCCCCAACTTCGGTCACCGCCGGCACCTCGTTTGGCACCACCGTCACTATCGAGGATCAGTTCGGCAACACCATCACCACTGGGAATGCTGGCTCGAGCGACACCGTGAAACTGACACTTTCAACGGGCACCTTCTCCGGCGGGACGACATCGGTCGCCGCCACCAGCGGCGTCGCCACCTTCAGCGGGCTCCAGATCTCGACTGCTGGGACTGACACGATCGGGGCATCCGACACGACGAATCCGCCGGTGCTCTCAGCGACCACCACCGCGATCACGGTCGGAGCGGGCGCCGCGAGCCAGTTGGCCGTGACGAGCCAGCCTGCTTCGACCATCACGGCAGGCCAGTCCGTATCCGTCGGAGTCGCGGTCGAAGACCGACTCGGCAACGTCGTCTCGAGTGGCACCGGATCGAACGACACCATTTCGGTGGCCCCGTCCTCGGGAAGCTTTGCCGGCGGGGCGACATCCGTCGCCGCCTCCAACGGCGTGGCGACGTTCAATGGCCTTCAGCTCACCAAGGTCGGCAACTTGACCATCACAGCCTCCGACACGAGTCGCACCGGCGTGAGCACCGCGACGACAAACCAAATCACCGTCAATCCAGCAGCCGAGAACAAGCTCGTCGTGACGGCCCAGCCTCCGGCCACCGTGGGCGCCGGCGCAAACTTCGGCACGACCGTCGCCGTTGAGGACCAGTTCGGGAACACCATCACGACGGGGAACACAGGCTCGACCGACACCGTCAAGCTCACGTTGTCCACAGGTTCCTTCGCCGGCGGGACGACGTCTCTTGCGGCCGCTAACGGAGTGGCCACTTTCAGCGGGCTCCAGATCAACAAGTCCGGCATCTACACGATCACGGCTTCCGACACGACTAACACAGGCGTCAGCGCCGGCGCGACGAGCAGCCTGACCGTGAACCCGACAACGCCCACCCAGTTGGTCATCAGCTCGCAGCCTGCATCGATCACCGCCGGCGGGACGGTCAGCGTGGGGGCCACTCTCGAGGACCAGTTCAACAACGTCGTCTCCTCTGGCACGGGTTCGAGCGACACGGTCTCGGTTGCCCTCTCTTCGGGCAGCTTCGCCAGCGGCACCACCTCGGTGCCGGCCGTCAACGGTGTGTCCAACTTCAGCGGGCTCAAGATCAACACGACCGGCACTTACACCATCACGGCCTCCGACACGAGCCGCAGTGGTGTCAGCACGGTGGCGACCAATTCCTTCGTGGTCAGCCCTTCCGCCGCCAACAAGCTGGTGATCACCACCCAGCCCGCGGGTCCGATCACGGCCGGCGGGACCGTCGGTCTGAGCGCGACCGTGGAGGACAGCTTCGGCAACGTCGTGAACTCCGGCACCGGTTCGGGCGACACCATTGGCCTCACCTTGAACACCGGCACCTTCGCCGGAGGAACGACGTCCGTAATTGCTTCCGGTGGCGTGGCCAACTTCAGCAACCTGCAGATCAACAAGGCCGGCTCGTTCACCATCACGGCCACCGACACCAGCCGCGCCATCACCACGGCGACGTCGAACTCGGTGACTGTGAACCCGGCCACGCCAAGCCAGCTGGTCATCAGCTCGCAGCCTGCATCCATCACCGCCGGTGGGACGGTCAGTGTGGGCGCCACCCTCGAGGACCAGTTCAACAACGTCGTCTCAGCTGGCACCGGTTCCGGCGACACCCTCTCGGTCGCCCTGTCTTCGGGCAGCTTCGCCAGCGGCACCACCTCAGCGGCAGCGAACAACGGCGTGGCCACCTTCAACGGCCTGCAGATCAACAGGACGGGCAGCTACACCATCACGGCCTCTGACACCAGCCGCACGGCCGTCAGCACGGCCACGACCAACTCCTTTGGGGTCAATCCCGCTACGCCGACCCAGATGATCATCAGCACCCAGCCCGCCGGTTCGATCACGGCCGGTGGGACGGTGGGAGTCGGCGTCACCCTCGAAGACCAGTTCAACAACGTCGTCTCGAGTGGCACCGGATCGAACGACACCATCTCCGTCGCTCTGTCCTCAGGAAGCTTTGCTGGCGGAACCACGTCGGTGGCCGCCGTCGAACGGCGTGGCCACCTTCAGCGGCCTGCAGATCAACAAAACGGGCAACCTCAGCATCACGAGCTCCGACACCAGTCGCACAGGCGTAAGCGCCGGCACGACAAACCAGATCACCGTCAATCCAGCAGCCGAGAACAAGCTCGTCGTGACGGCCCAGCCTCCGGCCGCCGTGGGCGCCGGCGCAAACTTCGGCACGACCGTCACCGTCGAGGACCAGTTCGGGAACACCATCACGACGGGGAACACGGGCTCGACCGACACCGTCAAGCTGACGTTGTCCACAGGTTCCTTCGCCGGCGGGACGACCTCTATTGCGGCCGCTAACGGAGTGGCCACCTTCAGCGGGCTCCAGATCAACACGGCCGGCGCCTACACGATCAATGCGTCCGACACGACCCACACCGGAGTCACGGCGACGACCACGTCCGGCGTGACTGTGACCCCGACCACGCCCACCCAGTTGGTCATCAGCTCGCAGCCTGCATCGATCACCGCCGGCGGGACGGTCAGCGTGGGGGCCACTCTCGAGGACCAGTTCAACAACGTCGTCTCCTCTGGCACGGGTTCCGGTGACGGAGTCTCCGTTGCCCTCTCTTCCGGCAGTTTCGCCAGCGGAACCACCTCGGTGCCGGCCGTCAACGGCGTGGCCAACTTCAGCGGGCTCAAGATCAACACGACGGGCATCTACACCATCACCGCCTCCGACACGAGCCGGACCGGGGTCAGCACCGTCACGACGAACTCCTTCGGAGTCAGTCCGGCCGCCGCAAACAAGGTTGTCATCACGACCCAGCCCACGAATTCGATTACCGCCGGCGGAACGATCGGTCTGAGTGCGACGGTCGAGGACCAGTTCAGCAATGTCGTAAATGTCGGCACCGGTTCGGGCGACACCATCGGGCTCACCTTGAACACCGGCAGCTTCGCCGGCGGGACCACCTCGGTCATTGCTTCCGGTGGCGTAGCCAACTTCAGCAACCTGCAGATCAACAAGGCCGGCTCGTTCACCATCACGGCCACCGACACCAGTCGCACCATCATCACGGCCACGACCACCTCGATCACCGTGAATCCGTCAACGCCTTCTCAGATGGTCGTGAGCACCCAGCCCGCGAGCACGATCGGGGCCGGCGGGACGGTCGGCATGGGGGTCACCCTCGAAGACCAGTTCAACAACGTGGTCTCTTCCGGCGCGGGTTCGGAGACACCGTCTCGCTTGCCCTCTCTTCGGGCAGCTTCGCCGGCGGCACCACGTCAGTGGCGGCGAACAACGGCGTGGCCACCTTCAGTGGCCTCAAGATCACGAAGGCCGGCGTCCTCACGATCACGGCGTCTGACACCAGTCGGAGCGGCGTCTCCACGGCCACGACCAACTCGATCACCGTCAGCCCGACCACGCCGAGCCAGATGATCATCAGCACGCAGCCCGCAGGCTCGATCACGGCCGGTGGACTGTCGGAGTCGGCGTCACCCTCGAAGACCAGTTCAACAACGTCGTCTCGAGTGGCGCCGGATCGAACGACACCGTTTCAGTGGCCCTCTCGTCGGGCACCTTCGCCGGCGGAACGACGTCCGTGAACGCAGCCAATGGCGTGGCCACCTTCAGCGCCCTCAAGATCACGAACGCAGGCAACCTGACCATCACCGCCTCTGACACGAGCCGCAGCGGCGTGAGTACGGCCACCACCAACTCGATCAACGTCAGCCCGGCAGGCGAGTTCAAGTTGGCCGTGACGTCCCAGCCGGTCGGGGTGACCGCCGGTGGCACCATCTCGCTGGGCGTCTCGGTCGAGGACCAGTTCGGCAACGTTGTAACCACCGGAACCGGTTCGAGTGACGTGGTCGGTCTCACGCTGAACACCGGGAGCTTCAACGGCGGGACGACGTCGGCGACCGCTTCCAGCGGCGTCGCCACGTTCAGCAACCTCGTGATCAACAAGGCGGGCTCCTACACCATTACGGCGGCCAACACGACACACACGGCAGTCACCTCGGTCACATCAGCCAGCTTCACCGTGAGCCCGAGCACGGCCAGCCAGCTCGTCTTTACCACGCAACCGACGGGTACGACCGGCGGCCTGAACTTTCCGACACAGCCCGCAGTCACGGTCGAAGACCAGTTCAATAACGTCGTGACGACCAACGCCTCCACCGCGACCCTCGCCATTGCCTCGGGTACTCCGACGTCGGGTGGCCCCGGCACCCTCTCGGGCTGTACGCAAAGCGAAACGAATGGCGTGATCACCTTCTCCGGCTGTTCCATCGACGACACGGGAGCTAACTACAAGCTGAAGGCGACCGACGGGAGCCTCACGGCGGCGACCAGCAACAGCTTTACGATCACAACCGGTCCTCTCGCACAGTTCGCCGTTTCCACACCCTCGAGCCCGAGCGCCGGGACGGCATTCACCGTCACGCTCACCGCACAGGATGCCGGTGGGAACACCGTCACGAGCTTCACGGGTGCCAAGTGCTTCGTCTTTACAGGCCTGAGCAACAGCCCCACGAACGTCGCTCCGATCTACCCCTCCAAGGGCACGGGTACCACCTGTAGCACTGGCACTTCCCTGGTGACCTTTGCCGGCGGCCTGGCCACAGGCGGTAACGCGCCGAGCATCAAACCGGCTGCCGCAGAAGCGACCAGCCTCACGGCGACCTCGGGAGGCTTCTCCGGGACAAGCGCGAACTTCACCGTCAGTGCCGGCTCCGCCACAGTGATGACGGCGACCTCGGGCGCCGCCCAAGCCGCCGACGTGAGCTCGTCCTTCTCCAACCCGCTGGTCGCCACGGTCACCGACGCCGACGGCAACCCCATCACCAACACGTTGGTCACCTTCACCTCGCCGGCGAGTTCGGACGGCACCTTTGCCTCGAGCGGTTGCGTCAGCAACTCGCCGACCACCGTCTGTACCGTCGACACTGACGGCAACGGTCAGGCAACCTCGTCGACCTTCACGGCCGGTACCAACTCGGGCAGCTACACCGTCACAGCCACGGCGCCGGGCAGCCTGTCCACAACCTTCGGCGAAACCAACCGCATGACGGCAACCAGTGTCGCCACCAACACTGGTACGAGCGGCGGCTCGGTGACCACCAACACCTTCAACATGACGTCTGGCCACACCTACGTGATCACTGCCTTCGAGGCCAGCAACCAGACGACAGCTCCGAGCACACCCACCCTGACAATCTCAGGGTCCCCATCGTCCGTGCCGCTCGTCACGACGAACACCTTCTCCAGCGGGGCGAACTGCGCCGACGCGAAGTGGTGCGACCAATGGGTGTGGTGGTTCAACGCGACGACCTCGTCCGGCACCGTCCGCGTGGCCTTCAACGGCGGAACGCCTCCGATCGGTTCGGCGGTCAATGTCATCGCTCTCGCCGGCAACAACACGTCGACGCCCGTCGTGAGCGGGAGCACGACCACGGCTTCGGGTTGCGGCAAGGGAGGCACGGGAGGCTGCACGAACAAGACCAGTACCGTGACCGCCAATACGGCCAACGCACCCGCGACGGACGACATCACGATGCAGATTCTCGCCAGCGACGATGCGATGGGGTCGGCGCCAATCTGGTCACCAGCCACCACCAACCTGTTCTTTGTCTCGGGCGCAACTGCTTCGCTGGACGTCAACGTGGCCATCCCTGGGGTGCGAAACGAATCCACCAGCGCATCGCCCTTCGTCAACAACGACGATTGGGGCACCATCGCTCTTGAGCTGGAGTCGAATTGATGATGGTTCGTCAGAAGGAAAGAGTTGCTCGAATCAGCGAGAAGATCCGTCGGACAGTCGCCAGAGCTGAGTCGAAGAGCAGTGATGAGTCGGGGGCAGTTCTCATACTCGCCCTGATCTTCCTCGTATCGGTAAGTCTTATCGTCACTGCCCTTCTGTCGTTTGTTGGCACCAGTCTCTCGGCCACTTCAGCCTTCAACGATCAGCGAAACCTTGAGTACGCGGCAACGAGCACCGTCAACCTCGCCATACAACAGACGAGAACGGCCTTCAACTCCAGCCTGCTCGAGGCGAGTCCTCCACAACCGTGCTGGACTCCGGACGCATCAGGAAATTCAGATTTGACGATCAACGGTTACACCATCAACGTCTGGTGTTCGATGATCTGGAATCCGTTCAGCGGATCGACTCGCATCGTCACCTATTCGGCCTGTCCTGCAACCAATCCCTCTGCGATCACTCAGCCGCCCAAGGCACAGAACGATCCGACCTTGTGCGCAGCAAGCCCGCTCCTCCAGGCGCAAGAGACGTTCGACGACTACGCCGCCAACACCTCTGTCAGCCAAAGCCCGGTGAACTGCACCGCGATCAACTCCTGTGGCCAGACTCAGACCCAAAACAGCTGGCTCTGGAATCCAATCGTCCCGCAAGTGACCTCGATCGTCAATGCATCTGGGTCCACGACGGGCGGGACGACTGTCACCGTCAACGGCTCTGGCTTCGTGAACGGGTCGACAGTCAATTTCGTATGGAGACCGGTCCCAACCCCGAGAGTTGGACCGACCCCAAGAACCAGGCGAATAAACCCGAGCTCAAGAATGGAGCCGGCACCATCGTGCCAGCAACGAATGTCCAGCCGCCGACCGGCAACGGCACGCAGCTCGTGGCCACGGCTCCAGCCGTCACGACCGGTCCGTACTTCTTCGTCACCGTGACCACTCCGGGTGGTACGAGCGCCTACTTCGTGCCTGGAACGCAGACACCCATCGCTTTCACGTACACCCCTGCCCCCCCCACCATCAATAGCAACGGCCTCAGTGGAATTCTTTCCGTCTCGGGCGGCGGATTGGTCACGATAAAGGGCTCCAACTTCTTCAACGCGTCCAACTTTCCGACGCAGGTCACGTTCGTCCAGGGCAACACCTCAGCTCTTGCAACCGCGGTAACCATCGATCCATCCGGGACCTCCCTCACCGCCATCTCACCGGCCGTCTCGTCCGCCGGCAATTGGAATGTTCAAGTCAGCACAGTGGGTGGCACCGTCACGGCCCCCCAGACCATCAGTTTGGGCGTCCAACAGCCGATCATCACCGGCGTCAGCCCTGCCAGCAGTAACGCAACTCCGGCCCAGATAACCATTACCGGCGCCAACTTCCTCTCAGGCTCCTCTGTCTGGTTCTGTCTCACGACCGCGCCAACAGCAACGCTCCAATCCTGCGTGAAGAACTCATCTGGTTCGGGAGAGATTGCTGCCGGCCCTCCCAGTGTTGCAGCTAGCGGGCTCTCCATCACGGTATCCGTTCCAACGACCAGCATGACGCGCGGCAGTTCGTACTACCCGGTGGTTGCGCTGCCGGCACCGTACTCATCGACCCCAACCTCTGGGTACTACCCACAGGCCGCCGACATCTTCACCTTCACCACGTAGAGCCGCCATGCGACCCGACACCAACCCCACCAGCGAACTCTCGGCGATTCCATGCCTCATGTGCTCCCACTCGACGAAGAAGGTCGGGCCATGGCGCTAACTCGTCGCGCCGCCCGGCGAAACAAGAACATGGAAGACGGCGATACCATGCCGCCTCTTGCCGCGACCACGAACGGTGGGACATCGGGGGCACCCTTCCCTCCCATGTTCAACGCGGATCTCAAGGACTTCCTCCTTGCCCGCGATGTCGTCGCCGCTGACCAGCTCGAGCAAGCGGCTGCGTCGGCTGATTCCACCGGATCCAACCTGGGCGAAGTTCTCGTCAGTCGCGGTGTCCTCGACGAGCACGACCTGATGGAGCTCCGCGCCGACTTGCGCGGACTCTCAACGATCGACTTGGGTAGCGCAAATCCAGAGCCCGAAGCGTTGGCCCTGATTGCAGAAACGACCGCTCGTGAACACTTTCTCCTCCCGATAACCCTGACCGACGGGGTTTTGACGGTGGCCATGACGGACCAGCCGGTATCCCAACTGCGGGACCTGCTCGAACGAGACAGCGGTGCCACGATCAAGCCCGTCTTGGCTCCACTGTCTGAGATTCGTCGGGCGATTGACGGCAACTACCGCGCCATCGGAGAACTCGATCATCTCGTTCGGACCTTCGAGGCGGTCGAAGAAACACGCCGCGGGCCACAAGCTGCTCCAGCTCAGAGCTCCCTAGAGAACGTTGTCGGCGACGATGCGCCGGTGGTCCAGGTTGTGGGTCGGATCCTTACGCAAGCCATGCGGGACCGTGCTTCGGATGTCCACATCGAACCTACCGATGGCTTGATCCGTGTGCGCTACCGGATCGACGGCGCTCTGAAGGAAGTCTTGACGCTCCCGGCTTCCATGGGTGTCGGGCTCGTGAGCCGGATCAAGATTATGGCGGGGATGAACATTGTTGAGCGGCGACGTCCACAGGACGGTCAGCTCAGAACCGAGATCGACGGACGTGAGGTCGACGTCCGAGTCTCCACGCTGGCGACGATCTGGGGCGAAGCATGTGTGATGCGGGTGCTCGACCGCACGCGCTCGGTCATGCGCCTCAGCGACCTCGGCATGCCCCCCGATTCTGGTGCTCGCTACACGGAGTTCGTCAAAGCCCCGTTCGGCATGGTTCTGTGCGCTGGTCCGACGGGGAGCGGGAAAACCACAACTCTCTACGCCACGCTGTCTGAGATCAGCGACCCGAGCCGTAACGTTATGACGGTCGAGGATCCCGTGGAGTACGTCTTTCCTTCGGTCAATCAGATCCAGACTAATGAGCAAGCTGGTCTCACCTTTGCCACGGGTCTTCGGTCCATCCTGCGCCAGGATCCCGATGTGATCCTCGTCGGGGAGATCCGCGACGTCGAAACGGCCCGTATCGCTGTCCAGTCGGCCTTGACGGGACACTTCGTCCTGTCCTCGCTCCATGCCACCGACTCCGTCTCGGCGCTGCACCGATTCCTTGACATGGGCATCGAGTCGTTCCTCGTTGCCTCCTCTGTGGTCGGCATCGTCGGTCAGCGCCTGGTGCGACGGATTTGCCCCTCCTGCAAGGAGGGCTACACGCTTTCGGATGAGGAACGCTCGTTCTACGAGGGAAGTGAAGGCCCAGCAAAGACCGACTTCGTACGCGGTGCGGGATGCAATTTCTGCAGCGGCACTGGCTATCAGGGACGGATAGGAGTCTACGAGCTCCTGTCGATCACTCCCGAGATAAAGCGGCTGGTCGTCGGATGGGCGACTCAGGACGAACTTCGGCGACTCGCGGAGCGACAGGGCATGCGATCGCTAAGACAAGAAGCAATCAGCTTGGTTGCTCAGGATGTCACGACTGTTTCTGAAGTTATCCGGAGCATCTATGCACTTTAGAGGGGAATTGGACAAATGACAGACGTGGGTTACCGCTACACCGCGGTGGATGCCGACGGGAAGACGGTGCACGGAACCGAAAAGGCGAAGTCGGTCAGCAGCGTGCACCTTGCCCTGCTTCAGCGCGGGCTCGAACCGGTCGAGATCGACGAAAAGACGAGCGTCCTCAAGTTCGAGATCACCAAGAAGACGGTGAAGCGCAAAGAAATCATGCACTTCTCACGCCAACTGAGCGTGTTCGTCGAGGCTGGCATCCCGATCATGGAGGCCTTGGAGATCATCAGCGAAGAGACCAGCGACAAGCTCCTGAGGAGTGTCATCCTGGACATGGTCTCGAAGCTCCAGTCAGGCGATACCTTCGCCTCGGCCGCGGCGGCACATCCCGAGGCATTCCCGCGGTATTACATCGCAGTTCTCGAGTCCGCCGAGCTGACGGGAACACTCGATGTCGTCCTGCGCGACCTGGCCCTCTACATCGAACGAGACATCGACGCCCGGTCTCAGATCACTTCGGCATTGATATATCCATCGGTGGTGTTCGTGCTCGCGATTGTCACGGTTGTGGTCCTGGCCACATTCGTGCTTCCAAAGTTCAAGACTTTCTTCGCCTCGTTGAATGCGAAGCTGCCACTCCCGACGAGGATGCTTCTGGCCAGCTCGAACTTTGTCCAAAAATGGTGGTGGGCGATGGCCCTCGGCTTGGTTCTGTTTGCCGTGGCTGTTGTGATCACCCGCAGATCACAAGGAGGACGAGCGCGCATCGATGCGTTTATCCTCAAGCTTCCGGTAGCCGGGTCCGTCGTCCAGGCCGCCGTCGTCGAGCGCGGTGTGCCGCGTGCTCTCTTCGCTCGTCATGGCCGGCGTTGATTTGCCCCGAGCCATGGCCGTTGCCGCAGAATCTGCGAGCAACGCCGTCTACCGCGTCGGCCTGACGCATGTACGAGAGCAGATGATGGAAGGAAATGGGCTCGCACAGCCGATCAGCGAGACGGGACTCTTTCCCGGCGCGGCTCGGCAGATGTTCCGCATCGGTGAGGAGACAGGGACGTTGGACAAGCAGCTCGACACTGCGGCGTCGTACTACCACCGAGAGCTCGAGCTGAAACTGAAGCACTTCACCAGCTTGTTCGAGCCCGCGATCATCATCTTCATGGGACTGATCGTCGGGTTTGTTGCGGTCGCTCTGGTGTCAGCCATGTACGGCGTCTACAGCCAGGTGAAGGCATAACTGCGTTCTGCGGGCGGCCTTCATTGCGCACTTGGGATCAAGAGGTTTCCCTGTTGTCTTAATTTGCGGAATTACTTGAATCAAAGAGGGATGAGATCCCTCTAATGGGCAGCCACATTTCGGGTTGGTTGGCGTCTTCTTTTGGATTGTCAACAAGGCCACAACTGGGCACCGAATATTGGTCTTGAAATGGGCCTTTTTGGTTAAGGAGTAGAGCTTCCTTGTCGATACCAGATTGGCGTTGTCCGGCAAGGGCATGCCGGCAAACCGAGGCGTCCCCACCGGTCGTCTTTACCTAACAGAGAGACGGGGTGCCGAGAGCCGGTGTCCCCTAAGAAAGGCGGTACACCGCAGTGTTTCATCACTTGTTTGAGCGTTATGGCGAGATTCAGAGTCGCCGGCGCGATGAGGAAGCCACCGAGAAGGGGTTCACCCTGATCGAACTTCTCATCGTGATCGTCGTCCTGGGTATCTTGGCCGCAATCGTCATCTTCTCGCTGACGAGCGTGACCGGGTCGAGCGCAGCCTCCGCGTGCAACGCTGACGCGAAGACCGTTGAGACCGCCATTCAGGCGTACGACGCCCAGCACCCGACTACCACCCTGGGACCCATTCAGACTGACGGCACAGGCTCGGCCGGTACGCTGGTTTCGGCGTATCTTCACACCTGGCCGGCGTCTGACTCCAATGCTGGATACCAAATCTCCTACGACACGATCAGCGCCACATCTGGTGTCGAGGTGACCACGCCAGCGGGGACTATTAAGTCCTACGACACCACCAACCTCTGCAACGCTCTGAACACCTGAGCAGCAGAAGCAACAGTTGAAGTAAGCACACTGGTGATCCGAAGCGCCCGGCCCTCGCGGTCGGGCGCTTCGGCTCTCACCAACACGACAAGACACATAACGAACGAGTTGGGGGCTGTGACGTGAGAAGCATCGATGTGGGAGAACTCTCCCCATGGCTGGAAGCTTTGTGGGACAAAGGCGGCTCGGACCTGCTCTTGGTGCCCGGTTCTGCTCCTCGACTCCGCGTGAACGGGAAGCTCGTCTCCCTCGATGGAGCACCCGTACTCGATGGCGAGCACATCGACCGGATCGTCCAGGGGATCCTTGGTCCCGAGCAGAAACTTCTCTTCGAGCACCACCAGGACGTGGACTTCTCCTTCACCTGGCTCGACCGAGCCCGGCTCCGCGCCAGCGCGTTCACCCAGCGGGGGACGACCTCACTCGCTCTCCGCATGATTCCCTCTGACATCCCGTCCTTCGAACAACTCGGATTGCCTCCGGTCGCCGAGTGGCTTTCCCACCTGCCACGTGGCCTGGTCCTGGTCACTGGACCGACGGGTTCGGGAAAGTCGACCACCCTCGCCTCCATCATCGACCGCATCAACGAGACCCGGGCCTGCCACGTCCTGACGATCGAGGACCCGATCGAGTACGTGCACCAGCACAGAGTCTCCGCAGTCAGTCAGCGTGAAGTCGGCATGGACAGCCCCTCCTTCGAGCGAGCACTTCGTTCCGCCCTCCGTGAGGACCCCGACGTCCTGCTCGTGGGTGAGATGCGCGACCTCGAATCGATCCAGATGGCCATCACCATGGCCGAAACCGGGCACCTCGTCTTCTCGACGTTGCACACGAACGACGCTGCGCAAGCCATCGACCGTGTGATCGACGTGTTCCCGGACTGGCGCCAGGAACAGATCCGCGTCCAGCTGGCCGCCTCCCTGGGCGCCATCATCGCCCAGCGTCTGGTACCGAAAATCGGCGGCGGCATGGTCGCAGTCTTCGAGATTCTCATTGCCAACAACCCGGTCCGGAACCTCATCCGCGAGGGCAAGACCAACCAGCTCCTGAACGTCATGACCACGAGCGCGCAGGAAGGCATGTGCTCCCTCGAGGGTTCCCTGGCCGATCTCATCCAAGCGGATGTCGTGTCCTACGACTCCGCCCTCGAGGTCTCCTCGCACCCCAAGGAGCTCGACCGCATCCTGAGCCACCGGGGCGTCTTGCGGGCATCTGCCTGAGCGCAGATGCCCACACAGCGACGAGGGCCTGATCTTCCCTATTCCGTCGTCGCCGGCGTCACGCCCTGTGGTCCCGGGTGGCTCGTTGCGTCGGCCAAGCTGCACGGAACCGTCTTTGCTCCGGAGGAGCCGGTCTTTGTGCCCGCGTTCATCGACGTCCTCGACACCAGGCCGACCTTCTCCGTCATCGCGCTGAACGCGCCCATCGGCTATCTCGACGAGGCCGTGGTCGGTGGCCGAAGCTGCGACAAGGAAGCCCGCCTCATTTTGGGTTCACGCGGTTCGTCCATCCACAGCGCGCCGGTCCGGGTCAGTGCAGAACGGGACCTCGAGCTCCGCGGCGAGCACCTCGACGCGATCACCATCACGCTGCTCCCCCGCTACCGCGAGGTCGCGGCGGAGATCACCCCTTACCGTCAGCGCACGGTCTACGAGGTCCACTCGGACATGTGCTTCTACCAAATGAACGGCGAGCAGCCCGTGGCGGCCACCAAGAATTCGGAGAAGGGATCCGCCGAGCGGCGTGACCTCCTGACTCGATCTCTCCCGGGCGTTGACCGCATCCTGGCCGCCGACGTCCCCGGCGCGTCGATGTCGCACCTGATCGACGCGGCAGCCTTCCTGTGGACCGCACGGAGGATCTTCCTCCACGCCGCGGTGCGCATCCCGGCCGATCCCGAGTGGGACGAGACTGGGTTGCGAATGGAGATCTTCCGGTAATCGCCACCGGCACCGCTCTACTCGAGTGGGTCAGTGATGGAAGGGCTTGAGCAGCACCGGGCCGAGGAACACGGCGATCAGACATCCCGCAGCCAGGAAGACCCCGTAGGGCACCCGGTCCTTGCGCGTCATCCGGCCCGAGGCCATGAGCGCCAGGCCCACTATCGCACCCACCACGTTCGCCGCGAAGAACCCGAGGAGCGCGTAGCCAACGCCCAGCCAGCCGAGAGCAATGCCCAGGACCGGGGCCAGCCGCACGTCACCGAAGCCGAGGATCTTCGGGCTGGCCAGGTTCAGCAGGAAGAAGACGAGGAACCAGCCCAGCGCACAGAGCACCCCGACGAGGAACTGGTGCCAGACGTCGTAGATGGCCGAGGGGAGCACGAGCAGAGCAGTGACGATCACCAAGAGCGGGTACACGATCTTCTTGGGCAGCAACTGCAGCTCCAGGTCGATGCAGGAGAGCGCCAGGAGGCCGGCGAAGAAGGCCAGGAACGCCGGCAGCTCCCAGTGCGGGCCGAACCGTGCCGCCGTCCCGGCCCACAACGCCCCACAGCTCAGCTCGACCAGCGGGTAGCGGGCGGAGATCGGCGCCGCGCACTGGTGACACCGACCTCGCAGGAGCAGCCACGAGATGACCGGGATGTTGTCGCGCTCCCTGATCTCGGTGCCGCAGTGCGGACACGAGGATCGGGGCGACACGATCGACTCGTTGCGCGGTACTCGGTAGATCACCACGTTGAGAAATGAACCGATGACCAAGCCAAAAATGGCGCAGACGACTATGAGGGCTGCGTACACCCTCGACCGCCGAGACCACCCATTGATCGTCGCATCCCGGGCCACGCTACCGGTTGGACCGGTGCGCACCGGGTCATTGCGGCGCCACGATCAGTGCCGGCAGCCGCGCCACATCACACGCTGTCGTAGCCGTCCAAGTGCGTCGAATGCCAGGCCCAGGCCGAGCCGAGGATGTCCGTGAGGCTGTAGCCGGGCGACCACTGCAAGCAGGCTCTTCGACTTCGCCGTGTCCGCGTAGAGCGCCACCGGGTCTCCCGGGCGCCGCGGCGGCCACCTCGTAGGGCACCGGTCGCCCCATCACCGTCTCCGCCGCCGCAATGACCTCGAAGACCGACGTGCCCACGCCCGTGCCCAGGTTCAAGGCGGTGGTCTCCCCGCCCCCCTCGAGATACTCCAGCGACTTCAGGTGCGCATCGGCCAGGTCGATGACGTGGACGTAGTCCCGGATCGCCGTCCCGTCCGGCGTCGGGTAGTCGGTGCCGTACACCTGCAGCGGCTCCCGTCGGCCCAGCACGGACTTCATGAGGAGCGGCACCAGGTTGATCGTCACCGTCCAGTCCTCCCCGATGGACCCGTCGGGCCACGCTCCTGCCGCATTGAAATAGCGCAAGCTCACCGAGCGGAGGTCGAGCAACCGGCCGTACCAGGAGAGCACCCTCTCGGTCATGGCCTTGCTCTCGCCGTAGGGGCTCTCGGGGTGGATCGGCGCGTCCTCGCGCACCGGCACCAGGTCGGGCGTCCCGTAGACCGCGCAGGTTGACGAGAAGACCACGTGCTGGACCCCGGCGTCGTTGAGCGTCT
>CAVSCV010000001.1:0-214391 GCA_963726545.1 uncultured Acidimicrobiaceae bacterium | reverse complement strand
ACCCGTTCACCGGCGCCGCCAGCGAGACCCAAGTCGAGATCTACCACCTTAGCCACGGCGCATACAAAAAGCGCGCACCGATCCGGACCATGCAGTTCGCCACCATCGATGGCGAGGACACGCTCATCGCCGCCTACGCCTGCAGCCCACTCGTCACCATCCCAGTCTCAGAGCTGCAGCACGGCGCGAAGGTCAGAGGCAAGACGATCGGCGACATGGGCAACGGCCAGCCCGTCAGCATGGTCGCCTACCGTGACGGGGACGAGGACAAGCTGTTCATCACCGATCTCGCCCGTGGGCCCATGGTGGTCCCGCTCTCCGGGATCAGCCTCTGCCGAAGGGTTCACCCCCGAGAACCGGCCGACCGAGGACCCTATGCTCGACCAGTCCCCCTTCATGCCGGCCGGACCGGTCGGCAAGCAGGTGCTGTTCGTCGGATCGTCGCTGCGGGCCGATCTCTTCAGCGACCGCTTCTTCGTCTCGCTGACCCGCTACGCCGACACCGGCGACCTGACCCTTGAGAGCCTGATGGTCTACCCGATGCCCGCACGGCTGGACAAGATCTGGGTGGAGAGGGATTTCCCGGGCGTCGAGAGCCAGCACCAAGATGACGGCATGAACGGCGGGCTCGACCTTTGAGGGCACCAACACAGGACCCAAACCTCTCCCCGAGGAAGCCGATCCGCATCTCTCCTCAATCCAATGTCCTCCCCGCCAACACCCTGCGTTTTTACATACATTTTCCGAGGCCAGGAGAGGCGCACTTCGACCGTGAGCAGCTCTGGCTGCTGAACGAGGAGGAACAGGTGGTGCGTGACCCCTTCCTCGTCCTGTCGCAAGAGCTCTGGTCCGTCGATGGGCACCGCCTGACGGTCCTGATGGAGCCAGGAAGGATAAAAAGCGGTCTCGGAACGGACCCGTCTCACGAGCCAGCCCTTGTCGGCGGGCGCACATCAGCCTTGCCGTCACCGCGCTGGGCAAACAGCGCGCCACACCTTCCGCGTAAGCGAACCAGTTCTGGAGGCGGTCGACAAAACCCACTGGGGCCTCGTCCCCACCAAGGGCGGGGTGCCTCGATCCCGCCGTCGTACAGTTCGACCGGGTGATGGACTCCGCCCTTTGCCAGGACGAGATCGGAGTTCTTATTCCGTTCAGGAGCGGCCGTTCAGACGCGTGTGTCACTCGCACCGGACGGAACCACGGCGCCGACTCATCCCGAGCCACCCGTGGCGCACCGGGGAGCACCGACTCATCGTCTCTCCAACGCCTCGAAGACGTCTGTGGCAACAGGTTGGGCGAGGCTCTGGACCATGACCTGGGCGCGGGAGGACCACCGCGGGCCACGACGATCAGCTTCACAAACACGGGGCGCGAAGACCTCAGGCGCTGAACTACTTAGTGTTGACACAGACTGATGTCGGACTCCCCATAAGCGCCACCCGGCGCTCTCTGAGGCGACTCCCTTCGGGTTGAGGTGACCCGACGAAGAAGCCGGTCAGGCAGCGTGTATTCGCACTGCATAGGGCACGAGCATGCTCAATGTCGGTGCGCCATCGCCTGAGTCCCGGCAATTCCCCACTTCGGGCCGTCTCGGGGTTCAGTGCCCGACGAGATATCCACTCAATCCACGAACGAGTTGACGCGGACACTTACGTGATAGATAATAGTTACTGTGATAGTAACTAATGGTCCTTCGGAAATTCGTTCTCAGAGCGCTGCCGGGCGAGTACTCCTCATCGGCGCCTCCCGTGGGCTCGGCCTGCCTGGCCGAAAAGTGGATCGAGGGCGGCTGGAACGTCACCGCCACCGTTCGCGAGTCCGGCAAGACGGCGCTCCATGAGTTGGCCCAGCGATACCCAGCACAGCTGGAGATCGAGATGGTCGACGTGACCAGCACGTTCCAGATCGCCGCGCTGTACGACCGCTTGTCCGGAAGGATGTTCGACGTTCTATTTCACAACGCAGGGACCGCTAACCAGCCGGACGGCACCGTCGCCGAGACCCCGACCGACGAGTTCATCAAGGTGATGGTCACCAACGCCCTCAGCCCCCTGCGGATCATCGAGACCTTCCAGGACTGTGTCGAGCCCACCGGAATCATCGGCGTCATGTCATCGGGCCAGGGCAGTGTCGCCAATAACACAAAGGGGGGCCACGAGGTCTACCGTGGCAGCAAGGCGGCGCTCAACAGCTATATGCGCAGCTACGACGCCCGTCATCGTGGCGAGCGACGAACCCTGATCCTCATGGCGCCCGGCTGGGTCAAGACTGACCTGGGCGGACCCGATGCTCGACTCGCAATCGAGGAAAGCATCCCGGGCGTGGTCAAAGTGATTGACAGCCTGACGGGGCCAGCCCGGACTGCACTACGTCGACTACCTCGGCCAGACGGCCCCGTGGTCGGCGCCAACTCCAGCGGCTCCTCCAGCTGGAAAAGGTCCGAGCGAGTTCGTCTCAGCAAGCCTGGACGCTGATGCGGCAGTTCGTCGACGAACACAGTCGTCACAGCGATCTTACTGAAGCGCTTGGCTTCAGCCTTGGCGCCGGGCGAGGCAAGGTCCTGCTGCCAGCTGCGCGCCGGACCATTGACGCACAGCCAGCTCGCTGAGCTCGACCAGACGACCGTTCCATACATCTCTCTCATCGTCGACAAGCTTGAAGAGCACGGGCTCGTCGAACGTGGTCCACATCCCAACGACCGCCGCCGCAAGCTCGTCTCCCTCACTCCCAGCGGGCTCGCCGCTATCGCCACCGCGGAAACCATCCTGTACCGCCCCCCGTGGCAATCACCGTACTTACGGGAGAAGAGCCAGATCACTTGATCAACTTCGTGAGCGCGTCGTTGACGCAGACGACTCGCAGGCATGAAGAGGCCGACCGCGGATGGATTTCGCGTCTATTTCCGGCCGTCTTGCGTGTAGTTTTCTAAGTGGCACGACGAAACAAGTTGTCGATACAGGCTTCAACATATGCGTAGTCTCGATGTCGCTATGCAAGTCATGCGCCACCGCTCGAATCTCTCGTTCGTTCGCTTCGCTCATTATCACTCCAAATCCCCTTTTTGACTCCTTGAGTCAGTTTCCATGACCCACCGAAGTTGCCGGGTCTGTGCCAACAGCGAACTATCAGGAGTCCAGAGCTGACCGTCTTCCACTGCCATCCCGTCGGCGGCGTAGGTGTTCCGGAATACACCGAGCAGCCACGTGTTACCTCCCGCAGCGTCGAGGTCGGCGAAGTTGATCGTCAGTTCGATGGTGGGAATGGCTACGAAGTGGTTGAGAAGTCCGAACAGCGCTGGCGGGGCGGCATCGGCGAGCATGGTCGGGCTGAGGGCGTCAAGCTCCCTGGTCCTCGACCAGGCGCATCCACACCAGCAACCGAGGGCGAGCCCCATCAGAGAGGGGCAGCGGCGGAGCCGCGGGTCGATGCTCGACATGCAACCCAGCCTTCGCGTCGGGTACAGGCTTCAGTCCGATTGGTTGGCACTCGTCAGGGGGAGGCACCTCAGGTATTCGGATGTCCAGGTTCTGGTGCTGCATAGAGCAGCGATGAGTAGGTCCCGAGAAAAAGTGGTTCATCGGATTCTGGCGGGGTCGCTCCCTGACCAGGATCACCCCGAGCGCGACGAAGGTGCTTCAAGCTTGAGGTGTGACCCAACAACCAAGAAGCACCTTCGTTCTTCGCGACCATAGCGAGATCCTCGGAGCCCTGGTCGGCCTCAAAGACGTGGTGGTCCTGCACTACGAACGCCGAGGGCCCGACGTCGAGCTGGCGATCGAGCAGCTGATCCGCCAACCGGTGCGCTGCCCGAGCTGTGCGGAGCTGGCCCAGGTCAAGGAACGTCCGCTCGTGCACCTACATCGACCTGCCGGTCTATGGCACCCCGATGCGCCTCGGCGTGGAAGAAGCACCGGATGCGCTGCGTGAACGCACGCTGCCCGAAGCGTTCCTGGGTGCTCGCGCGACCACCGCATCGCGGCCAAGAACTGCCTCTTGACCACGCGGGCGGCCAAGTGGGCCACCGAGCAGGTGGGCACCGGACGCACGGTCAAAGAGGTGGCCGGCGAGCTGGCCTGTGACTGGCACACGGTCAACGACGCCGTGACCACCTATGGCACCGCCCTGCTCGAGGCGGATCGCAAACGGCTGAACCAGACCACGGCCATCGGACTCGACGAGACCTCCTTCGTGCGCCTCGACTCGCGCCACACCGACTACGTCACCACGGTGGCCGACGTGGAGAACCACCAGATCATCGAGATCCTCCCGACCCGCAAATACGCCGATGTGGCGGGCTGGATCGACCGCCAGCCTGCGGCCTGGAAGGAGCGCATTGCCTTCGGGGCCCTCGACATGTCCAACACCTATGCCGCGGTCTACTCGGTCATGCTTGCCCAAGGCGGCCCAGGTGGTCGACCCCTTCCACCTGATCGCGCTGGCCAACCGCAGCCTCGACGCCATCCGTCGGCGGGTCCAGATCGAACAGCTGGGCCATCGGGGCCGGCGCGACGATCCGCTCTTTCGGGCCCGGCGCCTCTTGCTCATGGGCGAAGAGAAGCTCAAGGTCGAAGCCTCCGAGCGCCTGGCCTCGCTCCTCGAGCTGGGCGATCCCGGACGCCGAGGTGGCCATTGCCTATCGGGTCAAGGAGCGCCTACGTGACTTCTATCGGACGAGCGATCCCGACGAGGCCAAAGCGATGCTCGACGAGCTCCAGGCGCACTGCCTGAAGAAGGCCATGCCGCCCGAGATCCAGCGGCTCGGACGCACGATTCGCCACTGGTTCGACAAGATCGCCAACTTCCACCTGGCCCGCGTGACCAACGGTCCGACCGAAGCGCTCAACAACCTGATCAAACGGATCAAGCGCATCGGCTTCGGCTTCCGCAACTTCGAGAACTACCGGATCCGGGCCCTGCTCTACGCCGGCAGGCCGAACTGGCGGGTGCTCGGCTCGATCGTCGTTCGCTGAGCAGGCAGACCCCGCCAGAATCCGATGAACCGAAAAAGTCCCGAGAAACCCCGATCCCCCACCTCGGCCAATTCGCGAAAACGCTGGTCAGGCGCCAGCGCCCTATGCACAAGACTCGCCGACCAGCGTTTCAATAGTGGCGGGGGGAGGATTTGAACCTCCGACCTTCGGGTTATGAGCCCGACGAGCTACCAGACTGCTCCACCCCGCGGCGAAGAAACCACTCTACACGCGCCACGTCGGCCGCCCACGGCCCTCGGAACAGACCAGCTCGCCGACCCGGTGCTCCGACGGGCGGCGTCGACTCCCCGCCCGCGCCGCCAGGACTACAGCGTCTGCGCCGTCGGGGGCGGGGGTGGCGGCGACGAAGGGTCGGCCGCCGTCGGCGGCGGTGGGGGCGGGGCGGGAGCCGAGCCGTCGGACGGCACGGCCGTCGGGGTGGCCGCCGCGGTCTCGGGAGCCAGCGTCATCTGCCCGTGCTCGGCCTCGTGGGCCTGGAGGGCGGCGACCAGGCGGGTGATGTCGGCGTCCGTCGTCGGCGTGGCCCGCCCCGACTTGGTCGCGTAGTACGCCGCCCCGAGGTCGCGCAGGAGACCGTCCGCCGCCTTCTTGGCCTGCGCCCCGTCCAGCTTGGCCTGGCCCTTGGCCGCCGCGTCCTTGGCCACCACCGTGGCGCTCTGTGCCGCATCCTTGACCTTGTCGAGCAGTCCCATGGCCTTGTCCTTTCCTCGACTCCGTGCACTGGCGTGCTTCCGCCCGCCCATCATGGGACGCCCGGGATCCGGTTGCAACCGGCGGGCCTACCCTCCGGGGGACCGCACCGCCGAGACTTGCGGGTGCGTGGTGCTCGTCGTGGATCCGCCGAGCGGCTCGGTGCTCGTCGGCGCGGGGGTGGACGTCGCCGTCGTGCCCGCGGCGCCGCTCGCCCCCGTGTTCGAGGTCGTGCCCGTGGCGCTCGACGTACTCGAGGTCGTGCTGGACGACTTCGTCGACTTCTTGGCCTTCTTGGCCGGCGTCGTCGTCGTGGTCGTCGTCGAGCCCGTCCCGGACAGGGGTCCGAGCACACCTTGGGCCAACGTGAGCTGCTGCGCCATCGCCTCGATGTCGCTCTGGTAGCCGGCCAGGTTCCCCGCCTTGAGGGCGGTCAGGGCGTTCTGGTAGTCGGTCTGGGCCTGTTGCAGGTAGCCCGTCACCTGAGCCGGCACCGTGCCCGTGCCGGTGCCCGACCCGGACGTGCCCGGGGTCGAGCCGGCGCCCCCCGTCGACGGCAGCTGCACCGTGGTCTGGAGCACGTCGGCCAGGACCGCCGAGAGCGACGTGTCGACCTGGACGTTCTTGCCCAACACCGCCACGACGTACTTCAGCTGGGGGTTGGGGTTGGTCGTCGACGACACGTACATCGGCCGCAGGTACACCATCGAATTGCCGATCGGCACCATCAGCGTCTCGCCCAGCAGCACCTCGGACCCGTTCTGGTCCAGGAGCGAAATGTCCGACGACACCGTCGTGTTGGCCGAGATCTCCGCGTCCGCGTTGGCGGGGCCGTACGTCCCCTGCGGCGTCTGGTACACGTCGAGCTGGCCGTAATTGTCCGGATCGGACTGGCCCACCATGAACGCGGTCAGGTTGAAGTTCTGGTTGTTGTTGCTCAGGCTGCCCTGCGCCGCCGGCACGAAGGCGTCCGACACCGTGAACTCCTGCTGGTTCGTGTGCGGCAGCGCGTAGACCTGGTACTGGGGCGCCATGCGGGCCGGCGCGGTCGAGACCAGCTGACCCTGCGAGTTGTAGGTGTTCTCGGCCAGGAGGGCCTGGGACTTGGGCCCGGCGCCGGCCGTCGGGGACAGCTGCCAGGCGTTGCTCGCCGCGTAGAACGCTCCCGGGTCCTGCAGGTGGTAGCGACCGTAGATGGCCGACTGAATGGAGAAGATGTCCGGGGGGTAGCGCAGGTGCGCCTGGAGTTCGGCCGGCATCTTGGAGAGCGGCGTGAACATGTGCGGGAACGCGGCTTCGTAGGCCTGGATGATCGGGTCCTGCGGGTCGGCGTCGTAGAAGGTCATCTTCCCCGAGTAGGCGTTGATGACGACCTTGACCGAATTGCGCACGTAGTTGTAACTCGACGGCAGGGCGCTGCCGACCGCCACCTGCTGGCTGGCCGCGTTCTGCGAGTAGGCGTAGTTGGACGTCGTGGTGTAGCCGTCGACGATCCAGTCGATGGACCCATTGTTGGTGATGACGGCGTAGGGACTCTGGTTGAAGGTGATGAACGGCGCCGCCTTCTGCGCCATGGTCACCGGGTCGCGCACGAACATGAGGCGGGACTGGTCCGTGATCTGGCTCGAGATCAGCAGGTTGAAGTCGCCCAGGCGCAGCGCGAAGGCCGCCCGCTTGAAGAGCGACGACAGCTGGACGCCGCCGGTGGCATTGGGCCCCCGGTAGTGGCTCTCCACGTTGTCGCCGTTCTGCTTCTGGTAGTCCACCTCGAGCTGCTTGGTGTTGGCCACGACGAAGCCGGTCAGGTTCTGGCCGAAGTAGACGTTGGCCTGTTTGATCTCGGGCAGCCCGGGCGACGACGAGGGCGGGATCTGCCCCACCCCGTAGACCGGGTTGCCCGACGACGTCTGATTCGACTCGGCCAACGCCGCGCCGATGCCGTGCGTGTACTGGAGGTGCGCGTTCACCCACGACGAGGACGGCAGGGTGCTGCTGCCGGAGATCTCACGCACCCCGACGAGCACGGGCGTCTTCTGCGCGTTCACCGTGTAGCGGTCGACCCCGAGCGAGGGGAAGGTGTAGTACGACTTGAAGGCCTGCACCCGCTGGAAGTCCTGCAGCGAAATGCTCGGGTCCGGGTCCCATTGCCGGATGTTGGCGATCGTCCCGGTCGAGGACTCCACCTGGTTCGCGCTGATGCTGGTGTTGGCCGGGAACGAGTGCACCTTGACGTTGTTCAACCCGTAGGCGTCTCTCGTGGCCTCGATGTTTCGCTGGATGTACGGCGCCTCGAGCGAGCTCTGGGCCGGGGTGACCTTGAAGGCCTGCAGAAGCGCCGGGTAGATGATCCCGACCGCCAACGCCACGAAGGCCCAGATGCCGATGGCCAGCACCGGCAACGTCCAGCCCTGGCGGCGGATGTTGAAGAGCAGGATGCCCGCGGCGAAGATCGACACCCAGACCAGCAGGGTCTCGGCCGGGAGCCGGGCGTGCACGTCCGTGTAGCCGGCGCCGTTCACGTAGCCGTCCTGCGCGTTCACCAGCGACCAGCGCTGCAGCACGTAGCCCGCCGCCTTGTCCAGGGCGATCAGCGCCAGCAGCACCGAGATGTGCGCCTTCACCGGCGGTCGCACCCGCGGCAGGCCCCGCTGCGGCTGAATCCCGCCGTTCAGGTAGTGGAACACCACGACGACGGCCAAGGTCACGATGAGGATGGCCAGCGTCCAGTCCACCATGAAGGTGAGGAACGGCAACTTGAAGACGTAGAAGCCGATGTCCTTGTGGAACTGCGGGTCGGTCACGTGGAAGCTTCCGCCGTGCAGGAACAGGATCCAGTTGTTCCACTGCCCGATCGTTCCCGAGGCGGCGATGAGGGCGAGGACGAAGGCGATGGCCACGTAGATGCGCCCGGCGTAGGGGCGCACGAACTGCTGGTAGCGCCGCACCAGCTCGTCGTCCTGAGCCAGCACGACGTCGTGGCCGGCGATGCGGTCGCACACCACGAGGTTGATCCACAGGACGGCGAAGAAGATGGCACCGAAGACCCCGAAGAGCCCGAGCTTGATCAGCAGCAGTGTCGAGAAGACGTTGTGGTAGTTGACGGAGTCGAACCAGAGGCTGTCGGTGTAGATCCCCGCCAGCGAGCGCAGCGACACCAACAAAATGATGATCACCACCACCAGGCCGAGGAGCCACCAGCGGGCACGCCGGCGTCGGCGCGGCGAAGGGTCAGCAGTCAGGTCGCGGGGGACACGCACGGGGGGAGCCTAACGTCCACGCACCCAGCCCCAACGGGCAGGGCTGCGCCGGGACGCTGAAGGGTTCCTGCTCAGTCGCTCGCGGGCGCGACCAGGCAACGACAGCCCGAGTGCGCCGGCGGGAAGGCGTGCCCGGTGGGGAACACCTCGGTCGAGGCCAACGCGCCGGCCAGGGCGTTGTCCTCACAGTCGGAGCAGCCACCGGCCGAGGTCACCACCCAGCGCACCTTGCCGTCCGCTCCGTGCGCCGCCGCGGCCGCCACGCCGGCCGAGAACGCGTGCGTGGCGGCGTCGCCGGCCAAACGCTCCACCCGTTGGCCGCGCCATTCGCGGAAGGCCGCGCCGACCGCCGCACCGGGCTCCTCGCTCCCGTCGGCGATGCGTCGGCGCAGCATGGCCACCACCGCTCGGGCCATGCCCGTCGCCGCCTGGTCCACCGCGTCACCCTTCGGGCTGCCGGCCGCCTCGTTCCCGCCGAAGATCGCTCCGGCGGCGTAGGCCTCGCCGAGCTGGTCCTGCACCGCATCGGCGAAGGTCGCCAGGTGGGCGGCCTCGGGACCGAGGAGCAACTCGGCGTCGATGCTCGGCGTGCTCCGGAGCAGGTCGAGCATGCGGTTCTGGTCGTCGCCCAGCGTGCGCTTCACCGTCCGGTTCAGCTTGGCGGCGATCGGCGTGAGCAGCTCGTCGCGCCGGCCGATGATTTCGGCGTCGGGACCTGCCGGCGCCGCCACTGCCTCGCCGAGCAGCGCCTCGGGCGCTTCAGGAGCGTCGGTCACTCCCCCGTCCCCGGGTGCCTCCGCCGGGGTCGGCGCGGCCGGGGTCGGCGCGGGTGTCCCCGAGACGCCCCCACCCGTCTCGGTGTCCGAGCCAGCGCGAATCCGGGCGAAGAGCTCGTCGACCGAGGGCGCGCTGCCCGGTGATCCCGGGTCGGTCGGCGCGTCATCGGCGTCGCCGCCGGTGTGGGCCACGGCTGCGGCGACGTCGGCCACCACGGCGTCGCCGGGCTCGCCCTCCGCCTCTTCCAGCCCGTGCACGCGGACTTGGTCACCTGCGGCCAGGGCAGCCGCCCGCGCCTCGTCCTCGCTGCGGTCGAGCTGGTCGAGAATCACGTCCACCTTGTCGCGCACGCCGTGGACCGACGCCGCCATCTCGTCGCGCGCCGCCCGCAATTGCTCAATCTGCATGCCCAACGCACGGCGCCGCGAGGCCAGGTCGGCCAGCACACGCCGCCGCGCCTCTTGCACCTGCTCGAGGAGTGCCCGTCCCTCCTCCTTGGACCGCGTCACCAACGCTTCGCTCTGCGCGTGGGCTTCGGAGCGGATCCGATCCTGTTCGGCGGTGGCCTCGGCCAGAATGCGTTCCTGCTCGGCCCGGGCCTCCTGCTCGGCACTGGCCACCAACCGCTCCACCTCGACCACCCGCTCGGCCGACGCCGACTCGGTGCGCATCTGGAGCTCCTCGGCCTGGTGCTGGGTCTCGCGCATCAGCGCGGCCGCCGATTCCTGGGCCTCGGCGACGATGCGGGCCGCCTCCTCGTGGGCGTGACGCAGGATCTGCGCGCTGTGCACACCGAGCGACGAGGTCAAGGTGGCCTCGTCGACCACCGGATGGGCCGCCCGCTCCTGGGCCTCGGCCACGGCGGCCCGGAGTTCCTGTTCCTGCTCCTCGAGGGCCTCGAGGGCCCGCGACACCGTTTGGAGGTACCCCCGCACCTCGTCGGCGTCGAAGCCCCGGCGGACGATGGCAAACGAGTGCCGGGCGATGTCCCCAGCGGCGAGCCGGGACGATGAGATGGGGGCGAGGCCTTCTGCCATGCCCAGAGCCTACGGCGCCGCCTGGGCCGGGACAGGATGGCTGGGCACGCTGCCTCCCAGGCGCTCGAGGTCGCGGAGCACCTGGTCCAGCGTGCTGACCCCGTAGACGTGCAGTTGCGGGGTCGCCTTGGCCTCGGCCGTCTTGTATTCCACCGACGGCACGAAGAAGACGGTGGCGCCCGCCCGCTCGACTGCGATGGTCTTCTCGGCCACCCCGCCCACGTCGCCGACGTTGCCGTTCTGGTCCATGGTCCCGGTGGCCGCGATCACGTGGCCGCCGGTGAGCTTCCCGCTGGTCATCTTGTCGATGATGCCCAGCGTCATGGCCACCCCGGCCGAGGGGCCGCCGATCTGGGGCGTGTTGATCCTCACGTTGACCGGGAAGTGCCAGTCCTGCTGGGTCTGGGACAGGACGCCGAGGTAGGCGGTGGGTGTCCCGCCGCAGTTGGGGTCGCTCACGCCCGAGGGGGGCGTGCCCAGCGTCACCGCCTTGTCCACCGTCTTACCCGGGACGAACGCCCCCTGGTTGTTGATCGTGTTCTCCTGGACGCGCAGCGTCACCGACGTGCCCGGCTGGTAGCCGTGCAGCGCCTCGGTGAGGGCGCACACGGTCGGCGTCGGCTTGGCGTCGACCGCCTCGATCACCTCGGCCACCTTGAGGGTCCCCGCCGCCGGAGACTTGGCCGGGATGCCGTAGACCAGCGCGCCGCTGTTGCTGGAGCTCACGTGGTAGCCCAGCTGAGTCAACGCGGCCGCCGTGGCGAAGTTCTGGGCCTGTGCCATCTGGAGATAGCCCTGGTTGAGGAACTGGCCCTCCGTCGGCGCGCCGTCCGAACAGCTCGCTGCCCGGATAGATCTGGCTGTTCGAGTCGAAGAAGCGGTACTGGAGGTAGTTGAGGGCGTTCAGCTGGGTGACGTAGACGTCGGTCAGCAGGATCTTGCCGGTGATCGGGTGCCGGTACTGGGGTGGCACCTTGATGTACTGGGAGACCGGCGAGGCCTGCCCGGGGGTGATGACGAAGTAGTTGATCTGGGTGTGGGCGGCCACGAAGGCCCCCACCAGGACGATGATGAGCAGGCCGGCGACGATGAAGCCCACCACGCCGTGCCAGCGGCGCCGGCGCACGGGCGCGGCAGGTGGGAGCCACGATCCGGCCCTGGGCGGGTCCGTAAGGGTGGAGGGGGGCGGGGCCTGCGCCGGCTCGGCGCTCGCGTGAGGGTCGGACATACTCGAAGTCGGTGAGCAACGATCCTGCCACGGATCACGACCAAGACCAGGGCGCGCGGCTCCGCCGGCGCCGGATCGCCGCGGCCGGTCACCGGGGCGACGACGGTGCCGCCCGACGCGGCCTGGCGGACCCCGATCCCGCGGTGCAGGTGGCCGCCCTGGGCGCCTTGCAGCGCCTCGGTCGTCTCGAGGTGTCCGACGTCGTGCGCGCCCTGGCCCAGGACGACCCCGGGGTGCGCCGGCGCGCCGTCGACGCCGCGCCCGCCGTCGGGGGCAAGGGCTCGCGCTCGGTGCTGCCCGCCGCCCTCACCGCCGCGCTCACCGACCGCGACCCGCTCGTCGTGGTGGGAGCCGCCTGGTTCCTGGGCGAGCGTCGACACCGACCCGCGGTGGCCGCCCTCTCGGACACCGCGGCCACCCACGACGACACCCGCTGCCGCGAGGCGGCCGTCGCCGCGCTGGGCGCCATCGGCGACCCGGCGGGGCTGCCCGCGGTGGTCGGCGCCCTCGACGACAAGCCGACGGTGCGCCGGCGAGCCACCGTGGCCCTGGCCGGCTTCGACGATCCCGCCGTGGAGCCCGCACTGCGGCGCGCCGCGCTCGACCGCGACTGGCAGGTCCGCCAGGCGGCCGAGGAACTGCTCGACGAGCCCGGGCCGACGGGACCTTCGTGACCGAGAGCGGCCGAGTCAGTCGTCCTCGGTGAAGAGCCGGCGCAGCTTGTCGAAGGACTCCAGACAGATGCCCGCCCCTTGGACGACGCACTCGAGTGGCGTGTCGACCAGATGCACCGGCACCGCGGTCGGCGTCGGCCAGGCGCTGCGTCATGCCGCGCAGCAACGCGCCGCCTCCGGTCAGGTGGACGCCTTGGAACATGATGTCCTGCGCCAGTTCGGGCGGCGCCTCCGAGAGGCAGTTGGCGGCCGCCTCGATCACCGAGGCCACGTTGTCCTCGAGCGCGCCGCGCACCTCGAGCGGCGAGAGCACCACCGTCTTCGGGCGGCCCGACGCCACCTCGCGCCCGCGGATCTCCGCCTGCTGTTCGCCTTCGTAGGCGTGGCCCGACCCGATGGCCATCTTCACCGCCTCGGCCGTGCGTTCGCCGATGGCGATGCCGTAGGTCGCCCGCACGTAGTTCTGGATGGACGCGTCGAAGTCGAACCCGCCGCAGCGCAGCGCCTGCACCGCCACCACGCCGCCCAGCGAAATCACCGCCATCTCCGCCGTGCCCCCGCCGACGTCGACCACCATGTTCCCCACCGGCTCGTGGATGGGCAGACCCGCCCCGATGGCTGCGGCCATCGGCTGCTCGATGAGAAAGGAGGCCGATGCCCCGGCGCGCCGGGCCGCTTCTCGCACCGCGCGCCGCTCGACCGCGGTGATGGCCGACGGCACGCAGATGAGGACCTTCGGCCGGTTCAGCCGGCCGACGCCCACCCGGCGCAGCAGCACGGCCAGCATGCGCTCGGTCACCTCGAAATCGGTGATCGCCCCGCCACGCAGCGGGCGCTCGGCCACGATGTAGCCCGGCGTCCGCCCGATCATCTGCCAGGCGTCGGTGCCGATGGCGAGCACCTCTCGGCTGCGCGAGTCCAGCGCGACCACGGTGGGCTCGTTGAGCACGAGTCCCTTTCCTTTCGCGTAGACCAGCGTGTTGGCCGTCCCGAGATCGATGGCCAGGTCGCGCGACATGGGGCCTCATGGTACGGCCCGGCCCGCGCGCGACGGCACAACCAGGGCCGATCTCGGTAGCCTCGCCCAGGTGAGCGACACGCCCGAGGAGCCGACAGAAGGCGATCCGGGCCCCGAAGAGGGCGGCGGCGATGACGCCGAGAGTCCACTCCGGGGGTGGATCGACCCCGATGACCGGCTCTGGCGCCACCCGAGCGAGGTTCCGACCGCCTCGAGCGGCGGCCCGGTCCTCCTCCAGCCGCCGCCGGGCAAGCACCACCGCAGCGCGCTCATGGCCCTGGTCGGTGCGGCCGCCGTGGTCGCCGTCGGCATCTTCGTCGCCGTGCTGCTCTCGCCGTCCTCGGACCATCCGTCGACCGGGGGCCCGGCGGACACCATCGTCGCCGCCCCCGTCTCCACCCTGCCGGGGCTGCAGAACGCGGTGCCCGCCGCCGCCCTGGCCGCCGGCCGCTCCATGGTCGAGCTGCAGGCCACCACCTCACACGGCATCGTGGCGCTCATCGGCATCGCCGTGGCCGAGGGCGGGCTCGTGGTCACGACGGCGGACGCGCTGGGCGGGCTCGAGCACCTCGCGGTCGTCGGGCCCGGCGGCACGCTGCAGGACGCCAGCCTCCTCGGCCGGGACCGCGACTCGGACGTCGCCCTCGTCCAGGTGCCCGAGGATGTGCCGGTGGCTCCCTTCGCCGACGATGCCGCGCTGAGCAGCGCCGCCGCCGACTACACCCTCGCCCTGCACCCCAACGGCTCGAACCTCGTGCTCAGCTCGGTTCCCGGTGCAGTCGTCGGCGTCGGCACCACCATCACCAGCGGTCCCGCCGACGGCATGCCGGCCATTACGTCCAACGTGACCCCGGTCGGTACCGCCGCCCGGGGCATGGTCGCCGTGCCGGGCGCACCCCTGCTCAACGCGGCCGGGCAGATCATCGGGATCCTCTACAGCCCCGAGCCCGCCGGCTCCACCACGTTCTCGGGCGCGCCCTCGACCGCCGCCTCGACCACGTCGCCGACCGGCACCGTGACCACCACCGCCGCGCTGGTGACGGCCGCCTCGTACCTGCCCACCCAGCTCGTCCTCGGGGTGGCCGGCGACATCCGCGCCGGCACCGACACCCGCCACGGCTGGCTGGGCGTGACCGGGACGGACCAGGCGGGAGGCACCGGCGCCGCCGTGGCCGTGGTCGACCCGGCCAGCCCGGCCAGCGGGCACCTGGCCCGGGGCGAGGTCATCGCCGAGGTCGACGGCAAGGCCATCCACACCATGGCCGAGCTGCGGGCCCGCCTCTACGTGCTCACCCCGGGCACCTCGGTTGCCCTCACCGTGCAGGGCGTGCCCGGCACCAACGCGAACAAGGTCGTGAACGTGCGGCTCGGCCGCTCCTCGTAGGCTGCCTGGGTGAGCATGTTCGGTTCCAACGACCCCGACAACCCCATGGGTGGCCTTCTCGGCGACCTGCTCAAGGTCATCGGGTCGGGGGCCGGCGGCGGAGCCGACAACTGGTTCGAGGCCGCCCGCACCCTCGCCTTCGGGGTGGCCACCGACGACGGGCAGGACGAGACGCCCGACCCCCTGGTGCGCATCGCCTTCGAGGACCTGTCGCGGGTGGCCGAGCTCCACGTGGCCGAGGCCACCGGCATCACCGCCGCCTCCAGCGGCGGGGCCGGGGTGTCCTTCGAAGCCGTCGGGCCCGGGCAGTGGTCCTTCCGCCTGCTCCAGGCGTACCGCCCCGTGCTCCAGTCGATGGTCGAGGCCCAGCAGCGTGGTGCCTCCGCCGTCCCCACCATGGACCTCACCGAGTTCGATCCCGACGGCGGCGCGGGCCTGCAGGGCCTGCTGAGCCAGTTCGCCCTCACCCTCGGCCCGGTCTTCCTCGGCATGCAGTTCGGCTCGGCCGCCGGCCACCTGGCCCGGCGCGCCTTCGGCCAGTACGCCCTGCCGCTGCCCTGGCCGCCCGAGACCAATGCCCTCCTGCTGGTGCCGGGCAACGTGGCCCGATTCGCCGAGGACTGGAGCCTGCCGCTCCAAGAGGTCCAACTGTGGATCTGCCTACGTGAGCTCACCATGCACGCGGTCATGACCCGGCCCGGCGTCCGCTCGTCGCTCAACACGCTCCTGGCCGACGCCTCGACCCACGCTGCGGCGGCCCAGCGCAACATCGTGGAGCGCCTCGGCGACGGCATGGGCGACGCCACCTCCATCGAGGAAGTGCTCGGTGACCCCGAGTCGCTGCTGGCCGATCTGATCAGCCCCGAGCAGCGCAACATCTCGAGCACGCTGACCGCCCAGACCACTGCGCTGGGCGCCTACGTCGACTACGTCACGTCGTCGGTGGCCGAGTCCCTGACCTCGTCGCCGGCCGCGCTCCGCGAGGCCTGGTACCGCTATCGGATCGAAGAGGGAAAGGGCGAGATGGCCTTCGCCGGCCTCTTCGGGCTCGACGTCGGCCAGGAAGAAGTGGACCGGGGCCGCGCCTTCGTCTCAGGCGTGATCGAGCGGGCCGGCGAGAACGCGCTCACTCGGCTGTGGACGGACGAAATCGACCTGCCCACGCCAGCGGAAGTCGACGCGCCCGGTCTGTGGCTGGCTCGCATCGGGCTGCTCGACTGAACCAGCGAGGTCCGAGGCCGAGGCCCACCTGAGGGCCTGGCGGTCCCGCTTGGCCCGGGTGCGCTCGGACTCCCAGCGCACGCCGAGGCAGAACCCGAAGCTCGAGGTCGAGACCCGCAACATCTAGGCGGCGGGCACCAGGGTGCGCGTCTCGAGCTGGTGGTTGGTGAAGATCGTCGTCACCTTGGCCCCGAGCAGCAGCGACTCGATGGTGCCGTCCCAGTCGGGCGCAATGGCGTAGACGTAGTCGGCCATCGCCTCGTCGCTGCGGATGGTCTCGAGCAGGTCCACCAGGTCCAACTTGTGCTCGGCCAGAGCCGGCGCGCTCAGGTCACCCGGCGTCAGCATGCGCACCAGCGCCGCCTCGTCCTCGGTGAGCCCTTCGGCCATCTCCCGGACCGCCCGAACAATCGAAGCGTCGTCCATCGTGTACGTCTGTCCCACGTGATCTCCCCCTAGTCGGCACTGCCTCATCCGCACTGCGTCTACCGCTATCGGCGCACTTTCTAGTGGGGGGGAGTATCCGGTCCGTGGCATGACGGATGCAGTTTGGGTGCAAAAGTCCTGGACAACTTTTTGGCGCACCCCGGCGCCCAGCGAGGGAGCTACGACGGCAAAGGGCCAGGTCACGGCGCTAAAGAGGCCCACCGGGCCGGCGGACCCGAGCGTCAAGACCGCAGGGGCCAGGCACGACGCAGGCGTCGGGCCGAGCGCGGACGAGCAGTCGAGAGGACGCGGGCGCGACCGAAATCGGCGCCCGCGGCTCAGCCTTCGGCTTCCTCGCCCCAGTCGAGCACCCACTCGAGGGCCAGCTGCTCACGCTCGGCGTCGCGCACGACCCGCTCTGAGTTGCGCCGGAACTGGGGATCATGCGGAGGGAGCAGCACCAGGCGGGCCAGGACACGGTCCCTGAACTGGTCGATCACCTCGGGCGGGCCGTAATCGGACTGGACCTCCCAGTGCGGTGCCACCGGTCCGAGATACACCACTCGCACGTGCCCGATGGGCTCGATCGGCTCAGCCTCTTCCTCGACCACTTCTTCGGTTTCCGGGGACATGGCACCTCCTACGGCCCGCTCAGACGGTATGGACACAGCTGGGTTCAACCTTCGACACCACGGTGGCGCACGTTGCGAACGCGTGACGAGCACACGCGCCCGCCGGCACCCGGGGCCAGCGTAGCCCTGAACACCCTTGGCGGATCTCCCCTGGTCGGGGCGTTGTCTCCTTATGGATTCTTACGATCTTCCTAACCAAAAATGCAGGTGGGGGGCGTAAAATGTGCGCAGAAAGGGAGTCGGGTGATGAATAGCAATTGGATGTCAATGGGCAAGTGCAAGGAAGTTGCGCCGGACGTTTTCTTCCCGAACGACGGGATGGGCGTGTTGGTGGCACAGCGGATCTGCGCGGAGTGCCCGGTGTCAGAGGCGTGCCTCGAGTACGCCCTCGAGCATCACATCGACCACGGCGTCTGGGGTGGGGCCTCCGAGCGTGAGCGCCGCCGCATTCTGCGCCGTCGCCGCCTGTCGCACGCCGTGACCTCGTCCGCGGTGACGTCGTCCGCCCACTGATCGACCGCATCTGAGCAACCGCTTCTGACCAAACGCTTTCCGGGCCGTCTGTCTCGGCCCGGGCCGGCATCCTCCCCCAGCTCTCTCCGGGTGCCGGCCAGCCCGGACCCGACCAGGACCCCGGCCCCCCGGCCCTGGTCGCGGTGGTTCCCCGGGCCTCGGGGCTCCGAGCGGGGACCCCGAGGCCCGCGGCCTCCCGCACCGTGCCGCGGAGTGCCACGCTTGACTCGTGCCCGTGGAACTGAGCGAGTGCGTGGTGAACGTCTCGGAAGGCCGGGACGACGCCGTACTGCGCCAGCTGGCTGAGGCCGCCACCCCGAGCCTGGTGGACCTGCACCGCGACCCCGACCACAACCGCGCCGTGCTCACCCTGGCCGGCCTGCCCGACGCCGTCGCCGAAGCGGCGCGCGCCCTGGCCCGGGCCGCCGTCGACCTGATCGACCTGCGCCGCCACGAGGGCGCCCACCCCCGGCTCGGCGCCCTCGACGTCGTGCCCTTCGTCCCCTATGCGCCGGGCGGCCTGCCCCCGCATGATCTGGCGTCCGCCCTCGAGCGGCGCGACACGTTCGCCGACTGGCTCGCCACCGAGTTGGGCGTGCCGAGCTTTCTCTATGGACCTCTGCCCGGCGGGGGGACCCGCAGCCTGCCGGACCTACGCCGCCTGGCCTTCGCCCCGCCCCAGGAGGGCGGCCTCGAGCCCGACATCGGGCCCCGCTCCCCCCATCCCACCGCCGGCGCCACCGCGGTCGGGGCCCGCCCCGTGCTGGTGGCCTACAACGTCTGGGTCTCCTCGCTCGACATCGCCCGCGCCGTCGCCCCGCACGTGCGCAACGAGCAGGTCCGGGTCCTGGCCCTGGCCGTCGGCCAGCGGGCACAGGTCTCGTGCAACCTGGTCGACCCCGCCGCCTACGGCCCGGCCCGGCTCTACGACGCTGTGGCCGCGCTGGTGGAGGAGGCCGGCGGTGCGGTCGAGGGCGCCGAGCTGGTCGGGCTCATCCCCTCAGCCGTCCTGGCCAAAATCTCGCCGGCACGCTACGAGGAGCTTGGGCTCTCCGACGACACCACCGTCGAGAGCCGCCTCGCCATGCACTGACCACACCGAACCGACGGCTGCTCGATTCGGTGTTCGGCACTGCGACGACCCGCCTACTCTCGCTGCGTCCCGTAACCGATCGTCAGGTATTTGCTTCCGTTGCCCGTCACGTATTGACAGAAGTGCTGGTTGACCTTGGCCCCGTTGAGCCGGCTGGCCGAGCCCGTGCCCCCACCGACGGTGCCCGTGACCTGAACGGCCGACGCAAACTTGTAGCCCGCCTCGGGGGCGCACATGTGAGGTGCGTTGTAGTCGAAGGCCAAGTTCTCATCGAAAATCTGCGCGCCAGTCGCCCAGGTGACTTGCGACGTACCACCAGCCGGGGTGTTGAACAGCTCGGTTCCGGTCGACCCGGTGATGCCCGCACCCGATCCCGAGCATCCGCTCAACCGGATCGCCGAGCCGGGTCCGCCCTTGCCACTCAACCCCGTGCATTTCACCGAGAGCGGCGTGTCAGGTCTGACCGCGCCCACCGTCCCTGCGGCCGTGCCAACCGTCACGCCCGCGGTCGCCATCGCGGTGACCGCGGTGATCTTCAGAGTCCTGACGATGCGCATCGGTCCGCCTCTTTTCCGCTGGGTGCCCACGTAGCCTTGCCGATCTGGCGCCACCTTGCCCGCGCCTCGTCCGCGCCGGCCGGCGTCAACTGGGCCGGTCACCCTCGCCGCCCAGATCGCGCCCGCCGCTCGGTGGCGCGTGCACAGCAGCCAGATCGAATTCGCACCCGCCGCAACTCGCCCGCGGACCGCAACGGTCCGCCGCAGGTTCAGGACGCGCTGGCGACGTCGCCCCGGCGCGCCATGGCCCGGGCCCGGCGCAGGCGCCGGCGTTCCCGCTCGCTCATGCCGCCCCAGATGCCGAACTTCTCGCCGTTGGCCAGTGCGTACTCGAGGCAGTCCTCACGCACCACGCAGCCGCGGCAGACCTCCTTGGCCTCGCGGGTCGACGCTCCGCGCTCCGGGAAGAACAGATCCGGGTCGACGCCCATGCAGTTCGCCTGCAACTGCCAACTTCGTTCTTGGCGACCGTAAAGCGTGGTCACGATGTCCACCGCCATTCGATTCGCCCCCTCTCTTTGCCACAGGTGGCATTGATGTAACTACAACGATGTAATCATCATCTTTGACCACCGCTCCAGGCGTGCGCAAGACCAAATCCCTGATCCTGGGCAAAAATCGTGTGCTCCCGGCGCCTGAGCCGGTGTGGATAAGTGCATGAAATCGCAGATCAACCCCCATGTGGCCGCGCCCGACCCGGGAGCGTTGATTTTTCCTGCGTCCGTCGGGCCGATCGGCGCAAAAAAGGCCCCGACCGCAGGCATTCGGTCCAGCCGCACCGAGGCGGCGGCGCGCGCCCAGGCGCCCCGAATGGTCGCGCCGGAGACGCCGACTGCGCTGCCTCAGCCGGCGGGGCGCAGGACGCGGCGGTGCTGGAGGAAGTCGACCAGCACGTAGCCGCCGAGGGCGTCGGGCGTCGTGTAGAAGGTGCGGCCGCCGTTGACCCGGGCGATCTGCTCCACGAAGGGGTAGTGCGTGCGCTGGAGGTCGAGGGCGAAGGTGTTGATCACGATGCCGGCCCGCGTGCAGCGGATGACCTCGGCCATGGTGCGGCGCAGGGTCTCGGGTACGGGCGGGTAGTTGAAGAAGACTTCGCCGTAGTCGTCGACGTGGGCCGTGGGCTCGCCGTCGGTCACCACGATGATCTGCTTGGTCCCGTGCTCGTGGGCCAGCATGCGGCGCGACAGGGCCAGTGCGTGCTGGAGGTTGGTGCCGTAGACGTAGTCCCACATGGCGGTGGGGATCTCGTCGGGGCGTATTTCGCGGGCGACCTCGGAGAAGCCGATGATGCCGAGGAAGTCGCGGGGGAACTTCGAGGAGATGAGGGTCTGCAGCGCCATGGCCATGCGCTTGGCCGGCACGAAGTTGTCGCGCATGGGCATCGACATCGACAGGTCGACGCAGAGCACGGTGGCCGAGCGCGACAGCGCCTCGACCTCGACCACTTCGAAGTCCTCGGGGGTCAGGCGCACGGGGACGCCGCTGCCGCCGCGGCGCACGGCGTTGTGCACGGTGGTCGAGAGGTGCAAGTTGAGCGGGTCGCCGTACTCGTAGGCCTTGGTCGTCTCCTCGCGGTCGTGGCCGGTGCCGGTGCGCAGGGTCGAGTGGTCGCCGAGGCGGTCCTTGTTGATCTGGCCGAAGAGGTCGGCCAGCGCCTTCTGGCCCAGGCGGCGCACGCCGCGGGGGTGAGCTCGATCTGCCCGCCCGACTGCTCGATGAGGCCGGCGTCGGCCAGCGACTTGGTCAGGTTGGCCAGCTTGTCGAGGGCGCGCGCCGCGTCCTCGCCCATGTGCTGGCGCACCTGGTCCAGGTCGATCTCGCCCAGTGCGGCCGGGCTCGAGGCGGACTGGATGACCTCTTCCATCCGGTCGAGCTGGCCCAGCTGCGTGGCCAGGTCGGTGGCCCGGCTCATGCCCATCGGGCCCTCGCCGTTGAAGTCGTAGGAACGCTGCCAGCCGGCGTCGGGCACGGCCCGCTGCAGGTTGCGGCTGAGCCGGTCGACCTGCCAGCGCAGGTCCATGTCCTCGAGCACGGAATCGGCCAGGGCGCGCAGCTGGGCCTGCTGCTCGGGGCTCATGGAGTTCCACACGGCCTGGGCCGCGGCCATGCGCTCGGCCAGCTGCTCGAGCAACTCGTCGAGCGTCTCGGGGTTGCCCGGGAACATGTCGCCGAACTGGGCCATGAACTCCTCGAAGCTCGGGTCGAGGTCCTCGCCGGCCTCGCGCTGCTCGAGCATCTTGTTGAGGGCGTCGTAGGCGTCGCGCATGCGCGCCATCTGCTCGGGGCTCATGTTGGAGAGCGCGTCGGACGCCCCCTCGAAGAAGGTGTCGGCCATCTCGCGGCGCAACTCCTCGACCAGTTCCTCGAAGCGCTCGCGGGCCTCGGAGGAGACGAAGTCGTAGTTCTGCAGCGAGCTGATGCGACCGGCCGGGTCGTCGGGCTGGAGGTCGAGGGCCATGCGGCGCTCGGTGGCCACGTCGCCCGTGACCTCCTCGCGGCGGGCGTCGCCCGAGGCCTGCGCGTCCTCGACCAACTCGTCGATGGCGGCCCGCTCGTCCTGCTCGATCTCGTCGAGCTGCGCGGTCAGCTCGGCCATGCGCCCGTCGGGGTCGCCCTCGGCCAGCATGTCGGCTCGCCGCCGGCGCAACTGCTCGAGCAGGTCGCGCAGCCCGGGCACCTGCTCGCCGTCGGCCGTCTGGAAGCCCGAACGGAGGAGGCGGCGCAGCGCGTCGTCGAGGTCACCGCCGGCCAGGAGATCGTCGGTGAGGCCGGCCAGGAGGTCGTCGGGGTCGAGGTCGGCGAACTCCTGGGTCCCGTCCCATCCGGAGTAGTCGTAGTTGACGCTCATGTGCGTGCCGTCCTCGTCGTGTCGGTGCCGGGTCCCGTGGGCCGGTGCGTGTCGGTGTGCGTGTGTGTCTCGCGTCCGTGCCGGTGGGACCCGCGGCTCGTTACTTGCGGCCCCGGTAGAGGGCCCGGGCGCCCGAGGCGTCCTTGTTCAGCCGCTTGGTCAGGTGCAGGCCCTCGAGCAGGAACTCCATGGCCGAGGCCATCAGCGCGGGCGACTCGGAGTCGACCGCCTCGGGGCCGGCCAGCTTGCGCGTGGCGGGCTCGAGCTCGGGGATGTCGGCCAGGACGGCCAGGTAGGCCGACGCTGGGCAGGTCGTCACCCACGTGCACGACGACCTGGTCGTGGAAGGCGGCGACAATGGACTGGGGGTCGTCGAGGGTGACCCGGCGCCGGAAGACCGAGAGGGTGGCGGCGGCCACCAGCTGGGCCACCACCTCGTCCTCGTGACCCTCTTCCATGGCCTCGACCTCGATCTTCCCCTGGGTGGAGGGCACGAGGGCGGCCAGGTCGGAGATGCGGGGCACGGCGACGGGCTCGCCGGTGCGCAGGGCCCGGCGCACGGCCGAGGCGATGAGGGTCTCGTAGTTGGCGATGGAGAGGCGCACCGAGACGCCGCTGCGCTGGTTGAGGTGGGTGCTGCGCCGGGCCAGCTGGCTGACCTCGGCCACCACCTCCTTCATGAAGGGCGGCACGCTGACCGGCACGCCGGCGGTCGGGAAGTCGGCCTCGTGCTCCATGATGCGCACTTCGGTCATCGTCTCGAAGGGGTAGTGCGTGCGGATCTGCGCGCCGAAGCGGTCCTTGAGCGGCGTGATGATGCGGCCGCGGTTGGTGTAGTCCTCGGGGTTGGCCGTGGCCACCAGCATGATGTCGAGGGGCAGGCGGATGCGGTGGCCGCGGATCTGCACGTCGCGCTCTTCGAGGATGTTGAGCAGGCCGACCTGGATGCGCTCGGAGAGGTCGGGCAGCTCGTTGATGGCGAAGATGCCGCGGTTGACCCGCGGGATGAGGCCGTAGTGGAGGGCCAGCTCGTCGCTGAGGTAACGGCCCTCGGCGATTTTGATCGGGTCGACCTCGCCGATGAGGTCGGCGATGGAGGTGTCGGGGGTGGCCAGCTTCTCGCCGTAGCGCTGCGAGCGGTGGACCCAGTCGACCGGCGTCGCCTCACCCAGCTCCTCGAAGCGGTCGAGGGCGTAGCGCGAGACCGGGTGGTAGGGGTCGTCGTTGATTTCGGAGCCGGCGACGATGGGCATCCACTCGTTCAAGCAGGCCGACCAGGGAGCGGATGACGCGGGTCTTGGCCTGGCCGCGCTCGCCCAGGAGGATGAGGTCGTGGCCGGCCAGGATGGCGTTCTCCAGCTGGGGCACGACCGTCTCCTCGAAGCCGAGGACGCCGGGCACCAGGGTCTTGCCCTCGGCGATCAGCTTGGCCGTGTTCTGGCGCATCTCCTCGGCCACCGACACGGACTCCCACCCGCTGGCACGCAGGTCGGCCAGCGAGGTCGGGAGGTGTGCGGGCGCCTTGAGGCCGCCGGGATCCGGGGTGGCGGAAGGGTCGAAATGGTCAGTCGAGCCGCTCATGGGCCGAGCCTACGCCTCGTGCCTGAGTCCCAGCGCGGCGAGGGGGCGGGTGCGGGGCCTCGGCGCCAGGCCCATGTCAGGGGATTACAGGACCTGGACCGGGGTGGCAGAGCCGAACGGGCTCGAGGAGTAGAACTGGCCGTTCCCGAGTTTGCCGTAGTCGCCGGCGCCCCAACAATCGACCTCGCTCGAGGTGAGGAGCGCGCAGTAGCCGTCTCCGCCGCCCATCACACTGGCCACACCGGAGAGGGCGCCGACGCCACCCACACCGTCCACCTGGACCGCGGACGCCGAGCCCTCGGAGCCCGACGTGTAGTACTGCCCGTTCCCGAGGTCGCCGTCCGGGCCGGCCCCCCAGCAGTCGACTCCAGTCGAAATGAGCACGGCGCAGAAGCCGTTTCCATCGCTGGTCAGACTGGCGAATTTGTGGAGCACGCTCCCGGCGCCACCTTGCACCTGGACCGGAGTGGCCGAGTCGGCGAACCGGCCGTTCCCGAGAATGCCGTAGTCGCCGGCGCCCCAACACGCGGCGGCGGCCGAGGCGAGCAGCGCGCAGAAACCGTCTTGATCGCTGGTCAGGCTCGAGACATCCGAGAGCACGGCGGTCCCGCTGAGGCCGAGGACCTGGACCGGGGTGGCGGAGTCCGCCAACTGCCCGTCACCGAGCTCACCTGCTCCGCCGGTGCCCCAGCAGTCCACCCCACCCGAGGTGAGGAGCGCGCACGAGCCGCCCGTGGCGTCGTTCGTCACACTGGCGACGCCGGCCAGGACGCCGTTGCCCCCGACCCCGGGCAGCTGGACGGGGATCGCGGAGTCACCACCGCCCCAGCAGGCCACCGCGCCCGAGGTGAGCAGCGCGCAGTAACCCTGTTTGCCACCGGTCACACTCGAGACGCCGGAGAGCACACCGTCGCCGCTGACGTCCGCCACCTGGACGGGGGTGGCGGAGCCGAAGGGTCCCGACGTGTAGAACTGCCCGTCGCCGAGCTCACCGTTGGGCCCGTACCCCCAGCAGTCCACTCCACCCGAGGTGAGCAGGGCGCAGTAGCCGAGGCCGTCGCCGGTCAGGTCGGCGACGCCGGAAAGGACGCCGGCCCCGCCCACGCCTTGGACTTGGACCGGAAGGGCCGAATCAGCGAACAGGCCGTCGCCGAGGTCGCCGACCTGGCCGAAGCCCCAGCAATCGACCCCGCCCGAGACGAGCAGGGCGCAGTACCCATTGCTGCTCTCGTCACCGATCAGGACGGAGACGCCGCCCAGCGCGCCGGACCCGTCGACGTCGGTGACTTGGACGGGGGTGGCGGAGCCGTCGGAGCCGGACGTATAGAACTGGCCGTCCCCGAGTTGACCGTTCGGGCCGTAGCCCCAACACGCCACCTTGCCCGACGCCAGCAGGGCGCACGAGCCCTCTCCGTCCGACGCCATCGAAGTCACACCGGCCATCCCTCCGCCGGCACCGGCTCGAACCTTCACCGTGAGCGTCGTCGCGGCGATCCCGCCCGGCCCCTTGGCCGTGACGGTGATCAGGTACACGGTCGGCACCGCGCTGGTCGGAAAGAGAACCGCGTCGGTGACCTTGCCTCCCGCGCAGGCGACCGCGCCCGAGCCGGCGAGCAGCGCCGGCGACGACGACACTTTGCACGTCGTGGCACCCGAGACAGCGCCGCTGATGGTGGCGCCTTGGCCGACCGTCGCCACCTTCGACGGTGTCGCCGTCAACGCGGTGAACACCGGCCGGTGGCTTGCGGTTGCCGCGGCCGCCGTCGTCGCGGTGCACAGTCCGCTTCCGACGAAGGCGAGAACAGGAGCCATCGCTGCACACACCGAAAGGCGCCGTGCCCCCATTCCGAACCCCCCCGAGTAGAAGGCGGAACGGTAGCAGTCACGTCTGTTTCCGCGCTGGGTCTGACACGTGAATGGTCAGAAAGAACCACAAGTGTTCACGAGCGGTGTCATCGTTCGCGCGTGACCGGGCCGCGCGTGTTGACGCTCTCGATGCAACAAGTTCACGACCGCAGCACGGTCACCGTGTCGCCGCGTCACGGTCCTCGTGACGCGCCGTCAGCCCGACGCGGCGCGCGCGACGCGCGCGACCGCGCAGGAGCTGATCGGCCAGCGCACGGGCCGGTCGGGCCAGGGCGCGGTCACCGCGCTGGGCCAGGGCGATGGTGCGGCTGAGGGTCGGGCCGGTGAAGGGGACGGCGACCAACGAACCGTCGGCGGGCAGCGCGATGGCCGGGACCACCGCGGCACCCAGGCCGGCGGCCACGAAGGACAGGACGCCCGCCATCTCCCCGCCCTCGCTGACCAGGTGCGGTTCGACCCCGGCGGCCAGGCAGGCAGCCAGGGTGACCTCGCGCAGGTCGTAGCCCTCGCGGAACATCACCAGGTCGAGCCGGTCGAGGTCGCGCACCTGCACGCGCCGGCGCCGGGCCAGCGGGTGGCCGGGTGCGAGGGCCAGGACGAGCGGGTCGTCGAAGAGCGGCGTCGTCTCGACCAGCGGGTCCGTGACCGGCATGACCACGAGGGCCAGGTCCACCTCGCCCGAGGCCACCTGGGGCACCAGCTGGTGCGACCCGGCCTCGACCACGGAGAGGTCGATGCCCGGATGGCTCTGGTGGAAGGCGACCAGGGCGGGGGCCAGCACGCTGGTGATCAGGCTGGGCGTGGCCCCCACGGCGAGGCGCCCCCGGGCCATGCCCGAGAGGGCCCGGGCCTCGGCCCCGGTCGCCTCGACGTCGGCCAGCACGCGCTGGAGGAAGGGCAGCAGCGCGCCGCCGTCGGGGGTGAGGGTGACCAATCCCTGCCCCGGGCTGCGGTTGAACAGGACGACCCCCAGTTCCTGTTCGAGCAGGCGGACCTGGCGCGACAGCGAGGGCTGGGCCAGGTGGAGCCGGGCGGCGGCCCGGGTGAAGCTCTGCTCCTCGGCCACGGCCAGGACGTAGGCCAGCTGGTGCAGCTGCATGAATCAGAGCTTAACGCTCTGAATTTCATGCTCTTTATGTCTTTGACGTGCGGTCGCGGTCGCCGTATGGTCGCAGGGTTGTCACAGCTTGCCCCTGCGCAAGCGTGAACTGGGAAGATTTGGCGGCCGCGGTGCTGAGCCGGGCCTGAGGAGGTCGGAGTGACGGCGACGGTGGACAACGCAACCGCGACGCCGGTTGCCCTCGGAGGCGCGAGGGGCGGGCCGGACCAGGCCACCCTGCGCAAGGACAACTGGTGGGTCGAGCCCGTGGTCACGGTGGCGGTGCTCACCTCGTTCGTCATCTACTCGACGTGGGCCGCCTTCGTGGGCAAGGACTACTACGCCGGCGTCGCCCTCAACCGGGACCTGATTTCGCCCTTCTACTCGCCCTGCATCGCCCAGAGCTGCGTGACGGGCAGCCACACCTTCGGGACCCTGCCCTTCTGGAGCTGGTCACCGGCGCTGCTGATCCTGATCTTCCCGCTCGGCTTCCGCCTCACCTGCTACTACTACCGCAAGGCCTACTACCGGTCCTTCTGGTGGTCGCCCCCGGCCTGCGCGGTGGCCGACGCCCACGGCAGCTACAGCGGCGAGTCGCGCTTCCCGCTGATCCTCCAGAACATCCACCGCTACTTCTTCTGGCTGCTGCTGATCTTCAACTGCATCCTGACCTACGACGCCATCCTGGCCTTCCGCCAGCCCTACCTGGTCAACGGGGTCGAGCACGTGCACATCGGCTTCAGCCTCGGGACGGCGGTGCTGCTGGCCAACGCGGTGTTCCTCTGGCTCTACTCGCTGTCGTGCCACGCCTGCCGGCACTTCTGCGGCGGCCAGGTCAAGTCCTTCGCCAAGCACCCGACGCGCCACAAGCTCTGGAAGTTCGTCACCCCGCTGAACGCGCGCCACATGCGCTTCGCCTGGATCAGCCTGTTCGGCGTGGCCCTGTGCGACCTCTACGTGCGCCTGGTGGCCAGCGGCACCATCCACGACCCCGGCTTCCACTTCTAAGGGCGACGCATGGCCGACTACGAGATCCACGACTACGACGTCATCGTCATCGGGGCCGGCGGCGCCGGGCTGCGGGCCACCATCGAGGCCAAGGAGCGCGGCCTGCGCACCGCGGTCATCTGCAAGTCGCTCCTCGGCAAGGCGCACACGGTCATGGCCGAGGGCGGCATGGCCGCGGCCATGGGCAACGTGTGGAAAGAGGACAACTGGCAGGTCCACTTCCGCGACACCATGCGCGGCGGCAAGATGCTCAACAACTGGCGCATGGCGCAGATCCACGCCATGGAAGCCCCCGACCGGGTGTACGAGCTCGAGCGCTGGGGCGCGCTGTTCGACCGCACCAAGGACGGGCGCATCTCCCAACGCGACTTCGGCGGCCACCGCTACGCCCGCCTGGCCCACGTCGGTGACCGCACCGGTCTCGAACTGATCCGCACCCTCCAGCAGAAGGTGGTCTCCATGGGGACCGACGTCTTCATGGAGACCAAGATCGTGCGGCTGCTCCACGACGCCGACGGGCGGATCTCCGGCGCGGTCGGCTACAAGCGGGCCACGGGCGAGATGGTCGCCTTCACGGCCAAGGCCGTGATCCTGGCCACGGGGTCGATCGGCAAGTCGTGGATGTACACCTCGAACTCGTGGGAGTCGGTGGGTGACGGCCACGCCATGGCCATCTGGGCCGGCGCCGACGTCATCGACATGGAGTGCGTGCAGTTCCACCCGACCGGCATGGTCTGGCCCCTGTCGGTGCGCGGCATCCTCGTCACCGAGGGCGTGCGCGGCGACGGCGGCGTGCTGCGCAACTCCGAAGGCACCCGCTTCATGTTCAACTACGTGGCCGACATGTTCCGGGCCGAGACGGCGGAGACCGAAGAGGAAGCCGACGCCTGGTACGACGACCACATCAACAACCGGCGCACGCCGGACCTGCTGCCCCGCGACGAGGTGGCCCGGGCCATCAACTCCGAGGTCAAGGCGGGCCGGGGCACCCCGCACGGCGGCGTCTACCTCGACATCGCGACGCGGCGTTCGGCCGAGTACATCCGGCGGCGCCTGCCCTCCATGTACCACCAGTTCATGGAGCTGGCCGGCGTCGACATCACGGCCCAGCCGATGGAGGTCGGGCCGACCTGCCACTACATGATGGGCGGGGTGCGGGTCGACGCCGAGACGCAGGCGGCCACCGTCCCGGGGCTCTTCGCCATCGGCGAGGTGTCGGGGGGCATGCACGGCGCCAACCGCCTGGGCGGCAACTCGCTGTCCGACCTCATCGTCTTCGGGCGACGGGCCGGCATCGGGGCCAGCGACTTCGCCGAGGGCCGCAGTGGCGAGGTGAAAGTCGACCCCAAGAGCATCGAGTCGGCCATCGACGACGCCTTCGCCCCGTTCGGGCGCGAGGACGGCCACAACCCTTACGACGTGCAGCACGAGCTGCAGGAGACCATGCAGGCCCTGGTCGGCATCATCCGCACCGGGCCCGAGCTGGAAGAGGCCCTGCGCAAGCTCGAGGACCTCAAGCAGCAGACGGCCAAGCTCCAGGTGAAGGGCGGGCGGGCCTACAACCCGGGCTGGAACCTGGCCACCGACCTGCCCTCCATGATCACGACGTCGATCGCCGTGGCCCAGGGCGCGCTGAACCGCAAGGAGTCCCGGGGCGGGCACACCCGCGAGGACTTCCCGGGGCCCGACCCCGAGATGGGCAAGGTCAACTTCGTGCAGCACCAGACCGGCGAACACGGCTACTTGGCGCCGATCGCCATCGCACCCGAGCCCCTGCCGGAGATGCCGGCCGAGCTGAAGGTGCTCTTCGAGGAGGGACACTGATGGCCGACGCGGTGACGATGCGAATCTGGCGGGGCGACGACCAGGGCGGCCAGTTCACCGACTACGTGGTGCCGGCGGTCGAGGGCGAGGTGGTGCTCGACGTCATCCACCGCATTCAGGCCGGCGACGCGCCCGACCTGGCCTGCCGCTGGAACTGCAAGGCCGGCAAGTGCGGGTCGTGCTCGGCCGAGATCAACGGCCTGCCCCGCCTGCTGTGCATGACGCGCATGGACACGCTGCCCGAGGGCGAGCCGGTGACGGTGGCGCCGATGAAGGCGTTCCCGATCATCCGCGACCTGGTGACCGACGTCTCCTTCAACTACGAGGTGGCCAAGACCATCCCCGCCTTCGAGCCCGGACCCGAGCCCGAGGGCGGCTACCGGATGATGCAGGTCGACGTGGAGCGGGGCCAGGAGTTCCGCAAGTGCATCGAGTGCTTCATGTGCCAGAACGTGTGCCACGTCATCCGCGACCACGAGGACAACAAGCCCAAGTACGCCGGCCCCCGCTTCTTCATCCGCTTCGCCGAGCTCGAGATGCACCCGCTCGACGTGAACGACCGTCGCGAGCTGGCGCATGACAAGGGTCTCGGCATGTGCAACATCACCAAGTGCTGCACCGAGGTCTGTCCCGAGCACATCAAGATCACCGACAACGGCATCATCCCGATGAAAGAACGCGTGGTCGACGCCCGTTACGACCCGGTGGCCTGGCTCGGCCGCAAGATCACGGGACGCAAGAAGAAGACCGCCGAAGAGGCCGCCGCCGGCTGAGCCGGCGGGCCCGGCCCACCGTGGGCGGGCGCCGGCCCCGAGCCGCACCATCGCATGGCCCGCTACCTCTCCCCCGAATGGGTGCAGTCCTTCGACGCGGCACTCGGCACGCTGGACCTGCACGACGCCATCGCCCAGGCCGGGGCCGGGTCGCTCGCCGCGGCCGACGGCACGTTCAGCGTCCTCCAGGTGGTGACCGGCGTGCCCGACGGCGGCGGGGACCGGCGCCTCCTGCTCGAGGTGGCCGAGGGACGGGCCCATCTGCGCCTCGATGCCGAGGGCACGGCATCGGGCACGGCCACCATCGTGCTCGGCTACGAGGACGCGCTGGCCTTGGCCCACGGGCGGCTCGACCCGGCCGACGCGCTGGCCGAGGGCCGCATCCGTGTCCGCGGCGACCTGGCCGCGTTGGTGGCGGGCCAAGAGGTGCTGGCCGCCGCGGCGGACCGGCTCGGCCCCGCCCTGGCGGAGCTGACCGACCCGCCGGACCCGGCCTGAGCCCGACGTGGCTCACACATCCTCCGCGCGCCCACCCGCGTTCGGCGGGCGCTACGCCGGCCGGGTGGCCGTCGTCACCGGGGCCTCCCGCGGCCTGGGTGAGCAGCTCTGCCGCGACCTGACCCGGGCCGGGGCGGTGGTGGTCGGGCTGGCCCGTGACGAGGCCCGGCTGGCCGCGCTGGCGCCGCAGTTGGCCGCGCTGTCGCCGGGCTCGCGCACCGAGGTGTGCGACGTGGGCGACACCGACGCGGTGCGCGCCGTGCTGGAACGGACCGAGCACGACCTCGGCCCGGTGGACGTCCTGATGAACAACGCGGCCACCGACCCGGGCATCCGGCTGGTCGAGATCACCGAAGGGGACTTCCGCCACACCTTCGACGTGAACTTCTTCGCCCCGGTGGCGGCGACGCTGGCCGTCCAGGGGGCCATGGCGGCGCGCGGCCGCGGCATCATCGTCAACGTGTCCTCCGACGGCGGGCGGCTGCCCTCGCCCGGGCCCGGCGCCTACCCCTCGTCCAAGGCGGCGCTCTCGGCCTTCAGTGAGTCCATCTCGTTCCGCCTCGGGCCCAAGGGCGTCCACGTGCACGTCGTGTACCCCGCCTTCATGGCGACCGAGCTCGGTCTCGACGCGCTCGAGCGGGGGCTGCGCCGGCCACCGCGCCTCATGACGCGCTCGGTCGAGACGGTCTCACGGCGGATCCTGGCCCGGGCCGGCGGACCCGCTCTCGAGATCAGCGTGTCGGGGCTGATCGATGCGGCAATGGTCTTCCGCTACCTGCTGCCGCGCCCGTATCACCGGCTGCGCAAGAACTGGTAAGCCCCAGCTGAGCAGGACGGATGGTCGCAGTGTTGCGATTGGCCGTCGATTGCACCCCAGTTGGGCGGCTTTTGACCTGGCGCCCGAGCGCACAAAAGGTGACGGGACTAAGTTGTGCGCACCGGCTCGCAGAGGTCGGGCCGGTGGTAGGAGGACGACGTGCATCAGCCGATCGACGACCACTTCCTTTTGAAGTACCGCAGTCTCCTCGACGCCGAAGACGTGGCGTTCGACGAGCTCGAGCACGCGTGCGAGGAAGGCGACCGCACGCAGTTCGACAAGGACATGGTCGATTGGCAGCACGCCCTCGAGCACAAGCTGGCCTTCCTGGCCCACAACGGCTTCGAGGTGAGGCTGCCCGTCCTGGGCTGATTCGCTCCCCGGTCCGGTGCACCGATCGGCCGGCCCTCTCCCGCCCTCGCGGCGGGACCTGTTTCCTCCCATGACGTGTCGTGCCCACGACGGCGCGCGCGTTGGCCGCCCGGTCAGCTGCGCCCATGGCTGAGGCATCTGAGAAGCGCGCCAAGACGGCCAAGCCCGGCAAGTCCGGCAAGTCCCCGAAGTTGGACAGGACCACGCGTCAGGAGGTCGCCCCGGTCGCCGAGACGCCGGCGGGGCCGACCAGCCGGATCAACATTGCGCTGCCCTTCTCGAAGATGGGGATGCAGGAGTCCAGCCAAGAACTGGCCGATGTGGTCGCCCTGATCGGCGAACTGGTGGCCGCCCTGGAGGGCACGCTCACCACCACCCAGTACGAGGAGTTCGAGGCCCAGGTGGACTCGCTACGGGCTCGGCTGCGCTGAGGCGGTCCCGGCCAGCCGTTCGCCGAGACCGACCGCGGCGGCCAGGTCGGCGACGGTGCGTTCGAAGTACAGGTCGGGGTCGAGGATGGTCCTGCGCCAGTGCCCGAAGACCTCGAGGCTGACGGCGCCGATCATGGTTGTCCAGGCCTGGACGGCGACCACGACGACTTCGGCCGGCGTGCCGGGGAAGAGGCCCTCGGTGACCGGGGCGACGGCCGCCGCCAGCTGGGCGGACACCGGCGCACGGTGGTGGACCACGTCGAGGCGTCCCGCCCGCTTGGCCTCGACGACCGGGCGCACCATGGCGGCGGCGGTGCGGGCGTAGGGGACCACGGTGTCCTCGGGCGCCTCGTAACCCGGAACGGGCGTCCCGAATATGAGGCCCCACTCGTAGGGACGGGCCAAGGCCCAGCGCCTGATGGCCCGAGGCACGTGCGCGAAGCGCTCGCTATCGGATTCCTCCTGGCGGGCAGCCTGGTCGGCGGCCTCTTCGGCGCACTGGGCCAGGGATTCGTAGGCCGCGAGGATGAGGGCGCTCAGCAGGGCGTCGCGGCCGTCGAAGTACCGGTAGAGGGCGGAGGGGGCCAGGCCCAGGTCACGGGCGATGGAACGCAGGGAGAGAGCGGCGGCCCCGTCGCGGGCCAAGTGGTCGCGGGCCACAGAGAGGATCTCCCCTGTCATCTCTTGGCGGACCCGTGCCCGCGCCGTGCGTGCTGCAGAAGTGGCCGGCATGGACCTCAGTGTGACTGTTCCGATTCGAGAACACAAGTACTTGACAAGAACACTGTTCACTCTTAAGATCATTGTTCATGGAAGGCACCCCCGAGGAGGACACCATGAGCGTCATCACCATCACCCCCCAAGCAGCGGCCACCGAGACCCACTACAAGGAGCCGGACTGGTTCACCACCCATGTCTTCAACAAGGTGGTCGCCGGCCTGACCCGCCTGGGCGTGAGCGTCTGGGGCTCCCGGGTGCTCGAGCACCGGGGCCGCACGAGCGGCGACCTTCACTACACCCCGGTCAACCTGCTGACCCTGGACGGAAGCCAGTACCTCGTGTCGCCCCGGGGGGTGACCCAGTGGGTGCGCAACGTGCGCCACTCGGACGGCCACATGGTGCTGATCCTGGGCCGACGCCGCCAGATCTGCCAGGCCACCGAGATCCCTCCGGCCGACGCCGTGCCGGTCCTGCGGGCCTACCTGCGCCGGTGGAAGTTCGAGACGGGCCAGTTCTTCGACGGCATCAGCCCTGACGCCACGGACGAGGAGTGGGCGGCGGTCGCTCCGAAGCACCCGGTCTTCGAAGTCCGTTGATCCGACCGGCGGCCGTCTGCGAGGGACCCCGCCATCGCGGTGCCACGCGACGGCCAACGTGCCGGAGTTCGCCTCAGAGCGCGTCACGTTGATTGGTCGGGACGTTCCCGACGCGTCACTATGGCTGTGATGACCGACGGGGCAGACGTCCACACGGAATTCCACGTGGACCTCGTCCACCGCACGCTGGTCGCGTACAGCAGGGCCCTGACGCGCTTCAGCACCCGCGGGTCGCTCGAGGATCGCGACGGTGTGGTCCTGTGCGCCGGAGGGACCTGGATCCCGATGATCGCCAACACGGCGTTCCGTCGAGAGCCCGACGTCTCCCCGACTGAGGTGGTGCACCGGGCCGATGCCTTCTTCGGTGCGTTGGGACGGGGCTACACAGTGCCGGTACGTGACAACGGCGAGGACGAGGACCTACGGGCCGCCTGCCTGGCCGCCGGACTCGAGCTCTTCGGATCCGAGACGCCCGACATGGTCTGTGCCGTTCCACTCCCGGAACGGCCAGCACCATCGGGCATCGTGCTGCGCAACGTCGACGACGAGGAAGGCGTGCGACAATTCGCGGCGGTGAATTCCGCCGCCTACGCCACCTACGGGATGCCGCCCGAGGTGCACCCCGACCTCTTCGACAATCCGGGCGCCGTGCTCGAGGACCCGGCCGCCCACATCGTGCTGGCCTCGAACGGGAGCGAGCCCATCGCCACCGCGATGCTCTACGAGAGCGACGGCGCCGCCTCCGTGCAGTGGGTCGGCACCCGGCCCGGGTCCCGCACCGCCGGACTCGGCGCCTTGGTCACGGTCTGGGTCACGAACCTGGGCTTCAGCCGGGGCGCCTCGTCCGTGTCGCTCCAAGCTTCTCCGATGGGTGCGCCGGTGTACCTCAAACTGGGCTACGAGACGGTCCATCAGCACGTCGAATACGTGCGCATGCCCACACGCCCGGGCTGAGTCCGTTGGGCGGGCCCACGGCGAACACGCGTCGGCCCGGAATCGCCGTGCCGCTTCCGGACGCGACCCGGTCGTTACAGTCGGCACGGTCCACCTATGCAATCCGGCTCACACACGCTGCTGCGTACAGCGCCATGGACCCGTGCGCCGACGCTGGCGTTCCGCGAGCCGGCCGTGGCGCTCGTCATCATCGGAGTGGCCTTGGTCATCGGCGTGGTGGCCGCGTCCGGGCCACTCTTCGACGCCTCGACCGGATCGGCCGCGCTGGCGCTCGAGATGTCCCAGGAGTGCGCGCCAGACCTGGGCACCGTGGCCATCGGGTACGGCCCGCTCGACCACGTCGACCAGACGAACGCCACGCTCTCGACCCTTTCCTCGCGGCTGCTGCGGACGTCGGGAGCTCCGGCAGACTCCCTTGACTCTCCGGTCGTGACATTGAACGCGCCGATCACCGTGGGCACGACGCGCCACGCGTCCGCACCCGCGCAACTGGTGACGCACCCAGGTGGGCTGGGCCAGATCGATCGCGTGGCGAGCGCGGGCGGCCGCGGGGTATGGATCTCGACCGACCTCGCCTCAGAGGTACACGTCCGTCCCGGTGGCCATCTCTTGGTCGCCGGCGCGGAACAACCGGGTGGAAGCGAGAAACCCACGGCGCAGGTACGGGTCGCCGGCACGTACCGCTCCCTGGTCGGCACGGTGCTCCCCCCGTTCTGGTGCTCGCTCAAGGGCGTCTTCGGCACGCCGGACGAGAATGCGCCGCCACCACCGGTCATCCTGACCACCACCGCGACGTTCACCCGGATCCTGGGTGAGGCCGGGGTGCACACCCTGAGCTCGTACCGATGGGAGCAGCCCCCGTCGTCGGGCGTCGACCTGGAGCAGGCGGAGAGCACCGCTACGGCGATCGCGGGTTTTCAGCACCGCGTGGGCACGACCGTCTCGCGGTCCGGCGTACCGGGTCACCGGATCCCCGACGGGTACCGATTGGTGGACGAAGACCCGGACCAGTACGGGTTCCTCGTCACGCACGCGCAGTCGGTGCAGCGTGCGGTCAGCCAGGGGGTCGAGCCCGAGATCGTGGCCGGCGTGGTGGTCGGGCTCCTCCTCCTCGGGTCGGCCAGCGTGTTCTGGGCCTACCGTCGGCGGACCGAGATCACGCTGCTCCTCTCACGTGGCGTGGCTCCGGGTTCCATCGGCATCAAAGCGGGCCTCGAAGCCGTTCCGCTCATGGGCATCGGCGCCGCCCTGGGTTGGATCGGAAGCATCGGTCTGCTCGCCCTCGTAGGCCCGAGCTCGGCGTTCGGTTCGAGTGCGCTGGTCCGGAGCGCCGTCTTTGTCATCGGTGCAGAGGCATTGGCCCTCGTCCTCCTGGCCGCGCTGGGCGCGCCTCACGACCTGTCGACGCAGGCGCGCACCCACCCATGCCCTGTCGACGTTCTCGAAAGCGCCCTTCGAGCTCATCGGGATCGGCCTGTCCCTCTGGCTCTGGCTGTCCTTGCAGAACGTCTCGCTCGAAGCCGGGGGTACCTCCGCTCCGGCCGTGCAGAGCGGCTTCCTGATCATGCCGCTGATCCTCCTCCTCAGCGTGTCGATCCTCTTCGCCCGATTGGCCAGCATCGGCCTGCGGCGGGCCCGCGGGCTCACGCTTCGGCCCGGTCGCTCCCTCGCCGCCTGGCTCGCGGCCAGACGGCTCGCCGCCGCGCCGAGCCTCGGCATGCTCATGGTGGGCTCGGTGGCGCTGGCGGTGGGGGCCTTCACCTACGCCGGGGCCATCGCGCGCTCGCAGGAGTACACCCTCACGGCCAAGGCCCAGACACTGGTGGGCTCAAACACCGCAGTCACCACCCCCAACCTGGTCCGGCTCCCGCCTTCCCTGGCGCGCGAGCTCGACCGAGGTCCTCGCCGAGACGAGCGGCACCGTCGACTCGGCGCCGGTCATCGTGATCGGGGTCAACCCGTCGAGCTTCGAAAACGGAGCCTTTTGGGATTCGAGCTATTCGGGCCAGTCGCTCGGACACCTGATGCAGGCGCTCGCCGCAGCGCCGGCCTCCCGGCACACCATCCCGGTCATCGCGGGCGGCCCGGCCGGCTTCAGCCTGCGCCCGGGCCTGCTCCTCCCGTACAGCACGCCGGCCGTCGCCCGGCCGGTGCGCGTCGTCGGGACGGCGACGACCTTCCCGGGACAGAACGGGAGCGACCCGATCCTGATCACGACGCGGTCCGAGCTGGCCCGTCTCGACCCGGCCGCCTACGACCAGATCTGGTCGAAGGACGCGGCAGCCGAGGTCACGGCAGCGCTCAGAAGCAACGGCATCGGCTTCACCTCGGTGCAGTCGGCCAACACTGTGCTCGGCCAGATTCAGTTCGCGCCGCTGCTCTGGACGTTCCAGGCCCTCCAGGCCCTGGGCGTGCTGGTCGGCATTCTCGCGTTCGCGGGACTCTTCTTGTTCCTCACCGCGAGGAGCCGAGCCCGAGCGTTGTCCTACGCACTCGGGCTCAAGATGGGGATGAGCCGCCGGACCCATCTGGCTTCGCTGGGCATTGAGATCGGAGTGCTCTTCGGGGCCGCACTGGTGATCGGCATGGCCACGGCCTGGCTGGCCTCTGCGATGGTCAACGGGGTGCTGAACCCCTTCCCCGACATACCCCCGGGGACGTTGACCGTCATCCCGTGGGCCAACATCGTCATCACGTTGTTCGTGGCAGCACTGGTGTGGATCTCATCGTCCCTGTGGGCCCAGCACGTGACGGAAAGGCGATCGGTTGCCGGAGTGTTCAGGTATGACGTCGACTAGCGCCGGTACGGCGCACGACGCGATCTCCTGTCGTGGGATCACCAAGACCTACCGATCGAACGCGTCCAGCGTGCCGGCGCTCGTCGACGTGGACTTCGACTCCGAGAGCGGCATCACCGCGCTCTTCGGCCCTTCGGGCTCGGGCAAGAGCACGCTGCTCGGGATCCTCGCCGGCATGGAGCGTCCCGACCGGGGCGACGTCCACCTCGGCCCAACCAGGCTCAGCACGCTGTCCAGGCGGCGGCTCCGGCGACTCCAACGCTTCGATTTGGCCCTCGTCTTCCAGCAGCCGAGCCACAACCTGCTCGATTACCTCACGGCGCGCCAGCACCTGGAGCTGGCGGTCCAGTTCCGCGGTCGGGGTGTCGACCAGATCGACGACCTGCTCGAGCGCATCGGCCTGGCGAGCAGGGCCGGCAACCGGCCGACACAGCTCTCGGGCGGCGAACAACAGCGGCTGGCCTTCGCGGCCGCCGTCATCGGCAATCCGCGCTGGGTCTTGGCCGACGAGCCAACGGCGGAGCTCGATGCGGTGTCGGCCGGCCTCGTGCTCGAGGTGGTGTCGGGGCTGGCCGAGGCCTGGAACACCACCTTCGTGTTGGCGTCGCATGACCCCGCGGTCCGGACGATCGCCTCGAGCGTCGTGACCCTGGAGCACGGGCGGGTGGCGTGAGCGCGGCGATGGGAACGGCCGTGCTCGAGGCGCGCGAACTCTGCCTCAGCTACCGCAACGGGCCTCTCACCGTCACACCGATCGATCGCTTCAGCCTGCGCCTCGAAGCCGGAGAGCTGGTGGCCGTCGTCGGCCGCTCAGGTTCGGGCAAGACGACGCTGCTCAATGTTCTCGGCGGTTGGGAGCAACCCCAAGCCGGAGAGATTGACTGGCAGGGACGGCCCTGTGACCCGGCCCAGCTCCGTTGGGCCCAGGTGGCCACCGTGCCCCAGGTCCCCGGACTGCTGGAGGAACTGACCGTCCGCGAGAACATCGCCCTGCCCCTCCTGGTGGGATCGGACACGAGCTGGAACGACGCGCTCTACGGGACGCGTCTGCTCGACCTGCTCGACCGGCTCAACCTGGCGCAGTTGGCCGACCGGCCGCCCAAGGAGACATCGCTCGGAGAACAGCAACGGTGCTCCATTGCCCGGGCGCTGGTCCGCGAACCCCAACTCATCCTGGCCGACGAGCCCACCGCGCATCAGGACGCTCGCATGCTGCACCAGGTCGTTGACGCGCTGGCCGGAGCGGCGGCGGAAGGGGCGTGTTGTGTCGTGGCCACGCACAGCCCGGAGGTGATCGCACGGGCCAATCGGGTGATCGAGATGGGGACCGGCACCAACGAGGCGCGGCCCGGGCCAACCTAGGAAAGTGGACCCTAGACGGTGGCGACCGCGATGAGCGTGTCCATGGAGAGGCGTGGCGGCAGGATGTGCTGCGCCGAATAGGTCGCGACCTTGCGCAATCGCGTCGGGCTGAGGTGCCCGGTGAAGGAGATCTCGACACGGGAGAAATCGCTGCGCTCGATGACCGCGCGCAGCGTGTCCTCGCAGAACCAACAGGTGTGCTCGGGGTGGACCTGACCATGGCCACCCCAGCGATAGACAAAGTTCCCTACGTAAAAGGCGTTCGGAGTCGTGAGGACCAGCTGCCCGCCCGGTCCCAGGTGGCGGCGTACGCTGGACAGGAATCCTTCGACGTTGCCCAGGTGCTCAATGAGCTCGCCCGCGAACACCGTGTCGAACGTTCGCCCGAGGTCGAAGTTCTGCGCGTCGGCCAGGCGCACGTTGAAGTCCTGAGCCTGCAACTCGCGGATGTTGCCCTCGTTGATGTCGATGCCAACGAGGTCCGGAACCTGCTCGCGCAGGAGACCGTGCATCCAGTCAGGCTTTCCGTAGCGCGACGCACACCCCACGTCGAGCACCGACTTTCCGGTGATCAGGGGGATGACCACATCAAAGCGGTCCTGCAGCGACCCTGCGCCCCACGGAGCGTTACCCCATTTGGGCTGAAGGAAATGACCGGTGGCGGCGCCATCAGAAGGAATCCTCACGGCAGTCTGCTCGGCATGTCTCGTCACTGAGCACCCACTTTCGCCCTCACCTTGCCGTCCTGGTGGACACGAGGGGTCGGCACCGGCGGTGCGACCACGGCATCCCAGAGGTAAAAGTTAGCTGCTGGAGCCGTCCCCTCGTCACGGCACTCGGCTGACCAGGAGAGGTCTCAGCTGTCTCGGTCGAGCAGGCCACGGACATAGGCGGCCTGTCCGACGTGCTGGAGGCAATCGTCGGCCACACTCACCAGCCGGACACCCAGCGTCACAGGTGGCGTCCAGCGTCGGTCCACCACCCGGTCCAGCTCGGCTGGGGTGAGGCCCTCGAGAAACCCGCTGGTGCGAGCGTCGACGGCGCGCAGGTAGTCGATGAGGACCTCGGGTCCGTCGGGCCTCACGGTGCGCACTTCGTCGGGCGTGTGCCCGTAGCCGGTGTTCGACGGATCGGGCTCGAGCCCGCAGCGCGGCGCCCAGTCCCCGCCCACCCATAGCTGTTCAGTCCCGAGCACCTCGGCGATGTGATGGTCCTGGACGACGAGTGAGATGCCAGATCAGCCACCCGACCGAATTCGACCCGGGCGAGGGAGCCCATGCCAGTTCCGCGGCATCGAGTCCCCCACCGCGTCAGCGGCGAGCGGGGGGACTCGCCCGTAGAGGTCCTTCAACAGAGCGACAATGTCCATGGCTCCGACCCTACGCATTCCACGGTCAGCGAAGCACAGCTCCTAGGAATGGAACCGATCCCCCAACTGACGGACGAGCCTCTTCGCCGGGACGGTCCACGCAGCACGCTTGGAGAAATTGGTTCGCCGGGGCAGCCGCGAGCGATTCCCTCAACGTGAGCTGATGATATTTGCCGGTCGGGTCGTAGAAGGCAAAATCCTGGTCGGCCTTCTGGATGACGAATTGATTGTTGGGCAAGGCAGCGATCGGCGCACCCATCGCCTCGGCGAAGTAGACCGCAAACGGGAAGACGAAGCTCGGCTCGAAATTGCCTCGGTGCTGCCAGACCGTGGGGGAAAAGTCGTCACCGCCGAGCAGACCACCCGGACGTACTTTGGGCCAGGCTCGCATCAAGTCGATCGAGATCCCGCGGAGCGTGTGGTCTCCGTCGACATAGGCGAGATCAAGCGATCCATCCGGTATGGACTCGATGACTTCCGTCGTGCGGCCTCGCAAGACGACGCGTTTGCCTTCCCATTTCGCCGTGCGGCTCAGAGTCTCGGTGAGATACTCATTGAACGTGTCGTCGTCCTTGTTGAGCGGCTTGTTCCAGTCGTCGAGATGCCGCCAGGGATCGATCAGGTAATAAGTGGTGATGCCCGCGCAGCGACTCAGAAGAGCTTCGGCAAAAGCGCCACGATAAACCCCGACCTCCGCAATGGTCTCCAGGCGGCGTTCCGAGATGAGCTTTGTCCACAGCTCAATGCGGGACGATGCCTTACAGAGACCAACCAGATCGAGATCAGGCACTCTCTCCGAGCTGAGAGGGCTCATCGTGACAAGGACCTTGGCTGGCGGGTGGTTCGACGCCGCGTCGTCCATCGTGCGTGTGACTCGCCCTCGTGTCGCTCGAGTGCAGAAAGCGTCGTGGGCGGAGCCAGATGGATGCGTCCACCCGGCGTGTCCGAGCGAACCTGTCGCCCCGCCTCGAATCGGTGTTCATCTCGCCAACCACTGAGATCCGACCAGCGAGATCCCTCGTTTGCTGCATTAAAGCTGAGAGTAGCCTTAATTTCAGCAGAGGCGACGGGTATCCAGGCGCCTGGTGAGAAAATTCGCACGGCGTCACCGTTCGTTTCGCGTGGCGGTCAATCCAGGGTGACGTACCAGGTGCAAGGGACTTTGGCGAGATTGACCCGGTTCCGGTTGCCCGGTAGGCGCTGGATCCTCTCGGTCTTAGGGGACCTCGATATCAGGCTGGATGTCGTAGCGAGCCTTGGCCGTGTACGCCACGAGGATGGCCACGATCGCGGTGAGGACGGCGGCGGTCTGCAGGTCGCCGAAACCCGATCCGCTCAACTCCTTGGACTTGCTCAGGTAATCGGCGAACGATGCACCGAGCGGTCGAGTGATCACATAGGCAAACCAGAAGGCGAAGATGGCGTTGAAGCGGAGGAACTTCCAGCCGACCCACGGGATCAGGATCACACCGCAGAACAGGAGCGCCGATCCGAGGAAACCCAGTCCGAAGGTGGTGGCGAAGAGGTCGCCGACCGCCGTACCCAACGCGAACGTGGCGAAGACGGTGGCCCAGTAGAACCACTCACGCCGGTTGGTCGTGATGCTGTGGATGTCGAGGGTGTGCTCGCTGGCGTTCCAGGCGTAGAAGACCGCGGCAAGGACCACGAGCCAGAAGACCGTGGTCACCGCGTAGGGCAGCCCGAGGACGAGGTGCATCGTGTCGGCGACCCCGGTGCCAGAGGTCGCGATGGCGAGCGCCAGGTACCAGTAGCAGACGGCGCTGTAGCGCCGAGTTCGGAACTGGAGGTACAGCGCGGTGCAGAACAGGATGACTTCGACGAAGAAGCCCAACACGCGACTGGTGTTGGCCAGCCAGTCGGAGATGCCTTCGCCCGCCGCAGTGGTGGAGATCTTGATGACCCAGAAGAGAACGGTGACTTCGGGCACCTTCGCCGCCAGCGGCTGTTGGGTGAACACGCGGAGCAGTGAGCGCACGATGGGATCCTGGGGGAGCTTGGTGACGTGAGGATGAAGGAGCGGAGTCAAGTGGCCCGCCGTGGTGGAAACTGTATGTCAGCTGAGCGGGGCCACTCCGGCACCTGCCACCCCAGGCCCTCCCAGTTGCGATGGGCCCGAGGCAACCCGCATTCAGATGAGCGGGACGGGTGCTCCGCTCGCGGCAGCACGGTAGGCGGCGTCCACCAGGCGATGCGCCTCGACGGCTTCGGCCAAGCCTGGGTCCGGTGCGATGCCCTCGGTGACGGCGTCGACGAAGGCCCGGTCGGCCTCGGCGTAGGCCCGCACGGCGAGGCCGACCTCATCGCTGGCCAGGGGCAGGGCATCGACCCAGTCCGGCGAGGGGCAAGCCCGTATCTCCGTGCCGTCTGCGGTCTGAATGTGCAGAGGTCCCCGAAACTCGTCGTCGAGCCACACCATGGCATCGCGGAAGAACACCTCGATGCGCCGAGTGGAGCCCCGGCTCAAGATGTTGTGCCACACGCTCGTGAGCTGTGCCTCGAACCCTGACTCGAAACTCAACGTGACGGCGGCCAGATCCTCGATCCCTTCGTAGCCGGCGAAGTTTCCGGTCCGGGCCGAGACCAACCGCACCTCGCCGAAGCAGAAGCGGAGGATGTCGACGTCGTGGATGGAGTGCTCGATGAGGCACCCGCCACCCGCCTGTTCGACGTCCGATCGCCATTTCGAGGCGTAGTGGCCCTGGATGGGAAAGAACTGGTCGTCCCGGAAGATGGCGGCCATCGGTGCACCCAGCGTCCCGCCGGCAACGAGGTCGCGCAGGGCTCGGAATACCGGTGCGCTGCGCAGAACGAGTCCGCATTGGGCGGCCAACCCGGAGGCCGCCACGGACTCGGCGAGCGACCGGGCGCTGGCCAGATCGCGATCGAGCGGTTTCTCGCAGAACACTGGCCGCCCTGCGGAGAGGGCCGCATCAACGGCCGGGCGATGGGCCGAGGTCGGTGTACACACCCAGACCACGTCGGCGCGTTCGGCCACCTCGGTCGCATCTGCGGCCGGTGAGGCGCCCTCTCCACCGACGACGTCGAGGAAACCCTGAGCCTGCCGCTGGCGCGGATCGTGGACCGTCACGATGGAGGCGTCGATCACGCCCCCATCGATCATGGCCTTGAGCCCCAACCCGTGAGCCCACGCGATGAGGCCTGACCCGACGAAGCCGATGCGCACCATGGATCGGGAGATTAGAAGGTGCGCACCGGTGTCGTCAGACCGCGTGCCGCCCCGCCCCGCCCAGGGCGAGGACAAAACGACCGGCCACCATGACCAGCATGGCGATCTCCCGGCGCTCGCGGCGCCGGATGGCGACTGGCCGGCCGCCACAGACGATCAGGCGGGCGTCGGGGACGGGTTCGACGAAGACCCCCGATCGGGTCGTGTCGTTGGCCGGATCGGCGCCGCTACGCGACCCCTCGGCGAACGCGGCCACCCACTGCACCGACGGGACGTCCTCGCCGTGCGTCTCCTCGAAGCCGTGCCACTCTTCGTCTGCCAGAGCCAGCCACGACAGGTTGAAGAGCGCGATGAGGCGCCCGATCAACGCGGCGACGGCGGCATCAGCTGTGGGGGCCGCCACGATGGCGGTGGCCGCATTCAGAACCGTGTCTTCTCGATCAGGTGCCTCGGTGAAGAGTTCCGTGACCTCTTCGACCCCGACACCGGGCACGTTCCGCACGCCGCGGCACACGGCGTCCACCGCTCCCGCCTCGTCGGGCAGCTCCACCACGAGCTCGTCGATGGCCACTCCCGCCTCGCGCTCGAGCACGTCGAGGCCAACCACGTTCCCGTTCACGGCGCCGATCTCTGCCGCGACCGCACCCAGGACGCCAGGCGCGTCGGGTAACCAGATGCGCATCCGTGTCAACACCGTCAGTGGGTCCTTGTCATGCGCACCACCACCCGCATGGCGTTCTCCGCGTTGCCGGCGTAGATGCCCTTGACCGGCGGCACGTCGGAGTAATCGCGCCCGCGCCCCACCGCAACGTGGCGCTCACCGACCTCCAGATCGTTGGTGGGGTCGTACCCCCACCACTTGCCGGTCCACACCTCGACCCAGGCATGGCTCTCGCCCGTGATCTCCTCGCCGATGGCAGCATCACCGTCGGGATGGAAATACCCCGAGACGTAGCGACTGGGAAGGCCGACCGAGCGGGACAGCGCGAGAGACAGGTGCGCGAAGTCCTGACACACGCCGGCACCGTCGGCATAGGCCTCGTTGGCTGAGGTGTGCACGCCGGTGACACCTCGCATGTAGCGGAGCGAGTCGTGCGTGTAGTCGAACACAGCCCGGGCTGTGTCCAGCGGCCGTGCCTTGCGCAGCTCGGCAGCGATTGCGGCCAGTTCGGCATTGGGCTGGGTGTAGAGCTTGTGCGCCCGGTGATCCGCCATGGTGAAAGCGGCGTCGCCGACGTCGTCCCAGCTGCAGTCGTCCGGCGGCTGGGAGGTCTGGGTGTCCACCAGCGCTTGGCCGGTAATGGAGAGGACCTCATGGCGACGGTCGACGTTGAACGCGACGACATGCGTGCCCCAGTAGTCCACGTACGAGTACTGCTGGGCACCGGGCATCGTGACGATCCTCGTCTCGAGCGCGGTCTGGCGCAGCTCCGTGCGCGGCGTGAGGCGGAGTTCGTTGTAGGAGGCCCGGGCCGGAGAGTCGTAGTCAAAGCGCGTCTCGTGCACCACCCTGAGGCGCCACCCTTCGGAACGGATCATGTCACCCCTCCCCCGCTGCGCCATTGCGTCGGCAGGTCCTGGGCGAAGTAGCGCGCCGTCACCGCGTCGGACACGGACGAGATGGCGGATTGCAGGCGCTCGAGCCGCGTCTCGAGCCCGCGGGCCAGGGTGGCCGGGGCGGAGTACTCCAGCTCGGCGCGGGCCAAGCCCACCAGGCCACGGGCGTCCTCCCACGTTCCATCGCGCCCGGCGTTGATCTGGTCGAGGCACTCCTCGGCCAGGGTCAGCGACGCGAAGGCAGAGCGCGGGAAGAGGCGGTCGCGCAAGAGGAAATCGAGCACCCGGCCCGGCTCGACCACGCCCTGTGACAGTCGGAGGTAGGGCTCGTAGCCCCCGCACGAGCGCAACAACATGACCAGACCGCTGTCGTGGACCTCGTCAAAGGCAACGGTGGTCAGCTGGCGAGCCACCACGTCCGTCCGCTCGAGACACCGGCCCAAGGTGAAGAACAGCCACGTCTGGTCCCGGCTCATCATGGTGTCGGCCAACCCCATCATCCCGGCACACTGCGTCTTGACGAACGAGAGGTAGAGGGCGGGTCCGGCCACCCGGCTCACCTCCCACTGCTGCGCCAGCTGCGACCAGGTGGCGTTGATGTGCTCCCAGAACTCGACCGGCACGACGTGGCGGACGGCGCGGGTGTTCTCGCGGGCCGCCGCCAACGCGCCGGCGATGGACGTGCGCTGATTCGGATCGGTGGCCAGGCGCTCGGTGGCCTGCCACAGCGTCTCGGTCCCGCTGTCGGGGAGGCCCATGACGGCGAGCAGCCGCCGGGCTGCGTTCGATCCTTCGACGTCGCTCTGCTCGAGCGCCTGGTAGACCGAGACGTCGAGGATGCGGGCGGTGCCCTCGGCCCGCTCCACGTAGCGACCGACCCAGAAGATGTTCTCGGCCACCCGACTCAGCAGGGCGCGGGTCATGGCTCGGCGACGGGCCGCGGATCGCCGGGCCCGGCCTGTTGTTGTTGCTGCTGCTGCACCCCGAAGTCGGAGTCGGGCAGCGGGCCGGCGTCCATCGGTGGGCCGGCCATGAGCGGTGTGTTCTGGCGGGGCGGGAGGACGGGCATCGTGAGTCCGCCGCCGACGACCCAGGTGTCCTTCGAACCCCCGCCCTGGCTCGAGTTCACGACGAGGCCGCCCTCGCTCAGGGCCACCCTGGTCAGGCCACCAGGCAGAACCCAGATGTCCTCGCCATCGTTGACCGCAAAGGGCCGCAGGTCGACGTGGCGACGCACCATGCCGCGATCGACCCAGGTGGGTGACGTCGAGAGGGCGACCACCCGCTGGGCGATCCAGTGACGGGGGTCAGCATCGACCTCGAGCGCGAGCTCGTCGAGCTCGGCCCCAGTAGCCGCCGGACCGATCACGAGACCCTTGCCGCCCGAACCGTCGACCCGTTTGAAGACCAGCTCATCGCGGCGTCCGAGCGCGTCCTTGCGCACCGAGTCGTCCACGAGGTGCATGGTCTCGACGTTCTGGAGGATCGGGTCCTCGCCCAGGTAGTAACGGATCATGGCCGGCACGTAGGTGTAGACGAGCTTGTCGTCGGCGACCCCGTTGCCGACGCCGTTGGCGATGGACACCCGGCCGGCTCGCGCCGCGTTGATGATCCCCGGACAGCCGACGAGCGTATCGGGGCGGAACTGGAGGGGGTCGAGGTAATCGTCGTCGATGCGGCGGTAGATGACGTGCACCGGCACCTCGCCCTCGGTCGTGCGAAGGAAGACGTCGGTGCCGTGACAGACCAGGTCCCGCCCTTCGACCAGGTGGACGCCCATGAGGCGGGCCAGCAGCGCATGCTCGTAGAAGGCCGAGTTGTGCACGCCCGGGGTCAGGACCACGACGGTCGGATCGGCGACGGAGGCGGGCGCCGCCCGGCGGAGCGCGTTGATCAGGCGAGCCGGGTAGTCGGTGACCATCTGGATGGGCTGGCCCCAGAAGAGTTCGGGCAGGACGCGCGCCATGGCGGCCCGATTGGCCAGCACGTAGCTCACGCCCGACGGACTGCGCAGGTTGTCCTCGAGCACACGGAACTCGCCGTCCTCGTCGCGAATCACGTCGATCCCCGCCACGTGGATCCGCACCCCGTTGGGCGGCGAGAAGCCGTGGGCGGCCCGAACGAACCCCGGCGAGCTGGTCACGACCTCGTGGGGGATCAGGCCGTCGCTGACGATGCGGGCCGCCCCGTAGACGTCGGCCAGGAAGTGCTCGAGGGCCCGGACCCGCTGGACCACCCCGTCGGAAACGGTCGACCACTCCGAGGCCGTGAAGATCCGGGGAACGACATCGAGCGGGAAAGGCCGCTCCTCACCGTCGAGGTCGAAGGTGACCCCCTGGTCCATGAAGGCCCGGGCCAGGCGCGAGGCCCGGGCCGAGACGTCGTCGGGTCCCATCTGGGCCAGCGAGGTGGCCACCCCGGCGTAGGGCTCGCGCGTACCTCCGAATCCGTCGACCATTTCGTCGAAGGCGGCCTGGGTCAGACCCCGGGCCGTTGCGCCATAGCCCTCGAAGAGGTCTCCCACGGGCCTCAGCGTGCCAGGCATGTGTTTCGCCGTGATTTCACGGCCGCGAACAGCCGGTGACGGCGGCGCCTCGGGTGGATACTGCGGCGAGGAATCCCAAGCTCCGCAGCGTACTGGCGGTGCTACCCGATCAGCCCAAGCCCCTTGACGTCGTTGCGCTCGCCCTCGAGCTCGTCGGTCGTGATCTTGATGCGGTCCTGGGCGAACGCGCTGTGCGAGAAGCCTTCGACCACGGACCAATTGCCCTTGCCGTCCGCGGTGACCGGGAAGCCGAACTGGAGACCTTCAGGGGCTCCGTACTGGCCGGAGCTGCAGACGGCGACGGAGAAGGCGTCACCGGGGGTGGTGGCCGTGCGCAGGCTGACCACCGTGTCGATCGCGGCCGAGGCGGCCGAGGCGGCGGAGGACGAGCCGCGGGCATCGATGATGGCGGCACCCCGCTTCTGGACCGTCGAGATGAAATCCCCTTCGAGCCATTCGGAGTCGGTGATCACGTCAGTGGCGGGCTTGCCGCCGATCCTGGCGTTGGCGAAGTCGGGGTACTGGGTGGCCGAATGGTTGCCCCAGATGGCCACGTTGGTCACCTCGGCCACCGGCGCGTTGGCCTTGGCGGCCAGCTGGGCCTTGGCCCGGTTCTCGTCGAGGCGGGTCATGGCGAACCAGCGCTCGGCCGGCACCTCGGGCGCGTTCGATCGGGCGATGAGGCAGTTCGTGTTGCAGGGGTTCCCCACGACAAGGATGCGCACGTCGGACGCGGCGTTCTCGGCGATGGCCCGGCCCTGCGGCTTGAAGATGCCGCCGTTCACGCTGAGCAGGTCACCGCGCTCCATGCCGGCCTTGCGCGGGATGGAGCCGACCAGGAGGGCCCACGACGTGCCGTCGAAGGCGGTCTTGAGGTCCGAGGTCTGCACGATGTCGTGCACCAAGGGGAACGCGCAGTCATCGATCTCCATGACGACGCCCTCGAGCACCTTCAGCGCCGGTTCGATCTCCAGCAGGCGCAAGACGATCGGCTGGTCCTCGCCGAGCAGCTGGCCCGAGGCGATACGGAACAGGAGCGAATAGCCGATCTGGCCGGCAGCGCCGGTGACGGTGACGTGGACGGGTGGCTTGGCCATGGGCTGACCTTTCTCTCTCGCGTGATGCGTCGGTGGGTGGGGTCTTGGGAAAGGGGTGCTGCGGGCAGGTACCGGACTAGAGCCGCTCGACGATGGCCGAGGCGAATTCGGAGGTCTTCACCTCGGTCGCACCCTCCATGAGGCGTGCGAAGTCGTACGTCACGACCTTGTCCGCGATGGTGGCCTCGAGGGCCTGCACGATGTCGGCCGCCGCGTTGGTCCACCCGATGTGCTCGAACATGAGGACGCCGGAGAGCAGCACGGAGCCGGGGTTGACCTTGTCCTGGCCGGCGTACTTCGGTGCGGTGCCGTGCGTGGCCTCGAAGATGCCGTGGCCGGTGACATAGTTGATGTTGGCCCCGGGGGCGATGCCGATACCGCCGACCTGCGCGGCCAGTGCATCCGAGAGGTAATCCCCGTTCAGGTTGGTGGTGGCGATGACATCGAAGTCCGAAGGGCGGGTCAGCACCTGTTGCAGCGTGATATCGGCGATGGTGTCCTTGACCAACAGCTTGTCGCCGGGTTTGCCGTCGCAGTCATCCCAGCCGACGGCCACGTCGGCGAACTCCTCACGGACCAGGTCGTAGCCCCACTCGCGGAAGGCGCCTTCGGTGAACTTCTGGATGTTGCCCTTGTGTACGAGCGTGACCGACTTGCGCTTGCGCTCCAGGGCGTAGTTGATGGCGGCCCGGATGAGGCGCTTCGAGCCCATTTCCGAGATCGGCTTGATCCCGATGCCCGAGCCCTCGCGGATGGGCCAGCCCATTTCGGCCCGCAGGAAAGCGGCCAGCTTGTCGGCCTCGGGCGTGCCCTCCTTCACCTCGTAGCCGGCGTAGACGTCCTCGGTGTTCTCCCGGAAGATCACCATGTCGACCAGCTCTGGGTGGAGCACTGGAGACGGAACGCCGGTGAACCAGCGCACAGGACGCAGGCAGACATAGAGGTCGAGGATCTGGCGCAAGGCCACGTTGAGCGACCGGATGCCGCCACCGACCGGCGTGGTGAGCGGGCCCTTGATCCCGATCAGGTGAGAGCGGAACGTGTCCACCGTCTCGTCGGGCAGCCAGCTACCCGTCTCGTCGAAAGCCTTCTGCCCGGCCAGCACTTCCTTCCACGCCACCGTATGGCCGTGCTTGGACGCGGCAGCGTCGAGGACGAGCTTGGCAGCCGGCCAGATGTCGACGCCGGTGCCGTCGCCCTCGATGAAGGGGATGATGGGTTCGTCGGGGACCACGAGGTTGCCGTCGTCGCCCATGCGGATGAGATCTGCCATGGCCCGGATGCTATGGGCCGGAGCCGGGACTGCCTAATTAGCGTGCTCAGGGCCGGGGCCCTGCCGGGAGCAGCGAGGCCAGACGCCCGTACTGCGGCGAATCGTCGCCCAGGATGGCCGCCACCCAGCCCAGCGCCTCGTCGCGTTCGACCACCGTGCCCCATCCGATCATCTCCTCGATGTCGAGCCAATCCTTGGGCCGGTCGAACACGGTCTTGCACACGACGAGGTGCTCGGGCGAGAGGATCGGGATCTCGACGGGGCCGAAGCGGACCGTGCGGGCCTGGCGGGCCATCTCGCGATGAAACCCGAGGGTGGCGAAGAACAGATCGAGGTAGGAACCCTCCCAGTCGAGCCGGGCCTGGCCGTCGCGGGCGATGAGGTCACGGTCCGGCGCGGTGACGGTCACCCCCAGGGAGGCCAGGGCACCCAGCAGCGGGGTGGCCGCCTCCGGTGGCAGGGTCAGGTTCACGTCGATGTCGGTGGTGGCCCGGGGGTTGCGGTACCAGGCCAGGGCGATGGCACCACCGAACTGGTGGGGCACGCCGAGGGCATCGAGCATCTCGTGGAGGCGGACGAGGCGCGTGGCGAGGGCCCCGAGCGGAGCGGGCGCCCTCGTCGTCATGAGTTTCGTCTGGCCTCGGTTTCGTCGACCAGCCGAGCCAGTGGCGGGAAAGCCAAGGGCTCCGGGGGACGGGCGTCGGTGAACGCGGTGATCTGTTCGGCGAAATTCAGAAGATCGATGAGGGCATCTCCAGGATCGAGCCGGCCGGCGGCGGCTGGAGGGCGGGGGGCCAGGCTCTCGGCCATGCGGCGCGAGGCGGCCACGAAGTGCCGGGACTGGTTCGGGCTCAATACTTGGTCAGCCCTGAGCCCGTGGGCTTGGGCGACGGCTGGCACGGCGGCGCGGGCAGCAGAGGCCCGGACGGCATCGGTGTCGAACGGCCGGGTGGCCCGCTTCCGAGCTGCATCGAGCACGTCATCGGTCAGCCGGGCGAAGTTGGCCAGCGAGCGCGCGCGTGGGCCCTGGCGCGTATGGACGGACTCTCGGATCTCGAACCGGCCTCTGGGCCGTGCCACGACGTAGGCCATACCCACTATCGTACCCACTAGGTTGGGTGACCGCTGCGAAAGCGGCGCGGGCCGTCCACCTGGCGGCTCGTGGGTCACGGTTCAAAATCCAGGCAGCCCGACTCGAATGTCCCCGTTCAGGGTGCGTTCGCCTCTGAGCACTTGAATCGCCCGCGCCGGTTTGGCGCGATTTTGGCGCGAACGAAACGGGGCGAAGGCGACCCATCATTGGGTCGTCTCCAAAGAAGGTTGCGCTCAGAACGTCGGCGGGCTCGATCCGCAGATACTGGAGCGGACGCATTTATCGCCATCACTTACGCTGCGACATCTTTTCGAAAAACAAAAGTGCCACTAGGCCGGCCGGGCATCTCCAGGATGACCTCGGGACCGGACCGGTTGGTCAACGCTCGCTCCGGGACTCCACTGCGGCTCTGTGTCCTCGCTAAGCATGCGGCTTCACCTTGACCAACCTGGCGATCCCATTTGCAGTCCTGAGATTGACGTTCATCCTCGCTCCCGCATCAAACCAGGCTGTACTCGCGACCGCCGGCTAGCCGAGCCCGCCGATCTGGGCATCCTGTCGCTCTTGTGAACCAGATCTATTCCGAGTGTTCGTGTCGTTCTGGCCCACCTAGGTTGCGAAAATCATCGGGCAATTCGTCGTCAGACCGCGTCACACGTTCTAACAGAGACCCGCCGGACTGGAGTCTCCGACCGGAGTGCATGTATTGCCCATCCAGCTGTTGCTGGTTCCCAGGTCCTCAAAGTCGTACCGTGTATTGCTGGTCCCGATGTTGTTGTTGAATGCGTTGGCAGAGGAGTCGCTCGCAGCGGAGATGCCCGCCTGCCCGTTCTTCTTGACCGTGTTATTGGAGACAGTGTTGTTTGAACTGCCGCCCGCGTTGACGCTGCCGGGGCCACCTACATAGATACCGTCACCCACGTCCTTGGTGGCGCTGTTTCCCGACACTGTTGCGTTGCTCACACCGAGGAGCGAGATGCCGTTCTCCGCGCTACCCAGGATCGTGTTACCGGACACCGTTACCGGGGCGCTCGCGCTGTCAATCTGGATCCCATCGCCGTAGCCCAGAGCGCCGCCCGGCACCTTGTCGGTGGCGTTGCTCATGGTGTTGTCGGTGACGAAATACCCCGTTTGGTTTGTCGGATTGGTACCGTCAGAGCCCACGTAGGCGTCGATGTCGTTGTTCGTGAGCGTGTTGCTCGTCGCCGTGAGAGAACCGATGTCGAACAACAGGAGGCCCGTGGCCTGATTCGACGCGCCGCCTCCGGTGTAGGAGTTCCCAGAGACGGTGTTGCCCTGCACTTCTGCCGAGAACACCTCGTACATTTCGATACCGTTCTGGGCGATCTGTGAGGTCGGACCCACCCCGGTCACAGTGGAACTGTCGACCCCACACGACGTACCGACGCCCCGGCACACGATGCCATTCTTTTGGTACGCACTCACTTTCACGGCATTGACCTGGACAGACGAAGTCGATCCCGTGTCCGTAGCCGCATAGACGCCGTAACCGTCTTGGCAGCCGAAGAGCGAAGGTGCGAGCTCGATGTTCTCGACGGTGTCCTTCTTCAGTTGGCCAATTGCGTCGTGGTAGTAGACGCCCGTGAAGTTCTGGCTGCAGTCGGTGAACTGACTCTGCGCTCCGCTTCCGTCCACGACCACGTTCTTCATGACCAGGTTGACGTGAGGTCGTACGTCGACGATGGCGGAAACCGGGATTCCTCGTCCAGTGTCGGTTTCAGAAGTAGGGATTGATGTCGGATCGATGATCGTACCCCCGCCGGCCGCGCCCAGGATGGTCGTGTTCTGTGTGATCACGAGCTGCTGTGTGTAAGTCCCGGCGGCAACGTTGATGGCCGCGTTCGGCGTGGCCTGTGTCAGCGCGTAGTCGATCGTCGCGCAGGGAGCTGAAGACGAAGTACAGGCCCCAGTGTCGGACCCCGTCGTGCTGACGAAGAGCGTCTCAGAAGCCGCCTGCGCGACACCGGGCCCGACGAATACGGCCATGCCAGCAAACGTTCCGATCGCAGAAATCGCCAGTGCGACACGCGCGTAGTGCTGCCTGAACATGAAGCCTCCCCATATCGAATGCCGCTGGTTTCCGGGCATAGGACCAAAAGTCACCCGCGCCCAATTGATCGACATATTGATATATATCCATCTGTAAAGCTAGAGGTCTTAGGGGTATTTATGCCGAGATTCGTTCCTGCGTGACGAACCGGTAAACCTGTTGGTGAAGGGTTCACTCGTCTTCGTGGGAGCACGCGGCCCGTGTCACGCCAACTGGCGCACCCGACTTTGTCTCACTCGTCAACGCTTGCTGAGCACACCCTCGCCCAGGGCCGCCCGGAGTGCAGCCAACCGCTCGGGAGCCACACGCCACCACACCCATCGGCCTCGCTTCTCGCCGATGATCAGACCAGCCGAGGCCAGCTTGCTCGTGTGGTGCGAAATCGTGGGCTGGCTCTTGCCTACGAGTTCTTCAAGGTTGCAACTGCACACCTCGTCTTCACTTGCCACCATCGAGAAGATGCGAAGCCTCACGGGGTCGCTGAGAGCGCTCATCACGTCAGCCAACGCCGCCGCTTCCTTCTCGGAGGGCACGTGGTCCAGAAGGGGGGCGGCGCACAGCTGCTCTTTCTCGCCAGACCGCCTCGGCATCGGCGACTCCCTTGATGTATTGACGTATGTCGATGGATTCGCGCAAACTGCACCATCGATGAATGTAACCCTAGGGGATGACGCGAGAAGGGGTGTTCAGCTGGACCTCGAAGTTCGGGCTAGTCGCTCCGGCGTTCGAGCATGATGACGTCTCGCCAATGGCCTTGAAGTTGACCGAGTCGTTCCCTACGCCCGACGACTCGGAAACCGCACGCTTCGTGAAGCGCCAGACTCGCCGTGTTCTCCGGGAATATGCCGGTCTGGATGGTCCAGTTCCCAGCTGCTTCTGACGCTTCAATCAACGCGGAGAGAAGCAAGCGACCGATGCCTTGTCCCTGGTGGCCAGGATCGACATACACGCTGTTCTCCACCACTCCCGAATAGGCGCAGCGGTCTGAGACTGGCCTCGCCGCGGCCCAGCCGATGACCTCTCCATCGTCAATCGCCACGAAGCACAGGCCATGGGTGTGTCCCTCAGCGAAGACCTCCCAATCTGGAGCCTCTGTCTCAAAGGTGGCGTTGCCAGTGGCGATCCCTGCGACATAGATGGCTCGGACGCGTGGCCAATCTGTTGGCTCCATCGCTCGGATCACCGTGTTCAGGTCGGACTTGGTCACCAAACCCATTGTGTGGCCCGGACGCGAGCCCTGCCAACTCCGGGATTCGCTCGGTCGATCTCAAGGCAGGATCTGGTCGAGCAGGACCTGGACCCGACCCTTGACCGCCTCTCGTATGGGTCGGATCTCCTCGAGTGACTTGCCTTCTGGATCTTCCAGTTCCCAATCCTCGTATCGCTTTCCGGGTACCAGTGGACAGGCGTCGCCGCAGCCCATGGTGACGACGACGTCGGCCGCGCCCAAGAACTCGTCGGTCCAGGGCTTGGGGAATTCCCCGGAAATATCGATGCCCACCTCCGTCATGGCCTTGACGACGTCAGGGTTGAGCTCCGATCCTGGTTCCGAACCTCCCGACCAGGCAATCGCCCGGCCAGCCGCCAGATGATTGAACCATCCCAACGCCATCTGGGAACGGCCCGCGTTATGGACACAGAGGAAGAGGACGGCAGGCACGGCCTTCCCGGAGTGGTCCTGGGATCGGGCCAGAGCCTCGAGGCGCTGCAGGGCGAACTTCTCTGCCCCGACGGTCAGCCACTTGGTCACGGTCGCCGTCTTGGCCAGTTCGTCGTAGCTCTCGAAGACGAAGGCCTCGACCGACTCGAGGCCGAAAATGCCGTGGAACTTGGAGTGCAGATGTTTGGCCACGTGGTTGAGTTGGACCCTCTGCTGCGCCGTCATGGGCATGTGTTCTGTCATGATCCTCCCCTTTGCTATAACGCTCGCCCCGATCCTCTTGCGGTTACCCTGGCTCTATCCCTAGGCCCGCACCCAGGCCTGCGCTCCCATCTGCACCGCATCCCACGGACTTCCGAGCGGAGGCGTGTAGGAGAGGTCGAGCTCGCTCATCGCGTCGACCGTCATCTCGTTGAAGATGGCCGCAGCCGCAATGTCGATTCGTTTGGCTACCTCGGCGTGCTTGTGCCCGAAGAGTTGGAGGCCGAGGAGCCGTCCCGTCGTTCGCTCGCCGGTGTAGCGCATGGAGATCCGGTGGCTTCCGGGGTAGTAGGCCTTGTGATCATCGGCCTCGAACCCGACCGTCACGGGATCGAAACCGGCGGCGAGCGCCTCGTGATCTCGCAGACCCGTGCGGGCGGCCACCATGTCGAAGACCTTCACGACCTGGGTGCCGAGACTGCCGGCGAACTCCCTGTTCCCGCCAATGGCGTTTTCGCCGGCCACCCGGCCCTGTTTGTGCGCCGTGGTCCCGAGGGGGAGGTAGGTGAGACCCATCATCCGGTGGTGCGTGACGACACAGTCACCGGCGGCGAAAACGCGATCCAGGTTGGTGCGCATCCCTCGGTCCACGCTGATCGCCCCGGACGCACCGAGTTCGGCTCCGGCGTCCTTGGCGAGCATGGTGTCGGGCCGCACGCCCACGACGACCAGCACCAGGTCCGCGAAGACGGTCAACGTTTCTCCGGCTGCGTCGACAGCGTCGATCTGGAAACGGCCAGCCGAGCCCTTCGGAGCCCGAGCGATGCGCTTGACCGTGGTACTGGTCCGCACGTCAACGCCGTGCGTACTCAGCTCGGCGTTGACCCGCGCACCCAGGCTCGGATCGACCGTCGGGAGCACTTCGGGCAGTTGCTCGAACTGCGTCACCGACAGTCCGCGGGCCGTCAGGCCCTCGGCCATCTCGAGCCCGATGTAGCCGGCACCCACGATCACCGCACTGGCCGGTTGGTCTTCTTCGAGCGTGCGCACGAGCTCGAAGGTGTCGCCCATCGAGTGCAACAGATGCACCCCGTCGGCTGGTCCGAGGGCTGCAGGCCCGACCAGGCCTTCGATGGGGGGCCGAGCTGAGACGGCGCCCGTCCCCACGACGAGCTGGTCGTAGGCGATCTGATCCTCGGCACCGGCCTCGTCGATCACGTGGAGCCGATGGCCAGCGACATCGATCTTGGTGGCCAGGGTGTTCAGGCGCACCTGCATCCCGGTGGCCTTGAGATCGTCGAGAGTGCGGTGGGCAAGGTTCCGCCAGTGGGTGACCTCACCCGAGACGTAGTACGGGATGCCACAGATGGAGAAGTTGGGATAGGCGTCGGCGACCACCACGGTGACCTCGGTGGTCGGATCGAGTTCGCGCGCCCGAAGTGCGGCACTGATACCCGCATCGCTTCCGCCAATCGCTACAAGGTGCATGGGGATCCTTTCGAGTGGTCCTTAGTCAGCGGGTTTCGAGGTCGTCCTCACCGCGCAGGTGCGGCTCGATGACGTCGGCTGCCTCGGCTTTGGTCATGCCTGGGTACAGTCCCTTGATCAAACCGAAGGCCACGACGCCGCCGACGATCTGGGCGGAGATGAAGCTCGGGACCGAAGAAGGAGCGATGCCGGCGAAGCTGTTGGAAAACATGCGCCCGACCGTGATGGCGGGGTTGGCGAAGCTGGTCGAGCTGGTGAAGAAGTAGGCCGCACCGATGTAGGCCCCGACAGCGGCCGGTGCGAGGTGGGAACGCCCCGAGCGGGCCAGGGCGAAAATCACCAGGATCAGTCCCACGGTGGCGACGACCTCGGAGAGCCAGTGCGGCCCGCTCGCCCGGTGCTTGGTCGAGATGGAGATGGCTGCCTCGGAGAACATCGCATTGGCGAGGATCGCTCCGCAGATGCATCCAACCGTCTGGAAGGGAAGGTACGCGGCGGCGTCCTTCCACTTGAGCCCGCCGAAGCCGGCGTCGACGAACGAGACGATCGGGTTGAAGTGACCACCCGAGATCGGCCCGAACATCAAGATGATGGCGAAGAGGCCTGTCGCTGTCGCCGCTGCGTTCTCGAAGAGCTGGAGGCCGACGTCGCTCGGAGAGAGGTTCTGCGCAGCGATGCCCGAGCCGATGACGATGGCAGCCAGGAAAGCGCTCCCAAGGAACTCAGCGAGCAGGCGCCTCCACAACACGGTGTCCCTCACCGCGCTCCCCCCGATGACCCGTCTGACTCAGCAGCAGGACGGAGAGCAGGACTGCGGTGAACCCACCGCAACGGCAACGCCCTCGACGGCCTCGGGAACGCAGCACGACCCGTCGCCGGCGATGCCGGTCTCGGCCGGGGCGTCGGCGAGAACCGTGTAGACCTCCCAGGGCGCTCCGTCGGGGTCGGCAACCCAGACCTTGTCCTGGACGGCGAAGCAGCAGGTCGTTTGCTCTTCGACCGTGGTCTCAAATCCTTTGTCGCTGAAGCGCCCCGTAGCAGCGCTGACCTCGTCTGGGCTTTCCACCTCGACTCCAAGGTGGTTGAGAGCGCCGATCGTCCCATGCCCCCGAGCAGTCGGATCCTCCATCAACACCAACTTCAAGGGTGGATCGACGATGGCGAAGTTGGCGTATCCCGGCTGGCGCTTGGCGGGCTCGGTCCCGAACAGTTTCGTATAGAACTCGACGGCTTCGTCGATGTCGCTGACGTTGAGTGCAAGTTGGACCCTCGACATGGTGACCTCCTGTTAGCATCGATCTTGGTCGATACGTTGAGTATCGATGATACATTGACATTTGTCAATGTGAAGGTGATGCCTCATGACTAAGCAGCCAGCAGCAACGAAGGTCCGCCCGGGCGAGTGCTGCGCGTCCGTGCTGACGGCGGCACTCGATACGCGGGATGCGGCCGAACTTGCCGCCGGGTTCAGTGCGCTGGCCGACCCCGTCCGGCTACGCGTACTCAGCATCCTCGCCGCAGCCCCGGAGGGGGAGGTCTGCGTATGCGACTTCGTCGAGCCCCTCGCCAAGAGCCAGCCCACTGTTTCTCACCATCTCAAGGTCCTCAGCGACGCCGGCCTAGTCCAGGGTGATCGCCGGGGCAAGTGGGTCTGGTACTCCCTCAACCGAGGCCGCCTGGCCCAGCTCCGTTCCGCAATCGATAGCTGAGGCGAGTCCGTTGCCGCGGCTCGCCTGGATCTCTTCGCGAGTGCCCGTCGTTTGGCGCGTATGTGGCACGAGCAAGGGGATCTGAGGGCATTTGACGGCCAACAGCGGGGTGGGGCGATTGGCCATCAAATCCGGAGTGAACTGCGACTTCGAGGGGCTACGAGCGAATACCCCACGATTTCCAGTCGTGCTCGGGGCGGGACGCAGAACTCGGACCTCGTCGGTTGGAAGAAGACCGGCGGAGACGAGCCACGAGCCGGACGACCGGGCTACACAGGTGCCCCGTCGGGCTCGCCGATGTGCTCGCTATCCGTGCCGAGTACCGGCAGCGGCACGTTTCCTACCCGTGCACAGGACCAGTCGGGCTCAGCACATTGGATCCTTCACCCGACCCATTGCTCCCGGGGACATCGTTCTGGGTCAGCACGATGTTCTGATAGGCGGAACCAGCCAAGACGACGTCCCGTTCGTCGAACTCGGCAACACTCCCGTCGCTCAGAACAAGGAGCAGATCGCACTGGGCCGTCGTCTCGACGCGATGCGAGATGATTACGACAGTGACATGACCCCTGAGCTCGGAGAGGGTCCGGCGGATCAGCTTCTCTGTCCGTCCGTCCACCGCACTCGTCGGCTCGTCCAACACGATGAGCTTCGGAGAGCCCGCCAGGGCGCGCGCGATGGCGAGGCGTTGCTTCTGCCCTCCCGAGATGGCACCGCCACTCTCACCCACGAAGGTCTCGTAGCCCGAGGTCATCCGGACCACGTCGTCGTGAAGGTGGGCGGCCTTTGCGGCGTCGATGGCCTCCTGATCCTCGATGTCACGGAAGAATTTGATGTTGTCCATCACCGAGCCCTGCAAGAGCACTGGTTCCTGGGGCACCAGCGCCACGAAGTTGTGTGCACTGCCCTTGGCGATCGCCGCCGCATCGACGCCGCCGATCGTCGCCCGGCCCTTCGTTGGCTCGCGTAGGCCCAGGAGGAGCTGGCTGATGGTGGTCTTGCCGCTGCCCGATGGCCCAAGCATCCCGACGATCTTTCCCTCCGGGATACACATGGTGACCCCGCGGAGCGCAAGCGTCACCCCGTCGTAGGTGTACTCCACAGCATCGAAGTTCACTTCGAAGGCAGCGGGCACCGGCTCCGCGGCATTGATGCGAGCGGCATCGAAACGATTGATGTCGAACATCAGATCCTCGAGGAGACCCTGGGCACCGCGGAAACCCTGAATCGAGCCTTGGACGCCGGCCCCGTAGCCGATCGAGCGCATCACGAGGATGAGCACGAAACCATTTTTGGCAAAGGTCTCGTGCCCGGAGCCGATGAGGACGATGGCAATGACGATTCCGAGCGCGAAGGACTGGTAGAGGGTGGGGGCAATGCTGCTGTTGATCGCCGCCCTGCGGTAGACGCGACCAGTGTCGCTGATCATGCCGCGAAGCGTGTCGACGATCCTGCTCTCCACGCCGAACAGCCGGAAATCCCGGGCGAGACGGCTGTACTCCGTGACCCGTGTCGCCATAGCTCTCGTACTCCAGGAGAGCTCGCGGTTCATGCGCTTGCTGCGCACATTGAGCGGCCGGAGGATCTGCAGAAGCAGGAAGCCGACGACAATGACCGCGATCGCCGCAGCGGGATCGACGGCGAGGGAGACCGCCAACAGCCCGACTGCCATCATGAGCGACTGGAGCCCGGAGGAGATGCTCCCGACGATGCTGGAAGTGGCCGAGGCGTTCTGGACCAGCAGGTGTTGAAGATGGCCGAGCCGATCGCCCGACTGCAGAGCCCAATTGGATTGGAAGAACCCGTCCACGAGTCGTGTGCGGGTCTTGGTCAGGGCCTGCTCGGACACAGACGTGCTGACCAGGGTGGTGAGGATGTTGCAGAGGAAGAAGAGCGGGAACGCCACGCACAGGACGACCAAGGCGCTATGCGGCGTCAATTCGGGCCCGAGGCCGTGAAACGAGCGCTTGCCCTCGACGTCGGCCAAGGCGACCTCTGAGATGACCAACAAGAGGACTGCTTGGCTCAGAGAGCCGATCAGGGAGAGGAGGGTGAAGACGACGATCTTGAGGCGCAGCGAACTCAGACCGAGCTTTCGCACGACCTCGACCACGGAGACGGAAGGTGCCTCTCCGGTGGTGAACCGGTTCCTCTTGAGGGGATCTTTCACTGGTTCCGTTTCGGCGCAGAGGGAAGGTCTTGAGAACTGGTCATTGCTTCTTCCCCTCCCTGGACGACACCTCACACACGCGTTCCGGACCGTCGCCCGAACCGCGTCTACGGGGCCATGCTACGTCTCACCCTCAGAAGAACCCTGAGGGCACCGGGGAGAGCATGTTTCGGAGACCAAAATACTCTGCCCGAGCTTGGGCGTGCGATATGGCGGGCAGGAGCGGGAATTGTGACACCCCTTCGTCACGTTGCGACCCGCAAAAAGTTCATACGTGGTGCAAAAAGGCATTTTCGCGACCATCGCCGACATGGCGTACTGTCCCCGTGGCGCAGCGGAAGGGCCCAAAGGTGGGAGTGGAGACTCAGAGCGACCCCGGGAATGGCACGGACGGGAGCATGGCAACCCCGGCTGGGCGGCGCAGGGTGCTTTTGTTCATCAAGTGTTTGGGATATGGGGGTGCCGAACAGTTGTTGGTCCACATGGTCCGCCACCGGGACCGCGAGCGCTTCGACTACGAGGTGGCGTACATCCTCGAGAGCGAGAATTCGCTGGTGCCTCAGCTGGAGGACGCCGGTGTGATAGTTCACTCGCTCGGCGCCCGTTCCAACCGCGATCTCAGCTGGACCCGGCGTCTCGGTGCCTTGCTGCGCCACGGCGACTTCGATCTCATGCACTCACACTTGCCTTACGCGGCGACGCTCGGGCGCATAGTGGCCGCAGCCAGTCTGACCCCCCGTCGACGACCCGCCCTCGTCTACACCGAACACAACATGTGGGACAAGATGGCGATCGCCCTCAAGGCCCTCAATCGGGTCACCATCGGTCTCGACGATCGCCTCCTCATGGTCTCGAATGCAGCGAAGGAGTCACTGCCACCCTCCTTGCGTCACCACGCCACCACCGTCATCCACGGAATTGAGATGGAACCGGTACAGGCGGCGAGGGCGATCAGCGAGGCGGAACGCCGCGAAGTGCGCCGCGAGTTCGGGCTGGCCGATGGCGAATACATGGCCTTGACGGTGGCGAACCTCCGGCGCGAGAAAGCTTACGACGTGCTGCTGCGTGCTGCTCGAATTGTGGGCGAGCTCCAAGTACCTGTCCGTTTCGTCGCGGTTGGCCGGGGACCGTTCGAAGAAGAACTGGAGGCCCTGCGCTCGAACCTCGGCCTCGGCGATCACTTCCGTTTTGTAGGTGCTCGCTCCGACGTCCTGCGTCTCCTGGGTGCAGCCGATCTTTTCGTGCTTCCCTCGCGTCAAGAGGGCCTCCCGGTTGTACTCATGGAAGCCGCTGCCATGGGCGTGCCCGTCGTGGCCACTGCGGTGGGCGAGATCCCCAACCTGTGGACCGACGGGTTCGATGCCCTCGTGGTCCCCCCAGACCAGCCAGAAGCCCTGGCCGACGCCATCACTCGAGTCGCCAATGACGCCGATCTCCGTCGACGATTGGCGTCAGGATCACTCGAGAGGGCGTCTCTCTTCAACGTGACCCGCTGTGTGCAACAGGTCGAGGGCATCTACGACGAGCTGGTGCCGGTTGTCGGGGGACAGGTCAGCAGAACATGACCTCGGACGGACCCGAAACTTCCCTGGCCGGCCGACGGCTGGTCCATCTGGCGACCACAGACATGAGCCTGGCACTTCTGTTGGGGCCACAGCTTCGCGCCTTCGCCGATGCGGGCATGGAGGTCATCGGAGCCTCTGGCGTCAGCGGCTACGCAGCAGAGCTAGCGGCATGGGGCATCCGGCACGAACCCGTGCAGCACGCAACTCGCTCGAACTCGGTCGGCCAGGACGTGCAGGCACTGGGCGAACTCGTGCAGCTGTTCCGGCGACTGCAACCGGACATTGTGCACACACACAACCCGAAACCGGGCGTGTACGGGCGGTTGGCCGCCCGGCTGGCTGGGGTACCTGTCGTCGTCAACACGGTGCACGGGCTCTATGCCACACCCGAAGATCCCATCCTGCGCCGGACAATGGTCTACGGGTTCGAACGCACGATCTCAACATGTTCCCAGGCCGAGCTGGTGCAGAACGTCGAGGATATGAGGATCCTGGCCAGACTGAGGGTGCCCGCGCGCAAGCTGGTTCTGTTGGGCAACGGGGTGGACCTCGGACGCTTCCGGCCCCAGTCGCCTCACGTGGTGGCAACGGCGCGCCAATCGATGGGCGTGACTGATGGTCATGTGCTCGTGGGGGTGGTCGGTCGGCTTGTCTGGGAGAAGGGGTTCGCCGAGCTTTTCGAGGCGGCCCGGCGGCTGCGCAGCAACGCCCCCGACGTGACCATCGTGGTGATCGGCCCCGCCGAGCCGGCCAAGAGCAACGCTCTGTCGGACGCGGACGTGCGGAAAGCCGAGGAGATCGGCAACGTGCGTTTCCTGGGAGAACGTAAAGACGTCGAAGAGCTCTACCCGGGCATGGATCTGTTCGTACTCCCCTCGTACCGCGAGGGATTCCCTCGCTCCGCGATGGAAGCGACTGCCTGCGGTGTGCCGGTCGTGGCCTCGGACATCCGGGGCTGCCGGCAAGTGGTGGACCACGACATCACAGGGCTCTTGGTGCCAGTTCGAAACGGCGCCGCCTTGGCCGCGGCCATTGAGACCTTGGCCCGCGATCCGGTACGTCGACGGGCGATGGGTATGGCCTCGGTAGCCCGGGCCAGGGCCGACTTCGACGACCGGAAGGTGATCAGGATCACGCTCGAAGTGTACGAGCGCCTCCTTGGACGAACACGAAAGACCCGGCGCCGGTCGACCTCGGCGGGATGAGGGTGCAGGGCATGCCCCGCGGGCCGAAGCGACCGGACTCGGGCGGGGGAATCAGGACCTGCCGGAGCGTCGCGGGTCGACCGAGCAGGTCCTGCACCGAGTGAACGAGCCGGCATCACGTGCTCGAGGCGGCGGCGACGCCCTCGAGGAGCAGGCCGCACGCCACGGCTCCCGCACCGAGGTCGAGGACGATGATGGAGCGGGCCACTGGCGTGGCCAGGGGGTTGGTGCGATCGGAGGTCAGCACGGTCGCGGTCGTGGGGCCTGCCGGTGATGACGAGTTGCCTGCTTTGCCTGCTTTGCCGTTTGCCGGACCCGCCGGAACCGGCCGCTTTCGCGGGCTTCGTGGTTGTCGTCGTCGTCGACGACGAGGTCGTGGTCGAAGTCGTCGGCGCAGGTGTAGCTGCCGGCATGGACTGGCCCGGGCGACGGGTGCGGGGCGACATAAGGCGACCAAATGCCTCCGCTGATGTTGACGGTGCTACTGGCGTCTTTCGAGCCGGGCGAGGTATAGCCCGAGACGGAGTCGCCCGTAAAGCTCAGCCCACTGCTGTTGTTGGCGTTGAAGACAGGCTCATGGATCGTCCCCACCGGTACCACCACATTCGAGTTGGCGACAGTGATGTTCGCATCGGTCGACTGGATGCACGAGACGTACACGCTCGAGCCACACAGCAACGTGTCGTTCAAAAAGGTGAACGGCCCTCGGGAATTCGTCGCCTGCAAGTTCGGTGCCTGAACCAAAACCGCGTCGCCGGCTGTCGGCTGATCCATGGTGCAGTTCTCTACCGTGATATTGCCGGTGTTGTTCGCCGAGCTCATTCCGGCATTGGCAAAGAACAGACCGCCGACGCCTCCGGTCTCGCAACCGTTGATCGTGACGTTGCGCGCACCCTCGTTCCCTTGGTCAGCCTCGACGTCGAAAAAGTCGAGACCTATGTGCTTGAGGCGCACTGCGCTCAGGCTTGCCCCGTTCACGCTGGCCAAGGTGACGCCCTGACGTCCGGCCCCGTTGACGCTGAGTCCATAGACAAAGACGTTCTCCGACGCATTCAAGATGATGGTCGAGCTGTCGTCAGCGGCGCGAAGCGGCGTCAACTCAAGACCATCACCCCAGACATTGTTGACGTTGACGTTGGTTACCCGGAATCCAATTATCCCATCCGAGCGAATGCCCGCGGCGAATGCACCCGCCGGCGTGTACCCACCGGGATTGGAACCGTTGATGCTCAGATTCTCCAGGGTGATGTTTGATCCACCCTTGAACCAGAAGGCGGGAACCATGTCGTCCTGGCTGGCGCCCGGTTGTGGCGCCGTCTGGTCCTCCCAAGTGCCGCCAGCAATGGTCAAACCCTGAGCTGCGATGATCGCGATACCCCCATTGATCAAGTAGCACGCACCCGCCGGGGCGACCACCGTTGTATCGGGGGGCAGCGATCGCAACCAGTGCTGCATGCCGTACGCCACATCCTTGGAGCAGTCAGCCGGGAGTTTGGCCGGTGGCGACACGGTGGACGGGTTGCTGGCACCGGCCGGCAGGGCCACGACACCGAAGCTGAGAACGAGAATGAGAACCAAGAAATATTTCCGCACACCCATGCATCGGCGCTGCCGGCGTCACGGGATATGGGACCAATTGGCTATTTACATTTCGCGGAAGACGAGGGAAACACCAGTTCTCACAACAATGGGTTGCCGCCCGCAGCTCAGCGCGGCCCGTTGTCGGTGAGTTGCGCAAATCCTGCATCAGTGGTCGCGACGAGTTGCCAGCAAATTGTGAACGCGGCGCGCCACGCCAGGCGCCTATCGGTCAGGTATCCACTCCGCCGGGGACCAGTCGGCCGTTTCAGTTTCGTTCACCGGGTCGGCACCCCACTGCGCCGCCACGTCTTCGCCTACCGCCCACTCCACCTCATCGCCCCGTGCAGCGGGGGCAGATTGACCCGATTGTGAGATGGGGCGTCGCAGCCTCCGTGCCACCTGCCACGGGTAGGGATACTCGCCTTCGGGGGCCAAGGGAATGGCCGGCAGCACGAAGAGGAACGGGAGGAGCAAGGTCCGCTCCCGCGTGATCAGCCCGAGATTGCCGAGCGCCGCGAAGGAATACACGAAGGCCAGGCTGTAGACCGCGCATACCAGGACGTACGGCCGCTGAAGCGAAACCCGGAACAGACACCGCAGCTGTCGCAAAGAGAGGAGAATCACAGCCAGGATCAAGAGGTTCTCGGCCGCGGCCGCGAGCTGCGTCACACTGCGAGCGGTGACGGGCAGCGGGTCGAAGAGGACAGTGTAGATATCGCGTGGGTAGTACAAGGGGTTGCTCGAGTACGGGACGGAACTGCTCCCGAAGCCTTCGCCCACACCCTGGTTGTTCGCACCCACTTGGTTCAGCGTTCCCGTCAACCCCTTCCCGCCCGCTGTGTGCTGCAGGAAGTGGGAGGCCGCGATGCCGGTCACAATGACGAAGCCTCCGACAACGATGATTGCGGCAGCGATGCGGATCGGACCGCGGAACGATCGGCCCTGCCGAAACAAGCCACGCACCACCATGGCCAAAGCGAACGCCACGACGACGATGACCAGCTCGTCAGGCCGGATAACGAGGGCGAACGCGCCGCCCAGGATCCCGATCGGATAGCCAAGCGCGCGACCCTGCAGAATGAGCGCCATGCCGTAGGCGACCAGGCTGAGGGCCAGCAGCATGCTCGCTTCCTTGCTGACGTCCGCCGTCCAGAAGAGTAGCGAGGGGAACAGCAGGACGAACCATGCGTACCGTTTGCAGTTTGCCTCCGGAAATGTGATCCGAAAGGCCAAGTAGAAAATCACGCTGCCCACGAACGCGGTGAAGGCGGCGACGAGGAACGAAGCCAGCAGGTTCGGCCCGACCACTGTCATGATGACCCCGCCATAAATGGAGGTGGCTCCGTTGCCCACGATGGGCCCGATTCCCGTTCCCTGCGTGGTGAATTGGAAGTTGCGCCAGTTATCCGCGAGCAACGCGCCCTGGTGGGTGTAGCGCAACCAGTCGGCGACGCCGCCGTAGAAATGCTTCACCACGAAGATCTGCAATGGGGCGCTCAGCAGGTGCAGGATCAGGCTGGCCAGCAAGACCTTGCGCAGCTTGTCGTAGGAGTCACCGCGAGCGATGCGATTGACGATCAGGTAGCCGAAGTAGGCCAGGACCACCACGGTGAGAATGGCCACCGGCAAGTCGGTACCCACATGCACTGAGGCGTTTGGGCTCGAAGAGGCGGTCGACGCGGCCGTGCTGGCGAGCATGAGGTGGATCATCGGTCCACCACGGCATCGAAGTTGGGCCAGCGGTCGAGTTCGATCTCGGGGTGGTTCTTGGCCAGAGCGGTGACGTCAGCGGTGTAGAGGTCGACCAGACGTCGCCGCACGTCCTCGGGTATCGAGACCTGGTCCCGGCTTGCGCTCACGCGGTGGGACAAGCCCTCGGGCACGAACGGATCAAGGCCGAGGAATCGATAGGTGCGTGCCAGCTCTCCCCCTGGGTCGGCGACGCAGCGCTCGTACTGCAGAACGAGGAACTGGTCCGGCGAGAACAGAGAGGTCCAGGTGGCCAGTTGTTGATCGTAGAAGCCCCGGTCAACCGCGTCCGCCCACACGTCAGCGGTCAGCCGTCCCCGCTGAGTTCGATGGTGCGACAGACCCGAACGCAACCGCTCGACCGGGTCGCGCAGGAGCACGAGCAGACGGGCCTCGGGTGCCGTCTGGGCGAGCAGAGTGGGCACCCAGGGCAAATGCATGTAGTCGGGGGTCCACTCCCCCGTCACCTTGCCCGGTCGCCGAGGAAACCAGCCGCGATACTGCTCGGCGTCGGAGGGGCCAAAGGGCTTCGCTGCGAAGCGATCGAAGTAGTGGCGCTCCTTGTGCAGGTCCGGCCGGGCCGACACCTGCGGGTGAGCTGCAATCAGCCCGTGCCACCACGTCGTTCCCGCCTTCTGGACCCCGATGCCGACGAACTCAGGCGCGCCAACGACCTCACCGGGCTCGAGCGCGGGCGGGGTGAAATCGAACCCTTCCTCCCACGGTGCGTAGCGACCACGGGCATGAAGGAGGGCCAGCCGGGCAGACGGCGGGAGTTTCGAAAAGATCTGCACCCCGGTTTTCCGGAGCATGCTCGCTATGTTCGAGGCGGGACTGCCTGCTGCCACCCCACCAGCCTCCCTACAAGTCGGTGGACGGCGCGCCAAAAGCCGCCGACAAGCCACCAAAACTAGATGAAATTGCACGTCGTTGGCCATTCCGCCCCAGATCCGAGCAGAATGCCCCTCACGATGGGGCGCCAGCCGGATTCCTTCACCTCACAGACGGACCCGGGACCCCGCGTCCACCACGTCATTCCCACCGCCCTGGGGCGGAGCGCCCTGGTCTTCGCCCGGGCCCTGGTGGACCAACTTGGAGGACGCGCTGGCGGGCACACCCTGGTGAGCCTCTTCGACGGAGAGAGCGGAGTCCGCGTCGACCACGCCCTGGGCCTGCCGGGCGGCGCGGCGGCAGCCCGTGACTTGCGCCTTCCCGGAGCAGCCGCGCTCGCACCGATGCGGGTTTCCTGATGTGCGGGATCGCCGGACTCCTCGACACGACTCGAACGACTGGACCGGACGCGCTGCACGAGCGTGCCCGCCAGATGGCATCGACGCTGATCCACCGCGGCCCGGACGACGCCGGGACATGGGTCGACGCGGAGGTGGGTGTGGGCTTCGGCCATCGTCGCCTCGAAGTGGTCGGGCGCGGCACCCAAGGTCAGCAGCCCATGGGGTCGCCCAGCGGTCGCTGGATCGTCAGCTACAACGGTGAGCTGTACAACACGCCGGCCCTGCGTGCCGAACTGGAGGGCACGGGATTGCGCATCCGCGGCACCTCCGACACCGAGGTCCTGGTCGGTGGACTCGATCACTGGGGTCTTGAGGGCACGCTCGAGCGGATCGAAGGCATGTTCGCCTTCGCCGCCTGGGACCGCCGAGAGCGCCGGCTCCACCTGGCCCGTGATCGTTTCGGGGAAAAGCCGCTGTTCTACGGGTGGGCGGGCCCGGTCTTTGCCTTCGCTTCGGAACTCAAGGCGTTCCACACCCTTCCGACCTTCGAGGCTCGGGTCGACCGCGATGCGGTGGCGGACTACCTCCGGCTCAGCTGCGTCCCGGCGCCGGCCTGTATCTACCGGGGTCTCGCGAAGCTCGGTCCGGGCGCACGCGTCTGCCTCGAGTCCGAGACGGCACCCGGCCGTCTGCCCCAACAGGTGCCGTACTGGTCGGCCAGCGAAGCCATTGATGCAGCCTGTCGGCTCCGCCCTCTGATCGACGACCGCGAGGCGATCGAAGTGGTGGAGGCCGCACTCTCCGACGCGGTGGGCGCCCGCACCGTGGCCGAGGTGCCGGTCGGCGCGCTGCTTTCAGGAGGCATCGACTCCAGCCTGACGGTGGCGCTGATGCAGCGCCACAGCGACCATCCCATCCGTACCTTCACAGTCTCCTTCGAGGACGAGGCCTTCGACGAGGCGCCAGCGGCTGCCGCGGTGGCCGCGCACCTCGGCACGGAACACACGACGGTCGGCATGACGGCACAAGACGTCTTCGACCTCGTCCCCCGAGTGCCCGACATCTGGGACGAGCCGTTCTCCGACAGCTCACAGCTCCCCACGCACCTGGTCGCGACGGTGGCCCGGCGGGCGGTGACGGTCGCGCTGTCGGGGGACGGGGGCGACGAACTCTTCGCCGGCTACAACCGCCACGCCTGGTTGGATCGGGTTTGGCACGCCGCAGCTCCCTTTCCATCCTCGCTTCGTCGCGGCGTCGGGGGAACGCTGCGTCGCATCCCGCCGGGAGCCGTCGACTCGGTGGCGGCTCGGCTACCCACGGGTTGGCAGGTGCGCCTCCCCTCGAACAAAGTGGCCAAACTCGGTCGCGTGCTCGAGGCCTCGAGCGTCGATGGCGCCTACCGGGCGCTCGTCTCGCACTGGGAGGATCCGGCCTCGTTGGTGCCCGGCGCCTCCCCGGCATCGACCACCGCGGGCAACGGCCACACCACTCCGGGTGACCCGGACGTGATGGCCCAGCTCCTGCGAACCGACCTGGTGACCTACCTTCCCGACGACATCCTGACCAAGGTGGACCGAGCCGCCATGGCGGTGTCGCTCGAGACGCGCACGCCCTTTCTCGATCGCGGGGTGCTCGAGGCAGCCTGGCGGCTCCCGGCGACCTCGAAGCGGCGCGACGGGACGGCCAAGTGGATACTCCGCCAGATCCTCTACCGCCACGTGCCGGCGTCACTGGTCGATCGGCCCAAGATGGGGTTCGGCGTGCCCATCGGCACATGGCTGCGAGGGCCCCTCCGGCCGTGGGCCGAAGAACTCCTGTCGGAATCGGCGCTGACGCGCCATGGTTTCCTCCGACCGGAGCCGATTCGCCACGCCTGGGATCTCCATCAGGCCAAAAGACGAGATCTGAGCGCAGAGCTGTGGGACGTGCTGATGCTCCAGGCGTGGCTCGAGCGCTGGCCCGCCACCTGACGCTCAGCTTCGGCTCAGATGCGAGCCTCGGGGTGGGCTGCTCCCTCGAGCGCGCCGTCTGACATCCGCTCGTTCAACGAACCGAGATCGTTGGTGCCCGACGGGTCCCCAGCCCGAATGAGGTCGGCCCCGTCGTTGGCCTCAACCTCGGGTTCGATGCGCACAGGCACGTTCGAGGGCTCCTCCTCGGGCGGTTCGTCATAGGACTCGACGACGCCGTCACGCACGAGCTTGGTCGGCTTCCCGAAGGACAACCAGCGGGCCTCGTGCCGCCCGAACGGGTCGGTGAACCAGCCCTCTTCCTCCTCATGAGGCTCCATGGGGACTCCTTTCCGTACCGGTTCTCGCACGGTACCGGATCGGGTTCGTCGGCGTGCATTCCCGGCGATGAGGGCTGAACGGGGCGTGTCGGGTCCGGGACCAGAAGGTAAACCCGGCCGTCGGCCCGTCCCAATGGCTGCACTAGCCTGCCTGCGTTCCTTCCTCGACGAGAACGGAACCGTCGCCCGGTGCGGATCTTGACCACTGCAAACCACCTGGATCCGGCGGGGGGCCTGGAGCGAACGCACTGAACCAACGCCCAAGTGCCTGGCCCGCCGTCGGCATCGGTTGGACCTGGTGTACGTCGAGGAGGTCGCCTTGGCCGACAGCTGGCGCGATCTCACGGTCACCAAGGCTCGCGTGCCATCGACGTGCCCGACGGGCCCGACCCATTGCATTCGGCACGCAACGTTGTGGGAGGCCGCTGCCGAGGAGCGACTCTCACTCGACGACGAGGTCGATTCGATCGAGGCAGCCATGATGTCCGCACTCGACGCCGACGGACATGACTGAGCGGCTCGGCCGTTCGGTCGTGCTCCTGGGTGACCGCGGCACGCCCACCCGCGCCGTGTACCACGCCCTGGTCGCAGGCCTCGGCGAGGGCGTAGAGGTGCGTGCCCTCCTCGAAGCCTCCCCTTCTCGCCTGGCCCTGGCGCGCCGGCGTGCCCGCAAGCTGGGCTGGCGCACCGTTGCGGGGCACGTGCTGTTCATGGGCGCAGTGATGCCCGCCCTGCGGCTCCAGGGGCGCCGCCGGACGGCCCAGATCGCTGCCGAGCACGGGTTCGACTTCAGCCCCATCTCCCGTGGCGCCTACGTCGAGTCGGTGAACACGCCCGAGACGCTGGCGCTGTTGACTGAGGCCAAACCGGACCTCGTTGTCGTCCACGGGACCCGCATCATCTCCGAACGAGTCCTTCGAGAGATCGCCGCCCCGGTCGTCAACGTCCACGCCGGGATCACGCCGCGCTACCGCGGCGTGCACGGTGGCTACTGGGCCTTTGCCGACGGCCGTCCCGAGCTGGCCGGCACCACCGTGCACCTGGTCGACGCAGGGATCGACACCGGAGGCATTTTGGGTCAGGCCACTTTTCCGCGGGCCCACGACGACACCATCGCCACCTACCCCTACCTCCACCTGGCCTGCGGTCTGCCCGTCCTCGTCGAGGTCGCGTCGACCCTCCTCGAAGGCGCCGAAGCGATCCCGGAGCCCCCTTGGCCGGCGCCGAAGAGTCACAGCTGCGCTGGCATCCCACCGCCTGGGGCTATGTGGCCACTCGGCTGCGCCAGGGAGTGGCTTGAATGCTCAGATTCCGGGCCGGTGGGCCACGATGAACCAGCCCGACTCGTCGCGGTGGGCGTCGACCACCAGCCCCGACTCCTCGAACCACGGGGCCAGATCCGCCCACACGTAGCGGTGCTCGACCGGTGCACTCAGGCGGTCGAATGTGTCGAGCACAAGGCTCCGAAGCGGCTTGTCGCGATACGTGGCCATCGGTAGCGAGGACAGCTTGTCGATGTGGGCCGCGTCACCGACCTTTCCGGGCAGGACGACGGCGAGCCACAAGAGCGCGGCCAACGGATAGCAGGCGGCCCGCAGGACAGGGTGGGACATCCGGACCGTATAGCGGCGCAGCCAGGCAGCGGCAGCGAGGCCAATCCCCCTCGGACCACGGTGATCGGGTCTGCTGTAGAGGTAGAGCGTCATGATGGCGCCCGGCGCGAGCAGCCGTACCAAGCGGTCGAACCCCGCTCGCGGATCCTCCAGGTGATGCAACACGCCAAAGGAGGCCACGAAGCCGAAACTCTCGTCGGCGAACGGAGCGCGACGCAGGTCGGAGCGAACGACCACTGCGTTCTTCAGGTCACGCATGTTCTGTGCCGCCGAGCGCACAGCTTCTGATCCGTCCAGCGCGACGAGCTGGCCGAGATGAGGCGCCAAAAACCGCGAGTAGCGCCCTCGACCGCACCCAGCATCGAGGCCCAGCCGACCCACCAGTGACGGAAGATCTAGATCGCGCAGGTAGTGCTCCGCGTAGAGCTCGTCTTCCTCCATCACCGAGGAGAAGGTCGTCCATTCGTAGCCGAAGCTCTCGAACGTCTTGGCGGTCGCCGCGCTGGCCACTGCCCGAGACCCGGTGGCATCGAGGTAGCCGTCCACGATCGGGATTTCATGGCCGTTGACGCAGATCACTCGGGGCTGGTCACGCTCCATTTCTTCGCCACATTCCGGGCAGCGCATGGCGCCGAGCACCTTGCCGAGACCCTCGGGCGTCACCTCGAGTGCGTCGGCGGTTCCGGATCGGGGTTCGTTGGCTGGCGAAGTCAATTGCTAGCCTCTCCTTCGTGTCTGAGCAGCCTGGTGCGCTCGTAATTTCCCTGGACTTCGAGTTGCACTGGGGAGTGCGCGACCATTCTGCCCCCTATGCCAGTGTGGCCGACTCGCTGATCGCCAGCCGGGACATGGTCACGACGCTGGCCGAGCTGTTCGTCCAGCGCGACATCCGGGCCACATGGGCGACCGTCGGCCTGTTGTTCGCCTCGACGGCGGACGAGGCAGGCCGGCACATGCCGCTGCTGCGACCCGACCTACGACCGACCGGAACTCGATCCCTACGGCGAGGCGATCGGCCGCGACGAGCACGACGACCCGCTTCACCTGGCCGGGAGCCTGGTCAACCAGCTTTGCGCCCTCGAAGGGCAGGAGGTGGCATCGCATACGTTCTCCCACTTCTACTGCCTAGAGCAGGGCGCCGACGAGTCCGCTTTCCGGGCGGACCTGGCCGCGGCGCAGCACGCCGCCTCGACCCGGGGACTGCGGCTCAAATCGCTGGTGCTGCCACGCAACCAGTGGCGTGACGATTACGCGTCGATCGTGCTGGCCACCGGCTTCGAATGCATCAGGGGGCCACAGCCCGGTTGGGCCAACCGCTCCCGACGGGGCGAGGACACGAGCCTGGCCGTACGGGCAGCCCGCCTGGCCACAACCTACGCCGGGCCACCCCTCCACACCTTCGGTTGGGACCAGGTGGCCGAGACCTCTGGCCTGTGCAACATCCCGGCCAGCACCTTCCTGCGGCCCCTCTCGCCTCGAACCCGCTCGCTCGAATCCCTCCAGTACCACCGCATCGTCGCCGGCCTACGCGACGCGGCCAGGCGGGGCCGGATACTGCACCTCTGGTGGCACCCCCAGAATTTCGTGACCGACCCTCAGTCGAACCTGGCGCTGTTGGCCCGGGTACTGGACGAGCTGGACCGCCTCAGAACGACCGAGGGCATGCGCTCGCTGTCAATGGGCGACGTGAACGACAGCATCAGGACCAACCGCCGCGCGGCCTGAGCGCGCCAAGGCCGACGGCGTCGTGCCGATCAGGACGAGACGAGCGAGGTAATGGGCACGGCGCCGGTTGGCGCTTTGGGGTCCACCTTCTGGTTGTACTTGCCGTACACCGAGGCCACCCGCTCGATGTTGTGCCCGTTGTCGTTGTTGACCTGGACGGTCGCGCCCAGGGGCAGGTAGGGGGCGGTGGTCGAGACGAAGAACGTGACGAAGGCGGTCGTGCCTGCCGGGGGCGCGGTGGACGGGCTGCCCGTGACGGCAACCGCGCTCTGGCCGCCGAAGGTGGTGGCGCCCGCGACGCGAAGGTTGGGCTCCTCCGGCACGAACTGGACAATCGCCTCCGCCGCGCTGAGCGACTGCGTGATGGTGGAGTAGCCGGGATCCCCCTTCTGGAACGAGATCCACTGGCCCGCATGCGCCGCCGCCTGGGCGGTCGACAGGCTGAGTTGCTGCTCCAGGAACTGTGACCCGGCTCGCAGGTAGGCCGACCCGTCGACGAGGATGGCTTGGAGGACGGGCAGCGTCGACGAACGCACCGACTCGGTTGCAGCCGCCTCGCTGGTCGCTCCGACTTGCTCCGTGCTGGTCTTGCCAGCGACGGTCTTGGTGACAAAGGTTACCGATTTCTGCCGGTGATAGGCCTTGATGGAGGTCGAGAGCACAGAGGTGGCCGACTTCCCGGCGAGGGCGCCCTCGGACGGACCGCTGCTCCCGCAGGCGGATGCGGCGACGCCGAGCACCGCCGTCAACGCCGCGAAGGTCAGCGCAACCCGGTAGCGGCGCGCGCGCGTTCCCGGTTCAGCTTGGTGTCGGTGTGTCACTGGTGGGTCGCCGTCGAGGTCGTCGTGCTGCCGGTATTCCCAGAGTTACCGGTGAGTGCAGTCGTCGTGGTCGATGATGTCGGAGGCAACGTCGTCGTCGTCGACGAGGTGGCGGGTGCGCTCGTCGTCGTCGAGGTGCTCGACGTGGTCGCGCCGGCACCATGGTGGCCCCTACCCTCGCCGCCGAGGACCGAGCTGGTCGTCGTGGACTCCCCTGTTGCGCCAGCCCCACCACGAGACTTGATCTTCACTCTCTTGATGATGGTGGCTGCCGCGGCCGAAGTGGTCGGCCCCTCGGGGGGCGTGCGCAGAGAGACTGCACGACCACTGAGCAGGCCAAGGACCGAGTTGTCATTGCCCTCCATCCCGAGGGCCCAGACGCCGACTCCCAACAGACCCGATTTGGCCGCCAACTGCACTTTCCCCTCCAGGGTGTTCGCGTTGTCGAAGAAGACCTGATGCCACTGACCATTCGACTGATAGGACGTCCAGGCGGTGTCCGTGGCTGGGTCCCAGTACGTCGGGCCCGAAGCAATGGCCTGGGCGTAGGTCACCGGCACCGCCGAACCCGTCGCCTTGTTGCCTAGCGCCGGACCGCTGGTGGGTTCGTCATAGCCAAACAGGGGCACGCCCAGGATCACCTTTGACGCGCCGACCGCGGAGACGTACTGATCCACGTACGCCGCGTCGTCACCACCACCGCTCTCTCCCCGGGAACCCGTCGGTCCCTGACTCACGTCGTAGGCCATGACAAAGAAGGCATTGACCCACTGGGCGAGGCCTGGGATGTCATAAAAGCCATTCGGATCACCGGCCGAGGACGCGTAGGTGGCCATGCTGAGCTGGTAGTGCGGATTGGCGCTGTGCAAAATGAAGTCGACCTGGCTCACCACGTGGTCGAGGCCGGCCTGGTCTCCGCTGCCGGTCCCCTCGAGATCGAGGTTCACACCGTCGAGCCCTTTCGTCTGCACGACCTCGAGGAGCTCGGTGCCGAGCACGACGCCGGCGTTCGGCGAATGGGTGAGGGTGTAGAGGGAAGCCTCGGAAAAGTCGTTCGCCGTCAGCACGACTCTGTCGCCCGCCTGGTGTGCCGCGTTGATGAAATTGACGAAATCCTCGCTGTTGTAGCCGTCCCAGCCCGGCCCTGATTGCTGGATCGATCCGTTCGGATTCACGTTGACACTGAAGTAGGCGACGGTGGAGAAGTCTCCGTACGGAAAGCTCTCCCAGTCCGGCAGCGACCAGTACGGCGCGTACCCGAACACCTCATGGGGAGACGTTGGGCTGGAAAGCGCGACCGACGGCTGGGCCGGGATCGGGACGGTGCTGGCCTGGGGCAGATCGAAATTGGTCGGGCTCATGACAAGACGGTGAGCCACCGCGCCGAGCCCCGTATGCGACGCGTCCGGCGGCGTGGCGCTGGTCGACGCGATCATGGTGCCGGCCACGAGGCCACCGATCAGAAGGGCGAAACCGCCGACCACCAAGCCCAGTTTCCGCAAGGAGATGTCCTCGCGTGCCGGCAGCCTCTCGCGCAAAGCATCCCAAGGTCGGCTCGGACCGGTGAGCCAACTGACTCGTTGCTTGAATTCTCCATCGGGCCGCACGACACCGAGCAACTCGTTGGCTCCGCCGTGCTCGGGTGGAGCCGACTTGGGCGTGGGATCCGTCATGACGGAGGTCAGTTGCATGGTGTCGAGCATCGACACTGATCCCCGAGAGTTCTTCCGGCGGCGGGGCCACGCAAACGGCCAGCGTTGTCCTTTGTCTCGCTGTGTCGTCATGCTGTGACTGTCCTCCGCCCGGGATCGTCCCCTGAGCGTCGATTCGTTCGCCAGGCGATCCGGGGTACACGGCCCCAATTCGCAGCCGACTCATTGGTGCGACCGTCTGCATGTCAGCCGGTGAGGCTAGGTGGACCAGATGAACCACCCGCAACATCGGCGTAACAGCCAGATGAACTATAGAGCCGCAGGTAGGCGCCTCAATACGCGGGCGGGACTATGTGGCTGGAATCCACTCCGAGAGCTCCTTCAAGAGAGCACCGAAGGCGGCCTGGTCGACGTCGAGCGGTGGACGGAGGGCGCCGGCCGCCCGGGCCAGGTTCAACGCGGACCCGGTGTCACCCGACGCCGCCGTGAGCAACGCCAGGGTGAGCACAGCCAGGCTCGCTATCCCTTGACTCTGGCCACTCCGCTCGCTGTCGGGCAGCACGGCGAACGCATCCACGGCGGTCCGGGCCAGGTTCAGGGCACCCAGCGCGCCCTCCCGGCGGAAGGTCACGAGGGCCCCGGTCGTCAGGAGTTGGGCCCGCTGGACGTCCTTGGTGGCCACGCTCTCGGCCTGCTCGACGTGGCGCTGGGCGTCAGCCAGGACGATGGGATCGTCACGCCGGCCGCCATGGCCGAGGTCCGAGTGTACGACGAGGCACCAGGCTCGTCCGTTGGCCAGCAGAAAGCGCTCGTCGTCGCTCAGGTCCACTCGCTGGTCGCCGCTCGTCGGCGCTTCCAGGGCCTGGCGGGCCTGCCCCATGCCGTCGATCCGCTGCCAGGCATGCTCGCCGAGCATCAGCATGGCGGCCAGCGGAACTTCCTGACGCGCCGTATAGACGTCCTCGCCCATTGCGGAAGGAGCAAACCAGTCGGGCTCGGCCGCTCCGGCCTCCGACAACGGCTCGAGAGCCCGCAGATCGGTGTCGAAGCGGCTTTCGTCGCTCCAGGCCTGGTCGGTCGGAGGAGAGGATTTGCGGCGACGCTTGGCGTGCCTGGCCACGCGCCTGACTGTAGTTCCTGGCTCCTGTCGAACCGACACGGCCACCGAGTCCGCGCTGTCCCGGCCCCAGCCGCCGCGAATTAAGAGCGTCAGACACGCAGGAAGCCCGGCCTCAAGGCCGGGCTTCCTTTGTACTGCAGATCCCTCGACTCCGAGGAGCCGGCTCCGGGCTGCGGGGACGAACCCCGCAGCCCGGGCTGCCAGCCCTTCAGTGTCGTACTGCGATGGACGGCTAGTTGGTGGAGTTACCGTCCGAGCTTTCGGTCAGGCAGAACCCGATGGGGTCCGTGGCCGAGGCCGTCTTCGTGGCGTTGGGGTTGCCGTTGAAGTAGACGCCCGTGTAGGTGCCCGAGATCGCCGTGTTGTCGGTGTCCTGGTCGCCAGTCGGGAAGTTCCAGGGACTGCCCGCCTCGTGCGAGGCGTTGTAGGCGGAGCCCTGCAGGCCGCCGGTGGAGGCCCAGGCATTGTTCGTGATGCCTGTACCGGTCGTGCCGTAGACACCCGTGGTCGCGCCCTGGCCGTCCTCAACCATCAGCGGCAGCGGGAAGAACCCCTGTCCGGAGATGATGCTGCTGATTTCGGACCGGTAGGTCGCACCGGTGTTGGGGTCGACGTCCGTGGCGGTCGACGGCTTGCACAGGAACCCGTCCTCACTGACCGCGTTCAGCGATGCCGGTGAGGAGATCGGGATGGCCGGGTTCGACCCGTCGGAGTAGACGTTGAACAGCAAGCGGTCACCCGGGAACGGCGTGGTGACGGAACCAGGCAGCTGGGCTGCAATCGTTGCCTTGCTGGCCTTGACTCCAGCGATCTGGCCGAGCGCAACCTTGCTGCTCGACGCACCTGAGCAGAAGGCCGGGTTGGAGGCACAGATGGTCTGGAACTTGCCGTACGAGAAGAAGAAGATGGCGTCGGCCTGGTCCTTGTTGGCCAGGATCGACGACGTCTCATTCTCGAAGATCACGTGGTTCGGGTCCTCGCCACCGAAGGGGAACGTGCCGGTCAGACCGAGCAAGCTCACCCAAGTGGACTCGGTGCCCGAGCCGTTCTGCGCCATGTAGATGGAGATCGGCGCATTCGACCCGCCGTAGCAGGCCCAGTTCGGCGTCGTGAACGTGGTGCCACCGGCGGTGCAGCCCTGGTTCTCGTAGATCGAGGTCAGCTGCGCAACCGAGAGGTTGGTGACTGCGCTCGAAGGCGTGGCCGTACCACTCACCGAGGTCCAGTGCAGCCAGGTCACGGCGTCCATGGCGTAGGCCACGAAGTTCAGGCCCTTGTCGTCACCGGCCGCAGAAGGCGAGGTGAGTGCCGGCGCACGCGACGAGCGAGCCACGTCGAGCGGCGACACGTTGATGGGGCTGCCGTGCGAGTTCGCACCGGATGCGTGTGAGCCCTGGTCCTCGAGCTCCTGGATGCCGTTACCCGAACCCAAAGCCGGCTCTTCGATGAGCAGGTCGTTGAAGGGGTTCTCCTGGGCAAAGGTCACGAAGCCGTTCTCACCGACGGCCGGCGTGGTCACCACGTTGATGGTGTCCCCCGTCGCGTTGCCCGTGGCCTTCTTGCTGAGAGTGATGGTCGAGGCGGTGACAGCCTTGATGACGGTGTTGCTGGGGATTTTACCCGCCGTGTCGCTGACAGCCTCGTTGGCGGCGAAACCGGTCGTGCCGGGCGACACCGATGAAACTGTCTTGCTGGCGTTGGCCACGTTGCCGGTCACGGACGTCGACTGCGGCGTCGACAGGGTCGTGCCGGGGTCGTTGAGGCCCGGGCAGCCGTAGTCGAGTGGCTGCGCGGTGCCGCTCGAAGAAGCCAAGTCGCAACCAGGTGACTGGTTGAACACGTCAGCCAGCTGCTGCATCATCAGGTAGGTCGTGTTCGATCCACCCTGGTAGATGTTGTAGTTGGCCGAGGCCGCATTGCCGCCACTCGAAGCTACTGCGAGGGCGGGGCTCGCAAAGCCCACAGCCAACGCGGATGCTCCGAGCAACCCTGCGCCTAGCCTCAGCGCGCGGTGGCGCGCCATCAGCTTGTTCAGCATGTGTTGGGTCTCCTTTTGGGTTGGTTCATCTCCGTACCGGCACTCCACACCGGCCAGTGGCGCATGGTCCCGGAGGGGGGACAGGATCCGTGGCGCACCGATGGTGTTGCGGAGGCGTTTCGGGACCCATCGCCGAAACGCACGTTAGGAAGGCAACGTAAACGTTTCGCGAATTCCACACACCGGGGCGAAGAACGTTTGGTGATCGGTTGCTTATCCCCCGCTGTCTTTTGCGATTTTCGAATCGCTGCGCACAAAGTCCCAGCTAAGACCGCCATTTCGGTGACGGTTTCACTCACAGTGTCAGCTTTGAGTGAGTGCAAATGAATGGACGCCTCGCTGCGGGTCCGTGGACGGCAGATGATGCAGAGGTGAACGACGCGCGAACGACGCCCTGGAAGTGGTTACGGCTGCGCTGCGTTCATCAGCAGCTTGCACACTTTCCCTGATGGTTGCACTTTGTAGGCCATCGCGACCGCGTCCTGAGTCGACCAGGTAAACGTGCCCCCGACCGGGATCGTCCCTGAGTCGACGGGAAAGTTGATGAAGACCACCCGTTGTGGCTTGCCCGACAGGTTGGTCCACACCACGGGCTCGGTCACGCTTGCTTCGAGTGTCTGCGGTTTGCAGCCAGCAGCGGAAATGATGATGTTCTGACCCGGAGCCAGGATTGAGGGGATGGCATTGCCACGTTCGTTTGGCAGAGTCGTCGTCGGATCGGGTTGGCCGATCGAACCCGTACCGAACTTGACCTTCATGGGCGCGTTGGTAGCAGATTCGTGCGCAAGAGCTCGTTGAGGTTTGCCCGTGGCCGGTCGCCGTCGCGCTGGGCGACGAACTACATGCGGCCAGCCCGAGCGCGGCCGCCGAGACGGCCATGAGCATGGTGCCGCGGTGCATCCGGCGATCGTATGACCTCATACCGCTCAGACGGTCGCGGGCAATGCGCCAACGAAACTCTCGCAGGCGAAGAGCGCAACGAGCAGAAGGACCGGTACGCCCAATAGGAGCACGACCACCGGCTGCGTCCACGTGCGCAGGAGCCAGACCGCCGACACGAGGATCGCAAAGAACAAGAGGCTCCAGAGGACGAAGAGGAAGCCCGAAGCAGCGTTGCCAGCCAGTCCGAGTTCTGACGCAGGAGCGGCAAAGTGGGTCGCATGCAGCTTCGGGAACGGCTTGCCCACGAGCGTTGCGATGACGGCCAGCCGGCCGCTCGGCCAGTAGCCGGATCCCGCGGTAACCAGAGTGAGACGATTGTCAGCCGACTGGGTGACCACGTCATGTCGGCCGCTCTGCGCATAGACCACGCTGGTGACCTTGTAGTGGAATTTGCCGAGGCCGTCGACGACGGTGATCGTCTGCCCCTTTTTCATCGACCCGATGGAACCGAACGTGGCGCCGTACGTAGCACGACGACCGGCAATCACCGCGTTACCCCGCTGCCCCGGTAGCGACGACGTCGGCATGTGACCCGGTCCCCGCTGGAGGTCGTTTACGTCAGTTCCCTGCACCACGACCTGGTTCAAATGGATTGACGGGATCACGAGCAAGGCGAGTGGGCTGCCCTCCGGCGGGATCTTTCCCACCGCAAGGTTGTAGGTATCGGCGGGCTGGGCTTGGATCTGCTGTAGGAGCGAGTGCTGCGACCGGGCGGCACTGACCGGCGTGAACACATAGATGTACCCGAGAAGCAAGATGATCAGGACACCAAGCCCGCCGATCAGCACACCGGCCACCCGTGGTCGCGACAGGACAGCCAGGGCGCGGCCCACCGCATGGAGGAGGGCCACAAACGAGTCGGCCACACCAGGTGGGGTGGCAGGAGTGGCGTCCTCCTCGTGCTCGTCCTCCACACCATGATCTTGCGCTTCAGGGCGCGCCGGTCCGCCCTCGGGCGCACCCTCCGGGATGTCAGCGGGCAGCTGGCTGGAGTCGTCTGCCGAGGTAACGGTTTCCATCATTCCGGCGGCGGTGGACCCTCGCCCTCGTCACCCGCGCCTTCCCCACCTCCGTCCGCGGCGGTGGCTGGTTTTCGCAACGAGGGAGACATATAGAGAAGCGGCCCGGCGACCAAGCAGAGGAGGGCGAGCAGCAGCAACCCGGGCACGAGATAGCGGTTGTCACCGAGCGTCACGGCAATGAAGCGTCCGATGGGATTCGTGATAGTGCCGTCGTCGCCCGACGAATTCGAGCCGCTCTTCGCCGCACTGCTGCCCGAAGACTTCGCAAGCCCGTTCACCCCGAAAGGCGCTCCCAAGGCGCTGGAGAACGAGAATGGACCACCATTCGACGAATTCGACGAGGTGGAGGCTCCCGCCTTGGAAGGACGAATTCGCGGCAAGACTGGCCGCAGCAGCCGACTCGCCGCCGACGGGCTGACCATTCGGGGCGATGACATCCTTGGAGATTTCGGTGAGCGCCTGCTGGGCAAGGTCGCTCGGGAGCGGCACGTACCCGGGAGGCAATGGTTCGCTCGACCCGGCGCCTCCTGTTTTGGAGTAGTTGACCAGGTTGGTGAGCATCTCGGTGAGCTGGTCGGCCTGATCCGTGCTCGGCTGGGGGCTCGTGGAGATCAGCGCGTACGTCACCATGGGCATCGGATAGGCAGCCGCATTTGTGGTGGTAAAGCTCGGAATCAGCGTGCCGTTGGGCGCTGGCGTGGCGGCGCTCAGCGCAGCGGTGATGGACGCCGCGGACGGCGGTACGAAAGCGCCTGACGCATTCTGGAGATTGGCAGGGAGGAGGCCGAAGAAGTCCGCCTCGGAGCTGTCCATTGCGCTGAAGGCGAACCCGAGGGTGCCCTTGCTCATGACCCCCTGAATGGTGTGTGCCGCAATCAGAGGTTGGCTCGAGGGAGAGTACGACGGGACGGTGCCAGTTCCTCCGGTTGTGAGCGCCAAGTTGGTGGGCAGACTCGAGAGGGCCTGACATCCATTGGGATCGGCTTGGATCTGCTGTGTCACGATCGGGGCTTGCGTCCACACGCCTTCGTTGTCGGTCATTTCGATGGGGTCATCCTCGGCGTCGGCCAGAATCTGCTTCCCACTTTGCAGATCCGACAGCAAGGCGGTGCCACCAAACGGAAGGTTGACCGTGAACTGAGCGTCCGGAGCGTCACAGACCCACCCTGTGGTCTCGTACGAGGCACCGCTCCCCGTCGACGGGAACATCGACTCAAGGTTGTTCTCTGTCGTCGGCGTCGGCCCGGAGTTGCCCGGCCACGGGTTGAGCAGAGCGAAACCGGTATCGCCGGCGTAGTTCTTCGTTGCATCCTTGATGGAGGTGTTCTGGTAGGCGTTCGCGCCGGTGCCGTCGTACTCGATGAAATTGAACGACATTGGCGTTGGCGTGCCACCGCTCACGCCGTTGACGAGCACGTTGGCGTATTGGCCGTTCACCGTGTACACGGTCGGATTTATCGCGTCCAATTTCTGTGTCTCGTTGCACTGCGCTGTTCCCGTGAGCTGTGAGCACAGGTCGTCCTGAGGAAGCTCGAAGCCGGCGACGGGCGATGTCCAGAGCTGCGTCATGATTCCGGCTGTCTGCGCAGGCGTGAGGTTGTAGCTACTCAAGGGATAGGTGATGGAGCCGACTCCGGTTCGCCCAGCCTGGCCCTCGAATGCGATCTCCGTCGACGAGACAGCGATCGGGATGTAGGCGAATTTCCCGCCGGCCTGCTGGAGCTCGGCCAGGGTCGTGGGATCGTTGGGATCATCGGTGAAGGTCGCCGGGGAGTTGCCGTTGATGACATCTGTAATCGGGCAGTGAGTCTGCCCAGACGATTGGCAGGTGGCATCGTCGACGGAGGGCAGCGAGGTGGGCAACACGGCCACACCGTCGGGTCCGCTGCACGTGGCCCCTCCGGCCGCAGGAAGGAATTGGGACACGCTGTAGGACGCGTCGACCTGCATGATCGGCGCCGATTGGCACCCAGAGCCCGTCGAAGCCCAGTTGAGTGGGACGATCACGGTATTCGCCGCGTTTGAACTAAAAGTGCCCCCTTGCCCGGCTGGCGGATATCCGTCCCCGACCACAAAGCCCTGGGTTGTGGTTGATCCGAGGTCCATCACCTCGATGCCGCACGGATTCGCTGGACCATTGTCGCAGAAGAATGAGCCAAACTGGCCCGCCCCGTACCCAGCCACGTTCTGCGAGGTGATCGGCGTCGCATCAGGAATGTTCGGATCAAACGATGTGCCGATTGAAATGACGGTCGGCCCGCCGGCACCGACGGCGTACTGCCATTCCAGTGGGCTCGGCGTGGGGTTGCAGTCCTGCGTGCAATTCGGAGCGGGTGGAAGGTAGGACGCACATTGCGGGTCCGGCACGGGAGTCGTTCCCGACGCCAATGAGCACATGGCCAGCGCTACCTGCTCGCCGCTTTCGAGCCCGATGATGTTGACATAGACCGCCTGCCCCTGTCCGAGCGCGCTGACCGGACCCGCGGTGACGGTGCACGATCCGGCGAGACAGGGAAGCGTCATCACCGGCGCGCAGGAGTTGGCTTCGGGAGGACACGACGCGCCGGTGTCCTGAGCAATCGACGTCGCCGCGGTCCTGAAGGTCGATGCGGAGGCATTGCCATGCCCGGGTGTGAAGGCAAGGAGGCAGAGCGCGCCAATCGCGAAGGCAGCGCCCAGCTTGGTCAGGACTCGGATTCGGGTCACTTTCACGTGATGCCTCCAGGATCTCTCCGCCGGCGCTGCCAGAACCAGGCCGCCAAAGGCACTCCGATAAGAACGACGGCGAACACGACAGACCACAGGGCCACGACCGTCGAGGACCACGGTGAGTGGGCGGCAGCCGCTACCAGTCCGTCCTGGCGGGCGTAGGCCTTCTCGGGATCGGTGAGCGCGTCCTGCTGTTGCTTCTTGGCCAGCGCTGCTGCGCTGCCCTTGGCCGCCGCCGCTGAAGACCCCGGGCCCGACACGCTCTGCGTCGCGACGAGGCCGCCAGCGCCGGTGGCATGGGAGCCTGCGGTACTCGGGCCCGAACCGGCTGCCCCCGCTGGACCTGCTGCTCCGACGTCAGAACCGCCCGGGTTGGCGGTCCCAAGCACGGTCGGGCCACCAACCGGTTGAAGGGCCCCGGTGATATACGGATTGGGGCAGTTTTGCGCATTCGGAGCGGGCGGGGTCGTCCCTCCCGGCAGTCGTCCCATAGCTTGGAAGTCGTCCAGCACCAGGTTCGGCGGAATGGGCGAATACCCGAGCTGCGCCATCTTCGTCTGACCGAGACAAGCCACGAATTGAATGAATTGCGCCATCTCTGCACCTTGCGCCGTCCCCATCGTCACGTTGCCCGCACTGTCACAAGCGAAACTCTGCGCGGCGGCGGCGGCCGGCACACATTGGGCGACGAAGTAGCTGTATGCGGAGAGCGGGTAGGTGTAGGGGTTCGGATTCGTGTAGACGCCGGCCAAGTTTTGAGTGAGGTCCTGGTACAGGATTGCTCCGGTCAGGGCCACGGCCACGTTGTAGGAGCTCGGTTGGACGGCGTCTCCCGCCGCATTGACCACGGACGCCACCGGCATGTTGACATTCTTGGCGTATGCCGTCTCGACGAAAGCGATCCCGCCTGGGTTGTGCACTGGCTCTTGGGACATGGCGTCGGCTCCATTGACGCTCACCAGGCCCGCGAAGTTCCCTGGCGTTCCGTTCGGGAAGACGGCCCAGGTGGCCGAAGGTTGCCCGGCCGTCGACGGTACGGAGGCTGCAGTTTGGAATGTGGCCAGTTCTGACGCGTTGCCGGCGTGGAGGAAGTAGTCACCGAGCAGATAGTTCTCACCGGACGGGTCACCGCGGTAGTAGGCGGTGATCGGCTGGTTCGGAAGACGATCTTCGGGGTTGAGCGCGGCGATCGCTGCGTTGTTCCAGTTGGTGATAGCCCCCGTGAAGATGCCTTCGAGGGTTGACGCATCGAGCACGAGGTTCGTGACCTGTTGCCCGTTCTGCCCCGTGAGGTTGTACTCAAAGGCCAACCCGCCGGCCACGGTGGGCATGTACTGGAACGGATAGGGAACTTGGTTCGTGGTACAGACTGACTGTCCGGTGCTGTAGGCGATGTCGGTGGCGCCGAAGTCGACCGTGGCCTGGCAGAAGTCGTTCATGCCGATCACGGAACTCGACACATTGAAGTTGATGTTCCCGCCGTCGAGCTCGTTGAACTGGCCCTGCCACTGAGAGATGGCGACGCCGGCGAAGCTCGAACCGGTCGAGGTCATCTGGGGTTGCGCCGCGCCGGCATCACCGCCGCCCATTGAGAGCAAGCTGAACGACGCGACCGAGACCCCGAGGGTCAAGGCGGCCAGCAGGCAGGGAATCCCTCGGCCGAAACGCCTCATCCGAACCTCCCGTGGACGTAGTCACTCGTGCGTGGATCAGATGGATTGCCGAACATCGTCTCGGTGGAACCGAATTCGACCACTCGGCCGGGTTGCCCTTCCTCGGCGAGGAAGAAGGCGCACGTATGCGAGACCCGCTGGGCCTGCTGCATGTTGTGCGTGACGATGACGACCGTGACCTCGTCTGCGATCTCGCGGATGGTCTCTTCGATTCGATTGGTCGACGTGGGGTCCAGCGCGGAGCAGGGCTCGTCCATCAGGAGGACTCGTGGACGCACGGCCAAGGCCCGCGCGATGCAGAGCCGCTGTTGCTGGCCACCCGAAAGGCTGCCGCCCAACTCGCCCAGCCGGTCCTTGACCTCGTTCCACAAGCCGGCCTTGCGCAGCATCTCCTCGACCAACAGTCGCTTTCCGGCCGAACTCAGCTTGATGCGCGAAAACTTGAGCCCGGAGAGCACATTCTCCTCGATCGTCATCGCCGGGAACGGATTCGGCTTCTGGAACACCATCCCGATTTGCTTGCGCGCCTCAGTCGCCCGGAGGCTGCCGCCATAGATGTCCATCCCGTCCAGCTCGACTCGACCAGCCAGTTGTGCGCCCGGAACGAGCTCGTGCATCCGGTTGAGAATGCGGAGGTATGTCGACTTGCCACATCCCGAAGGTCCGATCAGCGCGGTGACCCGGGACGGCTCCATGAGGAGGCTTACGGAGTCCAGGACTAATCGCCCGCTGAACCACGCGCACACGCCGTACGTCTGGAGTTGAGCCGAACCGGCAACGGGTGCGACCACGCGTTCGGCGCTGTCCGGCGGCGCCCCCACGTGAGTGAACATTCCCATCAAACGCTCCTGACCCAGCGAACGGGCGCTGTGACGACATTGCGAACGCGGCGCTTCCCAACGGATCGCCGGCCGAACATGCGTGCGACGACAAAGAGGATCAACACCAGGGCCAGCAACACGAAGGCTGCGGTGAAGGCGAGCTGCACCACCGCTGTCTGAGCGGCCAGGATGTCCTCGTAGAGCACCAGAGGCAGAGCACCCTGGGGCCCGTGGAAAGCGTTCCAGTTCATATTGGTGTTTCCGAACGCCGTGAACAGCAGCGGAGCTGTCTCTCCGGCCGCGATGGCGACGCCCAGCACGACTGCCGTGATGAGCCCGGAGCGCGCCGTCGGCAGGACGACCTGGCGTACCGTGCGCCACTCGGACGCACCGAGAGCGAGGGATGCCTCGCGGAGTCCCCCGGGTACGACCCGGAGGACCTCCTCAGTCGTCCGGGTCACCGAGGGGAGCATCAACACGAAGAGGGCCATCGATGCGGCAAACCCCGAGTAGCCCATCACATGAGACTCGACGAAGACGGCGTAGATGAAGACGCCGGCCACCACCGAAGGAACCCCACTCATGGCGGTGACCATGGTCCGGACGAACCGGGTGCCCCAACCGCCGACCTCGTTCAGGAAGATGGCCGTCAGGAAGGCCAACGGCACCGCCATGAGCGCGGCCAGGGCAACTTGCTCGACGGTACCCACGATCGCCTGCCCAACGCCCACGTCGCTAAAGAGGTGCGGGTCAGCCGGTTGGTAGAAGGCCATCGTCTTATAGAGGAACCCGAACGTGAAGTGCTGCACGCCTTTTACGACCACCCAGACCACGATGTAGAGGAGGAGACCGATGATGAGGGCGGCACACGAAGCAACGATGGTGGTGATGACCCGGTCAGCGGCGGCTGGCCGATCGACGGTCAGGACCGTCACGATCCAGTTGATGAGGATGAAGAGCGCGTACCAGCAAACGATGTAGCCGAAGGCGCCGGACAGCAACGTCAACTGATAGAAGAAGACCCACACGATCGCAAACGACGAGAGTGCGGATGCGGCCGTCAACGCAACGCCCTGCGCGCCGAAGTCGCGCGTTCGCCGTCGGGGTGGGGTGACCGGGGCACCCACGTTTCCCCCAAGCATCGCATGGCTGACCGCGCCGTTCCCGTTGACTGTCACAGCTCGACTCCTGAGCCGCTCCGGGAACGGTTCACGATCATCGAAGCGACCAGATTGACGATGAGCGTGAACACAAAGAGAACGAAGCCGAGCATGAGCAGGTCAGAGGTACCCAGCTTCCCTCCCGATCCGAACACGCCGGCGATGAAGGAAGCCACTGTGGTTCCACCGTGCGCCATGATGTGCGGCGAAATCACGAAGTCGAGCCCCAGGATCAGCAGGACGGCAATCGTCTCGCCGAGTGCTCGACCCAGGCCCAGCATCGACGCCCCGATCATGCCGCCACGGCCGAAAGGCAAAACGACGGTTCTGATCATCTGGGACTTTGTGGCTCCCAGGGCCAACGCACCCTCCCGCTCGCCGGGCGGAGCGAGGCTGAACACCTCCCGGCAGACCGACGCCACGATCGGAACGATCATCATCCCCACGATCAACCCCGCGACGAAGAACGACCCGTTGAACGGCGGTCGCGAGGCTCTGAAGAACGGAATGAAGGCGAGGTGTCTCACGATCCACGTGTTCGTTCCGGTGAGTTGCGGCTGGAACTCCTTGATCGCCCAGAGTCCGAAGATGATGCTCGGGATCGCGGCGCCGAGGTCCACGAGAGCAATGAAGAAACGACGAGCTCTGAGTGGGGCGTATTCGGTCAGGAACAACGCCGTGCCGATGGCAACCGGCACGCCGAGGATCACTGCAATCAGGGACACCACGATGGTGCCGTACATCTGCGCGGCGGCTCCGTAGTGGTACGGCTTGTGCAGCGTGTCGTAGCCCGAGGTGGTGAAGTACTTCCAGCCCTCTTCCCGCAATGCCGGCAGCCCTCGGATCAAGAGGAAGAAGCCGATGAGGAAGAGAATGATGAAAGCCGTGAACCCAGCTCCTCGCGCCACCCCACGGAAGATCTTGTCCTCGGTGGACCGATCTTTCGGAACAATGATGGGACGCGGCGCGTCGGTCTGAGGGCGAACCAGGGTGGAATTAGTCACGGCCGTTAGGTGATCTGGGTGGACTCTGGCTCGAGCACCCGATCACGCTAACGGCCGTGGGTTACAGGAATCTGGCGTTGCAGTTAACTTTAGGTTACCTATTAACTACATGTTTACATGTAATTACATGCGATTTGTTATCTTAACCTGCACTCGCCACGACGTACACGGTCTGGCTGCCGGCGATCGAGTCGTAGTTACTGTCCCCGGAGTACTGCGCCTGCACCTCGTAAGGGCTGTCACCCGTGGAGATATCGGCTGCCGGAACAGTGCAGACCGCTCGGCCCTGGTTCGACGACGTGGTGCTGATCGTGACGACGTTGGAGCCTGTGTCACAGGTGACCGTGTCGCCGCCAGCACCGGTGATCGTGAAGGACACCGTGCCCTGAGGGGCCCCGAGGCTTCCGCTCGCATCCGTGTTGGAGATCACGCCGACGCGAATGCTCATGGGGCTTCCTTGGACCAACGGGTTGCGCTGGAGCACGATCTTCATGCTCGTCGGCACCTTGTTCACCAGGATGAACCCAGTCGGCGCATTGCTGCTCTGATAGTCGGAGTCACCCGAGAAGAGGGCGTCGACGCTGTAGAAGCCGGGCGGGATCCCTCCCGGAACCGAGTACTTGACGACCTGCTCGTTGTTTGCGATGTCATTCGCCGTCGGCTTGGGCAGGTTGAACGTCCCACCGGGCAGACCGGAGCACGTTGGCGCGTGTTGTGCTTGCACACGGCCCACTCGAGGTTGCCCGTGGGCACGCCCCCACCCGGATTTACGGTCTTGATGGTCACAGTGAACGTGAAGCCCTGCGACGCAATCAAGCTGCCGGGAAGTCCGGTCACGGTCGTGTTGGTCGCTGCCTTGTTCACGAGTTGGACGAGCGAAGCCGTCGCCGAGGCCTTGAAGTTGGGGTCCTTGAGCGTGGCCGTCACCGTGTAGCTCAGCGGGTTCGCCAGCAGACCGCCGGCGAAGCTGCACGTGGCGCTACCGCCGGAAAGCGGCTGCGTGTCGCCACCATCGCACGTCGCCGTGAAGCCGGGCTGACCCGCGAGCACGTTGTTCCCGTTGACGGTGAAGATGATGCTGCCACTCGGCGTTCCCATCCCCGGAGGAGTGACCGAGGTGATGCTGGCCGTGAAGCTCACCGCCTGACCGTTGACGGGTGTGGTCGACGCCGAGCTGGTCAGTCCGAGGGTCACCGCCGCCTTGGAGACGGTTTGAGTGAGGTTTCCACTGCTCGCTTTGAAGTTCGCGTCGCCGGAGTAGCTGGCACTGACCGCGTACGTGCTGAACTGTGCTGACAGGCCGGCGGAAATCGTGCATGACGCGGATCCGCTCACGAGCGGCACCGTGTCACCAGTTATGTCGCACGCGACACTGCCGCCACCCGTGCCATTGATGGCGAAGGTGACCGAACCGGTGGGTGTGCCCGTGGCAGGGCTCGTCGGCGCCACCGTCGCGGAGAACGTCACAGACTGACCCGTGACCGTCGGGTTCGACGACGAAGTGAGCGCAGTGCTGGTCGCCCCTCGGTTGATGGGCGCACTGAGCGCGCCGTTACTCCCGTTGAAGGTGCCGTCGCCGCTGTAGGTGGCGGTCACCGCGTAGGGGGAGTCACTCGCCTGGAGACCACCCGCGAACGTGCAGGTGGCTACCGAGCCGGGGCCGCTCCCGTTGGGAGCGAGGTTGGCCGTGTTGCCGCTGTCGCAGGTGAAGGGCGTCGCATCCATGCCCGTGACCGTGAACACGACGGTCCCGGTCGGGACGGCTGACACCCCATGGGTCACTGTCGCCGTAAACGTGACCGGAGCACCGGTCACCGCACCCGACGATTCCGTCACCGCGGTTTGCGTGTTGGTAGCTGCGCTTGCTGGCGCTGCGAGCAGCGCCATCCCTGCCAGGGCCAGCGCTGATCCGACCGCCAGCCGCAGAGGTACTGCACCAAACTTTCTCGCCATATGTCTCATTGCCTCCGTGGTCCCGGATCGCGCACCTTCGAGTGCCGCGTTCCCCTGATATGGAATCCCCATGTCGCCAAGACGGAATTGGGTTCGCCAGCCCGCCTACCCGCAACTATGGGTCGGCGTCACTGCCGATGCATAGGGTCTATCGGCAGATTGTCACCAGATCATCAACATTTAATATTTTGTTTACCTTGCGTTCACCTCACGTTTGGAATAGCGACACGGATAGGTGTTATCAATCCCGTCCGTTAACCTTGCACGGCGCACCACCGCCATACTTACTGGCGAAACTCCAGCGACGCAAGTGAAACTGCAGGTAAACGGCCGGATTTGACGGAGCGAGAGCGCCCGCGGCCGGAGGCTAACGTGATGCTGTCCGGCTATCTCATCGGGGTCGTGGGTCCAATGTCAGGTAGCAGCGGGGAGCCCCCGAGGGAGGTCGTCGTGAGGGCCGCCACCTCAGAGGACGCGGTTGCCGTCGCCGACCTCCACATGACGGCGATCAACGAGGGTTTCCTCGCTTCACTGGGTCCCCGCTTCCTGCGTCGGCTCTACGCCCGGATCGTGAAGTCACCGCATGGTTTTCTCATCGTGGCCTGCGATTCTGGATCCGGACCGGTGATCGGATTCGTGGCAGGAGCCACCTCTGTTCGACGGCTCTACGGAGAGTTCATCCTCCACGACGGCCTCGTCGCCGGCGTGTCCTCTGCGGGGCGCCTCGTGCGCTCTCTCCCCCGAGCCGTCGAAACCTTGCGGTACGGCGCGAACGACGACACCGGGCCTACATCAAAGGAAACGGGCGGGCCACGCGGAGGGATCCGAGACCGAGTTGCTCTCGCTCGCCGTGGCCGCCACCGCTCGACGGCGGGGCGCCGGCGCAAAGCTCGTCCACTCCTTTCATGCCGCGGCGGCACAAGCGGGTTCACGCACAGCCCGCGTGGTGGTGGCCGCCGCCAATGACACGGCCATCCGGGTCTACCTCGAGTCAGGCTTCGTCGAAGCAGAGCGTTTCGAGCTCCATGCCGGAACAGAATCGCTGCTCCTCCGAGCGGACCTCTCATCCACATGCCCTCCTTGACCACCACCGTCGCCGTCGGGGTCGGTGCATGCGCCGTCTCGTTGGTCGTCACCCCCCTGGCCATGCGGCTCGCCCGGTCGTGTGCAATTCAGTGGACAAACCGGGCCCGCTCAAGCCCCACGACTCGGCCACCCCCTATCTGGGCGGAGTAGCCGTCGGCCTGGGCCTGCTTGTCGGCACCGTGGCCTACCGGCCCCTTCTGCTCATTCCGCTCGGCATGGCCCTCGCCATCGGAACGGCCGACGACATACGACCCCTCCCGCCGCTGGTGCGCCTGGTCGCTGAACTGCTCACCGCGATTGTCCTGGCCCTCATGGTCACCACTCGCTTCACAGGCATCGTGAGCTTTCTTCTGGTGGTTGCGGCCACGCTGGTACTGGTCAATGGCTTCAATCTCATCGACGGGCTGGACGGTCTGTGCGGCTCTGTCACCCTGGCCAGCGCGGTCGGATTCGCGGTCGTGGTCGGGGGCCACGGCCGATACCTTGCCGTCGCCCTGGCCGGCGCGATCGCCGCGTTCCTGGTCTTCAACCGCCCTCCGGCCAGGATCTACCTCGGTGACGGGGGCTCCTACCTGATCGGAACAGCGATCGCCGCACTGCTGGCGCTCTGCTGGGCGCCGGGCGAACGGCTGCCGACCGGAATCGGCGCGCTTCTCCTTGTCTTGTTGCCGGCCGCCGAGTTGCTCTTCGCAGTGGTCCGAAGGTGGCGCGCTCGGACCTCCCTGCTGGCCGGCGATCGCGATCACCCATACGACCAGTTGGTTCAACGAGGTTGGAGCAAGGAAGGCGCAGTTGGGGTCTATGCGATGGCAGGCGTCATACTCACGGGGCTGGCCATCGTGGCCAGCAACCTGAAGACCGTCCCTGCCTTGATCATCACAGGAGTCAGCGCTTTGACACTCATCGCTCTCGGGTTCAAGGCCGGGTTCATGTCCTCCGTTGGGCGGCCCACCGACACTGGGCGGACTTGACGATGGCGCGGATCTTTCTCTCACCTCCCGACACCACTTCGGAGGAGCGCGAGCTCTTACTCGACGCCTTCGATTCGAATTGGATCGCACCGCTCGGACCCCATGTGGACGCGTTCGAGCGGGAACTCGCGAGTCGGGTAGGGGTGAGCGACGCCGCGGCGCTCTCAAGCGGCACAGCGGCGCTGCACCTGGCGCTCCTCTTGGTGGGTGTGGAACCTGGCGACCAGGTGATCGTGCCGACCCTCACCTTCGTGGCGACGGCCAACGCGGCCTGCTACGTCGGGGCGGAGCCAGTTTTTGTCGATTCGGATCCGGCTGATTGGAACATGGACACCAACCTGGTGGCGGCCGATCTCTACGAGCGGGCTCGCCTAGGTCGGCGGCCGGCCGCCGTGATCTCGGTTGATCTGCTCGGCGGATGCCCGGACTACGACGTGCTGACCGCAGCCTGTGACGATCTCGATATTCCGCTCATCGAAGACGCTGCTGAAGGATTGGGGGCCTCGTACCGTGGCCGACCGGCGGGAGCATTCGGCACCTGCGCCACATTCTCGTTCAACGGCAACAAGATCATCACCACGAGCGGCGGCGGCATGTTGGTGGCGAACTCGCCCGAATTCGTGGCACGGGCCCGTTACCTCTCAACGCAGGCTCGCGAACCCGTCGCCCACTACGAGCACCTCGAGGTTGGGTACAACTACCGCTTGAGCAATCTCCTCGCTGCGCTTGGCCGAGGTCAACTCAGGGGCCTCGACCGTCGCATTCGGCAGCGCAAAGCGATCAACGAGCGCTATCGCGCTGCGTTCGAGGGGATCGAGGGGATCGAGATGATGCCCTTCAGCGACGAAGTAGTCCCCAACTACTGGATGACCTGTGTGCGCATTGACGCTGAGGTCTTTGGTGCCGATCGCGAGGAGATCCGCTTGGCCCTCGAGCAGATCGATGCGGAGTCTCGACCAGTATGGAAGCCCCTTCATATGCAGCCACTCTTCAAAGATGCGACCGTCGTGGGAGGTGCAGTGGCCGAGGGCGTGTTCGCCCAAGGGCTGTGCCTGCCCAGTGGTTCGGCTCTGTCGCCGAGCGACCAGGACCGCGTTGTCGAGACGTTGCTCCAGACAGCTCGCCGAGGCTGATGCCTTCTACGGGCCTCCGGTGCGCCCGTTCGCCCGCAAGGTTGATCTCTCCGAGCGGCCGGAGGTCGCGAGGGCCATCGACGGGCCGTCAATGGCGACGATGGGCGAAACCACGGCCTCTCCGTCCAACTGGGAAAAGATTGCATCGGAGCACTCAACTTGCCTTGTCCCGGCGCATTTTGACCGCGTCTACACTCCGTCCGGTCGGGGACGTAGAGGACCCGCCGGGACGGGCAACGCGAGTTCACGACGCCATCGCGTTGGTCGCCAACTGACATCCGAGTCGAGAGGTATCCGGTGCAGATAGGGACGTCCGTCGGGACGGAACGAGGGGGACGGACGTCGCTGCCAACCGTGGCGCATCTGGTCCTGTCCCACAAGGATTCGACTCCCCTGAGCGAACCCGCGATTTGCGAGGAGGAGTCTCTGTGACGAAGGCCGTCAGAGCAACGACACGTCGTGATCATCGGCATGCACCGGAGCGGCACCTCGGCCGTCGCAAACGCGGTCGCCCGACTCGGCCTCGCCCTACCGGACGAGTCTGACCTCATCACGCCTGGGCCCTACAACGAGCGCGGCTACTGGGAGAGCCGCCGTTTCGTCACCTACAACGACCGTGTACTCAAGTATCTCGGCGGGACCTGGTCGTCGCCACCCAAGCCGCCTTTGGGATGGGAAGTCTCCCGAGAGGCCGAGTTTGTGGAGTTGAAGAGCGGAGCACGGGATTTCTCCTTGCGGGAGTTCACCGAGACCCACATGGTCCTGAAGGACCCCCGGCTCTGTTTCGTCCTGCCATTGTGGCGCGACGTATTCGATCATCCACCCGTCGCTGTCCTGGTCCTTCGAGATCCCCTCGAAGTGGCACGCTCGCTTGAGCACCGCAATGACTTCCCCGTGTCGTTCGGACTCGCTCTGTGGCGCCGCTACGTGCAGCAGTCGATCACGTCTGTTGAAGGTCTTCCAGTTTTCGTCGCCGACTACCAGTCGATCCTGAGCGATCCCCGCACCGCCATCGGAGATTTGAACGATTTCCTGGCCGATCAAGGCGTGGCGCCTGGCAGCTCACGAACACATTCAGGAAGCAGTCGAAGCGTTGGAGCCCGAGCTTACGGCACCACAAATCGGACGAGGACGCGCTCCGCCAGGGCCGAACACCCGTTGGTCATCGAGCAGCAAGCGTTTGGGCAGGAGCTCCTGAGTCACGGTGGTGGCCATGTGCGATGGAGTGCACCCACGCTGCCCGACGAGCCGTCCTGGGTTGCCGACTTCATCCAGCTCTCGGCAGAGGGCGAGATGGTGGCCGTCGCCCGGGCGGCCGCCGAGAACGAGCTGAAGTGGATCAAGCGCTCGCGTCTTTTCGGGGTCACCAAGATGATGTGGCGGGTCACGTCGAGTGGCCCGACGCTGTCTTCTGATCCCGAGAGAGTCACGGCAGAGCCGCTCGCGCCGGGAGCGTCCTCCGCAAACGCGTGCGCGGCTTCAAGCAACTGTCCGCAGCCGCAAGGCGAGCGATCTCGGGCAGGACCCGCACCGTGTCGGGACCGGGTCACATTGCGAATGAGGACAACCCCGCGCATCCCCGTGCGACTGGTGAGTTTCTGCTGTTTGCCGTCATCAAATCGTGGATGGACGAGGACATCATCGAGGCCACGGTTCGCAATGCCATAGCCCAAGGAGCCGACGCGGTCTACTTGGTCGACAATGCCAGCACCGACGCGACAGTCCGCCTCGCTGAAGCTGCGGGTGCGACCATCGCCGAGGTGTACCAGACGGAGGCCTTCGACGGACGGCTGGTGCAGCCACTGGTCAACGCTGTCGTTGCCCGGGAGTCCCTTCGGTCTGGGGCCGATCACGTCTGGTGGATGCTGATCGACAGTGATGAATTCCCGGAGGGCCCGACCGGCAAGACGGTCAAGGAGTACCTGGCGAGCCTGGACCAGAAGTTCCGGGCTCGTCGGATCACATTTTGAACCATCTGCCAGCGGCAAGCCCGAATACGTCCCCGGATTCCACCCGCTCGACTTCCAACCGCTCCATTACACCTTCGAACCGCTGAACAACCCGCCATGCCCACTCGGTCACTGGAAGCATCCGCTTGCAGACGTTTGATCGACATGGTCAGTTCCTCCTGAGCAACGAAGGAGCGCACACGGCATTTGCATCGGAGCAACTGTCGAACCTTCGGCCGGGATTGTCGTCCACCACTTCCAGTACCGGGACGAAGCGATTCACCCGAGCCAAGCTCGAGTTGGTGGAGAGCGCCGGGCGCGATGGACTCCATGAATCCGCGGGCTGGCGCAGTTTCGCCCGCCGGCGTCAGTCGCTCGACGCTGCCTACACCCAGAGTTGGGACGAGGTGGACACGCTTCCGAATCGACGGGCTGAGGCAAGCCAGCACCCGATCCCATGGACCGCATCGGTCGACACGGCGCTGGTATCCGCAAAAGACCGCCTCGACTCGGATCGGCGCCGACTCCGGACAATCCCAGGACTAGCCAGCCTCCATGGTCCCTCTTCAACCGCCCGCAGCCGACCTCCCGTTTCGAGCCTCAATCAAGGCCCTGTGGTCATCGGCGGTGGTCGGGGCAGCGGCACCCGAGTGGTCGTCGAGATCATGCGCCGTCTGCGCGTGTACACCGGTTCCGAACCTGAACAAAGCCGGGGACAACAAGTGGTTCTCTTGCTTTGCAAGTTCCCCGCTGGGATCTCGACCCGACGGTGAAGACGCCCCCTGGTCCGTCGCTCGCTCGGCAGATATTGGAGAATGCCATGAACGGCCTCTCGTGCCGACAAGAGCGGAGCGACGGCCATCGCCGCCGTGGTCCGCCGCTGCTCGGCCTTGCAAAGAAGGGCGACCTGCAGACGATCGCTCCGATGCATGGCTGAACTTCACAGCGCAGACCTTGAGCAATCACACAGCGATATCGCAGAGGACTGTCCACTCTGGGGATGGAAGGAACCGAACAGCCACCTCTTCGTGCCGCACTTGCGCGCCTATTTCGGCGACCGGCTGCGCTACGTGCACGTGATCCGCAACGGGGTGTACATGGCGCACAGTCAGCAATCAAGCCCAACCCCGGCGCTGGGGACCCGAGTTCGGGATCGAGGGTGGTGCTTCGACCACCCCGGTACGGTCGCTCGACTATTGGATCGCCTCGAACGAACTGGCGATTCAGCGGGGACGCACAATGCCCCAGGGGTCGTTTCTCCTGGTCAACCACGACGACCTGTGCTCCTCGCCGCGCCGAGAAGTCCGTCGATTCGTCGAGTTTCTCGGGATCGACACGCGGGAGGACACGCTGGAGGAGCTGATGGCTCTCCCGAACCCTCCGCGTCCACTGGGGTTTACCCTCGAGCAAATGCGCCAGGAGTTCGGCGACGAGCGCCTCGCAAAAGTTCGCGCCCTTGGCTTTTCCTTGGAGGGCTCCGAGGACTGACCTCGGCCAGATGAACTCAGTTCGACGCGAGCGAGCTCGAGTCGGACTGCTCGAACTGGCGAAAGAAGCCCGGGTCGACACACAGCTCGTCATAGATCTCGTTCGAGCGCCTCCCCTCTTTGCGCATGTAGGCGTTCAGCTTTCGGGCGCGCACGCTGTCTCGAGCCATGCGGACCAACAGCCCAGCGTGTCGGGGCCGGATCTCGCGCAGCGATTTGGCGTGCGCTCGGGTGCGCAAGAACAGGTAGTTCTCGTTGTCAGCCACGGGTACGTTCGTCTCGTCGGCCCGTGAGATGGCCGGTCGGAACCCCGACCCGTGGTGGTAGATGTGAGCCTCGTAGAGCCCGTAGAAGACCGGATGGAGATTGACGGCGTTTGAGCGGAGGATGGGACGCCACGAGATCAACCTGTCGTTCAAGATGGTCAGTAGCGCGCCGCCGACATCCGATGCGGTGACGCCTTCAGACGTTACCCACGAACCTTGTCGCCAGTCCCCACCAATCTCGTTCCAGAGTCCGACCGTGGTCACGCAGAAGCACGGATGAGGCTGAATGTCGCCGGCATTCTCGTCACGCCGGACTGCGGCGAGCCGGTGGTTGTCCAAGAGCTCGGCCATCCAGGCATCAAGCCCACGTACCGGGAAGGCGTCGCCGTCGAGGAAGACGATGAGGTCGTCGGGTTGAGCCTCTTTGCTGATGGCGGCCGCGAGATCGTTCAGCTTTTCCGGGTGATTCCCGTCGATCCGGGTCACCGAATCGAAATGCTCGTCGATACCGCGGTTCGATGCCCTGCAGGTTGGCGAAGACCCGAAAGGGTTGCTGCAGGTGAGCGGAAAGCGCCGCTCGTTGTGGAGCAATCCATTTCGGGTCCATCCAGTGGACGGTGGCAACGTAAATCATCGGCCGCGGTTGGACGCGTCAGACAAATTCATGACTGGGCAACGGGGACAACTTGGGACTCGATCTCGTGGAACCAATCCACGGTCGAGCGCAGGCCGTCACGAAGCGGCGTCGGTTGTACCGACGGAAACAGGGCCCGCAGCCTCGAGCAATCCGCCTGGGAGTCGTGGACATCACCGCCACGTGATGGGCCATGCTCACGTTTGAGCGGACGGTCAAGGAGAATTTCGAGTTCATCGATCAGATTTAGGAGTGAGGTGTTGGAGCTGAAGGCGAGGTTTACGGGTGAATCGGTGGTCACCTCTCGGCGCAAGGCTTCAAGGATCACCGCCGTCACGTCACCGACATAGGTGAAGTCACGGGTCTGGTTCCCGTCGCCGTGCACCGGGAGCGGCTTTCCCTCCAACCCAGCGGCGATGAATGCCGGAATCACTGCGGCGTACGCGTGGTTGGCTCGTTGGTATGGTCCGAAGACATTGAAGAATCTGAACGCCAGGACCTTTGTGCCAAAGGATCGAGCGTAGGACAGCGTGTAGGACTCAGCGGCGAGCTTGCTCGCGGCGTAGGGGCTGGCGGGCCGGGTCGGATGGTCTTCCGAAGTAGGGAGGGAAGCGTTCCTTCCATAGACAGACGAGGACGAAGCGACGATGACGTATCGCGAGTGTTGCCGGGCAGCTTCGAGAACCACCACGGTCCCCGTGGCATTCGCGTCGTGGCTGCCTCGCGGATTCTTGAGGGAGCGCGCCACTGCGGGTACTGCAGCGAGATGCACAATGGCATCAACCTCGCCCGCCAGGCCCGGCACGAGCGTCTCATCGAGCACGCTCCCCCGGTGAATTTCGACCCCCTCGATCCCGCTCAGGTTAGATTCGAGGCCGGTTGAAAAATCATCGAGCACCAAAATGCGATCAGCCCCACCGGTGCCCCGCAAGGAACGGCAGACGTGCGAGCCGATGAACCCCGCCCCGCCGGTGACCAGGACGTCCACCTAGAGCCGCTCTACGTTCGGTCCGGCAATCCGTCCCCGTGTGTCCAGTACGTACCTGGCACGGGCGGCCACCCGCTCGAGATCGAAGGCGTCATGGTCGGTGACGAGAATGACGGCGTCGGCCGCCTCGACCTCGGCGTCGTTCAGCGCGACCAAGGCGGCCGGCGTCCCGTCTTCGAGCCCGTTCTCGAGCGATCCCAGTCCGCCCACGTGGGGGTCGGCGACCCGGACGATAGCGCCGGTGCGGCGAAGCAACTGCACGATGGTCCGGCCCGGGCTCTCGCGAGCGTCCCCGGTATTCCGTTTGTAGGCGAACCCCAACACCAGAACCCGGCTGCCGTTGAGCGGCTTGCGCGCTCGGTTCAGCCCCTCGGCCAATCGTTTGACGACATAGTCGGGCATGTGTTCGTTCACGTCGTTGGCGAGTTCGACGAAGCGGAAGGTCTGCCCGAGAGAACGACGGACCCGCCATGACAGGTAGCTGGGGTCAATCGGGAGGCAATGCCCACCGACTCCAGGTCCGGGCATGAACGAAAGAAATCCGAATGGCTTCGTCGCCGCGGCGTCCAACGCGGCCCAGACATCGATCCCGAGATCACTGGCGTAGACCGCCAGCTCGTTTACCAGTGCGATATTGACGTGGCGGAAGGTGTTTTCGAGCAGTTTCGTCATCTCGGCTTCGCGGGTTCCGGCCACCGGGACGGTCGTCTCGACCAGCGAATCGAAGAACTCGCCGACCGCGGCCAACGAGGCATTGCTCACTCCAGAAACGACCTTTGGGGTGTTGATGAAGGTCCACGTCTCGTTCCCCGGGTCGATCCGCTCCGGGCTATAGCCAAGGTGGAAGTCGGTACCGGCCACCAGGCCAGACTCGGATTCGAGGATGGGGGCAACCAGCTCCTCGGTCGTCCCGGGATAGGTCGTTGATTCGAGGATCACCACCGAACCGACCCGGAGATGCCGTCCCAGGATCCGGGTCGCCTGCTCGACATGAGAGAGATCGGGCACGCCCTCGCGGAGCGGCGTCGGTACATCGATCACGGCAACGTCGAAGCCACTCAGTTCTTCCTCATTGCTCGTGGCGCGGTAGCGGCCGGTCGCCAGCGCGTCCGCCACCTGCTCCGACGAGACATCAGTCACGAACGATTCGCCGTCGGCCAGGGCCTTGACTCGGGCCTCGTCAAGATCAAAACCGACCACGTCGTAGCCCACTTCGACCGATCGCATGGCCACCGGGAGGCCGACATACCCCTGACCCAGAATGACCACCTTGCGGGGTCGCTCGGTAAATCCGCTATTCCCGGCGCGGGACGGAAGCCCATTCGACATCGGCGCGAGTTGCCTAGGACTCGAGCCGCCGTGAGGCGGCGTCCGCGGAGCTGTAGTCCAGACTCGCCTCCCGGCGATGGGTCGCGGGGAGCGGATGTGCTTCGAGCTTGCGCTGGTCACGCCGGTAGGGCTGGTAGAAGCCGCTCCACGCAGAGATGGGCACCACGTCGGGCACAGAGAAGGTCTCCCAGGCCCGGCGGACGGCATCGGCGAGAATCGCCTCGACCCGCCACTCGCTGCGTAGGCGCTCAACCTTGCGCATGGACAGGTCGTCCCTCAGGACCAGCTGCACGATGTCGCGCTGGACCAGCAGGTTGGAGATCGAGCGGTCGAAGCGGGCGTGGATGCAGGCAACAATCATCCGTTCCTCGGTACCCAGGGAACTGAGGGCCGCCCCGTCGGGACCAGTCCGCGGAGTGAACCAAACCCGATTCGCCAACAGGTCCTTCGACTCGATAGGTCCGCCGAACCGGCCTGGCGTGACCGCCCGGTAGAGACCGACCTCTACTCCGCTACTCGTTCGATGCCAGACATCTTGGCGACGGCGGGCCCGGGTATGGACGCTCGGCAGGCGGATCACCCCGGCGTTCCGGAGGGCATTGACCGCCTCGTCGTGATGTGCGGGGTCTACGAGCACATGGACGGACTCGTACAGCCGGAGATGGGTCTTGGGGTAGTCGAGCGCCGAGGTGGCCGCGCCGTGGAGGACGCAGGCGTCGAGACCGCGCTGGTCAAGTGTGGTGACGACCTCTTCCATGCTGGCGGCTGCCGTCTGGCAGCGCTCGGTAGCCTGAGCGGCGCGAATTCTCAACTCGTCGAGCTGCGACTCCGTCACAGCCACGGTCCCTTGCTCGCAAGCGGCAAGGGCGAATGTCGACAGCATCAGCTGATCGAGCTTGGTGACGAAGGCCTGCCAGGACTCCGCATCGAGGGGCTGCTCGAGCAGTGGCCGGAGCGATGGATTAAGTCCGTGGCCCGCGACCCCAACGAGGATCTCTGTGAGCGTCACGCCGAGATTTCATTTTCGACCGCGAACACGATCGGCTCCCGCCCCCTGACATCGTTCAGTTCGAGGCTCTCGTCGGCGGTGTGCTCAGCCACCAAGTCGAAGAGAATCCGCCGGGCTCGGACCTCGTTTCGATCCGACGCCGCCAGTCCCAATTCGGACACTCCCGCGTTGAAGTCCTCCGACGTGTCGATCTGTGGCGAGAGGAGACGCAGGATCGAGGGGTGCAATGTCGGCGACAGGTCCTCGGTGGAGCTGTGTAACTGTTCGTGAAGCTTCTCTCCGATTCGAGGACCGGTGATCCGGATGCGAATGTCGAGGCCGGGCTGGAGTCCGGAAAGCCGGATCATCCGATGAGCAAGATCGAGAATCGAAACGGGTTCACCCATCTCGAGCATGTAGATCTCGCCACCCTCGGCCAGTACGGAGGACTGCAAAACGAGCTGCACCGCTTCTTCCACGCTCATGAAGTAGCGGGTCATGTGTGGGTCGGTCACCGTCACCGGACCGCCGGCCGCGATCTGGCGCTGGAAGGTGGGAATGACGCTGCCCCGACTACCGAGCACGTTGCCGAAGCGGACGGCACAGAACGCAGCACCGTCCGGAGCGCGGTCGAGCAGGAGGCGCTCGCCCATCCGCTTCGTCGCACCCATCACGCTGGAGGGGCGGACGGCCTTGTCCGTCGAGACGAAAACGAAGCGCTGCGTCCCGACGTCGGTCGCCGCATCGAGCACGTTCCGGGTCCCCAAAACGTTGGTCGTGACCGCTTCGACCACGTGTGTCTCGAGGATCGGCACGTGCTTGTGGGCCGCGGCGTGGAACACGACATCGGGTTGCCAGCGATTGAACGCGTCCATGACGGCGTGGCGATTGGAGACGTCGACCAGGACCTGCTCCACCTTGCAGCTGGGCGACGTGGTCGCCGATGCCTCGTGCAGGTGAGTCTCGTCGTGATCAAGCATGACCAGGACGTCTGGACCGAACCCTGACACCTGTCGGCAGATTTCCGATCCGATCGAACCGCCCGCCCCCGTCACGAGGACGCGGCGACCATCGAGCGCATTCCTGACCGCAGCCAAATCGGTGACGACCTCGCGCCGGCCCAAGAGGTCCTCGATCCGCGGTTCGCGGGCCGAACGGATTGAGACAGAGGGCTCGGAAATCGAGCCGGCGAGGGAACTCACGATGTCCGTGAGGTCCGGGACGATCTTCATGACAATCTCAGCGTCCTCGCTGGCCCGAACACAACGCTCAACTGTCGACGTCGACGGGTTGGGGATGGCCAGAAGGACCTGCTGGATCTGCAACTTCTCGATCGCCGCGGGCAGGTCGTCGATCGAACCCACGACAGGCACGCCCATGAGCGAGAGGCCGTGCGTGCGCTCGTCGTCGTCGATGACTGCGACCGGGAACATGCCGCCGCCAGGGTTGCGCAACATGCCGCGAACAACGGCGGCTCCAGCGTCCTTGCTCCCCACCACGGCCACCCGGATGCCCATGCCGCGATTCGCTCGCTGCCAGCCGAGCAGGCGCGAGTGGAACCGCAAAAGGCCGATCCCGAGCAACGTCAGGGCGCAGCCCAACGGGATTACCTGCACAGGCACCCGAGTCAGGTGCATCTCGAACCCGATGGGGTAGAGCGCGAGCAAGACAGCGAGCGTGACAAGGCAAGCCATGGCGATGTTGCGGGCCTCTTCGACGCCCGCGTGACGCCAGATTCTCCCGTACAAGCCGAACACTCGATTGGCACTCAGTTGCACAACCAATGTAATTAAGAGGAATAGAAGGAATTTGGGCCAATAGTCCGCCGGGGCCCTGTCCCGAAGCGATACCACCTCAGCGATACCGAAGGCGGCCACGATCACCGCGGCGTCCATAAGCAGGAACACCATCCGCGACCGGACCTTTGTGGCCAGGAGGCTGATCCGCACGGTCCCCGACCCGGGGTTGTGACCACTCTCAGAAGCCATCAAAACCCCTGGTGAGGCCGGACTTGAGCGCGCGCCATGTCGTCGAGTCGGAAACTAGCGGGCAATTGCCACGTCATCCGGCACACCTCCACCCCTCCGTCTTGGTCCGCACGCGGCTTTCACATTGCATTGAAGTAGCAGGGACGGTCAAGTGTCATTGAAGTGCGTATGCAGGAGAAATGTGCGGGACATCAAAGATTAACTTTGCGGTTTCGCCGTGTTCACGGGCGGTTTGCACAACAAGCCCCTCTCGTACCCGCACAATCCAAGGGAATTCACCGGAATCACGCATGCGTCACGGGCGCGCGTTTTCGGAAGAGCGGCACCAAGAAATTCGGCATATTCCGCCACAACTGAGCGCCACCACCCGAATACATCGCGATGACCCCTGATTGCATCTGCGGTGACGCCTAGCCTACTCGACCCGATCTCAGTACGTGAGGGGCGAATTCTCCCAGGCAAATAGGGCGATTAGTATCCCCAACCTGCCCTTCGCATTGGTGAAGGGCTCGAACTCGAGGGGTGGCTCAGACCACACCCCGTTTCCGGAGGCTGAGCGTTGGAGCCGATTTCCTATTTACGAGCGCCAATCCGTCGCTGGCCGGTCCTGATCCCTTTCGTGCTGGTGTGCATGCTCGTTGCAGTCCTCATTCCCGTCCACACATCCTCCCCCTTCCCCGCCAACACCTGGAAGGCCAATGCAGAGGTGGGGCTAAGCCCTGGCTTCAAGTCGAACAAGCTGGGAGCCAAGCTGGGGGTGAAGCAGCTCGAGTTCTACGCACACTTGCCAGCGGTTATCGATGCCGCGGCGAGGGCTGAGGGGGTCCCGGTTACCAAGAAGCTCCAGAATGGGATCGTCATCGGGAAAGCCAAGGCGAGCAAAGAGGCCCAGGCCGCCGCCAAAGCGGGGGGCGGCGGCGGCGGCGGGAAAAAGGGTTCCGGCACCATTCTCGTGGTCGCGGTCCTCCAACCGAGCAAGTCCAAGGCCGTCAGCATGACCAATGCCTTCGTGAAATCGCTGGGGTCATACGCGCAGATCCAGATCTCGAGTTCGGCCAAGAGCGCGGCCTACGTCAACCAGCTCTACATCACTAACCTCCAGAACGCGCTCGCCGCTCTGCCCAAGCCGCCGGTGACGACGACGACGATCAAGCCGGCTAAAACACCTACCGTCAAGCGGCACAAGGTCAAGCGAACGGTGATTCGGCCTCCGGTCACGACGACGAGCACGACCGCAAAATCCTCCCTGGTGGCTCCAGGCCATTCCGCCCAGCTGACTGCGTTCCGTCCGGACAACCCATCGGCGACGCCCAACGTCTCTGTTCCGTCGACACCCTGGCGCGACGCAGATCACGGCTTCGACCGTGCCGGGTCTTGTCCCGACGTCGCTCCCAGGAACACCAGCCGCCCCAGGGGTGACGACGACCACAGGACCCAAGGTTTCACCCACGGTCAAGGCCGAGCGCAACGTCCTCACCAGCGAGCTGGCTCACGCGCTGGCCAGACAGCAGCTCCTGATGGCACAGCTTCCGCCACGCTGACGGGACTCAAGGTCCTCGCCCCAGCCAAGAGCGCCACGTCGCTCAATCCCAAGCCATCCGTCCTCTCCCGTCACTCGGTGCGGCTTGGTATCGGCTTCCTCGTCGGTCTCATTCTCGGCATCTTGGCCACCTGGCTCCTCGACGGTCTGGACCGGCGGCTGCGGACGACCAAGCGAGCCGAGGAGGTCTTTCGGCTGCCGGTGGTCTCCGAGATTCCGATCGGGTCGAACTCCACATCGGCGGTCCCGGTCGTCGACATTGTGGTGGACCCCTATTCACCAATTTCGGAGGCCTACCGCAAGCTGTATGTGGCCATTCTCACTGCGCCAGCCGTGACGTGGGTCAAGAGGGGCGGATCAGGCCTCGAACCGGCTGAACTCGCCCCCGCCCGGCCCTTGGTGTCTGCGCCTGCGGGAGCTGGAGCCGCCATGGCCGGCAATGCTGACGACAGTCCCCTCGCCGAGGGACGCCACCCGGTGCCGGTGGGAACCACGGACCTCGTCAGCCCACGCCGGCAGCGCTTTGCCATCCTCATCACCTCCCCGAACGACGAACCGTCGCGGTCGCTCGCAGTGGTCAACCTGGCCACCGTGTTCGCCGAGGCCGGTGACCGGGTACTGGTAGCCACGACTGGCGGCATGCGGACGGAATTCGAGGGCGACAACAAGGGACTCCGGGGCTGGGAGGGCGAGATGCCCGATACCGACGCCGCCGAACTGGTGGCCAACGCCCGACCCTCCCAAATCCCTGGAGTGTCGAGTCTTGCCTTGGGGTCGGTTTTCTCGAACCCAGCCCGGCTGGCGCTCAAAGCCGGAAGCCTGATTGAAGCGGCCCGCGACGTCGTCGACGTGCTCCTGATCGAAGCACCACTTCTCTCGACTCAGGACGGAGCTGCACTCTTACCGGTAGTCGATCTCGTGGTCGTGGTGTGCGAGAGCTGGCACACCACCGTGCAGGACGGACTCAGGACGCAGAGGCTGCTCACCCAACGACGGCCGCCCGTGCTGGGACTGGTGATGACCAACATGCAGAAGGATCAGATCTCTAAATCATCCCGCTGACGGTCGCCTCCTGGGCGAGACGGCCTCACCCAGGCTGCTCGAGCTCGCCTCTCTGGCGCTGGTAGCGCTGATGGGGTCCAAGTCGACCCCGTAACCCGTCGAGCAGGCCATGCAGGCTCGCGAGCCGCTCCTCGCTACCGGATGCCAGTTGGATCCGGCGTGCCGAATACGCGAAGTGCCAGGCCGCCCAGGAGGGTGACCCGTGCGCACGCGCGAGGTGCAGGAAGTTTCGTGCGACGTAGTAGGCCCGCCACGGTTCGTCCGAGTCGTTGGGTCGGGCACCGGCCATCGCATCGTCTCGGCCCTCTGTCGTTTGAACCTGGGCCGCGACCCGTGCCGCGCTGGAGTCCACAAGCACTCTGAGACCTGATGCCCTGATCCGGCAGAAGAAGTCGAAATCCTCGTAACCGAAGTACCAGTCGCGATTGGGGAGCACCCCTCGATCAACCACCTTGCGGCTGAGGAGGGTGGCGCCCCAGGCCGCAACATCCACAGGAAGGAGCGCCGGATCATTGGGCCCTGGGACCACATTCTCCGAATGGCCGCGGCGTACAAAGCGTCGCCCATACGCCACCACGGCGCCCGTATCGGCGAGATCAGGCTCGCTTTCCAATTGGCGCACCAGACCAGCGACACGCGGGGTGGGCAGCCCGAAGAGGCCGATATCATCCTCGCAGAGGTAGGCCCAGCGGGTTCGCGGATCAGCAAAGGCGAGCAGAATGCCGGCACCGAACCCGGCTGCCGGCCCGAAATTTTCCTCGAGCCAGACCATCTGAACCGAGGCCTCGAGGGCCGGGTCGTCGAGTCCGCCCGATCCGTTCACGACGACGATGACTCGATCCGGCGGAAATCCTTCGCCATCGAGCAATCCGCGAACGACGTCTCTAGCCAACCGGGGACGGCGGTGCGTCAAGACCACCGCAGTGACGCCAAGGGAATCGAGGCTCTCCTCCGCGTCTGACACAGAGGGAACCCTAATTCGTCGTCGCTTCGGATCCGTTCAGTCCGGCACTCAGACCTGAAGGGCATCCCCATGGACAACAGTCGATCGGCTCGTGACGAAGAGATTCTGAATTGTGATCCGTTTCAGCGAAAGGGCCTGGAATCCCAGAAAGCTGCATCTGAGATCGTTCGAGCATGCATCAATTGCCCTCGATGTGAAACAACACAAGATTCTAGACGGAAGGTTGATGTGACAGGATTCCTGAGTGGAAATGTTCGCTGAGAGGCACGTTCTGCGTGTCACACTCGTAGCCAGACGTTGGAAGGAATGCATCTCGAGCGTGATGAAGCGAGAATGAGCCCCGGCCCGAACTCTGTGGCGGACGGTGCGCCAACGGTAGCGGTTGCGCTGGCGACGTGTAATGGCGAGAGCTATCTGCAACAGCAACTTCAGAGTCTCTTTCAACAGGCCGTCCGGCCAGTCGAGTTGCTTGTCGGAGATGACTGCTCCACGGACTCGACATCGTCAATCCTGGAGGCAACCTTACGGGACGCGCCCTTCCCTGTGAAAGTCGTCTATCGACATGAGCGCTTGGGCTATGCGGACAATTTTCTGACACTGGCGATGAATGCGAGTGCGGATCTGGTTGCCTTCTGCGATCAGGACGATGTCTGGTATCCGGAAAAACTCGGACGGGTTGCGGACGCATTCCGGAACCCCGATGTTGTGTTGGTTGCTCATCACGTTGACGTGGTCGATGCAGACGGGAAGAGCTTGAATCGAGTGTTTCCTCGCGATCGAATCGAGGGAGTGTTCCAGACAAACCTTCCGCTCGCGGTGTACCCGGGATTGGCCATTACGGTGAGGCGGGAGTTGCTTTCAGCCATTGACTTACAAATGCCGTCCGGAATGGACCGAGAGAGCATCGGGACGTATCGGCCATGATGCCTGGCTGTGGTCGGTCGCGCCTTGCTTCGGGAGAACGGTGATCCTGAGCGACCGCCTGGTGGCCTACCGGCAACACCGGAATCTCTTTGGCGACGCACATCTTTCAGTGAAGGAACGCATCGCAACGACCGGGAGAGGATCCCAATTTGCGAGCGCGGCAAAAAGGCAGGAGAAGCTCGCGACCTATTTGACAGACCTCGCCAGAGATTGGGACGGAGCCCAGGAGCCCGATCGTGCAGCCAGAGCCCGTGAACTCGCGCATCGCCGTGCCGTGAACTCCATATATCTCCGCCGCCGAGCCGCAACCTACCGTGCGCCCAGCCTGAGTGCCGCCGTCACGGCATGGGCGTCCCTCGCTCGAACCCGGTCGGAGGTGACGATGAAGGACCATCTGAAGTTCGTCGCGAAAGATGGACTCTCGATCTGTCGGAGGTTTTCATCGCGCAAAGCGGGTGCCGTATCGGGCGGCTGAACGCCATCACGATACGGATACTTGGCCTGAGCCCACCCCGCGGGCGTACCGTGTCGATGCCAACAGCTCCCTGAGGCGCGAACGTGCCAAGGCAGAGAATGACGAGCGCGTCGTGCGGCTCGCTCCTCCTGTGCCGCCGGGGACCATGGGTGACGGGATCATCCGGGGTCTATGCGCAGTCGGGCACGCGTTTGCCGCGACGGGACGAAGGTCTAGGACGGGGAGGGCATGAGCCCGAGCGAGGCATAGATCTCCCGCGTCGCATTCGATGTATTGAAGGTGTAGAAGTGCAGTCCAGGCACGCCCGAGCGCATGAGGCCTGCGCACAGCTCGGTGGCCAGCTCGATCCCTTCCTTGCGGACCGCGTCGGCTCCGCCACGTTCGTCAGCGCTCCGTAACCGGTCCTGCATCCATGACGGCGCTGCTGCGCCCATGGCACCGAGGCGCCCCATGGTGGACAGCGAGGTGACTGGCAGGATGCCCGGGAGCACGGGCTTCCCGACACGGCGTGCCTCGAGGTCAGACACCAAGCCCTCGTATTCCCCGACCTCGAAGAAGAACTGGGTCACGCCGAAGTCGGCAAGCTCGAGCTTGGCAGCCAAAAAGTCCCGGTCACTCTCGAGGTGAGGTGAGCGCGGATGGCCCGCCGGATGCGCGGCCACTCCGACCGAGAAACCACCGATGGCGTCGGCCAGTTCGACCAACTCGGTGGCATAGGCCAGCTCGCCGGAGCCCGCAGTCGGGTCCTCAGGCGGGTCGCCGCCAAGGGCCATCAGGTTCTCGACGCCGGCCTTGCGCAATGAGACCAGGATGTCCGCCAGTTCCAGGCGGGTGTGGGCCACGCAGATGAGGTGCGCCATGGGATTGAGCCTGGTTGTGTGCAGCATGCCCGACACCAGGTCGAAGGTCCGCTGCCGGGACTCTGCCCCGCCCCGGTAGGTAACCGAGACGAACGAGGGTTCGAGTGGCTGGAGCTCACCGATGGTCCGGGCCAGCGTGGTGAGTTCCTTGTCGTTCTTGGGCGGGAAGAACTCGAAGGAGTAGGTCGGCCCGGCCGCCAGGAGTTCGGCAATCCGCGTCACGGCGTCGGCACCCGGCCGTAGTCGTCTTCCAAGCGCACGATGTCGTCCTCACCGAAATAAGTGCCGTGCTGCACCTCGATGAAGACAACATCGGCCTCGCCCTCGTTGGCCATCCGGTGCGCACCCTCGAGCGGAATGTCGATGGAGTCGCCCGGATGAAGCTCTGTCACCGTCCCCTCGAGGGTCACCGTGGCTGTGCCGGAAAGAATGAACCAGTGTTCAGCCCGCCTGGCATGGCGCTGATAGCTGAGTCGCTTCCCTGGGTGGACGACGATGCGCTTGACCTTGTGGTCCAGAGCGCCGTCGTCGAGCACCATGAAGTTTCCCCACGGACGCTCCGAGTACTCACGGTCCTTCACGCACACCTGCCTTCCCAAGCCTCCGCCGGCCGGGCTATCACCGCGCCGCCAACTCTGCGGCCCGCAGCGCATTGCGCAACAGCATGGCACGCGTCATCGGACCCACCCCGCCCAGCCGCGGGGTGATGTAACCCGCCACTTCGGCCACGTCGGGGTGCGCATCGGGGATCAGCTTCCTGCCCTCGAACGTGGTGCCCGCCGAGACCACGGCCGCACCGGGCCTGACCATCTCCGGCGTCAGGAGGTGGGGACGACCCGCGGCGGCCACGATGATGTCGGCCGTGCGCGTGATGGCGGTCATGTCCTCGGGTGACACACCCGTGTGCACCACCGTGACCGCGGCGTTGCAACCAGGCCGCTTCAGCGTGAGCATGTTCGCCAGCGGCCGCCCGATGGTGACGCCGCGACCGATGATCACGACGTGCCGACCCTCGACGGGGACGTCGTAAGCATGCAACAACTCGACAATGCCGAAGGGCGTGCACGGCATCGGCCCGGGTGTTCCGAGCACCAGGCGGCCCAAATTGATCGGATGGAGCCCGTCGACGTCCTTGTTGGGGTCGACGGCAAGAAGAGCTTGCTCTTCGTCGAGTCCATCGGGCAGTGGCAGCTGGACCAAGAATGCACTGACCTTCGGATCGGCGTTCATGGCGGAGATGGCCTGGAGCACCTCGGCCTGGGTGGCGCTCGAGGGGAGGTGCTCGCCGGCCGAGTAGATGCCGACACTGGCGCAATCTTCGTGTTTCATGGCCACGTACCGGGCGCTCGGTGCGTCGTCCCCGACCAGGATGGTGCCCAGCCCCACTGGGATGCCTTCTGTGGCCAGGACAGCCACCCGGTCGGCCACCTCGGCCCGGATGCGTGCTGCCACCGGCTCGCCGTCGAGAATGATGGCGCTCATCAGTGCTTGAAGTGCCGTTCGCCCGTGGTGACCATGGCCAATCCGGCCTCGTCGGCCGCGGCAATGACCTCGGCGTCCTTCACCGACCCCCCGGGCTGCACGACGGCGGTCACTCCGGCGTCGGCCAGCACGCAGGAGGCCGTCGGGGAATGGGAAGAAGGCGTCGCTGGCGCCTGCCCCACCCTTGGCCCGCTCTCCGGCCTTCTGCACGGCAATCTCGGCCGCCACCACGCGGGACTGCTGGCCGGCACCAACGCCCACGGCTTGTCCGTTGGTGACGACGGCGATTGCGTTGGAGGTCGTGCGGCCGCAGACCCGCCACGCCAGCACCAGGTCGCGCCACTCCTCTTCGGTTGGCTGGCGCTTGGTCACGACCTGCCAGTCGTGGCGCGGTGAGACGAAGGCATCGACGTCCTGGACGAGCACACTCGAACCCAGGCTTCGCAGCTGTCGCACCGCCTGCTCGGGTGCCGGGCCCGAGAGCAGGCGGGTCGCCCTGCGCCGGGCGACCAAGGTCTCGAGGGCCTCGGGCGTGTAGGACGCCGCGATGATGACGTCGGCCTGAGGGCCGGCCGCGATGGCCTCGGCCTCCCGCGCCGTGACATCGCCTCCGATGGCCACGACCCCGCCGAAGGCCGACAGGGGGTCACATTCGAGCGCCCGCTCGTAGGCCACGACCAGGTCGCCCGCCACCGCGGCCCCACACGGGTTGGCGTGCTTGATGATGGCCACGGCTCGCTCGCCCGAATCGGACGCCAGCTCGTGCACCAGACGCCAGGCCGCGTCACCGTCGAAGAGATTGAGGTATGACAGCGGACTTCCGGCGTGTTGGACCATGTCGTCCCACCAGCTACGGACGCCGGCGGTGCGGTAGCGCGAGCCGCGCTGGTGGGGATTCTCGCCGTAGCGCAACACCTCGGTGCGCTCGAGGGTGAGGTGCAAAGTCCGGGGCAGGACGACCGCCAGTGCGGCCTCCTCGGAGTCAGCCTCCGTGAAACCGTCGAGATCCTCGACCGGACTGGGACCCTCGCCGTCGAGCCAGGCGACGATGGCGGCGTCGTAGGCGGCGGTGTGGGCGAAGGCGGCGCGGGCCAAGCGGCGCCGCGTGGCCGCGCTGAGTGTGCCGGAACGGCGCAGCTCTTGCAGGGCGACGGGGTAGTCGGAGGGCGAGGTGAGCACACCCACGTGCTGGTGGTTCTTGGCCGCAGCCCGCACCATTGTCGGGCCGCCGACGTCGATCAGCTCAATAGAGGGATCGGAGGAAAAAGGGTAGAGGTTGACGACGACCAGGTCGATCCCGGCAATCCCGTTGGCCTCGAGGTCGGCCAGGTGCTCAGGCTTGGAGCGATCGGCCAGGATCCCGCCGTGGATCTTGGGGTGGAGGGTCTTGACCCGCCCGCCCAGCATTTCGGGTGAGCCGGTCACCTCGGCCACCTCACGATGAGCGATGCCGGCCTCGGACAGCTTGGCCGAGGTGTTGCCGCTGGCCACCAGCTCCCAGCCCAGCTCGCCGAGGCCTTGGGCCAGTTCCACCAGCCCGTCCTTGTCGTAGACCGAAAGTAGGGCCCTCACAACACCATGTCCTCGTCAGCTCCTTCTCACTCAGGCGTAGATCTCGGTGCCCAGCCGCGCCCGACTACGCCTTCGCTGGACTGACCCGACCCCGCACCGGATCGAGGTCTGCCGACCGCCAATCTAGTGGCTGGACGCAACATCTTCGCCCGGAACCACGACCTCCCGGGCCAGGTCAGAGCCCCCAGAAGCGGCGGCCGAGGAGCTCGAACAGGGCCTCGTTGTCCTGCTTGAATTGATCCCGGAGATCCCCGAGTGCGGCCCTGTCCTCTGGTCGGGGCTCCGGAGAAGCGTTGGTGGCCGGGAAGGGCTCGGTCGCGGCCGACAGACCGAGCCACCCAAGGAGATCGGTCCCGACGGCCGGGTCGACGTAGAGGCGCTCACTCTCGACGACCTTGAGACGCTCGGGGCCGACGGCGTCGCGCCAGCGGGCGACCTGTTCGGCGTAGCGACCGCGGGCGCGGTACGAGAACCACTGGTGGGACCGGCTCCGCTCGCCGCGAAGGACCTTCTCGGTCTCTCCGTCAAGACGCTCGTCCTCTGCGGCCAGGGCGTCGGCGAACGACTTGGACTCTCGGCCGAGCGAGCGCTCAAGGCGGTAGTGCGACATGGCTCGATCGGCCGGCTCCCGCAAGAGCACCACGAAGCGGGTGCGCTTTGGCAGCGTGGCGGCGGCCCGGGCGGGAGCCAGGGGGTGAAACAGCATGTACGGGGAGGACTCCACCCGCTTGCCGCGGTCCATCAGTGTCGGGAACTGGGCTCTGTACCAGCGGCGTCCGAGTTCGTAGTTGTGGTCGAAGTAGTGCACCTCGCCAGCCGCATATGTCGCGGCAGGGTGGCGCCGCAGCCAACGGCGCAGGGACGTGGTGCCACCGCGCTGAGTCCCCACGATGACGATGTCGGGCAGCGGTCGCAGGTCGGCCGTCGCCATGCGCCACACGTGGTCTCGCTCGGTCCGTCCCCGGCGCTCACGGTTCGATCGGGGCGGCCTGCGCCGGCGGCTTCGCTCGAGCGGAGGTCGGACCGGCTCGTTGGTCCCCTCGAGCTCTCGTCCCTCTCGGATCTCACCGATGGCCCACCCGATCACCTCGGGGTAGAGGCCGCGCTCGGTCACCTTGATCGCCTCGTGCAACGAGTCCTCCGTGTCACCGGGCATGACCCGGACGGCCTGCTGAGCCAGGATCGGCCCGGTATCCATCTCGAGTGTGGCCACGTGGACCGTGCAGCCGGTCTCGTCAACGCCCTGCGGCCAGCGCGTCCCGCACCGCATGCCAGCCGGGAAAGGCCGGCAAGAGCGAGGGGTGGGTATTGAGGACACGGCCGGGGTAGGCGTCGTGGAACGCCTGGTTCAAGACGGTGCCAAAACCGGCCATCGCCACCAGGTCGACCTCACGATCCACCAGAGCGGCGGCGAGGGAGGATGAGTAGGCGTCGCGGTCGAAGCCTCCACCAAAACCGCCATAGTCCCGCCGGTCGACCAATTCGACCGCCACCCCCCGCTCCCGTGCGATTTCGAGAGCCGCACACGGTCGATCTGCAAAAACAGCCGTCACCGGCAGATCGGCATCGAAGATGGCCCGGAGGATCGTCCCGGAGCCCGAGGCAAGGACGGCCAGGCGCACGGCCGACAATCTAGTGAGATCGCACGAGCCCCCAGTCACCGGCCCAACGATCAGATCTCAACGGGCTCGCCCAGCCCAGAGACTCCGACCGAGGAGCTCGAACAAGCTCTCGTTGTCGGGCTCGAACGACCCCCGCAACCGGTCGCGGGTCGCGGCATCGTCGGCGCTCGGCTCCGCCGTCCCGTTCAGCGCCGGGAAGGGTGCCGAGACAGGTGTGAGACCGAGCCAGCGGAGCAGCTCCCCGGGCGCCGACGGATCGTCGAACATGCGCTCACTCTCCATGACCATGATCCGCTCGCGCCCGACTGCGTCGAACCAGCGGGAGAGCTGCCCGGCATAGCGTCCGCGCGATCGGTAGGAGTACCACCGGTGTGCAGCGCTGCTCTCGCCCCGGAGCACCGCCGCCTCTGTCCCTTCGAGCCGGGACTCCTCGAGCTCGAGGGCGCGGGCGAACGTCTCACTCTCGCGACCTTTGCGCCGCTCGAACTGGTAATGGGACAGGGCTCGCTCAGCCGGTTCGCGCAGGAGCGCGACGAATCGGGTGTCCTGCGGAAGGTCGCGGCCGGCCCGCTCGGCGGCCAGCGGGTGGTAGAGCATGTAAGGCGACGCTTGGACATGGGTGCGGGTGTGCGGGCTGATGGGGAAGCGGGAGCGGTAGAAGCGCTCGCCCTTCTCGTAGGCCCCGTCGAAATAATGGACCTCCTTGATCATGAATCGCGACACGTCCGGGTGCGAGCAGAGCCAGGAGTGGAGGGAAGTGGTCCCGCTCCGCTGGGCGCCGATAATGACAATCTTGGGTACTCCACGCAGGTCGGCGGTTGCCATGCGCCAGCCGTGCACTGTGGCTTTCCTCAGCCGCGTCGCGCGGGTGATCAGCCGACGCTGGGATGGACTGTTCACAGGTTGGCCGAACGCGACACCGTCGACGAGCGGAGCGGATCGAGCTCACGATTCTCCTCGAGCTCGTCGTTCAGGGACCACGCCACAGTCGCAGGGTACAACGAGCGCTCGACCACGATGGGCCCGGAGCGCGAGACGAGGGCGGACAGGCGCATGACGACAATCTAATGAGACGGTTCTGGCCGCCACCGCGAGCAACGCCGCTGTGACCGCCGCCGTGGAGCGACGACCAGAGTGGGCTCGTAGCTTGGTTTTGACACTAGTGCGGCCTACTCCTCATGAGGCTTCGGCAGGTCGTGTCGGGTGTCGGTCCAACACGGTTCGAGCAGGTCAGACAGCGGTGAGTCCCGTCTCGACCCTCAATCGTTACTCTCTGAATCCTGCGTCGAACGCCCCTTGAACGTCTTCGCGGCATTGGCCACGCGGTTTGGCCAAGACTTCTGCAGCAATCGCAACTCACGACGCTTGTTGGCGAGGTCTCGACGTAGTCGGATGGCGTCATCGACCCAAAGCGGTGGCGTGGGCAACGACGTCATCGCTTCCCATTTGTCGTGGATCCCGGTGTGTTGGGACACGTCCAAGAACATTTCTTCCTGCACCCGCGCCATTTCGCTGTAGACATCTGTCTCGGCCTTCTGGTGTTGCAAGGTTGCGTCGAGGCTCTTGACGGCTGGATCGCTCGCTTCTGCAGCGACGTCAACCCCCAGCGTTTCGAGGAACCCCACGATTTCCGCGACGCTCCGCTCCGGATTCGCCAACATCCGGTCATACTCCATGAACGAGCGTTGGCATTCCCGTTAGCCCGACTTCTACGACAGTGCGGAGGTACCGGTCCCAGATGGCCAAACCCAGGGTCATCGGCAGCTGATCGCGGGCCTCCAGGGAGCGAGCAACCTTCAACGGATGGCGGACGATGAAGACCGCAGCCATGGGAACCGGCAGGGCCTCCCGCCAGAACGGCAAGGTCAGACAGGTACGTGGATCCTTCATCACGATGGGATGGCCGGCATAGGTATCGCTGTACCAGCGTCTTCCGATCTCTTTCAGTCTCTCGTACTCGGGTACGTCGTCCCATCGGGAGACGGGCTCCGGCGGCGCAATAGCTGTTGATGCCAACCATTCGCAAGAGTCGAGTGTTGCAGCCCAAAGACGGTTCGGCTCTCCCAGTGGCCGCGCTCGTTGGACTTGTTCGCGCCGATGAGGTCATCACCTCTTAGGAGCGGTCAGCCCCAAATGCACCAACAGCCCGGCGGTCGCGGACGTTCCACTCCGGTGCATCCCGATCACGGCGACGCACAATTTGTTCTGAGATGCGGTCACGCGCCCGATGATACAGACAGGCCTGAACGGCGTGGCCCGGCCGCGCTACTCAGCTGCACTCGTCGTGCCATTGGTCGGGGTGACCCGATTTCGGGCGGCGCTGAACAGCAGCCGGACCACGGCGCCGATGATGGCCAGGTCGAGCAGCATCTGCGCCGACACGACCAATCGGGCGGTATCGAAACGAGGCGTGATGTCCCCGAACCCGACGGTCGAGAAGACGGTCACCGTGAAATAGAGCGCTTGGACGTGATCGAGCGGCCGGGTGAACGTTTTGACGGCCTCGTGTGACATCGCAAGATAGATGGACGAAAAGGCGACCAGAAAGACCGCGATGACGATCCCGAGCGCCTCGAAGGCACGAAGCTCGGGGAGCATCGCCCGGGAGATCCGGCGCAGCTGCCAGGACAGGATCGCCCCGACGAGCGCGATGTCGACGGCCAGCCTGACGCCGGCCCGGAAGCCCGATTCGCGTCCGATCGGTAGGACGAAGTAGGCGCCGAAGATGAAAACCCAAGAGAGGACGATGGTGACGCCGGTGAGCGCAATGGATCGGCGCCGGGCCGCCGGCGTCAAGTCGGCCAGGCGGACGGGGTCCGAGGCCGGATCACGCTGCCGGCTGGCCGCCAAGCCACGAATGCCGCGGCGCTCGGCAACGGCGTCGCGGTCGGTGGGCACGAGCAGACGCTAGCCAGATCGTGACCCGGCACCGGGACAGGAGGGCTCGACAACCCATCTCCCCGTGAGACGAGACCGCGTTCAGCCTCGATTGATCGCCCTGCGGGATCGCCTCAGCCCAACCCCCGCACGATGGCCACCATCTTCTCGCCGCACTCCGTGGGGTTCTGGGCCACCTGCACGCCAGCGGCGGACAGCGCGTCCATCTTCGCCTGGGCCGTCCCCGAAGAACCGGAGATGATGGCACCGGCGTGGCCCATCTTGCGGCCGGGCGGGGCGGTGACACCCGCGATGTACGCGGCGACGGGCTTGGTCACGCTCTCCTTGATGAACTCGGCGGCGCGCTCCTCTTCGGAGCCGCCGATCTCTCCGATCATCATGATCGCCTTGGTGTCGGGGTCCTCCTGGAAGGCGCGCAGGCAGTCGATGAAGTTCGTGCCCGGGACCGGGTCACCGCCGATGCCGACGCACGTCGTCTGGCCGATGCCTTGCTGCGAAAGCTCGTGCAGCGCCTGGTAGGTCAGCGTTCCCGAGCGCGACACAATGCCCACGGGCCCGCCGGGCATGGCGATGTCGCCCGAGGTGATGCCGATGTTGCACTTTCCGGGACTGATGATTCCTGGGCAGTTCGGGCCGAGCAGTCGGGTGTTGGGGAACTCCTCGACCAAGCGGTTGTAGGTCACCGCTTCGTCCTGAGCCGGGATGCCCTCGGTGATGCACACGATGAAGGAGATTCCGGCCTCGGCAGCCTCCATGATGGCGTCGGCCGCGGCACGCGGCGGCACGGAGATGAAGGAGGCCGTGGCGCCGGTCTCCTTGACCGCGTCGACCACCGAGCCGAACACGGGAATGCCCTCGATCTCCTCGCCCCCGCGCTTGGGGTTGGTGCCACCCACGATCTGGGTCCCGTAGGCCTTGTTTCGCTTGCCGTGATAGAGGCCCTGACTGGTAGGGCTGATGCCTTGAATCACGACCTTGGTCGTCTCGTCGACGAAGATGCTCACGTTCTCTGTCCTCTCGGGTGAATGGTCGGTCGGCTCAGGCCGTGGCCAAGGCCACGGCCCGGCGGGCGGCGTCGAGCATCGTGGGCTCGGCGATCAGCGTGTCGGACAGGTGGTCGGCCAGGAGCGCCCGGCCCTCTTCGGCGTTGGTGCCGTCGAGGCGCATCACCACGGGCGAGCTCAGCTTGACCCGGCCCATGGCCTCGATGATGCCCTTGGCCACCTCGTCCACCCGGGTGATGCCTCCGAAGATGTTGACGAAGATCGCCTTGACGGCGGGGTCGGCGTTGATGACTTCGAGCGCGGCCGCCATCACGTCGGCGTTGGCTCCGCCGCCGATGTCGAGGAAGTTCGCCGCCGTGCCGCCTACCTGGGTGACGACGTCGAGCGTCGACATGGCCAGGCCGGCGCCGTTGGCGATGATGCCCACGCTGCCCGAGAGCCCGATGTAATTGAGTCCCTTCTCCTTCGCCATCTTCTCGCGGGATCGATGCCGGAGTCGTCCTCGTACTCCTCCCACTCGGGGTGGCGGAAGGTCGCGTTTTCGTCCAGCGTCACCTTGGCGTCGAGCGCGTGCACCTTGCCTTCGGGCGTGAGGATCAACGGGTTGATTTCGGCCAGGTCGCAGTCACCCTCGACGTAACAGTGATAGAGCCGCACGAGAAGGGTCGCCGCCTGCTCCCGCGCCTCGGGGTCGAGCTCGGCTCGGTCCACCCACTCCCGAGCCGTCTCCTCGGTGAGACCGACGACCGGGTCGACGTGGATACGGGCGATGGCATCGGGGTTGGTCTCCGCCACCTCTTCGATCTCCACTCCACCCTCGGCGCTCAACATTCCGAGGTGCAACTTGTTCGGGCGGTCCAGGGTGAAGCTGGCGTAGTACTCCTTGGCGATGTCCGACGCGTGCTCGACCCACAGGCGCGTGACGACGTGACCCTTGATGTCGAGGCCGAGGATGTTGCCGGCGTGCAGGCGCACCTCGTCCGCATCGGCGGCCAGCTTGACGCCACCGGCCTTGCCGCGACCACCCACCTTCACCTGGGCCTTGACCACCACCGGGTAGCCGGCTGCCTCGGCCTGCTCGACCGCCTCGTCGACCGTGTCGGCGACGCCGCCTGGCGAGACGGGGATGCCGAAGCGGGCGAAATACTGCTTGCCCTGGTACTCGTAGAGATCCACTGTGGGTGCTGTCTCCTTCGTTGCGTTGGTGGTTCGGTGTCGCGATCGGGTCCGCTGATTGCCGGTTGTACGTAAGTCGGACGGGACCGGTAGGCCCCGCCGGTGGCTGGGGTCAGGCCTGGAGGGCCTCCTCGCGCGCATCGAGCGCGTCGGCCAGCCACGAGCCGATGGAGTCCAACGGTGCGCCGGGAGTGAAGACCGCAGCCACACCTTCGTCCTTGAGCGTTGGGATGTCGCTCTCCGGGATGATGCCTCCCACGATCACGAGCACATCACCGCGGCCGCTCTCCCCGAGCAGCTTCAACACCTTGGGCACCAGCGTGAGATGGGCGCCCGAGAGCAGCGAGAGCCCGACGGCATCCGCGTCCTCCTGGACGACCGCTTGGACCACCTGTTCGGGGGTCTGATGCAAGCCCGTGTAGACCACCTCGAAACCGCTGTCGCGCAGCGCTCGGGCGATCACCTTGGCCCCCCGGTCGTGGCCATCGAGTCCGGGCTTGGCCACCACCACCCTGTAGGGACGTTTCATGACAGCTCAAGGATACGGAGGGCCTGGTCCGGACGCCAGACCGGCCGTGGGGCGGAAGCTCAATCGGGCGGCGTGCCGGCCGGTGCGGCCGGCCCTGGGACCGCGATCCCATCCAGCAAGGTCTGGACCAGGGCCCGGACCTCCTCACGGGCCACTTCGGGATCGTCGGCATCGGCCACGTAGAAGCACGCCTCGGTCAGGCCTCCCATGATGATCAGGGCGAGCGGCCGAAGGGGGGCCGGGGCGATCAGGCCGGATCGCAGGGCACGCCGAAGGACGGCCCGGAGGGGGACGACGCCGAACCGGTTCTCCACCTCTCGGACGGCCTGCCACCCGAGCACGGCCCGGGCGTCGCGCAGGACGATGCGTTGCACCGCCGGGTCCACGTGGGCGTCGATCCACAGATTGCAACCCACGGCCAGGGCCTGCCACGGATCAGGGAGGAGGAACTCCTCGACGACCCGATCCGAGACGTCGTGCTGGAGCTGCTCGTAGACGGCGGCAAAGAGACCTTCCTTGCTGCCGAAGTGGTGGTACAGCGCCCCCTTGGTGACCTGCGCCCTCGCCACCACGTCGTCGAGCGAGGTATCCGCGAACCCTTCGGACCCGAACAGCTCGAGGGCCGCCTGCAGCAAGGAAGCCCTGGTCGCTGCACCCTGCGCCGCCCGTCGCTCGAGACCGGTGCCGGACTGTCCGCTGTTCCCCTTGACATCCGTACTCATGGTATGGATACTACCATACCAATGGTATTGAATACTCAATACTCTGAGTATGGAATGGGAGCGGATGATGCCGAAGTACGTGATCGAGCGAGAGATCCCCGGCGCGGGAGACATGACGGCCGAAGATCTGGCCGCGGCCAGTCGGAAGTCGAACCAGGTCCTGGCCGAGCTCGGACCCGAGATCAGCTGGCTGACCAGCTATGTGACGGACGACAAGCTGTACTGCGTCTACGTGGCACCCGACAAGGACATCATCGAGGAGCACGCCCGCTGTGGGGGCTTCCCGGCCAACCGGATCAGCCGGGTGTCCGCCGTCATCGACCCGTCGACGGGCGAGTAGACCTCGGCCGGCGCCCCGCCACGGGATGAGGGCTTCAGGCGCGACGCAACGGGGTGGCCGACAGCAGCAGGTTCTTCTTCCCCACCGTGTCGAAGTCGACCGTCGCCTGAGCCCGAGCCCCTTCGCCCTTGGTCGCCACCACGACCCCGCGGCCCCAGTGGTCGTGCACGACCTCGTCGCCCCGGGCGAGGGCCAGGTCCTCGGCGCCCGTGCTGCCGCGGGGGCCCGACCGCGGTGCGCCCGAGGGACCACCCGTGCTCGAGGCCACCCGCCTGCGGTCGGCCAGCGGGATGGCCGGCGAGAAGGTGGCGCCCTCGAGGCGGTCGTCGTCGTAGCCGGTCCCCCGCCGGGGCGAGCCCAGCCCGACGTCGTCGACCAGGTGCGAGGGCACCTCAGTGACGAAGCGGCTCGGCATGGCCGGTTGGGTCCGTCCCCAGGTCGTCCGTGACCAGGCGTGCGAAATGGCCAGGTGCTGGCGGGCCCGGGTGATCCCCACGTAGAAGAGCCGGCGCTCCTCCTCGAGCTCGCTCGGCTCCGACAGCGAGCGGAAGTGCGGGAAGATCCCCTCCTCGAGCCCCACCACGAACACGGCCGGGTACTCCAATCCCTTGGCCGTATGGAGCGTCATGAGCGAGACCCGGGTGCCGTCGGAATCGATCTCGTCCGAGTCGGCCACCAGGGCGACCGTCTCGAGGAAGCCCAGGACGTCGTCGAAGTCCCCGGCCTGCGTGGCCAATTCGGCCAGGTTCTCTATCCGGCCGTCCGCCTCGTGGGTGTGCTCGGCCACCAGTTCCGCCAGGTAGCCGGTGCGGTCGGCCACCAGCTGGACGAAGTCGGCCGGGTTGACCGTCTGCACCAGCGGGCGCAGCTCGGCCAGCGTCTTGGCCAGAGCCTCGGCTCCCTTGAGCGCCTTCCCGGTGAGCCCGGCTTCCTCGGCCCGGTCGATCGCCGCGCTGAAGGTCAGACCTTCGGTGGTGGCCCAGGCCGCCATACGGGCCACCGAGGTGTCGCCGATGCCGCGCTTGGGCACGTTGACGACGCGCCGGGCCGACACCTCGTCGTCCGGATTGGCCAGGACACGCACGTAGGCAAGGATGTCCTTGATCTCCTTGCGGTCGTAGAACTTGGCTCCGCCCACCACCTTGTAGGGGATGCCGCTGAACTTCATGGACGTCTCGAGCGGGAGCGATTGTGCGTTGGTCCGGTAAAAGACGGCCATGTCGCCCCAGGTCAGATCGCCCGACGCATGCAGGCGCAGGATCTCGCCGGAGACCCAGGAGGCTTCGTCGCGCTCGTCCTCGGCCCGGTAGCGCTTGATCGGTTCACCGGTGTCGCCCACGGTGAAGAGTTCCTTGGGTTGACGACCGATGTTGTTGGCGATCACGGAGTTGGCGGCGTCGAGAATCGTCTGGGTCGAGCGGAAGTTCTGCTCCAGCAGAATCGTCGTCACGTTGGGGAAGGCCCGCTCGAACTCCAAGATGTTGCGGATGTCGGCCCCGCGCCACCGGTAGACCGACTGGTCGGAGTCACCCACCACGCACACGTTGCCGTGCGCTTCGCCCAGCAGTTTGACGATCTCGTTCTGGGCGTGGTTGGTGTCCTGGAACTCGTCGACCAGGACATGGCGGAAGCGCTCCTGGTAGGAGGCCCGCACGTCGTCGAAGGCCTGCAGCAGGTTGGCCGTGACCATCAGCAGGTCGTCGAAGTCGAATGCGTTGGCGGCGTGCAGGCGGTGCTGGTATTGCGCGTAAATCTCGGCGATGCGTTTGCGGAACGGGTCGGGCCCGCTGAGCGCATCCTCTCGGAACTCCTCGAAGTCGATCAGCTCCGACTTGGCCTGGCTGATGACGCCTTGCACCGCCCTCGACGGCAGCCGCTTCTGGTCGTAGCCGAGCTCGGCGGTGATCATCTCGACCAGCCGGCGCGAGTCGGTGTCGTCGTAGACCGTGAACGCGCTGCGGTATCCGAGACGGTCGGCGTTGGTGCGCAGAATGCGCAAGCAGGCGGAGTGGAAGGTCGAGACCCACATCTTGTCGGCGGCCGGGCCCACCAACTCCGCCACCCGGCGCCGCATCTCATCGGCTGCCTTGTTGGTGAAGGTGATGGCCAGGATGCCCCAAGGCGGGGCGTCACCGGTCGCCATCAGGTGGGCAATGCGGCGGGTCAACACCCGGGTCTTGCCCGAGCCCGCACCAGCCACGATCAGCAGCGGGCCGCCCCGGTGCTCGACGGCCGCACGCTGCGGCAGGGTCAGGTCGTCGACCAGCGCAGCCGGGTTGCCGGCGAAGGCTCCTTGCTTGGCGGCCGAACGGTGCCGGCCTCGGCGGCCGTCGTCAGCGCCGTCGACCGCGACGGCGTCGTCCTCAACGTCGACAGTGGCTGCCTGTGGACTCGGATCCTCTCCGGCATCGGGTCCCTCGGCCGCCGCTGCGGCGCCAAAGCCCTCGTCCGAGGTGTCGAACAGCTGCTGGGTCCCGCCACCGCCCGACTTCGAAGTCGACGCTGCGCTCACTCCCACTCAATGGTTCCGGGCGGCTTCGACGTGACGTCGAGAGCCACCCGGTTCACGCCCTCGACCTCGTTGATGACGCGCGAGGCGATGCGCTCGACCAGGTCGTAGGGCAACCGAGCCCAGTCCGCCGTCATGGCGTCGTCGCTGGTGACGGCCCGGATGACGATCGGATAGGCGTATGTGCGCCCATCCCCCATCACGCCGACCGTGCGCACGGCGGGCATGACGGCGAAGCTCTGCCACAGCTCGCGGTAGAGGCCGGCCCGCCGGATCTCCTCCACCACGACGGCGTCGGCATTGCGCAGGATCTCCGCCCGCTCGGGCGTGACCTCGCCGATGATGCGCACGCCCAGCCCCGGGCCGGGGAAGGGCTGACGCCACACGATCTCGTGGGGCAGGCCGAGTTCCTCGCCGACGGCGCGCACCTCGTCCTTGAAGAGGAGGCGGAGGGGCTCGACCAGATCGAAGGAGAGGTCCTCGGGCAGCCCGCCCACGTTGTGGTGCGACTTGATGTTGGCCGCAGTGTCGCTCCCCGACTCAATGACATCGGGGTAGAGCGTTCCTTGCACCAAGAACCGCGGCCCGTCCCCGTGGCCGGTCGCCCCGGCCTCGGCTCCGCCCTCGCCCGCACCCAGGTCCCGAGCCACCTCCTCGAAGATGCGGATGAAGAGCTCGCCGATGATCTTGCGCTTGCGCTCGGGGTCGGTGACCCCGGCCAGCGCAGTGAAGTAACGGTCGGCCGCCTTCACATGGATCAGGTCCACCTTGAACTGGCGGCGGAACGTGTCTTCGACCTGGTCCGCCTCGCCCGCTCGCATGAGCCCCGTGTCGACGAAGACACAGGTCAGCTGGTCGCCCACCGCCTTGTGCACCAGCGCAGCCGCAACGGCAGAATCAACCCCGCCACTCAACGCACAGAGCACCCGGTCCGACCCGACTTGGGCCCGTACCGCTGCCACCTGCTGCTCGATGATCGAGACGTGTGTCCATGCAGGCAGGCAGCCGCACACGTCGATGAGGAAGTGGTCGAAGACCTCACTGCCCCGGTCGGTGTGCACCACCTCGGGGTGAAACTGCAGACCGAAGAGCCGGCGATCGGCGTCGTGCATGGCCGCCACCGGCGCGCCCGGGGTCGTCGCGGTGGCCACGAAGCCCTCCGGCACCGCTGTGATGGCGTCACCGTGGCTCATCCAGACGGACGAGAGGGCGGGCCAGTCGGGGCAGAGCGGCGACTTCTTGACCTGGGCCAGCTCGGTGCGGCCGTACTCGCCCTGTCCGGTGCGCGACACGGTGCCCCCGAGCTGGAGCGCCATCAGCTGTGCGCCGTAACAGAGCCCGAGGACCGGGATGCCGAGGTCGTACAGGCCCGGGTCGATCGAGGGAGCCGGCGTCTCGTAGACAGACTTGGGACCGCCACTGAGAATGATGCCCTTGGGCGCCCGGGCCCGGATCTCCTCGACCGAGATGCTGGCCGGGACGATCTCGGAGTAGACGTGCGCCTCGCGGCACACGCCGGGCGATCAGCCGGGCGTACTGGGCGCCGAAGTCGACGACGAGGACGGTGTCGGTCGTGCTCACTGCGTCGAGCCCATCGGGCTCAGTGGCCCATCCCGACGCCCTGCGAGCGCTGGAAGAACTTGCCCTCGGTCTGGAGCGACGGCGCCACCATGACCTCGGCCTTCTGGAACTCCTTCACCGTCTCGTAGCCGCAGGTCGCCATCGCCGTGCGCAAGGCACCGAAGAGGTTCATGCGGCCGTCGTTCTCGTGGGCCGGGCCGAGCAGGATCTCGCGCAGGCTGCCCCGCACCGACGTGCGGACCCGGGCGCCGCGGGGCAACGTCGGGTGGAAGGTGGCCATGCCCCAGTGGAAGCCCCGGGCCGGCGCCTCGAAGGCGGACGAGAGGGGCGAGCCCAGCATGACGGCGTCGGCGCCGCAGGCGATGGCCTTGGCGATGTCGCCGCCCTTGGACATGCCGCCGTCGGCGATGACATGCACGTAGACGCCGGTCTCGTCGAGGTGGCGCATGCGGGCACCCGCCACATCGGCGATGGCCGTGGCCTGGGGCACGCCGAGACCCAGGACGCCCCGGGTGGTGCAGGCGTTGCCCGGGCCGACTCCGACGAGCACGCCGACGGCTCCCGTGCGCATGAGGTGCAGTCCCGCCTGGTAGGAGGCGCAGCCGCCCACGATCACGGGGATGTCGAACTCGCGGATGAAGCGCTTGAGGTTCAGTGGCTCCGACGTCTTGGACACGTGCTCGGCCGACACGACCGTGCCCTGGATGACCAGGATGTCCAGCTCGGCGGCCAGGCAGGCCTGGGCCAGGGACTCCGTGCGCTGTGGCGTGACCGAGGCCGCCGTGGTGACTCCGGCTTCCTTCATCTGCTTGATCCGGGCCGTCACCAGCTCGGGGATGATGGGCTCCTGGTACATCTGCTGCATCCGGGCCGTGGCCTTCTCGTCGTCGAGCTCGCGGATCTCGTCGAAGAGCGCGGTCGGGTCCTCGTACCGGGTCCACAGGCCTTCGAGGTTGAGCACACCCAGGCCGCCCAGTCGCCCCAGCTCAATGGCCGTGGCCGGGCTCATCACCCCGTCCATGGCGGCGCCGAGCACCGGCAGCTCGAACTTGTAGGCGTCGATCTCCCAGGAGACGTCGACGTCCTCTGGGTCGCGGGTCCGCCGGCTGGGGACGATGGCGATGTCGTCGAAGCCGTAGGCCTGGCGACCCGACTTGAAGATCCCGATCTCGATTTCTGCCATATGCGCCTCCGGCATTCGTGGGGCCGGTACGGCTCACCCACCACACCGGCACGTCTCAGCGACTGATTGCGAACGCCGGGCCGACACGCCGACGATCCACCATCCTACTCTGGCCCGGCCGGTCCCCAGGCTCGTCCAGGCACCCGAATTGGGCCATTTCTGCGGTGGCCCGCCAGTCCGGTGGCGACCATTCTTCCGACGGGCACCTGCCGAGGTCGCCGCCGCTGAGCCAGACTCAGGCCATGCCCGACACCGACTCAACCGCCGCCGTCACCCGCGGCATGAAAGCCCAGCTGGCCCGTCGCGACGGCGAGCTGGCCGACGGGGCCTCCCAGGTGGGGTGGAAGATCGGCTTCAACACGCCGGCCATCCAGCAGCACTTCGGCCTGGCCGATCCCGTCGTCGGCTACCTGCTCGACCGGGGCGTGACCCCCGACGGGGCCACCGTCGAGCTGGCCGGCTGGAGCAGCCCGGCGGTCGAGGTCGAGGTCGCGGTACGGGTCGGCGAACCGTCCGCCGGCAGACCCACGGTGGCCGGACTGGCGCCCGCGCTCGAGCTGGTCGACCTCGACATCTCCTTCGACGACATCGAGCCCGTGCTTGCCGCCAACATCTGCCAGCGCGGGGTCGTCTTCGGCGACGAGGTGCCCGGAATCGACCCCTTCTCGGTCACCGTCGCCGTGACGAAGAACGGCGACCCGGCCGGCGAGGGTTCCCTCCTCGAGGACCCGGCCGTCACCGCTGCGTTTGTCGAGTCCTTCCTTCTGGCGCACGGCGCGTCGCTCGAGCCGGGGCAGCGCATCATCGCCGGCTCCCTCGCCGCGCCCGTCACGGTGGCCGCCGGAGACGAACTCAGCGTGACCTTCGGGCCGCTTGGCGCCCTCTCGGTGCGCTTCACCTGATGCCGGCGGGGCTGCCCTCTCGTCTCTCCTCTTAGTCGGGCGGCCGGCCCAGGGCTTCGGCGGCCAGCACCGTCGCGCTGTCCCGCCGGTGGCGGGCCCGATCGAACAGCCCGAAGGACACGTCGTAACCGTGCAGCCACTCGTAGTTGTCGACACCCGTCCAGTGGAAGAACCCACGTACGTCGACGCCACGACCGAGCGCATCGCTGACGACCCGCAGGCCGTCGCGCAGGTAGTCGGCTCGCTGTCCGTCGTCGTCCGTGCCGATGCCGTATTCGGCCACGAGCAGAGGGATCCCCGGCAGCTCGTCGTGCAGCCGGCGCAGCACCAGATCGAGGCCCTCCGCCGCGATGGTATAGCCGAGGGGCGAGGTCGGGGCGTCGGGCGGATAGGGCACGATCCGACCCGCCCGCACTCCGAGGCTCGCGTAGAAGGAGAAGCCGATGAGGTCGAAGGAGCCGGCCAGGTCGGGCCGCTCGACTGGCGGCCGGCCGGGCAGCGCCAGCACGCCCTCGCGGAAGAGCCCTAACCAATCGTCCCAGTTGCGGGCGCGGAACGACGCGGCGATCTGCTGCGTCTCGGGCTCCTCGTCGAGGGGGACCTCGCAGAACAGGCTGAACACCGAGCTCACCGGGACGCCCGTCTGCTTGAGACGCACGGCGGCCTCCGCGGTAGCCAGCTGAATCCCTTCGATGGCCGCGAACCAGAGCTCCCGGTCGTCGAGCCCCGGTGCGAACCCCGAGCCGCGATAGGCGAGCTGGGGATAGATGTTGGCCTCGTTCACCGGCTGCCACCCGCCCACGAGGTCACCGAATGTCTCGGCCACGAACTCGACGTGACGCCGCCAGTACTCGGTCCGGTTCGCCGCCACAGTGAAGGCACCGTGTTGGGCGAACCAACGAGGCAGGGTGAAGTGGTGCAGGCACACCCACGGGGTGATGCCGGCGTCACGGGCGGCGCTCAGCACAGCCCGGTAGTGCGCCACCGCCTCGGCGTCGTGCACTCCCTCTTCGGGCTCGAGGCGCGCCCATTCCAATGACAGCCGGTGGTGGGTCAGGCCCAGCGCCGCAAAGCGGGCGAAGTCCTCGGCGTAGAGCCGACCGAAGCCGTTGCCCTCACCGGACTCCGGCGCACGGCCGGCACGCTCCCAGTCCCACCAATCCGAGGCCGGCGACGCGCCCTCGCACTGGGTCGAGGAAGCGCCCGTGCCCCACCAGAAGCCGTCCGGCCACTGCACGATCAGCCCCGCTCAGTTCCGACCAGCACGACCGTGAGCAGCTCGTAGAGCATGCGCGCCGTGGCGCCCCAGATCATTTCGCCCGCCACTTCGAAGAACCAGATCGGGAATGAGTTGTCCTCGGACCCGGGGATCTCGCGCCCGGGAATGCTCCAGCGCTCCTCGTGGAAGATGCCTGGATCCGCCAGCTCGGCCAACGACACGTCGAACACCCGCTCCACCTCTGCGGGACTGGCGGTGAGCTCTGGTCGCCCCGCCAGCGTGGCCAGGACCGGCTGAATGAGCGAGGCCGAGACCATCGTCATGACCGGATGGAGCCACCCGAGCACCGTCACTGTCGAGGGGTCGAGGTTCACCTCTTCGAAGGCCTCACGCAGTGCGCCGCCCAGTGCATCCTCGCCCGGCTCGATCCGCCCTCCGGGGAAACTCACCTCACCGCGATGTGTGCGGAGGGAAGTCGAGCGTCGGGTGAACACGAGACGGGCCTCACCGGCCTCCTCGAAGAACACCCCCAGTACGGCGGAGTTCGGCCGACGCACGTCGAACACGGTGGACTCGTTGAGGATCACCGTCGACCCGAAGATCCCGTCCGGTCCGAGATCTTCGGGTACCGGCCCGCGCTGACCCGCAGCCTCGAGCGCGTCCGACACCCGTTCGATCCCAATGCCTGCACGCTGGGCTTTCGCCACACCCGCCCAGGGAGCGGGGCCGCCCGGACGCCACGAATCCGGGCGTGGGATCACTTGCGGGGGGACCGGGCGCGCCATCGGCCTCACGCTACCGGTGCGCACCGAACCGACGACCGAAGACCACCCGGGACGCCCCGTGGCCGCCACTACGCTGTCCGCCCGTGACAACTCCCCAAGAGGTCCAAGCACAGGCCGACGCGTTCGGGTGGTACCACACCATCGACCTGGGCAACGGAGTGGTCACCAAGGGCATCAGCGTCCAGGAGACGTCCCCCGGCGTCATTCCCGACGTCGGTGGCCGCAGCGTGCTCGACATTGGCGCCTGGGACGGGAAGTTCTCCTTCGCCGCCGAGAAGGCAGGCGCCTCGCGCGTCGTCGCCCTGGACCACTACGCATGGGGCGTCGACTTCGTGGCCCGTGGCGCGTACTGGGAGGAGTGCATCCGCAACGGCACCCTGCCCGACCAGTCGCGCGACGAGACCGACTTCTGGCGCCCGGATCTGCCGGGCCGGCGCGGTTTCGACTTCGCCAAGCAGGTGCTCGACTCCAAGGTCGAGCCGGTGGTGGGCGACTTCCAAAAGGTGGACCTCGACGAGCTGGGTCAGTTCGACGTCGTGCTGTACCTCGGCGTGCTCTATCACATGAAGGAACCGCTCACCTGTCTCGAACGACTCCGGGCCGTGACCAAGGACGTCGCCGTCATCGAGACCGAGGCGGTGCACCTCCAGCACCTCGACGACCAGGTGCTGCTCCAATTCCACGCCGGTAGTTCACTCCGTACCGACTTCGGGAACTGGTACGTCCCGACCATCGCGGCACTGCACAACTTGTGCCGGGCCGCTGGCTTCGCCCGCATCGAGACGATCGTCGGTCCGCCGCCCCGACCGGTCGACGAAGGGCCGTCAGCCCTCCAGAAGGCGGTGCGTCGAGCCGCGGGTGCAGGGACGCCCCAACCGTCCGCTCCGAGCCAGAACTACCGAGCCGTCGTCCACGCCTTCGCGCGCTGATCGCGTCGCGCGTCCGATCGGTCGGCCCCTTTGGACCATCGGCGCTGTCGAATCAGATTCCGTCGTCCGTTTGCTGTTGCCGCACTGTCGTCAGTCTGAGCCAGGGACCATTTCGACGATTCAGGCCAGACTCAGGTCAACCTCAACCTGCTTTCGGCGAACGACGCCCCTTCGTCTACTTCCTGTGGCCTAACTGTGTTCTGACGCCAGAAAAGTTCGGCGTTCAGGTCGGACTCGGCTCAACTTCAGTCTGCTTTCAAAGCACTTTTCTACTGTCCAATCAGACGGTCCTTCAGGGCAGAGGAGAGACCAATGGGAAGAACAACGTCGCGTTCGCGAAAACGCGTGAAGCGGCCCATCCGTCGCGCCCGGATCCGGTTCGATCACCGTCCCGTGGCGCACTTCATGCATATCGGCAAGACGGGTGGAACCGCGCTGCGACTCGCGTTGCACGATGTACAGACTGCGACCTCGTACCGCGTGATTCGTCACGGACATCGAGCGCGCCTCAGCGACATCCCCGACGGCGAGAAGTTCTTCTTCTGTGTGCGCGATCCGATCGATCGATACGTCAGCGCGTTTCTCAGCAGACAACGTGAAGGCTGGCCGAGGCACTACCGGCCTTGGACTGACGGCGAAGCGGCTGCCTTCTCACGCTTCGACTCACCGGGTTCTTTGGCCGTTGCGCTCAGCGACGAGGCCCAGGACAGTCGTGCCGCCGCGGAGGATGCGATGCAAGCCATCAAACACGTGAACTCGTCCTATTGGAAGTGGTTCGCGGACCCGACGTATTTCAGCAGTCGCGTTGACGATCTCCTGTGGATCGGACGACAGCAGGCGCTTGAACTCGAGAGTCTCTCGCAGGCGCTTGGCGTCGACCATCTGAGCATGCCAGATGATCCCTTGACCGCGAATCGTGCCACAGAACCCAAACCAGAACTCTCCGCCGTTGCCCGCCGGAACCTCAGGCGGTTCTATGAGCGGGACTATGCGTTCATCGACCTCTGTAACGAACTCTTTCCAGTGGCGCTGCATCCTGAGACCTAAGGATCGAGGACCAATGGCCAGTGGAACGAGCCTGGCCGTGACTCGATCTCACGCCACTCACGCGAAGTGCTACCGCCCTATCGTCTGCCGCACTCGCCGCCGTATCTTCTTGGCCTTACGTATAACCCACGGTCGGCGCTCGTGAGAGTTCGACCCCACCGGGTTCGAGTGGGGGAAGGCGGCGTCGGGGACAGGAACGCCAAGGAAACCGCACAGTTCAAGCCACCCGTCTCCTTTTTCCCAGCAGACCTCGAGAAGGCGGTCGGTGCCGGCGAAGAAGGAGCGGACAGCTTGGTTGTGAGCCTCGTACTTGGCCAGCCACAGGTCGGGAGCGTCGTTTGGGAACAGCGAACCGAAGACCTTGGCGTGCATTCCGTATCCCGGGCCACCCTGTTTGTGCTTGACCGCAGATTCCAGCCACTTCTCGGGCGTGATCCGGCGCGTCAGGACGAACTTCGCATCGGGGAATGTAGTGGAGAGCTCGGGGTAAATCAGAGCCCAGGGAAAGTCTTCCATTGCGTCGTATTGCCGCGCGATAGCGACAAGCTTGTCGATGTCCCCACGGTCCCAAAGTTTCATGAGCTCGTGACCGGTGTACCGCTCCGTAGTATTCCATCCGAGCCGCGACATCCCCAGCAGCTCGCAGGCGTCCCCGAAAGTCGTCGTGCCCGTCTTGATGAGACCCACGCCGAAAATCACCCCAAAAGGGTACAGGCCGAATTCGAGCGGCGCTCACAGGATTCCTCGGAAATGAAAAAGTATTCCGAAGTCCGGATGGTGGTAGATGTCGAATTGTGGACGAACCCAGAATGGTGAGGACGTCACCAGAAACCTGCCGTCGTTGAGGAGGTCGCGCGCACCCGACCCGATCCACTGGCCGATCCAGGCGACCACGGTGAGCGCCGTTATGTGCCGGGCAGACGATCCGCCGCCTTCCGCACGGCAGATGTGAACCGGAACGTGCGGCTCGCTTTCAGTGACAGGAGCTCCTGGCGCAATTTGTCCTGGCCGCGCCGTACCCGAATGACGTCGTCGACCCAAGGTGGCGCGGGCGGAAGGTCCGGCGACCGCCAGGCATCGTGGACACCCGCGAGTGCAGACAGCCGCTGGAAAATGCCCTCCTGGGTCTCAGCCATCTCGCTGTAGTCGTCGACATGGTCCTTCTGATGCCGCAGAGACGCGTCGAGCCACGTCGAAGCGCCTTCTTCTGCTTCCGTCGAAACGTGGATGCCACGCTGACGAAGAAAGCCCACGACATCTGCGCACATCAGCCCAGGGTTTGCCAACATGCTGTCGAACTCCACGACCAACGTTGGCAGCCCTTCCAGGCCGGCGACCGCGGAGCGCTGGTGTCGATCCCAAATGGCCAGACCCAATGTCATCGGCGTTCCATCTCGGGCTTGACGTGAACGTGCGTTCTGTATCGGGTCCCGGACGACAAGGAGTGCAGCCACCGGCGACGGCAACACGTCACGCCAGAATGGCAACGTCAGACACATGCGCGGATCCTTCAGCGCCAGAGGATTGCCCTCATACGTTGAGGAGAACCAGGACTCCGCCGTTGCCTTGACTTCGCCATATCCTTCGACGTCCTTCCACGTCGACCTGACCTCTGGTGGTCCGTACGCGGTACTTTGAACCGCACGGAGGAGCTGGGCATTGCATCGAATCAGCGTCCTGCTCTCCCAATGACCCAGTTCGTTCGAACTAGCCGCAGGAACCAGATCATCTGGTCGCGGGGGTGTCAGTCCGAGCTTGACCAGCAATCCCGAGGTGGCGGATGTGCCACTTCTCCCGACCCCGATGACGACGATGCATGTGGGAGGTCCGGAGTCGTTCCCTCCGGGGCCAGTCGTACTGCTCACCAGTCGTTTCCGAGGTTCAGAAATGCCCGGTTCACCGGCTCACGCACGGCGTTGACGCTGACCAGCGGCAGTCCAGAGGACTTCACCGGCCTCATAGTAACGATCGCACCTCCGAGCCAACGACGACACTCTGAGACCATAACTCTCAGGAAACACCGTGTGGAAGGTCAGATCTGTCTGGGCGTGGACCCCCGTCGGGACCTCAGACCTGACGGCCGTCGCAGCAACCTCTTCGTTGCACAACGTGTCACATCGTCTGGTCGTCGCAAATAGTACGCGAGCGCCGCGGGGTCGGTCGCTCTCCACCGTGTAGTCCCGGTAGGCGACGACGTGTTTGTGGTCCGGCGCCCCCTGCATCATGCCCTCGCCTACCAACTCGTAGGACCGGAGCTTGAAGGTCAGCGTCTGACCCGGATGGGCCGAGACACCCAAGCCGTCCGCACCGAGCCAGAACTACCGAGCGATCGTGCACGCCTACGTCCACTGATCCAACGCTCGTTCTTCTTACTTCTTGCGCTCGCTGTCCGAGCAATGAACCGATGGGCCCGTCGGCTTCGGTACTGAGACATCTCCTCGCCCAAAGCAGGCACTCTCTCGGGTGGCGTCGCACACAAGGTCCGCAGGCTGCGCTTTTGCACCCGTGCCTTCAGTCCAGGTGCAGGAATTCAGGGTCGACGGCCGTGCCCACCACCGCGGTCGAGGGAACGCGCTGCCCCGGCCCTGCGACCAGGCCCTCCCGCCCGCACTCGTCACGCTTCGTTCACCCTCGGGGAAAGCGAATGCCGGAGCCGTATGCGATAGTCGCCTCGTGACGCTCATCGACTACAACACGTTGGAAGGGTCAGGGGCCGAAGAACGTGCCGCCCAGTTCCGCCTGGCCGAGCCTTTCCCGCACATCGTGATCGAGGACACTCTCGTTGGCGACGCTGGTGACGTCGCGGGTGCTTTTCCCGACTCGTCGTGGGAGGGCTGGCAGAGCCGCACCTCGCAGCATCAACCCGGCAAGTGGAGTTGTCGGGACATCGACATCATGCCGTTGGTGATCCGCGAGCTCATCCTCGACCTCTCGGGTCCGAGGTTCTTGCGTGTGCTTTCGAGCTTCACGGGGATCCCGAAGCTCCTCCCGGATCCGTTCCTCGACGGCGGCGGCCTCCAGTACACGGAGGCCGGCGGCAAGTTGCTCCCCCACACCGACTTTCACTTCCACCCGAGCTTGCAGCTGTTCCGGCGGGTCAACGTCTTGCTGTACCTCAACCCGAATTGGCAATCCGCAGATGGCGGCGAGCTCCTGCTCTACAACCTCGGAGACGAACAACCCACCGTTGTCGTGCCACCGAGGTACGGAACCTGTGTGGTCTTCACAACGGACCATCGTTCGGTCCACGGCGTCAAGCCGCTCATCGGGGCGGCCCGCCGGCGCACCATCGCGTTGTATTACTACACCGTCGAGGAGACGGAGGTGTTCAGCGGCGATCGTCGCACCTACTGGTACGACCAGGACCGTGCCCGCCCGACAGACGCCGTAAGCCAGGCGAGACTGGCCACCATGAAAGCGGCCCTCGGAGCGTCGAAGGCGTTGACACGCCTTGCCTATCGGGTGGACCCGCAGAGGCCCGACCTCATCTAGGACGAATCGAGACCGGCTACCGCGCTCGGACGCGCTGAACTGGACTTGCCCCGGCCGCGGACTCTTCGAGTCGAAGTTGTTGCTCTTCCCAGCTGATGAACTCGTTGTATCGAGGGTGTTCGAAGTCATGGGTCACGTAGATCTTCGGGTGCCACCGCTGCCAGACCCGGTTCAACAGGCAATACGCCGGCGCGATCTTCTGCGACGCATGCGTGTCGTTGAACTCCGTGATGGCGGCTCGCTCGCCCGTGTAGTCGTTGTAGAGCGCCATCTCGTTCCCGATGATGTCGTCGAAGTACGTGAAGATCCGGGGCATGCGGTGCTGAGCCGGCACGTCGAACACCGAGAGCGCCGCCATCGTCGAGCTGTAGAGATCCAGGTCCTGCATCACGGCTCCGATGGGCGCGGGATTGTGGGTCGCGGCGAACGACGGGAGTGTGTCGCGGACGTCCCCGAGCACGAGCGTCGCGGAGGTCAATCGGCTGCGCAGCTCGGATTCGTCCATCTCGAAGAATCCCGGCTTCCAGTGGTACGGAAGGTCGCGGTAGTCAGTCGGCGCGGGAAGGCCTTTGCCGGTGTCGAATCCGTAGATGTCGATGGCGACGCCCGTGGATTCGGTGGTCCTGGCCGCATGTCGTTCGAGACTCAGGAGTCCGTTCCCGCCTGCGACACCGAACTCGATCACACTGATGCGAGGTTCGCCGAGCCGCTTGGCCAGCTGAGCCGCCTGCCACACGCAGTACGCGTAGTGCGGTCGATCCACGGCACCGAGTCCGACTCGGAACTCATAGGAGCCGAGGTTCCATCGCTCAATACCCAGGAGCGAAGCCGTGCGAAGAGGATGCGGGTCCAGAGCCCATCGAACGACGGAACGTTCGAGAGACGAAAGGCGTTGCTTCATCGGTCGTGACGCTCCTTGTGTGATTCTCTCTGCACGTGCAACTCCCACTTCGGTGTGGCCCTCGGCGGCCCACCCGATTCACCGACGGCATAGTAACGATGGTTGCCCCGGCGAATGACCTGCATCGGCGTGAGAGACCATATCCCTCGAACGCAGTCGTCCAACTTTCTTGCAGCGCCGGATCAGGTACCCGGCGAATCCGGAGCCATGGTGCCTGCGACTCTTCTGGAGTCCGCTCCGGCCGAGGAGTTCCCGCATGGGCGGTGCAAATGGTGAACGTCGGGCACGGTCATAGGGAGCCCGCCCCAGCGACATGCACACAACCTGAGTCTCCGAGGTCGGCCCGGACCGGAGACGGTGTTCACAGACGACGTTCAGTCGTTCTCCACCGTGTAGTCCCAGTCGGCGACGACGTGCCTGTGGTCCGGCGCCCACTGCATCATGCCCTCGCCCACCAACTCGTAGGACCGGAGCTTGAAGATCAACGTCTGACCCGGATGGAGGACGGACGGCGGCGGGTGTTCACCGGGAACGAGGCCCATGATGAACACCGACCCGAGATGGTCCACCGAGTGGAAGTCGGTGATCGACACAGGTACGTCGGCGCTGGCATCCTTCATCGTCACGGTCCAGGTACACGTCGTCGCGTCGGGCTGTTCGGGTAGGCCCTCTCCGGGGACGATCGGACCGCTCACGGTGATCTTGACGTGGAACGCCGGCGTCTTCGCCTCGACGGCCAATCCCTCCACCTGGAGGGCGGGCTTGGCCTCGGTACCGACCAACGCTGCATCGACCTTGGGGTTGAGCGTGTTCTTCGGCAGGAAGCTGGGGTAGGTCGCGGCGGTCTTCCCCGGGAGCGCCGAGGGGTACTGCCCGGCACTACTCCCCCCGCCACAGCCGGCGAGGAGCAGTGCAGCCAACAGCATCACCATCGCAGCCAGGCTGGGGCCGGGCTTCAAGGCCCGACCCCAGCGTCGACTGGCCGTCTCTACGGTGGAGTCCATCGCTCGGCGAAGGACCTCCTAGCCCTTCGTGCCCTTGACGCCGTTGGTGCCAGGCACGCCGGGCGAGCCGTTCCCACCGTTCCCTCCGTTGCCGCCTGGAACAGAGCCGACGCCCTTGCCGCCGTTACCACCGCTGCCGCCGCTGCCTCCCGTGCCGTTGCAGGGCGGCGTGTCGACGGGCGACGTCGGGGAGCCCGAGGCGGTGAGCCACGTGCCGTTCACCCATTCCTCGGGTTGGCAAGCGCCGTTGCCGCCATTGCCGCCGTTGCCGCCATGGCCGGCCGCAGTGGAGCCGTTGCCTCCGTCACCACCCTTGCCAGCGTTCGACCCGCAGCCCGGCGCACCCGCCGTGCCGGGGGTCCCACCGAAGCCGCCGGTTCCCGGCTTGGCGTCGCGGGCCCCGAGGCCGAAGTTGACGTGGACGGGGCAGTACTGCGCGCTGGTCCCGCTCCCGGCGACGGTCTGGAAGCCCTTCGGTGCGCCTACCGGCGTGAAGTGCTGCGCCGTGAAGACGTCGGGACCGAAGCTGGCCAGACCGGCCTGGGCCGCGTACCCGATGTGGCCCTGGCCGTCGAGTCCGCCGCAGACCGTACCGGCGGGCAGCGGTGTGTCGGCGTTGCTGGGGTTGGTGCAGGACTGCCCGGTCAGGAGCAGGTCCTCCAGCGTGCGCAGCATGCTGTAGTGGTTGTAGTACGTGCTCGACACCGTGCCCGGCTTGATGAGCGGGCTGATCAGCACGGTCCCCGTGTCACCACCGCCCGGCGTGAAGTCCGTCGGGTCGAACAGCGGGTCGGCCGTGACGCAGCCGCTCGTGGTCGCTGCCTCGCTGCCACTGGGGCAGGTGCCCGTCCCGACGGTGGACGTGCCACCCTCGGCACTCAGGGTCACGTTGCCGTTGAAGCCGCCCGGCAGGGTGACCGGCTGCCCGCTGTCGTTGAGCAGCTGGAAGGTGCCGAGCCACGGCTTGGCGAAGTTGTTCGACGCACCGGTGGTGCTGGCGTTCCCCGAGAGGGCGATCGGTCCGGTGTCACTGACCGCCCCGACGAAGGTGTCCGGCGGGATCGTGTTGCCGTTGGTGTCCGTGCCCGAGACCAGGCGACCGGTGTCGTCGGCGTTGATCTTCGAGTCGGTGACCAGGCTCGAATTCGCGGAGACGAGAGCCGGCTCCGTGGCCGAGCCGGGAGACCCGCTCACGTTGGGGCTCTCGCCGGTCAGCCCGAGCGGCCGGTCGATGAAGCCCGCGGCGCCCGGGCCAGGCTGGAGCTGCTGACCAGCACTGTTGGTCACCTCCGGGTCGTTCGGCCCGGTCGGCTCGGTCTTCACGTTCTGACCGTTGATGTTCTCGCCCGCGGCGTCGGCCGAAATGCCGTACGCGCCGTAGAGCGAACTGGCCCCCGGTGCCGTGGTCCCGGCCGTGCCGAAGCTGGGCTGGTCCGCTGGGGCGGGGAAGATGCTGCTGTCGCCGGGGGCCGGAACGTTGTTGAAGCTGTTGCCGACTGTGAACGGCGGGTTGGCCTCGTCAAAGGTGACGTCGATCATGCCCCCGTCGGCGAACGCCGCCGACTGCTCAATCATCGGGATGTAGTAGCGCAAGAACAGGTCCGCCGCATAGAGCCCGCCGGTGAAGTTGGTCGGCGTGGTCGCCTCGGGGTCGTCGGCCGGGATGCCGGCTGGGTTGTAGCTCGGCGTCCCGTTGGCGTTGAAGGCCCCCGAGAGGTTGTTCCCCTGGCAGCTGGCGTCGTGGGCGTCGCTGCAGTTGTTCGGCGTGATCCAGTTGAACGCCGGGACTTCGTTCGCCGGCAGGCTCAGGTCGTGGGCCAGTCCGTAGGTGGGGTCGTCCAGGTTGGACACGTGGTTGGCGTCGCAGTTGCTGTCGCCTGTCCCCGTGGTCGGGGCGCCCGGGCCGTCGTACTCCGGCGTGATCGGCTGGTTGAGCGCCGGTTGGGCCGGGTAGCTGACGCCGCTCTGGGTGCCGGCGGACTCGCCGGTCAATGACGTGAACCAGCCCGTGGGGAAGTGCTTGGCCACGAACTGGTCGGCCGGGTCGCCGTTGTTGTTGGCGTTGGCCGGCTGGGCACCCGTGAAGCTCGTGACGTCGCCCGAGGGGGCCACGAGGTTTGTCGGGTTGGTCACGGCGTCGTTGCTCGTCGTGCCGGGGTAGCCGCACATGCCGTCGTCACGACCGGGCACCGTGTCGCTCACCCCGGGGGTGGAACCCGTGACATAGGTCGTCGACCCGGTGGGCTGTGCCCCCCCGAGGTCCTGGGCGTAGCCCTTCCAGGAGACTCCGGCCGCGTTGTACTGGTTGAACAGCGTGCGTGACGTCGGTCGGGTACACACAGCCGTTGTTGTTCAGGGTGGCGTCAATGCCGCCGTGCGCCAGGAGCTGGCCGAAGTTGCCGTTGTTAGAGCCGGTGGCGTTTGGGGCGGTGGTGTTGGTCCCGGAGCCGTCCGTGGTGTGGTCGGTGTCGGTGCCCGTGCCGACCGTGCCGGTGGTGATGATGCCGCCGTTGTTGTTCGTCATGTTGGCGGTGGTCGAGCAGTCGTCCTGGACGGCGTAGGACGGGGACTGGCCGGACACCAGCGAGATGTAGTTGTCCATGCTGAAGTGGCCGGTGCCGTAGTAGTTGGTCAGCAGCGCGCCCTGCTGGGGCAGCGTCTGCCACAGGTAGCTGTTCTGGTTGAGGCCGGTGAAGGTCTCGTCGTACGACTTGTTCTCGAGGATGATCAGCCATACGTGCTTGACCGCGCCCGACGGGCGTTCCGGTCGAGGTGATCACGCATTGGGCCTGCTTGTTGGAGCCACCGTTCGGCAGCTGCAACGAGGCCCCGGCCGGGCAGATCGTCGAGCCGGCTGCGGCCACCGCCGACGGCGTGCCCACGAACGCGGACGACACGCTCGCGCCCGAGAGAGCCACGAGCCCGAGCGACGCTGAGAGCATCGCCCCGTTCCGTACCCGGTGTCGCCTGATCCTTTTCGAGATCCGCACCAATCCTCCTCAATCGACCTTGAGATCCGCACAAGGGTTGGCAGCAACCTAAGAGCGGCGGGTTACGTGGTCGATGACGTTGCGCTACCAGTGCCTTATTTCTCTGTGAACGAATCGCGAACCGCGCCCAGCCTTCGACAGATGTCTTGCTGTCGCTCGAGGTGTGCAGGCATTGGTGTCGCGACGCTGATGCACCCGGGGATGCCATGCGCGCGCCGCGGCGCACTGCTCCTCAACCGGGTCGCTTGCCCAGAGCCTTTCCGAGTGAATGGATCTTCGATCGGACGGACGGGGGTACCAGCTCCTGTTCCGACGGACACAGCGTAAGAAGCGCCACCGACTCAATGGTGTTGAAGGTGGTGATCGAGAGGGGAAGATGCGCCTGCGACTCCATGCTTCGAACCCCGCCGGCCTCGGCGACCAAGGCCGCGTCAATTCCCCTTTCGCGCGTGAGCAAGGCACAGAAGGCGGACCCATCCGTCAAGAGAGCACGAAGAGCGACATTGCCTTGTTTTTGCTCGTACTTGATCAGCGCCGGGTCGGCCAGAGGGACATCGCTCAGGTACTTTGTGTCCTGCGCAAACGTGGTCCTTGGAGCCGCCAGATGATCCGCCTTTGACGGCACCGAGGTGCTTGGTGCTGATGAAGCGGAGGTCGTCGTTGCTGCGCCCGCCGCCACATCCGTAGCGCTCGCCACGGCGAAGCAGAGGCCCAAAGCGAGGGCGAGCGAGAGCGCCCGGGACGTGGCGGCGCAGCACCCAGACCGTCTTCCTGCCAACACCTCGCGAGTGTGACATACCCGTCCCCGCCGGCTCCCTCGCGACGTGACGAGCGTGAACAGAAATCGAACTCGGTCACCGAGAAGACACGAAACCGATCGGAACCGATGGCTGAGATGACCCCGACGCGCGTCAAACCGCTAGCTCGGGCGGAATGGAAACCTGCCAGTCAGGCGCCGAACGCGTGGCCGTGCCGGGAGACGATGAGCGCGTCCCGCTCCGCCACCAGCTCGACGGAAGCGCCGTCGAAGTAGGCGGTGTTGGGCAGGGGTCGGAGCTATTGACCGGCTTGGCCGTACGCTCCCACACCTCTTTCTCCAAGACGTCCAACACGTAACCGGCCTCGCCTACCGCCTCCAGAAGATCGTCGCCCACGCGTTCTGTGCGGATCATGGCGTCCGGAAGCAATCCGGCCCCCAGCGCCCGCGCAGCTGGTCCGGAAACCACCGGCACGGATCAGTACAGCACAAGCGAAAAGGGGGACGTCAGGTCACGCCGGATCGGGCCCAGAACGCGGCACACACGGGCAGCCCGCCCATTGATGATGTGAACCGAATTCCTTCTTTCGACTCAGCAACTTCGGACCGCCACATCTCCGTTGCGATTCTCTTCAGATTCCGCCGACGGCCCATTGGGCAACGGGTCAGTCTCATCTGACGAGCGCATGAATCCTGGTCTTGACCCGACGGCTGAACGAGGGTGTGGCGTTCGAATGCGGGAACGCAACGTCGGGATCGGGCCGGTCGACGAAAGGGCAAAGCTGTTCCCAGCCGTCGCCCTCGTCCCAGCACACCTCGAGGAGCCGGCCCGTTCCGGCGAAGTAGGAACGCACCTCCACAAGGTGTTTCTCGTAGAAGGCACAGTATTTCGCAGGCGCCTCTTTGGCTGTCATGTCGCCGTAGATCGCCTTGTGAGGCCCGTACTTCTTGATGTGATGGCGCTGGGACTTCATCCAGACTTCAGCCGACGTCCGTCTGGTGAGGACGAATCGAGCGTCGGGAAAGGATTCCGCCATCTCTTTGTAGACGAGGGGCCACGGCCAGTCCTCCAGCAAGTCGTACTTCTGCGCCGCCTGGCGCAGGGCGTCGATGTCACCCGCACGCCATGCCTTGTGCAGCAGATGACTCTCCTTGCACCACCCGAGGCGGCTCAGCCCGAGGAGCTCCGCGGCATCACCCAACGTCGTCGTCCCCGTCTTGTTCAACCCGATCCCGAAGATCATCGATGTGACCGTAGTGATAGCGCCACCTCTCCGCTAGTAGCCGTATTGACAACCCGGAGGCCGAACCGCGCCACGAGGCTCCAGGCGCTGATCCGTCTCCGGACTCGACGAAGTTCCGCCGGGACGCCCCCGCTGGCGCCGAACGGCGAGTGAGCAGATCAGCATTCGGGCGCCGGTTGCTGCAAACGTCGAAGCCTCAAATCTCACCTAATACTCAGCTAAAACTCTGTTCATTCTCTTAACTTTTTCAGCTCTAATTCAGGAAATCCCGACCCTGTTGCCCGACTTCTTGAGTGGAAATAAGGGGGCTTGGAGTCACGCCATTTCAATGAAACAATCGCCTCCGTTATGGCGCCCTCCGTTACTTCAGACGTGTGAGGCTCAGGATGGAGAAGAAACGTTCTCGTTTCGACCGGGCCCTGACCAAAGGCCGGAATTGGCTCGACCCGCGTCCCGTCGCTCATTTCCTGCACATTGGAAAGACCGGCGGCACCGCCGTCAAGGTGGCGATTCGGAAGGGATCGGACGGTTCGCCCAAGTATCGGGTCGAGGTCCGCAAGCACGAAATCAAACTGGCCGCGATCCCAGAAGACGACTACTTCTTCTTCTGTCTCCGGGATCCGATCGAGCGGTACGTCAGCGGGTTCCTCAGTCGACTGCGGCAAGGTGAGCCCAGGTACCACATCCCCTGGAATGATGGCGAAGCCGTGGCCTTCGCGCGCGATTTCAGTCGCCAGATTCTCTGGCGCTTTCGTTGAGCGCCGGTGGCACTGAGCAACAAGAGGCGGAAGCCGCAATGCGTGCGATCGTGCATGTTCGGTCGTCCTACTGGGATTGGTTCGGCGACCCCGGTTACTTCAAGGGCCGCGCCGATCACATCCTCTGGATCGGACACCTGGAGGCCCTGGATCTGGCGCCACTCGCGGACACGCTCGGCTTCGAGAGCCTCCAACTCCCCACCGATCCCCGGAGGGCGAACAAAGGGCCGGACGAGAAGCCGAAACTGTCAGAACCGGCCAAAGCGAATCTCCGGAATTGGTACGCCAGGGACTTCGAGTTCGTCGAACTGTGCGACGAAGTCGTCCCCCGTTAGGGACGAAATCTCCGCAGCAGACCAAGCCCGGCCGCAGCCCGCCCTCGTCCACTTCCCCCGGAAAGCGGATGGGCCTCGGCCTCTCTGCCGGGAGAGCCCATCAGAACCGGACGTGCGGGTCTCGCATCCGGCTTACCCAAGACCGCGCCTAGTCCGCAGAGACGCGGAAGTTGCTTCAATGGAATCTGTTGTCAGCGCTGCGGCGAGCGACACGGAGAGTCCGAGACATCTGACCAACCTCCCGCCGTAGTTCGCCACCTCGAGCGAACGCATCAGTCTGGTCCGCACGCTGCCGCGAAAAGGCCTTCCTGGCAGGCCGAGCCACAGAGCGGAGTAGTTCGTAGCAACGGCCGCGTGGTGGATCCGCCGGTTGAAACATGAGCCGGAATACCGCAAAGGACGGTTGACCCCTCGCCACTGGCTAAAGGTTCGACGCGGGATCTCCTCTGTCGCCTTCTTGCGTTCGAACTCAGCGTATGACGCCGCTCGGTGGTGCTGTTTCAGTTCCTTCTACATACTCCTGTGGTAGGTGACGTTCAGCTAGCAGCGACACCAAGGCCATACACCCTCGCCTCGAAGCTTCGGGTTGGCAACCATAATCTCTTCGATCGCGTCCTTCATTCGAACAGGATGAACCGCCAGGCTGGACCCGTCTGGGGGCCTGTCACAGCGGGTCACTCGGTTTATGCATTCCCTGGTGCAGTCATTGAGCGCACCCAGAATTCGCCCTGTACCATCCGCCCATGCCAAAGGTGATCGGCCTCGGGCTGAACAAGACGGGCACGACTTCCTTCGGAGACGCATGCGAGATCCTGGGCATGACGCGACTGGGGTGGGACACGCCGTCAGGGACGCAGTCACACGATTACCTTAAACTGTGGGACGCCGGGAAGTTCGATGACCTGGCCGACATTGCCGAGAAGTGGGATGCGCTCGAAGGATTTCCCTGGTCGCTTATCTACCCTCAGCTTTCGGAACGGTTCCCCGAGACGAAGTTCGTCCTGACGAGGCGAGAGACCCCGCAGAAGTGGCTTACATCGGCCGAGAAACACACAGAGGGCAGCCGCGGCTACGGGATGCACGAGAAGATCTTCGGCTCGATGTTTCCCAATCAGAGGCCCGACCTCTGGCTGGACAAGTACAACTCACACCAGACTGAAGTCCGTGAGTTCTTCGCCGGCTCGGATCGCTTCGTCGAGGTCTGCTGGGAGGAAGGCGACGGGTGGCTGCAGTTGTGCGGCTTCCTTGGCGAGCCCGTCCCCGACCTTCCCTTCCCGCACTCGAATCAGGCAGGGTCGAACCGGGGGCGTGCTCGCAAGCAGCGGCCGTGGGCGGTGCGCAAGGCGAGCAAGCTCCAGCGCAAGATCAAACGCACGCTGGGATCACCCTGACAACACAGGGATTCCTCGAATCCTCCGGCTTCGACCCTCGCCGAGCGCCAGCGAACCGACACCCTCGAGCGGCGCTGATCCGGCCGTCAGCGGTCTCCGTGGCCGCGACTGTCCATCGCAGCTGACGAGCTGACGAGCTGACGAGCTGAAATCGTCGTTCTTTGTCCACCGAAAGGCGCTTTGAGCGCCTCGTTCTTAGGGGCGGGAAACGGGTTGAATTCCAATGTCAATTTCAGCTTATCCTCAGCATTTTCCCTGGTGACGCTGCGAAACTGCAGGTGAGTGAATGGCACCTCATCAAGCGACATCCTTCGGAGTAGCGCTCGAGGAAAGAAGCGCTCGCGCATCCATCGAGCGATCACCCACGCGCAGGTCCGACTCGATCGCCGACCTACCGCGCACTGCCTCCACATAGGAAAGACCGGCGGCACAGCCGTGAAGTTGGCGATTCTCCGCGCCGATACTCGAACGAACTATCGGGTCCTTTTCCGTAAGCACGCTGTTCGTCTTGATGCGGTACCCGACGCTGACTACTTCTTTTTCTGCGTGCGCGATCCCATCGCGCGCTACCTCAGTGGCTTTCTCAGTCGGCAGCGAGAAGGTCAGCCTCGCTACAACATCCCCTGGAATGAAGACGAAGCCACCGCATTCGCGCAATTTGAATCGCCGGATGCGCTGGCGATCTCGTTGACCGCAGGAGGCAGCGAGCAACAGCAGGCCGAGGATGCCATGTGCGCCATCCGCCATGTGCGCACGTCGTACTGGGATTGGTTCCGTGATCCCGATTACTTCAAGAGCAGGGCGCATCGAGTCCTCTGGGTCGGGCACCAGGAATCGCTGGACCTCGGCCCGCTCGCCCAGACGTTTGGTGTCGAGAGTCTGCAACTGCCCACGGACCCGGTGAAAGCAAACCGAAGCCCACAACAAAAGCCTGACCTGTCGGATCTGGCCCAGGCGAATCTCCGGGATTGGTACGCAAAGGACTACGAGTTTCTCGACCTTTGCCAAGAACTCCTTCCTCGCTGGGCCGAGTCTCCGTAACGCACGCAGTCCGGCCGAAATGTCCGTCCCCCGGCACTTCGCGAGAACGGACGGCCTGACAAACCCTGAATTCTGAGTTGGGTTCGTTGTTGGGCCATGCGCGCTTGTTCTAGGCGAGCGCTCTGCGCAGTCTCTCGAGCAACGTCGGCCGGGGAGGTACTTCCGCAGGCACCGTACCGAGGCCTCTTGACTTCGACGCAATGAACGCCACCCGCCGGTGTTCGCCGTAGTCCTTCATCCCTGTCAGGTCGGTGATGTTGGACGGGTCCAGCGTCACGCACTCGTATCCGTGGAGCCCGGCCAGCATGTGCACCACCCCGCGAGTGGGGTATGTCACCACCGCTTCCTCGACGGAGTTGCGGGGCAAGTCAAGATCCTCGGTGTACACGTTGAATGCATTGCCGGGCAGAGTGCTGATGGCGCTGTCGATCACCAGCAGGTCGGCATTGGTTGCGGCCATCACGTTGAACAGCTCGATCGGGCTGGCGACGTGGTAGAGGACGCCGAGGCAGAGCACCAGGTCGAACTGGTCGAACGGGTGGGTCAGGAAGTTGCCCTGCTCGAAGCGAAAGCGGCTCGGGTCGATGCCCTTGGCCTCGAAGACCAGGTTCGACTGGTCGATGTGCATCTGGCGGCCGTCGACGCCGAACACGAAGTCCGCTCCCGCCTCAATGGCGCAGAGTGACCAGTAGCCGGCGTTACAGCCGAGGTCGAGGACGCGCATCCCCTGCAGGCCGCCGGTCAGGTCGAGGAGGCGGTCGAAGAAGTAGCGACGCCGCTGCTCCGTGCGGTTCATCTTCTTCGGGCCGGGCGTGATGACTCCGTGGCCGAGGTCGAAGCGATAGTGCCAGCGCTCGAAGGATTCCGCCCGGGCCCGCAGCTCCACAGCATCCATACAGGGCATTCTGCACGAATTCACAGCTCCGCGACGGCCGAAGAGAGACGACTGCCGACCCGACTCGCCCCGTGACGCGCTGCAGCCGGGTCGCAAGACCCGGCTGCAGCACCCGACACGATCCGTTTCCCGGTTGTATCCCCAGGTCACGAGATCATAAACCTCGCTCGAAGCGAGGAGTTACATCATGCCGCCCATGCCACCCATACCGCCCATGCCACCCATGGCGGCGGCCGCCGCGGCGGCGTCGACCTTCTCGGGCTTGTCGGCCACGAGGGCCTCGGTGGTGAGCAGGAGCGCCGCGATGGACGCCGCGTTCTGCAGGGCCGAGCGGGTGACCTTGGCCGGGTCGATGATGCCCGCCTTGACCAGGTCCTCCATTTCGCCGGTGGCGGCGTTCAGGCCGTTGTTGCCCTTGGCCGACTCGACCTGGGACACCAGCACCGCACCCTCGAGGCCGGCGTTGAAGGCGATCCAGCGCAGCGGCTCCTCGAGCGAGCGGGCCACGATGCGTGCACCTGTGGCCTCGTCACCCTCGAGCGAGTCAGCCAGCTCGTTCACCGACTTGCGGGCCCGGATCAGCGCCGTCCCGCCGCCGGCGACGATCCCTTCTTCGACCGCGGCACGCGTTGCGCTCAGTGCGTCCTCAATACGGTGCTTCTTCTCCTTGAGCTCCACCTCGGTGGCGGCCCCGACCTTGACCACGGCCACACCGCCGGCCAGCTTGGCCAGGCGCTCCTGCAGCTTCTCGCGGTCCCAGTCCGAGTCGGTGTCGTCGATGGCCCGCTTGATCTGCGCCACCCGGCCCTTGACGTCCTCGGACGAGCCGGCACCCTCGACGATCGTGGTGTCGTCCTTGGTCACGATGACCCGGCGGGCGCTGCCCAACAGGTCGATCGTCGCGCTCTCGAGCTTGAGGCCGATCTCTTCGCTGATGACCTGGGCGCCGGTGAGGACGGCCATGTCCTGGAGCATCTCCTTGCGGCGCTCACCGAAGCCCGGGGCCTTGACGGCCACGGAGGTGAAGGTGCCGCGGATCTTGTTGACGACCAGCGTGGCCAGGGCCTCGCCCTCGACGTCCTCGGCGATGATCAGCAGCGGCTTGCCGGTCTGCATGACCTTCTCGAGCACGGGCACGAGGTCGTGCACGGCCGAGATCTTCGAGTTGTAGAAGAGGATGATCGGCTCGTCGAGCACCGCTTCCTGGCGCTCGGCGTCGGTCACGAAGTAGGGCGAAAGGAAGCCCTTGTCGAACTGCATACCTTCGGTGAGCTCGAGCTCGATGCCGAAGGTGTTCGACTCCTCGACCGTGACCGTGCCGTCCTTGCCCACCTTGTCGATGGCCTCGGCCAGCACGTCGCCGATGGCGTTGTCGGCGGCCGAGATGGAGGCGACCTGCGCGATCTCCGTCTTGCCCCCGACCTCCTTGGACTGCTTCTTGATGTTCTCGACCGCGGCCGCGACACCCTTCTCAATGCCCTTCTTCAGCCCGGTCGGGCTGGCGCCGGCCGCCACGTTGCGCAGGCCCTCGGTGATGAGCGCCTGGGCCAGCACGGTGGCCGTCGTGGTGCCGTCACCGGCCACGTCGTTGGTCTTGGTGGCCACTTCCTTCACCAGCTGGGCACCCATGTTCTCGAACGGGTCGTCCAGCTCGACCTCACGGGCGATGGACACGCCGTCGTTGGTGATGGTCGGTGCACCGAACTTCTTCTCGATCACGACATTGCGGCCTTTCGGGCCGAGCGTGACCTTGACGGTGTCGGCCAGCTTGTTCACGCCGGCCTCGAGCCCGCGCCGAGCGGCCTCGTCGAACTTCAGGATCTTGGGCATAGGGAAACGAAACTCCTCTCGAGCTCTCGGACAGTTCTCGAGCTCTGGTCAGGGAAATGTGGTGGAGGCCGCCGCGCCGATCCGGAGCGAACCGGAGCGGCGGGCTGACCTCGGCGCGGCCGGGCCGGCGGGTGCCGGCTGACCGCGGTCGATCGACTCAGGCCAGCTTGGCCAGGATGTCGCGGCTCGAAAGGATGAGGACGTCCTCACCCTCGAGGATGTACTCGGTGCCGCCGTACTTGGAGTAGACGACGGTGTCGCCGACCTTGACGTCCATGGGGATGAGCTCGCCCGTGTCCTCGGAACGGCGGCCCGGACCTACGGCGATCACCTCGCCCGACTGGGGCTTCTCCTTGGCCGTGTCAGGAATGACCAGGCCAGAGGCGGTGGTCTCCTCGGACTCGCCGGGACGGACGACGATCCGGTCATCGAGCGGCTGCAGCTTCGACATCGTGAAAGGGCCTCCTTGGCACATTCTTTTAGCACTCTCGGGTTGTGAGTGCCAGAGTAGCGGGAGTCGACCGGGTTGGCAACCGGGACCCGGGAGTGCTGACGGCGGGAGTGGTCCGGCGTCGGTGGCCGGGGGCCTCCGGGGCCGGGCGTGGGGTCGGAACGGGAGGCCGCGGCCGGCGGCCGGTACGGTTCGTGCGGTGCGGCGGCCTGACGGACACTGCGGGGGCTCGAGGGGGTTTCGCCCTGGTGGGCGGGCCGTCGTCCTGTCGGTGTCGCTCGGCCTGGCTGGCCTCGTGGGCTGGCTGGGCCTGGCCGCCAGGCGCCGCCGCCGCCGCGCCCGTCGCCATCGCCCAGGCCGCCGGTCACGACTCGAAGCCGCTGACCGCGCTGGAGCAGGCCAAGGCCGCACTCCTGACCCGAGCCGAGATGCCGGCCGGATGGACGGCCACGACCACGGGCGACAAGGCGACACACACCGCGCCTCTCTCCGAGTCCATCGCCAAGTGCATCGGCGTGAGCTCCTCGGTGGCCCGGATCAAGCCGCTGAAGGTGAGCAGCCCCGACTTCACGGCGCCCGACCGTTCGTCTGCGGTGGAGGACAGCGCCTCGGTCTACGCCACGACGGGCCAGGCCGCCGCCGCCTACAAGGCCCTGGCCAGTCCGAAGACACCGTCGTGCATGGGGATGCTCGGCGCCGCGCCACTGCAGACCAGCGTGCAGGCGGAGGCCGGGCCGGACGCCACCGTCGATTCCATCAGCATCAGCCCGCTGCCCCCGGGGGCGGCCGAGCGCGGCCAGACCGGCTTCATGGTGAAGATCCCCCTGACGCTGCGTGGCAAGGACCTGACCATCACCAGCACCCAGATCGACTTTCAGAAGGGCAAGCTGCTCCAACAGCTCACCTTCAACGGCAACGGGGCGCCCTTCACGCCGCTCGAGCAGGTCCACCTCTTGCTGATCGCCACTGGACACCCCTGACGAGCGCCGACCATCACTGACCATCCTGAGCGCCCGCCAGCGACGCCAACGGGGCCTCGGGCCGCTGGTGGTTCCGGTGTGGGGGCGGCAGGCTCGGTACGCTCCCCGCACGACTGCATCACCGCAACGACTCCATCATCGCAACGACCGCATCACCACAGGACGGCCACGGGGCCGTGTCCCGCACCAGCACACGAAGGAGAGGCCGCCGATGGCGCCTGCAAGTCCGAAGAGCCCGGCGTCGCCGGGCACCACGCGACGGCCGCGCACCTCGCCCCGTTCGCGGACGAGCACGCCCGGGCCCTTGGGCGCCGGCAGCGGCGCCTCTCGGCGGGCCCCGCGTCCGGTACGCCGGCGCACCCACGTCGGGGGCGCATCCTCACCCGGCTCGGGCGTGGTGGTGACCGGCGGTGGCTCGGGCATCGGTGAGGCCACGGCGCTCGCCCTGGCCGAGGCCGGGCGCGGCGTGGCGGTCTGGGACCGCGACGGTGCGGCGGCCCGCCGGGTGGCCCGGCGCTGTGCCGACGAGCACGGTGTGCGCTGTCTCGGCATCAAGGTGGACGTGACGAAGACCTCCTCCCTGCGCTCGGCGGTGAAGCGGTCGCGCACCGAGGTGGGACCGCTGGGCGGGTTGGTCCACTCGGCCGGCATCGGCGGTCCGGCGCCCGTCACCATGATCGACGACGACAACTGGGACGAGGTGCTCGACGTGAATCTGCGGGCCGCGGCCACGCTCGTCCGCGCCCTGCACGACTGTTTGCTCGAGGCCAACCCCGGCTCGGCCGTCGTCTACATCTCCTCCATCGAGGCCTTGGTGGGCAGCCCGTTCCTGCCGGCCTACTGCGCGTCGAAGGCCGGGCTGCTCGGCCTGACCCGGGCCGCCTGCACCCAGCTGGGCGGCGACGGCATCCGGATCAACGCGGTCTGCCCGGGTGCGGTCGACACCCCACTCCTGGCACCACTGTTGGAGATGCCGGGGGCCCAGGAACGCCTCGAGTCCCGAACGCCCCTGGGTCGGCTGGCCCGGCCCGAGGACGTGGCGGCCGTCGTGCGCTTCTTGCTCTCCGACGAAGCCGCCTATGTGACCGGCACCAGTGTCGTGGTCGACGGCGGCATGACCGCGGTGGGGTCGGTCTGATGGCGCCCGGAACCTCGGACCCGGACCGCTGGTGGCACGGCGGCGTCTTCTACCAGATCTATCCCCGTTCCTACGCCGACTCGAACGGCGACGGCATCGGAGACCTGCCTGGCATCATCTCGAAGCTGGACCACCTCCAGCGGCTGGGCATCACCGGCGTCTGGCTCTCACCGGTCACCTGTTCTCCCAACCGTGACTGGGGCTACGACGTCTCGAACTACCGCGACATCGACCCGTCCTACGGCACGCTCGACGATCTCGACGTGTTGGTGCGCGAAGGGGCGGCGCGGGGCATCCGCATCCTCATGGACCTCGTGCCCAACCACACCAGCAACCAGCACGCCTGGTTCGTCGACGCCCAGAGCGGGCGCGACTCGGCCTACCGGGACTACTACGTCTGGGCCGACCCCAAGCCCGACCGGAGCCCGCCCAACAACTGGGTCAGCATCTTCGGCGGCCCGGCCTGGGAGTTCGACGAGGCCAGCGGCCAGTACTACCTGCACAACTTCGAGGCCCAGCAGCCCGACCTCAACTGGTGGAGCGACGACGTGCGGCGCGAGTTCGACGACATCGTGCGCTTCTGGTGGGACCGCGGCGTCGCCGGGTTCCGCATCGACGTCTGCAACATGATGATCAAGGACAAGGAGCTGCGCGACAACCCGCCGGCCACCGAAGACGATCCGATCGAGCAGCAGTTCATGGGTGTGCGCTACGTCTACAACTCCGATCGCCCCGAGGCCCACGACATCCTGCGCCACTGGCGGACGATCGCCGACACCTACGAGCCCGAACGGCTGCTCATCGGCGAGACCAACGTGGAGACGCTCGAGCGCCTGGCGTTGTTCTACGGCGGCGGGCGGGACGAACTGCACGGCGGCTTCAACTTCCAGTTCATGAACGCGCCGCTCGAGGCGGCCAAGATGCGCGAGGTGGTCGAGGGCACCGAGTCGTTGCTCCCCGAGGGCTCCTGGCCCACCTGGCACGGCTCGAACCACGACTTCTCGCGCCTGACCACCCGCTGGGCGGGCGGCGACCCGGCCAAGGTCAAGGTGGCGCTGCTCATTCTGCTCACCCTGCGCGGGACGCCGTTCCTCTACGCCGGCGACGAGATCGGCCTGCCCGACGCCGACGTGCCCAAGGAGCGCCTGCTCGACCCGGTGGGGGTCCGCTTCTATCCGTACGCGGGTCGTGACGGCGAGCGCACGCCGATGGTGTGGAACGGCGGCCCCAACGGTGGCTTCAGCGAGCCCGGCGTGCAGACCTGGCTGCCCCTGACGGACCCGGCGGCCTGCAACGTGGCCGACCAGGAAGGCGACCCCACTTCGGTGCTCGAGTCCTGCCGGCGCTTCATCGCGGCGCGCACGGCCTCCGACGACCTGGCCGTCGGCTCCTACACCTCGCTGCCCTCGCCCGAGGACACCTGGGTCTACCGTCGGGGTGACGCCACCACCGTGCTGCTCAACATGTCGGACGGTCCGGCGTCGTTCTCGGGGGTGCAGGGCACGGTGCGCGTGGCCACCGACCACGCGCTGGACGGCACGAGGATCGACGACGTGCTGGAGCTCCCGGCGTGGAGCGGCGTCGTCGTGGCCGGCGCGGGCTGACCATGACGCAGGGGGCAGGAGCACCGGGACGCCGGCGCTACCTGCTCTGCACCACCCCTGCGCTGGGGCACACGGTCCCGCTGTTGGCGCTGGCCCGCCGGCTGGTCGACCAGGGTGACGAGGTCGCGTTCTACACGACCCCGCACTACGAGGAGCGCGTGGAAGAGACGGGGGCGGAGTTCCTGCCCTTCGAGCAGGCCTTCGACGCCCACGATCTCATGGTGGTCAACCCCCAGCGTGAGGCGTCCTCCAAGCGGGGCGTGGGCGGGGTCAAGGACGACCTGCGCCGCATCTTCGTCGGCCCGATCCCCGGACAGGCCCGTGACCTGGCGACGATCCTCGAGGCCTACGAGGCCGACTGCATCGTGGTCGACACCATGTTCTTCGGAGCGCTCCCGTTGGCGCTCGGGCCCAGGGCCGAGCGCCCGGCCCTGGCCTGTGTCGGGGTCATGCCCTACAGCCAGCCGAGCCGGGACACGGCGCCCTTCGGTATCGGCATGCAGCCCGGTCACGGCGTGCTCTCGCGGGTGCGCAACCGCTCGCTGAACTGGCTGACGGTGCACGGGGCGCTGGCCGACATCCAGCGGTTCACCCGGGCCCGGTTGGCCGAGGCGGGCGCGCCAGGCGTGAAGACCTACCTGCTCGACCTGCAGCCTTCGCTGGTCGACGCCTACTTCCAGGCGACGGTGGCCGGGTTCGAGTACCCGCGGTCGGACCTGGCGCCGGCGGTGCGCTTCGTGGGGCCGATCCTGGCGCCGCCGTCGACTTCGTCAGCGTCCTCCCCCGAGCTGCCCTCGTGGTGGCCCGACCTGGCGGAGGATCGCCCGGTGGTGCACGTGACCCAGGGCACGCTCGACAACGCCGACCTGGAGCGGCTGTTGCTCCTGACCATCGACGCGCTGGCCCACGACGACGTGCTGGTGGTGGCCACGACCGGCGGCCCGGACCCCGAGCCGCTCCGGGCCGGGTTGCCGAAGAATGCCCGCCTCGAGCGCTTCATCCCCCACGACGTCCTCTTGCCCCGCGTCGACGTCATGGTGACCAACGGGGGCTATGGCGGGGTGCAGCAGGCGTTGGCCCACGGAGTCCCGCTCGTGGTGGCCGGCAACAGCGAGGACAAGCCCGAGGTGGCGGCCCGGGTCCAGTGGTCCGGGGCCGGCCTCAACCTGCACACGGGCCGACCCTCCAAGGCCATGGTGGCCCGGGCCGTGCGACGCGTCCTGTCCCGGCCCTCCTACGGCGCCAGGGCCCGGGTGCTGCAGGAGGAGATCGCGGCGAGCGACCCGCTGCGCGACATCACGGCGGGGCTGGCCGAACTCTGCACGGCCGTGCCCACTCCGCCGTGAGCGCGGGCCACCACGCGGCCCGCACCCCCGCTCACTGTTGGACGACGGCCGCCTGGTTGGACTGCGTGGCGGAGAACATGGCGACGTTGGACAACACATCCTGGGGGACAGGGTTTGGACCCTTGTCCTTCTTTCCGTTGCCCAACTGACCCTGCTGGTCGTTGCCGCATGCCCAGAGGTCGGCGTTGGCATCCACCGCGTAGGACGCCTTGCCGGCGGAGTACACCTGGGTCCACGTCACCCCTGCGGGCGGCGTGATGCGAGTCGGGCTGCCGATCGAGACGGTGGCCGCGTCGTCACAGAGCTGGCCGTAGTTGTCGGCTCCCCATCCGTAGACCGAGCCGTCGGAGAGGATGGCCAGGGTCTGGCCGTCCTTGACGGAGCTGCTGCCCTGGAAGACCTGTGTCGCGGGCTTCGGCAGTGTCACGAGGAGGGGGAGCGCGCTGTTCACCGTCGAGTTGTTGCCGAGCTGTGTGAAGTTGTTGAGCCCCCAGTTGTAGTACGCCCCTGAGGCGAACTGCACCCCGGACGACCCATAGGACGAGTCGACCGCGGTGATCTGTCCGCTGGGCAGCCCCTGCACCGCGACCGCGTGGCGCGAATTCTTGGTCGTTCCGTTCCCCAGCTGACCGAACTGGTTGTCGCCGCACGCAAAGAGCGAACCGTTGGCGACATAGCTGGCGTGATGTCCCGCACCCGCGGCGAGCGACACGTTGGTGAAGGGCAACTGGGTGGGCGTCGTCACGACCGACGAGCTCCCGAGACAGAGATTGGCGCCGCCGTTGAAGCCCCAGCCCCACGCGTTGCCGTTCGTATCGATGGCGAGCGCCGTGTCGTAGGGCATGGGGCTCGGTATTTGCGCGATCTTGACCCCGGACGGAAAGTCGACCTGCACCGGAGTGAGGAAGGTGGGCTGCGCCGCAATCGTCCCGATCCCCAGCTCGCCGTACTGGTTGGCGCCGAAGGCCCAGACCGTGCCCGACGCGGTCAGCACGTAGGTGTCCGAGTTCGAGTCGCGATCTCCTTGATCGTGCCGGGAATGCCCGAGACGACTTGGGGGGACGAGTTGGAGCCACCGAGCACCCCGTGGCTGCCGAAGTAGCCCCACGAGTAGAGCGTCTGTGTTTGCGCCGCCTGTCCGACTTGTGGCGTGGCGCACGCGCCGGCCAACGCGAGCAGGCCCCCAACGACCGGGATCAAGCGCGAGGCGATGCGGTCGCAGACCCACGGTACGGAAGACCTTGAAGCACTTCCCGGCATGTCGGGCAAGGGTCCCGGCCCGTCGTCCTGCCGAACTCCGCCGATTCAACGGCGGCTCTGCATCCTGGGTGTCATCCATGTCAGCCCGCACCAACCTCTCTGGGATTTCCCTTGGAGTTCGCTGAGAGGCTAGTGCAACTGGGCTCGACTCTGAGATTTTACTGGGAGTCGTTCAATCCCGGTTGCAGGCTCCGTGAGCAGGGAGAACGCTGCGGCGCAGGCGGAGCTCCCTCCCGCGCTCCCTGTGGGTCGCGGTGGCCGCCCCTCGGTTGACTCAGCGGTTGACCGGTGACATGTCCGAATAGCGGTCGCCTTGGGCCGGCGCCACGGCATCGAGGGCGGCCATGTCCTCTTCGCTGAGCTCCACGTCGAGCGCGGCGACGTTCTCTTCGAGGTAGTGCCGTCGCTTCGTACCGGGAATGGGCGCCACGTCGCGGCCGGCCGCGTGGACGAAGGCGAGGGCGATCTGACCCGGCGTGCAGCTCTTGGCCGCGGCGAGCCGGTCGATCGCCTCAACGATGGCGATGTTGTCGGCGAGATTGTCGCCCTGGAACCTCGGCTGGTAGCGACGGAAGTCGGCCTCGTCGAGGTCGTCGAGCGAGCGCAAGGTGCCGGTGAGGAAGCCCCGCCCGAGGGGGCTGTAGGGCACGAAGCCGATCCCCAGCTCTCGCAAGGTGGGCAGGATCTCGGCCTCGGGGTCGCGCGACCAGACCGAGTACTCGGTCTGCAGCGCGGAGATCGGGTGCACGGCGTGGGCGCGCCGGATAGTGGCCGGCGCGGCCTCGGACAGACCGAGGTAACGGACCTTGCCCTGCGTGACGAGTTCGGCCATGGCGCCCACCGTCTCCTCGATCGGCGTGTCCGGATCCACCCGGTGCTGGTAGTAGAGATCGATGTGGTCGACTCCGAGCCGGCGGAGCGACCCGTCGCAGGCCTCGCGCACGTAGTCGGGCCGGCCGTTGATGCCGCGCTTGGTCGGGTCGTCGGGATCCCGCACGATGCCGAACTTGGTGGCGATGACGGCCTCGTCTCGCCGTCCCCCGAGCGCCTGGCCGACGAGCACCTCGTTGGTGTGCGGGCCGTACATGTCGGACGTGTCGAAGAAGGTCACGCCGAGGTCGAGCGCCCGGTGGATGGTGGCGATCGACTCGGCGTCGTCGCCCGGTCCGTAGAAGTCGGACATGCCCATGCAGCCGAGCCCTTGGCGCGACACGGTGAGTCCCTGGCTGCCGAGTTCGATGATTTCCATGTTGTGGGCTCCCTTCAACGGTCTGGCCGCCACGGGAAATCGGCGGTCACGGCCACCCTACGGGTCGGCCTCGCCACCGGACACGGGCCGACGCGCCTCGGTAGCGATCAGCGGGTGGGGTTGGTGGTGACCTTGGTGGCCCCGACGAAGACCGCGCAGCGCCGCTCCTCCGCCATGATCCGGTCGAACTCGGTCCAGTCGTCGTGGATGCCCCCGGCGGCCCGGAAGACCGACCGGATGACCTCGGGCACGTCGAGTCCGAAGTCGGTCCCGTCATCGGGTCCGATGAGCCGAACCGGGCCGGCCACCGCGACCCAGTCGAAGCCGCTCTTGAACACCAGGCTGGCCGTCCCGGACTGCCGGAGCAGGCTCAGCTTGCGACTGGCCCCATAGACGACCGCACCGACACCCGGGTGCCCGTCGATCGGATCGTCGATGACGCCGGCGTTCACGACGGACGCGTGCACCGTCCCGTCGAGCCTGGCCGTATTGAACACGGCCAGGTGGTGATCGGCGGCGGCGAGCCGGTCGACCAGCTCCAGGTCTGCCACAAGGGTTCCCTTCCAAAGCGTACGCAACTGTTCTACCCGTAGGCGGCCGCTCCAGACACGCCAAGGCGCCGACACGCGGATTGATCAACCTCGGTTCGGGCTTCGGCCCTAGGCCGGGTTGTTGCTGCTCCCGGTCCGATTCTCCGGCGCCAGCTCGTCGAGGCGCCGGGCGTAGTCCTCGCTGTCGATGTCGTAGACCCACATGACCAGGGCGTCCTGTCCCGTCACCGGGTAGTAGTTCTTGCGCACCCCGACCGGGGCGAACCCGAAGCGGCGGTAGAGCGTTTGCGCCGGTTCGTTGTTGGCCGCCACCTCGAGCGACAGGTGTTTGACCCCCTGGGTCAGCAGGGTGCGAATGCAATCGATGATGAGCGTCCGGGCCACGCCGGCCCGCTGGTGGGAGGGCGCAGTGGCGATGGTGGTCATGTGGGCCTCGTCGTCGACGATCATGAAACCGATGTAGCCCGCCATGACCTGGCCGTCCCAGGCGGCCCGATAGAGCCGGCCCTTCCGGAGGGCCAACTCTGAGTTGAAGACCTCCACCGACCAAGGTTCGGGAAAGACCTTGGCCTCGATGGCGAGGATGGAGCGCAGGTCGCGGCGGCGCAGCTTCTCAATGCGCAACGGCAGGGCCGGCACTTCAGGCCCGATCCGCACGTGCATAGTTGCTCTTTGCGTCCGCCTCGCGCATATAGAGGGGAACGATGCAGCCGGGGTCGACTGGCGGTCGCGACCCGTCCATCTGCTCGAGGGCCAAGGCGAGGAGCGTGGCCGGCGGGGGAAACGACAGCCCGGGAGCTCCCACGTCGACTCCGTCGACTCCCGCCAAGGATTCGGCGTAGCGCAGCGCGCCGTCCCCGACGGCATGCACCGTGCGGCCCCCGAACGTCTCGAGCGTCTCGGCCAGCTGGGACGGCGTGAAGAGCCCGGGCGCCACGAGTTCCGCCGTCACCGCGCCCGAGGCATCCAGCTCGTTGACCGACGCGAAGACCTCGCCCCGGCGGGCGTCGACACACGCGACCACCATGCCGCGCAGAGCGGCACGACCGGCCGCCGCCGTCAGGATTTCCAGGCTCGTCATCCCGATCACGCCCAGGCCGAGCGACTGGGCCAGACCCTTGGCCGCGGCGACGCCGACTCGCAGGCCGGTAAAAAGACCGGGACCGATGTCGACGGCGACGACGTCGATCTGGCGGGGCGCCAGGCCGACCTGCCCGAGCAGATGCTCGAGGGCCGGCGTCAGCGTCTCGACGTGGCGGCGACGGCCGGTGAGGGTGAAGTCCGCCTCGACACCGGCGGCCCGTCCGCACCGCCACTCCCACCGTTTCGGTGGCCGTTTCGATGGCCACGACGTTCCTGGGGGTCGACACACTCATCGCGCCTCGCGATCGAGCGCGGGCTCGAGGGCCTGGCCGACCTCGTCGGCCCGGGCCGCCCAGGTTCCGCGTCCGACGATCTCCACCAGGCGTGTCGCGGGTGCACCCACGGGATCTGGCGTCACCAGGGTCACCACCAGCGCGCTCTCGTCGAAGGCGAAGGCGGCGCGGTCACCCCATTCGACCAGGGCGACGGCGTCCTCCTCCACCAGTTCGGCCAGGGCCAGATCGGCCACCTCGGCCAGCGACTCGGTGCGATAGACGTCGGCATGGATGAGCGTGCCCACGGCGCTGGCCTGGCCACAGCGGTAGTGCCGGACCAACGCGAAGGTCGGGCTGGTGACCGGGCCCTCCACCCCGAGCGCCGCGGCGAAGCCCTGGGCGAAGGCCGTCTTTCCCACTCCGAGGTCGCCGATCAGCAGCACCACGTCGCCCGGCCGGCTCAGGGCCGCCAGGCGTCCGGCCAGGGCGCGGGTGTCCTCGACCGAGCGCGACGTCAGCTGCAGGGGCCAGCTCACCTCGGTGCCGCCATCAGGCGCTTGGCGCGCACGAGGTCCGCCCGCATCTCCGCCATGGCCTCGCCCCCGGCGCGCAACACGTAGGCAGGGTGGTAGGTCGGCACCACCCGGGCCCGTCCCGCTCGAAGGCCTGACCCCGCAGGGCGCGGATGCCTTGGGTGGTCTCGAGCAGCAGCTTGGTCGAGAAATTGCCGAGGGTGACGATGACCGAGGGATCGATCAGATCGATCTGCTCGTCGAGATAGGGACGGCAGGCGGCGATCTCGTTCGGCGCCGGGTCCCGGTTGTTGGGAGGTCGGCACTTCACCACGTTGGCGATGTAGCACTGGGCCCGGGTCAGACCGATCTCCTCGGCCATCAGGCGGTCGAGCAGCTTGCCCGAGCGGCCGACGAAGGGCTCTCCGGCCAGGTCCTCCTCGCGTCCGGGACCCTCGCCGATGAACAGCAGTTCGGCCTGCGCGCTGCCCACCCCGAAGACGACCTGCGTGCGGCCCTCGGCCAGGGGGCACTTGGTGCACGTCGACGCGGCGACCTGCAGCCGCTCGAGCGCGGCGACGTCAGTCACTGGGTGCGTCAGGGGGGTTGACCAGGATGCGGGGCATACGCGGCCCGACGCCGCAGACCACCTCGTAACTGATCGTGCCCAGCAGTACCGCCCAGTCGTCCGCCGTGATCGTCTCGTCCCCCTGCCGGCCCAGCAGGACGACCTCGTCGCCGGGCTGCACCGAGTTGTCGGCCCCGCAATCGACGACGATCTGGTCCATGGTGACCATCCCGGCCAGCGGCCGGCGCCGCCCGCCGATCAGCACCTCGTAGCCCGCGCCGAAGAGGGCACGCGGCACGCCGTCGGCGTAGCCGATGGGCACGGTGGCCACCACGGCGCGTCCGGGCAGCGGGCGGAGCCGGCCGTACGAGGGCCGCTCGCCCGCATCGAGCGTGCGCACTGCGACCACTCGCGCCTTCAGTGACATGGCGGGGACCAGGGTCTCGCCGCCTGTTTGCTCGGCAAACGCAGCATGGACCGGCGCACCGGGCAGGTACCCGTAGAGGCCCAGACCGCAACGGACCATGCCGAGTCGGGCTTTGGGGAATGCAATCGTCCCAGCCGTGTTGGCGGCGTGGAGCAGGGGGACGGACACGCCCTGGGCCTCGAGGCCGGCCACGAGGCGTTCGAAGACATCGAGCTGCGTCGACGTGAACTGTCGATCGACTTCGGCGCCTCCGTCGGCCACCGGCAGGTGCGTCCAGACGCCCTCGAGCTCGAGCATCGGCTCAGCGACCACCGCGGCCACCACGTCGGGCAGCTTCTCGGGTGCCACTCCGACGCGGTGCATGCCCGTGTCGACCTTGACGTGCACGGCCAGGCGCTGCCCGGCGGCGCGCGCGGCGGACGCAAAGGCGGCAATGGACTCCACCGAGTACACGGTCGGCGTCAGCCCGTAGGCGATCGTCATTTCGACCGCATCGAGCCCGCATTCGCTGAGCAGCAGCACAGGTGCCGTGACTCCGTGCTGACGGAGCTCCACCCCCTCGTCGACCAACGCCACGGCCAGGCGGGTGGCGCCGCCGGCCAGGGCGGCCCGAGCGACGGCCGGACCGCCGTGCCCGTACCCGTGCGCCTTGACCACCGCGCACAGTTCGGCGGGCGCGGCCAGGCGGGCGAGAACCCCCGCGTTGTGGGTCACCGCGCTGAGGTCGATCTCGGCCCAGGCCGGACGCGACCGACCTTGCGCCATCGTCACCTCGTCCTCGTCGGGGATCACGAGCCGCACGGGAGCGCCGTCAGCCATCGGCCGGTGTGCCGGCCGCCATCTCGGCCCTGGAGAGTTCGTCGCCCACCAGCGCCGGCAGGTCCCCGGCCACCAGGCCTTCGCAGGGACCCCGGGCCGCGGCCCGCCCATGGACGTGCGCACCCAGCGCCGCCGCCTGTTGCGCAGGGACGCCCCGGGCGCAGAAGGCGCCGATGATGCCGGAGAGGACATCACCGCTGCCCGCCGTCGCCAGCGCCGGGACGCCGGCGGCCGAGAGGAGGACGTCGGGCGCTACGCCCTCCGGGGTGGCCACCGCCGTCAGCGCGCCCTTCAACAGCACGATCGCTCCCGTCGCCCGGGCCAGGCTCCGGGCCGCGGCGAGGCGGTCCGGCCCCGGTGCCACACCGGCCAGCCGGGCATACTCCCCGTCGTGGGGGGTCAGGATGCTCGGGGCACTTCGCTTCTGGAGCAGGGTGCGAGCGGCGTCACTCGGACCGAGCGCGGTCAGTGCGTCAGCATCGATCACCAGCGGAACGGAGACGGCGGCGATCACCGCCCTGATCTCGTCGGCGACCGCGTCTGAGGTACCGAGACCCGGCCCGATCACCACGGCCTTGCATTTCGCCGTCGCTTCGAGGAAGGCATCCGACCACCGCTCGGCCGGTAGGTGCATGCGGACGGCTTCGGTGGGCCAGGGCGCCGAGGGATCACCGGGAGAACCGAGACGGATCATGCCGGCGCCCGCGGCCATGGCGCCCCGCGTACAGAGCACGGCCGCGCCTTCCATGCCGGTCGAGCCGGCCGCCACGCCGACCGCGTGGACCCACTTGTTGCCGTCGCGGGCGCGGTGGGGCAGGAGCGCCGCGATGTCGTCGTCCTCCATGACCACGGCCCCGGGCATCGGGAATCCGATTCCGATGTCCGCCACCTCGACCTGACCGCACAACGTGGGACCGCTCCCCTGCAGCAGACCCGGCTTGAGGGCGGCGAAGGTCACCGTGACGTCGGCCCGAACCGCACCCGCCCCGGCTTCCCCGCTGTCGGCGTCGACACCCGAGGGGATGTCGATGGCCAGGACGGCGGTCTCGCCCGGCACGTCCGGCGCCTCGTAGGAACCACGGAAACCCGTGCCGTAGGCGCCGTCGATCACCAGGTCACAGCTCGGCAGGGCCGGTGGACGTGCGGCCGCCTCCATCACGAGCACCCGCGCCCCGCGGCGGGCCAGCGCGGCCGCCGCGACCCGGCCGTCAGCCCCGTTGGAGCCCTTGCCGACCACGACGACGACGCGGCGCCCGTAGGCACCGCCCAGCATGTGCAGCGCGCACTGTGCCACGGCCGTCCCGGCGCGGCGCACCAGCGTCTCGTGCGATACATCCGCCAAGGCTGCCGCGTCGGCCGCCCGCATCTCCTCGCGGGTCAGGACGGCGCGCACGAGGAGCTCTGCTCCGCGACGACGAACGCGATGGCGACGCCATCGGTGTGGGTGAGCGAGAGGTGGAGGTTGGCGGCCCCGCGGGTGCCCGCCAACTCGGAGGCGGCTCCGTGGAGCACCAGGTAGGGCGCGTTGCGTGTGGCGCCCGTGCCCGTCGTGCGCCGCACCTCGACGTCCGTCCAGGCGAATGCGCCCAGACCGCTGCCGAGCGCCTTCATGACCGCTTCCTTGGCCGCGAAGCGGGCGGCCAGGCTCTGCGCCGCGTCGGCCGACCCTGTGGCGTCGGACTGCTCGGCCGCGGTGAAGCACCGGGACGCGAGGCTGGGACGGCGGTCGAGCACGCGCCGAAACCGGGCCACGTCGACCGCGTCGACGCCGACGCCGACAACCGGGCTCACTCGACGGTCACCGTCTTGGCCAGATTGCGTGGACGGTCGGGGTCGTGACCGTGCAACCGAGCCAGGCGGTAGGCGAGAAGCTGCAACGGGACCACGCCCACGACGGGCGACAGCAGCGGGCTGGTCGGCGGCACCCAGAGCACGTGGTCGGCCACCCCCTCGGCCTCCGCGTCGCCGTCGTCCGCCACCAGGACCACCGTCGCTCCCCGGCTGCGCACCTCGGCGATATTCGAGAGCATCTTCTCCCAGAGCGGGTTGCGCGTGGCGATGCCGACGACCACCGCACCTGGCTCAATCAGAGCGATAGGCCCGTGCTTGAGCTCGCCGGCCGGATACCCCTCGGCTCGCAGGTACGCGATCTCCTTCAGCTTCGAGCGCGCCTTCCATCGCCACCGGGTGCCCCACGTGGCGGCCCAGATAGAAGAAGTCGCGGGCGTCAGTCAGCTTCTCGGCGATCTCGTCGACGTCACTGGCCCGCTCCAGCGCGTTGTCGACCAACCCGGGCAGGTCTTCCATCGCATTGAGGATTTCGTTGATCTCCACTTGGGGTTTGGTGCCCATGATCTGGGCCAGATAGAGCCCCAGCACCTCGAGGGCGACGATCTGGGCCAGGTGGCACTTGGTCGAGGCCACGCCGATCTCGGGACCGGCCCGGGTGTAGAGGACCCCGTCGGCGGCCCGGGCCATCGACGAGTCGACCACGTTGGAGACGACGAGGACCTTGGCGCCGAGGCGGGACGCCTCCCGCATGGCCTCGTAGGTGTCGAGGGTCTCGCCGGATTGGGACACACCGACGCAGAGGGTCCGCTCGCTGAGGACGGGGTCGCGGTATCGGAACTCACTGGCGATGTCGACCTCGGTCGGCAGCTTCACCCAGTGCTCAATCGCGTACTTGGCCACCAGGGCGGCGTGGTAGCTCGAGCCGCAGGCGACGATGAACACCTTGTCGACCTGGCGCAGGTCGTCGGCGCTCAGGCGCATTTCGTCGAGGATGAGCTCGCCTCCCGGGCCACGCCGGTCGAGCAACGTGTCGGCGACCGCCTGCGGTTGCTCGTGGATCTCCTTGGACATGAAGTCCTCGTAGCCGCCTTTCTGCGCCGCCTCGAGATCCCAAGTGATGGGGATCTCGTCGGGCATGACCGGTGTGCCATCGAGCGAGGTGACCTCGATGGCGCCCGGAGTCAACACAGCCAGCTCGTCGTCGGAGAGCGCGAAGACCTTGCGGGTGTGGCCGATGAGGGCCGGGATGTCCGAGGCCAGGAGGGCCATGCCGTCGTGCAGCCCGAGGACCAACGGCGTCACCCGCTTGGCGGCGACGATGGTGTCGGGGTCGTCCGCCGAGATCACCGCGATGGAGAAAGCGCCCCGTACCTCGTGCAGCATGGATCGCGTGGCCTGGACCAGCGAGGCGCCGCCGGCCATGTGATCCTCAATCAGGTGAGCCATCACTTCGGTGTCCGTCTCCGACGTCATGACGTGCCCGTCGGCCACCAGGCGGGCTGACAGCTCGGCGTGGTTCTCGATGATCCCGTTGTGGATGATGGCGATGCGGCCCGTACAGTCGATGTGGGGGTGCGAGTTCTCTGCCGTCGGCCGGCCGTGCGTGGCCCAGCGGGTGTGGCCGATCGCCGCGCCATGACTGTGGGGCGCGGCCTCAGTCAGCTCGGCGAGCGCGGCGACTGACTTGGTCCCGCTGGCGGCCCGGGCCCGCCACACCTCGCCGCCGGTGACCATGGCCATGCCGGCGGAGTCATAGCCGCGGTATTCGAGCTGGTGCAGAGCGCCGATGATGATGGAGACGGCATCGGCCTCTCCGGTGACGCCGATGATGCCGCACATGACTTCCCAGGTTACCTGGGTGTCTAAGGGGTACCGGGCCGATCCACCTGGCCCAATATCGCCTCGACCACCCTGGCCAGCTCAGCGGCGATGGCGTCGGCTTGAGCCTCCTGGCGGGCCTCCACCATCACCCGGACGATGGGCTCGGTGCCGCTGGGACGCAGCAGGATCCGGCCCTCGTGCCCGAGCTCGTTTTCGGCTCTGACCACGGCGTCCCACACGGCGGTGGCGCCCGAGAGCCGTTCGGGTTGTGGGATGGGCACGTTGATCAGGCGTTGGGGTACCCGCTCGACCAGGCCGGACGAGAGATCGGCCAGAGAGCGGCCCGAGCGCAACAACAGGTCGGCCAGCGCGATACCGGTCAGGACGCCGTCGCCCGTCGTTGAGAGTGCCCGGAAAATGATGTGCCCCGATTGCTCGCCACCGAGGCTGAGCCCACCGGCGTCGAGCGCGGCCAGGACGTGGCGATCACCGACGTCGGTCTCACGGACCTCGATGCCACGCGCCTCCATGGCCAGGCGAAAACCGAGGTTGGTCATGACCGTGACCGCCACGGTGTTGCCGGACAGACGGCCCCGCTCGGCGAGATCGAGCGCAAAGAGGGCGAGCAGGACATCGCCGTCGACGATGGTCCCGGTGTGGTCGACCGCGATCACCCGGTCCGCGTCGCCGTCGAAGGCCAGGCCGAGGTCGGCCTGGTGTTCGACGACGGAGAGCGCCAGCTGTGCCGGGTCGGTGGAGCCGCACTTGTCGTTGATGTTTGCCCCGTCGGGCAGGTCGTGGAGCGCGGTGACGCGGGCGCCCAACTCGGCGAACACCCAGGGCGCGACATCGCTGGCCGCGCCGTTGGCGCAGTCGACCACGACGCGCAAGCCGTCGAGACGGCGGCCGTCGATGGTCGAGATCAGGTGTTGGTTGTAGAGGTGCGTCGCGGTCGGGTCGATCGACAGGCGCCCCACCCCGTGCCCGGTGGGTCGCCGCGGCGGACGGTCGGGGTCGGCCAGGATCGCCTCGAGCTCGAGTTCGACCTCCGCTTCCACCTCCACGGGGAGTTTCGTCCCGAGCAGGCTGAACAACTTGATGCCGTTGTCGCCGAAAGGATTGTGCGAGGCGGAGATCATGGCCCCGGGCACACCGCGCGACTCGGCCACCGCGGCGACGCCGGGCGTGGGTAGGACCCCGAGGTCCACCACGTCGGCCCCCTCCGCGGCCAAGCCGGCCGAGAACGCGGCTTGGAGCAGCGGGCCCGAACGCCTGGTGTCGCGGCCCACCACGAAGGTCGGGGCGGGAAGGATCCGTGCCGAGGCGCGTCCCAGCGCGAGAGCCAATTCGGCGGTCAACTCCTCGTTGGCGACCCCACGCACCCCGTCGGTGCCAAAGCGGGCCGAACCCACTACTGAACCGGAACCGGTTGCTACCGCTTGGAGTACTGCGGTGCTTTGCGGGCTTTCTTCAGGCCGTACTTCTTCGACTCCTTCTCCCGCGCGTCGCGCGTGAGGAGGCCCGACCGCTTGAGCGGGGGCCGGTGCTCGGGGTCGAGCTCGCAGAGGCTGCGGGCGATCCCCAGGCGCATCGCGCCGGCCTGCCCCGAGATCCCGCCACCGTCGATGGTGGCGTCGATGTCGTAGGACTCCTCGGTGTTCGTGATCCGCAGTGGCTCGGTCAGGAGCATGCGGTGGGTGGCCGAGGTGAAGTACTGCTCGACCGGCAGCTTGTTGACGGTGATCTTTCCCTGGCCGGGACGGAATCGTACGCGGGCGACGGCCTGCTTACGGCGTCCAGTGCTCTGGGTCAAGGGAGCGGGCATGTGTTGGTGATGTCCTTCCTGGCGTCCGTCAGCCGGCGCGACGGGCGTCGGGCAATTCGAGCGGCTCGGGCTGCTGGGCAGCGTGGGGGTGTTCAGGGCCGGCGTAGACCTGCAGCTTGCTGAGCTGCTGGCGGCCCAGGGTGTTCTTGGGGAGCATGCCGCGGACCGATCGGCGCACGAGCTTCCGCAGGCTTGTTCTCGAGCAGTTCGGCGTACGAGGTCGAGCGGAGGCCGCCGGGGTATCCACTGTGTCGGTAGGCCAACTTGTCGTCTGCCTTGTTCGACGTCAGCACGACCTTGTCCGCGTTCACCACGATCACGTGGTCGCCCGTGTCGACGTGAGGGGCAAAGTACGGACGGTGCTTGCCCCGCAGGATGGCCGCGACGGACGAGGCCAGGCGACCGAGGACCAGGCCGTCGGCGTCGACCACGTACCAGCTGCGCTGGATCTCGGTGACCTTCGGTGAAAATGTGCGCACAAGACCGATCTTTCGCATCCGCGGTGGGCGGGAAGTGTGCTCCGAGGAGCGCTCCCGAGGCTCTCAGGGGTGCCGAGAGCCGACGTAACAGGATAGGGCTTCTGGGCAGGCCCGGCAAGCCGCCGCTGGCCTTTGGCCAGGTGGCCGACTGATTCTGCCTCTCATGGCCTCCAGGGGCGTCTCCGGGTTCGACCCGTGGAGCACCCAGCCCGAGTCGGGAGAGACGGCCACAAGACATCCGGCCGCTTTCGGTCTATCAATGGGGGTTGTGAACATGAACTCGATTGCTTAGATTTCTCCGAACAGAGCGGGATGGCGGATGACGCCTCCCGAGCGAGGCCGCACGGTAGACGGAGGGGCCGCATGGCAGAGGGAACGGAGCGCGACCCGCTCGAGCAGGCGCGCAAAGAGCTCGGTCGGCTCGGTCGTTTCCGCGACGAGGTGCGCCTGGCCGAGCAGCACCCTTCGCACGCCGACAACCACAGGAGGACGGTGGCGCGCTTGGCGGCGTTCCACCTGCGGATCAACCTCCTCCATCAACGGGTTCGCTGCCCCCTTGGCGATCACTCGTCGATCTGGGCCGACCGCGCCTTCCCCAGTTCGGCCATGGCCATCACCGGCAACCCACCGGACTTCAAGAACATGGTGGCCTGGCGTCGTTTTCTGGGGCCGGGCACGCTGTTTGTCGACGTGGGGGCGAATGCCGGCGTGTATTCGGTCTGGGCTGCAGACCTGGGGGCCCAGGTGATCTCTGTCGAACCGGACGCCGGCGCTCTGGCCGCCCTCCGGGCCAACGCAGCGTTGAACGGATACGAGTTCGAAGTGGTGCCGGCTGCGCTGTTTGCGGGCAAGGGCGAGATGTCCTTCACCAAGGGCCTAGGCCCAGAAAACCACCTCCTACCTGTGGACGGTCTGGCTCCGCCAGATCGGTCCGTCCCCACCGCGACTCTCGACGAGGTCCTCGGTGAGCGTGTGGCCCACGGATTGAAAATAGACGTGGAAGGGGCGGAGCGATTCGTGCTCGAGGGGGCCCGCCGAGCATTGGCCGAACGGCGCCTGCCGGTCATTCAACTCGAATACAACCATTGCGCCCGAACGTTCTTTGGGGAGTCGAGGGAGCCACTGCGCGACATGTTGGCGGCATACGGCTACTCCTTCTTGCGCCCCGACGACGCAGGCACCCTGCTGCCCGAACACGTCGGTCCGGGCGGCGGCCGCGACGTCTTCGCCGTGCTCAGCTGATCGAGAGCGTGCGTCCCCGTCAGTCGGGCGCGGGCCCACCGCTCGACGTGGTGGAGGGAGTCGACGCATCCGACGACGCCGTCGTCGCTGCCGTGGGGGCGTAAGAAACCGAGACCAGGCACAGCCCCAGCGCCGGCGCCGGGTCGGGCATCATGTGCCGCGAGGTGGCACGCAGGCGTTCCAGCAGGCCGGCTGCGTTCATCCCGCCTCGGCCCACCTCGACCAAGGCACCGACCAGTGAGCGGACCATCTGGTGGCAGAACGAGTTGGCCGCGATGTCGAAGCGCAGGAGGCGGCCTTCCGCCCCTCCGCTCCGGGCGTCGCGCGCCTCGAGCGCGTCATCCACGCTCCATTGAGCCCGTGCGACCCGGCGTACCAGGGGCTCGGAGCCGTCGGTGCCCGGCCGGCGCCGGCAGAAGGTGCGGAAGTCGTGCGTGCCCAGCAGGACGTCGGAGGCGGTCCGCATGGAGACCAGGTCCAAGGGGTCGCTCACGTGCCAGGCCACGGCGGACAGCAACGGGTCCGGTGCCGGCGCATTCCAGACCAGGTAGCGGTAGGCCCGGCCCGTGGCCGAGCGTCGGGCGTCGAACTCGGGCCCCGTCTTCTCCGCCCGCACCACCACGACCTGCGGCGCCAGCTGGCGGTTGAGCTTCCGGGCCAGGCTCACCCCGTCGTAGGTGATGGCCGGAAGGTCGACGTGGACGACCTGGCCGCGGGCGTGGACCCCGGCGTCGGTCCGGCCGGCACAGGTGATCACCGGCGGCTCGCTCAGGCGGGCGGTGCGTTCAAGGGCCAGGCGTAGAGCGCCGGCTACCGTCGGGACCTCCGGCTGGAGGGCGAAACCCCGGAAGGCCGCCCCGTCGTAGGCAAGCTGAAGCCTCCAGCGCTGCAGATCAGCGCCGGCGGATCGCTCCACCCCTAGACGAACTCGATGCGCGCCATTGGCGCGTTGTCACCTGGACGTGGGCCGAGCTTGAGGATGCGGGTGTAACCGCCGGGCCGCTCGGTGTACCGCGGGCCGATCTCCTCGAACAGCTTGTGCGCCATGTCCTTGTCGCGGATGAGGGCGACCACGTTGCGGTGGTTGGCCAGGCCGCCCTTGCGGGCCGCCGTGACGCACTTCTCGGCGACGGGCCGCAGGGCCTTCGCCCTGGCCTCGGTGGTGACGAGCGACTCGGCGGCGATCAGCGACGCCACCAAGTTGCCCAGCATCGCCTTCTGGTGCGCCGATGAGCCGCCCATCCGGCGGCCGCGCTTGGGAGTTGCCTGCATCGTTGTGTCCTTAGTCCCTCGTGCGCAGCGACAGGCCGCGCTCGTCCAGGCGCTGGACCACCTCGTCGGCCGACTTCTGGCCGAAGTTGGTGATCGCCAGCAGGTCTTCCATGGTGCGCTCGACCAGCTCGCCGATCGTGTTGATCTGGGCCCGCTTGAGGCAGTTGCGGGGGCGCTCGGAGAGGTCCAACTCTTCGATGCGCAGGTCGAGGTCGGGCGACCCGGTCGAGGCCGTCCCGGTGTCGCCCAGCTCCAGGCCCTGCGGGGTCTCTTCGAGCTCGGCCACCAGCGACACCAGGTTGCGCAGGGTGTCGCCCGCCGAGGCCAGCGCCTCACGGGGCGAGATGGTGCCGTCGGTCTCGATGTCGAGCACCAGGCGGTCGTAGTTGGTGGACTGCTCCACCCGGACCGGCTCGATGTCGAAGGTCACCCGGTGCACGGGCGAGAAGATGGAGTCGATCGGGATGACGCCGATGGTCGACGACCGCTTGTTCTTGTCGGCCGAGGCGTAGCCCCGCCCACGCTCCACCGTGACGTCGACGGCCAGGCGGCCCTTGGCGTTGATGGAGGCGATGTGCAGGTCGGGGTTCAGCACCTCGACGTCGGAGGTCAGCTGAAGGTCAGCCGCCGTGGCGTCGGCCGGGCCGCGCACGTCCAGCCGCAGCGTCACCTGCTCGTCGGAATGCACCCGCACCAGCAGGTCCTTGAGGTTGAGGATGATGTCGGTGACGTCCTCCTTGACCCCGGGAAGCGTCGTGAACTCGTGCAGCGCCTCGTCGAAGCGCAGTTGGGTGACGGCGCCGCCGGGGATGGACGAGAGGAGGGTGCGGCGCAGCGAGTTGCCCAGCGTGGTGCCGAAGCCCGGGTCGAGCGGGCCGATGGCGAAACGCTGGCGGTTGTTCAGCTCCTCGTCGACGGTCTCGACGGTCGGCCGTTGGATGATCAACATGGTGGATGCTCCTGTTGCGGGGGTGGTGAGGGAGGACTACTTCGAGTAGAGCTCGACGATGAGTTGCTCCTGGACGGGCTCGTCGATGTGCTCTCGCAGAGGCGGGTTGAGCACGGCCACGGAGAAGCCGGCGTCACCGGTCTCCAGCCAGGCCGGGGTCTGGCGCTCCAGGGTGTCCATGTTGCGGCGGACGAGGAAGTTCCCCCGGGTCGCCTCGCGCAGGGCCACCTTGTCGTCCTTGCGGACGCGGTAGCTCGGGATGGTGACCCGCTTGCCGTTCACCGTCACGTGACCGTGGCGGACGAACTGGCGGGACTGGCGCCGGCTGGCACCCCATCCGGCCCGGAACACGACATTGTCGAGGCGGAGTTCGAGGTTGCGCAGGAGGTTCTCACCGGTGATTCCGGGCTGGCGGTTCGCCTCCTCGTACATGTTGCGGAATTGCTTCTCCAAGATCCCGTAGATCCGGCGCGCCTTCTGCTTCTCGCGCAGCTGGGCCAGGTACTCAGAGCCCTGCCGCATGCGGTCGCGGCCGTGCTCACCGGGCGGGTAGGCGCGGCTGTGGCGGTCGGTGACCGCCTCGGAGACGGGGCACTTGAGCGAGTAGCAGCGCTCGCCCTTCAAGAACAGTTTGGTCCGCTCGCGCCGACAGAGTCGGCAGACGGGACCGGTGTATCGAGCCATACATTTTCCTTCTTCGAGACCTAAACGCGACGCCGCTTTTTAGGGCGGCAACCGTTGTGGGGGATCGGGGTGACGTCCTTGATGCCGACCACTTCGATGCCCACGGCAGCGAGTGAGCGGATGGCGGTCTCGCGGCCCGAGCCCGGGCCACGCACCAGCACGTCGACCTTGCGCACCCCGTGCTCCATGGCGCGCTTGGCGCAGGCCTCGGCGGCCAGCTGGGCGGCGAAGGGCGTCGACTTGCGCGAACCCTTGAAGCCGACGTTGCCGGCCGAGGCCCAGGCGAGGACGTTGCCCTCGGGGTCGGCAATGGAGACGATCGTGTTGTTGAACGAGCTCTTGATGTGGGCAACGCCGTAGGCGATGTTCTTGCGCTCCTTCTTACGGGGGCGCCGCTGACCGGGCTTGGTGGTCTTGGCCACTACTTCTTCACCTTCTTCTTCCCGGCCACCGTCTTCTTGGGGCCCTTGCGGGTGCGGGCATTGGTGTGGGTGCGCTGACCGTGGACCGGCAGGCCCTTGCGGTGGCGCACGCCCTCGTAGCAGTTGATTTCCATCTTGCGCTTGATGTCCTGGGAGACGTCGCGGCGCAGGTCACCCTCGACCCGGAAGCTGGTGTCGATGTAGGTGCGGAGCTGGGCCACCTCCTCGTCCGTCAGGTCGCGGACGCGGGTGGAGGGGTTGATCTCGGTCGCGTCGGTGATCTGCTTCGAGAGCGTCGGACCGATGCCGTAGATGTAGGTCAATGCGATCTCGAGGCGCTTCTCGCGCGGGATGTCCACCCCGGAAATACGGGCCATGTGCCTTCCTCTCCTAACCCTGCCGCTGCTTGTGGCGCGGGTTGTCGCAGATCACCCGGACGACGCCGCGGCGCCGGATGACCTTGCACTTCTCACAGATCGGCTTCACGCTCGGGCGAACCTTCACTTACTTCCTGTCCTCTACTTGTACCGGTAGGTGATCCGACCTCGGGTGAGGTCGTAGGGAGTGAGCTCCACCTGCACCTTGTCGCCCGGGAGGATGCGGATGCGGTGCATGCGCATCTTTCCGGAGCTGTGGGCCAGCACCTTGTGCCCGTTCTCGAGTTCGACCCGGAACATGGCGTTCGGCAGTGGCTCGACGACCGTGCCCTCGAGCACGATCGCATCTTCCTTGGGCTTGGGCAGGTGACTCTCCTCGAAATTCTTTGTGCTGATGTTGTGCCGAGCCGAACCGAGCGACGCGAAGGCCACACGGAGGGTGCTCGGACACGTGATTCAGGAGCGCCCCGCGAGGGACCCCGGCTCTGAACCAGCGAAATATTCTACCGCAATCGGGGACGAATTCCAGCCGAGATTTCCCGCTCAGCTGGGACCTTGCCCTCCGGCCCGGCAAAACCAGCCCCGGGTGGACCCGAAGCGTTTCCCCAGCGTACCTGCCGGGACCGTCGTGACCGCCCGCGCCATCGCCCGGCGGAGGCCACCGACTCGCCCGGCCTGGCTCTGGCCGCCCGATATCCTATTAGCTAACCGTTAGGGGTCTGACCCGTCGATGCACCAGGAAGTTGTCCTCGCCATGCTGGCCAAAGAGCCCTCCCACGGCTACGGCCTGCGTACCCGCCTGGCGGGAGCGCTCGAGCCGCTGGGCCAGGAGCTCAACGAGGGCCAGATCTACGTCACCCTGAGCAGGTTGGAGAAGGCGGGGCTGGTCCGGGCCGAGGCCGGCGGCACCGAGCGGCCCGAGCGCAAGGTCTACGTCCTTACCCCGAGGGGCGAGGACCGGGTGGCCGAGTGGCTGGCCGAGGTCAGTTGGCCCAGGCCCGATCTGGCCGAATTCCACCTCAAGCTGCTGACGGCGGCGGCCGCCCGCCTGGCCGACCCCATCGGGATCATCGACGACCAACGCCGCGAGCTGCTGCGCCGGCTCCGAGATGCCCAGCGGGCCGCCCGAGAAGAAGCGCCCGACTCCGACGGCGCTCTCCTGCTCGAGGGGGTGGTGCTCCGTCTTCGGGCCGACCTGCGTTGGCTCGAGGCCTGCGAAACCACCTGGACCGAGCGACGAGGGAGTGCCGGAACGTCCGGGTTCAGCGAGCCGGAACCGGCGCGACCGCCGGAGTCCGAGTCAGCGAGTCGGAGCCGGAGCGACTGCGACCTCAGCTGTAGCGGGCCGCCCTGGTCCCCGGCGGGTTGAAGACGCCCGGCTCGAAGTCGGGGTTGTCGACGCAGACCTCGCACTCCAGCCCGTCGGGGTCCCGGAAGAACATGGAGAGCACGGGGCCGAAGTCGGTCACGAAGTCGTCCGCCGCCCCGCGTGCCATGAGCCGGCGCCGGGCCTCCTCGAAGTCCTCCAAGGAGGCCGCCTGCAGGGCCAGGTGGTCGAGTCGCCCCCGCCCGAGCATCGGCGTCTGGCGCTCGGCCTCGGTGTTGCCGTTGACCTCGAACACGTTGAACTCGGCCTGCTCCCCCACCTTGACGAAGGTCAGCCGGCCCTCCCCGCCCATGTCCTGCTGGCCCAGCATCTCGGCGCCGAAGACTTCGCCGTAGAAGGCGACGAAGCGTTCGGTGTCCGACGTCAACACCGCCACGTGGTTGAACCCGTTCGTGAGCACTGTGTCCTCCCTTCGACCCGACCGCTCCAGCATCGCGCCGCTCCCGCCCGGCCGTCGTCGCCGCCGGGACCGTCAGGGCAGGGTGAAGACCTCGGGCCCGTCGGGCGTCACCGCGATGGTGTGCTCGAAGTGGGCCGACAGGGCCCCGTCGGCCGTCACCACGCTCCAGTTGTCGTCGAGGGTGACCGTCTCGGGGGAGCCGACGTTGACCATGGGCTCGACGGCGAAGACGTTGCCCGTCTTCATGATCGGGCCCTTGGTGCCCGGCCAGTAGTTGGGCACCTGGGGCTGCTCGTGCATGGCCGTCCCGATCGCGTGGCCCACGTACTCGCGCACCACGCTGAAGCCCGCCGCCTCGGCCACGTCCTGGACGGCCCGGCCGATCTCGTGCAGGCCGTTGCCCTTGACCATCTGGTCGATCCCGGCCCACAGGCTGCGCTCGGTCACCTCGATGAGCTTCTGGGCCTCCTTCGAGATGGTCCCGATGCCCATGGTGAACGCCGCGTCCCCGTGGTACCCCTCGATGATCGCCCCGCAGTCGATGGAGAGGATGTCGCCCTCCTCGAGCACGTAGCCGCCCGGGATGCCGTGCACGATCATGTTGTTGGGCGAGGTGCAGATCACGGCGGGGAAGCCGTGGTAGCCCAGGAAGTTCGAGGTGGCGCCCCGCCGCTCGAGCACGTCGCGGGCGACCTGGTCCAGGTCCAGCGTCGTCACGCCCGGTTTGGCCGCCGCCCGGGTCTTCTCGTGCATCTCGGCCACGACCTTGCCGGCCCGGCGCATCTTGTTGAGTTCGTCCTCGTTCCGCCTCATGGCTTCGGCCCCGTTTCCTTGGGCCTCGTCCCGGCCCTTGCGCCGCAGCGCGTCGATGGCGCCCACGACCCGGCGGGTCACGGCGTCGGGCGACCCGGTCCCGTTGACCTCGACCAGCAGCTCGCGCTTCTTGTACCAGGTCGAGCAGCGGGGCCGTCTCCTCCTCGTAGAGGTTCAGCCGCCGCTCGATCGCCTCCTCGGTGTCGTCCTGGCGCTGCACCACCTCGCCGCCGCAGACGTCACAGGTCCAGTTGACCAGCGGCGGGGCGGCCGTCGAGTAGTTGGCGCCGCAGTCCACGCAGACCCGCCGGCTGGCCAGGCGCTTCATGACCAGGGTGGTCGGCACCTGCAGGTCCACCACCAGGTCGAGGCCCGAGGGCTGGACGATCTTCTCGAGGTGCTCGGCCTGGTTGGTCGTGCGGGGGCAGCCGTCGAGCACGAAGCCACGCCCGCTGGTGTCGCGCTCGGACAGGCGGGACCCCACCATCTCCATGACCATGTCGTCGGGGATCAGGTCGCCCTGGTCCATCAGCTCGCGGGCCCGCTTGCCCAGTTCGGTGCGCAGCTTGACCTCGCTGCGCAACATGTCCCCGGTGGAGACGTGCGGCACCACGTAGTGATGCGAAAGGCGCACGCACTGCGTACCCTTCCCCGCCCCCTGCTTGCCGAGGACTACGAGTCTGACCCCGGGAATCACCGGGCTACTTGAGGAAGCCCTCGTAGTTGCGCATCATCAACTGGCTGTCGATCTGGCGCATGGTCTCGAGGGCGACGCCCACCGAGATGAGGAGGGTCGTCCCGTAGAACGGGAAGCGGTTGAGGTGCCAGTACGCCATGAGCAGGGAGGGGACCACGGCGACGCGAACCCAGGAAGATGGCGCCCACCACGGTGATCCGGCTCAGGATATGGGCGAAGTAGCGCTCGGTCGGCGGTCCGGGCCGGATGCCCGGCACGAAACCACCCTGCTTGCGGATCAGGTCGGCCTGCTGGTGCGGGTCGAAGGCGACGTAGACGTAGAAGAACGTGAACATCACGATGAGCAGGAAGTACGCCGCGATGTAGAAGAAGCTCGTCGGGGTGAGGCTGTTGCGCACGAAGTTCTGGAACCAGGCCCACGGCACGATGTTGGACAGCAGGACCGGGATGTAGAGGACCGAGCTGGCGAAGATGATCGGGATCACGCCGGACTGGTTGACCTTGAGCGGGATATAGGTCGAGCTCCCGCCGTACATTCGTCGACCCACAACCCGGCGGGCGAAGGTCACCGGGATACGGCGCTGCCCCTGGTCCATGAACACGATGACCACGAGCAGGATCAACGAGACGATCAGAATGATGGTGAATTTGGACCGGCCGCCCTCGGCGTAGATGGCCCGGAACCCGGTCGGGATGGCCGCCACCACGTTGGCGAAGATCAGGATCGACATGCCCTGGCCGATGCCGCGCTGGGTGATCAGCTCGGCCAGCCACATGACCATGGCCGTGCCCGGCCGTCAGGACCAGCACCATGAAGAGGGCGAGCGGCCAGCTGAAGGTCGGGATCAGGTCCACGCTCACGCCGAGCAGGGCCGAGTCGTGGCCGTGGAAGGCGTAGACCAGGCCGGCCGACTGCATCACGGCCAGGGCGACGGTCAGGTACCGGGTGGTCTGGGTGATCTTCTTCTGTCCCACCGCACCCTGGTCACGCCACTCTTCGAGCTTGGGGATGACCGTCGACAGCAGCTGGATGATGATCGAGCTGGTGATGTACGGCATGACGCCCAGGCCGAACACGGCCAGGCGCACCAGCGCGCCCCCGCTGAAGAGGTTGAGGAAGCCGAGCACGCCCGAGGCCGAGGCCTGCGACTCGAGGCTCTGCAACTTGCCCCAGTTCACGCCGGGCACGGGGATGTTCGCCCCGATTTGGTACAGGGCGATGATGGCCAGCGTGAAGATGACCTTGTTGCGAAGGTCGGGGACCCTGAAGATGTTGGCGAGCCGGGAGAGCAATGGCCCTTCCTCTTCTAGTTGGTGGTGGACCTAGCGGTTCATCAGGGCGTTGCCCGATGCCGGCGGCCGCCCGCTTCCGAACGGCAATGCCAGCTTCTCCACGCTACCGCCGGCTGCGGTGATCGCCCCTTCAGCCGCCTTCGAGAAGGCATGGGCCGAGACCTTGACCGGACGGGTCAGGCTGCCCTGGCCCAGGATCTTGATCAGGGCCTTCGGCCGGGCCAGACCGGCTTCCACCAGGACAGCGGGGGTCACCTCGTCCTTGCCCAGGGCTTCGAGCGCGGCCAGGTTGACCGGGGTGTACTCGATCCGGAACGGGTTCTTGAAACCCTTGAGCTTGGGGATGCGCTGCATCAGGGGCAGCTGGCCACCCTCGAAACCGGCCGGCACCGTGCTGCGGGCCTTCTGGCCCTTGGTGCCACGGCCGGCCGTCTTGTGGCCCTTGCCGCCCGTGCCGCGTCCGACGCGGCGCTTGGCCTTGGTGGCACCCGCGGGGGGCGCCAGGTCGTGCAGCTTCGTCACTTCGCCACCTCTTCGACGCTGATCAGGTGTGGGACCCGGGCGATCATGCCGCGGATCTCGGGGCGGTCAGGCAGCTCGTTGCGTCTGCCCGATGCCGCGCAGGCCCAGGGCCCGCAGGGTGCCCCGGTGCTTGGGCTTGGTGCCGATGGCCGACCTGATCTGGGTGACGACCAGCGTGGGCCCGGCGTACTCCTTCGCTTTCGTCTTGACGACCACGGCTTACCGGGCCTCCGTCTGCGCGTACAGGTCGGTCTCGCGCTTGCGCTCCCGGTAGGCCCGGAGCACCCCGCCGGGGGTGACCTCGTCGGCCGACTTGCCCCGCAGGGCGGCCACCTCGTCGGGACGGCGCAGCTGCTTGAGGCCGGCGATGGTGGCGTGGGCCACGTTGATCCCGTTGGACGAGCCCAGCGACTTGGCCAGGATGTCGCGGATGCCGGCCATCTCGAGGATGTGGCGGGCGGCGCCGCCGGCGATGACGCCGGTACCGGGTGCGGCCGGCTTGAGCAGGACCCGTCCGGCCCCGCTCTCGCCGATGACCGGGTGCACGATGGTGCTGCCGGCCAAGGGCACCTCGAAGAGGTTCTTGCGTGCCTCTTCGATGCCCTTCTGCACGGCCAGCCCGGCTTCCTTGGCCTTGCCGTAGCCCAGGCCGACCTTGCCGTTGCCGTCGCCGACCACCATGAGGGCGGCGAAGGAGAAGCGGCGGCCACCCTTGACCACCTTGGCCACCCGGTTCACCTTGATGGTGCGCTCTTCGTACTGTGTGTCGACCATTTAGAACTCCAGTCCCTCGGCCCGCGCCGCATCAGCCATGGCGGCGACCCGCCCGTGGTACACGAAGCCCCCGCGGTCGAAGACCACTTGGGTGATGCCTGCCGCCTTGGCCCGCGAGCCCAGGAGGTGTCCAACTGATTCGGCGCCCGTGACGTTACCGCCGCCGCTCTGCCCCAATTTCGCCCGCAGATCGGGCTCGACGCTCGAGGCCGCGGCCAGCGTGCGGCCGGTCGTGTCGTCGATGAGCTGGGCCGAGATGTGCCGGTTGGACCGGTGCACGGCCAGCCGTGGGCGCTCGGGGGTGCCCGTCACCTTGGCCCGCACCCGGTCATGTCGCCGGATGCGCAGGCGCGTGCGATCGCTCGTGCGTGCCATTACTTCGCTGCCTTTCCAGCCTTGCGCAGCACACGCTCGTTGGCGTAGCGGACGCCCTTGCCCTTGTAGGGCTCGGGCTTGCGCAGCTTGCGGATATCGGCGGCCACCTGGCCGACCCTTTCCTTGTCGATGCCCTTGACCACGATCCGGGTCGGCACCGGCACCTCGAAGGTGATGCCCTCGGGGGCGTCGACCAGGACGGGGTGCGAGAAGCCGAGGGCCAGTTCGAGCGCGCCCGGTCCCTTGGCCGTGGCCCGGTAGCCCACGCCGACGATCTCGAGTTCCTTGGTGAAGCCCTCGGTCACGCCCGAGACCATGTTGGCCACCAGCGAGCGCGAGAGCCCGTGCAGGGCCCGGTGCCGGCGCTCGTCGTCGGGGCGGGTCACCACGAGGGTGTCGCCGTCCTGGGCGATGGTGATGCCCTCGGGCAGGGTGCGCTCCAGGGTGCCCTGGGGCCCCTTCACGCTGACCGTCGGACCGTCGAGGGTCACGGTCACGCTCGAGGGAACGGTGATGGGACTGCGTCCGACGCGCGACATCAGGCCTCCCTCCGTGGTTGCGGTCGACTTACCAGACATGGCAGAGCACTTCCCCGCCCAGGTGCTTCTTGCGCGCCTCGGCGTCGGTCAGGAGCCCCTGGCTGGTCGAGACCACGGCCACGCCCATGCCGCCGAGCACGCGTGGCATGCCGTCGGCCCGGGCGTAAATGCGCAGGCCGGGCTTGGAGACGCGCTTGATGCCGGCGATGGTGCGGGTGCGGTCACCCGAGTACTTCATGGTGATCTCGAGGGTGGTGCCGGGCTTGCCCACGTTCGGCTCGACCTTGTAGCCCGCAATGAAACCCTCGCGCTCGAGGATCGAGGCCAGCGCCTCCTTCACCTTGGAGCCGGGCATGCGCACCGTGTCGAACATGGCCGAGTTGGCATTGCGGATACGCGTGAGCATGTCCGCGATGGGGTCAGTCATCGTCATGGCGACCTACCAGCTTGCCTTCGTGACGCCGGGCACCTCACCGGCATGCACCATGACGCGCAGGCAGATACGGCACAGCCCGAACTTGCGGTAGACGGCCTTGGGCCGGCCACACCGCTGGCAGCGGGTGTACCCGCGGACCTTGAACTTCGGGGTGCGTTGCTGCTTCTCGATCAAAGCCTTCTTCGCCATGGTGTTAGCGGTTCTCCTGTCGGAAGGGAAAGCCGAACGCTGCCAGGAACGCCCGTCCTTCCTCGTTGGTGCGTGCGGTGGTCACGATGGTGATGTCCATGCCGCGGGTCGTGTCGATCTTGTCGTAGTCGATCTCGGGGAAGATCAGCTGCTCGGTCACGCCGAACGTGTAGTTGCCGCGCCCGTCGAACGAGCGGGGCGAGAGGCCCCGGAAGTCACGGATGCGGGGAATGGCCAGGCTGAGCAGCCGGTCGAAGAACTCCCAGCCCCGGTCGCCGCGCAGGGTGGCCTTGACGCCGATGCTCTGGCCCTCGCGGAGCTTGAAGCCGGCGATCGACTGCTTGGCCCGGGTGACCACCGGCTTCTGCCCGGTGATGGTCTCGAGGTCCCGCTGGGCCCCTTCGATGAGGGAGGCCTGCTGGGTGGCCCGGCCGACGCCCATGTTGATCACGATCTTCTCCAGGCGCGGCACTTCCATGACGTTGCCCAGGCCGAGCTCGGTCTTGAGCTGGTCGCGCACCTCGGTGAGGTAGCGCTCCTTGAGCCGGGGACGCGCCGGCGCGCTGGTCGTCGTCACAGGTCCGCTCCGCACTTCTTGCAGACGCGGACCTTCTCGCCGTCGTCCTCCATCCGGTAGCCGACCCGGCTGGGCTTGTCGCAGGCCTTGCAGACCAGGCCACCGTCGAGACGTGCACCGGCATGAACTTGTCGATCACGCCGCCCTGCTGGGTGGCCCGGGTGGGCTTGGCGTGGCGCTTGGCCACGTTCACGCCCTCGAGAATGAGCTTGTCGCGGTCGGGCATGGCCCGCACGACCTCGGCCTTCTTGCCCCGGTCCTTGCCTTGGAGGACGACCACGGTGTCGCCCTTGTGAATACGCATGGCTAGAGCACCTCCGGAGCGAGCGAGACGATGCGCATGAACCGCTTGTCGCGCAGCTCCCGGCCCACCGGGCCGAAGATGCGCGTGCCGCGGGGCTGCTGCTGGTCGTTGATGAGGACGGCGGCGTTCTCGTCGAAGCGGATGTAGCTACCGTCGGGACGGCGCTTCTCCTTCTTCGTGCGCACGACGACGCACTTGACGACGTCGCCCTTCTTGACGGCGGCGCCGGGAATGGCGTCCTTGACCGTCGCCACGAAGACGTCGCCGATGCTGGCGTAGCGGCGGCGCGACCCACCGAGCACGCGGATGCAGAGCACCTCGCGTGCGCCGGAGTTGTCGGCCACCCGGAGCCGGGATTCCTGCTGGATCATCGGGCCCGCTCCACCACTTCGGTCAAGCGCCAGCGCTTGAGCTTGGACAAGGGCCGGCACTCTTGGACCCGGACCCGGTCGCCCACCTTGGCGCTGTCCTCGGCGTCGTGCACGTAGAGCCGCTTGGTCCGCTGCACCGTCTTGCCGTACCGGGGGTGACGCACCCGCTCCACCACGGCCACGATGACCGTCGCCGTCATGGCGTCGGACACCACGATGCCCTCACGCACCTTGCGGCGGTTGGGGCGTGGGCCGTCCTCGGCCGGCTCCTCCGCCTTGGCCGCGGGGGCAGGCTGGCGCGCTGGGGCGGAGCGGCCGCAGGCGCCGCCTCGGGCGCCTCGGTGCTCTCGCCCGCCGGCAGCTCGGTGGCCGCCTCGGCCTCGACGGCCTCGAGCGCCTGCTCGGCGTCGGCCGCTGCGGCCTTCGCCGTGTCGTTCTCTGTGGTCTCGTCGTCGGCCATCAGGCCTCATCCTCTTCGTGGTCGTGATCGTGGTCGTGGTCGTCACCGAGGTCCATCGCCTCGTCGCCACCCTCGGCCTCCAGCGCCGCCTTGCGGGCTGCGGCCTTGTCCTCGCGCTCGGCGTCCTCGGCCGCCAGCTTGCTCCGGGCCGCCTCGTGATCGGCCGCGCTCGGCGCCACGTAGGCGCCCTCGGCCTCGAGGATCTCGCGCTCGCGCAGCACGGTCAGCATGCGGGCCACCTCGCGGCGGACCTGCCCGACGCGCGACGGGTTGTCCAGCTGACCGGTGGCCAGCTGGAAGCGCAGGTTGAACAGCTCACGGCGCGACTCGCCCAGGCGGGTCGTCAGCTCGTCGCCGTCGAGCATGGAGAGGTCGTGCGCGGTGGGCATCAGATGGCCACTTCCGCGTGTCCGTGGGTTCCCGGGCGCACCACGAAGCGGGCCTTGAAGGGCAGCTTCTGGATGGCGCGGTCCATGGCCGCCTTGGCCAGGGTCTCGTCCACACCGGCCAGCTCGAAGAGCACGCGGCCGGGGTGCACGACGGCCACCCACAGCTCGGGGTTGCCCTTGCCCGAGCCCATGCGGGTCTCGGCCGGCTTCTGGGTGATCGGCTTGTCGGGGAAGACCCGGATCCACACCTTTCCACCACGCTTGACGTGACGGGTCATGGCGATACGGGCCGCCTCGATCTGGCGGGCGGTCAGCCAGCCCGGCTCCAGGGCCTGGATGCCGAAGTCGCCGAAGGCGACGGAGGTGCCGCCCTTGGCCGCCCCGTTGAGGCGACCGCGCTGGGTCTTGCGGTGCTTGACCTTCTTGGGCATCAACATGTCAGTCGGACTCCCGGCGGAAGTGCGGCGTCTCGTGGTGCTCGTGGTGCTGGCGCTCCATCTCCTCGTCCCGCTTGAGCTGGCGCTCGAGCTCGTCGTCGGCCGACGGGCGTCGGCAGCAGGTCGGCCACCGCCGGCTCCGCCTCCTCGTCGGTCCCCGCTCGATCTCGGTCTCGACGACCTCGACCTCGACCTCGCCGACCTCGGGAGCGATCGGCTACCTCGACGACCTCGGGGGCCTCGCCCGGCACCTCGGGGGCTTCGGCCACCTCGGCCGCCTCGACCACGGCCTCTTCGGCCGCGGCCGGAGCACTCTCGACCAGCTCCTCCTCGACCTCGACGCCGCCCTCGTCGTCGAGCGCGTCCGCGGCCCGGCGACGTCCGCCACCGGCCGTGATGAGCCGGCGCGGGCCGCTCTGGCCCGACGTCTCGCCCACCGCCATGGCGGCCTCACGGCTGATCTTCTCGTCCACCGAGACCTTGTAGGGGAGGATGTCGCCCTTGTAGATCCAGACCTTCACGCCGACCCGGCCCGAGGTCGTGCGGGCCTCGCGGAAGCCGTAGTCGATGTCGGCCCGCAGCGTGTGCAGGGGCACCCGGCCCTCGCGGTACTGCTCCTTGCGCGACATCTCCGAACCGCCGAGGCGGCCCGAGCACTGCACCTTGATGCCCTGGGCCCCGGCCTTCTGCACGGTCTGGATGGCCCGCTTCATGGCCCGGCGGAAGGCCACCCGGCGCACCAGCTGGTCGCAGATGCCCTGGGCGATGAGGGCGGCGTCCAGCTCGGGCTGCTTGATCTCCTGGATGTTCAGCTGAATCCGGTTCTGCAGCCCGGTGATCTCCTCGAGCTTCTTCTTGAGCCGGTCGGCCTCGGCGCCGCGCCGGCCGATGACGATGCCCGGACGCGCCGTGTGGATGTCCACCCGCAGGCGGTCACGGGTGCGCTCGACCTCGATGCGGCTCACCGCAGCCGCCTCGAGCTGCTTCATGAGGTAGTCGCGGATCTTCCAGTCCTCGACCACGAACTCCTTGTAGTGGCGCTCTTCGAACCAGCGCGACTTCCAGTCGGTCGTGATGCCGAGCCGGAAGCCATAGGGATTTACCTTCTGGCCCATCTACTCGCCCTCACCCTCGTCGTCATCTGCACTCGCGTCCTCCACGTTCTCGTCGGCCGTGGCCTCGGCCTCGACATCGGCGTCCGTGACGGCCTCGACCGCCTCGGTCGTCACCGTCGGCCTCGGTCGTCTCGACCTGATCGGTCGTCTCTTCTTCTGCCTCGGCCGCCGCGGCCTCCTCGGCTGCAGCCGCCGCCTCCGCCTCGGCCCGGGCGGCCCGCCGGCGCGAGATGCGACCCGACTGGTCGGCCCGCTGCCGCGATGCGGCCACCCGCTGCGAGCGGTTGGAACTGACCGCCTCCATGCGCCGGCGGCGCTGCTCGAGCCGCTCGGCCGGGAGCCGGCTCACGATGATGGTGATGTGGCAGGTCCGCTTGCGGATGCGCGTGGCCCGGCCCCGGGCCCGGGGGCGCCAGCGCTTCATGGTGGCACCCTCGTCGGCGTAGCAGGCCGACACGTAGAGGTCCTCGGGGTTCTGCTGGTCGTTGTGGGCCGCGTTGGCCACGGCCGACGTCAGGACCTTGCCGATGACCTCGGCCGCCTCGCGCTCGGTGCCCGAGAGGATCTCGGCCGCCCGCTGCACTTCCTGGCCCCGGATCAGGTCGAGCACCTGGCGGGCCTTGGAGGCCGACATGCCGCTGTAGCGGTGCACGGCCCGGGTGCCCGGACGCTCGTTGGTCTTGGTGGCGGTCATCGCCGCGCTCCCCGCTCCTGGCCGGCGTGGTACCGGAAGGTGCGCGTCGGGGCGAACTCGCCCAGCTTGTGGCCGACCATGGACTCGGTGACGTAGACGGGCACGTGGCGCCGGCCGTCGTGGACGGCGATGGTGTGGCCGACCATGTCGGGGATGATGGTCGAGCGGCGGGACCAGGTCTTGATGACCTTCTTGTCCCCGCTCGAGTTCAGCACGTCCACCTTCTTGAGCAGGTGGTCGTCGACGAAGGGTCCCTTCTTCAGGCTACGCGGCATAACTCCTCAACCCCCGCCCTATCGCCGCGCGCCGCGGGTGCGGCGCCGGCGGACGATCATCGAATTGGACTTCTTGTTGCGAGAACGGGTGCGGCCTTCGGGCTTGCCCCACGGCGACACCGGGTGGCGGCCACCCGAGGACTTGCCCTCGCCACCACCGAGCGGGTGGTCGACCGGGTTCATGGCCACGCCTCGGGTCTGCGGGCGCTTGCCCTTCCAGCGGTTGCGGCCGGCCTTGCCGATCTTGATCAGCTCGGCCTCCGAGTTGCCGACGACCCCGAGGGTGCCCCGGCAGTCGATGGAGACCCGGCGCATCTCGGTCGAGGGCAGGCGCAGCGTGGCGTAGAGGCCCTCCTTGGCCACGAGCTGGATGCTCATGCCCGCGCCGCGGGCCATCTTGCCGCCGCCACCGGGACGCAGCTCGACGTTGTGGATGACCGAACCGACCGGGATGTAGCGCAGGGGCAGCGCGTTGCCGGGCCGGATGTCCGCGCCCTGGCCGCTCTGGAGCATGTCGCCCACCTTCACCCCGGCCGGGGCCAGGATGTAGCGCTTCTCGCCGTCGGCGTAGTGCAGCAGCGCGATGCGGGCGTTGCGGTTGGGGTCGTATTCGATCTGCCGCCACCTTGGCCGGGATGCCGTCCTTGGTGCGCCGGAAGTCGATGATGCGGTACTGCTGCTTGTGGCCGCCACCGCGGTGGCGGGCCGTCTTGCGGCCGTAGCTGTTGCGGCCACCGCTCGACGGCTTGGGGTCGAGCAGCGACTTCTCGGGGCGGCTCCGGGTGATCTCGGAGAAATCCGAGACGGTCTGGAACCGGCGTCCGGGGCTGGTGGGCTTGCGAGAGCGAAGTGGCATGGCAGATCCCCTGATCAGCGCTCGAAGAGGTCGATGGAGTCGTCGGGGTGCAGCGTGACGATGGCGCGCTTGGTGTCGGCCCGCTTGCCCCGCACGTTGGTGCGGCGGTTGCGGGTCGACTTCCCCTTGCGGTTGAGCGTGTTCACGGCGGTGACGCGCACGCCGAAGGCCTGCTCGACGGCGAGGCGCACGTCGATCTTGGTGGCCCGGGGGTCGACGATGAAGGTGTAGACGCTGCGGTCCATGAGGGCGTAGCTCTTCTCGGAGACCACCGGGCGGATCAGCACGGACATGGCGTCACGCATCGGTTCCGGCCTCCTCGTTCGCAGTGTCGGTGTCGGTGTCGGTCGTCGGTCTCGTCGGCGGCCGGCAGCTCGACTTCCGCCTCGGCCTCGACCGCCTCGAGCGCCTTCTCGGCGTCCGCGGCGGCCGCCTTCGCCTTCCTGGTCGCCGCCGCCTTCTGGGCCGGCGTCTTCGGTCGCCGTGGCCGCGGCCTTCTTGGCCGGGGCCGTGCCTTCGGAGCCGGCGCCGCCTCGAGCTCGTCGTCCTCTCGACCACGTGGGTGCCCGAGAAGTCCGAAGGACCGGCCGGCAGGGTGCGGTCGGAGAAGACCAACCAGTCGGCCCGGATCACGTCGTGGGCCGAGAGCTCGCCGAAGGTCGTCGTCTGCACCTGCGGGCAGGTTGGCGAACGAGCGCTCCACGGCCAGCTCGTCCTGGGCCACGACCACCAGCACGGTGCCGCTGAGGCGGAGCTTGCGGATGACGGTGGCGGCGTCCTTGGTCTTGGGCGCCTCGATCTTCCAGTCGTCGATCACGGTGATGCGCCCGATCTCGGCCCGGTCGCTCAAGGCGGAGAGCAGGGCCTGGCGGACCATCTTCTTCGGGGTGCGCTGGGCGTAGCTGCGGGGCTTGGGCCCGAGCGCCACGCCGCCGCCGATCATCGAGGGCGAGCGGCTGCTGCCCTGGCGGGCCCGGCCCGTCCCCTTCTGGCGGAACGGCTTGGCCCCACCGCCGCGCACCTCGGAGCGGGTCTTGGTCGACTGGGTGCCCGAGCGGGCGGCGGCCAGCTGGGCCGTGATCACCTGGTGCAGCAGGGCCCGGTTGGGCTCGAGCCCGAAGACCGTCGGCTCCAGGTCGACCGTGCCCAGGTCGTGCCCCGCCGCGTTGCGGTGCGGGGCGGTGCGGGTCACCGGCGCCGGGCGTTCCTTCTTCTTGGTGTCGGCCAGCACCGTGCCGGTGCGGGCGGTGGCGGTCGTGTCGGTCACGCTCATCGCCCGCCCGCCTTGCTCGGGGTCTTCACCGAGTCACGCAGCACGACCACGCTGCCCCGGGCGCCGGGCACGGCCCCCTTGACCAGCACGAGCTCGCGCTCGGGGTCGGCCGAGACCACCACGAGGTTGAGCGCCGTCACCTGGTTGCCGCCCATCTGGCCGGCCATCTTGGTGCCCTTGAAGACGCGGGACGGGGTGGCGCAGGCGCCGATGGAACCGGGGGCCCGGTGGTGGCCGTGGTTTCCGTGCGACCCGCCCTGGCCCTTGAAGTTGTGGCGCTTCATGCCGCCGGCGAAGCCCTTGCCCTTGCTGACCGCGATGGCGTCGACCCGCTCGCCGGCCGCCCAGAGGTCGGCCGCCAGCTCCTGGCCCACGGCGTACTCGCTCACGTCGTCGAGGCGGAGCTCCACCAGCTTGCGGCCGGGGTTCACCCCCGCCTTGGCGTAGTGCCCGATCTGGGGCTTGGTCAGGGTGGAGTTACGCCGGAAGCCCCAGGTCACCTGCAGGGCGGAGTAGCCGTCGCTCTCGGGCGTCTTCACCTGGACCACGCGTACGGGCGCGACCTTGAGCACCGTCACCGGTATGGCGCGGTTCTGGTCGTCCCAGACCTGGGTCATGCCGACTTTCTCGCCGACGATGGCCTTGGTAGCCACGTGTCCTCTTTCTGCTCTCCGCGTCACAGGTCTCCCTGCGCACGCCAACGCTCCGCCCGGGAATCCCGAGCGGAGCGCTCGAATGGTTCGGCGTGAGGTACCGGCGCAAGCCGACGTTCACGCACGTCTGTTGTCGCTGCAGCACCGGAGTACCGCTGAAAAGCCCTCTGGGCTGCCGAAATCGGCGGCCCGCGAGGTTACACCATGGGTCCGGCCCCCTGCCAGGCGTCCGGCGGGGAGACGGGGTGGCCCGCCGTCAGGCGGTCCGGGCCCTTAGGCCGTCTGGATCTTGATTTCGATGTCCACGCCGGCGGGCAGGTCGAGGCGCTGGAGCGAGTCGACCGTCTTGGGCGTGTGCTCGACGATGTCGACCAGGCGCTTGTGCACCCGCATCTCGAAGTGCTCGCGCGAGTCCTTGTACTTGTGCGGGCGAGCGGATGACCGTGTAGCGGTGCTTGTCGGTCGGCAACGGCACCGGCCCCAGGACCTTGGCCTGGGTGCGCAGCACCGTCTGCACGATCTTCTCCGTCGACTGGTCGAGGATCTCGTGGTCGTAGGCCTTCAGCCTGATGCGGATCTTCTGCTTCGGGCCGTCGGCCATGTGTCGCTGTGCTCGTTCCTGCTTGAGGGCGGGACTACTTGAGGATCTTGGTGACGTAGCCCGAGGCGACGGTGCGGCCGCCTTCGCGGATGGCGAAGCGCAGGCCCTCCTCCATGGCGATCGGCTTGCCCAGCTCGACCGTCATGTCGGTGTTGTCGCCGGGCATGACCATCTCGGTGCCCTCGGGCAGCGAGATGGTGCCGGTCACGTCGGTGGTCCGGAAGTAGAACTGCGGCCGGTAGTTGGTGAAGAACGGCTTGTGGCGGCCGCCCTCCTCCTTGCCCAGGACGTAGACCGTGGCCTCGAAGTCGGTGTGCGGCGTGATGGAGCCGGGCTTGGCCAGGACCTGGCCCCGCTCGACCTCTTCCTTCTTGGTGCCGCGCAGCAGGGCGCCGATGTTGTCGCCGGCCCGGCCCTCGTCGAGGAGCTTGCGGAACATCTCGACGCCGGTCACCGTCGTCTTCTGGGTGTCCATGAGGCCGACGATCTCGACCTCCTCACCCACCTTGACCTGGCCCTGCTCGACCTTGCCGGTCACGACCGTGCCGCGGCCGGTGATGGACATGACGTCCTCGACCGGCATGAGGAAGGGCTTGTCGATGTCACGCTCGGGCTCGGGGATGTAGTCGTCCACCGCGTCCATGAGCTCGACGATCTTCTCGCTCCACTCGGCGTCGCCTTCGAGCGCCTTGAGGGCGGAGACCCGCACGACCGGGGTGTCGTCCCCGGGGAAGTCGTACTGGGTGAGGAGCTCGCGCACCTCCATCTCGACCAGCTCGAGCAGCTCCTCGTCGTCGACCATGTCGGCCTTGTTGAGGGCGACCACGATGTAGGGCACGCCCACCTGGCGGGCCAGCAGCACGTGCTCACGGGTCTGGGGCATGGGGCCGTCGGCGGCGGAGACCACCAGGATGGCGCCGTCGATCTGGGCGGCGCCGGTGATCATGTTCTTGATGTAGTCGGCGTGGCCCGGCATGTCGACGTGCGCGTAGTGGCGCTTGTCGGTCTCGTACTCCACGTGGGCGATGGTGATCGTGATGCCGCGCTGCTTCTCTTCGGGCGCCTTGTCGATCTCGTCGAACTTGGTGAACGACGTGTTCGGGTTCTTTTCCGAGAGCACCTTGGTGATGGCGGCCGTCAGCGTCGTCTTGCCATGGTCGATATGGCCCATCGTCCCGACGTTCACGTGTGGCTTGTTGCGCTCGAACTTCTGCTTGGCCATCGCCTCGCTACTCCCTGCTTCTCGAAGGGATCACGGTGATCCCGACTCGTTCTGACTCTTGCTGATTACGACTGTGTACTGGTCCTGCGTCTGGTGATGCGATCTGGTGGGATCGGGGCCGCTCCGGCGGCCCGCCCGTGGGCCGGCTGCCGGTGCGCTCCGTCCGGTTCTATTCCCCGGTGGCCCGGGCGATGATCTCCTTGGAAATCGACTCCGGCACCTGGTTGTACGAATGGAACTGCATCGTGTACGTGGCGCGGCCCTGGGTGCGCGAACGCAGGTCAGTAGAGTAGCCGAACATGTCGGCGAGCGGGACAAGCGCCTTCACCACGTGGCTGGTCCCCTGCTGATCCATGCCTTCCATCCGCCCTCGCCGTGAGGAGAGGTCGCCGGTGACGGCGCCCAGGAAATCGTCGGGCACCGTGACGGTGACCTCCATGACCGGCTCGAGCAGCACGGGGCTGGCCGCCCGGATCGCCTTCTTGACCGCCATGGAACCGGCGATTTTGAAGGCCATCTCCGAGGAGTCCACGTCGTGGTACGACCCGTAGGTCAGCGTGACCCGCACGTCGACCGTCGGGTAGCCGGCGAGGATGCCCGAGGTGAGCGCCTCTTGGATCCCGGCGTCGACCGAGGGGATGTACTCCTTGGGGATGACGCCGCCGCTGATCTTGTCGATGAACTCGTAGCCGCCACTCGGGCCGGTCGGCTCGACGCTGATGACCACGTGGCCGTACTGGCCACGGCCACCGGTCTGGCGGACGTACTTCTCCTCGATCTTCTCCACGGCCTTGCGGATCGTCTCGCGGTAGGCCACCTGGGGCTTGCCCACGTTGGCGTCCACGCTGAACTCGCGCAGCATCCGGTCGACCAGCACCTCGAGGTGCAGCTCGCCCATGCCCGAGATCACGGTCTGGCCCGTCTCCTCGTCCGAGCGGACGCGGAAGGTCGGGTCCTCCTCGCTCAGGGCGTAGAGGGCGCGGCGACAGCTTGTCCTGGTCGGCCTTGGTCTTGGGCTCGACGGCGACGTGGATCACCGGCTCGGGGAAGGTGAGGGACTCGAGCTGGATCGGGTGGCCGGGGTCCGACAGGGTGTCGCCCGTCGTCGTGTTCTTGAGGCCGACGACCGCCACGATGTCGCCGGCGTAGACGGCGTCCTTGTCCTCGCGGTGGTTGGCGTGCATCTGGAGGATGCGGCCGACCCGCTCCTTCTTGTCCTTGGTCGTGTTGGAGAGGGAGCCGCCCTTGGCCAGGGTGCCCGAATAGACCCGGATGTAGGTGAGCTTGCCGACGAAGGGGTCGGTCATGATCTTGAAGGCGAGGGCCGAGAAGGGCTCGCTGTCGTCGGCCTTGCGCTCCATCAGGTCCTCGGTGTGCCCGGGGCGGTGCCCCTCGGTCGGGGGCAGGTCGAGCGGGGAGGGCAGGTAGTCGATGACGGCGTCGAGCATGGGCTGGACGCCCTTGTTCTTGAAGGCGGACCCGCACAGGACGGGCACCACGGCGGCGGCCAGGGTGGCCGTGCGCAGGGCGCGCTTGAGGTCGTCGGCCGTGATGGGCTCCTCGGCCAGGTACTTCTCCATGATGACGTCGTCGAAGTTGGAGACCACGTCGATGAGCTGGTGGCGGGCGTCCTCGGCGTCGGCCGCCATGTTGGCGGGGATGTCGAGGGTCTCCCACTCCTCGCCCATGTCGCTCGACCAGACGAGCGCCTTCTCCTCGAGCAGGTCGACCACGCCCTTGAACTCGGACTCGGCGCCGATCGGCAGCTGGATCACGGCGGGCAGTGCGTCGAGGCGGTCGCGGATCATGGCCACCGTGCGCTCGAAGTCGGCGCCGATGCGGTCCATCTTGTTGACGAAGCAGATGCGCGGGACGTTGTACTTGTTGGCCTGGCGCCACACCGTCTCGGTCTGGGGCTCCACGCCGGCCACGGCGTCGAAGACGGCGACGGCGCCGTCGAGGACGCGCAGCGACCGCTCCACCTCGACGGTGAAGTCGACGTGGCCCGGGGTGTCGATGATGTTGATCCAGTTGTCGCGCCAGCTACAGGTGGTGGCGGCGGACGTGATCGTGATGCCGCGCTCTTGCTCCTGGACCATCCAGTCCATGGTGGCGGCGCCTTCGTGCACCTCGCCGATCTTGTAGTTGCGGCCGGTGTAATAGAGGATGCGCTCGGTCGTGGTGGTTTTGCCCGCGTCGATGTGGGCCATGATCCCGATGTTGCGGGTCTTGGCCAGCGGGAAGTCGCGTGTGGGGAGGGCTTCAGCCATCGTGTGATCCTGTGACTGCTGTGGGGGTTGATACGGGACTAAGTGGTACTGCTGCTGCTACTGCTACTGGTACTGCGGGGGTTGCCGGTGCGGCGGGAGCGGGCGTGTCCACTACCAGCGGTAGTGGGCGAAGGCGCGGTTGGACTCCGCCATCTTGTGCATGTCCTCGCGCCGCTTCACCGAGGCGCCGACGTTGTTGGCGGCGTCGAGGATCTCGTTGGCCAGGCGCTCGGCCATCGTCTTCTCGCGCCGCTGGCGCGAGTACGTGGTGAGCCAGCGGATGGCCAGGGTGGTGGCCCGGCGGGGGCGCACCTCGACCGGGACCTGGTAGGTGGCGCCACCGACGCGGCGCGACTTGACCTCGACCTCGGGCCGGGTGTTCTCGACGGCCCGCTTGAGCTGGGCCACCGGGTCGCCGCCGGACTTCTCCTGCACCTGCTCGAGGGCGGTGTAGACGATGCGCTCGGCCAGCGTGCGCTTGCCCCTCGAGAGGATCTTGTTGACGAACTGCGTCACGAGGACGGAGCGGTAGACGGGGTCCGGGGCGAGCTCGCGCCGGGTGGCGGGACCGTTACGGGGCATCGACTATGACTCCTTCTTGGCGCCGTAGCGGCTGCGGGCCTGGCTGCGCTCGCGCACGCCCGACGTGTCGAGGGCGCCGCGCACGACCTTGTAGCGGACACCGGGAAGGTCCTTCACACGGCCGCCACGGACCAGGACGATGGAGTGCTCCTGGAGGTTGTGCCCGACACCGGGGATGTAGGCGGTGATCTCGACGCCCGAGCTGAGGCGGACACGGGCCACCTTGCGCAGGGCCGAGTTCGGCTTCTTGGGGGTGGTGGTGTAGACGCGCGTGCAGACGCCCCGCCGCTGGGGCGCGCCCTTCAGGGCGGGCGTCTTGGACTTTGTCACCTTGGCCTCCCGTCCTTTGCGGACGAGCTGGGCAATTGTGGGCACGCGCTACCTCTCGATACGAAAAATGTGAACGCCACGTGACGCAGTCGCGCTGGGCCGAAGCCCGCACATGGCAGGTCCATAGATTGTAGCGGCTGCCTGGGCCTCTCACAATCGCGGCGGACGATTCACCCGGGGTTTCTGACTCGTCCGGCCCGGCCCCGACCGTACCCGCCCGGCCCGGGCATCTCCGCGGCCCGGCTTCGCGGCCTTGCTGGCCCGGTTTCCCGGCCTGGCGCCCCGATCCCGGCTCCCCGATCGGAGTCCGGCGCGCTCTTCGGGGTGGCCGCCGCCAGGCGACGGCTCGCCGCCCCGGTCCTAGGCCGCCCTGGTTCCGGCGAGCCTCCCGGCCCGTTCCTCCGGACCGCCGTGTCGCCCGGCCCGACGCGTCCGTCCTGCCCGCCGCCCGGCCCGGCCGCCGACGCGGGACCCGGCCGCCCCGGGTGCTGGGGGCGATCAGGCCGGCCCACCAGCGGTGGAGGCGGGCGAAGGCCAAGGGCAGCACGCCGTCGGAGTAGAAGGCCAGGACCACGGTGCCCGCCCCGATGAAGATGTCCTCGGCGTTGCCGGGCAGGAAGCCCAGGGCCAGGCCGCCGGCCAGGGCACCCGAGCAGACCGAGGCGCCCCCGATGGCGACGACGGCCAGGATGAGCAGGCTCTCGAACATCTCGAAGTCGGTGCCGCTGGCCACCGAGGAGGCCGCGCCGAGGAAGGCGCCGGCCAGGCCGGCCATGGCGGCCGAGAGGGTGAAGACCAGCAACTTGGTCGTCGTGAGGGACAGACCGAGGGTGGCGCAGGCGGCCTCGGAGTCCTTCGTGGCCACCAGCACCCGGCCGAAGGGACCCCGGCGCAGGGCCAGGATGCCGATGGAGAACAGGGCGAAGACGACGGCCAGGAAGATGGTGAAGGCCTTGGGAGAGCTGACGTCGAGGCCGAAGAGGTCCGGCTTGGGCACCACGACCGAGCCGTTGAAGCCGAAGATGGCCGACCAAGGGAAGATCACGTTGTCCATGGCGGCGGCGAAGGCCATGGTGGCCAGGGCCAGATAGAGGCCGCGGATGCGCAGGACGAAGAGGACCACGATGGCGCCCACGGCGCCGGGGAGGGCAGCGGCCACCAGGAGGCCGAGGACGGAGCCGTGGTCCCCGAAGCGGTACATGGCGAAGGCGCCGAGGCCGGCGAAGGTCAGCTGGCAGATGGAGGTGTAGCCGCCCCAGCCGGTCAGCGGGACCAGGCTCAGGCAGACCAGCCCGAAGGCCAGGCCGATCCCGAGCTTGATGACGCTCGAGGGCCCCATGAAGGAGACGGCCACGGCGACGGCAGCGACGAGCAGGACGCCGCCCTGGAGCGAGCGCACGAAGGAGGCCGGGGCGAGCGGGGCGTGGCGCTGGGGCGTGCCGCTGCGCAGGCGATGGGCGGGGACGAGGAGGAGGGCGACGAAGAGGATGATGCTCGGCACCGAGAGGGCCAGGCCCTGGATCGGCGTGGAGGTCCAGAAGGAGCCCGAGGCCGGGATGTAACCGACGACGTAGGCCGAGGCGAGCCCGACGAAGAGGGCGCCGACGAAGGTGCGGGGCAGGTTGTTGAGGCGCCCGATGACCGCGGCCGCATAGGCGTCGATGACGAGCAGGGTCAAGATGAGCGGCTGGAGCTGCAGCTTGGGGGCGACCAGGATGCCGGCCACCGAGGCCAGCGAGGCGCCCATGGCCCAGCTGAGCGTGGAGAGCCGGCTGGGCCGGCCGCCGAAGAGGCCGATGAGGCTGCGGTTGTCGACGACGCCGCGCATGGCGATGCCGGTGCGGGTCTGGAAGAGGAACAGGCGGAGACCGATGGCGATGGCCAGGGCGGCGCCGACCGTGATGACCTCCTCCCAATCGACGTGCACGCCCAGGACGTTGAAGCCGCCGAAGCCGAAGAACTGCGGGACCACCCGGGCCGTGGGTTTCCAGATCACGTTGTTGACCAGACCGAAAAGGAGCAGCGTCAGGCCGACGGTCACGGCGAGCGCGGTGGCGACGTTGGTGGGGTCCATCCACTGGATGACGCCGCGTTCGATCAGCGCGCCGAGGAGCGGGGCCAGGACGAAGACGGTGATGACGAAGCTGAACGCGGCGTTGAGGTGCCAGCCGACCGAGAGCTGCCAATAGACGAACGCCATGAACATGCCGATGGCGCCGTGCGCGATGTTGAAGATGCCCGACGTGGCGTAGGTGACGACGAGGCCGCTGGCGGCGACGGCGTAGGCGGCGCCGAGGACGATGCCGATGATGGTGAACTCGAGGAACTCGTGCATGGCTAGTACTGGAGGTAGCCGCTGTTGCAGTCGTAGGTGTTGGGTGCCGACGGGTAGACCCGTTGGAAGGTCCCGTTCTCGATCTTCATGTAGAAGAAGCACTTCGACGGGATCTTCTGTCCGATGTTCACCGGCGGCGTCACCCCGTCCCCCGTCCAGTTGGTGATGCCCTGGAGCTGGGTGATGACGGCGGCCCGGGTGAGGTCGGGGCCGGCCGCCTTGGCCGCCTGCTCGAAGGCCAGGCCGGCCGACCAGGCCAGGATGGCGAAGATGTCCTGGTGGTAGCCGGGGGCGACCCGGTTCATCCAGCTCTCCATCAACTGGAGGCCCGGGTTCGCACTCGCCTCTTGATAGGCCGCCGTGGCCGACATGAGGACGAGGTCGCCGTTCGATTCTGGCGCGGTCTGTTGGGCGAACTGAGGCGAGTACTCCTCGGAGAACCAGTCGACCACCTGCGGCGCGTAGTTGGCCTGCTGCATCGCTTGGAGCAGCCGCTCGGCCGACGACGCGTCGGAGTACTCGGTGACGTACTGCGCGCCGGCGCTCTGCATCGCCTGCACGTTGGTGGCGTAGTTGGCGTTGGTCGGCGTCGTCGACTCGTCGTAGACGTAGTGGAAGCCGATGCTCTGGTTCGCGGCCACCTCGTGCTCGGCCTGGGTCTGGGTGGCCGAGACGTTGAGGTAGATCATCGCCGCCTTGGGGATGGCGTTGGGATACGTCGCCTTGAGGTAGTTGCCCGGTCCGAGCGGCCAGTAGTGGGCGTTGCCGGGGCTGGCGCCGAAGATGTCTGGGGTGGTGCCAGCGGCGGCGGTCGAGACCTCGGCCGCCATGTCGGGGATGCTGCAGGCGCTGACGGCTTGGGCGCTGCCGTCGTCGAAGCCCGAGGCGTTACCCACCATGGCGAAGTCGCTCGAGCACGCCTGTTGGGCGTCGGCGTAGTTCTGCCCCGAGTCGTTGCCGTCGTCGAAGGGCTGGACTTTTACTTGGCGCCCGCAGATGCCGCCGGTGCTGTTGACGTAGGCGGCCCAGGCCTCGGTGGCCTGCTGGGCGCTCTGGGTCAGGCCGGGGGCGACGCCGCTGATGCTGGCGATGTTCCCGACGGTGATGGTGTTGGCCGTGACCCCGGGGGCGGTGGCGCCGCCGTTGCCGCCGGCCGGCATTTGGTTGCCGTTGGCGCCGCAGGGCCCGGCTCCGCCGCTGGCGGCCGGGCCGGCCGCTGCGCCCGTGGCGGACGGTCCGGTGGCGATGGCCGGGTGGCCGGGGGTGCCGGCGGACCCGCTCGTGCCGCCGCCGCTGGCGCCTCCGCCACCGCCACCGCCCAGGGCGAGGGAGGCCGAGTTGCAGGGAGCGGTGGTCGACGTGGTCGACGCGGACGTGGTGGAGCTGGACGAAGTGGAGCTGGTGGAGCTCGACTTGGCTGCCGTGGTCGACGTCGTGCTGGCGCTGCCGCTGCCGCTGCCGCTGCCGCAGCCGCTCGAGTCGGCCCCGAGAGCCTGGGCGCCCGTGGCCGTGCCGGTGCCCGAACCCGCGCCCGATCCGTTGGCTCCCTGGGCCAGGGAGGCCTGCGTCCCGGTCAGTCTCGACCCGCACGCCGAGGCGGAGAGGGCGACGACGGCGAGCGCCAGCATCGCCGCCGCCCGTGGACGGCGGCGGACGGGGCGGAGACTCACAGGACGCGCTCCCGCTCTCCCTCTTCGGCCCGGCGCTTCTCGTCCAGCGTCTTCAGGATGCGCTCGAGCCGGTCCACCGAGCGGACGATGGCCAAGGCGTTGCGCCGGTCCTCTTCGAGCTGGCGCATGCTCGAGGCCGTGCGCAGGAGGATGCCGCCGGCGATGACGAGGGCCACTCCCAGCAGACCGCCCGAGATCAGGTAAGGGATCTCTTGGTACTGGTACGCACTGTGGGCGGCGCCGTACCAGCCGAGCAGGATGCAGACGAACCCGAAGACGATCATCGCCATGCCGACGAGCTCGAGCCAGCGGCGCATGTTGGGACCGCCGCCTTTCCGGCGGGCCCGCTCTACGGCGGCGGCCAGGCGGCCGAGACGCGTGACCACGGGTGTGGTGCCGCCTTCCGCGGCGTTGGCGGTGGCGCTTGCGGTGCCGGTGCCGGTGCCGGTGCCGAAGTTGTTGCCGTTGGCCGGACCTGGCGGGGTCCGCTGGGCCGAGGAGCGCGTACCGAACAGGTTCATGAGGGCGGACCTCCGAAGTCGGAGAGCTCGTCTGCGTTGGCCGCAAACCGTTCGAGAAGAGGATCCCCTTCGGCGCACGAGGACGAGCCCAGAAGTCGGGCCGCGTCGTCGACCCGCCGGTAGGCGAAGGCCAGGGCGGCCGCGGCGAGGACACCGAGGAGGACGAGCGCCGCCCCGATGCCTTTGAAGACCGGCGTGATGGCCGAAGTCGGGAGAGCCGACTGCACCGGCGGGCCGGCGCCGCCAGCGCCCGACGGTGAGGACGACGAGGACGAACTCGTCGGTTCGAACGAGCCGCCGCCGCCCGAGTCGCCGGTGAAGCTCCCGGCGGTCCCGGTGTTGCCGCTGAAGGACGGGCTGGTCCCCCCCGTGCCCGATGACGAGGACGTTGATGCCGCGGCCGAGCTCGATCCGCTGTTGCCGGTGTTCGCCGTGAACGGCGGCGAGGCGGTGGAGCTCACCTGGACGGCGGCCAACTCGAGCGTGAGTTGCTGGTCGTTGGGCAGGGCCACCGGCAGCTGCGACGTGAAGGACGAGGGGAACAGCGAGGCGAACTGGTAGGCCGCGCTGTCGAGGGTCTTCAGGTCGATGGTGAAGGTGAGGCCCTGGAGCGAGCGGCTGGCCGAGGGACCGTTGCTGGTGTCGGTGGCGTTGTTGACCGCCAGGGAGATGCCGAGCTCGCCGAGCAGCGTGTTGATCGTCGAGATGGGCAGCGACAGGGGTGCGGCGTTGCCGTCGGCCTGAATCCCGTTGGCGTTGACCGTCACCGGCACCCCGGCGATGGACATGTTCTCGATCTGGGTCGAGCCGGTCAGCTTGCCCGTGGTGCCGTCCGAGCTGGCCGTCGCCGTGGAGGTGACAGCGCCGATGGTGATGAACCCGCCGAGCAACGACACGCCGCTGTCGGTGGCCGTGGCGTCGGCCGTGGCTGCGGTGCTCGGCGCCGACGAGGACGAGGTGGCCGACATGTTGCCCACGCCGACGAGGGAGGAGGTACTGGCGAGCGGGTTACCCGAACCGCTGGGCGCGGTCGGCGTCGAACCGCTCGAACCTCCGGTGGGCGCGTCGTCGCCGAGGGTGGCGCTGGCCGTGTTGCCATTGGCCGTGCTCTGGGCGTCCATGTTCACGGCGGGCTCGTCGGTGTTGGCGGTATTGGGCGTCTGCGGGTACTCGCTGGTGGCCTGGGCGGGCCAGACCGGCGCCGGCGGCAGGGGCACGCCGGGCACCAGGAGAGAGAGCTCGGGGCCGGCGTTGGCCACCACCTGACCCGGGTAGAGGCTCGAGGCGGTCGCCGTGCCGGTCGGGCCCGAGTTGTCCGACGTTGCGGCGTAGCCCTCGTCGAACTCGAGCGACGGTGTGGCGGGGACGGGGAAGTTGGGCTGCTCGTACTGGGCGGTGACGGCCTCGGCGAGCGAGGTGATCGTGAAGCCACCGAGGGCCGAGGCGGCGCTGCCCGAGTTTCCGGTGTCGGCGCCCGCCGGGCCGCTGACGGCGGCCGCGGCCAGGAGTCCGGACCCGCCGCCCAAGAGCAGGAGGGTGGCCGCGGCGAGCGCGGTGAGCCGTGCCCGACCATGACGGCGAGCGGCGACGGTCCCGGTTGGTCATGCGGCAGCACCTCCGAGGTAGGCGTCGGCCAGGTCGTCGGGCAGCTCGTTGGGTTTGCCCGCGGCCACGATGCGCCCCTGGACCACGACGGCGACGTCGGTGGCCACGCCCATGGCGGTAGCGGCGAACTGCTCGGCCAGGATGACGGCGACACCCTCGGCCGCGATCTGGGCGACCAGTTCGTAGAGCTCGGCCACGATCATGGGAGCGAGACCCATGGAGATCTCGTCGAGCAGGAGAACGGCCGGCTCGACGCTCAGCGTGCGCGCCATGGCCAGCATCTGTTGCTCGCCACCGGACAGCGTGCCCGCCACCTGGCGCCGCCGCTCGGCCAGGCGGGGGAAACGCTCGAAGGCGAGCTGCTCGACGTGACTGCGCGAGGGGCCGCCGAACGTCATCAGGCGCAGGTTCTCTGCGACGGTGAGATTGGGGAAGATGCCGCGCCCGTCGGGCAGGGTGCACAGACCGGCCCGGGCCAGCTTGTCGGGCCGCATGCCGTTGACGTGGCGGCCCATCACGTGGAAGCAGCCCCTCGTCGGCTGGATCTGCCCGCTGGCCACCTTGAGCGTGGTCGACTTCCCCGCTCCGTTGGGACCGAGCAGCGCGAGGACCTCGCCGGTCGAGACGGCCAGGCCGATCCCGTGCAGGACCTCGATCTGTCCGTAGCCGGCGTGGACGCGGCGCAGCTCGACGACGGGCGGGAGCGGCGGCGCCTCAGGCATGCGAGCCTCCCGCGCCGGCGCCCGCCAATCCGACGCTCGAGACGCCGACGCTCGAGACGAGGACGTCGCCACGCTCTTCGGGGTCGTCGGCCGACCCGAGGTAGGCGGCGCGCACCCGCTCGTCGGCCCGTACCTCGGCCGGCGTCCCCGTCATGAGGACGGCACCGAAGTCGAGGACACTGATGCGCTGGCAGACCCGCATGACCAGCCCCATGTCGTGCTCGACGAGGAGGACGCCCATCCCGTCGCCGGCCAGCTTCACCAAGAGGTCGCCCAGCTCGTCGCTCTCGGCGTCGTCGAGGCCGGACGACGGCTCGTCGAGCAGGAGCAGGCGGGGCCGGGTGGCCAAACACCGGGCCAGCTCGAGCAGCCGGGCCTGCCCGGTGGGCAGGGTGTCGGCGGATTGCTGGGCCAGGTGCGAAAGTCCGACCTCCGACAAGGAGTGGTCTGCCACCGACGAGGCGTCAGAACCATCACGGGACCAGCGGCGACGGATCTCGGCCGCGGCGAGGACGTTCTCGCGGACCGACAGGGAACCGAAGACCTCGAGGCGCTGGAAGGTACGGGCGATGCCCAGCCGGGCCCGCTTGTGCGGCTTGATCCCGGTCACGTCGGACCCGTCGAAGAGAATGCGCCCGGCGTTGATGGCCTGCAGCCCGGTGATGGCGTTGAAGCAGGTGGTCTTGCCGGCGCCGTTGGGTCCGATGAGGCCGGTGATCATGCCGGCGTCGACGTCGAGATCGACGCCGCGCAGCGCGTGGACGCCGCCGAATCGCACCTCAGCTTCCGCTACCTCGAGCAGCGGCATGGTCAGCCCCCCAAGCACGTTGAGTTCTCTCCCGAGGTTGAACCCGGGTTTTCGCAGTTTCTTTTCCCTGGTCAGCCCAGGAATTTCTCCAGTCAGAAATAGAACAGCTTCTACTTCGCCGTCTTACGGGCGAATTTCCGGTGACGTTCGGCGCCGTTGTGCGACATTTCAGACGAACTCGTCTCAAATTTCGGGTGCCGGTCACGGAGCGTTAGCCTCAGCGCCATGGAACATTCGATGGAGGAACGGCTCGCCGAGCTGGAAGAACGCAAGAACGAGGCCCTCCATGCCGGCAGCCCGGCGGCCGTCGAACGGCACCACGCCAAGGGCAAGCTGACGGCCCGGGAGCGGATCGACTACCTGCTCGACGAGGGGTCCTTCCAGGAGCTCGACATGCTGGCCCGGCATCGAGCCCACGGGATGGGGTTGGAGGAGAACCGGCCCTACACCGACGGGGTCGTCACCGGCTTCGGCACGATCGACGGGCGCCGGGTCTGCATCTTCAGCCAGGACTTCACCGTCTTCGGCGGCGCCCTGGGCGAGGTCTTCGCCGAGAAGATCCACAAGGTCATGGACCTGGCCGCCTCGACGGGCGTGCCCATGATCGGCCTCAACGACGGTGCGGGCGCCCGCATCCAAGAGGGCGTGGTCTCGCTGCACTCCTACGGCGGCATCTTCCACCGCAACGTGGCCGCATCGGGGGTCATCCCCCAGATCAGCGTGATCCTCGGGCCCTGCGCCGGAGGCGCCGTCTACTCGCCCGCGATGACCGACTTCATCTTCATGGTGCAAGGCACGTCGCACATGTTCATCACCGGCCCCGACGTAGTGAAGACGGTGACCGGCGAGGACGTCACGCTCGAGGAGCTCGGCGGCGCCATGAGCCACGCCACCAAGTCGGGCGTGGCCACCTTCGTCTCGCCCGACGAGAAGGCCTGCCTCGACGACGTGCGGCATCTCTTGTCGTTCTTGCCGTCGAACAACCTCGAAGAGCCGCCGATCGAGGTGTCGGGCGACGAGCCGGACCGCCAGGTGACCGAGCTGATCGACTTCCTGCCCGTCTCGCCGAACCAGCCGTATGACATGAAGCGGATCATCGCGGCGGTGGTCGACGACGGTGAGTACTTCGAGGTGCACAGCCACTGGGCCATGTCGATCACGTGTGGCTACGCCCGCATGAACGGGCGCGTCGTCGGCATCGTGGGCAACCAGCCCGCGGTGCTGGCCGGCGTGCTCGATATCGACTCGTCCGAGAAGGCCTCGCGCTTCGTCCGGGTGTGCGACGCCTTCAACATTCCGCTGCTCACCTTCGTCGACGTGCCCGGGTTCTTGCCCGGGACGGACCAGGAGTACGGCGGCATCATCCGCCACGGGGCGAAGCTGCTGTACGCCTACTGCGAGGCGACGGTGCCCCGGATCCAGATCATCACCCGCAAGGCCTACGGCGGGGCCTACGTCGTCATGAACTCCAAGTCGATCGGGGCCGACCTGGCCTTCGCCTGGCCCTCGGCCGAGTTGGCGGTGATGGGTCCCAACGGTGCGGTCGACATCGTGTATCGACGGGAGTTGGCCGAGGCGGCCGACCCGGTCAGCCGGCGGGCCGAGCTCATCGACGAGTACACCGAGCGCTACGCCAACCCGTACATCGCGGCGGAGCGGGGGTACATCGACGACGTGATCTCGCCGGCCGACACCCGGCGGGTCATCTGCCGCAGCCTCGACATCCTGGCGTCGAAGCGTGAGGAGCTGCCCAAGCGCAAGCACGGGAACGTGCCGCTGTGAACGACGTCGACCGCTCGACGGCGACGGCGACGGCGACGTGGCCGTCGACGTCGTTGGGTCTGTCCGAGCCGCCGCAGCCCGACCCCGCCGTCCTGGCCGCCATCACCGCCGCCGTCCAGCTGGCCTGGCCCCGACCCGCTCCGCCCGACGACCTCGATCCGGCGCACGAGGCCTGGCGCTTCAGCGGTCGCTGGTGGCACAAGCCGGTGCCGATGCGGCGCGACCGACCCTGGGCCGGCGGTCGCTGACCGTCTACGTCGACGACTGGCGCCAGCGGGCGACGGTCCGGGACCGGGCCGACCGCTGGTCCCATCTGCTGGCGGACGACCCCGACGAGCTGCACACCATGGCCGCCGCCCTCGGCATTCCCCGGCGGGGCTACCAGGAGCACCGGCGTTCGGCCGCCCTCAACCACTACGACGTGCCGGAAAGCCTGCGCCTGCGGGCGATCGAACTGGGCGCCGTCGCCGTGACGTGGCGCCAGATGGCCCGCCTGGCTAGGGAGTGGCGCCGTCGGGCTGGTGCGGACTCTGCCGCTGCCGTTCCGCCAACCCGACCAGGTCCTCCATGATCTGCTCGAAGGAGTAGTCCTTCGGCGTGTAGACCGACGCCACGCCCTTGCCCCGGAGGATCTCGGCGTCGTCGGGCGGAATGATCCCGCCCACCACGACGGCGGCGGTGCTGCCCTCGGCCCGGAGACGGTCGAGCACCTCGGGCACCAGGTCCAGATGCGACCCCGACAGGATCGAAAGCCCCACGATGTCGACGTCCTCGTCCCGTGCCGCGGCGACGATCTGGTCCGGGGTGAGCCGGATGCCTTGGTAGACGACCTCGAACCCGGCGTCGCGAGCGGCCACGGCGATCTGTTCCGCCCCGTTGGAGTGCCCGTCGAGCCCCGGCTTGGCCACGAGGAGGCGGGGCGGGCCGCCGGTGCGCGCGGCCAACGCCTTGACCCGCGTGATGACGGCGTCCATGTCGTGCCCCCGGCGGCCCACGCCGCCGCTGACACCGGTCGGGGCCCGGAACTCGCCGAAGACCTCACGCAGCGCGTTGGCCCACTCGCCCGTCGTCCCGCCGGCATGGGCCAGCGCGATGGTGGCCTCCATCACGTTGCCGCCGGGACCCTCGTCCTCGGCCACCCGGCGCAGCTCGTCGACGGCCCGCCGCACGGCCGCCGAGTCCCGCCGAGCCCGCCATTGCTCGACGTCGATGATCTGCTCCGCCTCGACCTTGGGGTCGACCTTGAGGATGTTGCCGGCGGCGTCGTCGCCCAGCAAGGGTGAGGGTGCGGTCTCCGTGAAGCAGTTCACGCCGACCACTTTCTGCTCCCCCAGCTCGATCCGCCGCACCCGCTCCGCCTGACTGCGCACCAGTCGCTGCTTGAGCTCGTCGATTGAGGCGAAGGCGCCGCCCATCGACTGCACGTCGTCGAGCTCGGCCCAGGCCGTCTCCATCAGCTCGGCCGTCTTGGCCTCGATGACGTGCGAGCCCTCGAAGATGTCGTCGTACTCGAGCAGGTCGGTCTCGAAGGCCAGCACCTGCTGCATGCGCAGCGACCACTGCTGGTCCCACGGGCGGGGCAGCCCCAGCGCCTCGTTCCACGCGGGCAACTGCAGGGCGCGGGCCCGTGCGTCCTTCGACAGCGTGACGCCGAGTTGCTCGAGCACGATCCGTTGCACGTTGTTCTCTGGCTGTTGCTCCGTCAGGCCGAGCGAGTTGACCTGCACGCCGTAGCGGAAGCGGCGCAGCTTGGGGTCGGCCACGTCGTAGCGCTCGCGGCAGATGCGATCCCACAGTCGGGTGAAGGCCCGCATCTTGCACGTCTCCTCGACGAAGCGGACGCTCGAGTTGACGAAGAAGCTGATCCGCCCGACCACGGCGGGGATCTCGGACTGCTCGACCTTGCCCGAGTCGCGCACGCCGTCGAGCACGCCGATCGCCGTCGCCAGCGCGTAGGCGATCTCCTGCACCGGCGTCGCCCCCGCCTCCTGCAGGTGGTAGCTGCAGACGTTGATCGGGTTCCACTTGGGCACCTGGCGCACCGTGTACGCGATGGTGTCGACGGTGAGCCGGAGGCTCGGTCCCGGCGGGAAGATGTAGGTCCCCCGGCTGAGATACTCCTTCACGATGTCGTTCTGCGTCGTGCCCGCCAGCGCGGCGGGATCGACGCCCGAGGTCCTGCGCGTTGGCCACGTAGAGACCGAGCAGCCACGCCGCGGTGGCGTTGATCGTCATCGACGTGTTCATCGACGACACCGGGATCTGGTCGAGCATCTCGTGCATGTGGCCCAGATGCGCCACGGGCACCCCGACCTTGCCGACCTCGCCCGCCGCCTCGGGTGCGTCGGGGTCGTAGCCCGTCTGCGTGGGCAGATCGAAGGCGATGGAGAGCCCGGTCTGGCCCTTGGACATGTTGGTGCGGAACAACTCGTTCGAGGCTCGGGCGGTGGAGTGGCCCGAGTAGGTCCGCATCACCCAGGGTGCGTCAGGCATTCGGATCACACCTCCACTGACTCACTCGCTCACCGGCTCGACTCTCGTCGAGCGTCGGCGGCTCCGACCATCATTCTGCCCGCCTTTTTTGGTTCCACGTCGCCGCCCCGTACTGCGTCGCCCCTTGTCCGGCGGGGCCCAGTTCAGACCACCTCTCGACCCGCCCGCTGCCTGCGCGTGGGTCAATGTCCGCTCGGTCCGGTCGGTGCGGTCGGTACGGCCGCCGAGCCATTCCGTCATTCCCGCGGTCGCACGAACCAAGTGAGCGTTTCGTCAGCGGTTGTACTCGTAGAATCCTTGTTTGGTCTTGCGACCGAGTTGACCCGCAGTGACCAGGCGGCGCAGGAGCGGCACGGCCGCGTAGTTGGGATCGCGGTACTCCTCGTACAGCGCGTCCAAGATCGCCAGCGACGTGTCCAACCCGACCAGATCGAGCAACGCGAACGGTCCCATCGGGAATCCGCAACCGCCCTTCATGGCCGAGTCGATGCCCTCCTTGGTGGCCACGCCCTGCTCGAGGAGACGGACCGCGTTGTTCAGGTAGGGGAAGAGGAGCGCGTTGACGATGAATCCGGCCTGGTCCTTGACCTCGACCGGGTCTTTACCGCAGGCAGTGGAAAACGCGATGACGGACTCGATGGTGGCGTCCTTCGCCGTGATCGGGCGCACCACCTCGACCAGCGACATCGCCGGTGCGGGATTGAAGAAGTGGACGCCGCACACCAGGTCGGGTCGGCCGGTGGCCATCGCCATCTCGATCACCGGCAGCGTCGAGGTGTTGGTGGCCAGGATGGTGTCGGGCTTGCAGACGCTGTCGAGCTCAGCGAAGAGGTCCTTCTTCACGTCCAGATCCTCGACGACCGACTCGATGACGAGGTCGACGTCGACCAGTTCGCCCAAGTGGGTAGTGGCCCGCACCCGTCCCGAGATCTCGCCCGCCTCGGCTTCGGTTCGCTTGCCCTTCTCGACCTGCTTGGCCAACGACTTGGCCAGGCCGGCCAGCATGGCGTCGGCGCCAGCCTGGCTTCGGCTGCGCAGGATCACCTCGTGCCCCGTCGCCGCTGCCACCTCGGCGATGCCAGAACCCATGATCCCCGAACCGACGATTCCCACCCGTGTGATCGACATGGGGCGGGAGTTTACTGGGCGGTAACCAGCGGCGTCGAAGACGCCGCAGCAGCACTGCAGCCACCCAGGTCACGGCCCTGTCCCGCGGCGCGCCGCACCCACGCACCTCACGCCACGCCCCGTTGCCACTCCAGCAGCCGCCCCACGCACCACGCGCCACGCCCGGTTGCCACGCCACTCGCCGCCCCTCTGATTCAGTCCCGGACCCGGCTTTGGCATCATGAGGCGCCGGCCCGGCGTGCAAGAGTGGCGCCATGGACACAACCGGCACGCTGGCCCTGGTCGGAGGCGACGAATGGACCGAAGGCTGCACCTTTGACGCCTCCCTCCTCGCCGCGTCTGGGGGTTCTGACGTGCTGGTCCTCCCCACAGCGGCGGCCTACCAGCACCCCGAGCGAGTCGTCCTGCGGGCGGCCGAGTGGTTCGGTCCACTCGGGGGCCAAGTCGAGGGACTGATGGTCGTGGACCGGCCCTCGGCCAACGACCCCGGCATGGCCGCCACGGCGGCCAAGGCCCGTTTCATCTACCTGGCCGGAGGATCCCCGCTCCACCTGCGGGCGGCGATCAAGAAGTCAGCCGTCTTCGAAGGTCTGCGCCAGGCCTATCTCAACGGCGCCGTGATCGCCGGCGCCGGTGCCGGTGCCATGGTCCTGACCGACCCGATGGTCGACCCCCGGGGCGGCGCGCTGACCCTCGGTCTCGGACTCGTCGACAACATGGCCGTGGTGCCGCATTTCGGAGACGAGCATGACGATGCCCATGGTCAGAAGCTCGAGCGGACCGTGGCCATGGCTCCGGCCGCCCTGCCCGTCGTCGCCTTGCCCGCCCGCACGGCGTTGATCCGCACCGGCGACGGCGTGTGGAGCTACGAGGGCGCGGGCGAGCCCGTCGTCTTCGTGGGCGGCGCGCAGACCGAAGGCCTCTCAGCTCTCAAGGCCTGACGGTCGTCTCTCCACCCGTTCTCTCCCCCTTTGTCTCTGGCCTTCTCTCCCCCCTGGGCTTCCTCCGCCTCGGCTCGTCCCACCCTCGTCTCGCGCCTGGCAACTACTCGAGTTTGAATCGCGCGTAACCGGCGCCGGCTGGCGACCATTCTCCTGACGATGACGCCGCCACGTGGGGAAGGGGCAGACCGCGTTCCTGGTCTCGAGCCGGTCGCCCCCCTGACCACCTCCGAGGTGGCCCGGCTCGGGGCCGAGGAGCTCATGGCGGTGGCGGCCCGGGCCTTTCGGGTGCGCTGCTCGCAGGACGCGGTGCTGGCCACGGTCTGTGCCGAGCTGGATCGCCGCCAGGACTGGCGGGCGACCGGGGCGACGTCGCTCGGTTCGTGGTTGGTCCAGCATCTGGGGGTCTCTGACGCCACGGCGCGGGCCTATGCCCAGGTGGCCGAGCACGTGAGCGACTTTCCGCATCTGGCGGCCGGACTCTCCGAGGGTCGCCTCACCCTTGACAAGGTGCGCTCGGTGGTCGGCGTGGCCACGCCCGAGACCGAGGCGCGGTGGGCCGAGGAGGCCGGTGAGCTCTCCTACAAGGACCTCGGGGCGCTGGTGCGCTCGAAGGAGCTGCCGACCCGCCAGTCGGACCGCGAAGACGAGGAGAAGCGCTCGCTGCGCTTCAACGACACTTTGCGCACGATCGTGGCCCAGCTGCCGCCGGTCTCCTATGTCGCGGTGCGCTCCGTGCTCGAGGCCCGGGTCAAGAAGATGGACACAGACGGCGAGACGCCTTTGGACCAGCGCCTGGCCGACGCCTTGGTCTCCGCGTTGACCGATGGCGGGTCGGGGTCCTCGCGCGTCCCCTGGTGGTGGCCCACGTGCCCTTCGAGGTGCTGACTGATCCCGATGTCCGAGCTCCCCGGCGAACTCGAGCGCGGCGGGCTGATCAGCGCCGAGGTGGCCCGGCGCCTGGTCTGTGACGCCAGCGTGATCGTCGCCCTCGACGACGTTTGGGCCACACCATGTACGAGGGCCGGGCCCAGCGCTTCCCGACCGCGACCCAGCGCCGTGAGGTGTTGCGCCGTGATCGCCACTGCGCCTTTCCGGGCTGCGCCAACGTCTTGTTCACCAACTGTCACCACATCGACGAATGGAACTCGGGCGGCGTGACCGACCTGGACAACCTGGTCCTGCTCTGTAAGCACCACCACGACCTGATCCACCACAAGGTCTGGTCGCTCTCGGGCGACGCCAATGTCGAGCTGCGCTTCGTCGGACCGACGGGCCAGGTGATGACGACGCGGCCCTCGCGGCTCTGGGCCCAGGTCAGCGACCCCACCGTGCTCGCCGAACGGCGGGCGCAGGCCCGGCGGGGCGCTGGGGCGGGGGCGGGGACCGGAGCGGCAAGGCCCAACGGGGCGAGAACGGCCGACAGGACGGCGACCGTGCAGGCTCAGACGGTGAAGGCGGGGACCGAGGGGGTTAGGGGCGGGACCCGGGTGAGGGCCGGCTCAGCCTCGAAAGCGGAAACGACGGGCGACTGCCTGGCAGTGCTGCGCGCTCAGTCTTTTTCCTCGATCGTGACGCTCTCGATCACGACTTGCTCCTTCGGCGTACCCGAACGGCTGCCCAACTTGTTGATCTTCTCGACGACGTCGAGGCCAGTGACGACTTCGCCGAAGAGCGCGTAGAGCGGGGGTAGGCGCACGCCGTCGGGTCCGCTGATCACGAAGAACTGGCTGCCGTTGGTGTCGGGTCCGGCGTTGGCCATGGCCAGCGAGCCCAACTTGTACTTGCCCGACTCCGGCAGCTCGTCCGCAAAGCGATAACCGGGACCGCCAGACCCGCTCCCGGTCGGGTCACCGCCTTGCAGCACGAACCCCGGGATGATGCGGTGGAACACAATGCCGTCGTAGTAGTGGTACCGGGCCAGGAACACGAAGCTGTTGACGGTCCGGGGTGCGGCGAGCGGGTCGAGCGCGATGACCATCGTCCCGTGTGACGTAACCATGGTGGCCACGTACCGCTTGTTCGGGTCGATGTGCATGTCCGGCTCTTCGTCGAACTTCCGCTGCTGCGGGCTTGAGCCGTCGACGTTGGGCGGAGCGGGCTTGGCCATGATCGGGATCCTTACGACTCGTGGATGGTTACGGTGAGCATGCGCTGCGTGACATCGGGTGGGATCCCATTCGCGGACCCCTGCTTGTCGATGGTCGCGATCACATTCTCGCCGGAAGTCACCTGTCCGAAAAGTGAGTACGTGTTGGGCAGGCTCTCGCCCTGGGACCCCGAGACGATGAAGAACTGGCTACCCCCGGTGTTTGGCGAACCGGTGTTGGCCATGACCAACGATCCGAGCGGGTACTGCTGGGCCGGGTTCGCCGCCTTGGGAGGAAGCTCGTCCGGGATCGTGTACCCGGGCTGCGTGCCTTGATTGGTCTGGGCGGGGTTACCCGTCTGCAGCACGAACCCAGGGATGACCCGGAAGAAGCTGCCGCAGTTGAAATAGCCCTTGTTGGCCAAGAAGACAAAGTTGTTGACCGTCTGCGGTGCGCTCTTGGCGTCCAACGCGACGTCGAACGTTCCCGTCGTCGTCGTGATCGTGGCCGTGTAGGTCTTGGTGGTGTCGATCGTCAACGGGGGTGCAGACGTGTAGGTCTGTTTCGCCGCGGCGGTCGGGGTGGTCGGCGATGCCGGGCACCCGGCCTTCACAGCCACGTCGTTGGCCTTGGTCTGGAGAGCGGCGTTCGACTTCGCCTTGGCCGTCGTGGTCGTGGTGACGCTCGACTGCGACTGGACCGGTTTGTTGTTGTTGCTGGACACGAGGAAGGCGACCAGGACCACGACCCCGGCGATGACCACCACGATCACCCCGTTGCGGATCTGCTTGCGGCGCTTCTGCGTTTGACGCTCGGCCTCGAGCCGGGCCTCTCTGGCCGCGCGTTGACGGGCTCTCTTCTCGCTGGGCACGGCGGGAAACCATACCCAATCCGCCGGGCGACCTCCGATCGGCCCTGACCGGGCCCCCGGAGCCCGGGGCCAGGGACAATGGGCCCCGCTCCCAGTCAGTAGCCTCGGCCCGATGCCACTGGTGGTCCAGAAGTTCGGGGGTACCTCGGTCGGCGACGCCGACCGGATCCGGGCCGTCGCCGACCACATCGCGGGACGCACCGCGAAGGGTCCCAGGTCGTCGCCGTCGTGAGTGCCATGGGCAAGACCACGGACGACCTGATCCACCTGGCCAATACGGTCAGCCGGACCCAACCACCCCGCGAATACGACATGCTGGTCAGCACCGGGGAGCGCATCTCCATGTCCCTGCTGGTCATGGCCCTGGCCGACCTGGGCGTCGAGGGTCAGTCCTTCACCGGGAGCCAGGTGGGCATCATCACCGACAACGACCACACCCGGGCCAAGATCCTCGAGGTCAAGGGCGACCGGCTGCGCGAGGCCCTGGCCGCAGGGAAGGTGCCCGTGGTGGCCGGCTTCCAGGGCATGTCGAACCAGCGGGAGATCACGACGCTGGGTCGGGGTGGCTCGGATGCCACCGCCGTCGCCCTGGCCGCCGTCCTCGACGCCGACGTCTGCGAGATCTACACCGACGTGACCGGCGTCTTCACCGCCGATCCCCGGATCGTCTCCGAGGCCCACCGCATCAATCGGATCTCGTTCAACGAGATGCTCGAGATGGCCGCGACCGGAGGTCGGGTGCTCATGCTCCGGGCCGTCGAGTTCGCCCGCAACCACAACGTCCCGCTGCACGTGCGCAGCAGCTTCACCTGGGAGCCCGGCACCTGGGTGGTCGAGGAGGATGCAGATATGGAAGACGCCGTCGTGACGGCAATAACCCACGACATCACGGAGGCCAAGGTCACGGTGAGTGGGGTTCCCGACAACCCCGGCGTCGCCGCCCGCCTCTTCCGAGCTCTGGCCGACAAGTCGATCAACGTCGACATGATCGTGCAGAACACATCGGTCCATGGGACGACCGACATCTCGTTCACCGTGCCGAACGACGATCTCCCGGTCGCCGTCGAGACGTCGCAGGCCCATGCGAACGAGCTCGGTGCCACCGGCGTGACCGCCGATGCCGAAGTGGCCCGTGTCTCGCTCATCGGGGTCGGGATGAAGTCGCACCCGGGCATCGCCGCCACGATGTTCGAGACCCTGGCCAACGAGGGGATCAACATCGACATGATTTCGACCTCGACCATCCGGACCTCGTGCATCGTCGCCACGAGCGACGTCGAGCGGGCCGTCCGCAGCCTCCATCGGGCCTTCGAATTGGGTTGATGCCACCACCCCGATCGACCACCGCCCGCACCGTCTGGCTGCTTCGTCATGCCAAGACAGTGTCCGATCCGCCGCCGGGCGGCACCGACTTCGACCGGGTGCTGGCGCCGCGAGGTCGCCGCGACGCCACCGCTTTGGGCCAACTCTTCGCCGGATCAGGGGAAGGACTCCCAGCTGAGTTGAAGCGAGCACCGCGGCCCCAGGTCGCCCTGGTGTCTCCGGCCGCCCGCACAGCGGCGACCGCAGAGCTGGTGTTCAAGTCGGTCACCCATCCGCCCGAACTCCGGTTCGAGGACGGCCTCTACCAGGCCGACCCCGACGACGTGCTGGCCTACCTGCGGGCACTCCCCGACGAGGTCGCTGCCGCCATGGTGGTCGGGCACAACCCCACGGCCCAGGCGCTCTCCCAAGGACTGATCCGTGCCGGGGACAAGAAGGGGCTCACGCTGGCGGTGCGCGCCGGCTTTCCCACCTGCGCCTTGGGCGTCTATTCGTTCAAGGTCGAGACCTGGTCCGAGGTGGAGGCGCACTCCGCCAAGCTGGTCGCGCTCCTCACCCCGCCCTTCGGCGGCGAGGCCTAGCCTCCAACGCTCTTCACCCTGTGCCGTTGCCGGCGAGGGGACCTGCCGGACCTGCCCCTAGAGGGCGCGCAGGATGGCGGCGTCGCCCTGACCGCCGCCGCCACAGAGGGCGACCGCAGCAGTCGAGGCGCCCCGGCGGCGCAACTCGAGCAGGGCCGACAACGCGACCCGGGTCCCGGACATGCCGACCGGGTGGCCCAGCGCGATGGCCCCACCGTTGACGTTCACCTTCTCCTCGTCGATGCCGAGGTCGTCGACCGAGGCCAGACCGACGGCGGCGAAGGCCTCGTTGATCTCGAACAGGTCGATCGAACCGAGGTCGACGCCGGCCTTGCCGGCCGCCTTGACGATGGCGTGCGATGGCTGGGTCAGGAGCGAGTTGTCGGGACCTGCGACCATGCCGTAGCCGATGACCTTCCCGATCGGGGCCAGGCCCAGTGCCTTTGCCTTGTCGGCCGACATCACGACGACGGCACAGCCGCCGTCGGAGATCTGCGACGCGTTCCCGGCCGTGATGGTGCCGTTCTTGTCGAACGCCGGCCTCAGTGCTCCGAGCGATTCGGCCGTCGTGCCCGGCCGGACGCCCTCGTCGGTGTCGACCAGCAGCGGGTCGCCCTTGCGCTGGGGCACCTGGACCGGGACGATCTCCTCGGCCAGTCGGCCTTCCTTGGCCGCCGCCGCCGCCTTCTCGTGGCTCGCCGCCGCGAAGGCGTCCTGGCGCTCACGCGTGATGCCGACCTTGGCGTTGTGCTGCTCGGTGGAGAGGCCCATCGCGATGTGATCGAACGAGTCGGTGAGGCCGTCGTACATCATGGAGTCGATGAGCTGGCCGTCGCCGAGGCGATAGCCGGCCCGGGCGCCCGGAAGCAGGTAGGGAGCCTGGGTCATCGACTCCATGCCGCCGGCCACGACGATGTCGGCGTCGCCGGCCCGGATCATCTGGTCGGCCAGATAGATCGTGTTGAGGCCCGAGAGGCAGACCTTGTTGATGGTGTTGGCGGGAACGGTCATGGGTATGCCGCCCTTGACGGCGGCCTGGCGGGCCGTGATCTGGCCCTGACCGGCCAGGATCACCTGGCCCATGAGCACGTAGTCGACCTGGTCGGGGGCGACGCCGGCCCGCTTGAGGGCCTCGGCGATGGCGAATCCCCCCAGGTCCATGGCCGAGAACGTGGCCAGCGCGCCCGACAGCTTCCCGATGGGGGTCCGAGCTCCTGCGACGATGACGGCCTCAGCCATTCCCTCTACCTCCAGATTCACGCCAGTCTGGTTACCAGCCGGAAACTCCATCGTACCGGCCCACTATCGTCGGGTCACATGAGCGACATCCTCAGTGCCGTGCTGGCCGGCGCTTCTGCCGATGAGCTGGCCAAACTCCCGATGCCCGAGACCTACCGGGCTGCCGTCGTCCTGCGGAGCGACGTGGACATGTTCGAGGGCATGGAGTCCTCGGAGAAGGATCCCCACCAGTCCCTGCGCGTGCAGGAGGTGCCGCTGCCCGAGCTCGCTCCCGACGAGGCGTACGTCGCCGTGATGGCATCCTCCATCAACTTCAACACGGTCTGGACCTCGATCTTCGAGCCCCTCCCGACGTTCGGCTTCCTCGACCGCCTGGCCAAGGAAGGGCCCTGGGCCGCCCGCCACGGGCTCGACTACCAGGTCGTCGGCTCGGACGCCGCCGGGGTCGTGCTGCGGACCGGCTCGGCCGTGCGCAACTGGAGGACCGGCGACAAGGTCACCGTCCATTGCAACTACGTCGACGACCAGGACCCGTCGGCTCATGACGACTCCATGCTGGCGTCCAACCAGCGCATCTGGGGCTTCGAGACGAACTTTGGCGGCCTGGCCGACATTGCGGTGGTCAAGGCCAACCAGCTGATGCCCAAGGCGACGCACCTCACGTGGGAGGAGGCGGCCATCAACGCGTTGTGCAACTCGACCGCCTACCGGATGCTGGTGTCGCATAACGGCGCCCGCATGACCCAGGGGGACAAGGTCCTCGTCTGGGGGGCCAGCGGCGGCCTCGGCAGCTACGCGGTCCAGCATGTGCTCAACGGCGGCGGCACGCCGATCGGCGTGGTGTCGTCCCCCGAGAAGGTCAAGCTGCTCAACGACCTGGGCGTCGAGGCCGTCATCGACCGCAAGGCGGCCAACTACCGCTTCTGGGCGGACGAGCACACGCAGGACGAGTCCGAATGGCGGCGTTTCGGCAAGGACATCCGTTCCCTGGTCGGCGCCGAGCCCGAGATCGTGTTCGAGCATCCGGGACGCCAGACCATGGGAGCGTCGGTGTTCGCCTGCAAGCGCGCCGGGACGATCGTGACGTGCGCGGCCACGTCGGGCTACATGATCGAGTACGACAACCGCCACCTCTGGATGAAGCTCAAGACCATCAAGGGCTCCCACTTCGCCAACTACCGCGAGGCCTGGGACGCCAACCAGCTGGTCTACGACGGCAAGGTCCTTCCGCCCCTCTCGGCCGTGTACCCCCTCGTCCAGGTCGGCGAGGCCGCCTACCAGGTCCACCACAACCTGCACGAGGGCAAGATCGGGGTGCTCTGCCTGGCTCCCCGCGAGGGCCTCGGCATCGACAACCCAGAACTGCGGGCCAAGGTCGGCGAGGACCGCATCACGCTCTTCCGGAGGCACGGCGCATGACGACCACCCCACTGCTCACCGAGATCGACCACGTCGCCATCGCCGTCAACGACCTCGAGGCAGCCATCGCGTGGTACGCCGAGGTCTTCGGCGCCACGGTCGACCACCGAGAAAAGGTGGAGTCCGACGGGGTCGAAGAGGCGCTGCTCAAGGTGGCCGACTCCTACATCCAGCTCCTCACGCCGATCAGCGACGACTCGCCGGTGGCGAAGTACCTCGCCAACAAGGGCGAGGGTCTCCATCACGTCGGCTACCGGGTCGATGACTGCGCGGTGGCGCTCCAGGCCGTCAAGGACGCCGGCGGTCGGGTGATCGACGAAGCCCCACGTCCCGGCTCACGGGGGACGACGGTGGCCTTCGTCCACCCGAAGACGTCGTTCGGCACACTCATCGAACTCGTCCAGGAGTAACGCGCCGAGCGGCGACGCGGCGGAGGCTTTCACGCGCGCATCAGAACGGAGGGCGCCCAGCCGATGGCTGCGACCGAGCATCCTGGCCGACCAACTTCTGCCGGGATAGACACCGAGTACCTCCGGGAGCATCAATATAAGGACCCGACCAACCTCCATGCCCGCGTGGCTCTGCACGCCAAGCACACCGTCGCCGATCAATCCTGGTTCGACTGGGTGGCGGCCCAGCTCGACTGGCCGCACCGAGGCAATGTTCTAGAAGTCGGCTGCGGGTCTGGGCTGCTCTGGGCCAACATCGGATCGCTCCTGCCGGAATTGCAGCTCACACTGACGGACATTTCAGAGGGGATGCTCGACGCGGCCCGGCAGGCGGTTGCCCCTTTCGACAACCTGGATCTTGTCGTGGCTCGCACGTGCGACGTCCAGGAGTTGCCCTTCGACGACGACTCGTTCGACGTCGTCGTCGCCAATCACATGCTCTATCACGCGCCTGATCGACCTCGGGCCATCGGCGAACTGGCCCGTGTCTTGCGGCTGGATGGTGTCCTGATGTCCGCGACGAATGGTCCTCGGCATCTCGAGCAGGTATCCAAGGCGTCGAGAGAGGTATTCGGTTGGGCCACGATGGACTATGTCGACCGCCGCTTCGGCCGGTCCACCGGAGGCGAACTCCTCGGCACTTCCTTCGCCGAGGTGGAATGGCGCGACCACTCGAGCACCCTCGTCTGTGACGAGCCCGAGGACGTCTACAACTTCATTGCCTCGTCCTCCGCCATGCAGCAGTCGACGCCACAACAGATGCAGGCCTTGAGAGAAGTGATTGCACGGATGTTCGAGGAGGGCGATGGCGTCTTCACTTCGGCCACCGAGGCGGGCTGCTTCCTGGCCCGACGACCGCTCCGTTGACTCGCCGCACTCCGCGCAGCTGATCGAGAGGACTCGCCCGGCACGAGAAGGGGCGTCGCCAGAGCAACGACGCTGTCGAGAACGAAGACGGCGGCGCCGACCATATGTGGTCGTGCGCCGCCGTCCTCCACAGCTCTTTCGATAGGAGCGGGCCAGCCGCCCCAGAAGCCCGAGCCTTGGTTAGGCGCCAGCCTCCGCCGCCCCGGCGGTGGTCCCGTTGGTCTCCTCCACCGGCGCAGGGTCGCTGACGATCGGATTCCCGAACGCGTCTTCCGCGGTCGGCGTCGCACCGAGCCAGCTGGCGTCGATCGATGACTCGAAGGGATCGTCGCTGATCCCCTCGCCCATGTCCCGCAGCCAGTTGGCCAGGTCCTCGGTGTCCGACTCGCCCGAGCCCACGGCCCAGAAGGGCATCGCCTCGGCATCGGGCATCTCGAGTCGGATGTTCCGATAGTGCTGCATGCCCGAACCAGCCGGGATGAGCTTGCCGATGATGATGTTCTCCTTGAGCCCGAAGAGCTGGTCGCTCCGGCCCTCGATCGCCGCCTCGGTCAGCACCCGGGTCGTCTCCTGGAAGGAGGCGGCCGAGAGCCAGCTCTCGGTGGCCAGCGAGGCCTTGGTGATGCCCATCAACTCGGGGCGTCCCTCGGCCGGCGCCTTGCCGTCCTCGACCAGCATCCGGTTCACCTCGGCGTAGATCTGGTTGTCGACCCGCTCCCCGGGGAGGAACGGAGCCTCACCGGGCTCGGCGACGAGGACACGGCGCAGCATCTGGCGAACGATCAGTTCGATGTGCTTGTCGTGGATCGACACACCCTGGTCTCGGTACACCTTCTGCACCTCTTCGACCAGGTACTGCTGTGTCTCACGGATGCCCTTGACCTCGAGCAGCTCCTTGGGGTCCTTGGGGCCTTCGACCAGCGCGTCGCCGGCCGAGACCTCTTGCCCGTCGGTCACCTCGAGGTGCGCCCGAACCGCCACCAGGGTGGAGTCCTCGGCACCGTCGTCGGCGATCACCGTGATGCGCCGGCCCGTCTCGTCGTCCTCGACCCGGACCACGCCCGAGTGGTGCGCCAGCACGGCGGCACCCTTCGGGGTACGGGCCTCGAACAGCTCGACGACACGGGGCAGCCCGTGGGTGATGTCCTCACCGACCACACCACCGGTGTGGAAGGTCCGCATGGTCAGCTGCGTGCCGGGCTCACCGATGGACTGGGCCGCGATGACGCCGACGGCCTCGCCCAGTTCGATCATCGACCCGGTGGCCAGCGACAGCCCGTAACAGGCGGCGCAGACGCCCTGGGGCGACTCGCAGGTCAGCACCGAGCGGACCCGGATGCGGTTCACCGTGGTGTCGTCGCGCATGGCGGCGATCGTCACGTCGTCGAGCAGCGTGCCCACCGGGTACGTCGTCCCGTCCGAGAGCGTCACGTCCTCGGTCAGGA